>NZ_JBYQGS010000001.1:0-1298994 GCF_058200355.1 Streptococcus sp. SCPM-O-B-23252 (M501)
CTACAACAACCACTTCATCAAGCGAAGAAGCAACTACAACAACTACTTCATCAAGTGAAGCAACTACAACAACTACTTCATCAAGTGAAGCAACTACAACAACTACTTCATCAAGTGAAGAAACTACAACACCAGAGAAGAAAACTCCAAAGCCAACCACAACACCAGAGTCAACAACTCCAACACCAGGAAACCCTGGCGGAAATGCAGATGGTAACGGTGGTGGACGCAAAGTCCTTCCAAATACTGGTGAAGTCGTAGCAACTGGCCTAGTATTCACAGGAGTACTTGTCCTATCAGGTGCGATTGTAATGAAACGTAAAATGTCTAAATAATAGAAAAAGAGTTTCCGTATAAAGGAGAGAGCGAAAGCTCTCTCTTTTTTGGAAATAGAGTAGATGGAGAATAGAGATGAAACTATCGATACTCATTACATTACTGAATGAGGAGTTGGTCCTGTCTCAAACGCATGCTGCTATTTCGAGTCAGCTAGAGCAGATGTTTGGGAAAGAACTTACTGACTATGAAATTCTCTATGTCGATGATGGAAGTAGTGATAAAACATTTGAACTCATTACAGCCATTGCGGAAGAGAACCCTCATGTAAAATATATTCGATTTAGTCGTAATTTTGGTCGTGAGAGCGGTATTTTAGCAGGCTTCAAATATGCAAGCGGTGATGCGGTAATGGTAATGGATGGAGATTTACAACATCCACCTTATCTGATCCCCCTCTTTTTAGAAGCCTATAATGAAGGCTATGATATCGTCAGTGGGCAACGAACTCGAGAAGGGGAGTCCTTTATCGGCAGTACCTTTGCTCGTATGTTCTATTTCTTGTCCAACCGGTCGATGGATGTTAAACTGACGGATGGTAAATCCGAGTTGAGACTCCTTAGTCGTAAAGCAATTGATGCGTTTGTATCTATGCCAGAATACAATCGTTTCAATAAGGGCTTGTATGAGTGGATTGGCTTCAAAGAGAAGGTGATTCCTTATAAAAACGAAATCCGTAAAGCTGGAAAGAGTAAGTTTGGTTTTAAAAAATCAATGAACTATGCCATTCAAGGGATTATTTCATTTAATGATCGTCCTCTTCGTGTTTGTATTCAGTTTGGGTTTATCTGTTTGGGACTTGCTATTTTGTATCTTGCTTTTGAAATGATGAAGTACATGTTCGCGCAAGGGAATTATGTGAGTGGCTATTTTACAACCATAGCTGCGATCATTCTATTTAGTGGTGTTCAGTTAATATTTATCGGTATTCTTGGGGAATACATTGGAAAAATTTATTACGAGGTGAAGCGCCGTCCTCATTTCATTATTGAAGATACCAATATTGAACAAGCCAATGAGAATAAGATAGGTTAAGATGTATAGGAGATAAAAATGTTAGTTTGGTTCATGCGCTTGCAAGAGCTTTGGAAAAAGAATCCCAAGAGGTTTCTATATGCTTTTAGCGCTTTACTCCCGATGACAATTATGCTTGTTGTTTGGGCCTTTATGGGATCATATCCTTTTGGGACCAAAAGTTTGATGGCAGTTGACTTTGGTCAACAATACATCAGTTTCTTTGGTTTATTAAAAAATGCGGTTCTCACTGGGGATCTTTCTAGTCTGAGTTATTCGTTCACTAAGTCCCTTGGTGGAGATATGATTGGGGTCCTCGGATATTATTTAATGAGTCCCTTCAATATCATTTATATTTTGACACCACTTAAGCATTTCGGTTTTGCAGTATTTTTGACAATTTGGCTCCGTTATGGCGCAATAGGAATAGCCTTCGCCTTTCTTCTTATCAAGCGCTATAAAGGATTAGAGAAAAGAAAATGGTTAGTACCGCTCTTTTCAACAGCATATGCCCTTTCAGGAATGTTGGTTTCTTATCAAATGAACGTCATTTTTTATGATGCTATGATTATGTTGCCGATTGTCATTGTTTACTTGGAAGAATTATTAGATGGTGGAGCCCCTTATCGTTATTCTTTTGCATTGGGGCTGACCGTCCTACTTCAATTTTACATGGGTTACATGATTTCGATCTTTGTTGCTCTGTATGCTTGCTTCTATGTATCTCCTAGATTGATGATTGATGGAGATCTTAAAGCGAAGATCAAAAACTTTATTGAACCGTTGTTACAGGCTGTCATTTATTCTATTATTGGGATTGGGACAGCAGCAATCCTAATCCTTCCTGTATTCTTCAATTTGGTAGAAAGTAAAGGTCAAGTTGGTGGAGGAATGACCTTCTCCTTGGCCTTCCAGATTAATCCACTGGATATTCTTGCTAAGATGGTGATTGGTGGCTTTGATACGACCTCTGGTTGGTCTGCAGGACCAAACTTACCAAATATCTATATTGGAGCGTTTGGTTTTCTTGGCTTTGTTCTCTACTTTCTCTCTAAGAATGTTTCAAAAGTTAAGAAATGGGCTGCTGGGATTGTTACTCTTATATTCTTGACATCATTCGTCAATGAGTTTGTAAGTAAGATTTGGCATATGGGGCAAAACCCTGCCGGTTTCTTTTTCCGTTTTTCTTGGTTATTCTCATTCTTCATGTTGGTATTGGCTTACCAAGTAATGAAAGAGAAAGTAGTTATCTCTAAGCTAACTAATCTAGTCATTACACTTAGTTTGCTTCTAGCTGTTATCTACATCCATTCAAATAGCTATACCTTTATTTCGAAAATTCAACCAAAAGCAGTAACATCCTATTTCTCAAGATACTCAATTCTCCACCTACTAGGCCTTGTGGCTGTTGCTTGCTTTGGTTTCTATACCTACTGGGAAAAATCAAAGAGCAATCAACGAGAGAAAATCCTTCGAATCGGAGTTACTACTCTTTTCTTAGTGATTGCAGGATTTTTGTTGAAACAAGGCTATCTATTCTCACAATTAAGTCTTACAGCGATAATCTATCTGCTTCTATTGCTTCTAATAAATTCTAAACTGTCACGTCTTTCAGTTGTCGTCGTGTCAGCTTTGAGTATCTTTGAATTCGGATATAATGCTTATTTGTCTCAGGTTACTCTGGGTTATGACGACGTCAATAAATTTTCAGATGCAGCTGTTTCAGTGAAACGCATGACAGATAATATTCAAGAAAATGCAGACGAAGAATTTTATCGGATTGCAACGACTTTCGCATATTCACGGACGGTACCTTCTCTAGTATCTTATCCTGGCTTAAGTACCTTTAGTTCGAGTTTGGAAAGAAGCACCATGGATCACTTTGCTTTAATGGGGGACCTAGGTGTCAATGCTGCTACCGAATATACAAATGGGACACCGCTAACAGATGCCTTGTATGGGGTTCGTTATTATATGACGGTGAAAGATTTTGATCCAAAAGAAATAGAAGCAAATCCAGAAAAGATGTACTTCCATCGTTTTACAAATCGTTTCGATTTGGAGCGCTATTATACAGAAAAAGTATATGAAGACAAGCGATTCCTTGTCTATAAGAACCCAAATTCATTCCCTCTTGGATATGGAACAAATGCTCTGGTTAAAAATATAAAATTTGGAGTGAACAATGCTATCGCAAACCAAAATATTATTTTGAACTCAATGGAAGGGCATCAAAAGAAAACGAGTGATTATTATGACTACTTTAAACCGTTAGCTTTTAGTGCCATTGAAACGGAGAATGTCATTGAAGAAAAAGTGGATAAGAATACTGGTGAGGCAATCTATAAAAGAGCAGATTCTTCTAAAGAGGCCATCATTCGATATAAGCTAGTGCCACGTTCAAACTATACTTATTACTTCTTCACACCAGCGGGGTTGATTCCAAAACAAGATTACTCAGTTTTAGTGAAAGGGAAATGGTTGCCTAATAATAAAACATTTACTCAAAGACAACTTTGGCAACTAACTGATAATACTGAAAATCAAGAAACTGTAATTGAGTTTCGATTTAGAACTGATAAAATTGATATGAGTCATGCAGGGGTCTATCGTGCAGATCTTGATCAAATTCAAAAAGTATTAGATAATCGTAAGAAACAAGGTTTAGAAGTAACCAAGTTTTCAAATACCCATATTGTCGGTAATGTAAATATTACGGATGATAGTAAATTTATGATGACTTCAATCCCATATAGTGACGGATGGAAGGTCAAAGTAGATGGGAAATTTGTCCAAACTGAAAAATCTTGGAATGCTTTCTTATCCTTCCCAATCACAAAAGGGAAGCATAAGATTGAGTTCGTCTTTAAGAAAAAAGGATTTATCCTTGGTAGCTTATTATCAATCGTTTCAATTGCATCCTTAGTGATTATCATGAAACGTTCGAAAGAGACGGTCTAAGTATGTAGGTCTAATATCCTATAAAAAAGTTGAGATGTATTCTCAACTTTTTTCTTTTGAGTGGAATGCACTTGTCAAAAAGGAAAGGAAAATAAGTGATGTAGAAGCATACTGAAAAGGGCTAAATGCCTTAACTTGATAGCCGAAAGTTCCATCATCAATAAAAGGAGATCCACCACATTCGAAGATAGTAAAAAATCGTACCAAGTGGGAAATAAAGTGACAATTTTGTGAAAACAATTGCAATATGACTAAGATTATGTAAAAAAAATAGTTAAAATAGCCAAAATTCTATAATTTGTTGACGAAACGCTACTTCTTTGTTACTATTCAATATGTATCAAAGAAAAAATTAATATGAAAAAGGAGATACAACAAATGAAGGAATTGTTTAATAGGCGCCAGCGCTTTTCTTTAAGAAAATATAGCATTGGTGTTTGTTCTGTATTATTAGGGACAGCACTTTTTGCTGTCGGAGCGCCGTCAGTAGCTGCGGATGAAGCTGTTTCTACTTCTCAACCACGTGAAGTGGTCGCAGTATCAAGTCCCCAAGCTGAAGAATCTCAGCCAGCTCCAGCAAGTACCAACGCTGAAGGAGCAGAGGCCCCTAAAGATACTGCTGTGAGCGCTCCAGTTGCTGAAGAAAAAGCAGCTGAAGCTACATCAGCAGCAACTGCAGAAAAAACTGAGGAAGCAAAACCATCTACAGAAGAAGTTGCTAAACCAGAGGCCAATAAGGAAGAAGCAAAACCAGAAGTTGCTGAAGGAGAAACTAAAAAAGAAGAAAAAGCAACTGAAGCTACACCAGTAGCTGAAGCTAAACCAGCTACAGACGAATCAAACAAACCAAAAGTACGTAGTCGTCGTGCTACTACTAACGAAGCTGTATCTGGAGACCACAACTCTAACCCAGTAGCCGTAAGTACTTACTTAAAAGATGGGGAAAAAGTAACTCCAGAAATTAAAGATGCTAACGGTGCAACTGTAAGATCTCAAACGGTACCAGCTGGTTACTCAGCTAAAGAAGGAGATTGGTACACATACGCTATCTGGGATTTAACTAGATTCAATGAACGTTATGGTACAAAATACTATGCTCGTGCCTATAAGAGATTTGATGAATCTACAGATACAACTGTTGATTTAATCGATAAAACGACTGGTACTGTAGTTGAAACAAGAACAATTACTTCCTCTAGTGGTGTTCAAAAATTCACTACTACCACAGCTGCGTCTAATAGTCAATTAACCTTCCAAGTGGATTATAAAGCAGGTACTGCTGAAAAAGGTAAAACTACTCAACCATTTATTCAAAATGGTTATGAAGTTGGAAAGAGTATAACAGATTTAGTGGCTGCTGGACACCAATTGACACCTGCGGAGCAAACACTTTATAATGCGGTTTATAATGCTCGTACTACAACAGATGTTCTAAACGTTGTTGAACCAGCTTACAATGGCCGTACAATTACTGATTCAAACGCTAAAATACCAGAAACAATTAATAAAACAACTTACTATAAAGTAGTTGATAAAAATAACCCTACTTTCAACGCTAATAAAACGGATAAAACTGTTCAAGATTATAAAGAAAATGGTAATGAAGTAGACTTAGCTAGATATACACTTAAAGCTGAAGAAGGACAAAGATTCACAGCATCTGGTGAGCGCCAATTTGATGGATATAAATTGTATCAAAGAGCTAATGCAAATGATCAATCAGGCTTTGTAAATCGTCCTTATACTATCGGTTCTAAATTCATGGATGCGGACCGATACGGTATCAAACGTATCAAAGAAGTTGTTGGAGAAGACGGTTCAGTAGTTATTCGTGTTTACTTATTAGATCCAAGACAACAAAGCAAGCGTTCTGATGGTTCATTAAGTACTGATGGCTATATGTTGCTTGCAGAAACGAAACCTATTAAACCAGGTGAACATAATACACAAGAATTAGTTGTTAAGAAATCACCTCTTAACACTATTGCACATACAGTAACTGATCCAAGAACTGGAGCCAAAACAAACTATCCTAACGGTAGAGAAGTTACATTCGATTTCCAAAAAGCTTCAGGATATACGCCATATAAATCAGTATTCGTACCATTCTTAGGAGACGGGATTGGACACGGTTCAGCTAACGCACAATTAGAACGTGGAGTTGGTGGTATCGGTACAAACGTTGACTTGCTTAACACTTTGACACCGTATAAACAACCGGTCTACTACTATGTCAAACAAGAGCCAGCTGAAGTAACTCCAGAAGTTGAAAAACAATTGGAAGGACGTGTATTAGCAAACGGTGAGTTTACATTCAAACTCAAAGAAGTACAACCAAATAAGTCACTTCCTTCATATGAAGAAACTGTAACGAACAAAGCAGACGGTAAAGCTACATTCAGCAAATTAACATTTAACAAACCAGGTGTACATACTTACACAATCACTGAAATTCCAGGTTCAGATGCAAACGTTGATTACGATGCAATGACTGTTACGATGACAGTTACTGTAACGGAGAATGCTCAAGGTGAATTACAAGCTGCAGTTAAATACAGTGCTGAAGGTGGATTCAAATCAAGTGCTGATGATAAGGTCTTCAACAACTATGTTGTAGCACCAGTTAAGACTAAATTCGACTTTACTAAGAAATTAGCTGGACGTGAGCTTAAAGACGGCGAATTCAAATTCGTTCTTAAAGATGCAAACGGACAAGAAGTTGAAACAGTAACGAACAAAGCAGACGGAACTGTAACATTTACAGAATTATCATTCGACAACTCTAAAGTTGGTACTCACACTTATACTGTAGAAGAAGTGATCCCTGCAGCGAAAGAAGCTGGAATGGTATATGACACTATGAAAGCTACGATTACTATTGAAGTTGCTAAGAATGGTCATACTCTGACAACTGTAACCAACGTAACATCAACAGGTGGGGTAGATGAGAACGGTAACGCTACTGATGGAACAGCGGATAAAGAGTTCAACAACAAGATTACTCCTCCAGAAACGCCTGTATTCCAACCAGAAAAATTCGTCCTTAACAAAGAAAAGTATGACATCACTGGTACAAAACTCGTTGACGACGATCATGAGTTGACAGATGAGTATACAGAAACAAATGCTAACCCATATGTTGATGATACAAACAACAATGAAGCAGAAAACATTAATACGAAAACTGTTGAACGTGGTGATAAATTAGTTTACCAAGTGTGGTTGGATACTAAGAATTTCACTGACAAGAACAATATCCAATCTGTAGGTATTTCTGATACATACGATGCAGATAAATTGACGGTTAACGCTACTGACATCAAGGCTTATGACAGCGTAACTGGTGAAGATGTAACATCTAAATTTGATATTACAGTAGCTAACGGAGTCATTACAGCCACATCTAAAGCTTCTATGAACAAATCTTTAGGTGATACTGCTAACACTCAAGTTATCGATACAACTAAATTTGCATTTGGTCGCTACTACAAATTTGATATTCCAGCAACTGTTAAAGCTGATGTTCCTGGTGGGGCAGACATCGAAAACAAAGCCAATCAGATCGTTCACGTTTACAACCCAGTAAGCAAATCTGTAGAAACTCCAGAAAAACCAACTCAAAAACGTGTGAACAGTGTGCCAATCACTGTAGAATTCAACTTCACGAAACGTTTGGAAGGTCGTGGGCTTAAAGCGAACGAGTTCAGCTTCGTACTGAAAGATTCAACAGGTAAAGAAATTCAAACGGTTAAGAATGATGCAGCAGGAAACGTTAAGTTCTCAGCATTGAAATTCAAAAAAGGTGAAGAAGGAGCTCACAAATATACTGTTGAAGAGGTTAAAGGTGCAGACGCAACTGTCACTTACGATACAATGAAGGCAGAAGTTACTGTAACAGTATCTCATGACGGTACAGCTAAAGCATTGGTTGCTAACGTAACTGAACCAGCTGATAAAGAGTTCAACAACACAGTAACACCTCCAACAGAACCTAAGTTCCAACCAGAAAAATATGTCTTGAATGCAGAGAAATTTTCTATTACAGACAACAAGTTGTTGGATGATGATAGCGAATTAACAAACAAATACACTGAAACAAACACTGATCCATATGTTGATAAAGATACCAACAATGAAGCAGAAAACATCAATACCAAGACTGTTAAACGCGGTGATAAGTTGGTTTACCAAGTATGGTTGGATACAACTAAATTCTCTGAAACTAACAAAGAGAACATCCAATCTGTAGGAATCTCAGATGACTACGATGAAGCGAAATTAGAACTTGATGCTACTAAGATTAAAGCTTACGACTCAGTAACAGGCGATGATGTAACAGCTAAATTTGATATCGCTGTGAACAATGGTGTGATTACTGCAACCCTTAAAGCTGGCTTCACCAAGTCACTTGGCGACGCAGAAAACACTCAAATCATTGACACAACTAAGTTTGCTTTTGGACGTTACTACAAGTTTGACATCCCAACAACAGTTAAACAATCAGTTGCAGCTGGTGTAGATATCGAAAATACTGCGGCTCAAGTGGTCAACTACTACAACCCAACAACTAAGAAAGTTGAAAAACCAGAAAAACCAACTCAAAAACGTGTCAACAACGTACCACTTTCAGTAGAATTCAACTTTACTAAGAAGTTGGAAGGACGTGAGTTGAAAGATCAAGAATTCAGCTTCGTGCTTAAAGATTCGACAGGTAAAGAACTTCAAACTGTGAAGAATGATGTTGACGGAAAAGTTAAATTCTCAGCTCTTACATTTAAGAAGGGTGATGAAGGAACTTACAACTATACTGTTGAAGAAGTTGTTGGAACAGACGCAACTGTTACATACGATACAATGGTAGCTACTGTTAAAGTTGTGGTATCTCATGATGGAACAGCTAAAGCATTAGTTACAAACGTAACAGACGCTGAAGACAAAGAGTTCAACAACGTGGTAACTCCTCCAGAAGAACCTAAATTCCAACCAGAGAAATACGTTGTTTCTGAAGAGAAATACGATATCACAGGCGACAAACTCGTTGATGATGATAAAGAGTTGGCAAACAAGTACGCAGATACCAATACCAACCCATACGCGGACGATGCATCAAACAACGAAGCAGAAAACTTGAATACTAAGACTGTTAAACGTGGCGACAAGTTGGTTTACCAAGTATGGTTGGATACAACTAAATTCGACGCAGCTAACAAGGACAACATCCAATCAGTAGGAATCTCAGATGACTACGATGAGACTAAGTTGGATCTTGATTCTACTAAGATCAAAGCTTACGATTCAGTAACAGGTGATGATGTAACAGATAAATTCGATATTACAGTTAATAACGGTGTGATCACTGCAACCCTTAAAGCTGGCTTCACGAAGTCACTTGGCGATGCGGATAACACTCAAGTTATTGACACAACTAAGTTCGCATTTGGACGTTACTACAAGTTCGACATCCCAACAACAGTGAAAGCTGATGTAGCGGCTGGTGTAGATATCGAAAATACAGCGGCTCAAGTAGTTAACTACTACAACCCAACAACTAAGAAAGTTGAAACTCCAAACAAACCTACTCAAAAACGTGTCAACAGCGTACCAGTACAAGTAGAGTTCAACTTCACTAAACGTTTGGAAGGCCGTGAGCTTAAAGCTAACGAATTCAACTTCGTTCTTAAAGATTCAACAGGTAAAGTTGTTGAAACTGTAAGCAACGATGCAGCAGGTAACGTTAAGTTCTCTAAACTTGAATTCAAGAAGGGTGAAGAAGGCGTTCACAACTACACAGTAGAAGAAGTTAAAGGAAGCGACGTAACTGTTACATACGATACGATGAAGGCTGCAGTGAAAGTCACAGTGAAGCGCGATGGAACAGCGAAAGTTCTGATTGCGACTGTTGGTGATATCGCTGATAAAGAATTTAACAACCGTGTAACTCCACCAGAAGAACCTAAGTTCCAACCAGAGAAATACGTTGTTTCTGAAGAGAAATACGATATCACAGGCGACAAGCTCGTTGATGATGACAAAGAATTGGCAGACAAGTACGCAGATACCAATACCAACCCATACGCGGACGATGCATCAAACAACGAAAAACAAAACTTGAATACGAAGACTGTTAAACGTGGCGACAAGTTGGTTTACCAAGTATGGTTGGATACAACTAAATTCTCTGAAACAAACAAAGAAAACATCCAATCAGTAGGAATCTCAGATGATTACGATGAAACTAAGCTGAACCTTGACGAAACTAAGATCAAAGCTTACGATTCAGTAACAGGCGATGATGTCACTGCTAAATTCGATATCGCTGTGAACAATGGTGTGATCACTGCAACCCTTAAAGCTGGCTTCACGAAGTCACTTGGCGATGCAGAAAACACTCAAATCATCGATACAACTAAGTTTGCCTTTGGACGTTACTACAAGTTCGACATCCCAACAACAGTGAAAGAATCTGTTAAAGCTGGTGCAGATATCGAAAATACTGCAGCTCAAGTCGTTAACTACTACAACCCAACAACTAAGAAGGTTGAAAAACCAAGCAAACCAACTGAAAAACGTGTCAACAACGTACCGGTTTCAATTGAGTTCAACTTTACTAAGAAGTTGGAAGGACGTGAACTTCAAGCTAACGAATTCAGCTTCGTTCTTAAAGATTCAGAAGGTAATACTCTTGAAACTGTGACGAACGATGCAGCTGGTAACGTTAAGTTCTCAGCTCTTGAATTCAAGAAAGGTCAAGAAGGCGTTCACAACTACACAGTAGAAGAAGTTAAAGGCACAGACGCAACCGTTACATACGACACAATGAAAGCGAATGTAACAGTTACAGTGAAACACGATGGAACAGCTAAAGTTCTGATCGCAACTGTAGGCGAAATTGCGGATAAAGAATTTAACAACCGTGTCACTCCTCCAGAAGAACCTAATTTCCAACCAGAGAAATATGTCTTGAATGAAGAGAAATTCTCAATCACTGATAACAAGCTTCTTGATGATGATGCTGAGTTGACTGATAAATATGGAGAAACAAATACAAATCCATATGTAGATAAAGCTAACAACAACGAAGCTCAAAACATCAATACCAAGACTGTTAAACGTGGTCAAAAACTTTACTATCAAGTATGGTTGGATACAACTAAATTTGACGTAGCTAACAAAGATAACGTTCAAACTGTAGGAATCACTGATGACTTTGATGAAACAAAAGTTGATGTAGATGCTTCTGCTATCAAGGCTTACGATTCAGTAACAGGAGCAGACGTAACAGCTAAATTCGATATCACAGTTGAAGGTGGAGTGATCACTGCAACTCTTAAAGCTGGCTTCACTAAGTCACTTGGCGATGCGGACAACACTCAAATCATCGATACAACTAAATTCGAATTTGGACGTTACTACAAGTTTGATATCCCAGCGACTGTTAAAGCAGATGTTGCAGGTGGAGTAGACATCGAAAACACTGCGGCTCAAGTAGTCAACTACTACAACCCAACTTCTAAGACAGTTGAAAAACCAAGTAAACCAACTGAAAAACGTGTCAACAACGTACCGGTTTCAATTGAATTTAACTTTACTAAGAAGTTGGAAGGTCGTGAACTTCAAGCCAACGAATTCAGCTTCGTTCTTAAGAACGCATCAGGTGAAGTTGTTGAAACTGTAAGCAATGATGCATCTGGTAACGTTAAGTTCTCAGCTCTTGAATTCAAGAAGGGCCATGAAGGGACTCATACTTACACAGTTGAAGAAGTGAAGGGTACTGATGGAACTGTAGCATACGATACGATGAAGGCAACAGTAACTGTGGAAGTTAAACATGACGGAACAGCTAAAGCTCTCATTACTGACGTAACAGAACCAGCAGATAAAGAGTTTAACAACAAGGTAACTCCACCAGAAACTCCAGAATTCAACCCAGAGAAATACATTCTTAATGAAGAGAAATTCGATATCACTGGCAACAAACTTCTGGATGATGATAAAGAATTGGCAGATAAGGTTGCTGATACGAATGCAAATCCTTATGTTGATCAAGCTGATAATAATGAAGCTCAAAATATCAATACGAAGACACTTAAGAAGGGTGATAAAGTATACTACCAAGTATGGTTGGATACAACTAAGTTCACTGAAGCTCACAATATTCAATCTGTAGGTGTAACAGATAAATATGACAGCGAAAACTTAGAGGTCAACGTAGCAGATATTAAAGCATACGACTCTGTAACAGGAGAAGATGTGACAGCTAAATTTGATATCAAGGTTGAAAATGGTGTGATCACTGCAACTTCTAAGGCAGACTTGACTAAGTCACTTGGAGACGCAGAAAACACTCCAGTAATCGACACTGCTAAATTGGCATTCGGACGTTACTACAAGTTTGAGATCCCTGCAACTATCAAAGCAACAGCTAAAGATGGTGTAGATATCGAAAACACTGCTTCACAAACTGTTCACCAATACGATCCAACTAAGAAATCTGTTGAAAAACCAGAAAAACCAACAGAAAAACGTGTCGTTAACATCCCAACTAAAGTTGAATTTAACTTCACTAAGAAACTTGAAGGACGTGAACTAAAAGAAGGTGAATTTAGCTTCGTACTTAAAGATAAAGATGGAAAAGTTATTGAAACAGTTAAGAACGATGCATCAGGAAACATCAAGTTCTCTGCATTAGAGTTCAAACGTGGAGAAGAAGGAACTCACACTTACACAGTGGAAGAGGTTAAAGGTACTGACGCAGGAGTTGAATACGATAAGATGGTAGCTACAGTAACAGTAACAGTTACTAAAGAAGGCAAAGTCTTAACAACAACTTCTCAATTACCGGAAGATACTGAGTTCAACAACAAGGTAATTCCACCGAAACCACCAGTAACACCACCAACACCACCAGTAACACCGCCAACACCACCGGTAACACCGCCAACACCGCCGGTAACACCACCAACACCACCGGTGACACCACCAACACCACCAGTAACACCACAACTTCCTGCTACAGGTGAAGAACAATCAGCTTCTGCTGCATTGTTAGGTGCTGCTCTTGGTTTGGTAGGACTTGCTGGTCTTGCAAGACGCAAGAAAAACGAAGACTAAACAAGTGGTAAAAACCAACGAATCACACTAGGTTCGTAAATACTTTAGTTTTCCACAAGGAGGCCTCGCTCTAAGGAGTGGGGCCTTTTTGTTATTTCTTGAAAGCATTGAAATCACGTCTCGCAATATGATACAATAGAGGATATTTACAATAGTTAGGACAAAGATATGCTTATTTCGATTATTTCACAAGGCTTGATCTGGGCTATTTTGGGGCTAGGGATCTTTATGACCTTCCGTATCTTGGATTTCCCAGATATGACCACAGAGGGTTCCTTTCCATTAGGAGGAGCCGTTGCGGTAACTCTGATTACCAAAGGGGTTCACCCTTTATTAGCCACCCTGGCGGCCATTGGTGCGGGGTGCTTGGCTGGATTGGCTACAGGTCTTCTTTATACCAAAGGAAAGATTCCGACGCTGTTATCGGGGATTTTGGTGATGACTTCCTGTAACTCAGTCATTCTCTTTGTGATGCAACGGGCCAACCTGGGTTTACTCGGATACTCAAAAATCCAAGATATGATTCCCATCGCGAGTGGCGTAAACGAGATTATCATTGGGATCATCTTTGTGACCCTGGTGATTGCCGCTATGCTCTTCTTTTTAGATACTAAATTGGGGCAGGCCTATATTGCGACAGGAGACAATCCTGAGATGGCTAAAAGCTTTGGGATCCATACCAGCCGGATGGAGTTGATGGGGCTAGTAGTTTCTAATGGGATTATTGCCTTGTCAGGTGCCTTGATGGCCCAGCAAGAAGGCTATGCAGATGCTTCTCGAGGGATTGGGGTCATCGTTGTTGGTTTGGCTAGCTTGATTATCGGAGAGGTCCTTTTCTCAAAACTAACCTTAGCAGAACGTTTGCTCAGTATCGTTATTGGATCAATCATTTATCAATTCTTGATTTGGGCTGTGATTGCCATCGGTGTCAATACCAGCTACATTCGCATCTTTAGTGCTATCATCTTGGCGATCTGTCTCATGATTCCAACCTTTAAAGAGAAACTGCTGAAAGGAGTCAAACTCAGCAAATGACCGCAATTGTAGAATTAAAAAATGCCACCATCGTGGTGAACAATGGCTTGAATGAAGAAAAAGTCATTTTGGACAATGTCTCTTTGGAGATTCATGAGCATGACTTTATCACCATTCTTGGGGGCAATGGTGCTGGGAAGTCAACCCTTTTCAATACCTTGGCTGGGACCCTGCCGCTGACCAGTGGTCAAGTCTTGATCAAGGGGGAGGACGTGACGCACTATGGTCCGGAAAAACGGGCCAAATACCTATCCCGGGTCTTCCAAGATCCAAAGATGGGGACAGCCCCTCGTATGACAGTGGCTGAGAATCTCCTGATTGCAAAATTCCGAGGAGAAAAGCGGGGCTTGGTTCCTCGTCGTCTTGCCCAGTACAAAGACGAGTTTAAAGAGGTTTTAAGCCAGATTGGCAATGGTTTAGAGAAGCATGTCGATACGGCGGTAGAATTCTTATCTGGTGGGCAACGTCAAGCTCTGAGCCTGTTGATGGCTACCCTGAAGCGTCCTGAACTCTTACTCTTGGATGAGCATACAGCTGCGCTCGATCCCAAGACGAGTCAGGCCTTGATGGAGCTGACGGATCGATTTGTCAAAACGGATCGACTGACTGCCTTGATGATTACCCACCACATGGAAGATGCGCTCAAGTACGGGAATCGCTTGATTGTCATGAAGGATGGAAAGATTATCCAGGACTTGAACCAAGAGGAAAAGGCCAAGATGGACCTGTCTGATTACTACCGTTTCTTTGAATAAATTTAGAAACTAGTTTCAGCGTGTAATCGCTTGCAATACCAATATTAAAGGAGTATACTATAGGTGAAGATAAGGGAGAAGGGGTTGATACCAATGCCTTATAGATTCATACATTAGGTTACTTCGTTTTAGGTCTGTCTTCGCTGACACTTGTTCGTGCTCTTTATGAAAAGAGCCTTAACGCCGGAAATGTTAAATCGGTTGAGCCGTCAAGTAAGTCTGCTTAACTTACTAAATGACATTGAAATACGTGTAAATAGTAGTGGAAGCTTTAGATGGTTTTCGAACTTCGGTATGCTCAACTGAGTGCTTTGTAACAAAACTGAAAGAGAAATTGCAAAGAAAACCACTGGTATGTGAAAACGTACCATGAAAAGAAATGAAAATCATAACTGTTGTTTTCGTTAGCCTAAATGGTTAATCGCCTCTTGTCAGTGAAGCAGACCAGACCTCTAGTCCCGTAAGACTGGAGGTCTTTTTGTCTGTCATGCTAGAAAGTTGAGGTGAGGTCAGTGGGATTGCCATACGCACATGAATATAGCTGTCGAGATCACTTTAAAGAAAGAGCAATGGAACGATTTGGGGTCGATAAAGAGCAGTTGAAACGCTGGGTCAATCAACATGTGCCCTCGCTTCATCATTTTGATAGCAGTTTTGATCAACGGCCCGATACGGAAGCCTATGTAGCAGAGGACGGTGTCGTCTTTGTGTGTGATCTGAAGAAGCGAGAATTTATTACTTGCTTCCAAGCGGTCAATTTGACGGTGGATGAAGAGCAGAAGGAAGTCTGTCAAGATATTCATCGTGAGAATGTGCTCGCCTATAAACATAGCCAAAGCAAGCTCCTGAATCGCTACCGTTTGAAAGAGGCGAAAGAGTTACTAGCCAATATTGATGAGCATGTTGATCGGTTTTATAGTTTGTCCCAAACCCTCAAGAAAGGGGCTCTCAGCGATCGGAATTACCACCACCTAGAAGAACTGTTAAATGAATTTCATGTGATCAAAGCGGCGATACGGGTGATTGAGAATAAGAAAAATGACTATCATACGGACTAGGGTCTCTTTTTGACAAAGTTGACAATCTAGGCTATCGTCTTTGGTCTTAATAAAGGGTCCTCCATCAGATGATGGAGGGCTTTTGTTTGGTCTGACTTTTGAAAAAATCGTGAAAAAATAGTATAATGTTCTAGATATGCAAGAAAATTGCAAAACTGTAATTCGACTTGGTGAGCCAAGGACCGTAAGTATGAACCATCACATAAAGGAGAAAACATGAGTAAAATTAAGTTGATTACTTTAGGTGGAGTCCGTGAAAACGGGAAAAACCTCTACATAGCTGAAGTAAATGGCTCTATTTTTGTTTTGGATGCTGGTCTCAAGTATCCAGAAAATGAACAACTAGGGGTCGATGTCGTTATTCCCAACATGGACTACCTCTTTGAGAATAGCGATCGTATCGCAGGAGTCTTTTTAACGCACGGGCATGCGGATGCCATTGGAGCCCTTCCCTATCTTTTAGCGGAGGCTAAAGTTCCCGTATTTGGGTCAGAGTTGACCATCGAGTTGGCCAAACTCTTTGTCAAGAGCAATGACAGTGTCAAGAAGTTCAATGATTTCCATGTAATCGATGCCAACTCAGAGATTGATTTTGGAGGAACCGTTGTTTCCTTCTTCCAGACAACCCACTCTATTCCAGAAAGTTTAGGAATTGTCATCAAGACTTCTGAAGGAAGTATCGTCTATACAGGAGACTTCAAGTTTGACCAGACAGCGAGTGAGTTTTATGCGACTGACTTTGCTCGTTTGGCAGAGATTGGACAAGAAGGCGTCCTCGCTCTCTTGAGTGACTCTGCCAATGCCGATAGTAAGATTCAAGTGGCTAGTGAGCAAGAGGTTGGGGATGAAATCCTAGATACGATTGCTGACTGGGATGGCCGTATCATTGTAGCCGCTGTTGCAAGTAACCTATCACGGATCCAGCAAGTCTTTGACGCAGCTGCAGAGACAGGGCGCCGGGTTGTTTTGACTGGATTTGACGTAGAAAATATTGTCCGGACAGGGATTCGTTTAAATAAACTGTCTTTGGCCAACGAAAAAATATTGATCAAGCCAAAAGAAATGTCTCGTTTTGAGGATCATGAATTGATTATTCTTGAAACGGGTCGGATGGGTGAACCAATCAACGGACTCCGTAAAATGTCCATTGGTCGTCACCGCTATGTTGAAATCAAGGATGGCGACTTGGTCTATATCGTAACAACTCCATCTATTGCCAAAGAAGCGGTTATGGCACGGGTAGAAAACATGGTCTACCAAGCAGGCGGAGTCGTTAAAGCGATTACTCAAAGCTTGCGTGTATCAGGACATGGAAATGCGCGTGATCTTCAATTGATGATCAACCTCCTGCGCCCCAACTATCTGTTCCCAATTCAAGGGGAATACCGCGAATTGGATGCCCATGCACGGCTTGCGATGGAAGTGGGGATTTTGCCTGAAAATATCTTCATTCCGAAAAAAGGCACCATCATGGAATATGACAATGGTGACTTCGTTCCTGCAGGTAGCGTCTCTGCTGGAGATGTCCTCATCGATGGGAATGCCATTGGGGATGTTGGAAATGTCGTGCTCCGTGACCGGAAAGTCCTTTCAGAAGATGGTATCTTTATTGTGGCCATTACGGTTAACCGTCGTGAAAAACGCATTATCTCGAAGGCAAAAGTTCACACTCGTGGTTTTATCTATGTGAAGAAGAGTCGCGATATCTTGCGCGAAAGTGCTGAGATTGTCAACCAAAGTGTGGAAGAATACTTAGCCCAGGACAGCTTCGATTGGGGCGAGCTCAAGGGTGCTGTTCGTGATAGTTTGGCCAAGTACCTCTTTGACCAGACCAAACGTCGACCAGCTATCTTGCCAGTCGTCATGGAAGTACGCTAGGATTAAGATAAGAGGAAAAGTCGATCGTCGGCTTTTTCTTATCAAGGAAAAGAAGAAATAGTGAGGAAAGATAGATGGCAGTAATGCAGATTGAATACTATTCAGAAGCGCTCGCAATGGAGTGGGGGATCAACGTCCTCTACCCAGATGGATCTCGGGTGGAAAATCCAGATGATCAAGATATCCCGGTCCTCTATCTCCTTCATGGGATGAATGGCAATCAGTACTCCTGGTTGAAACGGACCAATGTAGAACGGATCTTACGGTCGACCAATCTGATTGTTGTCTTGCCTAATACCAATAATGGTTGGTATACGGATACCCAGTATGGCTATCCCTACTACACAGCCATCGCAGAGGAATTGCCTAAGACCTTGGCACGCTTCTTCCCCAATATGACTAAGAAGCGGGAGAAGACCTTTATCGCTGGTCTATCGATGGGGGGCTATGGATCTTTCAAACTCGCCCTTCAAACCAATCGCTTCTCGCATGCTGCTAGCTTTTCTGGTGCTCTTAGCTTTGAGGGACGTCAACTGGCAGACACTGACCTTGGCAGTAAGGCTTATTGGCAAGGGGTCTTTGGAGAGCTAGAAGATTGGACGACGAGTCCTTACTCCTTGGAGAGCATTGCGGAGAAGTACTCAGATAAAAAGACGGTCTTATGGGCGTGGTGTGGCGAGCAGGATGCTCTGTATGAGGCCAACAATACAGCTGTTGATCATCTGAAGGACCTCGGTTTTGATATCACCTACAGCCATGGACCAGGAAAACATGAATGGTTTTATTGGGAGCGGGAGTTGGAGCATTTCTTAGCAACCCTGCCAATTGATTTTGAACTAGAAGAACGACTCGATTAGGAAGCTACTCATGCAGAGATATGCTATAATAGAGTGAAAAGTGCCTGGGCCAGTTAGAAGAGAAGCCCAGAATCAATGAACAATTAGGAGAAACATACGTGACTAAAGATATTCGTGTGCGTTATGCACCAAGTCCAACCGGACTACTACACATCGGAAATGCTCGTACAGCATTGTTTAACTACTTGTATGCGCGCCACCATGGTGGAACCTTTATCATCCGTATCGAAGATACGGACCGTAAGCGCCACGTCGAAGATGGAGAACGTTCCCAGCTGGAAAACCTTCGTTGGTTGGGTATGGACTGGGATGAAAGTCCAGAGACGCATGAGAACTACCGCCAGTCTGAACGTTTGGAACTCTATCAAAAATACATTGACCAACTCTTGGCCGAAGGAAAAGCCTATAAATCTTACGTTACAGAAGAAGAGTTGGTAGCGGAACGTGAACGCCAAGAAGCGGCGGGTGAAACACCTCGCTATATCAATGAATACCTTGGCATGAGCGAAGAAGAAAAAGCAGCTTATATCGCAGAACGTGAAGCAGCGGGAATTATTCCTACGGTTCGCTTGGCAGTGAATGAGTCAGGTATCTACAAATGGCATGATATGGTCAAAGGCGATATCGAGTTTGAAGGTGGCAATATCGGTGGTGACTGGGTCATCCAAAAGAAAGATGGCTATCCAACTTATAACTTTGCCGTTGTGATCGATGACCATGACATGCAAATCTCTCACGTCATCCGTGGAGATGACCACATTGCCAATACACCAAAACAGCTCATGGTTTATGAAGCGCTTGGATGGGAAGCTCCAGAGTTCGGTCACATGACCTTGATCATCAACTCTGAAACTGGTAAGAAGTTGTCTAAACGCGATACCAATACCCTTCAGTTCATCGAAGACTATCGTAAGAAAGGGTACCTTCCAGAAGCAGTCTTTAACTTTATCGCCCTTCTTGGTTGGAACCCTGGTGGGGAAGACGAAATCTTCTCTCGCGAAGAACTCATCAAGCTCTTTGATGAAAACCGCCTCAGCAAGTCTCCAGCAGCCTTCGACCAAAAGAAAATGGACTGGATGAGCAATGAGTATATCAAGAATGCAGATCTTGCGACCATTTTTGAAATGGCAAAACCATTCCTCGAAGCAGCAGGACGTTTGACAGACAAGGCTGAGAAATTGGTGGAACTCTATAAACCACAAATGAAGTCAGTGGATGAAATCGTTCCATTGACAGACCTCTTCTTCTCGGACTTCCCAGAATTGACCGAAGATGAGAAAGAAGTCATGGCTGGTGAAACAGTACCAACGGTACTTGAAGCATTCAAAGCCAAGCTCGAAGCCATGTCAGATGACGAGTTTGTGGCAGAAAATATCTTCCCGCAAATCAAAGCAGTTCAAAAAGAAACAGGTATCAAAGGGAAGAACCTCTTCATGCCTATCCGTATCGCTGTTTCAGGTGAAATGCACGGACCAGAATTGCCAGAAACCATCTACTTGCTTGGTCGCGAGAAATCTATCCAACACATTGAAAAAATGTTGGAAGAAATTGCAAAATAGGAATACATTTATTCTTATTTAAGAATGTTGACAGAGGCTTATAGATTGCATTATAAAGAAGTAAGTGTCAAGATTGCTACTCTAAAATCTCAGAGGGAGATTGGAGAAGGACTCTGGGTGTTTTGTCAGCTATAATGGGTGAGGAAACGTTACACCTTGGAGAGGATCGAATTGGTTCTCTCCTTTTTGATGTCCAAAATGATGAAAATTCTAGTTTTAAAGTGGTCAATGTTCTGGAAAGCAACAGTATTTTGCTTGATGCCTTTGATGAGGTTATTAGTAGCTTTCAGTTTTACATTTAAGTAGGGGAGTTCTATGTGTTAATGGTCTTTAGAGATTTATGGGACTTATTTACAGCAAAAAAACTCCATCATTCCTTATATACTAGAGTAATTAAAGCATTTTAAAAAAGAAGTAGTTTTAGTGTCTACTTTTTTTGATGATCCCTCCTGGTATTTTATGGTATACTGAAAGCGATAAAATGATTGGAGATCAAGATGAAAAAGATTCCTTTAGCATTTTCAGGCTGCCTGTTAGGTTTAGCAGGGGCTGGAAACCTTCTGTCTGATACCTTCCCAGTTCTGGCTCATTTCTTCAGTTTGACGGGTTTGATCCTATGGGTTTTCTTTTTATGTCACCATCTGATCTACTGGTCAGAAACCAAGATTGAACTACAAGAACCGGCCCTTCTATCTGGGATGGCGACCTTCCCCATGGCTGGGATGATTTTATCGACTTATCTCTTACGACTCTTTCCGACATTTGGAGGACTCGCCCAGGCAGTTTGGTGGACTGCTTTCCTCTTAGATTGTGGCTTGATCTTCTACTTTACCAAGACCCATATATTGGCAAAACCAAGAGCCAATGCCACCCCTAGTTGGACCGTTCTTTATGTGGGGATTGCTGTTGCTGCCTTGACCTATCCAGTGGTAGGAGTGGTTGGGCTGGCCTATCTGACTTTCGGATTTGGCTTTGTCTTAACCTTGATTCTTTACCCCTTGATCTACCAGGGGTTGAAGACCGCCCCTTTACCGAGCCACTTATTAGGGCAAGAAGGCATCTATTGTGCCCCCTTTTCTCTTCTGTTAGCGGCCCTGGTTCGTGTGGGTGGAGCCAGTCTACCTGTTTGGCTGTTATACACCATGGTCGGACTCTCTCAAGCTTTTTATTTCTTCGTTTTAACGCGTCTACCTAGAATGATAAAAGAGGGCTTTCAACCAGCCTTTTCAGCCTTAACCTTCCCGACGGTCATCACAGCTACTTCCCTGAAAATGGCCCAAGGCCTATTGCACAGTTCTCTGTTAAGGCCCCTTGTCTGGTTAGAAACCATTCTGTGTCTAGCCATTCTTGTGTCCGTGCTTGTAGGCTTTGTGATTTACATAAAAGGGGAGAACGAGCATTCCAATAGAAATTAGAGGTCAGAGACGGTTGTCTCAACCTTTTTGGGTTCACTTTCTAATTGAATCCTAGGAATGATTATGGTAAGATGCAATAAATCATTTTTTGTCTCCCTCGAAAGGAATGTATGAAATTTTTAAAGACAAAGGCCAAGCTCTTTTATCCACTTTTACTACTGGTCTTCTATATCTTAGTTCGGCCACAATTTCGCGAGTTGGCCCAACTAGTCAGCAACCAAGTCGGCCAAGCTCTTAGCTATTTTTGGACCCTTCTCTTTTTAGAGGCAGGTTATTTGGTGCTTGTTTTTTCATTGGTAAAGAAATACAGTCCACGTATGGTTTTTCAGTGGGCGAAGAAGAAACAATTCCTTCCCGCTATCTACGCTACTATATTCTCCAGTTGTGCCATCTACTGGCTAGACTACTTTCTTAGTGGGTTCACCAAAGGACGTCTAGCTATTTATCACTCTTTTCCGGTGACCTTGGAAGCCTTAGGATCTCTCATCCTCTTTGTATTAGTGGTCATCATTCGACCGATGACCGTGGAACTGATCTTTCGTGGAGCGCTTGTCCAAGCCTATTTTAAAAAATGGCCCTTCTACGCGAGTGTATGGGCCCCAGCCCTTATCTATAGTGGACTTCAATTCCTCCAGCATCCTTTTACTTTTTTGAGTTTTTTGATCTATACCATCCCCGCCCTTATTTTTGGATTATTGAATGAAAAGACGAGCTCATTGTATTATCCTATCCTTGCTCATATCGGCTTGAACTTCATTTATAGCTTACCCATCATCTTATCAACCATCCAGCATCTCTTCTCCTAGCCGTTTTGACGGCACTGGAGGAGGCTTTAAACCAAGAGCCAGAAGGTCGTTGGTTTTTTTTGAAATTATGGTATAATAGAATAAATTTAAAAGAGGGAGTGGGAGTTTGAGAAAAAGCTATCGTGTCAAGCGAGAAAAAGATTTCAATGCCATTTTTAAAAGCGGCAAGAATTGTGCAAATAGAAAATTTGTCATCTACCGTTTGCCACAAGAGCAGCCCCATTTCCGTGTCGGCTTATCCGTGAGTAAAAAACTAGGAAATGCTGTGACACGCAACCGAATCAAGCGCTTGATTCGGCATGTTTTAATGAAGCACCAGGATCATCTTGTAGCAGATGATTTTGTTGTGATTGCTCGAAAGGGAGTTGAAGAACTGGATTTTGATCAGGTCGAAAAAAATCTAGTCCATGTATTAAAATTAGCGCAAGTCTATCGTCAGGAAAGGTAATTACGTGAAAAAGAAACTAAAAGTAGCTAGCTTACTCGGAGGAGCCCTCCTTTTATTAACAGCCTGTGGAACGTCTGAAGTGACTTCCCAATCATCAGGAGTTTGGGAAAAATTTGTTTACTTCTTTGCTGAAGTCATCCGTTTTCTTTCTATCGGAGGAAACATCGGAGTCGGGATTATCCTCTTCACTCTCTTGATTCGGACCATTCTTTTGCCAGTTTTCCAATACCAAATGACCTCCTCGCGTAAAATGCAGGAGATTCAGCCACTAGTGAAAGAAATCCAGGCCAAGTATCCTGGGAAGGATTTGGAAAGCCGCACTCGCATGTCAGAAGAAATGCGGGAACTCTATAAAGAAAAAGGCGTCAAGACTTCCTCTGCCTTCTTGCCATTGTTTATTCAAATGCCAGTCTTGATGGCCTTGTTCCAAGCTTTGAGTCGGGTAGAATTCCTAAAAGTCGGTCATTTTCTTTGGTTGGATATGAGCGCAACAGACCCAACCTTTATTTTGCCAGTTTTGGCAGCCGTCTTCACCTTCTTTAGCACCTGGTTGAGCAACAAAGCCATGCCAGAAAAAAATGGTGGAATGACAGCCATGATGTATGCAATGCCCGTGATGATTTTCTTCTTTGCTATGTACTCAGCCAGCGGGGTTGCTCTCTACTGGGTGGTTTCCAATGCTTACCAAGTTGGGCAAACTTACCTATTGAACAATCCATTTAAGATTATTGCGGCGCGTGAAGCAGAGCAACAGGCAATCAAAGATCTAGAAAAACAAAAACGACGTGCATTTAACAAAGCACAGAAAAAGAAAAACTAAGAAGGAGTTTGACAGATGGTCCAATATACAGGAGTCAATGTTGAAGAAGCCATTCAAAATGGTTTGAAAGAATTAGATATCCCGCGCATGAAAGCACATATTACTGTCGTTTCTCGTGAAAAGAAAGGGTTCCTTGGTCTCTTTGGTAAGAAGCCAGCTGTGGTAGACATCGAACCAATTGCAGAAACTACAGTGACAAAAGCCAATCAACAAGCTGTTAAGGGAGTTCCTGAGGAAATTAATGCTCAAAATGAACCTGTCAAGAGTGTCAGTGAAGAGACTGTTGATTTGGGGCGCGTGGTAGCAGCGATTAAAAAAGTTGAAGAAGAAGGCCAAGAAGTTTCTGAGGAAGTGAAGGCTGAGATTCTCAAACATGAGAAGGCTCCTGAAACCATTCTTGAAGAACAAGGTCATGGAGAGATTCTCGATTCAAGTCTTAACGAAGCTGAGTCACGCCAAACGTCTGATTTTGCTGACTTGGGCATTGAAGTAGAAGAAAGCTATGACATTGAAAAGGTTGTTTCTGATGTCACTGCCTATGTTCAAACCGTTATTGATGAAATGGATGTCGAAGCTAGCATCTCAAGCAGCTACAACCGTCGCACCATCAATATGCAGATTGATACCAATGAGCCAGGCCGTGTCATTGGCTACCATGGGAAAGTTCTCAAGGCCCTTCAATTGTTGGCACAGAACTACCTTTACAATCAGTATTCTAAGAATTTCTACATTGCGATCAACGTTAATGATTATGTTGAACACCGTGCAGAAGTGCTTCAAAGTTATGCACAAAAATTGGCAAGTCGTGCTCTAGAAGAAGGTCGAGCGCAACATACAGATCCAATGTCTAATAGCGAACGCAAGATCATCCACCGCATCGTATCAAAAATGGACGGAGTCACCAGCTATTCTGAAGGAGAAGAACCAAATCGTTACGTTGTCGTCGATATTGAAGGTTAATCTGCCATCAAAAAAGGAAGATTTCAAAAGGGAGAGAGGGGTGTAAGCTTGCTCTCTCCTTTTCTGTCTGAGAAAGGAAAACTAGAATGTACAGTATGATGAGAGACTTTTTGAATTGTCAGGGGATCAAGTACCTAGCCCCTGCTAAAGCTGGTGAGGATGCAGAGCGAATGGTAGAGTATCGCGAGTTAGGGCAAGAAGCTCGACAGGAATTCACCCACTTGGTCAGTGATTTTCAGAAGCTCTTTCCGCATTTAAAACAAGATCGGACCAGTCAGTGGATGAATCAAGCTCAAATTCTTCGCCCTCATTTTTGGGCTTATCTCCAAGGAGAGGGAGAGATCACGGATCCGATGTTTGCATTGCGACTTTATGGTGATGCGAAGGACTTTGGTGTGTCCCTGGAAGTAAGTTTTATCGAACGCAAGAAGGATGAGGAGAGTCTACAAAAGCAGAACCGCGTTTTAACTCTTCCGGTTTCTTCGCCAGTCTATTACTTCGCCCAAATAGAAGGTGTCAGTCAACGATTCCAAGGGACAGAAGCCAATCGCCAGAGACTTCTCAAAGGTGTGGAAACTGGCCAGGTCCGAAAGGTCTTGGTAAAAGTCGATGTCAATCTATCGCAAGCGACGAGTCGAGATGCCATTCTTGAGGAATTAAAAAAAGGAATGGCTAGCTTGCTTCCTTACTATGAAGCGACTCGTCAAAGGATAGAAGGAGATGCCCAATAAAAGCGGTATCATTGAACCTGCCCCAACAAATTTTTCATAGCTATTGACAAACAGACGTGAATCAGATAGAATAGTAAAGTATGTTTAGTAACTGATCACATTATAGCCGGCTAAACGAATACAAAATCTATGAGGAGGTATTCATCGTGAAACGTACTTATCAACCAAGTAAACTTCGTCGTGCGCGCAAACATGGTTTCCGTCACCGTATGGCAACTAAAAACGGTCGTCGCGTATTGGCAGCTCGTCGTCGTAAAGGACGCAAAGTTTTGGCTGCGTAATTCAGATAAAAAACTAAAAACCAGTAGAAACTCGAGACTACTGGTTTTTGTTTTGCCAAAAGTGTATTCAGCTAGGCTTTCTGTTATAATAGAATGAGAAAAATCGTAGAAAAGGATCCATATGCAGATTTTTGATACTCATACTCACCTCAACGTTGAAGAGTTTGCAGGGAGAGAAAAAGAGGAATTAGAACTAGCTAAAGAGCTGGGAGTCCATGCCCACAATGTTGTTGGCTTTGACAAACCAACCATCGAACGAGCAATAGCCTTGGCCGACCAGTACCCGGAAGTTTATCTTACCCTGGGTTGGCATCCCACTGAGGCGGGCGACTATAGTCCTGAAGTAGAGGCTTATTTACTTGAACAGTTGAAACATCCTAAAGTCGTCGCCCTAGGAGAAATCGGTCTCGATTACCACTGGATGACGGCACCAAAAGACGTTCAAGAAAAGGTTTTTCGCCGTCAGATCCAACTGTCTAAGGACTTGGACTTGCCTTTTGTAGTGCATACGCGTGATGCTCTCGAAGATACCTACGCCATTATCAAGAGTGAAGGAGTGGGCCCGCGCGGTGGCATCATGCATTCTTTCTCCGGTAGTCTTGAAGAAGCCAAACGTTTCATGGATCTGGGAATGATGATTTCCTTCTCTGGAGTGGTGACGTTTAAGAAGGCGACAGATGTCCAAGAAGCGGCAGCTGGCCTTCCGCTTGATAAGATATTGGTTGAGACAGATGCCCCTTATCTGGCACCAGTTCCTAAGCGGGGCCGGGAAAATAAAACAGCCTACACCCGCTATGTAGTGGATCATATTGCAACACTACGTGGCTTGACAACAGAAGAAATAGCTCAAGCCACCTATGACAATGCGAGAAAGGTATTTGGCCTTGACTGAGAAAAGAAAAATACCAGAAGTGATTGTTGTTGAAGGCAAGGATGATACGGCCAATCTGAAACGCTATTATGAGGTGGATACCTATGAGACACGTGGATCCGCCATTAATCATGATGACCTAGAACGAATTGCCACCTTGCAGGAGTTGCGTGGAGTCATAGTTTTTACGGATCCGGATTACAATGGGGAGCGCATTCGTAAGATCATCATGCAAGAAATTCCGCAGGCCAAGCATGCCTTTTTAAATCGTGGCGAAGCAGTACCCAAATCAAAAACCAAGGGCCGTTCCTTGGGAGTCGAGCATGCCAGCTTTGAAGACTTGGAAAAAGCCCTTGCTGGACTGGTGGGCTCCTATAAAGATGAGCATTTCTTTGATATTACCAAATCAGATCTGATGCGACTCGGTCTGCTGATGGGCAGTGAAAGTCGCAAACGACGGGAATATCTAGGAGAAGCCTTGCGCATCGGCTACTGCAATGGCAAACAACTGCTCAATCGCTTGGAGTTGTTTGGAATTTGTTTAGCGCAAGTCGAAGAAACGATGGCCAGTTATTAAAAAAGAGATAGAGGTGGAAGATGGGATTGTTCGACCTGTTTACAGATAAGAAAAAAGTGATAGGATTTTCTTTGGAGAATGTTCACGCAGAACATCAAAAGAATCCACGGCATTTTTTGATTCCAAGTCAAGAAGAAATCAACCAATTGAAGCTTGGGGACCAGGTTCGCCTCATCTTTGTGCTGGATACAGTCTTGGAGAATGGGTGTCGAGCAGAGCGTATGTGGGTCGAACTCACTGAAATCCGCGATGGGAAGTTCAAAGGATGTTTAACCAATCAACCGGCTTATATTACCACCATCCAGCTTGGAGATGAGCTGGAATTTGCCCAGGAACATATCGCCAGTCTGATGGTTCCTCCGCTGAATCTTGATACGCAAAAAGGGGCCATGATTACCAAGGATTGCTTCCTACGACGTGAGATTAATTGGGCGATTCACGATGTCCCTCATCATTCACAAGATAGTGGTTGGCAGTTCTTTACAGGTTATGAGTCCCAGGAAGACTTGGACGATCCGTCTAAGATTACCATCATCAGTCTTGAAGACGCCTTGGAAATGGAGCCCTTGTTGGAAACCGTCTTAGATAAGAACGGGGAAGCTTATGTTTACCAAGCGGAGCAGAATGCCTTTGTAGAAGACTGTTAGACTGGCCTGCGGAGAAAAAAGAGAGAGTATGTCTCACACTAAACGGATTAGAAAAGAGAAAAAATGAGAATTGCAGATTATAGCGTGACCAAGACAGTGCTAGAGCGTCACGGTTTTACCTTTAAAAAATCCTTCGGTCAGAACTTCTTGACCGATACCAATATCCTTCAAAAGATTGTCGATACGGCTGAGATTGATAAAACAGTCAATGTCATCGAAATTGGTCCCGGAATTGGAGCTTTGACGGAGTTTTTGGCAGAAAATGCCGCAGAAGTCATGGCCTTTGAGATTGATGACCGCTTGGTGCCTATCTTAGCGGATACCTTGCGTGATTTTGACAATGTCACGGTTGTCAACCAAGACATCCTCAAGGTAGACCTCAACCAGTACATCGCAGAGTTCAAAAATCCAGAGCTTCCGATCAAGGTAGTGGCTAATCTTCCTTACTACATCACGACTCCCATCCTTATGCACTTGATCGAATCCAAGATTCCTTTCCAAGAATTTGTGGTTATGATGCAAAAAGAGGTGGCAGACCGTATTTCAGCCGAACCTAATACCAAAGCTTACGGGTCTTTGTCCATTGCAGTCCAATACTATATGACCGCTAAAGTAGCCTTTATCGTGCCTCGCACCGTCTTTGTGCCAGCGCCAAACGTCGATTCTGCCATCCTCAAGATGGTGCGTCGCCCAGAACCAGCAGTGGCAGTCAAGGATGAAGATTTCTTCTTCTCTGTCAGCAAGGCTAGCTTTGTCCACCGCCGCAAGACTCTATGGAACAACTTGACCAGTCGCTTTGGCAAGACTGAAGAAATCAAAGCCAAACTGGAAGGAGGGATTCAAGCTGCAGGCCTGCAACCTTCTGTACGAGGAGAATCCCTTAGCTTAGAAGACTTCGCTCGTTTGGCTGACGGACTTCTAGAAGCAGGAATAAAATAATAGAAAAGACATGAGATATGAATCTCATGTCTTTTTGAATGATGGAAGGAAAGGATGGGATTTGAACCCGCGCATGAAGAAAATCTTTGCCGGATTTCGAGTCCGGTGCCGTACCGAGCTGAGCCACCTTTCCAAGATGCGGAGAAAGGGATTTGAACCCTCACGCCCGAAGGGGCACATGCGCCTGAAGCATGCGTGTCTGCCGTTCCACCACCTCCGCATAGTTCTATTATACTCTTTTTAAAAGAAAAGCCAAGAAAAAATAGTAACAGAATTTATATAGTGATTCTGTACGGAGTCTTAAGGTAATATAAAATCCTAATATATATAGAATTTAAGGTTCGCAAGCGTTATCGTATATTTTTTGATATAATGGTAGTATTAACTTTAAAGGAGTGCCAGTTGCAAGGAACGATTGTTAAAGCCTTGGCCGGTTTTTATTATGTGGAGTGCGAGGGAGAAATTTACCAAACACGCGCCCGAGGAAATTTCCGGAAAAAGGGACAAACTCCCTATGTTGGAGATAAGGTAGAATTTTCAGCTGAAGAAAATTCGGAAGGCTATATTTTAAAAATATTCCCAAGAAAGAATAGCTTAGTCCGCCCACCCATTGTGAATATAGATCAGGCTGTCGTCATCATGTCTGCCAAAGAGCCGGATTTTAATGTTAATTTATTGGACCGCTTTTTAGTCCTCTTGGAACAAAAAGTGATTCATCCGATTGTCTATATTTCAAAAATGGACTTACTAGAAGATCCAGCTCAGATGCTTCCTTTCCAGGAAGTCTATCGCAAAATGGGCTATGACTTTGTCACGGACAAGGAAGAGCTCTTGCCTCTCTTGAAGGATCAGGTGACGGTCTTTATGGGCCAAACAGGAGTGGGGAAATCCACCCTCTTGAATACCTTGGCTCCGGAGTTGGAACTAGAGACAGGAGAAATCTCCGACAGTCTTGGACGAGGTCGGCATACGACGCGAGCCGTCAGCTTTTATGATCTCAATGGGGGCAAAATTGCGGACACTCCTGGCTTCTCCTCTCTAGATTATGAAGTCGATAATGCGGAAGATCTGAATCATGCTTTTCCAGATATCGCCAAGGTGAGCCAGGCTTGTAAGTTCCGTACTTGTACCCACACACATGAACCATCCTGTGCTGTTAAGCCTGCTGTCGAGGAAGGGATCATAGCTTCCTTCCGCTATGAGAATTACTTACAGTTCTTAAGCGAGATTGAAAATAAGCGAGAAACCTACAAAAAAGTATCGAAAAAATTACCCAAATAAGGAGACCTGAAGAATATGAAAACAAACAAATTAGCCCCTTCTATTTTGAGTGCAGATTATGCAAATTTTGAAAGTGAATTGAAGAAATTGGAAGCATCTGGTGCGGAGTACGCCCATATCGATGTGATGGACGGCCACTTTGTGCCTAATATCAGCTTTGGTGCTGGTGTAGTTGCTAGTATGCGTCCTCACAGCAAGCTAGTGTTTGACTGCCACTTGATGGTTACCAATCCTGAGCAACATATCGAAGAGTTTGCGCGTGCCGGAGCAGATATCATTAGCATTCACGTCGAAGCGACTCCACACATCCATGGCGCCCTTCAAAAAATTCGTTTGGCAGGGGTAAAACCAAGTGTGGTCATCAATCCAGGAACCCCTGTTGAAAGTATCCAACACATCTTGAACTTGGTAGATCAAGTACTTGTCATGACTGTCAACCCAGGATTTGGTGGGCAAGCCTTCCTGCCAGAGACTATGGATAAGATTCGTCAATTGGTTCAATTGCGTGAAGAAAAAGGCTTGGATTTCGATATTGAAGTCGATGGGGGGATTGATGATAAGACGATTCACGCTGCGAAAGAAGCAGGGGCAAACGTCTTTGTAGCAGGTTCCTATGTGTTTAATGGAGATGTGAATGAACGAGTTCAAACCCTTCGAGCAGCCATCCAAGACTAAGGTTGCGATTGTAGCTGGAGGCCGAGTGGAAACCATTCCGCTAGACTTGGATATTTATGTTGGGGTGGATGCAGGCTGTCTTTTCCTATTAGAGCAAGGATTGGAACTTTCTTTAGCAGTTGGAGATTTTGACTCTGTCGAGCCAGAAGAATTCCAGAGTATTCAATCTGCGGCTCACGAATTACGGACTTCGGTAGCAGAAAAAAATGATACGGATCTGGAATTGGCGATTAAGGAAGTGTTAGAAGGTTGGCCTCAAGCGGACATTCTAATCTTTGGAGCCTTTGGTGGTCGCCTGGATCACCACTTGGCCAGCGTTTTTTTGCCTAGCGATCCAGAGATTGCACCCTTTATGTCGCAACTTTACTTGATAGACCAACAAAATTATCTCTGCTATCGCCCAGCAGGCCGCCATACCATTCTACCTATAGCAGGCTATACCTATGTAGCTTTTATGCCAGTTGAGGGAGCTTTCATCCAGATTGAAGGAGCCAAGTATCCCTTAAATCAGACCAATTATTTTAAAAAGGCTATTTATGGTTCCAACGAGTTTATCAATCAGCCGATTACCTTAACTGTTGATCGAGGCTACGCCCTTATCATTTATAGCAAGGATGGGAAATAAGATGGAATTAATCCTTTTTGTATTAGGAGTGGGAAATCTTGTCTTGCTCTTCTTGCTCTACCAGCAACGGACAGCTGATAACAAACAGGTCCGTGACTTACTGGAGGACCAAGAAGATCATCTTTCTGATCAGCTGGATTACCGATTTGAGAGAGAGCGACAAGCTCAGCAAATCACTGGCCAGCAGATAGAGATGGCGATCAGTGACCGTCTTATGGAATTACGGACAGAAATGCATCAGCAAACGACTGCTTTACGAGCAGAACTTGCTGAGAATTTCACTAAAAACCGAGACAAAACGGACGAGCGGATGCAACAGATTCAAGCTTCCAATGATTTGCGGTTGGAGCAGATGCGTCAAACGGTCGAAGAAAAGTTGGAAAAAACCTTGCACAGTCGTCTTCAAACCTCTTTTGAGACAGTCTCCAAACAATTGGAGTCGGTCAATAAAGGTCTTGGGGAAATGCAGACGGTCGCTAGAGATGTAGGAAGTCTCAATAAGGTTCTTTCTAATACGAAAACCCGTGGGATTATGGGAGAACTCCAACTCGGCCAGATCATTGAAGATATCCTAACTCCCGCCCAATATGAAAGAGAGTTTGTAACAGTTCCCCATTCCAGCGAACGCGTCGAGTACGCTATCAAGATGCCTGGTCAGGTCAGAGGGGAATACGTCTATCTGCCAATCGACTCTAAGTTTCCTCTGGAGGGGTATTACCGACTGGAAGAAGCCTATGAAAGTGGGGAGAAAGAGGAGATTGAACGGTGTCGCAAACTCCTATTGGCTAGTATCAAACAATTTGCCAAGGACATTCATCAAAAATACCTCTATCCACCTGCCACTACTAATTTTGGGATTCTCTTTTTACCGACGGAAGGGCTCTATTCAGAAGTGGTCCGCGACCCAGCCTTCTTTGATCGCCTCCGAAGAGAGGAGCAGATTGTCGTCGCGGGGCCAAGTACGCTTTCAGCCTTGTTAAATTCCTTATCGGTTGGATTTAAGACCCTGAATATTCAACGAAGTGCAGATGATATTAGCAAGGTCCTTGCATCCGTCAAGACGGAGTTCCAAAAATTTGGAGGCGTTTTAGAAAAGACCCAACGGCAGTTGAAGCATGCCTCTGGTAATATTGATGACCTCTTAAACCGAAGAACAAATGCTATCGAGCGCACACTCCGAAACATTGAAACGTCAGAGAATCTAGATATAGCAAGCCTATTGAATTTAGAAGATGGAGAAGATGATGGTCAAAATTAATCAAATGAAAAAAGACGAATTGTTTGAAGGCTTCTACCTCATTAAGTCAGCAGATGTTCGTCAGACACGTGCTGGAAAGAATTATCTTGCCTTTGTCTTCCAAGATGAGACAGGCACGATCGAAGGAAAATTGTGGGATGCTCAGCCACATAATGTGGAGCAATTTCAGGCTGGGCGCGTGGTTCATATGAGTGGCCGTCGGGAAGTCTACAACAATACGCCCCAGGTCAATCAGTTGACCTTGCGGTTGCCTCAAAGTGGGGAGCCATCGAATCCAGCAGACTTTAAGGAAAAGCCTCCGGTAAATCCAGTCGATTTGAAAGATTACCTATCGGGGATGATTTTCAAAATAGAAAATCCAGTTTGGCAACGTGTGGTGCGGGCGCTATACAGCAAGTACGACAAAGAGTTCTACTCTTATCCTGCGGCCAAAACCAACCACCATGCTTTTGAGACTGGCTTAGCCTATCACACAGCCACCATGGTTCGTTTGGCTGAGAGCATCTCTCAGGTGTATCCTCAATTAAATCAGAGTCTCCTCTATGCCGGCATCATGCTCCATGATCTTGCCAAGGTACTGGAACTCTCAGGCCCTGAAAATACGGAATATACGGTTCGAGGAAACCTCATCGGGCACATTGCTCTAATCGATGAAGAAATTACCAAGGTCTTACAAGAGTTAAAGATTGATGATCAAAAAGAAGATGTGATTGTGTTGCGCCATGTGATTTTGAGTCACCATGGTCTACTAGAATATGGTAGCCCGGTTCGTCCAAAAATCATGGAAGCCGAGATCATCCATATGATTGATAACCTAGATGCAGAAATGATGATGATGACTTCTGCCTTAGCTTTAGTAGGCCCTGGTGAAATGACCAATAAGATTTTTGCCTTGGACAACCGCTCCTTCTATAAGCCAAATTTAAAAGATTCCTAATAAACTGGCGATGAAAATATTACTCTTAGTTTGTTAGTAAAAAAACCAAAAACGAATGTTGTGAGACTAACAACGTTCGTTTTTTGGTATAATATGGTATAATACAATAAAAAACTATGTGGAGAGAAAATGAAGCTAAGAAGAAGTGAGCGGATGGTTGTGATCTCGAATTATTTGATTAATCATCCCTACGAATTGACGAGTTTAAATACATTTGCCGAAAAATACGAATCTGCCAAATCATCTATTTCTGAGGACATTGTCATTATTAAACGGGCCTTTGAAGAAATGGAAATTGGAAGCATTGAAACTCTTACCGGTGCAGGTGGAGGGGTCATCTTTACACCATCGATTTCGGATGCAGATTCAAAAGAAATTGTCCAAAACTTGTGCAATCAATTGTCAGAAAGTAACCGGATTTTACCAGGTGGTTATATCTACCTTTCGGATTTGCTAAGTGATCCAAAAATCTTAAATAATATTGGTCGCATTATTGCCAAGGCCTTCCGAGATCAAAAAATCGATGCTGTCATGACGGTGGCCACTAAGGGTGTCCCATTAGCAAATGCGGTAGCGAATGTCTTAAATGTTCCTTTTGTCATTGTACGACGCGATTTGAAAATTACAGAAGGCTCAACGGTCAGTGTCAACTACGTATCTGGTTCCAGTGGCGATCGGATTGAGAAAATGTTCCTATCCAAACGTAGTTTGAAAGCTGGAAGCCGTGTCCTGATTGTCGATGACTTCCTTAAAGGAGGGGGAACGATCAGTGGGATGGTTAGCCTCTTAGCTGAGTTCGATTCAGAGTTGGCAGGAGTTGCTATTTTTGCGGACAATGCTTCGGCTAGAAGTAAAGATTTATTCGATCACAAGTCACTTCTACGTGTGACCAACATTGATGTAGCAGAAAATAAAATTGATGTAGAAATCGGAAATATTTTCGATAAGAACTAAGGCTGGAGAGGGAGAAAGGAAAATGAAAACAATTTTAGACCGTTTTGATCGTAGTCCCCTATGGCTTCGATTGGCAACGATATTCATCTTGACTGGAGTTCTTGTCGGTGGGCTTTATACGGTTCGTAAAAATTCTGCAGACCAGGTCACAGTGGTAAAACAAGAAACCAAAAAAACAGGTTCTCTTCCTATTAAGAAGAAAGACCCTAAAAAAGCCAAAGAAGAAGAGGAAGCGAAAATCCTTGAAGTTGCTGAAAAAGCAGTCGCTCATTTTGAAACCACAGCAACTCAAGAAACCTTAACCGCTGCGCAAGAGGCTGTAGAAAAAGTGAAGGATGAAACCAAGAAACAGGCCTTTCAAGCTCGTATTCAGTACATTGTAGACTATTACGGAATGCAAACCAATCAGAATACTCAATCAACTGATACGAATCAAGCTAGCCAAACAGTTCAACCTCAACAAGTCGTTCCCGCAGAAGTCCCTCAGTATCAGTCCAATGAGGTTCCTCAGCTTTCGAATGCTACCACACCAGCTGTAACGCAACAAACTGAACAATAATCTAGCGCGATTTTAAGAAGAAGCAATCGTGCAAAAAAGATAAAAAAATCTTGACAGTGAAAGTACCGCTATGTTACAATAATAGACGGTACTTTTTACTTTTGGTCTCTCAAGAGTGTACAGGGACGTGCTGACAAATGTTGCAAAAGTACACACGGATGATAGCTGTCACCAAGTGTATCATCACCAAAAATAAAAAAATACAGGAGAATGTAGATGCCTACAATTAACCAATTGGTTCGCAAACCGCGTAAATCAAAAGTAGAAAAATCTAAATCACCAGCTTTGAACGTTGGTTACAACAGTCATAAAAAAGTTCAAACAAACGTTTCTTCACCACAAAAACGTGGTGTTGCAACTCGTGTTGGAACAATGACACCTAAAAAACCTAACTCTGCCCTTCGTAAATTCGCTCGTGTACGTTTGAGCAACTTGATCGAAGTTACTGCCTACATCCCAGGTATCGGACACAACTTGCAAGAGCACAGCGTGGTGCTTCTTCGCGGTGGACGTGTAAAAGACCTTCCAGGGGTACGTTACCATATCGTCCGTGGTGCACTTGATACTGCAGGTGTTAACGATCGTAAACAAGGCCGTTCTAAATACGGTACTAAACGTCCAAAAGCATAAGGAAAGGGGATAAAGAGAAATGAGTCGTAAAAATAGAGCTCCAAAGCGCGATGTATTGCCAGATCCGCTTTACAATTCACAACTAGTTACTCGTCTTATCAACCGCGTTATGCTTGATGGTAAACGTGGTACAGCAGCTTCAATCGTTTACGGTGCTTTTGAGCAAATCAAAGAAGTTACTGGAAATGACGCGCTTGAAGTATTTGAAACAGCAATGGAAAACATCATGCCTGTACTTGAAGTACGTGCACGTCGTGTTGGTGGATCTAACTACCAAGTCCCAGTTGAAGTTCGTCCAGAACGTCGTACAACACTTGGACTTCGTTGGTTGGTAACCATCGCTCGTCAACGTGGTGAGCACACAATGGTTGATCGCCTTGCTAAAGAAATCTTGGATGCTGCAAACAACACTGGTGCAGCAGTTAAGAAACGTGAAGACACTCACCGTATGGCTGAAGCTAACCGTGCCTTCGCACACTTCCGCTGGTAAGATCAAGATACTGAGGGCGTTAAAAAAGCGACTGAAAATTAGGAAGCTTGACGAAGAATCAAAGATTCTAGGAGAGCTTATCTATTTTCCGAGCTTTTAGCCCGGGTTTAATTAAGCATCATCAGCTTTTGAACCCAACTCAACTTATCTACAAGTTGGAACCAACAAAAAACAGGATAAACAATGAGAACGGGTAGGTCCTGCCTATCCGTTTTTGTTAAATCATGTTATAATAGTATAGAAATAAAAAATATAGGAGAACAAAACCTCATGGCACGCGAATTTTCACTTGAAAAAACTCGTAATATCGGTATCATGGCCCACGTCGATGCTGGTAAAACAACTACAACTGAGCGTATCCTTTACTACACTGGTAAGATTCACAAAATCGGTGAAACTCACGAAGGTGCGTCACAAATGGACTGGATGGAGCAAGAGCAAGAACGTGGTATCACCATCACATCTGCTGCGACAACCGCTCAATGGAAAGACACTCGTGTTAACATCATCGACACACCAGGACACGTGGACTTCACGATCGAAGTACAACGTTCACTCCGCGTTTTGGACGGTGCTGTAACGGTTCTTGACTCACAATCAGGTGTTGAGCCTCAAACAGAAACAGTTTGGCGTCAAGCAACTGAATACCGTGTTCCTCGTATCGTATTTGCGAACAAGATGGATAAAATCGGTGCTGACTTCCTTTACTCAGTAAGCACACTTCATGATCGTCTTCAAGCAAACGCACACCCAATTCAATTGCCAATCGGTTCAGAAGATGACTTCCGTGGAATCATCGACTTGATCAAGATGAAAGCTGAAATCTACACCAACGACCTTGGTACAGACATTCTTGAAGAAGATATCCCAGCTGAATACCTTGACCAAGCTCAAGAATACCGTGAAAAATTGGTTGAAGCAGTTGCTGAAACTGATGAAGACTTGATGATGAAATACCTTGAAGGTGAAGAAATCACTAACGAAGAATTGAAGGCTGCTATCCGTAAAGCAACTATCAATGTTGAATTCTTCCCAGTATTGTGTGGTTCTGCCTTCAAGAACAAAGGGGTTCAATTGATGTTGGACGCAGTCCTTGACTACCTTCCAAGCCCACTTGATATCCCTGCAATCAAGGGTGTAAACCCTGATACAGACGAACAAGAAGAACGTCCAGCATCTGATGAAGAGCCATTTGCAGCTCTTGCCTTCAAGATCATGACTGACCCATTCGTAGGTCGTTTGACATTCTTCCGTGTTTACTCAGGTGTCTTGAACTCAGGTTCTTACGTATTGAACACATCTAAAGGTAAACGTGAACGTATCGGACGTATCCTTCAAATGCACGCCAACACTCGTATGGAAATCGAAACAGTTTATTCTGGAGATATCGCTGCTGCCGTTGGTTTGAAAGATACTACAACTGGTGACTCATTGACAGATGAAAAAGCGAAAATTATCCTTGAGTCAATCGAAGTTCCAGAACCAGTTATCCAATTGATGGTTGAGCCTAAATCTAAAGCAGACCAAGATAAGATGGGTATCGCCCTTCAAAAATTGGCTGAAGAAGATCCAACATTCCGCGTTGAAACAAACCCTGAAACTGGTGAAACAGTTATCTCTGGTATGGGTGAGTTGCACTTGGATGTCCTTGTTGACCGTATGAAACGTGAATTCAAGGTTGAAGCAAACGTTGGTGCTCCTCAAGTATCTTACCGTGAAACATTCCGCGCTTCTACACAAGCACGTGGATTCTTCAAACGTCAATCTGGTGGTAAAGGTCAGTTTGGTGATGTTTGGATCGAATTTACTCCAAACGAAGAAGGTAAAGGATTCGAGTTCGAAAATGCGATCGTCGGTGGTGTGGTTCCACGTGAATTCATCCCTGCAGTAGAAAAAGGACTTCAAGAATCTATGGCTAACGGTGTTCTTGCTGGCTACCCAATGGTTGACGTGAAAGCGAAGCTTTACGATGGATCATACCACGATGTCGACTCATCTGAAACTGCCTTCAAGATCGCTGCATCTCTTGCTCTTAAAGAAGCAGCTAAATCAGCACAACCAGCTATCCTTGAACCAATGATGCTTGTAACCATCACAGTTCCTGAAGAAAACCTTGGGGATGTTATGGGTCACGTAACTGCTCGTCGTGGACGTGTAGACGGTATGGAAGCACACGGTGCAAGCCAAATCGTTCGTGCTTATGTACCACTTGCTGAAATGTTCGGTTACGCTACTGTCCTTCGTTCTGCAACTCAAGGACGTGGTACTTTCATGATGGTATTTGACCACTACGAAGATGTACCGAAATCAGTACAAGAAGAAATCATTAAAAAAGCTAAAGGTGAAGCATAATTTTACCGTCTAGCTAAAAGCTTTCCTCATAGGAGGAAAGCTTTTTTTGATTCGAAAAGAACTTAAGGCCTCTTCCTCATAAGAGATAGTGAAAATGAATATGAAAGTTTGTGTAATATTTCTAATCCTAATGAAATCAGTTGCATTTTAGGGGAAGAAAGTATATAATAATATTGTTGAAAGATGATTTGTAACCTATCAAGTTACTCTTTTCACATAAAAAATTTTTTGATTTTCATAAGGAGGAAATCACGAATGGTAGTTAAAGTTGGTATTAACGGTTTCGGTCGTATCGGTCGTCTTGCTTTCCGTCGTATCCAAAACGTAGAAGGTGTTGAAGTTACTCGCATCAACGACCTTACAGATCCAGTTATGCTTGCACACTTGTTGAAATATGACACAACTCAAGGTCGTTTCGACGGTACTGTGGAAGTTAAAGAAGGTGGATTCGAAGTTAACGGTAAATTCGTTAAAGTTTCTGCTGAACGTGATCCAGAACAAATCGACTGGGCTAACGACGGTGTAGAAATCGTTCTTGAAGCAACTGGTTTCTTTGCTAAGAAAGAAGCTGCTGAAAAACACTTGCACCCAGGTGGAGCTAAGAAAGTTGTTATCACTGCTCCTGGTGGAAACGATGTTAAGACAGTTGTATTTAACACTAACCATGACATTCTTGATGGTACTGAAACAGTTATCTCTGGTGCTTCATGTACTACAAACTGCTTGGCTCCAATGGCTAAAGCTCTTCAAGATAACTTCGGTGTTGTAGAAGGATTGATGACTACTATCCACGCTTACACTGGTGACCAAATGATCCTTGACGGACCACACCGTGGTGGTGACCTTCGTCGTGCTCGCGCTGGTGCAGCTAACATCGTTCCTAACTCAACTGGTGCTGCTAAAGCTATCGGTCTTGTAATCCCAGAATTGAACGGTAAATTGGACGGATCTGCACAACGCGTTCCAACTCCAACTGGATCAGTTACTGAATTGGTTGCAGTTCTTGAAAAGAACGTTACTGTTGATGAAGTAAATGCGGCTATGAAAGCAGCAGCTAACGAATCATACGGTTACACAGAAGATCCAATCGTATCTTCAGATATCGTAGGTATGGCTTATGGTTCATTGTTTGACGCAACTCAAACTAAAGTTCTTGACGTTGACGGTAAACAATTGGTTAAAGTTGTTTCATGGTATGACAACGAAATGTCTTACACTGCACAACTTGTTCGTACTCTTGAATACTTCGCAAAAATTGCTAAATAATTCATCTGTATGATGAGAGGAGGGTAACCTCCTCTTTTTTTGTACTTTTTTTAGACCTTCCTCATCATATTATAGGACTTGCCAAAATGGATTGACAGTGTTAACTGGATTCGGTATCCTATTCTTGATTGGAGATTTCTAATACAAAGAAATGAAAGCGATTACAAGTCGTAGAGGAAGGAGCCAATGGAAATCGCTCAAGAAAAAGAAAAAATCCATTTGAGGAGGTCAAGATGAAAGGTCATCAATTTGAAAAACAACAACGTTTTAGTATCCGAAAGTTTAGTGTGGGAGTATGTTCTGCATTGATTGGATTGGCATTTTTAGGAACGGGGGCAGTCTCAGCAGATGAGACGCATGCGACTAATGAACAACCCTTAGAAGCTTCCACAGCAAATACGGAAGATGTCAATCATTTGATCAGAGAAGCGGGAGTCTACACTGCAGATGCTGCTTTGCCAACTGCAGAAACAGCAAAACCAGTTGAGGTAGCAACTCCAGCAACTCCAGAATCAGGTCCTGCAAGCACAGAAGCTAGCCCGACGACGACAGATACTCCAGCCGTTTCAGCGACGGAACAACCAAAAGCAGTCGCAGAAAAAGTAGAAGATTTACCAACCAATGAAGAAAAACAATTAAGACCGAAAGAAGTTAAGTTCGATACCTGGGACGATCTCTTGAAGTGGGAACCAGGAAAACGAGTGGATGACGATATGAACCGAGCAAGTGTCCCACTTGCGAGTCGTTTTCAAGGGAAGCAAATCAACGAGCAAGCCAACCCAGATGCAAAGATCCAAGCCCTTTCTAACATGAACTCAAAGGCTAAGGATCATGCTTCCGTCGGTGGGGAAGAGTTTAAGGCTTATGCTTTTGACTACTGGCAATATTTGGATTCTATGGTCTTTTGGGAAGGACTTGTCCCTTCAGCAGACGTGATTGATGCGGCTCATAGAAATGGTGTGCCTATTTATGGAACACTCTTTTACAACTGGTCTAGTAGCATCAAGGATCAAGAGCGCTTTGCAGAAACCTTGAAAGAAGATAGTGAAGGCTCTAAAACATTCCCGATTGCTCGTAAATTGGTTGATCTAGCCAAGTACTATGGTTTTGATGGCTACTTTATCAACCAAGAAACAACAGGGAACTTAGTAGAGCCTTTGGGGCCAAAATTAAGAGATTTCCTTCTTTATACTAAGGAGTATGCGAAGAGTCTGAACTATCCGATTAAGTATTCCTGGTATGATGCTATGACCTATGAATATGGTCGCTACCATGAAAATGCACTGGGTGAGTACAACTACAATTTCATGCAGCCTGAAAACGGGGAAAATCCTGTGGATACCTTCTTTGCCAACTTTAACTGGGGCAAATCAGAAGTTGATTATTCGATTAGTACAGCCAAATGGATTAACCGCAATCCTTATGATGTTTTAGCGGGTCTCGAACTTCAAAAAGGAGGTTCTTATAAGACCAATGTCGACTGGAATGCGATTCTAGATGAGCATGGCAAGTTGCGTCTATCTCTTGGGCTTTATGCACCTGATACCATTACAGGTCTAGGAAAGACAGGAGAAGGTTACCATACCCATGAAGATCTATTCTGGACTGGTTTCCAAGGGGATCCGACCAAAGGAAAACCAGCAGACCAATCTTGGTACGGGATGTCCAATCTAGTAGTGGATAAAACTCCAATTACAAGTGCTGATTTCAATACGTCCTTTAATACAGGCCACGGCAAACATTGGTTTGTGGATGGCAAGATTTCTAAAGAAGGGGAGTGGAACTACCGTTCTGTTTCTGGCTACCTTCCAACATGGCGCTGGTGGGTAGAGCATAGTGAAGATAGTACGCCATTAAAAGGTCGCTATGATTTTGATCAAGCCTACAATGGAGGGAACTCTTTAACCTTTGAAGGGGATTTGAAAGCTAATAGCAGCCAAAATGTCATGCTCTATTCTACTAAGATTCCTGTGACAGAAACGACAAAATTAAGTGTGTCTCACAAGGGTGGGGTCGGAGCTGCTGCTTGGGTAGCTGTTGCCACAAAAGAAGACTACTCTGAATACGAATGGAAGGAATTGACACCGAGTGCGGATTGGTCTACTCAAACCTTTGATTTGGGAGGCTTGGCGGGTAAGACTATTTATGCCGTTAAGATGTTCTTTGATCATGATGCAGATGTCAAAGATTACAAGTTCAACCTCGGTCAATTGTCGATTACGTCCAACCAAGAAAAACCAGTAGCCCCATCTGAAGTGACTGTTCGGGCAAAACGCCTGCAAAATGCCCAGGAAGCGGAGGCTGTCCTTAATTTTAAAGGGGTTGCGGACGCAGATTATTATGAAGTCTATGAAAAAGACGGCGACAACTGGCGTCTCTTAACAGGGTCTTCTGCGACAACCGTCTATCTACCAAAAGTTAGCCGTTCAGCAAGTGCTGAAGGAACGACTCAGGACCTCAAGGTCGTTGCAGTTGGGAAGAACGGCCAACGTTCAGATGCAGGAACTGTGGCCTTTGATTGGGGTATGACCGTGTCAGATACCAGTCTTCCAAAAGCCCTAGCACCAAACGTGGTCATCGGAGCCAAAGTCATTGGTTCAAGCTTCCCAGATGCGGATGGTAGTGAAGGCATCGAGGGGATGTTAAATGGTACCATTACCAGTCTTTCAGATAAATGGTCCTCTGCTCAATTGAGTGGAACCGTCGATATCCGCTTGACACAACCTCGGACCATTGTTCGATGGGTCATGGACCATGCCGGTGCGGGTGGGGAGTCAGTCGATGATGGCAAGATGAATACCCGTGACTTCGACCTTTACTACAAGGATGAAGCGGGTGAATGGAAGCTCGCTAAGGAAGTTCGTGGCAATAAAGCCCATGTGTCCGAAATTACACTGGATCATCCGATCAAGGCTCAAGAATGGCGTCTCCATGTCATTACGGCAGATAACGGAACTCCATGGCAAGCCATCCGGATTTACAACTGGAAGATGTATGAAAGTCTGGATAAGGAAACGGTCAACATCCCGATGAAACATGCTGCAGCGCAAAACTTAGGCAATCATTTTGTCCAAGTCGGCTTCAAAGATGTACCGGCCAATACCACACTGACTCTTTATGCCGATAAAGAAGCGACTAGCCCAATTGCGACCATGACAGCCAATCAAGCTGGAAATCTGATCTTTAAACCACTGGCTTTTGAATCAACCCCATCTCTTCTCTACTATCGTGCGCAAGAACCTGGCAAAGATATCAGTAATGTTCTAGCGATCGAAGTTCCAAAAAATGATAAAGAAATTGCGGGACTTCAATTTGAAGATGGTTTGACCAAGAAGGTTTACCGGGAAGGGGATGCTCTTTCCTTGAAAGGGGCGACTCTCCGTGTTCATTATAAAGATGGCCAAGCAGATCAACTGGTCAACCTCACCAACTCAGGTGTAGAGATTCATGGATTTGACAGTAGCAAGCTTGGAGAACAACACCTAGAAGTTTCTTACCTTGGTCAGAAATTGGATAAGACTCTCACTGTTTTTGTGGTCAGTGCAGAGGAAGCAGGTGAAAAAGCAGTTGCTGGTCTAGAATTGACCGACAAACCAAAAGTAGAATATATCGTCGGAGAAGCATTTGAAAAAGAAGGCGGACGCTTTACAGTTGTCTTTGATGATGAAACAACCGAAACGCACGCCTTGACCGATGAAGGGGTTGAAGTAACTGGCTTTGATGCGAGCAAGGAAGGCCGTCAAACCATCACTATCCATTACAAAGGAGCTAGCACAAGCTTTGATGTCCTCGTTAATCCAAAACCAGCTCTCAATGATGAATACCTTAAGCAAAAATTAGCTGAAGCTGAAGCTGCAAAAGCCAAAGTAGACTTTACATTTGCCAGTCCTGAAGTCAAAGAAGCCTTGTTGGCTGGAATGGCTGCTTCTGAAAAAGTCTTGAAAGAGCATGATACCAGCACACAAGATCAAGTCAATGAGCAGTTGAACCAATTGACCGCTCTCTTGAAAGCCTTGGATGGACAAGCTAATCTAGTCAAAGAGAGAGAAGCTCTTTCTGCTCTGACAGAGGAAGCGACCGCTCTATTAGCAAGTAAGCCAAATCACCCTTCTGGTGACGCTTTGCAGGCACTGGTTGAGAAAAATAAAGAACTCCTAGACTCTTCAGAGCTCACTCCTGAAGCGCTTGCAACCGCAAAAACAGGTCTAGAAACCTTGATTGCGCTCCTGAAAGAAGATAAGCCAGCGGTCTTTGTAGACCCTGTGACTGGAGTCGAAGTTCAATTCTCTAACTTGGAGCCTACTGCTATTAAGGGACTAAGAGTCGCGAAAGTTGAAGCCAATCAGGCAGAAAAAGAAGAGCTGAAGGGACGAGAAGCGACTATCTTTGATATCGAAGGAGTCGATGCAAGTGGTCAGGATGTCGATACCCAGCATCCATCCCTTGTGAAAATCCCTGTGGATAAGGATAAAGAAGTGGAGCAAGTTCTCTTCTTCCCAGAAGGTCAAGCACCTCAATCCTTAGCCTTTGAGCGAGAAGGAGATACCGTTATCTTTACAGCTCCTCACTTTACCCACTATGCGATTGTCTATAAGTCAGCAAAAACGGAAGGACCAGATCAACCGATCCAACCAGAGGAGCCGGCTAAACCTGATCAGCCTGTTCAACCGGCTCAACCAAATCAGCCAGTCCAACCAAGTACCCCAGTGACTCCGGATCCAGCTAATCCACTGAAGCCTACAAATTCATCTCAAGTGGATCAGTTGGCCCCAACGACTTCTACTCAACCGGGTCATCAAGAGGAAGATCACAAGGATATGGTCGATCAAGAGATCCATCAGTTGTTAAGTGCCCACCAAGGAGCGAACTCACAGCCAACGGTTCAGCAAGGAACAAAAGATGCAAGCAAAGAAAGTCAATCGGAACACTTGCCAAATACGGCAAGCCTAGAAGCTTCCTTTGCAGCAGAAGCTGTTCTCTTAGCAGCCTTAGGCGGCTTCCTCTTGGCTGGTAAGAGGAAAGAAGAGTAAGTCTTTTACAGGATTCTTTCGTTCTTTTAAAAAGTCACTCTCAAAAAAACCTCTCTGGTAAAAACCAGAGAGGTTTGATCTTGTTTAGAGGATATTAAAAGGCATTCCAAAGGAGGACAAAAATAAGAATACAGCCCCAAGCGTTTCCTGTACGTCTCTGAACTAGAAGCATTCCATAAATAAGAATGAAAACAGTTCCTTCTTGTAAGAGTGACAATGAGTCAAAACCAATCATCCCGTGGATGAGCAAGCAGATTAAAGCACACACAAATGCTCCTAGATTCCATACTCCTTTTACGTACTGAGGATAGCGGAGGTTGATTTTTTGGACAATCACAACATAATTAAAACCCTCCCAGAATCCCCAAATAAGAGAAATGAGAAGATAGCCCAAGAAATTGGTTGGGAAGGGACTGGATAAGACTTCTTTTGTTAGGAGGATGGATTGAAAAGGAAGATAGGAATGCATCTGACCTGAAGCTATGAGGAAAATGAGAAGAGGTAAGGCAATAAGAACTGTTTGAAGGATAGTTGGAAAGAATTTTTTCTTAACCAGTCCATATTTCTGTATGCTTTCTTTTCTACGAATAAGGACAGCACTAGTTCCCAAGCCAGCTACAGAAAATTGACAAAGTGCGAGAACGATTAAGCGAATCCAGAGAGAATGGTCTGGGCTTCTAGTGAAGTTGATGATTGGCTCCTGAAAAGCTAGAAAGCCCATCAGTGGAAGCAAGGTGAAAAGTGCCAAGATATTTAAATCTTTGTCGGCTTCTTTTTGTTGAGTAGATAATCCTTCTTTCATTTATATCTCCTTTTTATCCCTATTATAGGGTCTCTTGGTTAGACTGTCAATAAGAGGGGAAAAGCATTGGATTTTTCTACCTCTTTTACAGCTTTTGTGATATAATTATCATGTATTAAAAAAAGAAGGAGTCATATCCAATGGCAAAATTGACTGTTAAAGACGTTGACTTGAAAGGGAAAAAAGTTCTCGTTCGTGTTGACTTCAATGTTCCTGTAAAAGATGGCGTGATCACTAACGATAACCGTATCACTGCAGCTCTTCCAACAATCAAGTACATCCTTGAACAAGGTGGACGTGCAATCCTCTTCTCTCACCTTGGACGTGTGAAAGAAGAAGCAGACAAAGAAGGTAAATCACTTGCTCCTGTAGCGGCTGACTTGGCTGCTAAATTGGGTCAAGACGTTGCTTTCCTTCCAGGTGTTACTCGTGGTGCTGAATTGGAAGCAGCGATTAACGCTCTTGAAGATGGACAAGTTCTTTTGGTTGAAAACACTCGTTTCGAAGATGTTGACGGCAAGAAAGAATCTAAAAACGATCCTGAACTTGGTAAATACTGGGCATCACTTGGAGATGGTATCTTCGTAAACGATGCATTCGGTACAGCTCACCGTGCACACGCATCTAACGTTGGTATCTCAGCAAACGTTGAAAAAGCAGTTGCTGGATTCCTTCTTGAAAACGAAATTGCTTACATCCAAGAAGCAGTTGAAGCTCCAGAACGTCCATTCGTGGCTATCCTTGGTGGTTCAAAAGTTTCAGACAAGATCGGTGTGATCGAAAACTTGCTTGAAAAAGCTGATAAAGTTCTTATTGGTGGTGGGATGACTTACACATTCTACAAAGCTCAAGGTATCGAAATCGGTAACTCACTTGTAGAAGAAGACAAATTGGATGTCGCTAAAGCTCTTCTTGAAAAAGCAAACGGCAAATTGATCTTGCCAGTTGACTCAAAAGAAGCAAACGCATTTGCTGACTACACTGAAGTGAAAGACACTGAAGGTGAAGCAGTAGACCCAGGTTTCCTTGGTTTGGATATCGGTCCTAAATCTATCGCTAAATTTGACGAAGCTTTGACTGGTGCGAAAACAGTTGTATGGAACGGACCTATGGGTGTATTTGAAAACCCTGACTTCCAAGCTGGTACAATCGGTGTAATGGACGCTATCGTTAAACAACCAGGCGTTAAATCAATCATCGGTGGTGGTGACTCAGCTGCCGCAGCGATCAACCTTGGACGTGCAGACAAGTTCTCATGGATCTCTACTGGTGGTGGAGCTTCAATGGAACTTCTTGAAGGTAAAGTTCTTCCAGGACTTGCAGCATTGACTGAAAAATAAGACGGTTCCTCATGAACCATAGAAGAAGCACCGAAAGGTGCTTTTTCTATTGGATGTGAGTAGAAGGAAGCTAGTCGATCTTCATTTCCCCGCTTGAACCTTTCTAGAAATATGTTAGAATAAAAGAGATAGAAAGATAGGGGACAATGGATTACTTTAAACGACATAAATTTGACCGTTCCAAATTTCGATTAGGAATGCGAACCTTCAAAACAGGGATAGCCGTTTTTCTGGTTCTATTGATTTTTGGTATCTTTGGCTGGCGGGGCTTGCAGATTGGGGCGCTGACAGCTGTCTTTAGTTTGAGAGAAGATTTTGATAAGAGTGTTCACTTCGGAGCTTCGCGCGTGATGGGTAACAGCATCGGTGGTTTTTATGCCCTGCTGTTCTTTATGATCAAGATTCTCTTCCACAATGCTTTTTGGGTGACCCTGATTTTTGTGCCCATTGCGACCATGTTAACCATAATGACAAACGTCGCTATGAACAACAAAGCTGGAATCATCGGTGGAGTTTCAGCCATGTTGATCATCACCCTCTCCATTCCGACAGGAGAAACGTTCCTATATGTTTTTGCCCGCATCTTTGAAACCTTTATCGGAGTCTTCGTTGCGATTTTAGTCAATTCAGATGTGGATCGGATTCGGGACTTTATAAAAGAAAGAAAAAAAACCATGTGAGATTATGTGACATTTTAATCTTGACATCGGTTTTTTTTGCGTTATAATAGAATAGAAAGGGGGTCTTGTATGAAAGAAAAGGAATTAAGACGAACGTTAGCGGTCTTTCCGATTGGTAGTGTTATGAAATTGACAGATTTAACAGCTCGTCAAATTCGCTACTACGAAGATCAACAACTCATTACTCCAGATCGAACAGAGGGCAATCGTCGGATGTTTTCTCTCAACGATATGGATCGCCTGTTGGAAATTAAGGATTATTTATCTGAAGGCCTTAATATTGCAGGAATTAAAAAACGGATTGCTGAGAAAGAAGCTCAACGTCAAGCTGCCAAGATTGTCAGTGAAAAGGATGTCCGTAAGGCCCTTCACCGTGACATTCTCCAGCAAAGTCGCTTTCATACAACCTCATCGCCATATGGTCAGTTACGCTGATCATTCTTTTTGCTAAATGCTATACTCATAAGGAGACACACATGTCAATTACTGTTGAAGATATTCGTCGCGAAGTCAAAGAAAAAAATGTAACCTTTATTCGGTTGATGTTCTCAGATATCTTAGGGACCATGAAAAACGTTGAAATTCCAGCGACAGATGAACAGTTGGAAAAGGTTCTCTCAAACAAGGCCATGTTTGATGGATCTTCTATCGAAGGGTTTGTTCGGATTAATGAGTCTGATATGTATCTCTATCCAGACTTGGACTCTTGGACGGTTTTCCCTTGGGGAGATGAGAACGGTAGTGTCGCAGGCTTGATTTGTGATGTCTATACAACAGAAGGGGAACCCTTTGCAGGAGACCCACGTGGGAACCTCAAACGTGCCCTTCGTCACATGGAAGAAGTTGGCTTCAAATCTTTCAACCTTGGACCAGAGCCAGAGTTCTTCCTCTTTAAGCTCGATGAAAATGGGGATCCAACTCTTGAAGTGAATGACAAGGGTGGCTATTTTGATTTGGCGCCTACAGACCTTGCTGATAACACTCGCCGTGAGATCGTCAATGTCTTGACTCAAATGGGATTTGAAGTAGAAGCCAGTCACCACGAAGTGGCCGTAGGTCAGCATGAAATTGACTTTAAGTACGATGAAGTGCTTCGTGCTTGTGACAAGATTCAAATCTTTAAACTCGTTGTCAAAACCATTGCTCGCAAACATGGTTTGTATGCAACCTTTATGGCTAAACCAAAATTTGGGATTGCTGGTTCCGGGATGCACTGCAATATGTCCTTGTTCGACGCTGAAGGAAACAATGCCTTCTTTGATCCAAATGATCCAAAAGGAATGCAGTTGTCAGAAACAGCTTATCACTTCCTTGGCGGTTTGATCAAGCACGCCTACAACTACACAGCCATCATGAACCCAACCGTTAACTCCTACAAACGTTTGGTTCCAGGTTATGAAGCACCTGTTTACATCGCTTGGGCTGGCCGCAACCGTTCACCATTGGTTCGTGTACCAGCTTCACGCGGTATGGGAACACGCCTTGAGTTGCGCTCAGTAGACCCAATGGCCAACCCTTATATTGCAATGGCTGTTCTCTTGGAAGTTGGTTTGCACGGGATTGAGAACAAAATCGAAGCACCAGCTCCTATCGAAGAAAACATCTACATCATGACTGCAGAAGAGCGTAAAGAAGCTGGAATCACTGACCTTCCATCTACCCTTCACAATGCTTTGAAAGCTTTGACCGAAGATGAAGTTGTTAAGGATGCTCTTGGTGAACATATCTATACCAGCTTCTTGGAAGCCAAACGGATCGAGTGGGCAAGTTATGCAACCTTTGTTTCACAATGGGAAATTGATAACTACTTGGACTTGTACTAAGCAAATTTATCCGAAAAAGATCTAGGTTTGATGACCTGGCTCTTTTTTCATAGATAGAAAATGAGAGTGGGACAGAAATCGGTAATTCGTTAGAATTCGATTTCGTCGTCCCACCTCCGCACAGTTGAGTAGGGCTGTAAAAGCTGATGAAATCAGCGTAGTAGAGCCCACTCAACCACTGCGTCTTGCTCGACAATCCAAAGACAATTGAGAGGCTAGGACTTTTGTCCCAGCCTCATTCTTTTTACTTAATTTTCTTCATCTGGTGTCAAAATCATCGGGATGATGATAGGTTCACGTTCCGTGCTTTCGTAAAGGAAAGGACGAAGGGCGTTGACAATAGCACCGTGTACGGTTTGAATATTGGCATCTTTGTTCTTCAAGGCGATTCGAATAGCATTGAAGAGGATGCGTTGACTTTCACGGATCAGGTCACCGGACTCTCTCATATAGATGAAGCCACGGCTGAGGATATCTGGTCCAGCTAAAATCATTTTCGACTTGAAGTCAACTGTCGCAACAGCTAGGACAACCCCATCTTCTGATAAATCTTTGCGGTCACGAAGGACAGCCGCTCCGATTTCTCCGATGCGATTTCCGTCGACATAGATATCTTGAGCATTGAAGCTTCCTGCGATACGAGCTGAGTTAGCCGTCAGGGCAAGAACATCTCCGTTGCTCATGATGAAGATGTTATCTTTTTCTACTCCACAATCACGCGCAAGTCCAGCGTGAATCTTCTGCATACGGTACTCACCGTGGACAGGCATGAAGTATTTGGGTTTGATCAAGCGCAACATGAGCTTTTGTTCTTGTTGGCCACCGTGTCCAGAGGTATGGATATTGTTAATCTTACCGTGGATGACATCGACTCCCGCTTCCGAGATGATATTGATCAATTTATTCACACTAGTTGTATTCCCAGGAATTGGACTAGATGAGAAGATAACGGTATCACCCGGTTGCAATTGCACCTGGCGGTGGGTTCCATTAGCGATACGAGACAGTGCCGCCATAGGCTCCCCTTGGCTACCTGTACACATAATGAGGATTTCGTTTGCCGGGTAGTCTTTGATTTCACTTGGTTCAATAATCGTTCCAGGTGGTACCTTGATATAGCCAAGCTCAATTCCGTTGACAATGGCTTTTTCCATCGAGCGTCCAAAGACAACAATCTTGCGGCCAGTTTTAACAGCGGCATCTGCAGCCTGTTGGAGACGGAAGATGTTGGATGCAAAGGAAGCAAAGATGATGCGTCCATGAATGCCTTCAATAATCTTCATAATGGATTGGCCAACGACTTTTTCAGAGTTGGTAAAGGTTGGGACTTCCGCGTTGGTTGAGTCAGAAAGCAGACAGAGGACGCCTTCCTCTCCTAGTGCAGCCATCCGGTGAAGGTCGGCCGGCTCACCAACAGGTGTGAAGTCAAATTTAAAGTCTCCTGTGCAGACGATTTTTCCTTGAGGCGTATGAAGAACAATCCCCAAAGGTTCTGGAATGGAGTGGGTTGTACGGAAGAAGGTTGCTTTAATATGCTTAAAGGTCAACTCCGTATTTTGGTTGATTTCATAGAGTTTGGCACCACGAAGGAGGCCATGCTCTTCCAATTTTCCACGAATAAGGGCTAGGGCCAAAGGTCCAGCATAGATTGGCACATTGGCTTGCTTCAAGAGGAAGGGAATTCCTCCGATGTGGTCTTCATGCCCGTGGGTAATCAAGACACCTTTGACACGATCGATATTTTCAACGATATAGGAATAGTCAGGAATCACGTAATCAATCCCTAACAAATCATCTTCAGGGAACTTGATCCCTGCATCCACAATGATGATTTCGTCTTGGTATTCAATCCCATAGGTATTTTTACCGATTTCCCCGAGACCTCCAATGGCGAAAACACCAACTTCTTCAGGTTTTAAGGTATATGCCATGGATTAGAACTCCGTAATTTCAAATGCGCCAGACTCTTTTTCATATTCTAGGTGTTGGTCTGACAAGAGAGTGATAAATTCGATATTGTAAGATGTATTTTCTTCAACAAGGCGACGAGCTTCAATGCGTCCTTCTAACTCATTCTTCGCATCAATATCGAGATAGAGGGCATGAGTCGTTTCACGACGAGGGTTGCGTTCTTTTGTTTCTTGGTAGAAAACTTTGTAAATCATTTCGTTTCGGTTCCTTTCACATGTTCGGACTGTAGCAGAAAAGAAACAGCTAGTAGCTAGCTGAGACACCTATTCTTGCTTTCTTTTGTCCTGATTCGATACAATTATTATTCATTATACCATAAATAGGCTCTAAGGAAAAGATGCAAGCGGGTTCTGAGAGCAGAAGGAAGCGCTTTTTTAGAAGGGATAGAGAGCAGTTGATTTCACAGTCTGAGGGTGCTTCCTCTACCGTTTGGCGTCTATTTGTAGTATAATATGAAGCAGACAACGAGGAGAAAACATGAAAGTATTAGCATTTGACACCTCCAGTAAGGCCCTATCCGTTGCCCTTTTGGAGGAAGAAAACCGATTAGCAGAGTTGACACTGACGATCAAGAAAAACCACAGCATTACCTTGATGCCTACTATTGAATTTTTAATGGCCAGCATTGATTGGAAACCGACGGATTTGGACCGTATCGTAGTAGCAGAAGGGCCTGGATCCTATACCGGCTTACGAATTGCGGTAGCAACGGCTAAAACCCTAGCTCAAACGCTAAAGATTGACTTAGTAGGGGTGTCGAGCTTACTAGCCTTGGTACCAGAAGAGATAGAAGGTCTGGCCATTCCAGTCATGGATGCGCGGCGCAACCATGTCTATGCGGGCTTTTACCAAGAGGATCAGCTGGTCTACCCGGAGGCTCACCTTTCTTTTGAAGCCGTATTAGAAAGAGTAAAGGGAGCTGAAAAGGTGACCTTCCTTGGGGAAGTGGAGGCCTTTCGTGAACAGATACAAGAAGCCTTGCCAAATGCTCAGATGGTAGAAACCCTACCGGATGCGGTACGGATTGGTCGACTAGGACTTACAAAAGAAGCTGTCTCCGTTCATGGCTTTGTGCCCAACTACCTCAAGCGGGTAGAAGCTGAAGAAAACTGGCTCAAGGACCATCAAGAGTCCGGTCAGTCCTACATCAAACGCCTATGATCCGAATCGAGAAGGAGGCGGGGCGATTCGATTTAGCCCCTCAGTTGGTAGAAATCTTAGACAATGTCTATGGACAAAGTCCTTGGACCTTGGAGCAAGTCCTAGCGGATATCGGTCAACCTCAAAATTGGTATGCCTTGGCCTATAGTGGGGAAGCATTGGTCGGCTTCTTGGCCATGCAAGAAAATCTCTATGAGCTAGAGGTCGTCCAAATTGCTGTTCGAAAAGAGTGGCAAGGGCGAGGGATTGCTCGTCAGCTATTAGAAATCCTTCCTCAGGAGAAAGAGGTCTTTTTAGAGGTGAGAGAAGGAAACACTCCGGCTCGGACTCTCTATCAGAAACAAGGATTTAAAGAAATTGGTTGTCGGAAAGGGTATTATCATGCACCTACCGAAGACGCCATTATGATGAAAAGGGAAGCAAATGAAGGATAGATATATTTTGGCATTTGAAACATCTTGTGATGAGACCAGTGTCGCCGTCTTAAAGAACGATACAGAGCTCTTGTCCAATGTCATTGCCAGCCAAATTGAAAGCCATAAACGCTTCGGGGGAGTGGTTCCAGAAGTTGCCAGTCGGCACCATGTCGAAGTCATTACGGCCTGTATTGAGGAAGCGCTAGAAGAAGCGGGAATTACAGAAGAAGAAGTCACAGCGGTTGCGGTAACTTACGGACCAGGTCTGGTTGGAGCTCTTTTGGTCGGTCTTGCTGCAGCCAAGGCCTTTGCTTGGGCCCATGGGATTCCTTTGATTCCTGTCAATCATATGGCAGGGCACTTGATGGCCGCTCAAAGCGTTGAGGTTTTAGAATTTCCGCTCTTGGCCTTGCTGGTCAGCGGAGGACACACTGAGTTGGTCTATGTCTCGGAGGCGGGTGATTATAAGATCGTTGGGGAAACACGTGATGATGCAGTGGGTGAGGCCTATGATAAGGTCGGCCGCGTAATGGGCTTGACCTATCCAGCCGGTCGTGAGATTGACGAGTTGGCACATAAGGGTCAGGATATCTACGATTTCCCACGTGCCATGATCAAGGAAGACAATCTGGAGTTCTCATTCTCAGGGCTCAAATCAGCCTTTATCAATCTCCACCACAATGCCGAGCAAAAAGGCGAGAGCCTGTCCAAGGAAGACCTATCGGCTTCCTTCCAAGCAGCGGTGATGGATATCTTGATGGCCAAGACTAAAAAAGCCCTAGAAAGATACCCTGTTAAGACCCTGGTGGTGGCGGGAGGAGTCGCGGCCAACCAAGGATTACGTGAACGCCTGGCTTCTGAGATCACAGATGTTAAGGTCATCATTCCTCCTCTACGCCTCTGCGGGGACAATGCGGGGATGATTGCCTATGCCAGTGTCAGCGAATGGAATAAGGGAAATTTTGCTAGATTAGACCTCAATGCTAAGCCTAGCCTTGCTTTTGATCCGATAGAAGAGAACTTAGATTAGTTAAAAAACGAACATAAACGACGGGAGGACGATTCCCGTCCCTTTTTTGTTATAATAGAGAGCATCAAAAAAGAAAGGAAGAAAGAGTGGAAAAGAATTTTCAGCAGGGGGTCAGGGATGCCCTTCCGACAGCCTTGGGTTATATCAGTATTGGCTTGGCCTGTGGTGTGGTGGCGTCTCCCTATCTCTCCCCTTTAGAAATGGGCTTGATGAGTCTCTTGGTTTACGCAGGGGCTTCTCAGTTTGCGATGATCTCTTTGATTGCGGTTCATTCGTCCCTCATGAATATTGCCTTAACCGTCTTTTTCATCAATTTGCGTAATATGCTCATGAGTCTGCATACCTCCCCTGATTTTAAGGAGGCTAGCCTGGTCCATAATATTGGAATTGGTAGTTTGTTGACAGATGAAAGTTACGGGGTTTATTTGAGTGAAAAATTGAAAAGTGACCGGATCACTGTTCCCTGGATGCATGGCAATAATGTGGTCGGTTATCTGGCCTGGGGCTCCTCAACCATTTTGGGGACAGCCCTGGGGTCTCTCTTGCCCAATCCTAGTGCCTTCGGCCTGGACTTCGCCTTAGTTGCTATGTTTATTGGGATTTTTGCAGGTCAGTTTCAAGGTATGCGTTTGACGGAGAAGATGGCTACCTTGCTCCTTGTTTTAGGTGCTGTGGCCTTTAGCTTTTTCCTCTTGACCTTCTTTTTGACCCAATCCTTGGCCGTTTTAGTGGCTACTTTAACAGGCTGTTTCGTGGGGGTGATGTGCGATGCGCGTGAATAGTTGGATTTTCTTAGTTATTTTGACGTCCGCAGTGGTCACCTGGATTCCGCGCATTTTGCCCTTCGTTTTGGTCAAATACCGGGGGCTGCCAGATCCAGTTCTGCGTTTTCTAAAATACCTCCCCATTGCTATTATTTTTGCCTTGATCCTTTCCAGTCTGGTAGAGGGGAAAGTAGGCCAGCTTCCTCAGGTCCGGTGGGTGGATCTGGTCGCAACCATTCCAACCATGATAGTAGCCTTTCGCTACAAAAATCTAATGGGTACGGTTCTATTCGGGATTGTCTTGGTTGCCCTCTCACGTTTGCTTGTCGCCTGAATCCCCTGAATTTTTAGATAGATTACTGTTTGTTACAAATATTACAAAAATATTTCAAAAATACTTGACATTGAGTAATATTGTAATATAATAGTTTTTATCAAATGAAGTGAGGGATCATCATGATGAAAAAATGGACAAGTTTAGCACTTTTAGGATTAACTTCTGCAAGCCTACTCGTAGCCTGTGGTTCAAAAAAAGAAGAGAACAAATCTTCTGCCAAAGAAGCACAAACGACGGTGAAGTCTAGTCAGAAAAAAACAAAGGCAGCTTCTGGTAAGAAAGAGACAAAATCTACTGAAACGGATTCGCAAGAAGGGGCACAAGCTGCTTCTCAAGATGCAGGAAACTCAGGTCAAACCGCTGCAGGATCTGGTGCAGCAAGCACTGATAAGGCCACAGATTCGTCTCAAATGGTGCCAGAAGAGCTGGTAGGGACTTGGACAGGAACAACCGAAATTGCCAAAGATGTTCAAATGACCGTGGCTGCAGACGGTACGGTCACTACAACAGCGAACTTTTATCAAGCTGATTTGAATCCTGTTCGTACTGCAACAACGAAAGCCAAGGCAGTTCAAGCATCTGGTAATGTCTATTACTGGGAAACAGACGAACCTGGCGCTTTTGATGCCCTTCTTCCAGGGATTGCTGGACTTGGGGGAGCCAATATGAAGGTAAAACCCGGCTTCATCTTAGAAGAGGGCCATTATACACCGATTGTATTTGTAACAGGGCTTAATGAAGACTTTGATTATAACAAATACAATGATTTCCGTGTTTCCCTTACAAAATAAAGAAAAATCCACGAATCCCTAAGGAGTCGTGGATTTTGTTTTAGATAAATTGTGTAATAAAGACAATGAGGATGACGATTGGGATCACAAAGCGAAGCAAGAAAACCCAGAGCTTGAAGAAGAAGTGCTTGGTTTTCTCTTCTCCCACCTTTAGTTCTTCTTGGGCTAGGACTTGATCAAAGATATAGCCTGTAAATAGGGAGAGGCAGAGAGCTCCAAAAGGCATGAGGAGGTTGGAAACCAAAAAGTCCATGCAATCAAAGAAGGATTTTCCAAAGAGGGTCCACTTGGATAGTACTCCATAGGAAAGGGCAGATGGGATCCCAAATACAAAGGTCAGAAGACCAATGATTTGGCTCCATTTAGCCCGCTTTTTGTTGTTTTGGTTGGTGACGTTCCCGACATTAATCTCTAACATGACGACGGATGAGGTAATAGTCGCAAAGAGGAAGAGAAGAAGGAAAAGCAGGTAGAAGAGAGTTCCAAAAGGCATCTTATCAAAGACTTGTGGAAGGACTACAAAGAGGAGTCCCGGTCCACTAGTAGAAGGGATTTGAAAGGCTGACATAGCTGGGAAGATCGCCAAGCCCGCCATGATGGAAACGGCGATATTCATGAAGACGACGGAAATCCCGGATTGGACCAGGTCAGTGTCCTTGTCCAAATAGGAAGCATAGGTCAACATGGCTGTCACCCCTAGCGAGAGGGCGAAAAAGGATTGGCCCAAAGCATAGAGTAGACCTTGACTGGTCATCTTGGAGAAGTCTGGCTTGAGGAAATAGCTGACTCCATCCCAAGCGCCATTTAGGGTTAAGGAACGACCAATCATGACTAAGAAAATGATAAAGAGAAGGGGCATCATGAATTTTGAGGCCTTTTCAATGCCTTGCTCCACCCCCTTGGAAACAATCAAGACATTGAGGAGAATGAAGATTGCTTGGGCTCCAAGAGCCAACCAGGGATTTGAAATAATCTCCCCAAAGAGCTGGGTGTAGTCGTTAACTGTAAGAAGTTGGAATAACTCTCCCAAGGCAACCCCTAAATAAATCAAGATCCAGCCACCGATGACACTGTAGAAGGAGAGGAGGATGAACAGGGCAAAGGCCCCAATCCAACCGATTCCATCGTAGAGGCGACGGCCACCAAGTTTTCCAAAGGTTTTAATGGCAGAGACACCAGCTGCACGTCCTAGAGTAAATTCAGCCAGTAAGAGGGGAAAGCCGATGAGTAGAGTTGCTATCAAAAAAACGAGAAGAAAACTTCCGCCCCCGTTAGCGGCGGTCATATAGGGAAACTTCCAAACAGCCCCAAGGCCAATTGCAGAACCTGCAGAGGCTAGGATGAAGCCAATTTTGGAACCCCATTGAGATTTTTCCATATGGATTCTCCATTTCTAGTTCAAATATAGGAAGAAAGCAAAGGCCAGCAAAGGCTCTTTCATAGACAAAAGAAAAAGGCTATTTAGTACGAACTAAATAGCCATAAAAACGCAAAGTGACATCTCTAAGAAGACGACTCTTATGTTTGTTGCTGGATTTGTTCTAAAAATAATCCTAACATCTTTTGAAAAAGCTGTCAATAGTGGAGACTTCCGGCCACCCAACCGGTACAGAGGGCAGCAGTAATGTTAAAGCCTCCTGTATGGGCATTGATATCCAGGACCTCCCCAGCAAAATGAAGACCGGGGACCAACTTACTTTCTAAGGTCTTGGGATTGATTTCCTTGAGGCTGACACCACCTTTAGTTACAAAGGATTTGGCCAAGGACATCTTCCCTGTTACAGGGATTGGGAGTTCCTTTACTTTCGCTAGTACGGCATCGATTTCTTTAGGAGAGAGTTGCTTCACCTTTTCCGGAAAATCCTGGGCAAAGAATTCCGCCAGGCGTTCTGGCAGATAGGCCTTCAGAACATTCTTTAAGGACTTCTCACGATTTTCCTCTAGGATTGCTGTGAGTTCTTCCTTAGAATAGTGAGGGAGACTGTCTAGTGTTAGGATTTCTCCTCCCTTGACGAAGCTTGACATGCGAAGGGCGGCGGGACCAGACAGGCCAAAGTGGGTAAAGAGGAGGTCATGGGTAATGTGGTGTTTGCCATAGTGGAGAGTCACATCGTCTAAGGAAATTCCTTGAAGGGCCTTGTGGGGGAAATCTGTCAGGAGGGGGCTTTCAGCAGCTTCTAGTTCCGTGATAGTGTGCTTGAAATGACGGGCGATATCGTGGCCAAAGCCGGTAGAGCCCGTCGAAGGGTAGGACTTTCCACCAGTTGTCACAATCAAGCGGTTTGCAGTCCAGGTCTCATCTTTGGATTTGATGACAAATTGTCCGTCGATTTTTTTCACAGAGGTTACCTCTACTTGGCAGCGGACTTGACCACCAAGCTCAGCAATCTTATCAGTCAGCGCTTGAATGATCGTCTGGGAACGATCTGAGGCTGGAAAGACACGACCATGGTCTTCGACCTTAAGTTTGACCCCGTTTTCTGTAAAAAAGCGGATGATATCATGATTGTCAAATTGAGAAAAGACACTGTAAAGGAAGCGTCCGTTGCCTGGAATGCCTGCTAGGAGATCATCCAGGCTCCCATTGTTGGTCACATTGCACCGACCTCCACCAGTCCCAGCTAGTTTTTTCCCTAGTTTGCGGTTCTTTTCCAAGAGGAGGGTTGCTTGCCCGTAGAAGGCACTAGAGATGGTGGCCATCATGCCAGCAGGGCCTCCTCCGATGACAATGGTATCGTAGTGGTTCATAAGGTCTCCTTTTTCTCGTCTCGTTTTATTTCCAGTTCATTGTAACATAAAAAATGGACCCTGTCCCCAGGCTCCACTTTTTATGAGTTAATTGTCTTCGTCTGGATTTTGACGGAGGTGGATGGAATAACGCTTAGGTGGGTAAATGCCGATTTCAGGACCCCAGCGTGGGAAGAGCTGATTGGTTTTTTTCCCAGCAGCGTACTTGGCTTCTGCCGCCATTTCCCAGAGCTCTTCGTAGAGATCGCCGAGCAAGAAGTCGAGCTCTTGATAATAGAGGTCTGGCTTTCCGTAGTCACTAAGGCTTAGTTCCATCAAACCATAGACTTGTAGCTTATGGTCCATAAGTCTACGTCCGTCCACCTTGTTAGAGTGGACAATGATGCGTCCGAAGGGATCATTTCTTCGGATGCGTTCGAGCTCTTTGTAGGCGTTGATTCCAGAATTTCCTTGACAGGAGAAGAAGTAAATGTTTTTCAAGTCATAGTCGATATAGGATATATTTCCATTATAGACCAGCTTGACTGGTAGATTACGAACCCGTTTTTTCTCTAGATAGTTGTTAATATGTTCGACCAACATCTTAGAGGGATAATTGTATTCAATGACATAGATCATAGTTTCTTTCCTTTGCTATTGAGTAAATAACTGAGCTATCTTTCAGTTACGAATAGTATACAAGCTTTTGAAGTCAGATAGGGGGAAAAATCTATTTGGTTCATTTTTGAAGCTATTTGGTTCATTTTAGAGGAGCAAAGGAGAAAAAGTTGCTAAAGGAATACGAAGAAAATGGGGAAGTGGGGAGAAGAAGGGCATATTTTTTTGAAAATGCAAAGAAAATTTACCGAAACCTTTTATTTGTGCTATAATCAAGGGGAAGTGACGTCATGGAAAGAAGGGTATCATGAGTTTAGAACAGTTAGAGCGGAAATCGCTCCAAGAAATCAATCAATCCGTCAAGGTTCCCAAGGGAACTTCTTTTTGGAGGACCTTATTATTGTTTTCAGGTCCGGGGAGCCTAGTAGCAGTGGGCTACATGGATCCTGGGAACTGGATCACCAGCGTTGTTGGAGGGGCTCACTATCGTTACTTGCTCTTGTCGGTGGTTCTCTTGTCTTCCTTGATTGCCATGCAATTGCAACAGATGGCTGGGAAACTAGGGATTGTCCATCGGAAAGATTTGGCCCAGACAACAGCGACGCATTTGCCCAAGTGGCTCCGCTATATGCTCTGGATAGTGATTGAATTAGCCTTGATGGCGACAGATTTAGCAGAAGTCATTGGTTCAGGGATTGCACTCCATTTGCTGTTCGGATGGCCCTTGCTCTTTTCTATTTTGGTCACCATCCTGGATGTCTTCCTCCTCCTTGGACTCATGCACTTAGGTTTTCGTAAGATTGAGGCTATTGTCTCCACCTTGATTTTGACCATTCTGGGGATTTTTATCTACCTTGTGGTCCTATCAAAACCAGATATAGGTGGCATTTTTGCTGGCTTTCTTCCTCAGAAGGAAATCGTAGGCATCGGTCTTCCCAAGGGATCACAAGCCTTGACGCTGGCCTTGGGGATAATTGGTGCAACCGTCATGCCTCATAATCTCTATTTGCATTCCTCCATTTCACAGACACGCAAGGTCGATTATGAGGATCCTGCAGATGTTCGTCGGGCTGTGCGCTTCATGACCTGGGACTCCAATATTGAATTGACTCTGGCTTTTGTTGTCAACTCACTCTTGCTGATTCTCGGAGCGGCCCTCTTTTTTGGACACGCAGAAGAAATTGGAGCCTTCTCTAGTATGTATGATGCCTTGCAAAACAATGCCATTGCAGGAGCTATTGCAAGTCCTTTTTTGTCCACCTTGTTTGCTGTTGCTTTGTTAGCAAGTGGTCAGAATTCAACAATTACAGGTACTTTGACAGGTCAAATTGTCATGGAAGGTTTCCTTAGATTCCGTCTTCCTCAATGGCTTGTCCGCCTCTTTACACGGATGTTGGCCCTCACTCCTGTCCTGATTGTCGCCTTTCTCTTTGGAGACCAGGAAAGTGTTCTAGATGATTTGTTGGTCTATTCTCAAGTCTTCTTGTCTCTGGCTCTACCATTTTCAATTTTTCCCTTGGTTTACTTTACCTCCAATAAAAAAATCATGGGAGAATTTGTCAATGCAAAATGGAATACCTATTTAGCTTACGGAGTAGCGACTCTTCTGACTCTGTTAAACGTCCAACTCATTGTGACGACGCTCTTTAAATAAAAAATCAGCTTTGTCGGACGGGGAAAACATGCTATAATAGGAGAGAAGTTCCCATCTAGCTAGAAAATGGGCAGAAGTGGGAAGTAAAAACTTAACAAGAGGTCCTAACCCCTTGATATGAAAGGAATCTAGAAAATCTTATGATGAATATGCAAAATATGATGAAGCAAGCCCAAAAGCTTCAGAAACAAATGGAACAAAGCCAGGCAGAATTGGCTGCTTCTCAATTTGTTGGTAAGTCTGCTCAGGATTTGGTCGTCGCTACCTTGACAGGTGATAAAAAGGTGGTATCCATCGAATTTAACCCGGCAGTCGTGGACCCAGAAGATACAGAAACTCTTTCTGATATGACTGTTCAAGCTATCAATGCGGCCATCGAAGAAATTGATGCAGCAACCAAGAAAAAATTGGGAGCTTTTGCTGGTAAATTACCATTCTAAGCATACAGAGAAAACCTCTATCGATGATAGAGGTTTTAGATTGAAAATAAAGTCTTATGAAAAACTTTCCTTAGGTGAGTACGGACGTCAGCGAACTTCGAAGAAGTTCCATGACTTAGTTTTGAGCCTAAGGTCTCAAAACTCCCGAGTGCTAGAAACAATAGTGTTTCTAGCACTTTTCTCACAGCGGAAAGTTTTTCATCTTCTTAAATGACTAAAAAATATAAGTCATTTTTTGAAAGTCATCTAGCTGTTTTATGTAAAACACTAGTTTATCTATATTCAAAAACCTCTATCATCGATAGAGGTTTTTTTAGTCGTTAAAAAAATTGGAGAGGTCCAATCCACCAAAAGGAGAGGTAGAAAAGGATTCTTGTTCGGTTAGGAGTTGCCGGGCCCGGTCTGATTCGAGAAAGGCTTCATAAACAAGAGCAGTCATCCGGGCATCTTCTAGACTATCATGCGATTTTCCAGCTACTCCTAAAAACTGAGCAACTGTATGGAGCTGCAAGTTTTTAATCCCATGGAGGTCAGAAGGGCGGCGTTTAGAAGCTTCTTCAAAGACATCAACAGCATATTGGTCTGTGAACTCTAGCCCATTTTCCGCTAGGATAGGGAGGTCACTCTTGATGGCATTGTATCCAATGAGGGGACTATCTGCAACAAAATCTCGGAACTCCGCTAGGACTTGCTCGAGTGGGGGAGCTTGGAGGATTTTATCAGATGTGATCCCGGTGAGGCCATTGATAAAGCTCTTTAGTGGTTTATCCGTATAGGCATAGGAATCATAGTGGGCAACTTCTTGGCCATCTGCAAAGCGGACAGCAGAAACTTGGATAATGTGGTACTTTCCTTCAAATTGATTAAATTCTAAATCAAAGGAGACATAGTGGCTTAATTCTTTCAAGGGAACTCCTTCATCTATTGGGTGTTTTTGGATTTTCTAATTATTGAGGGGAGGCAAAGGCATAGAAAAAACTGACCGAAGTCAGTTTTTAGCGACCAAAGACGCGTCTCCAGAAGCCTTTACTCTCTTGTTCTTGAACCTTTTCATTGGCTTGATCTAATTCTAATTTCAATGTTTCACGGTCATTCATAGCCTGAAGGGTTAGCTGTTGTTGTTGGTCGAGCTGTTTGTCTTTTTCAGCAATCTGAACATCTTTGACACGCAACTGCTCATCCTTTTTAGCTAATTGCTCATCTTTGGATTTTAGCTGGTCGTCTTTTGCTTTTAGTTGTTCGTAGAGACGGACGATTTCGGCATTTTTTTCATCTACCAAAATTTCCATCAATTCACGCTGTTTCACATCATCACTGACAGGCTCGTCTTCAAAGATGGTCTTTTTGTAGATTTCTTCTAGCTTGATCAAGCCACTACGGGTTACGACGGTAACTCCCTTATCATTTTTTTCTGTATCTTCAGGATCTAGGGCCTTAACACGGTTGTTGACCGCTTGGCGACTAACTCCTAGAATTTCAGCAATTTCGCTGACTGTTTTTTCGATAGCCATAATATCCTCTAAACTCTTTTTCTATGAAATACTCTCTTAGATATTATCATAAGTAGGCAAGGCTGTCAAATCAAGCAAGGGAAGGGACGACAAGGAAAAAGCATGAAATTCCTTAATCCATCTTAGGAAGGGTTAATCTGGAGTTAGCCAGATCAATGGTGAGTTGGTAGTCCGTTTGGTCGCGGACAGTGATCTCGAAGTCGGTTGTATAAAGGACAAGACGAAGAGTAGTCCCTTTTTCCAGCTTGTAGATGGTTGGTTGGAGTTCAAAGTCGAATTCCATCCATTCCCCTGGGGTTACAGGTTCGACTTGTAAGAGATCATGACGGTTTTGAAGGTTGAGATAGCCCTTTGTAATCACCCGTTGACCGGCTTCCTTAAATGGCAACTCGGTCAAATTGTCTAGCATATGGTAGCGACCGTTATCAAGGGTGCGGACGGATAGGACAGCTGGATAGGGTTGGAGATATTTCTTGCTTCCTAGCTCCATGAGTTGGGCTGAGAGCAAGCCTTTGTTTGTGCTAGATTGGAGCCGCAGGTGAAGGCGAGCTTTTCCGTTGAGGTGTAAGTCTTCTGCGATCGGAAGATCGATGGTCACCTGTTGGGCCTTATCTTGGTAAAGATCAGTTAGGAAGGTTGGATAGGCTTTGCCATAGCGCTCATAATCTTCTGTCGCATAGCGGTTTTGGATGACTCTCTCACCATCTCCCAGTGGGAAGGTCCGCTGGGCTGTTTGATTGCCAAAGTCTTCCAAGGAAGTCCAACTTTGTTCCCCTGTATTGTCCTGCCAGATGACGGTTGGCAATTCATAGCTTGAATCATAGCCCAGTAATTTTTTAGAGAGGAGGGCATTCATACTCTCACGGAAGTCAATGGACTGCCAGTTGTTGAGATAGACATGGGCTCCATTGTGATAGAAGAGGTGTTTCTTGATGTTGGCTGGAAGGGCTTGGAACATTTGGTATACATGGAGGGGCTTGACATTCCAGTCTTGGGAACCATGGGTGAAGACGACCTCTGCCTTGACTTTGTCTGCCTGAAGGAGATAGTTGCGGTCATGCCAGAATTGGTTGTAGTCCCCTGTTTTGCGATCCAATTGCTTCTTAACCTCTTCCAAATCAGCGACATGGGCTGCATGGTGGCGGAGATAGTCTCCAGCCCGAAGGGCACGTGAATAAGTCAACTCAGCAAGCGAATCAAAATCCTCTCCAGGATAGCCGCCAGGACTCGTCACGAGTCCGTTTTCCCGATAGTAGTTGTACCAAGAAGAGATACCGGCTTCTGCGATGATAACTTCTAGGCCATCGACACCGGTGGTAGCCAGTCCATTGGACATGGTCCCTAGGTAGGACAAGCCCGTCGTAGCAACTTTGCCGTTAGACCAATCGGCCTTGACTTGGCGTTGGCGACTGTGGTCTGTAAAGGCCCGGCAACGGCCGTTGAGCCAGTCGATAACATTTTTATAGGCCTCGATTTGACGGTAATCTCCATTGGTCATCAAGCCTTGAGAGTCCTTGGTCCCTAAACCGGAGACGTAGAGATTGGCAAAACCACGAGCGAGAAGGTAGTCATTGAGGGTATAACTGGAGTTGATATGAGTGAGGGTTTCTTCAGCCTCAGAGACTAGTTGAGCTGAACCGACAGGATCCACCAATTCTAATTGAGGTTCTTCTACTTGGATGGTATGAGGTTCTTTGACCTCGAGGTCCACATTCATATTATAGAGAGCCTTGTCGCTAGCCTTGTCATTGGTTCCTTGGTGATAAGGGCTGGCAGTCATGACGGCTGGGATTTTTCCTTCATAGCGTGGGCGAATAATATTGACCTTGACCAAATCTGGAAGACCATCCTGGTCGCTATCAACTCGACTCTCCACATAGACCACTTCACGGATTACATCATGGCAGTTAAAGGTAGCTAGACTTTTTCCGTTGAAAAAGTGGTAGCGATTGTCTTCAGGAATCAAGCCATCGCTGACCAACTGATCGATGAGTAAATTTCCTTTTACTGTTCGAGTATTGAGGAGGTGATAGAGGTTCTCAACCAAGTTTCCATACTCAATCGGAATTTGGACTTCTTTTAAGAAGCTGTCCGTATTTTCAAAGTCAATAAAATAGCGGAAACCGAGCAATTGGAGGGCCACTGTGTAGAAAATATTTGGAGACCATTCGCGGTCAGATTGGAAATAGCTCAGGAGATCTGTTTCAGCATCCGCCACTAGGTTAGAGAGAGGATAATCTGTATTTTTGTAGGTGAAATAAACCTTGCGAACAAACCATTCAAACAGTTCTTTCTCTGTAAGATGAAGGGGAAGGTCAAACCCGATTTCTTTCAGTTCCTTTAGAATGTCTGCTTGGTCGACTGGTAGATAGCTATATTGATTGAATTTCATAGGATGCTCCTTTTATCAGCTTCACTGTTTCTTTACTTCTTATATTATACGTGATAAAATAGTATTTGTCTAAAGACCTTTGATCTCTGAAGGAGGGTGTCATGGTGAGAAAATTATCTGTTGAAGAAGTTGCAAGAAGACGGACTTTATTGTTTGGGGTTCTTGCCGTCATTTTTGGGATCCTCATTTTTCGAAACGGTGTTGGTTTCACAAAATTTTCCTTGGATCTATTAGCCATTTACTTTTTAGTTGATGGACTAGGAAGCTTTCTTCTTCGCTTTTTGTTACGTAGCAAGTCTATTTCCTATAGCCACTCTATTTGGTTTATTTTTCTTTCACTTGCGTTGATCTGGTTGAATCGACTGAGTAGTCTGCCCGTAAACTTAGTTGTGATTTGTTTAGGGGCATATCAGTTGGGGAGTGCCATTGTCTATGGGATCACATTTTGGCTTTATAAGGCCAATCGGGTAAAAGGAGGCTGGCTCTATTTATGGGATGCGCTTTTAAACGGTGGGATTGGTCTAGCAACTGTCTTGGAACCTGGTTCAGATGGGCACTTCCAATTTATCCTCTTGGGGGCTTATCTGGTCTTGTTGGGGATTTCTAATATTCGAGATGGTATTTTATTTGACAAAGACCAACAAGGCCAAGAGTTAAAACGTCGCTTTCGTATTAGCCTACCGGTTATCTTTGCAGCCTTTATCCCTGCTAAGGAGTTAAAACGGTTTAACCAGTTTCTTCAAAAAGGGAGCTCGGCGGGACACACAGGCCCTTATCGATTGGTGAAAAAAGAAGAAGAGGCAAGGGAATTAGAAATTTTGGTTCATACTTCTGACAGCAACTTATTTGGAGCGATTGGGCATGTAGATATTTGTTATCAGGGGAAGGTCATTTCTTACGGAAGTTACGATCCCTTTTCAGAGCGTCTATTTGGGACGATTGGGGATGGCGTACTGTTTAAAGTGGATAAGGAACCATACATCGAACTATGTAAAAAAGAGAGTCAAAAGACGCTGTTTGGCTACAGCCTATCCCTTACCGAAGAAGAGAATCAGGCAGTAGAGAAGCGTCTAGCTGAAATTGATCAGTTGTTAGAACCTTGGGATCCACCTAGTAGGTTACTGGAAGACGGTCAGCCGACCTACGCTTACAAATTGAAATATGATTTAGGGGCTGAGCTATATAAATTTACTTCTTCGCGTTTTAAATCTTACTTTGTTCTGTCTACGAATTGCTGCCTGTTAGCAGATTCCATTGTGGGACAGGCGGGAACGGCTGTATTAGATGTGCGTGGAGTGATTGCACCAGGGACCTATCAGGATTACTTAGAATACGAATTTGAAGCTCCAAACGGGCGGGTCCATACACGAACAGTATATTAAGTAAAGAAAGACAGATTCAAAATTTTGAGAAATCTGTCTTTTTTGCACAAGATTTCTTGTAAAAAAAAAGAAAATCTTTTAAAATATAAAAGACTTGGAGGAATTATGTGCATAAATAAGATTAGTAGTATTTCACCCGTATTAAAAACAAACAATCGAAATGTCAATCAAGAATTTTTTGAAAAGGTCTTAGGAATGAAAACCCTGTTGGAAGATGGGGCTTTATTATCCCTTGGAGATCAATCGAAGACAGACCGCCTCTATTTAGAGGAATCCCCTAGTATGAGAACCCGTAAGGTTGAGGGACCAAAACGCTTGGCTTGCTTAAAGATTCGCGTGACCAACCCGCAAGAAATTGAGTGGCTTCTGGCTCGTGGTCATCAAGTTGATCGCCTCTTCAGAGGGGAAAATGGCTATGCCTTTGAAGCTCTTTCGCCAGAAGGAGATCGTATCTTGCTCCATGCGGAAGAGCAAGTGGACAGTTTAACTGAAATTGAGGAAGTTCCAGATTTTCAAGCGAATGAAGAGTTTACAACCTTGACGGAGTTTTTCGTAGAAAAGATAGTTCTTCGTGTACCTAATGTAGAGACTTCTACAGCTTTCTATCAACAACTACCTGGCTTAGAAGAGTATTTAGACTTAGAAGCATCAGATGGTCCGGACCTCACACTAGCTAATGGACAGACTTGGGACCTTTGTCAGGTCAAGGTCATTCTAGAGCCATTTGTAGCAAGTGAAGTGGCCTCTTGCTTTGGAGATCAGGTGACTTTTGTACCAAAAAGGCAACAATTTGTCTTGGTTGAGGATCCAAGCAAGATTGAATGGTGGTTCGAAGCCTAAGCAAGTCTTTGGCTGATTGAAATGAGTGAAGAAAAATGGAAAAAATCATCCAAAAAATTCAAGAGCAAATAGGAGCAGGCATCTACCCAGGTGCCTCTCTTGCGCTCTATCAGAAAGGAAGCTGGCAGGAGTATTACTTGGGACTAGCTGATCCAGACAAGCAAGAGCCAGTTATTCCTGGCTTGACCTATGATTTAGCCAGTGTGAGTAAGGTCGTCGGAGTTGGAACGGTTCTTGCTTTTCTGGTCCGACAAGGGCAAATTGATATCGATCGTCCCTTAGCTTCTCACTATCCGGATATGGAGCAGGCAGAGGTGACCATCCGTCAGCTTTTAACCCATACTTCTGGGCTGGATCCTTTCATCCCTAGACGAGATGACTTGGATGCTGAGGGCTTAAAAGAAGCCCTGCACCGTTTGAAGCTCAAGGACAATCGCCAGTTCCACTATACAGATGTCAATTTTCTTTTGTTGGGCTTTCTTCTGGAGAAGTGGTATGGTCAGGATTTGGCCCAGATTTTTCAGGAGCAAGTCTTTGCACCTTGGCAAATGAAGGAGACTACTTTTGGCCCGGTTTCTCAAGCGGTGCCAACCCTTCGTGGCGTTCCAGCTGGTGTCGTCCATGATCCGAAAGCGCGTGTACTGGGAGTCCATGCCGGAAGTGCAGGTCTGTTTTCGACCATTAGAGATATGGAAATTTTCCTGGAGCATTACTTACAGGATCCTTTTGCAGAAATCCTTTCCCAGAACTATGCTTTAGAAGAAGGAAAGACGCGCTCTCTGGCCTGGAATCTGGAAGGAGACTGGTTGGACCATACAGGTTATACAGGGACCTTCCTTCTCTATAACCGCAAGCTCCAATGGGCAGCTGTTTTCCTATCCAATCGGACCTATGAAAAAGATGAGAGGGCCCAATGGATCCTGGATCGGAATCAACTCATGGAGCTCATCAAAAGAGAAATGGAAGGGACCGTCAAAAATCCTTCCTAAGACGGAGAAAGAAGCGTGGTTTAGCCATCGCTTTTTTTCTTTTTTTATATTAAAATGGAAAGAGAGAAGATTGTATCTAGCAATCTATAGCAGAAAAGAATGAAGATAACTGAGAGACGTATGACGAAATCGATAGGTGTCGGCAAGGCACATAGCAAGATTATTTTAATAGGAGAGCATGCGGTTGTTTATGGCTATCCAGCCATTGCCCTGCCCCTCCTTCACATTCAGGTCACTTGTCAGATTGTACCTGCGGAGCGTCCGTGGGTCCTTTTTGAGAATGACAGCTTATCGATGGCAGTCTACGCTTCCTTAGAGTATTTGGGGATCGAGAAGGCAGCCATCGCTTGCCGGATTGACTCCATGATTCCAGCTCAGCGGGGGATGGGATCCTCGGCTGCTGTCAGTATCGCAGCAATTCGAGCGGTCTTTGATTACTTCAAGCGAGATTTGAGCCAAGAAACCTTGGAAATCTTGGTTAATCGAGCAGAAATGATTGCCCATATGAATCCAAGTGGGCTAGATGCCAAGACTTGCCTAAGTGATCAGCCGATTAAATTCATTCGCAACGTCGGTTTTAGTGAGTTAGAAGTTGATTTGGGTGCCAAGCTGGTCATTGCAGATACAGGTATCCGTGGCCATACCAAAGAAGCCATTCAGAAAGTCAAAGATATGGGAACAGCGGCTCTTGCTAGTTTCCATGAAATCGGGCTCCTTACCGAGCAGGCGGAAAAAGCTCTTGCTCAAAAAGATGCTCTCACCTTGGGACGTATCTTAACAGACTGCCATCATCATTTGCAGGCAGTGGGAGTGAGTTGTCCAGAAGCGGATCAATTGGTGGAATTAGCCTTAGCGAGTGGAGCCTTGGGAGCCAAGATGAGCGGTGGTGGGCTCGGTGGTTGTATCATTGCCCTTGCTGCAGACCAAGAACAAGCAGAAATCATCGCAAAAGAACTAAGAAATAAAGGAGTGGAGGAGTTATGGATCGAAAGCCTGTAAGTGTAAAATCGTATGCCAATATCGCCATTATTAAGTATTGGGGCAAGGAAAACAGTGAATCCATGGTGCCATCAACTAGTTCCATTTCCTTGACCTTGGAAAATATGTATACGGAGACGCGACTCAGTCCTTTGGGTCCTGAGGCCAAGGCCCATGCTTTCTATATTGATGGGGTCTTCCAAAATGAAGCGGAGCAGGCCAAGATCGGAGCAGTCATCGACCGCTTTAAACCAGAAGGGGAAACAGGCTTTGTGAGGGTTGATACCAGCAACAACATGCCGACAGCTGCAGGGCTTTCTTCTAGTTCCAGTGGTCTATCTGCCTTGGTAAAAGCCTGCAATCGCTATTACCAACTGGGGATGACGCAGGCAGAACAAGCTCAAGCGGCTAAGTTTGCTTCCGGTTCGTCTTCCCGTTCTTTCTTTGGCCCTATAGCGGCTTGGGACAAGGATACTGGAGCAATCTACCAGGTGGAAACGGATCTCAAACTGGCGATGATTATGCTGGTGTTAAACGACCAACAAAAAATTCTTTCCAGTCGGGAAGGGATGAAGCGGTGCACGGAAACCTCTAGCAATTTCCAAGAATGGATCCGTCAGTCAGCTCAAGATTACCAAGATATGCTGGCTTACCTGAAGGACAATGACTTTGAAAAAGTAGGGGAATTGACCGAACGGAATGCTCTTCTTATGCATTCTACAACCAAGACTGCTAGCCCCTCCTTCTCCTATTTGACGGAAAAGAGCTATGAGGCCATGGATTTTGTGCGCTCTCTTCGTAACGAAGGGAAACGGTGCTACTTCACCATGGATGCAGGACCGAATGTGAAGGTTCTCTTTCTAGAAGAGGATCTGGACCAGTTAGTTCCACTTTTTGAACAAGATTATCGTATCATTGTTTCCAAGACCAAGGATCTATCCCATGAAGAATAAGAAAGCAGTTCGAGCAGGTGGGAAGCTGTATATCGCTGGGGAATATTCTATCTTAACCCCGGGACAAACAGCCATTATTCAGTTTATTCCCATTTACATGCAGGCAGAAATTCAACCGTCATCTACTTATCGGATTCAGTCGGACATGTTTTCCTTTGCGGTTGATTTGGCTCCGCAGGCAGACTATGCCCTGATCCAAGAAACCGTGCATTTAATGAACGCCTACCTCCAGTCACAAGGAGTGGCACTTGCTCCCTTTGATTTACGTATTGGGGGGAAATTTGAGCGAGAGGGTAAGAAATTCGGAATTGGCTCTAGTGGCAGTGTGGTCTTGTTGACCCTCAAAGCCATGGCAGCTCTTTATGATTTTCCCCTGTCAGCAGATTTGCTCTTTCGTTTGGCCTGTTTGGTCTTGATTCGACGTGGAGATAATGGGTCCATGGGAGACCTAGCTTGTATTGCCTATGAAGGCTTGGTTAGCTACCGCTCTTTTGACAGACGGGCACTGGCTGAGCAATTACAAGATCAGGATTTAAACCAGATCTTAGCCCTGGATTGGGGATATGAAATCCTGCCTCTTGCCCCTCAGTTGTCCTATACTTTTTTAGTAGGCTGGACCCAGGAACCTGCTATTTCAAGAGACTTGATTAACCAGGTTCGTTCAGCTATTGATCCTGTCTTCTTAGAGGGGACGGAGCAGGCTGTACAAGACCTCTTAGTGGCCTTTCAAGAGGCAGACCGAGACTTGGCCTGGTCTTCTATCAGTCGGGCTAGTGACTTACTTCGATCTCTCAATGAGGTGATTTATACCAAAAAACTGGCCCAATTAAAGAGGGCAGAAGAGGGACTAGCGGTCATTGCAAAATCCAGTGGCGCTGGAGGAGGAGATTGTGGGATCGCCCTCGCATTTGAGGAGGCTGCTGCCCAAACAATCGTCAGACGCTGGCAAGAAGCAGGGATTGATTTATTATATGCAGAAAGGATGGGAGAGTATGACGACCAACCGAAAGGATGAACATATTCGCTTGGCCTTGGAGCAAACTCCAGGTTACAATAGCTTTGATGAGGTTGAGTTGATTCATTCCTCTTTACCAACTATCGATTTAGATCAGGTGGATTTGACGACCCATTTTGCGGGTCGTGACTGGGACTACCCTTTTTATATTAATGCCATGACAGGTGGCAGTGCCAAGGGGGGAGACATCAATCGGAAGTTAGCCCAGGTGGCAGAAGCCTGTGGCATTCTCTTTGTGACGGGGTCCTATAGTGCAGCTTTAAAAGATCCCCAGGACAGCTCCTATCGAGTCAAGGACCTTTATCCGGACCTTCTCTTTGCGACCAATATCGGGATTGACAAACCGCTTGAACTGGGCTTACAGACGATTGAGGAGACCCAGCCTCTCTTTCTCCAACTCCATGTCAACCTCATGCAGGAACTTCTCATGCCTGAAGGGGAACGAAGCTTTAGAAACTGGCAAGACCATTTAGCAGACTATGCAAAGCAATTACCAGTACCGTTGGTGCTAAAAGAGGTCGGTTTTGGTATGGATGCCAGAACTATCCAAAGAGCCATCGAACTAGGTGTCAGGACCGTTGATATCTCTGGTAGAGGTGGGACCAGTTTTGCCTATATCGAAAACCGTCGGGGAGGCAATCGCTCCTATCTCAATGACTGGGGACAAACAACGGTCCAAGCCCTACTTGGGGCTCAACCACTGATGGATCAGGTCGAGGTTCTCGCCTCTGGTGGCGTTCGTCATCCCTTGGATATGATCAAGGCACTGGTTCTAGGAGCCAAGGGGGTCGGTCTTTCTCGGACCATTTTAGAATTGGTAGAGACAAAGCCGATTGACGAGGCCATCGCCCAAGTCAATGCTTGGAAAGAGGATTTACGCCTGATTATGTGTGCCCTTTCTTGTCAGACAATTGCCGATTTAAGAAAGGTTCCCTATATTCTTTACGGACGAGTAAAAGAAGGACACGAACAAATCTCTTCCATCCATGATTAACTTGAAGAAACTAGCAAAAATCCCTCCGTTTACACGGAAGGATTTTTTACTTACTTTGACGAATTTCCTCTAAAACAGCTTGGGCTTTTTCCAGGTTAAAGGGCTTGTCCTCTAGTAGGGCTTGGACCACTGGAGCTACCTCTGACGGACTAGCGCCAGCAAGTAGGGCGAGTGACTTAGCCTGGAGTTTCATATGCCCATGCTGAATACCGGTGCTGACCAAGGCCTTAAGCGCTGCAAAGTTTTGAGCCAGGCCAACAGAAACAATGATCCGCGCAAGAGTTTGGGCATCGGGATTTCCAAGCAGGTCATGAGCCACTTGAACACTTGGATTGAGTCCGATGGAGCCTCCCTTGGTAGCAATAGGCATAGGAAGGGTCAGCTGACCTTCTAGGACTTGCTGATCTGGATGAGCTATCCAACTAGATAGTCCTTGAGCTTGTCCAGATCGACTAGCATAGGTATGGCCACCCGCTTCAATCGCCCGCCAGTCATTCCCAGTTGCTAAGACGACAGCATCGATACCATTGAAAATTCCCTTGTTGTGAGTCGCTGCTCGATAAGGATCAACAGCCGCTAATTGACTGGCCAGAGCTATTTTCTGAGCGATTTCGGCCGCTTCCTTGGGATCGCGACTGAGGAAGCGGTAGTCTATGTGACAACTTGCCGTGACCAGGGCATCTGTCGCTAGGTTAGACAGAATAGCCATTAATCCCTGCCCCTCGGATAAATCTTCTAAAGGGTTGACCAGGGCTTCTAGCATGGTGTTGAGCATATTAGCCCCCATGGCCTCTTTGGGATCGACAGACAGGTAGCAAATGAGAAAGTCCCCTTTCACCTCTGTCCAGAGATCTCGTGCCCCACCTCCCCGTTTAACGATGGAAGGATAGGCTTGATTGGCCAGTTGGAGCAGTTCTTCTTTAGCTTCTGTAATCGCCTGACTGGCCTTTTCTTTATGGCTAACGTCATAGAGAGCCACTTGACCGATCATTTGACGCTTGTGAACCTGGGTCTGAAACCCACCTGAGCGCTTGATTAGTCCAGCAGCGTAAGAAGCAGCAGCGATGACAGAAGGTTCTTCCGTCACCATTGGGACTTGGATTTCCTGACCATCTATCTGGAAGCCAGGAGCCAGACCAAAGGGTAAAGCCAAGGTGACGAGGACGTTTTCGACCATTTCATTGGCAAGAGAAAGGGGCAATGTTTCATTGTCCCTTACTGTTTGTAGACCTTCTTCTGAAAGGAGTCCGGCCTGAGCCAGTTTCTCGATGCGCTCTGCTGGACTTGCTTTTGAAAAACCAGTTAATTTAACCATGGTGTTCTACCTTTACATAGGTTCGTTGGTGTTCGTTGATTTCTGATAAGGCATAGGTTTGATCTTGGTAACCTTGGAAGGTTTGATTGCCTTCAGCATCTAATTGTGCCTCTTCAAAGAAGATCTTCTCATATTCGGCAATCGTAAGAGCTTTTCGCTGATCCAATTCTGCCATACGATTTGGATGGAGCATTTGCTCAAATCCTTCGACTAAGTGAGCACTAAAAATTTCAGCGACTGCGCCACTTCCATATCCATAGAGGGCGATGCGGTCGCCAGCCACTAGTTGAGGCTGATTCTCTAAGAGAGAAAGCAAACCTAGGAAGAGGGAACCTGTATAGATATTCCCAACCTTTTGGCTGTAGAGAATGGATTGTTCAAAATTGTATTGCAATTGGGCTTGTTTCTCAGGAGAAAGACTCTTGTCAAGAATCTTTTTTAAGCCCTTGAGGGCGAGCTTGGGATAAGGAAGGTGGAAGCAGACCGCCGCAAAATCATCCAAGGTCAAACCAGTCCGTTTTTGATACTCTATCCAAGTTGTTTTCAGACAATCCAAGTACTGTTGGGTCGAATAAATCCCATTGACAAAGGGTGTGCTGGAGTAGTTGGGACGCCAGAAATCCATGACATCTCGGGTTTGAGCAACATTATCATCATTAAAGGCTAGGATACGTGGGTTCTGCGTCACCAGCATAGCGACAGATCCAGCTCCTTGAGTCGGCTCTCCAGGGGTGTCGATCCCATATTTTGCAATATCGCTTGCAATGACCAAGACCTTGCTCTGTGGGAACTTTTCAACATGAAGTTTAGCATAGTCCAAAGCGGCCGTTGCAGCATAGCAGGCTTCCTTCATTTCAAAGCTCCGAGCAAAGGGTTGGATTCCTAGGAGACCGTGAACGAAAACAGCAGCAGCCTTACTCTGATCAATTCCTGACTCGGTCGCCAGGATAACCATATCAATTTCTTCTTTTTCTTCTTCGGTTAAAATACTATGGCTGGCACTTGCTCCAAGTGTGACGATATCCTCTGTAATAGGGGCAATACTTAGTTCTTTCAATAAGAGCCCTTTACTGAGTTTTTCTGGATCAGTATTTCGAGCAGCCGCTAGCTCACTTAAGCGCAAGACATACTGGCTGGTCGCAAATCCAATCTTATCAATACCGATTGTCATAAATAACCTCTTTTAATTTGATATCTACTAGTATATTTCGTTACTATTTTACCATATTTGAGAGCAAAACTCCCTTGAAAAAGCCAGAACAGTTTGGAAATCATTCTTAGGACCGAGTTGGGCAAGGGGATTTTTTGAAAAAAAGAGGACGAAAAACAAAAGAGAGTGGGACAGAAATCGGTAATTCGTTAGAATTCGATTTCGTCGTCCCACCTCCGCACAGTTGAGTAGGGCTGTAAAAGCTGATGAAATCAGCGTAGTAGAGCCCACTCAACCACTGCGTCTTGCTCGACAATCCAAAAACAATTGAGAGGCTAGGACTTTTGTCCCAGCCTTTTCAACTCTTATGCTTGCTTATCTTTCTTAGGGTTACTCATAACCCGTATGAAGAGTTCTTTGCATTTATCTTTTAGAACATTTTCGTAGAAGACGAGTATAGCGATGTACACAATCAGAAAGTTCAAGGTCAGAAAGAACAGGTCAAATGAATTGCGTGCATAGTTAGTTGCTTCTAGATAGGAGTTGATTGCTCCTAAAATCCCCCAAGGGAGATACTTGATATACTTGTTTCCCATCATGCAACACCTCGCATACTTTAAAGGATTTGTTTTTTTCACTATCATTGTACTCCTTTTAAATAAAAATGCAAGCGATTACATATAAAAATTTAGAAAACCAATGCTAGTTGGCATTGGTCATTTTTCTTTTTTGATGGCGTTGGTAAGAATGGTAGAGTTTCAAGACGACAGACCCGCTAGCCATCCCGATAGAGATAACCAAGGCCAGAATAACAACTAGGGTCACACTGGTCACGGCTTGCTGATATTGGCCACTAACAAAGAAGGAGGTGGTCCGATAGGAAATATATCCAGGAACCAAAGGAGCGAGAATAGCTAGCATAAAGACAACGACAGGCGTCTTGTAGATGATACTTAAAATTTGACTGATACAAGAACCGACAATGGCGGCGATAAAAGTCGCAATGATAACATTGGTAGGTCCTTTCAAGATATAGTAGAGCAACCAAATAGCCATCCCTAAAATTCCTCCAGGGAGTAGCATGGAACGTTGCACGTTGAGGACGATTAAAAAGGTAATGATGGCAATCAAACTCGCCACGGCTTGGATTAAAAATTCGATTAGATTCATGATTCTATTTCATAAGGACAAGAGCGACGGTCGTTCCGGCACCAAGGGCAAGAGTAATGAGCAGGGTCTCAAAGAGTTTACTCATCCCAGAGTTGAGGTGGTTGTTCATCAGATCCCTGACGGCATTGGTCATGGCAATCCCAGGAACGAAAGGCATGACACAACCAGCAATTATGAGATCGGTATTGGAAGGAAAACCACTATAGCGGGCCCAAATATGGGCCAAAAAGCCAAAGACAAAGGCTGCCGCAAAAGCAGTGGCAAAAGGGATGCGCACGTATTTCTCAACTACTAGAGAGAAAGCATAGGCAAAGACAGTCGCAATACCTGCTCCTATCGCATCATAAAAATTCCCGCCAAACATAATGGAGAAAAAAGGAGCACTTAGAGTAGCCGCAATGGTTAACTGTAGATTGGTATAAGGCACTGCCTTCTGCTTCAATTGGATCAAGGCTTGGTAGGCTTCTTCGAGATTGATGTGCCCAGAGACTAATTGGCGAGAAATCTGATTGACATCACAGACCTTCTCGATATTGTAATTGGTCCGCAGGATCCGCTTCATCCGCGTGATATTGGCATTTTCGATTGAAAAGAAAATAGCGACTGGCATCGCTAAGGCATTGCAATCATCGATTCCTTGAGAATGAGCAATCCGGATCATGGTATCCTCCACCCGATGGATTTCAGAACCACTCTCTAAAAGGAGGGTTCCTGCCAACATGAGGACATCAATCACGCGGTCCATATCTTTAGACGCTTCCATTGTTCTTCCTGTTCTGTTAATAGATTGCTTCCATTATATCAAAATTTCACTGATTTGTACTAGTGTTACCACGGATTTAGTCAAGACAGGACAAGAAAAAACCAGCCGTTTCCGACTGGTTTGAAAAATCTATTTGAATCTTAGCTCAATGCATCATCCATAGAAAGAACTTCGTGGAAGACACGTTGTGTCAATTCAGTTTTTTGTTCTGGAGTGAGGTATTTAGTGTTTACACAGTATCCAGAGATACGAACGATAACGTCTTCACCGCTCATGATCTTTTCATAAACGTCTGACAAGTCCATAACGTTCAAGTTAACGTGTTGTCCACCGTTTTCGAAGTATCCATCAAGGATAGTTACCAAGTTGTCTACTTGTTCGTCACGAGTTTTACCAAGAGCACGAGGTGACACTTGAGTAGTGAGTGAGATACCGTCAGCTGCGTAACCAAAGTCAAGGCTAGCAAGTGAGTTCAAGTTTTGCAACCATCCACCTTTAGCTTTGTTAGATGGGTTGGCACCTGGTGAGAAGAATTCCAATTTGCTTGTGTTCACAGAACCATCTTCGTTGAGGTATACCCCTTTGTGGACTGGTGAGTTACCAGTTTGTTTAGAGTAAGCAACGTTAGAAGTGATAGTCAAAAGTGAAACTGTAGCTTCTGCATTCTTGTAAAGTTTGTGGCTGCGAAGACGAGTAGTGTAAGCTTCGATCAACCATTCTGCCAATTCGTTAGAACGTGGGTCATCTTCACCCCAACGTGGGTATTCACCGATTGTTTCGTAATCGTAGATGTAGCCATCTTCGTCACGGATTGGTTTAACAGTAGCGTATTTGATTGCTGACAAAGTATCAACAGTGTTAGCGAATCCACAGATACCGAATCCCATGTTAGCGCGTTGGTGAGTTGGCAAGAAGGCCATTTGAACAGCTTCGTAGTTGTACTTATCAGTCATGTAGTGGATGATGTTCAAAGCATCTACGTAAGTGTCAGTCAACCAGTCAAGTGATTTTTCGAAGTTTGCTTTAACAGATTCGAATTCAAGAACTTCGTCACGGATAGGATCGATGTCAAATACTTTGTAGTCTTTATGAACGTCGTCGTAACCACCGTTCAAACCAGTAAGAAGAGCTTTAAGCACGTTTACACGAGCACCGAAGTACTGGATGTTGTGGCGTTGTTCTTCGTTTTCTGGGTCAAGTGGAGATACGCAACATGAGATACAGCTCATTTCACCGTATCCGTCTTTCGCCATTGTTGTTACACCTTCGTATTGGATAGAAGAGTGTTTGTGGCTCATGTGCATACAGTAGCGACGGAAGCTGTATGGCAATTTGTCAGTCCAAAGAACTGTCAAGTTTGGTTCTGGAGAGTTACCGATGTTGTCCAAAGTGTTCAAGAAACGGAAGTCCATCTTAGTAACACGGTGACGTCCGTCGTTACCCATACCAGCCATAGAAGTTGTGATGAAGGTTGGGTCACCTGAGTACAATTGGTCGTAAGCTTTTGTACGAGCAAATTTAACAGTACGCAATTTCATAACGAAATCGTCAACGAATTCTTGGATTTCAGATTCAGTGTAAGTACCACGAGCCAAGTCACGTTCAGCGTAGATATCCAAAACGATTGGCACACGTCCAAGAGAAGTAGCAGCACCGTTGATCACACGGCAGACAGCCATGAAGGCGATATTTGTCCATTGGATTGCTTCTTTTGTATCGAAGGCAGGACGACGTACGTCTACACCATAAAGGTCACCCAATTTAACAACTTCTTGAAGTGCTTGGTATTGAAGGTTTACTTCTTCACGAAGACGGATTGATTCTTCATCGATTTCAGTAATCGCGTTCCAGTCGTTTGCTTTTTCAGCCATCAAGTAGTCAGCTCCGTAAAGGGCCAAACGAGCATAAACCCCGATGATACGTCCACGTGAGTATGCATCTGGAAGACCAGTTACTGTGTGAGCGTGACGTGCACGACGGATGTTTGTAGTATAAGCACGGAAGATACCGTCGTTAACTGTTGTTACATATTTAGTGAAGATTTCATGCACAGCTGGATCTGGCTCATATCCATTTTCTTTCAAAGTAGTTTCCGCCATACGGATACCACCACGAGGCATGAAGTTCAATTTGAACAATTCATCGTTTTGGATACCGAAGATCACTTCGTTTTCTTTGTCGATGTATCCAGCTGCGATATCAGCGATAGAAGTTGGACGAGTATCGTATGGGAAACGAGTTTCTTCGTAGTGTGCTTTTGTTTCTTCAACAATCTTCTTGATGTGAAGTGAACGTTCTGTTGGGCCAGCTAGGAAGCTTTCGTCTCCATCATATGGAGTGTAGTTAGCTTGTACAAAGCGTGAGACACTGGCTCTTTCTTTCCAGTCTTCACCTTGGAAGCCTTCCCAGGCTTTGTCAAAAATGTCTTGTGCTTCAACAACTGTTTTAACAACCATGTTTAAATCCTCTTTTGTCTTTCTAGCAACAAATCTGTTGCACTTACAATAGTAGTATACCATATGGAAATCGGTTTCACAAAGGGAATAGCAAAAAGATTTTGGATTCTTTTATAATACAGAAGGGGATATATGGATAAACTGTATTATATTTTTGTCTTGGGAGAAGTGAAAATTAGTAGGAAAAAATCGTTGATAGGGATATAATGAAAGAGGAGGTTGCCCATGCTCATATTTCCTTTAGTCAATGATACGAGCCGTAAAATCATTCATATCGATATGGATGCCTTTTTTGCGTCCGTTGAAGAGCGTGACCATCCTGAATTGAAGGGAAAGCCTGTCATTATTGGCCATGATCCCCGTTTGTCTGGCGGAAGAGGAGTGGTGTCGACTTGTAATTACGAAGCCAGAAAATATGGTGTCCATTCGGCTATGAGTTCCAAAGAGGCCTATGAACGGTGTCCTCAGGCAGTTTTCATCCCTGGAAACTACGAGAAGTACCAGGCAGTCGGTCTCCAAGTCAGAGAAATATTTAAACGCTACACCGATCTGATTGAGCCTATGAGCATTGATGAAGCCTATCTGGATGTGACCAACAATAAGCTTGGTCTTCAGTCTGCTGTCAAGGTAGCTCGCTTGATTCAGCATGCTATTTGGAATGAATTGCACCTAACTGCTTCTGCCGGAGTTTCCTACAATAAGTTTCTAGCAAAAATTGCCAGTGATTACCAGAAGCCTCAGGGACTGACCGTCATTTTACCCGAGCAAGCTCAAGACTTTTTAAGTCAGCTGGATGTTGCTAAGTTTCATGGTGTGGGGAAACGGACAGTGGAGCGACTTCATGATTTGGGAATTTATACTGGTGCAGATCTCTTAGAAGTGCCGGAAATGACTCTCATCGATCACTTCGGTCGTTTTGGTTTTGATCTCTATCGAAAGGCTCGGGGGATTCATAATAGTCCGGTTAAGAGCAATCGCATTCGCAAGTCCATTGGGAAGGAACGCACCTATCGAAAATTGCTGGTGGCCGAGGATGATGTGCTAAAAGAATTAACCAACCTATCTGAAAAGGTAGCGAGCAGTTTGGCCAAGCATCAGAAAATTGGTAAGACCTTGGTGCTAAAGATTCGTTATGCCGATTTTACGACCTTGACCAAGAGACGAAGTTTAGAGGAAGCAACCAGAGACCCTGAAGTCATTCAGAGACTTGCCCAGGAGCTCTACCAGAGCCTAGAAAGTAACTCCTCAGGTATTCGCCTTTTAGGGGTGACCCTCACTAATTTTTCTTCCGAGTCTCAGGAATCATATGCAGGATCTCTAATAGAAGAAACCCCGTAGGTATACTTGACCTACGGGGAATTTTTAGCTAGTTTTTGAAGAACTGTTGAATTTCTTCCTCTGTGAGGCCAATCATGGGATCAATGCTTAAGTAGTTGTCCTCTGTTAATCGATAGCCTTGTTGAGAAGTTGGGGAAGCAGGTGGGTCAGAGTGGTTTTCAATTGAGACAGGCTCCCTTTGGGGCTCAGCTTTTTTAATGGGCTCTTCCAGGTGGACAGGGCTCTGTGAGGCACAGTCTCTACCTTGAGGAATCCCATCCGAAAAACGCTCAATCAGATAGGTTTTTCGAGCGGTTCCGGTATTCTTTGTCGCAAAGTCAAATGCAGTGTATTCTCCCAGGAGGATGAGTTTGCTTTTCGAACGGGTAATGGCTGTGTAGATCAGATTGCGCTGGAGCATGCGGCGGCTCTGATTGGTCAGAGGAAGGATGACCACAGGAAATTCGCTTCCCTGTGACTTGTGGATGCTCATGGCATAAGCCAGGCGAATCTTGTACCATTCATTGCGGGGGTAGACCAATTCATTGCCATCAAATTGGATGGTGAGTTCATCTTGTTTGGATTCGGTATACTTAGCTGGCAAGAGGTCGGTGATGTAGCCAATATCTCCGTTAAAGACATTGCTTTCGGCATCATTGACCAGGTGGATGACCTTGTCACCATTTCGATACTGACAGTCCAGTGCTTGAAAGAATAGAGCATCCGTTTCTAATGGATTGAGGAGGTCTTGCATGAGACTGTTTATTTGATCAATGCCTGCAGAACCTCGATACATCGGAGCGAGGACCTGGATGTTTCGGGCCGGAATGCCGTTGCGAAGGGCAGCGCTGGTGATTTTTTCAATCATGGGAGCGATGAGCTCACTCGGCGCTTCAAAGTAGGAACGATCAGGTTTTTTCTCTGTGAAATCTAAAGGTAGGTGGCCTTTGCGAATCTGACTGGCCAAAGTGACGATGGTCGAATCCTCACTTTGACGGAAGATATGTTCCAGTTTGACTTGAGGGATGCTGGGGATCTGTAGGAGATCGGACAAGACTTGTCCAGGACTCACAGAAGGAAGCTGATCAGCATCACCAACAATTAAGAGTTTGGTATTGGAGGAGATATTGCTGAGGAGCTGATTGGCCAGCCAAGTATCCACCATAGAGAATTCATCGACAATGATAAAATCCGCATCGAGATAATCGTCCAAGTGACTTGTGTCGTCGTCTCCCGTCATTCCTAAGTGACGATGAATGGTGGCGCTCGGAAGACCCGTCAGTTCACTCATTCGACGGGTTGCTCGACCGGTTGGAGCGGCTAAGAGAATCGGTAATTGAGATTTCTTGCGAAGATCCAATTGGTGCAGGAGGGCGTAGGTCCCGATGATCCCATTGATAACAGTTGTTTTTCCCGTTCCTGGTCCACCTGTTAGCACGAAGACCTTTTGCTGGATGGCTTCTTGGATAGCCTTCCGTTGGATGGGGTCGTAGTGGATGTGGAGTTCATCTTCAATGTCATCAATCGTTTGTTCGATTTTTTCTGGGTCGAAAGATTCTTGCTTTCCTTTTTCTAGCAGGCGACCGATATGGCTTCGGATCCCTTCTTCCGCAAAGAAGAGGCTGTTGTTGAAAATCTTGGTGTCAATGTTTTGCACCTTGTCTTCTTCAATGAGACTGGCCAATTCTTGGGCGACGCTGGCTGGATCGAGCTCGACTGGACGAGATGCTTCTAAGAGTTGGATGGTGGCTTGGAGCAATGCTTTGGCTTCAACGTAAGTGTCCCCTGTTTCTAAGGAGAGGGTTAAAAGACTATGAACCAGTCCTGCTCGGAAGCGTTCAGGTGCATCACTGGCAATCCCTAATTCTTCTGCTAATTGGTCGGCAATTTTAAAGCCCATTCCTTGAATATCTTCGACCAGTTGATACGGAGCCGATTCAACGATTTGCAAGGTTTCTTCCTTGTAGAAATCTTGGATTTGGAAGGCTAGTTTATTAGGGATGCCATAGTTAGCAAGTTGGGCGAGGACTCGTTCCGTACCATAGTTGAGCTGTAGTTTTTCGACAAAGGCCTCGCGATTCTTTTTAGAAAGTCCGGAGATAGAGGCTAGCTTTTCAGGTGCTTGCAGAATTTTATCAATGGTATCCTCACCATAGAGATCCACGATTTTTTGGGCCGTTTTGAGTCCGATCCCTTTAAAATGGTCGCTAGAAAAGTATTTCACCAAGCCTTTGCTAGTGGGTTTGGCTCGTTCATAGCGATTCATTTGCAACTGTTGGCCATATTTCGGATGATGGACCAGCTCTCCCCAGAAGGTATAATCTTCCCCTTCGACGATATCTGCCATCGTTCCAGTAACGATAATTTCAAAGTTATCATAGTCCTCTGTATCTGTATCATTGATATCCAACAATAAGATACGGAAAAAACTACTTTGATTTTCAAAAATGACCCGCTCAATGGTTCCTGAGAAATAGTATTCCATGCAGAGTTTCCTTTTAAGTAATGGTCTGAGAGAGCTTATCTCTCATGAAGATATTGAAAGAGATTGGAACAAGAGTCCCAACCTCATCATGGGTTAATAAGTCTGGAATGGAAGGAGTGGCCAGAGGCGAAGGACGGCTTCCCCTTTGATTTGTTCCTTCTTGAAAGCCCCCACCTGGCGGCTATCTTTTGAAACGATTCGATCATCACCAAGGAGTAGATACTCATCATCCAAGAGCTTTTTCGTGAAGGTCGCACTTCCATCTTTATCAACGGTGAAAGCTTCGGCAATCTGTGCCATTTGGCGGAAGAGCTCTCCATTTTCTTCGAACCCTTTCCCAGAATAGGTTGATTGCAATTTATCTTCTTTAAATTTTTGAATGTAGTCTTTCAAGTAAGGCTCGTCAGTTTCTTTGCCGTTGATATAGAGGACATCGTTTTTGTACTCGATGGTTTCACCAGGGAGTCCAATGACCCGTTTAACGATTTCTTTGGTTTTTCCATTTTCTGTTTCACTAGCGACCACGATATCAAAACGGTCGATAGGCAGTTTATTGATAACGAGAAGGTATTCACTATCTGCCAAGGTCGGATCCATAGAATGGCCATCGACACGGACAGGCGTCCACAGATAAATACGAGAGAGAATAATGCCTCCAATAATGAGGCCGAAGAGCGCCCATTCTTTCAGGAAAGAACGGACTGGATTAGTTGATTTTTTTGAACGTTTCATGCTTTATCTTTCTATCAATTTTTTTGCTTTTTCTGTATTTTTAAAATGAAGTTTGGCACTGTAGTCAAGGGCTTGAATGCCATAGGCCTTTAATAGTTGAGCAGCTACCTTGTCTGAGGGCGCACCAGCCCCACTAGGAAGGGTGTAGCCGAGTTCTTGACTCAAATCTTCCAGATTTTGGAGGAAGAGGTCACGGGCAATAATGGAACTCACAGCTACTGACAAGTATTTTCCTTCGGCCTTCTCTTCTAGGGTGACGACTTGTGGGACCTGATTCGCTTCTGCTTGAACATAGCGATCATAGTTTTTCTTGGTCGTAAAGGCATCGACTACAATCTTTTGAGCTTTTGCCCCTTGTTGCAAGAGCAAAAAAATGGCTTGATTGTGAAGAGCAACCTTGACAGATACCGCATTGTAGCCAGAGGCGATGACCTGATTGTATTTTTTAGGTGTCAGCAGTAAGGCCTGATGCGGGATTTCTTGTTTGAGGATCGGTGCGAGAGCTCGAATTTTTCGATCATCTAAGGTCTTAGAATCCCCAACTCCTAAACTTTTTAAGCGGGCATGTTGCTCCGGGCTGACCAGTGAAGCCACGACGGCAAGCCCTCCAAAGTAAGAACCGTTTCCAACTTCATCCGTTCCGATTAAGGGGAAGTCTTGTCTGGCAAGTGCTTGGTCTATCGGATCTTGTTGGTAACCGAAGAAGGCAGCATAGCGCGTCGCCTGACTACCTTGTAGGACAACCTTTCCTGATGTGTAAATCGAAATGGTTGCACCAGGTGCCTTGAAAAAATAACGGATATAAGGATTTTTTGAAGGTAGCAGGTGGTCTTGGTGCTGACGAACAAATGCTTGGATGTCCTCATTTTGAGGGGACAATGTAATTGTTTCCATAGCCCTTATTGTATCATAAAAGCTAGATGAAAGGCCAGAAAAAGACCAATCGAATTTAGTCTGAAAGAACTTCTTTTAGGCTTGCTTCAATTGCTTGAGGATCGGTTTTTGAAGAGAAGCGGTGGATGACTTGGCCTTGGCGATCGATCAAGAATTTAGCGAAATTCCATTCAATGCGGGAGCCCAAGGGACCACTAGCTTGTTCTTTTAACCATTGGTAGAGGGGGCTGGCTTCTTTCCCATTGACTTTTATTTTTGCAAAGCGTGGGAAGCTGGTTTGGTAATGGAGGCTACAAAATTGATTAATCTCCTCCGCACTACCCGGCGCTTGGCCCATAAATTGATTGCATGGAAAGTCAAGGATTTCAAATCCTTGGTCATGGTAGCGCTCATAGAGCTCTTGCAATCCCTGGTATTGAGGCGTAAGCCCGCAACCTGTTGCTGTATTGACGATGAGGAGTACTTGGCCTCGATATGCTTCGAGGGAGAAGGGGCTCCCATCTTGGGCCATTACAGTGAAATCATAGATAGTCATTTTACACGTCCTTTCCTACTTTCTCTATTGTATCACGCTTGAGTCGAAAAAAGTTAAACCGTGGCCCTAGTGTCCAGTATTTCCTATGGGAAGGGGATTTTCCTACTGACAAGCGGGCTATATTTTGATATAATATCGTGAGGTGATTTTTATGTCCAGCTTAAATAGATACAAATTTACTTTCGGTAATAAATCGCTGACTCTTACAACCAATCATGATAATCTCTTTATGGAAGAGGTTGAACGGGTCGCGAAAGAAAAATATGAAGCGATTAAAGAACAAATGCCAGCTGCTGATGATGAGACCCTGGCCATTTTACTAGCAATCAATAGTTTGTCAACACAATTGAGTCGTGAGATTGAGTTTGACGATAAGGAAAAAGAATTGGAAGATTTTCGTCGCAAGGCCCTAGATGGCCTAGTCGGTAGATCATCTAATTAAGGGGAGTTGCATGTTTTCAATCCTGATTTTATTCATCCTAGCTTGGAGTTTTTATATTGGGTATTCACGAGGGATTTTGCTTCAAGGATATTATTTTTTAACCATGATTGTGGCCATGTTGGTCGCAGGATCAGGCTATCAGTCCTTGGCAAAAACCATTAGTCTATGGATTCCATTTTCGAGTGCAACACAAGCTTCAAAAAGCTATTTTTATGGTGCAGACCAACTCTTTCACTTAGACAAAGTTTTTTACGCTGGTTTGGCTTACTTCATCTTGTTTGTTTTAGTCTATGCGATAGGTCGAGTGATTGGACTCTTTATTCCCTTGATTCCAACGCCTGAAAAATGGGAGGAGTATCCGTTTCAGATTGCCAGTGGTGTGCTAGCTGTCCTAGTAACCTACTTTGTTCTGCAAATGGGATTCACGATTTTGTCAACCATCCCCATGGCAGCCATTCAAGATCGACTTCATGGAAGTTTCCTCATTCGATTTATGGTGCAGCATAGCCCCCTTACAGCAGGCCTCTTGAAACAACTTTGGGTTGTAAAAATCTTAGGTGCGTAATCACTTCTCATCATGTCTAACAGTTCATGAGAGTTATTATAGAAAGGAAGGGGAGGCTCAGACCAAAATCAGCCTCCTTTTCTGTTGTGGAGAAACATGAATCAAAAAATTCTCGAAACCTTAGAGTTTCAAAAAGTCAAAAACTTAGTAGAGCCCTATTTGCAAACGGAGCAGGGCGAAGTGGAGTTGCAGGAATTAGCCCCACTTACAAAAAAAGAAGCAATTGAAACCGCCTTTCTTGAAATGGCGGATATGGCTCAGATATTTGTGGAGCATCCGCACTTTAGCGTGCCCACCATCCAAGAAATTCGTCCAGTGACCAAGCGTTTAGAACTAGAAACATCGCTCAATATCGATGAATTGTTAGCGGTGAAGAAAGTCCTGCGCGTGACCCATGAATTGCGAAATTTTTATGATGAATTAGAAAATGTCCGCTTGGAAAAACTGGATCGGATATTTGAAAATCTAGTCGATCTGCCTCAGTTGCAGGGAAGTCTCCATGCCATTAATGAGGCAGGATTTATTGAAAACTTTGCCAGTGAAATCTTGGCTAAAATCCGTCGACGGATTCAAGAGAATGAACACCAAGTGCGAGACATTCTACAAGAATTGTTGAAGACCAAGTCCGAAATGCTGGCTGATCAGGTCGTAGCGAGTCGGAATGGACGAAATGTCTTGCCAGTCAAAAACACCTACCGCAATCGGATTGCCGGTGTGGTGCACGATATTTCAGCTAGTGGAAATACCGTCTATATCGAACCTCGGGCGGTCGTCAATCTTAATGAAGAAATTGCGAACCATCGTGCAGATGAACGCTTCGAGATGCTCCGGATCTTGGAAGAAATTTCAAACCTCCTTCGTCCTCATGCGGGGGAAATCCGAAACAATGCTTGGCTGATCGGTCATATTGACCTCGTTCGGGCCAAACATCGCTTTTTACAGGACCGAAAAGGGACTATTCCAACCTTGTCAGATCAAGGGGAGATTCAGCTCTTGCAGGTGCGCCATCCCTTGATTGAGAAGGCTGTTCCCAATGATATCCACTTTGGAAAAGACCTCACAGAGATTGTTATTACCGGACCGAATACGGGTGGGAAGACCATCATGCTCAAGACCCTGGGACTAGCCCAATTAATGGCCCAGTCGGGCTTGCCAGTCCTAGCTGACGCTGGGAGTAAGGTGGCTGTCTTCACGCAAATCTTCTCTGATATCGGAGATGAGCAGTCGATCGAGCAGAGCCTGTCTACCTTCTCCAGTCACATGACCAATATTGTCTCTATTTTGGAGCAGGTCGATGAGGAATCCTTGGTCTTGCTGGATGAGTTGGGTGCTGGAACAGATCCTCAGGAAGGGGCTTCACTGGCGATCGCCATCCTAGAAGATCTCCGCTTACGAGGGATCAAGACCATGGCAACTACCCACTATCCAGAACTTAAGGCCTATGGGATTGAGACCCTGGGTGTTCAAAATGCCAGCATGGAATTTGATACGGACAGCCTGCGTCCGACCTATCGGTTTATGCAGGGGGTACCAGGACGTTCCAATGCCTTTGAAATCGCGCGTCGTCTAGGCTTGTCAGAAGTGATTGTTCGTCAAGCGCAGGGGTTGACCAATCAGGATCGGGATGTCAACCGCATCATTGAAAAGTTGGAAGCTCAGACCCTAGAAAGTCGCAAACGACTCGAGTCCATCCGAGATGTTGAACAGGAAAATCTGAAATTCAACCGCGTCCTCAAGAAATTGTACAATGAGTTGACCCGAGAGCGGGAAACAGAGCTCAACAAGGCGCGTAAAGAAGCGCAAGAAATTGTGGATCTTGCTCTAGCAGAGAGCGATCAGATCTTACAAGGTCTTCATGCCAAATCGCAACTCAAGCCCCATGAAATTATTGAGGCCAAGTCTCAGTTGAAGAAATTGGCCCCAGAAACGGTCGACCTATCGAAAAACAAGGTCTTGAAACAGGTTAAGAAAGCCCGTGCTCCAAAAGTCGGAGACGAGATCTTGGTGATTAGCTATGGGCAACGAGGAAGTCTTACTAAGCAGCTCAAGGATGGTCGCTGGGAAGCCCAAGTGGGACTGATCAAGATGACCTTGGAAGAAAAAGAATTTAATCTGTTAAAAGCTGACAAAGATGCTTCACAACCGAAAAAACGCCAGGTCCACGTAGTCAAACGTTCCAACGCCAATGGGCCTCGGGCTCGCTTGGACCTTCGTGGCAAACGGTATGAGGAAGCCATGGAAGAATTGGACAGCTTTATCGACCAAGCCCTTCTCAATAATATGGCCCAAGTCGATATCATCCACGGTATCGGAACTGGGGTCATCCGGGAAGGAGTTACCAAGTACCTCCGTCGCAATAAGCATGTCAAAAGCTTCGAGTACGCCCCTCAAAATGCAGGAGGAAGCGGAGCGACAATTGTGACCTTTAAATAAGCAAAGAGTCAGTCGTGCCTTTTAATCAGGCACGCTTTTTGCTATAATACAGTCAGTTTAAACGGAAAGAAGGAAAGCATATGACCCCTAATCGTTCGTCCGATTCTTGTACTACCATACTTGTCGGAAAAGATGCCAGTTATGATGGTTCAACCATTGTAGCTCGCACGGAAGACTCTCAAAACGGAGTGTTTACTCCTAAGAAATTTATCGTTGTTCAGCCAGAGGATCAACCCCGTCATTATCGGTCGGTCCTATCTCCTTTTGAGATAGACCTGCCAGATAACCCTGTTCGTTACACAGCTGTTCCAGATGCCATTCCAAAAGATGGTATCTGGGGAGAAGCAGGGATCAATCGGTACAATGTGGCTATGAGTGAGACAGAGACCATTACGACCAATAGCCGAGTCTTGGGGGCGGATCCTCTGGTGGAAAGTGGAATTGGGGAGGAAGACATGCTAACCTTGGTCCTTCCTTATGTCCAGACTGCCCGAGAAGGAGTGATTCGCTTGGGGAAAATCCTAGAAGAATACGGAACCTATGAGTCTAACGGAGTAGCTATCAGCGATGTCAATGAGATCTGGTGGTTGGAAACCATCGGAGGTCATCACTGGATGGCCCGCCGTGTGCCAGACGATGCCTATGTGACCAATCCCAATCAATTGGGAAGTGATCGCTTTGAGTTTGATCGCCCGGAAGAGTTTTTATGTGACCCAGACTTGAAAGATTTTGTGGAACGCCATCACCTGGCCTTGGATTTTGACGGTTCGTCTTTTAACCCTCGTTATGCTTTTGGGAGCCAACGAGACAAGGACCGCCATTACAACACGCCACGGACTTGGGATATTCAACGATTCCTCAACCCAGAAGTGGAGCAAGATCCTCGTTCCTTCTTCCTTCCTTGGTGTCAAAAACCTTACCGCAAGATTACGATTGAAGATGTCAAATATGTCCTCAGCAGTCACTACCAGGATTCAGCCTATGATCCTTACGGTTTAGAAGGGGATAGTCATAGTCGTCGGACCTTCCGTACCATTGGCATTAACCGGACCAGCCAGACGGCCATTCTCCAATTGCGGCCAAATCGTCCTCAAGAGACAACCGGGATTCAATGGCTTTGCTATGGGTCAATGCCTTTCAATACGGCCGTTCCTTTCTTTACCCAGGTCGATACGACACCGGATTATTTTGCCAATACGACAGAAAAAGTGACGACAGATTCCTTCTATTGGACCAATCGGATCATTGCTGGTCTGGCAGATGCCCACTATAGTCATCATGTTGGAGATTTAGAAGATTACCAAGAAAGTACTATGGCACTTGGGCATGCCCGGATTGGACGAGTGGATCAAGCCTTGGCAACAGGACAAACCGTTGATTTCGAAAGAGAAAATCAGGAAATGAGTGATCAGATTCAAGAAGCGACGGATCGCTTATTGGATAAGGTCTTGTTGGATTCTAGTAACCTGATGACCAACCATTTCTCTTTGAGTGACTAGTTGGACTAAGTTGTACTATTTCATGATAGTTTCTGAAAACATTGACCTTCTTTTCAAATTATGCTAAAATAGAACAAATTGAACATCATACCGGATGAAGTTTTTCAGAAGTAGGGCCTTCCTATGACTGTGAAATGGACGGAACTCTGGAGAGACCGTAAAGGCACCGAAGGGGCAAGGTAGAGCATTCTACTCAAACTCTCAGGTAAAAGGACAGAGCAAAAGATAGAAGCCTTTTTGGTTTTTATTTGGAGCACCAGAGTACATGTTTGACATGTGCTCTTTCTTTTTCTCTTTGGATGATTGCTTGGATGATGTGGAGGAAGTGGATGGCTATCCCTTTCTAAAGCTAGACAAATGATAAAAGGAGAAATAGATAAGGATGACAAATTGGCTGGCATTTTTTAAACAAGTAGATAATGTGGTCTGGGGGGCTCCCCTTTTGATCCTCTTGGTGGGGACTGGGATTTATCTGAGCTTCCGCTTGGGCTTGCTTCAAGTTTTTCGTTTACCCCAAGCCTTTCGGCTCATTTTTACAGAAGATCAAGGAGAAGGGGATATCTCTAGCTTCGGAGCCTTGGCAACAGCCTTGGCGGCGACAGTTGGGACAGGAAATATTGTCGGAGTAGCGACAGCGATTCAGACAGGTGGCCCAGGTGCCCTCTTTTGGATGTGGATGGCAGCCTTCTTTGGAATGGCGACCAAGTATGCAGAAGGTTTGTTGGCCATTCGCTACCGAACCAAGGATGACAATGGTCACATTTCTGGTGGTCCGATGTACTATATCCTTCATGGGATGGGAGAGAAGTGGCGTCCTCTTGCCATCTTCTTTGCCCTGGCAGGTGTTTTGGTGGCTCTCTTTGGGATTGGAACCATGACCCAGGTGAATGCCATTACGGGCGCTTTGAAGACTAGTTTTCTACTTTCCCCTCAAGTCGCTAGTCTGGTCATTGCAGGAATCGTTTCGGCTGTCATATTTGGGGGAATTCATTGGATTTCCAAGGTTTCCGAAAAGGTGGTTCCTTTTATGGCTGCAGCCTATATCTTTGCGACAGTTTATATTATTGTCTTGAATATGGATCAAGTGCCGACCGTTCTATCCCAAGTTTTCCAAGGTGCTTTTACAGGAACCGCGGCTATCGGTGGTTTTTCTGGAGCCTTGGTGAAAGAGGCGATTCAAAAAGGGGTGGCGCGTGGAGTGTTCTCCAATGAGTCAGGACTGGGATCGGCGCCGATTGCAGCTGCTGCAGCGAAGACGGAAGAACCAGTGGAGCAAGGTCTGATTTCTATGACCGGGACCTTCATCGATACCATAATTATTTGTAGCCTAACTGGTCTAGCTATTTTAGTATCTGGCCAGTGGACAACAGTGGCGCAAGTTGGGAGTGATTTGACCCAACAGGTCTTTATCTCGACCTTTGGCCACATCGGTGGGATCATTCTGACTCTTTGTTTGGTCTTGTTTGCGACGACGACCATTTTGGGTTGGTCTTATTATGGTGAACGCTGTGTCGAATTTTTGGCGGGTGTCAAACTCATCCCCTATTACCGTCTTCTGTTTATCCTGATGGTGGGGGTAGGAGGCTTTCTTCAGTTAGAATTGGTCTGGATCATTGCCGATATTGTGAATGGACTGATGGCCTTGCCGAACCTCATCGCCTTGTTAGCCTTATCGCCTATTGTTATAAAGGAAAGCAAACGATATTTTAAGAAAAAGAAATAGACCAGATCGTGTGATCTGGTCTTTCTGTCTTAATAGCGTTTTTCTTTGGGCCAATCTTTCATTTCAGAAATGGCTGTAAAGAGGACGTCTGTCGATGAGTTAAGGGCTGTTTCACAAGAATCTTGGATAACACCGATAATGAAGCCTACACTAACCACTTGCATAGCGATATCATTGTCGATACCAAAGAGGCTGCAGGCGACAGGGATCAAGAGGAGGGAGCCACCGGCTACTCCAGAAGCCCCACAAGCTGAGATGGCTGCAACGATACTGAGGACCAGGGCAGTCCCAAAATCGACCTGGATGCCTAAGGTGTTGACAGCAGCTAGGGTCAAGGTATTAATGGTAACGGCAGCTCCGGCCATATTAATAGTAGATCCTAGAGGGATAGAGACCGAGTAAGTATCAGGGTTGAGACCTAGTTCCTTACATAGCTTCATATTGACAGGGATGTTAGCAGCAGAGCTTCTAGTAAAGAAGGCAGTCAGTCCACTGACTCGTAGACATTTGAAGACGAGCGGATAAGGATTTTTGCGAATCATGATGTAGACAAAAATCGGGTTGATGACTAGAGCGACGAAGAACATGGTGCCAACCAAGAGAAGTAAGAGGAGGCCATAGCTTTTAAGTCCATCAAAGCCTTGTCCTGCAATCGTTGTATAGACCAAGCCAAGAATCCCAAATGGCGCAAGGTTAATGATCCATTCGACAATCTTGGAAGTGATATCTGCCAGGGTTTGAAGGAGGTCCTTGCTGTGCTCACTCGCTTCTCTCATAGCAACACCAAAGACGACGGCCCAGGATAGAATCCCGATATAATTGGCCTGAATAAGGGCATTGAGCGGATTGTCCACGATTTTTAAGAGAAGGTTGCTGATGACTTCCCCTAGTCCATCGGGAGAAGTTCCTTCAGCACTAGCTCCTGTTAAAGAAATGGTAATAGGAAAGAGATAGTTCACCAGGACCGCTACCAAGGCTGCCGCAAAAGTTCCCAGGAGGTAGAGGACAATGACTGATTTCATATTGGTTTGGGTTCCCTTTTGGTGCTGGGAGAGGGCGTTAGCGACAAGGGCGAAGACTAGAAGAGGAGCAATAGCCCGCAAGCCTCCTACAAAGATTTCCCCTAACAGACCAATTGCAGATGCTTTAGGAAGCAACAGAGCTAAAAGGGCTCCAACGAAGATTCCGATTGCAATCCGCTTCATCAGGTTGGTTTTGTTCCAAGTTTGAATGAGTCGTTTGACCATAAGGACCTCCTTTATTGAAAGTTTACCGTCCATTATACGATAGATAAGTTTGAAAATCAAGGTGAGTATAAGAGGAGGTTAGTGGTTCTATAGCCTAAAATCTGATATAATCAAACCATTAGAAAAAGAGAAGGAGATTGATAGAAGGTATGAAGAATATTTTTTCCCGCTATATCAGTCAGTTTGATTGGACCAAGATTATGGATGACTTGGTTTCAAAATTGATTTCGTTAGCTATTTTATTCGTTTTATTTTTTCTTGCAAAAAAACTAATCCATAGTTTGGTGAAACGCATCTTGAAGCCTTCTCTGAATTATGTAGGCCAAGATGAAGCGCGTAAGAATACCATCTTGCGCTTGGTAGAGAGTTTGTTGAATTACTGCCTCTATTTTATCCTGATCTACTGGATTCTTTCTATCTTGGGCTTACCAGTCTCCAGTCTCTTAGCAGGTGCAGGAATTGCCGGAGTTGCCATTGGGTTAGGAGCACAGGGCTTCCTATCAGACTTGGTCAATGGGTTCTTTATTCTTCTGGAACGTCAGATAGACGTCGGGGATACCGTTCGTTTGACCAATGGTCCGATCACCATCGCTGGAACCGTCTCTAGTGTGGGCATTCGGACGACCCAGGTGCGAGATGCAGATGGGACTTTGCATTATGTACCCAATCGCAATATTATGGTTGTCAGCAATCTCTCTCGGGGCAACCAGCGCGTCCTCATCGATATGCCGATTTCTGCTCAAACTGATCTAGACAAAATCTATCAAATCTTCCAGCAAGTCAACGATGAACAAGCCCAGAAGCATCCAGAAATTTTAGATGGTCCAACGATTCTAGGCCCTCAAATTGAAAAAGGGACAGGTCGTTATTCCTTCCGCGTCGCCATGATGGTCCAGTCGGGAAGCCAAGTGGCCATCTACCATCTTTATTACAAACTCTATCATGATGCCCTCTTACAAAATGGCATCGAGATTCCAACCACTTTCTCTGTCACACCCTAACAAAAAAAGACCTATTGGTCTTTCAGATTGAAGATAAAGTCTTCTGAAAAACTTTCCTTAGGTGAGTACGGACTTTATCCGCAGCCCTTGTTAAACTTGTATTGAGCCCCTTCGCTCTTTAATTTCTGGTCTCAGGCTAAAACAGTTTCCCAAACTGTTTTACTCTCAATAATTCCGAATGCCTGAAACAATTATGTTTCAGGCATTTTCTCACAGCGGAAAGTTTTTGATCTTCTTAAATAACTAAAAAATAAAAGTCATTTTTTGGTAATCACCTAACTGTTTTTATGTAAAACAATAGTTTGTCTCCATTGTAAAAGATCTATGTTTTTTTCTTATTCTAAAATAAGCATGCCATCTTTGACAGCGAAAGGATCTTTCGGATTGATCCGATCGTAGAACATAACGCCATTGATGTGATCGATTTCGTGTTGGACCACAATGGAGTTGTAGCCTTTGAGTTTGATACGGTGCTTTTCTCCGGTCTTGTCATAGTAGTCTACCGTTACACGTGCGTGGCGAACCACATAACCAGGAACGTTGCGGTCTAAAGAGAGACACCCTTCCCCATCTCCTAGAGCCGCATCTTGGACTGAGTGGGAGACAATTTTAGGATTGTACATGACTTCTTGGATGGAGTAGGCTTCTTTTGGAGGATTTCCTTCTTCGTCCTCTGGATTTGGGACGAGAACGGCAATGATGCGCTTAGAAATGTCCAACTGAGGGGCAGCGAGTCCAACTCCACCTCGGAGACCCAATTTTTCCGCCATGACAGGATCCTGTGAATGGTGCAAGAACTGCATCATTTTTTCCCCTAGGATGATGTCTTGATCTGACAGTGGGAAAGTGACCTCTTCAGCGATAGCACGTAAAGTTGGGTGGCCTTCGCGGATAATATCATTCATATCAATTAGATGGGCAGCTTTTGTAATGGTTTCGATTGCAGACATGTTCTCATTCACTCCTTTTTTCTAGAAACCATCATATCATAATTCCTTTTAGAATGAAAGTTTGCCAATTGATTGAGGGGGTGCTAATGGACCAGACGGACTGTAAACTAGAAAAGGAAAGCATCCTAGTCCGGTTCATGGTATAATGATAAGAAGAATGAAGGAGGCAAGCATGCGTCTAGATAAATATTTAGTGGACTGTGGAGTGGGAAGTCGGACAGAAGTCAAGCAAGTCCTCAAGCAAAAAAAGATTCAGGTCAATGGAAAGGTAGAAACCTCTGCCAAGGTCCATATTGATCCAGATAAGGATCAAGTGACCTATCTGGGAGAAAGTTTATTCCATGAAGAGTTTGTTTACTATCTGCTCAATAAACCCAAAGGGGTCATTTCAGCAACGGAAGATGACCGCCATCAAACAGTCTTAGATTTGCTAGATGACACGGCCAGACACAAGGAAGTCTTTCCAGTTGGACGTTTGGATATCGATACCCATGGCTTACTCCTCTTGACCAATAATGGTAAGTTGGCTCATGCCATGCTATCGCCTAAGAAACATGTGGACAAGGTCTACCGTGCCCAAGTAGCTGGCATCATGACTCAGGAAGATATCGACCGCTTCAAAGAAGGAATAGAATTGAAGGATTTCACCACCCTGCCAGCTGAGTTGGAAATGTTGGAGGTCGATCAAGAAGCTAATAGTTGCTTGGTTCAGATCCGCATCGCTGAGGGAAAATTCCACCAGGTCAAGCGCATGGTCGCAGCTTGTGGCAAGGAAGTCACCGATCTCGAGCGGATTTCTATGGGGCCCTTGAGCTTGGATCCTAGTCTCGAATTGGGGGAGTGGCGTAGATTGACAGCAGAAGAAATAAAGTTCTTAACTGACTTTGGGGTCAACCTATAATGAGAAGTCATTGTAGTCTTGGGTTTGAAGAACTCTGTTGGAAAAAGCAGAAGTGTTTGACAGAAAGATGAAATCTTGGTAGAATGAATAGGTCGAATAGACAACTAACTCTTTCTTGGTAGCAGGCTATGCCAAACCTGCCACTCGGATAGAGCATAAAGAAAAGGAGCTTATCATGGCAATCTCAAAAGAGAAAAAAAATGAAATCATTGCACAATACGCACGTCACGAAGGTGACACTGGTTCAGTAGAAGTACAAGTTGCTGTCCTTACTTGGGAAATCAACCACTTGAACGACCACATCAAACAACACAAAAAAGACCACGCTACTTACCGTGGTTTGATGAAGAAAATCGGTCGCCGTCGTAACTTGTTGGCTTACCTTCGTAAGAACGACGTTAACCGTTACCGTGAGTTGATCAACTCTCTTGGACTTCGTCGTTAATCATGATGCTAAGGGCGCCAAAAATCCGTATGAAAAAAGGGAAACGACACAGTGTTCGATGAACACAAGGAGTTTCATCTTTTTCACTAGGATTTTAGCCCGAGCTCAAAACAGCTCTCTAAATTCAGAGGGCTGTTATTTTTTGCCAAGTGCTTAGGCCGTGTTCGATTGAGTATATCTTGAAAATAAGGCTACTCTAGTTGAGTAGCTTTTTTTGTTTTCACTAGGATTTTAGCCCGACCTCAAAACAGCTCTCTGAATTCAGAGGGCTTTTTTGTTATCTTTTTTCGGACAAGATTCATTATTCTGAGTAAGTCGTTTTATTTGACAGATGTAACAAATAGAGTTACAATAAGTGCATCTTAAGAAATAGAGGTTATCGATATGATTGATATTACATATCTAGATGGTGCAAAACAAGAAAGAGTCATGCATTTTGATTCCTATGAAGAATTTGAACGCTCCCAACAGACCTGCTTGATTGGTGTAGCGGATTACTATCCTGTACAAAAATTGACTTATAATGGGCACGAACTCGATTATCACGGAACTTATGGAGATGTCTTCTTCTATTTGATGAAGCAAGACCTTGATCCATACAAAAACTAAAGGAGAAAGAAAATGGCAAAAGTAATTACAGACGCAACATTTGAAACAGAAACGAACGAAGGATTGGTCTTGGTAGACTTCTGGGCGACCTGGTGTGGTCCATGTCGTATGCAAGGTCCAATCTTGGATAAATTGTCTGAAGAACTTTCAGAAGATGTCTTGAAAATCGTTAAAATGGACGTTGATGAAAATCCAAATACAGCGCGTGCTTTCGGCATTATGTCTATCCCTACTCTTCTTTTCAAAAAAGATGGACAAGTGGTTAAACAAGTTGCTGGTGTTCACACAGCAGAACAAATCAAGGCCATTGTGGCTGAGTTGAGTTAAAAGCATAAGCACTCCCATTAATAAAATGGGAGTGCTTTTTTATATGATAAATTGCAAGAATAAGTGCAATAGTTAGTATTGAAAAGATTGAATGGCCTCTTTCAACTCATCTTGTAAAAAGTCTCTCTGATCAAGTTGAATATAGACTTCTAACAGACAGGATCTAAGGTTGGAAAATTTATAAAAATCTCCCCTCTCCTCTATTGGAAAGTCAAGCGTTTTTATCCAAGAAGCTACTTGTTCTTGCTCGATTTTCCCTTGCAAAATAGGTTCATAGAGCACTCTAGCTAAACGCCAATCCTCATCATCGGTAAAACGAATTGAAATTCTTTTAAAGACTTGGCCAAGTATGTTCAATCCTTCATGAACTTTGTTATTAGGAAGGTCTGGATGACAAACTACTTCTGTTAAAAGATCAGCTCCATGCGCAAAAGCGTGAACCCAACCATACTGGCTGGAAAAACCTGTTGTATCCTTTTCTTTTAAAAGATAGTGTAAGCCTTGATCCAGTAAAATATATCTTATATCAGCTTTTAATCTTTGATAAAAAATCGATTGTTGGTTGGCATCTGCAGACAAGAGATTGGCATAAATCAGTGCTCTAAAAGAACGATCAAGTGTCGATAGTCCAATCTTGTCAATCTCTTTTTCTACTCCTTCATCGGATATAATCGTCTCAGAAATGAAATGAAACTGTTCCTGTGTAAAGAGTTCTTCTTGAATCCCTCTAGCCAAGCTTGTAAAAACGAGATCATCGCGAATTTCTGGTGAGGGATCTCCTAAATGTTCCAGCAACCACTGGATTTCTTCTCGGTTATAGCTTGGTTTTTCTTCTGTCACTTTACTTTGTAATTCTTGATACATCCCTACACCTCTGAATTTCTACTAGCTTATTTTAGAGTTGGCTGTAGAGGAGTTTATTCTCCCAATTCTGCACTATAAGCAATAATTTGATCCACTGTGTCTGAAAGGAATTGGATGGTGTCGCGAAGTGGTTTGTCAGTCGAGATATCTGCTCCGATGATCATGGCTGACTCAAGTGGGGTCTTGCTGCCACCTGATTTGAGGAGGTCTAGCCAATCTTTTGCTCCGTTTTCGGAGTTCTTCAAATGCAAGTATCCCGCTGTTGAGATAACCAAGCCAGCTGAGTAGGTGTAGCTGTATAGCCCCATGTAGTAGTGGCTTTGGCGCATCCAGGTCAACGCTGCATCGTCATCGATTTCAACGGCGTCTCCCCAGAATTCGGTCAAGACTTCCTTCATGATGCTATTGAGCTTGCTAGCACCGAAGGTGCCACCTTCTTCGATCAAGGTGTAGACCTTGCGTTGGAAGGCTGCTTCCAACAAGTGGGTGATGAAGTTGTGGAAGTAGGTGTCTGTCAAACGGTGAGCCAAGGCAAAGCGTTTTTGACGAGGGTCGTCAAACTGGTGTTCCAAATAGTCGCTGAGGAGGAGCTCGTTAAAGGTAGAAGGAGCTTCCACATAGTAGGTCGACATGTGGGCGTTGAAGTAGCTTTGGTTGTTGTCTGAGAAGATGAATTGACCAGAGTGTCCGATCTCGTGGATCAGGGTGTAGACATCGCTCATGCGTCCTGTCCAGCTCATGAGGACATAAGGGTGGACACGGTATGGGTCAGCGGCATAACCACCGGAATCCTTGCCTTCATTGGCCGCAAAGTCGACCCAGCGTTCGGTTTGGTAGCGGGCGATTTCGCGGGAGTATTCTTCTCCAAGAGGTGCCACAGATTTCATGACCAAGTCATAGGCATCATCAATGGTAACATCTGGGTTGAGCGCACTGTCCAAGTCCAACTTCCAATCAGCAAAGGTCATTTTCTCAAGGCCGTTGACCTTGGCCACGTGTTTGAGGAATTTTTGAGCGACTGGAGCGAAATCCTTCATGATCAGGTCAATCTGACGGTCAAACATAGAACGATCCACTTCCTGCTCAGCCAAGAGATAGTCAAAGACAGAGTCGTAGCCCCGCATATCTGCGATCAGTTTTTCAGACTTAACTTGGGCTAGATAGGTAGCAGCAGCCGTGTTTTGGTGCTTGCGGAGACCTTCTGAGAAAGAACGAAAGGCTTTTTCACGGACTTCCGCATTCTCATGGTTTTGGTAGAAGTTTTCATAGGTAACAAAGCTATTTTTGTAAACTTTTCCATCCACTTCAAAATCAGCCATTTCAAAGTCACCCGCCCGCATCTTAGTATAGATGTCTTGTGGTCCGTAGAAGACTTCACCCAGGTTGGTCAAGGTCTTTTCTACGTCAGCTCCTAAGTAGTGGGCTTTTTTAATTTTAGCCTGACGAATGGCATAAGTGAGGTGAGGGAGTTGCCCGAGGCGTTCGAGGACTTCTTCATCTGCTTCGACCAAAGCATCGTCAAAGAAGGAAAGTTCGACGCTTGCCCAAGTTTCGAAATCCATCCCCGCTTGGGCAATTTCCGCAAAAGCTTCATCGCCAAAGTCCGTCGTTTGTGGCATAAAGCTGTAGTTACCAATGTGGCTGAGTCGGATCTGAATCTGTTCAAAGACCGCAAAGGCTGCTTCAAAGTCTTCAAAAGTGTGGAGCTTGCCCTTGTAGTTACGGACAAATTCATTGATTTCTTCGCGTGTTTTTTCAATGGCGCGCAAGAAGTCTTCCTGGTCTTGGTAGAGGGCTGTGAGGTCCCAGAGTTCATTCTCAGGAAATTCAGAACGTTTTTTTAATTCCATAGTGTTCTCCTTTTGATCAAATAACTATACTCAGTATAGCAGAAAATAGGGGAGAATGATAGGCGAAAGGAGAACTTATCACTGCCAGCTTGATCTAATAAGAAACCAAGGATTTTCTAGCTTTTTTACCTTCTTTTGGTATAATAAAGTTGAGAAACTTTTAGGGAGTATACGATGAAGAAAATCTATAAAGTTAGCTTGGCAGCGATGACCTTGCTAACCTTGGTGGCATGTGGACCTAAGCGACGTCCTCGGACGCAACCCTCTACAGCTCAGAGTGAAGTAACAGATGGAAAAAGTTCCAAGAAAGCATCGTCTGGGCATGAGTACTATCAAACAGTGCTTGAACGTTACCAGGCCTACTCTAGGGCTATCGAAGCAGGTGATAGTGCAGGTCTAGAGACAAAACTAAAAGAAATAGATCCTCAATCGGATGAGTATGTCTATGCCATGTATCTTCAAACTTTGGGTAGTAAACCAAATCTTTCCTATTTTTATACAGATTTGGATAAGGATGGCCGGGATGAACTCTTGATTGGGAATGGCCAAACAGTCTCAGCAATCTACTATCTGAAAGGCCAGCAACCAGAATTGCTGCATACGGCTTTTGTAGCTTCCTCTGGTGGCTCTCGTTCAGGTTTTCAAATTTTTGAGGATGGCTCGGTCATCTATGCTAGCTTTTCGTCTCTTAAACCAGAAGTAGATCTAATCTATTACAAGTTCCAAAAAGGAAAGCTGGAGACTGTCAATAAGATCCAAATTAAAAATGGGGACGGTCAGAAGCCAGAAAAAGCCTTAGGGATTACAGCAAAAGAATTGGATCAAGCAAAATTTGGATGGAAAGAACTAGAGACTGGGAAGAAGGCGACCAGCCAAGCAAGTACCTCAGAGCAGCAAACAAGTAGTTTCCAAGTCCGTGTATCAGTTTCAGATCTTCGAATTCGTAAAGAAGCATCGATCAAGGGGGAAGAAGTCGGAATAATCCCGCAAGGTGTTTACACGATAACTGAGACGGTTACAGCTGACGGTTATACCTGGGGCAAGCTCCAATCTGGCCAAGGCTGGATCGCGCTTGAATTTACGACGAGAGTGGAAGGGGGAAATGCTGAATCAGCTCCTGCTCCTGACACTGCAAGTACTGGGATGAATCTAGAAGAAATTAAAAATGGAAATTTCTCAAGTGTGGCAGGCGTATGGAAAAATAAGCACGGAACTAGCATTGAGTTTAATGCGCAAGGAATTGTGAAGGCCAATGGTAGTGCTCTGAGTGGTGTTCAATTTTCTGACTTCTACTTTAAAGAAGGCAATTTACACGGGCTTAGTCGCATGCCTGGAGCAACGAGTGAAACGCCAATTATTTTCATTCCTTCAAGAGAAGGGGGAAGTGAATCCATATATTGGAGCAAGAGTGATGTGACGAATGGAAACGACTTGTACTACCGTGTGAACTAAGAAAAAAAGAGTCAAACATAAAAAATTGGAACCTATCTACTAGCTACAACCCTCTTGCTTTCTTTAGTAGCTTGTACTCCGAAGCGGTATGAGCGTAAGCATGGCCCAGTAGGGTCTTCATCAGTCTAAAAGTCATCTGGTGAGGCCCAAGAAAAAGAGAAGATGGAAGAAGTTAAGTCAGATGAAAATGACAAAGAAGCCATTGGGACCTTGTCAAAAGCGGACGAAGAGGATATCTATTCGATCATTGAAAATAGTACATCTTTGACCTATTCCCTTCAGGTGCAACCGACTCGCTTGCTAGAGTTGAACAATGATCACGGTGCGGTTGATGGTTACCCACAAGACATGTTCATTGATTACTACAATACCTACACGCCGGGAACTTATAATTTGCAAGATGTCATTGATAAATTGAATGCTGAAGAGACCTCGGAATCTATCCGCAGTCTGTCACAAGACCAGCTGATCCAACTGACAAACGAAAAGAAGGACGGCTGGATCTATTCGACAAAAGACAAGGCCTTCTACGAAGTTGTTCCTGGTGGTCGTGGCGGAGCGATGTCACCGATGGAAGCCCCTTTACCCGATGAATGGGTGATCAATGAAGATTCGGTTGAAGTGCCAACGACCATCCAAGGGACTTCTGAATCCTACAGATGCTTTGTTTTGAAACGCAACAACAAGAACTACAAGGGTGGAACGTATAAAACACGCTTTTATGTGGACAGCACAGAATTCGTGAAATTGTAAAAATAATCAGAAGCTATATCTAGCTCTAAAATTTTTATATAGAACTTGCTGAAGATTCAAAGAAAAAGGCCCTCAAAGCCTTTTTCTTTTGGGCTTGAATATGTTAAAATAAAAGGTATACGTGCTTGGATACAAAGATGAGGATATAACATATAGAAAGACTCTTGCAATTCCTATCTCTTTGAGTTGGAGGCCTTAGTATCTTGAGTAATTGAATTTTGGCCTCATTTCTTAGGAAAAAAGATAAGCTTCCTAGCACTCATCGAGTGCGACGTCACCTTTCTATTTTTCTACAGAAATGTTCGGCAAGCCGAACCGTCCAAAATATCTTGATAGTTGAACACGGGCGAAATCCCTAGTGAAAAAGATAGATTTCCTGGTGTGCGTGGCACACTGCGTCAATCTCCTTTTTTCATACGGGATTCTTCACGCCCTTTGTATCCTGATTTTTGTAGGCAAGTCGTATAATTTTATCAATCCAAAGGGGATTACAATGACAAAACAAGTGTTTCAAACGACTTTTGCGGGTCGTGAGTTGATCGTAGAGACTGGTCAGGTTGCTAAGCAAGCAAATGGATCTGTTGTCGTGCGTTACGGTGAGTCAACTGTCTTGACGGCAGCTGTCATGTCTAAGAAGATGGCAACTGGGGATTTCTTCCCACTTCAAGTCAACTACGAAGAGAAAATGTATGCGGCTGGGAAATTTCCTGGTGGCTTTATGAAACGTGAAGGACGTCCTTCAACAGATGCGACCTTGACAGCGCGTTTGATTGACCGTCCAATCCGTCCAATGTTTGCGGAAGGTTTCCGTAATGAAGTGCAGGTCATCAATACTGTGCTTTCTTACGATGAAAATGCATCTGCACCAATGGCAGCCATGTTTGGTTCATCATTGGCCTTGTCTATCTCAGATATTCCGTTTGACGGACCAATCGCTGGGGTACAAGTAGGCTATGTTGATGGCCAAATCATCATCAACCCTACGCAAGACCAAGCTGATCAATCGCTTCTTGAATTGACAGTAGCTGGTACCAAACACGCTATCAACATGGTAGAGTCTGGTGCTAAAGAATTGTCAGAAGAAATCATGTTGGAAGCTCTTCTCAAAGGGCACGAAGCTGTTAAAGAATTGATTGCCTTCCAAGAAGAAATCGTAGCGGCAGTTGGTAAGGAAAAAGCAGAAGTAGAATTGCTTCATGTAGACGCTGACTTGCAAGCTGAAATCATCGCAGCCTATAACAGCGACCTTCAAAAAGCTGTCCAAGTTGAAGAAAAATTGGCGCGTGAAGCTGCGACTCAAGCAGTGAAAGACCAAGTAACGGCTGTTTACGAAGAAAAATATGCAGACCACGAAGAGTTTGAACGCGTCATGCGCGACGTGGCTGAAATCTTGGAACAAATGGAACATGCAGAAGTGCGCCGTTTGATCACAGAAGATAAGGTTCGTCCGGATGGCCGTAAGGTCGACGAAATTCGTCCTTTGGATGCGCAAGTGGACTACCTTCCTCGTGTACACGGTTCAGGTCTCTTCACTCGTGGACAAACGCAAGCCCTTTCTGTCTTGACTTTGGCGCCAATGGGTGAAACGCAAATCATCGATGGTTTGGATCCAGAGTACAAGAAACGCTTTATGCACCACTACAACTTCCCACAATATTCTGTAGGGGAAACAGGTCGTTACGGTGCGCCTGGTCGTCGTGAAATTGGTCACGGTGCTCTTGGTGAGCGTGCTCTTGCTCAAGTATTGCCAAGCTTAGAAGAATTCCCATATGCGATTCGTTTGGTAGCAGAAGTCTTGGAATCAAATGGTTCATCTTCTCAAGCATCTATCTGTGCGGGAACACTTGCCCTTATGGCTGGTGGTGTGCCAATCAAGGCGCCAGTAGCAGGTATTGCCATGGGTCTCATCTCAGATGGAAACAACTACACAGTATTGACAGATATCCAAGGTTTGGAAGACCACTTTGGAGATATGGACTTCAAGGTTGCAGGTACGCGTGACGGGATTACAGCCCTTCAGATGGATATCAAGATCCAAGGGATTACTGCAGAAATCTTGACTGAAGCGCTTGCTCAAGCCAAGAAAGCTCGTTTTGAAATCCTTGACGTGATTGAAGCAACGATTCCAGAAGTGCGTCCAGAATTGGCGCCAACTGCTCCGAAAATTGATACCATCAAGATTGATGTCGACAAGATTAAGATTGTCATCGGTAAGGGTGGAGAAACCATCGATAAGATCATCGCTGAAACAGGCGTTAAGATTGATATCGACGAAGAAGGGAACGTATCTATCTACTCGAGCGACCAAGATGCGATTAACCGTGCCAAAGAGATCATTGCTGGTTTGGTTCGTGAAGCCAAAGTGGACGAAGTCTACCATGCCAAAGTGGTGCGTATCGAGAAATTTGGTGCCTTTGTTAACCTCTTTGATAAGACAGATGCCCTCGTACACATCTCTGAAATGGCTTGGACGCGCACCAACCGTGTTGAAGACTTGGTAGCGATCGGCGATGAAGTCGATGTGAAGATTATCAAGATTGATGAAAAGGGTCGTGTTGATGCTTCTATGAAGGCACTCTTACCACGTCCGCCAAAACCTGAACCTTCAGAAGAAAAAGGTGAAAAGGGTCCTCGTCATGGCGATCGTCCTCGTCACCACAATAAAGACCACAAACCTAAAAAAGACTTTACCATTACACAAAAAGATTCAGAATAAGCATTAGAAAAGGAGGAGCACGGTATGGGATGGTGGCGTGAAACCATCAATATTGTAAAAGAAAATGACCCAGCAGCGCGTACCTCGCTGGAGGTCCTTTTGACCTATCCGGGCGTCAAAGCACTGGCAGCTCACCGTGTTTCCCACTTTTTGTGGAACCATGGTTTTAAGCTTCTAGCTCGGATGCACAGCCAATTCTGGCGTTTTTGGACCCAGATCGAGATCCATCCAGGTGCGACTATTGCTTCTGGTGTCTTTATCGACCATGGAGCGGGCCTTGTTATCGGGGAAACAGCCATTGTTGAAAAAGGCGTTATGCTTTACCATGGGGTGACCCTTGGGGGAACAGGAAAGGATGTCGGCAAACGCCATCCGACGGTACGTGAAGGAGCCTTGGTCTCCGCTCATGCTCAGGTCATCGGCCCAGTGGAAATCGGAGCAAAAGCCAAAGTAGGAGCAGGAGCTGTCGTGGTCTCAGATGTACCAAGTGATGTGACCGTTGTCGGTGTTCCTGCCAAGATTGTACGGGTACACGGTCGAAAAGACGAACCAGTCATTCATCAAGAAGAAGAAAAACGGGAATACTACATGAACAAGCTGGAGCATGCCAAGGAAGCCAGCCATCGGTCTTCGAGCTTGTAAGGAGATCGCTACGTGATTCAATCAACCAATACATTGAATGACCACCAACTACTGGAAGCAAAGGCCCTTATTGCCATCTGTCAGAAGTATGACGGAACGTTTCGGGATCCTTATCTCTCCAATATGCTCAATTTTGATCCCGATATGCCGGCCTTTTTCCTTTATTACGAAAAAGGTGAACTTGTTGGTCTATTAACTATCTATGCGGATGACCAAGATGTGGAAGTAGCGATCCTGGTCCATCCCAATCATCGCCGCCAGGGAATTGCGCGTGCTTTGTATAGAAGTTTTGAGAAAGAAACGGCATCTTATCCAATTGAGTCTGTGACTTTTCAGACAGAGCGTATTTTTCTAGAGAATCATCCTGATTTTGCTAGCAATTGGGGACTGGTTGAGGATGAAGAGACAGAAACTTGGTTAGGACGTGATCGAACCGCTTATGCATTAGATTCCCGTTCGGATGTCGATGTGCTCTTGGCAAAACCTTCTTATCTTGAAGCCATTGCCCAGCTCCACCACCAAACCTTTTCAGTTGAAGTGGAAGCACCGGAAGTGAGCCACAGATACATTTCGGAGGCATTGAAGGATCCTGATAGTCTGCTTTACATATTACTCAAAGAAGGTCAAGTGATTGGCGTTTGTACGGTGGATGTATCTGGAAAATGCAATTACCTTTATGGACTTGCGATTGCTGAAGTCTATCGTGGGCAAGGTTACGGAAGCTATCTAGCAAAATCCCTCGTCAACAAACTCATTGCGCAAAATGACAAGGCATTTCAGATTGCAGTGGAAGACAGCAATGTAGGTGCCAAACGCTTGTATGAAAAGATTGGCTTTGTCACACAGACTCAGGTGGTTTACTTGAAGCCAAAAGAGTAGAAACAGAAAGGAAATGAAGCGTGTTAAAAATTTATGATACCATGTCTCGTGATTTGCGAGAATTTGTCCCAATAGAAGAAGGAAAGGTCCGCATGTATGTTTGTGGGCCAACAGTATACAACTATATCCACGTAGGGAATGCCCGTTCAACGGTAGCCTTTGACACGATTCGTCGCTATTTTGAGTATCGTGGCTACGAGGTTAACTATATTTCCAACTTTACAGATGTGGATGATAAGATTATCAACCGTGCTAAAGAAGAAGGTATTACTCCTCAGGAAGTGGCAGACAAGTACATTGCAGCCTTTCGTGAGGATGTGACGGCTCTCGGCGTGAAACCTGCAACTCGCCACCCTCGTGTGGTCGAGTTTATGGACGATATCATCCGTTTTGTCGCTGATTTGATCGAAAAAGGCTATGCCTACGAGAGCCAAGGGGATGTTTATTTCCGTGTGGAAAAATCCCACAACTATGCTAAGTTAGCCAACAAAACTCTAGAAGACTTGGAGTTAGGTGCTTCTGGTCGGACAGATGAAGAGACTGCCCGCAAGGAAAATCCAGTCGACTTTGCCCTTTGGAAAGCTGCGAAGCCGGGTGAAGTTTCTTGGGACAGTCCTTGGGGTCCTGGTCGTCCTGGTTGGCACATCGAGTGTTCGGTCATGTCAACGGGGATTTTAGGCGATACCATTGATATCCACGGTGGTGGAGCCGATCTTGAGTTTCCACACCATACCAATGAAATTGCCCAGTCTGAAGCCAAAACAGGCAAAACTTTTGCCAACTACTGGATGCACAATGGCTTTGTCAATATCGACAATGTCAAGATGTCCAAGTCCTTAGGTAACTTCATTACTGTGCATGATGCATTGAAGACCATCGACGGCCAAGTCCTTCGCTTCTTCTTTGCGACCCAGCACTACCGCAAGCCCATTAACTTCACAGAAAAAGCGGTACGCGATGCGGAGACCAACCTCAAGTATTTGAAAAATACCTATGAGCAACCGTTCACAGGAGAAGTGGATCCAGCAGACTTGCAAGGCTTTGTGGACAAGTTTATCGCGGCGATGGATGAAGATATCAATGCAGCGAACGGAATTACTGTCGTCTTTGAATTGGCTAAATGGATCAATTCAGGTCACTACAATCAAGACGTCAAGGATGCCTTGACCAAGATGTTAGAAGTCTTTGGAGTGGTCTTTGTCGAGGAAGTCTTGGATGCAGATATTGAAGCCTTGATCGCGGAACGTCAAGAAGCGCGGGCTAATAAAGATTTTGCGCGAGCAGATGCGATTCGCGATGAATTGGCTGCGCAAGGAATCAAGCTCTTGGATACAAAAGAAGGTGTAAGGTGGACACGTGATTGATGTCAATCTAATCAATGGAATCGCCCTGGCCTTTGAGGGAGATGCGGTCTATTCCATGTATATTCGCAAGCACCTGATTTTTCAAGGGATGACCAAGCCCAATAAGCTTCACCAGGCTGCCACCCGCTATGTCTCTGCTAGAGCTCAGGCCAGCTTGATTGAAAGCATGCTGGAGCAAGAAATTCTGACGGAAAAAGAGTTGGAGATCTACAAGCGCGGTCGCAATACCAATAGCCATACCAAGGCCAAAAATGCGGATGTCGTGACCTATCGGATGTCGACGGGCTTTGAGGCTGTCATGGGCTATCTCCATATGACGGGGGAGCTCTCTCGGCTAGAAGAGCTGATTGACTGGTGCATCCAGCAAGTAGAAGAAGGAAGAAAGCAGTGAAAAATATCAGAGAGTGGTTTCCTCATGCAGAGGTGACGGATCAAGCCAATCCACCAGCTGGTTATGTAGCCATTCCCCTTCAGGCTCATCAATGGTTACTGCTGAAGGAAGAAGAGCTAACTGAGCGAGAAAAACAATTGATTTCCTGGTTGGGCGGTGAAGAAGAGGTTGCCCCTAATCCTTGGTACCAGTACCTGATCGATGGAAAGGGAGAAGCCCCTCAAGTCATCAAAAAAATGCAACTCGTCTATTGCCACATCTCGCATTCAACAGCGGAAGGGACGGCTTCTTGGTTAGAGATGATGCAGACACTCTTGCCCAACTTCCGAGCAACCTTGCAACTGAGTGGACAGGACTACGTGCTCATTCTGGACCAAGACCAGTCTTTACCTGTAGCTGCTATCTTAAAAGATACTGTCTCTGCCATGGAATATGATTTTAACATTCGTTTATCTATCCTGGTCGGGCAAGTATGGACCGAGTCAAAAGAAGGAAAAGTGTCTCCGGTTATCCGAGCAGAACAGGCGGTCTTTCGAGCTTGGATCCGAGAAGGGCATCAAGGCGTCTATCGCTTTTCCCAACTCTATCTGTGGGGAATCGAGCAGGCAGGTCTGGATCTTACCCCGATCAAAGAACGCTTACATCAGTTGATTGAAAGTCAAGATCAATTGCAAGACATCATTGTCGCTCTTTGGGAAAATGGGGCAGTCGTAACCAAGGCGGCCCAGCAACTCTATCTCCATCGCAATTCGCTCCAATACAAGATTGATAAGTGGGAAGAGCTAACGGGTCTCCAGTTGAAAAATCTGACAGATCTGGCTCTTTGCTACCATTTAGTCTTGCAAGATGTCATTTAAACGGAATCAATCGAGAGTTTTGTGCAACTTGCACAAAACTCTTTTTCTTTTTTGTGAGACTTGCCATAGATTTGTAAAACGTTTTCATTTACAATAGAACTATAAAAATCAAAGGAGTACCATCATGGTAGAATTAAATCTTAAAAATATTTACAAAAAATATCCAAACAGCGAACACTACTCAGTTGAAGACTTCAACTTGGACATCAAAGACAAAGAATTTATCGTTTTCGTAGGTCCTTCAGGATGTGGTAAATCAACGACTCTTCGTATGATCGCTGGTCTTGAAGATATCACAGAAGGTGAGTGTTCAATCGATGGTACTGTTGTAAACAACGTGGCACCTAAAGACCGTGACATCGCCATGGTATTCCAAAACTACGCTCTTTACCCACACATGACTGTATACGATAACATGGCTTTCGGTTTGAAATTGCGTAAATACAGCAAGGAAGATATCGACAAACGTGTACAAGAAGCAGCTGAAATCCTTGGCTTGAAAGAATTCTTGGATCGTAAACCAGCTGACCTTTCAGGTGGTCAACGTCAACGTGTGGCCATGGGACGTGCCATTGTCCGTGATGCAAAAGTATTCTTGATGGACGAACCTTTGTCAAACTTGGATGCCAAATTGCGTGTATCGATGCGTGCTGAAATCGCGAAAATTCACCGTCGTATCGGAGCTACAACGATCTATGTAACCCACGACCAAACAGAAGCGATGACACTTGCTGACCGTATCGTTATCATGTCTGCTACTAAAAACCCTGCAGGTACTGGTACAATTGGACGTGTGGAACAAATCGGTACTCCTCAAGAAGTTTACAAAAACCCAGTCAACAAATTCGTAGCCGGATTCATCGGAAGCCCTGCAATGAACTTCATTAACGTGAAATTGGAAGGTGGACACATCGTTGCCAATGGATTGAACTTGAAAGTTCCAGAAGGTGCTTTGAAAGTCTTGAAAGAAAAAGGCTATGATGGTAAAGAATTGATCTTTGGTATCCGTCCAGAAGACGTGAATACAGAAGCTGCTTTCCTTGAAACATTCCCAGAATCAGTCGTGAAAGCAACCATCTCTGTATCTGAGTTGCTTGGTTCAGAATCTCACTTGTACTGCCAAGTTGGTGACAACGAATTCATCGCTAAAGTAGATGCACGTGACTACCTTGGAACTGGTGAAACCATCGAACTTGGATTTGACTTGAACAAAGCTCACTTCTTCGACAAAGAAACTGAAAAAACAGTATACTAATACCTACTGACACTGTAGAGAATGAGACGATATGTCTCAGTCACTTTCATTTTAAGGAGACAAAACATGGAAAAAGACTGGTGGAAGGGGAAGGTCGCTTATCAGATCTACCCAAAAAGCTTTAAAGATAGCAATGGTGATGGCGTTGGGGATTTGAAAGGAATCACGAAGAAACTCGATTACCTTCAAAACTTAGGAATTGACATTCTCTGGTTATCGCCTATTTACAAGAGTCCGTTTATTGACCAGGGCTATGATATTTCAGACTACTATGCCATTGATCCTATTTTTGGAACTATGGAAGATATGGAGGAGCTAATTGCTGAAGGTAAGAAGCGGGGCATTTCTATCATTATGGACTTGGTGGTTAACCACTGCTCCAGTCATCACGAGTGGTTCCAAAAAGCTCTATCAGATCCAGATGGCCCTTATGCAGATTACTTTTATTTCATCGAAAGTGACAAGGAACCCAACAACTGGGAAAGTTACTTTGGAGGCAGTGTCTGGGAACCAGTTCCTGGCACCAACAAATACTATCTCCATTCTTATCACAAGGATCAGCCAGACCTTAATTGGCAAAATCCTGTCTTGCGCGAAGAAATTTACAAGATGATCAACTGGTGGTTGGACAAGGGAATTGCGGGCTTTAGGATCGATGCTATTATCAATATCAAAAAAGATCTAGAATGGCGTTCGCTTCCGTCTGATCGCGAAAATGGCTTGGTCCCAGTACTGGAGTCTCTAGTGAATGCCCAATCGATTGAACCTTTCTTGCAAGAGTTAAATGAGCGAACCTTCGCCAAGTACAATGCCTTCACAGTTGGGGAAGTGTTCAATGAAACCGACGAAGAATTGCATTTCTTCATTGGAAAAGACGGTGTCTTTTCTTCTATCTTTGACTTCAAGCAAACCTGCTTAGGGCAGGAAGGAAAGGGCTGGTTTGACCATACTCTTCCAACAGCGGAAGAACTTAAGGAAAGTATTTTCCAAGCGCATGAGCGCGCAGATAGGATTGGTGTTCTCTCGACCATCATCGAAAACCACGACGAACCTCGTGGCGTGTCCCATTATATTGCGGAAGGTCCGGTAAACGATACCAGTAAAAAAGCTCTAGGAACCATTCAGGTTTTGCGTAAGGGAATTCCTTTTATCTATCAAGGCCAAGAAATTGGAATGGAAAACCAAGTCTTTGAATCGGTGGAGGATTTTGATGATATTGCGACCATCAATGGTTATCATGTTGCGAAAGAAGCTGGTTTGACCGAGGAAGAAGCCTTAGCTGCGATTGCTAAATACAGCCGGGACAATGCGCGAACACCCATGCAATGGTCGGCAGAGCCAGGATTGGGCTTTAGCGATGGGTCAGCTTGGTTGATCAGTCCCAAACCAGATGTTGCCATCAATGTGGAAGACCAGGAAAAGGATCCAAATTCTATCTTGAATTATTATCGCCAGTTGACGGCCTTGTATCGCCATCCCCTCTATGGAAATACCGTTCGGTTTGGAGATATGATTCCAGCGTATCGGGACCGTGAGAATATCATCGCCTTTGAACGCCGTGGGGACAAGCGTCTCTTGGTTGTCAGCAATTTCCAAAATCGCCAGGCCACCTTGGAGTTGCCAACTCCGATTAAAACGGTCCTTTTAAATAATACAGCAGGACTATTCCATGAAGGAGACCAAGTATTAGAATTGACCCCTTACCAAACGGTTGTGTTGGAATTGGTGGAATAAGGAGAAACTTTGCATCAGTGTTAGAAATTAATGTAGAATAGTATTTTCATTAAATATTCTGGGGAAATTTATAAAAGTTTTCTATACTTTAGAATCAGTCAAGGATAAACTGAAACTTTCCGCCGTGAGAAAAGTACTTGAAACATTAATGTTTCAAGCACTCGGGAGTTTTGGAACATTAGGTCCAAAACTAAGTCATGGAACTTCGAAGAAGTTCGCTGACGTCCGTACTCACCTAAGGAAAGTTTTGAAAGATATTTTATCTCCAAAAAGAACCTTCGCGTCTGCGAAGGTTCTTTTCATGTCATCCAAGTCTACACCTGGAACTTATTCAACTTCTTTCTTTTTCAAGAGGAGGAAGCCTCCGCTTACGGCTAGCAAGAAGCTTGAAAGAACAAAGTGTCCGGTTGAGTGATCTCCAGTTTGTGGCAATTGCGCCTTGTCTGGATTTTCTTGGAAGCTTTGTCCTACTTGGTAGCTAAGTGGATGAACGACACCAGATTCTTTTTCAACTTTAGGAGAAGCTGGTAAAGTAGTCTGAGACTGCTCTACTTTTTTCTGCTCTGCTTGATTGTAGATTGGGACTACCACCCGATCTGGTTCTTTGGCTGGTACGTAATCCATCAAGCTTGCCAACTTGCTGCCGAAGATCGCGTTGGTTACCCAGCGGAAGAAGTGGACTGGGTGTTGGCGATTGGTTGGATTTCCGGCATAGACAAAGAGTGGTTGGCCAAGAAGTTCTCCAGAGATGGCCATGACCTTATTGGCTAGGACTTCATTTTTTGGCCACCAGCCTGCAATGTAGTAGTCACTTGAAGCGATACTCATCAAGGTCTTAAAGTTGCTTGGAACCTTTTCAATCCAGTTTCCTGAGTTGGAGTAGAAGAGAGCGTTCTTCTTGTAGCCACTGGTCAGTGGGTCTTGGTCATCGATGATGGCTTTCATCAAGCCCTCGTAGTCACTGCCACCTTTAAGTTTTTCAGCGTCAAAACCTGAAAGAACTCCCAATTTTTCCAGTTTCTGCATGGCTTCCCCGCCGATGACGAGAGTTGGTTTCTTGCCGAAGATGGAGGCATCAAAGCGATTATTTTCAAGCACAATGACATCTGCTTCGTCAGGAGTATCGACGATTTGGAAACCTAATTTTTCAAGGACCAAACTAGTATGAGCAGGCGCATCTACGCCGGTCCAATCGTAGTGATAGTTTGGAGAATAGATCTTCAATGGTTTCAAGGTTGGGCCGTTTGGCACCTTGTAGAGGGCTTCGCCGTAGATGGCATAGTTTGGAAGGAGCGATGCAAAAGTATCGCGGTCAACGATGTAGCCATCATCTGTTAAGTAGACAGATTTACCTTGGGAAATCGCCTTGTTTACGGCTTGAACGGCACTGGCTGAGGTATTGGCAATGACGTAGTAAGGCGCTTTAGGATCGATCTCAGAGGTTCGAGTGGCACGGGTAGTTGTGACTTCCCCTAGTTTGCCTGTAAAAAGCCCGTCCTTGAAGACTGGTTCTGCTTTGAACCCTCTCATATCAGGGAAGTTGACGAGAAGTTCCGCATACATGGCTGCCCAGGCGGATTCGTTAGACCCTTTATAGAGGATATGGTTGGCATAGCCCCGTTTAGCTTGGGCCATATCAATGACTAAGTCCCCTTTTTTGTAGTTGCCTGTATCTTCTTTGAGTTCTTTAACGAGGACACCGTTTCGTTTGAAGTAGTCGATCATATTGAAGGCTTCTTGGGCGTCATTGTTCTTGTCGAGTCCCATTGGGATAACATAATAGTCAGGGAAGAATTTCGGACGACCATTCTTTACACGACCGACAACTTCACCAGTTGGTCCTACTAATTCATTTTCTGCTTTTGGATCTTCAATCTTGTTGAGGCCACGTAGGTAGAAGTTGAGGCGCATCTCAAGAAGCTTGTCTGGATCTTGGCTGAGGAAGTCAATTCCGCCAAGGACAGCATTACGTCCAGCATAATAGGATTCTTGGTTGGATTCTGGAATTTCAATGGTGTGGCCCAAGATGCCGTGATAGACAGCATAGACACCTGTATAACCAGAGAAGGAATCATCCCAGCCATCTCCCCAATCCAGTTTTGGAATGATGTAGCTGTCGTATTTGGAATTGGCAACCCCTGCGCGACCCATATGACGGGCATTTTCCAGCATGAGATTGGACATGAGGTCGTATTCAAAGTTCGGATCATGTGGAGGTGTTGCAGGCTCGATCAAGAATTCTTTGACAAATCCATGGATATCATAGAGAGCGATCGGATTCCATTTGTTGATCATTTGGATGACGGTGCGCACTTCTGGGTTGGTTTGGTAACTAGCATCCCGGTTTGGATCTAGTCCGTTGGCCAAGGCACGCAGGTTGAGAGCGTCCCCGTCAGGGTTTTCCGTGAAGTCAAACAAGAAGATAAATTTGTTTAAAAGAGTTGGGATGTCCAGAGTCACATTCTTGACGTTACCAGCTTCGTCTGTCGTTTTAAAAGTGACTTGATTTTCTGTAGCGAAGGTACGGAAGAGACCGGTGATGATGTCAATCCCAGGTTGTTCATCCGCATGCGTATTATGAACCAGGACAGGTAGTTTGTAATCCAAGGTCTTGTCCTTCAGAGCTGCCAACATCTCGCTTGGTTTGGTGAGGGCTTTTGGATTGGTAGATGAGAGGTAGTGGTCAATACTTGCTTGGTCCTTACTTATAATTCCCATCTTCATATCCCGTCCCTGGGCGCTCTTACCAAGAGTTTCAAGCTGAACTAGACGGTCCGTTTTGGCTTCTGCCTTTGTCTGCTCAATGGAAGCTAGCATTTCCTCGTGGGTATGGAAATCTTTATATGGACGGAAGGTTAGATTCTTGCGAATAGTCAGCCCAAGATCTGAACTAGTTCCGACTAAAGTATGCTCGCCAATATAGTTCCGATAGGTCCGACGGATATTATTAGGGCTCCGAAGGCTTAAATCTTCGCCAAAGAGTTCCTTGACCGTAAAGGTCAGATCCAAATCGTTTCCGTTTTTGTTCTCTTCAACTGTGATGAAGGGATCTTTGGACAGAGTTCCTGTCTCCATGTCCCAAGTTTTCCACTCTTCCAGTGGTTTGTCGTCCAAAGTCCAGCTAATCTTGCCAGCAGCCTGAGCTTGATCCTTAACGGTATCCGTCAGCGTTCCTTTTTCAGACATGTAAACAGGACTGTCACTAAGGCTGATAGCTGGCTCTGCGTTTGCTGCTCGCTCTGTTCCTGTGTTTTCTGGCTTAGCACTAGGGCTAGTAGTGTCTGAAGCGGTAGGAGAGGCTTCAACTGGGCTAGAAGGATTAGTTGGAGCAGTCTCTGCAGGACTTGCAGTCGCTTCTGTTGCAGGAGCCGGACTGTTAGCCTCTGTGCTTGTTGCCGGGCTAGCGTTTGTTCCCTGTGGCTTGAGGACGTTTTCGACAGGTGCGGCAGGACTAGCTGTCTCAACAGTGTCCGCAGCAACTTGGCCTTGTGCGAGGAAGGCTAAAAGGACAGCGGTAGAGAGACTGAGTGCGTTTGTGTACAAACGCTTCTTATAAGAAGAATGCATAAAGAGACCTCCTTTGTTCTTTGCATGTATGCACCTCTATCATAACACTTTATGACAGCGCTTTCAATATATATGGAAGTTTTTCTCTTGAAATTCGTTACAGATTGATGGCAAAGAAAAGAGCTGGGAAAATCTTCCCAGTCTCTAAAGAAGGGTTTATGCTTGAAGTTCCTTCTGGTAGGTTTGATAGAATTCCACCTTAATGGAGATGAAGGTTTCAAGATCACGGAGGAGTTGCAGAAGGGTCGCTCGGGTTTCAAATTCTTGACGTGATCGAGGAAGAGGTCGCTCACGAAAGACTGCTAGATAGCGGTTGATTTCGTCAAGTAGGAATTGGGCTGGATTTTCTTGACTGAGCTGGCTGGCTGTTTTAGCAAAGAGTTGGGCCAAAATAAGACTCTCGCTCGCAGCTAATTGGCAGTTGTTTACATTATTGGCCATGTCCCGCAGGATATTATTTTGGCGCTTGCGCATCTCAAAATAGTGGATATGGTAGTTGGTCTGATGGAAGAGGTGGTTGGAATGGTCTAAATAGACTAAATCGAGAGCTTCTTTTAAGATGGTATCTAGCTCACGAATCAAGCTAGCATCGTTGCTCCCGTCTCCTTTTCCTAGAAACTCTGCAAAGCGATAGAGAATCTTCTTGAGTTGCTCCTCGACAATTTCATGATAGCGATCAATTTCTTCCTGTCGAGAAGGCATATAGAGATTGGCTAGGAGGGCAAAGCTGGTTCCGATTAGGAAAATAGCCACTTCATTTCCCAATAAAGAAAGGGAAGTGGATTTTTCTAGCAGGAGATGGGTAACCAGGACAGAGCTGGGCGTGATACCAATTTCCCAGCCTTGTAGGAAAGCAAGGGGAACATAGGTGGCCAGATAAAAACCAAGAGCCCAGAGATTGAAGCCGAGAATCTGAAAGGCTAAGCTTCCAAGGAGGAGAGCAAGAAGCATGGACATAAAGCGATTATAGGCTAGTTTGGCGGTACTTCGACGGGTATCGGTGATGCTGAGGATGGCAATGATCCCCGCAGAGGTGGCATAGCTCAAGCCAAGAAACTCTGCAAGCAAGATGGCCAAACAGGTGGCGAGAACCATCTTGATGGTTCGGTGAATAAGTGGCATAATGCTGATTCTTTCCTTTTTCTAAACTAGTTTCATTATACCACAAGCAAAGTGGCCTACTCCAAATGTTTCACCAGATATGGCAATTGTGTTATACTAGTTTCATGGAAAAAAACGATATTGTTTATGGCGTTCATGCCGTTACAGAAGCACTAGTCGCAAATACAGGAAATAAATTGTATATCCAGGATGATTTGCGTGGAAAAAATGTTGAAAAAATCAAGGATCTGGCAGCGGAAAAAAAGGTCTCTATTTCTTGGACCCCTAAGAAGACCTTGCAAGAAATGACAGAAGGAGCTGTCCACCAAGGTTTTGTCCTGCGAGTTTCGGAATTTGCCTATACGGACTTGACTGAAATCTTGACCCAGGTAGCTGATCAAGACAATCCCTTGCTCTTGATTTTGGATGGCTTGACTGATCCGCATAACTTGGGATCCATTCTCCGAACAGCTGATGCGACCCAAGTGGCGGGAGTCATCATTCCCAAGCACCGTGCTGTTGGGGTGACTCCTGTTGTTGCCAAGACCTCAACTGGGGCAGTGGAGCATGTCCCCATTGCCCGGGTGACCAACCTTAGCCAAACTTTGGATAAGCTCAAAGAAGCAGGTTTTTGGATCTTCGGAACCGATATGAATGGAACGCCTTCTCACAAATGGAATACCAGTGGGAAGCTAGCCCTCATTATTGGCAACGAAGGCAAGGGCATTTCAGCCAATATAAAAAAACAAGTGGATGAAATGATTACTATTCCTATGCAGGGGCATGTCCAAAGTCTGAATGCCAGTGTCGCAGCAGCGATCCTCATGTATGAGGTCTTTCGCAATAAATTATAATAGAAGAAATCAAAGGAAGGGGGCAATCCATGAAAGAAAAGATTTTGTTAGTGGACGGCTACAACATGATTGCCTTCTGGCAGGAGACCCGGCAGCTCTTTAAGAAAAGTGAGCTCGATGCTGCACGAACGATCCTCCTAGAGAAGCTAAGTCACTATGCTAGCTTTGAAGGCATTCGCGTGATTTGTGTCTTTGATGCCCAATACATGCCAGGGATTCGCCAGACCTATGAAGAATTTCAGGTCCAAGTGGTCTTCACTGCAGAGGAGGAGACCGCCGATGACTACATTGAACGCTTGGCAGCAGAGCTCAATACACCCCTCCACCAAGTATCAGTCGCGACGAGTGACTTGAATGAGCAATGGACGGTCTTTGCTCAAGGAGCACTTCGGGTGTCGGCACGTGAGCTAGAGAAGAGAGTCGCCGTTGTCAAAGCCGACTTGAACCAGGCGCGAGGAGCTGTCAACGATCAAAAACCACCGATACGGCCTTTTGACCTAGAGGGCCTACGTCAACTACAAAAAGAGATGGGAGCAAGTAAATGACCTTTAAAATTTTAACAGATTCAACTGCAGATTTAGATGAAACATGGGCAAAGGAGCATGATGTAGAGATCGTCGGTTTGTCGATCCAAATCGATGGTACTCATTATGAGACAGTAGGTCCAGATAAACTGACCAGCCCCCAATTATTAGCAGAGATGCAAAAGGGTGCTAAACCAACGACCAGTCAGGTCAATGTTGGGCAATTCCAAGAGATTTTCAAAGGCTACGCTCAACGCAAGGAAAATCTCCTCTATATCGCCTTTTCTTCAGTTTTGTCAGGGACCTACCAGAGTGCGGTCATGGCAAGAGACTTGGTCCTTGAAGACTACCCAGAAGCTGTCATCGAAATCATCGATCCAAAAGCTGCAGGGATTGGAGAAGGCTACTTGTCTATGCTAGCAGTTGAGGCGCGTGATACCGGTAAGAGTTTGGATCAAGTTAAGGAAGAACTGCTGGAAATCGCTCCTAAGTTGCGGACCTATTTCTTGGTGGATGATCTCTACCATCTTATGCGCGGGGGACGCCTTTCTAAGAGTTCAGCCATCGTCGGAAGTTTGGTCAATATCAAACCCCTTCTTTGGATTGATGAAGAAGGCAAGTTAGCTCCAATCGCTAAGGTACGTGGACGTAAAAAAGCTATGCGGGAAATGCTTTCTCTGATCCAGGAAGATATCGGTCACAGCACAGCCTTGGTTTCCTATACAGATGATTTGGCAGGAGCAGAGGAGCTCAAGGATCAATTGTTGGAGAATCCAGCTATCTCCCAAGTCTTGATCATGCCACTAGGTCCCGTCATTGCTGCTCACGTCGGTCCTAATTCTCTCATCGGCTTTGTTATAGGAAAAGAAAATCGCAAATAATTTTTTAAATTGGTTGACTTTTATCTTAAAAATTTGATACAATAGTAGGCGGTATTGTTTACCCCATTTGTAAGGCCCCGGAACCTTTCAAATAACTTGCGGACCGGAACATCCGCCCTGTAAACAAAAACGATATTCATAATAGGAGAAATCATGAACAAAACTACATTCATGGCTAAACCAGGCCAAGTAGAACGCAAATGGTACGTTGTTGACGCAACTGATGTACCTCTTGGACGCCTTTCAGCAGTTGTTGCAAGCGTGCTTCGCGGAAAAAACAAACCAACATTCACACCTCACACTGATACAGGTGACTTCGTAATCGTTATCAATGCTGAAAAAGTTAAATTGACTGGTAAAAAAGCAACTGATAAGATCTACTACACTCACTCAAACCACCCAGGTGGATTGAAATCAATCTCTGCTGGTGAACTTCGTTCTAAAAATGCAGTTCGTTTGATTGAGAAATCAGTTAAAGGTATGCTTCCACACAATACTCTTGGCCGCGCTCAAGGTATGAAATTGAAAGTATTCGTTGGAGCTGAGCACACTCACGCTGCACAACAACCAGAAGTTCTTGATATTTCAGGACTTATCTAAGGAAAGGAACAATAAAGTATGTCACAAGCACAATATGCAGGTACTGGACGTCGTAAAAACGCTGTTGCACGCGTTCGCCTTGTTCCAGGAACTGGTAAAATCACTGTTAACAAAAAAGATGTTGAAGAGTACATCCCACACGCTGACCTTCGTCTTGTAATCAACCAACCATTCGCAGTTACTTCAACTGCAGGTTCATACGACGTTTTCGTTAACGTTGTAGGTGGTGGTTACGCTGGTCAAGCAGGAGCTATCCGTCACGGTATCGCTCGTGCCCTTCTTCAAGTAGACCCAGACTTCCGCGATTCATTGAAACGCGCAGGACTTCTTACACGTGACTCACGTAAAGTTGAACGTAAGAAACCAGGTCTTAAGAAAGCTCGTAAAGCATCACAATTCTCAAAACGTTAATCAATACGATTATATCAACGTTTACAGACATTCAAGAATTATTTCTTGGATGTCTTTTTTGTTTCAAAAAATCAAAGTTCACCCCAAAATTCACCCCATATTCACCCCATCAATTTTTTAAACTACGAAAAGCAATATCACCTACAGTCTGATTGACTTTATCTTTGATATTAACGTAAGTTTTTGTAATCTCTTTATCACTATGAGTAAGAGCTTCTGAGAAGGCTTCAAGAGAAACACCTGCTTGTTTAGCAAGAGTAGCACCAGTATGTCTTAGTTTGTGTGGTGATGCTGGTGCTAATTCGGGATGTCTTCGTCTGACTGATTTCATCTTGATAAAACTTAAAATTTTTCTAATTATAACGAAGCATAGTCAAAAAGCTATGACCTCTATATTCACAAAAAAATCCAGACCAATACTAGTCCAGATTTCTTGTCTATTAAACATTCTTTTCAAAGAATGGAAGAACGGCTGTAACGGCTTTGTCAACGCAATTATTTAACTGTGAGAATCCGACGCACATAAATTTTAAATGGTGTCTCAGTCACATTTAAATTTATGAGACGCTTAGACGTTAGGCTTTCAATTTGTCAAATTTTGCTTTGACATTTGCCTTGAATTCTTCAAGTTTAGCCTTGCGTTCGGCTTTACGTTCAGCCTTCATTTGTGCACGTGCCTGGTTGTAGAGGTCTTCTTGGACTTGCAGAGCTGCTTCGATTTCGGCTACGACGGTTGCTACATCCCAACGCACGATTTGGGTGTCGTACTTGGTGAAGTAAGCATCGATGACTGCTTCGTTGTTTTCTTGCACCAAGGCGACAACGGCTGTTTCGCCGTCGATCAATTTTTGAGACACAACGTCAATCAAGCCAGCTTCTGCCGTATCAACGGTATCACCAGCAGCCAAACCATAGAGGCTGCCAATACCATAACCAAACAAGACGCCGATAGGACCACCCAAAAGCCCGATAACTGCACCGAGCAAGCCACCTTCTAGGGTTGCATCCGTCGTTGAATCTTCAAAGTCATAGCGTTCTTTTTCAACGATGTGACCGTTTTCATTTTTGACCAAGGCGATTTGAGCAACCTTGGTCGTCTGAGTTTGGCGGAAAGCCTTCAAATCCGCAAAGGACTGATAAGCTTCGCTTTCAGTGTTAAAGACTGAAACTACTAGGTTTTCCATAGTTAGTACCTCTTTTCTAAATATATACGTTCATTATAATACAGTTTCAATCACTTTTCAATCATTTTAGTGCGACATTTTAATTGATATGTCGCGTTTATCAGCGTCAAAGAACAGTTTCAGGCAGCGGTATATCTTTGCCATATCCCAGCCCAGACACTCTGGCGACTCTGAGTGATTATCAAGAAAGGCGTCCAGCAACATCTTAAAGCCTCCCGTGCAAAAAGTAAATAAATAGTGTTTTTCCTGTATGCCTGTCACACGGCTAAAAGACCGCTTGACCAAATCTTCCAGAAAATTATAGCAGATATTATGTACCAGCTCTGTGTAGCGAGTCTGATGAGCGTGCCGAATCACATCGACACTTTTATAGAATCTGCCAACTGTTTCCTTATGGTCGAATCCTTGAAAGAAGTCGCTTTATTCGTCGGTCAAGACAATTAATTTGGCTGGTGCAACTGATTCGCCAAGCTATGAACAAGCAATTATTACCTTTTGAAAGCAAAAATGGCAATTATGAAGGTGAAGCTACTCAGGTCTTAGTTCTTCTATCCAATTACTATGCAGACAAAAAACTATTTGATGAAAATACAGATGAATATGGAAATATCTTGATTTTAAAGGATTCATCCATCATTTCTAAATTATCGGCTATCCCAGATTTATTAAAAAGGGGATCTAGTAGGTAACAATAATATCGAATATATCAAAGTACGCAATATTAGGATTTCTTCAGAGGTTGAGTTAGAGTCAGATGTTGATGGGGATAAGTCGGATAATCTGCCAATAGATATAAAAATACTAGAAAACAGGCTTGAAAAAGGCTCGTAAAGCTAGCCAGTTCTCTAAACGTTAATTCGTTGCTGGACAGCAGAATACAAACGAAAACACTTTGCATCTTGCAAGGTGTTTTTTTCTATGAGAACTGGCGGTGCGCAATTAGGATAGCTCTAGCGACTTTAGTCGCATAGAGATATGCTATGCACAGTTGCCTCAAGAAAACAATGCTTCTTGGTCCACCCTGTTAGACAAGCTTCAAAACCAAGGAATCCAACAGATTTCTCTTGTAGTTACAGATGGCTTTAAGGGGCTTGAGCAGATTATCAGTCAGGCTCACCCATTAGCTAAACAACAATGTTGCTTAATTCATATTAGTCGAAATCTAGCTAGTAAAGTGAAACGAGCAGATAGAGCGGTTATTCTGGGGCAATTTATAATGATTTATCGTGCTGAAAATTTAGAAATGGCAGGACAAGCTTTAGAGGACTTTCTCGCCGAATGGAAACCAAAGTATAGGAAAGTCATGGAAAGTCTGGAGAAGACGGATAATCTTTTAACTTTTTATCAGTTTCCCTACCAGATTTGGCACAGCATGTATTCGACAAACCTCATTGAGTCTCTTAACAAAGAAATCAAACATCAAACGAAAAAGAAGGTTCTTTTTCCTAATGAGGAGGCTCTGGAACGTTACTTAGTTACGTTGTTTGAAGATTATAATTTCAAGCAAAGTCAACGAATCCATAAAGGGTTTGGTCAATGTTCTGATACACTTGAAAGCTTATTTAATTAACACTCCGTAACTCTACTTAAGTGTTTACACATAATTATTGACAGTATCAAAAAATAAAGTATATTGTTTTCATCATAATATAATTAAATATCAGTATAGAGAATTTTATCTATATATCAGATATCAGCAATTGCTTTTGCTGTCATTTTTCGCTACAATAGTTACAAGGAGGAAATAAACATGTTAAAAGAAGTATTAAACGTCGCAAAAGTTGCGAAAAAATCATCTCTCTTCTTAGGAGGGGTAGCATTTGGGACGCTTGGCTTGAAAGTCTTAGCAAGTAAAGAAGCTAAGAAAGGCTATTCTAAGGCCTTGGCTAAAGCTTACAAATTGAAAGATGGACTGGATGCATCTGTTTCTGTTGTAAAACAACACGGTGATGATGTTTTACAAGACGCTAAATATTTATACGAACAGGAAAAGAAAGAAGAACAATTAGATAGCCTGACAGGTGAATAATATGTCTTTTAAAGTGCTACACAGAGGATATCAACATATCCGATTATCGTCCTCGTTTTCACTGACCTTGGATATTCAAGATTATCTTCGTTCCTTGGCTAAAGATGAAAAAGGGATCGACTCTATTCAGTTTTATATGGATCAGCAGCACTTTACTCTACGTATGAAAGAAGGCTTCTCTGTATTAGAAAATGCAGAGGCCTTTTTAAAAAAAATTGACAAGGGGAAAGTTTCGGACTTGATGACTCTTCCCATTCGTAGAGAAGAGAGTGCTTATTCAATTGTATCGGGTGCAGCGATTAAGCGTTTGCTGTTTCGAAGTTTTGTACCCTACCCTATTCGTTATATTTGGACTTGTTATCAGGCTTTGGGTTATGTCAAAGAAGCCTATCAAACTTTAGCGCGCAAGGAACTAACCATGGAGGTCTTGGACTGTTCGGCCATTTTGTTGTCCTTGTTTATGAACCAATCCAAGACAGCTAGCAACATCATGTTTATGCTTGATTTGGGTAATCATCTGGATCAGTGGTCTTTAAAAAAAACAGCAACAGATTTGGAACAAAGCCTTCTTGCTAAAGAAAGTGATGTTTTCTTAGTGCGGGGAGACATGGTCATCAGCATCAAGAGTTCTGATGTTCAAGTAGGTGATGTATTAGTTGTCTCCCAAGGGAATGAAATCTTGTTTGACGGCCAAGTGGTTTCAGGATTAGGCATGGTCAATGAGAGTTCCTTGACTGGAGAGAGCTTCCCTGTTGAAAAGAAAGAGGGAGATTCTGTATGTGCGAATACTGTTTTGGAAACAGGAGAGTTAAGAATTCGTGTGACTGATAATCAGATAAACAGTCGTATTTTGCAACTCATCAATCTGATGAAAAAATCTGAAGAGAGTAAGAAGACAAAACAACGTCATTTTATTAGGATGGCAGACAAGGTTGTAAAATATAACTTCTTAGGTGCTGGTTTGACTTATCTGTTAACAGGTTCGTTTTCAAAAGCCATTTCCTTTTTATTGGTGGATTTTTCATGTGCTCTAAAAATATCCACACCTGTAGCCTACCTTACGGCCATAAAGGAAGGTCTAAATCGAGAAATGGTTATTAAAGATGGTGATGTATTAGAAAAATATCTGGAAGTGGATACTTTCTTGTTTGATAAAACGGGTACCATCACGACGAGTTATCCTTTGGTTGAAAAGGTTCTTCCTTTCGGAGATTATACTGAGAAAGATATTTTAAGAATAAGTGCATGTTTGGAGGAACATATCTATCATCCTATTGCCAATGCAATTGTTAAACAAGCTGAAATTGAAGGCATTGAACACGAAGAAATGCATGGCAAGCTTCAGTATGTTGCAAGCAAAGGGATTAAATCGCAAATTGATGGTCAATCGGTTGTCATTGGAAATTATGTACTAATGCAAGACGAACAGGTAAGAATTAGTTCTGAGCAGCTGGCCTTGATTGAGCAATATAAGACTCATTACAATTTATTGTTTTTGGCTTATAAGAAAGAATTAATTGGGATGTTTTGTATCCACACTCCCTTGAGAAGCGAGGCGAAAGTTGCATTGAAAAAGCTAAAGCGCCAAGGGAAAAAACTGATTCTGGCAACTGGTGATACGTTGGCTAGAACAGAAGAGTTGGTTAAAGATCTGCCATTTGACAACGTTTATACTGATTTAAAACCAGATGGTAAGTTTCAGTTGGTTCAGGAATTACAGAAAGCTGGCCGAACTATTTTGATGGTTGGAGACGGGTTAAACGACTCTGCTGCCTTGACGCTTGCAGATATTGGGGTTGTGATGAATGAAAGTGCTGATATTTCTAAGCAGATGAGTGATATTTTATTATTAGATAATCGTTTAGATTTCTTCGAGGAATTGAATTCTTTATCTGAATCGTTGCAGAAATTAATTCAAAGAAATATTCAAGAAACAGTTGTAATAAATGGAAGTTTAATTGGATTTGGGTTGTTAAATTGGTTAAGCCCATCTAATCTTTCGATATTGCACAATCTGACTACTTTAAGAATCGTCCTTCGTAGTCTTTCTATTAAAAGTAGGTAAGAGACCGAGAAGCTGAGGTTATAAAAACTAAAAGGAGTTGTCTCATTTGAGAATAACGGCTCTTTGTCAACTGTAGTGGGTTGATGGAAAATTATACCCTGGAGAGGACCAAATTGGTTCTCTCCTTTTAAATATTGAAAAAACCATTGGCAGTGGACATACTTTAAGACTATATATTTCTGAAACTAGTTTCACAATACAAATATTGACATGCAATTATTAATTGGTGGATTTTAAGTTGACATCTACAAAGGTTAATGTTAGAATACATTCAAAAATATATTTGAATGAGGTGTTTTATGATTCAAAATATTGTTACTTCAATAATCCTGTATTCTGGGACAGCCGTAGACTTACTTATTATCCTAATGTTATTTTTTGCCAAAAGAAAAAGCAGAAAGGACATCATTAACATCTATTTAGGACAATTTCTAGGCTCTGTTAGTCTAATATTCCTAAGTTTGCTTTTTGCATTTGTCTTAAATTATATTCCTAGTAAAGAGATTTTAGGTTTACTCGGTTTGATTCCAATTTTCCTAGGCCTCAAAGTTTTGCTTTTAGGAGATTCTGATGGAGAAGCTATTGCAAAAGATGGTTTGCGAAAAGACAATAAAAACCTGATTTTTCTAGTCGCTATGATTACTTTTGCAAGTTGTGGCGCTGACAATATTGGTGTCTTTGTCCCATATTTTACCACCTTAAATTTAGCGAATTTGATAGTGACTTTACTTACTTTTCTAGTCATGATTTATCTCTTGGTTTTTTCTGCCCAAAAATTAGCACAAGTCCCTTCTGTTGGAGAAACTTTGGAAAAATATAGCAGATGGTTTATTGCCGTTGTCTATTTAGGATTGGGGATGTATATCCTGATTGAAAACAACAGCTTTGACATGCTATGGGCTGTGTTAGGCTAGGAGAAAAAATTATGAAAAAAGATAGTATCTGTCAAGTGGATGTTATAAATCAACAAAATGTTACAACCGCAACGAACTACCTTGAAAAGGAAAAAGTCCAAAAATCACTTCGCATTTTATCAAAATTTACCGATAATAAACAGATAAATATCATCTTTTATCTCCTTGCCGTCGAAGAACTCTGTGTCTGCGATATAGCCTGTTTATTAAATCTCAGTATGGCATCTGCCTCCCACCATCTTCGTAAACTAGCCAATCAAAACATCTTGGACACTAGAAGAGAGGGGAAAATTATATATTATTTTATAAAAGATGAGGAAATCAGAGATTTTTTTAATCAACTAGGATAACAACTATTTTTACTACTTTTCCATGATTATAGGGAGATTATATATGAAATTTTTTGATGAAAATTACTCACAAGAAATACCTACTCGTATTAAATGTTTAAGAAAAAAGTATAATTTAAAGCAAAGCGACCTAGGTAATGCAGGTCAAGTTAGGCAAATTGAAAAGGGAGAAATTTGAAAGAATTTGTATCTTTTATTTTTTGTTTCATTTATGCCCTATGCTACTGGAATAGTTAGTAGTCATTTCATGAATCATACGGCACAGCTCTTTTATGGACTGATCGTTATTGTTTCAACGGTAGCAAACTGTTTTTTACATAAAGTAATTGATAAACCCAATATAGATCAGAAAGAATTACTTGAAGCTACCGCACAATATAGGAAGTTATTGATACCTGACCTAATAATTAAAGGAGTGGGATTGATTCTATCCTTAATTGTCTATCCTCTGATTATGATGTATAGTGTTTTAATTGCGGCATTTTACATCATAACTTTAAAAACACTATCCGAAAAAAGAGTGAATAACTAAAAAACGGTGACCAAAGTTAGGTGTATTATTTTAATGCTTAGAGACCTAAACTATTCCCTATTTTAAAAATATTGATTCAGATTTTATGAAATTAAAAAGTAGATATTGTTCAGAAAATCCTTGATATTACGCTGTTTTTAGTCCAACTGAAATCCATACTTTCCAAACCAGGTCTTAAGAAAGCTCGTAAAGCATCACAATTTAGTAAACGTTAATCAACACGATTATATCAACGTTTACAGACATTCAAGAATTTTCTCTTGGATGTCTTTTTTTGTTCAAAAAACTAAAGTTCACCTCAAAGTTCACCCTATTGCTTTTTGAGACTTCTAAAGGCTATTTCTCCTGCTGTTTGATTTACTGTTTCCGTAGTATTGACATAAGTCTTCGTTATTTGGATGTCACTATGAGTAAGTGCTTCTGAAATAGCATTTAATGATGTTCCAGCCCGTCTTGCCACCAACTACATCCAAAACTTGGGACATACTACAATTCCAATTTTTATTTGTCAGCATTTTTTTTCCTTACAAAAATGTGCCTACTATTCAGGTAGTTTGTAAAGTATTATAATCTATTTATCATTAATTTTAAGGGAGTCGCTTATGTTTATTGTAAATCTTACCTATATCAAACCCCTCGATACAGTTGAAAAATTCTTAGAAAAATAAAAGTAATTACCAGTAGGGGATGGTACCCTGGCTTCGTCTTTCCTTGAGCATAGCTCAACCTCCAAAATATAATCTAAAAAATAATTTGATTAGCAAACTATCTTTATTGTATAGTATCGCATAAATGCTTGACAAATAGCAAGAATGTGTTAGAATATGAATGAATATACAGACTTATTCATTCATAAAAGAGGCATAGAAATGGATAAAAAAAATGAGCTGTTGGCTGCGGCTAGGGAAGTATTTGCAGAAAAAGGCTATAAGGCAGCTGGAATTTCTGATATTGCTAAGAAGAGCCGTATGGCTGTCGGATCCTTTTACAAGTATTATGAGTCCAAGGAAGCTATCTTCTTGGAGGTTTATGTAGCTGAAAATAGCCGTATACGTGAGGGAATCATACAACGCGTAGACTGGCAGGGCGAGCCCGAGACAATCGTTGAACAGCTTTTTGCAGTCACTTTTGAATTGATTTCACCCAATAAAATTCTGGCTGAGTGGAACAAGCCAGGCATTTCTCAGATTCTGCACGATTACTATAATCAGGATTCCGGACGAGCATCCAATGCTTTTCATCAGTTTCTGATTCAGACCTTCAGCCAGCGCTTGCAGGAAGAGGGCTTTTCGCAGGAGAAAATAGCTGAGATCATGAAGGTTTATGACTTGATTTATTACATAGACATGCATGTCACAGAGCAGGATTTTTCAGGCTACTTCGATAGTCTTGAGACTTTAGTGAAATATTTTGTTAAGGGAATTTTTTCCAAATAGAGGAAATTCCTTTTCTTGGAAGTAGACGTGAATGAATTTATATAACCATTCATTCACGAACAAAGGAGGTGATGGCTTATGTAGTCCGAATAGGAATGGGAAGAAATGTGATTGCATAAGTATAAAGTGAATTATTTTTTAAAAAGCTTTGAATGAATATTTGGAAGCGTTTATTCAAAAATAGAAAGTGAGGAAAAGAATGAATAAGCAAGGAGGATTTGCTATGAGTGGAATGGCTATTTTGGGTATCTGTCTGGTCGCAATTGGTCTTTTGACCATTGGCTACGGCGGTGCGACAGTTGGTTTTAGTTTAAGTGTGGATTTTCAGTCATTTTTAGTCGGAGGTCTCATCATTGTCCTAATCGGAGCTGCTTTGATTCCGGGCTTGCCGGCAGTTGCTAAGCTGATAGCACTGGCTTTGACAACTTTGTCATTGCTGATTTACATTCACATGATGCCAGATTTAGAGTTTATGCTTATGCTCATCTCTGATGTTGTGGTTTTAGGCTTTGCGGCTTGGTTTGCTATTCTTTTTTTAAGAAAGTAGGTGATGAAGATGATTGTAGTTTATGATTCAAATACTGGTATTGGAAAACGATTTGCAGAATCACTGGGCTATCCGACCCAGAGCATCAAGGAGAAACTGGAAGAGCCCTGTATTCTCATTACTCGAAATGCTGGTTCTGGGAAAATTCCGTGGTCTACCAAACGCTTTATTAAGAAACATCCTGGGCTGATTAAAGGTTTTGTTAACAATGGTGACTCTGTTAAACACGGCCGGACCTTCTGCGGAGCGACTGCCTTGATTATCGAAAAATATGGGCTCCAGCATATCTGCGATATTGACCAAGGCGGTAGTTCAGAAGATGTCAAGACTGTGCAGGCATTTTTGGCGGAGTGCTAGTCTCATCAAGTTTTGTATAAACAGACATTCAAGAATTTTCTCTTGGATGTCTTTTTTTATTCAAAAAACTAGAGTTCACCCCAAAATTCACCCCAAGTTCACCCTATTGCTTTTTGAGACTTCTAAAGGCTATTTCTCCTGCTGTTTGATTTACTGTTTCAGTAGTATTGACATAAGTCTTCGTTATTTGGATGTCACTATGAGTAAGTGCTTCTGAAATGGCCTCAAGAGAAAACCCTACTTGTTTAGCAAGATGTTGGAATTTATGAGGTCCTTGACGGATATTATTTTTCTTCATAGTATGTTGTGTTATAATGTAAATACGATTTGAATAAATTAAGATATCTCTGTAAATTCTGTAAATGTCACTTTGTGTGAACATGAGTACATTTGAATTTATAGAATGATAGGAGGTGGTTTACAATGATAAGTTTAGAGCTGATGTCTGAAGAAAATAGCATAGATGTTTATTCTTTTGAAAAAGAAAATCGGGAGTATTTTGAGCGGAATTTACCTCCTAGACCAGCTACCTATTTTGATTCAGAAGGTTTTAAAGAAATTACAAGAGAATTGTTAAGGGAACAAGAGAATCAGGATGTCTACATGCATCTTATTAGAGATGCACAAGGTACTATGGTTGGAAGAATCAATTTAAGTGTCTTAGAGGATGATCGAAAAACAGCAGAACTTGGATATAGGATCGGAGAAAATGTTACTAATTTAGGTTATGCAAGTGAAGCGGTTAAACTCGTTTTAGAAAAGGCCTTTACTACTTATGGTTTACATAAGATTATCGCGGGGACGGCAACGTACAATCTGGCTTCTCAGAGAGTGCTTTTAAAAAATGGTTTTACCTTTAGTAAAATCATAGAAAATGACTTTCAAATGAATAACGAGTGGATTAATACGGCAGTATTTGAGATAAGGAATCTATAGCATCATCATTACCAGCCGTTTGCCAAACCTCAACATTTCTAGTAGACATTCGTCTACTTTTTTATATGATAAATTGCAAGAATAAGTGCAACATCTACTCTAACTCCTCCACTAGAGCTTCATAAGCCCGGTCTTAAGAAAGCTCGTAAAGCATCACAATTCTCAAAACGTTAATCAATACGATACTATCAACGTTTACAGACATTCAAGAGTATTCTCTTGGATGTCTTTTTTTGTCTACCTTAATTTTACAAATTGGGAATTGCATATAATTATTTGAAAAAATAAAAATAGTTAGTTACAATAAAAATGTAAAAGCGCTTACTCGATTATTGGTGAGGTTAATATTGTAAGATATCTGTGTTTCTTTCTTAAGGTAGGAGGATTTTTAGGAAAGATAAAATATCAGAATCAGTATATGGAAAGAATCTCAGCATTTCCACTTCAAGTTTCAGAAAAATGATTAAATGAATTAAGCAATGATTGAAATATTAATAATGGTTTATTGGAGGTAGTTAAAAATGAAAGAAAAATATAAAGTGACTGGGCAGTTATTTTTGCTCTCAAATTTACCGTTTTGTTGTTTTATTTTGAAAGATATTTCATTAGTCTATGCTAGGTTGCTATTTGTACTTTTCTTGTTTTTTACATTATATTTCTCTTATCAAATAAGCATAAAACATAATGTCATTAATCGTATTCAGAAACTAGAGTGGAACAAAGTACTTTATTGTTTAGCATTCGTTGCTTTGATAAGACTTACAGTTCATTTGTATGTAAGCATTTTTGGAGATACCCAAAATGATGCGTTATTACAAATTTTAAAAGATATTATGGGCGTAGAGTTATTCAATTTTTATGGAATTTTCGTAGGACCAGTTTTAGAGGAATTAACTTTTCATGGTGCAATAATGAATTATTGCTATAATATGAGCAGGAAAGGTTTCATCATATCAAATATATTGTTTGGATTTGTGCATTGCATGAACGAACCTAGTATTGGAATTTTTATTAGATCGATTTTACTGTATAGTTTGTTAGGCGGTATAATATCTTACATTTACTATAGAACTAAAAGGATAGAATACTCTGTACTAATTCACATGCTTGCTAATTTTTTGGCTTTAATAGGTTTTTAATTATGTATTCTGGTTATTTTTATATTTGTAATTTCATGTAAGATTTTTGCTCAATAGACCACTAATAATATTGCTGGAGATAATATAATGTTAGCAGATAAAGAAATATTCCTCAAAATAGAAAATATCCTCCGTGAGCAAGGAGTACTTGAAAAGTTTGAAGAGGAAAATGGAAAAATAACTGGTCATATGATGATTACGATGACGGAAATACCTCCTGAATTAGGAGTTGATACTGTTAGCGATAATATGCGTGCTTTTTGTGCTTCCTTTGATTTCTATGATATGATGATTGGGATTGCATTCGATTTAGACACAATGGAACTTATTCCTCAAATGTGGTTCACTCCTCAGGCTGATGATGCTGTGGAACCTTCTAGTGAATGGATAGAATTTTTTGTAAAAACTCTATGTGAGAATATATCGGAAGAGGGTTTTGGAGTACCAATGTATAGTTTTTTAAATGACCATAGTGACCTTACAATTGTTCCGACTCAATCATAGAAAAGAGAAATGCGAAAGAGTTTGAATAAACATGATCACAGCTTAGCTCATGCTTATTGTAGTAATAATAAACCTGAGTTGGAAAAGGATATGATTTGTGGTTGTTTTTTACAGATTTAATCTATTCCCCTATTTTAAAAAAATTGATTCAAATTTTATGAAATTAATCAGTAGATATCGTTCTGAAAAACCTTGATATTACGCTGTTTTTAGTCCAACTGAAACTCATACTTTCCAAGCCGGGTCTTAAGAAAGCTCGTAAAGCATCACAATTTAGTAAACGTTAATTCGAAAGAATTACTATACTTACAAGTAGCACCTTTCGAGGTGTTCTTTTTCCTATGCCCAAACTAAATCAAAGACAAACAAAAAACCACCCAGTCTTCCCCAGTCAAATAGGACTGCAGAAAATAGGGTGGTTTTAGAACGTTAACGATTAGTTATCGTCTTTGTGAAGGATGTTTTTCACGCCGTTGATAGCTCCTTCGACAGCTTCTTTTGCATCTTCAACGACTTCTTTTGCTTTTGATGCAACTTTTTCAGCAACGCCTTCAGCTTCTGTTTTTTTATCGCCGGTTACTTTACCGAGACCTTCTTTAACAGAACCTTTAACTTGGTTTAATTTATCTTCTAATGACATAGTGTCACCTCCGTTAAGTAAATAGTTTTATTAATCTGAATTCAAGACAGTTCATTTAAAAAATTAAAACTATTTAGCTCAGATTAATATAAGTATATGCCTTCTGAAATGGGAAGTCAAATATTTGCTACGGTATTTTGAAAGTGGGAAGGAGTTATGACGAGATCGCAACTAATGATGGATAGGTCCTTATCTTGATCTTTAATTGAAGAAACAAAGGTTTTCAGCTATTTCATAACAAAATCGTCCAGGTGATTAAGGAATAATATAGCGTAGAATCGTCAGGCTAGAAAATCTAAACGGCTGTTTTCTCCTAGCAAAGTGGAGTAAAAAACAAAAGTAGATACCACTTTCTGTTCAAAAATGGACAATTGAGGCTCTCCTTGCCTACAAGTTTTTCCATGTGTTATATTTGTACATAATTGTACGAAAGAATGATATTGGAGAATAGAGATATGAAATATGCCAAATATGGAGTCGCTTTACTGTTCCTGTTATATCTATTTGTTTTTGGGATTGAAGGCCTTGGTATCTACCTAACTGGAGTTTTCAATGGTGATGTAAGTTTTCTTTATTTCATCTATTTGATTCTCTACTCTTTGCTTCTCATCGGCATTCTATTTTGGTTTAAAAGGCAGAAGATAGTCGTCCGTTCAAATATACAGAAATGGAAGTGGCACTATCTGGGATATTTTGCTCTGGTGCTCTTGTGGTTCTTTGTTGAAAGATGGGTGCTGCAAACTTTTCAGGATTTGCTGGTTCCTGTCGTTCATCAAACCAAATTGCCATCCTCCATTTATCTAAATGGCCCTGGTATTTCGGGTATTTTGTTTTTTGTCCTAGCAACTGTTACATCTCCTATGATCGAAGAATTTATTTTTAGAGGCTATCTGATGAATGTCTTCTTTAAAGAAAGTAAGTTTCATTTAGACGTTTTGCTTTCGGGCTTTCTCTTTGCGGCCTTTCATCTGATCCATCAATATCGGGATCCTGTAACATTTTCTCTTTATTTCTGTTCAGGGCTCTTCTTCGCAGCTGTCTATAAGAAAACTAAAGATATCCGGTTGCCCATCTTCTTGCATGCCTTTAGCAATTTTCTCACTTTTTGGAAACCGATCTGGATTTTTATCTTCAATTATATCTACTGGCATTTTCTTGTTAAATAACCTTGTTTTTGTAGCTGGGCGTGAAATGGGAGTTAGAGGTTGGAGTTGTTTAATGAAACTAGGATCACTTTTTAAAAGTGATCTTATTTTCGTTTAAGGGGTGGTATAATGAAAGTATACTCAAGGTGAGACAATTGATTTATTTACAGAAAAGAAGTTTTAAAATGAAAACGATGATAAAAACCTATCCTGTTATCAGTACGATAGCTCTAATCTGTTTGTTGCTCGGTTTATTGACTTCCTTTTATGGGGATGCTATGTATGACCTATTGGCTTTTCATTCGAAGCCGGTGTATGGTTGGCAGTATGTCAGTGGGACCTTGATGCACGGTAGTAAAGGAGCCCCTGTCTGGTTTTTATGGGTCCATTTGATTTTAAACGGACTCATGATCCTTCCCTTCGGTGGACTGCTAGAAAGAAAAAGAGGCTCCAGACAAGTCTTAATCGTTTTTGTGACGGCGACAGTCCTCTCTTCCATCGTTTTTCACTTCTTAACACGCGGGCAGGACATTCAGGCAACAGGAATCTCTGCCGTCGGCTATGCCTTTGTGACCGGAGGGATTATGCTCCTGCCAAACGTGTGGAAAGAATTATCACGCACCGTAAAATGGTTTTATCTATTCTTAATTTTTCTATCTAGCCTCATGCTCTTACCAGTAATCACCGGATGGATCTCAACGCTATTGCATCTTTCAGGGATTGCGAGTTACCTTGGGGTTTCTATCCTCAGCCACTACCTTAAGAAAAATCGCTTTAGCCATCGTTGATTTATAAAGACTAACAGACATTCAAGAGATTTTCTTGGATGTTTTTTATTTATAAACCGAACCTTTTCTAAAACATTTATGCGAAATTAAGGCGATTATGCTACAATGGAAGCAAATAGATAGAATGGAGCAGTGACATGAAAGCAATTATTACAGTCGTTGGTAAAGACCAAAAAGGAATCGTAGCGGGTGTTGCAACGAAAGTGGCAGAATTAGGACTCAATATCGATGATATCTCTCAAACGGTATTGGATGAATACTTTACCATGATGGCAGTTGTATCGTCAGATGAGAAAAAAGATTTCACACAGCTCCGTTCAGAGTTAGAAGAATTCGGTCAGTCTCTGCATGTGAAAATCAATATCCAAAGTGCAGCGATTTTTGATGCTATGCACAATTTGTAAGATAGGGGTTGAGAATTTATGGACATTAGACAGGTAACAGAAACCATTGCCATGATTGAGGAGCAGAACTTCGATGTTCGGACCATCACCATGGGGATCTCCCTTCTAGATTGTATTGATCCGGATATCGATAAGGCAGCGGAAAAAGTCTACAATAAGATTGTGACAAAGGCCAAGGACTTAGTGGCTGTTGGGGATGAGATTGCGGCGGAACTCGGCATTCCCATTGTGAACAAGCGGGTTTCGGTCACTCCGATTTCCATTATCGGAGCAGCAACCAGCGCGACAGACTATGTACCCTTTGCCAAGGCGCTGGATCGTGCGGCGAAGGAAGTTGGGGTTAACTTTATCGGTGGCTTCTCAGCTCTTGTTCAAAAAGGCTACCAAAAAGGGGATGAGATCCTCATTAATTCCATTCCTCGTGCCCTTGCGGAGACAGATTTTGTCTGCTCTTCAGTCAATATTGGATCGACTAAGACAGGGATCAATATGACCGCTGTCCGAGACATGGGGCGCATCATTAAAGAAGCTTCCCAAGCAGATCCAATGGGACCAGGTAAACTCGTTGTCTTTGCTAATGCGGTAGAAGATAATCCCTTTATGGCGGGAGCCTTCCACGGTGTCGGTGAAGCAGATGTCGTCATCAACGTTGGGGTTTCAGGACCTGGTGTCGTCCAACGGGCCATCGAAAAAGTTCCCGGAGCAAGCTTTGATGTATTGGCTGAAACAGTCAAGAAGACAGCCTTCAAGATTACCCGTGTCGGCCAATTGGTAGGTCAAATGGCTAGTGAACGTCTCGGTGTTGAGTTTGGAATTGTCGACTTGTCTCTTGCTCCAACACCAGCAGTTGGGGATTCGGTTGCCCGTGTCCTTGAGGCCATGGGGCTTGAAGTAGTTGGAACCCACGGGACAACAGCAGCGCTGGCTCTGCTTAATGACCAAGTGAAAAAAGGTGGCATTATGGCTTGTAACCAAGTCGGTGGTTTGTCAGGTGCCTTCATTCCGGTTTCAGAAGATGAAGGGATGATTGCGGCGGTCCAATCAGGTCATATCAACTTGGAAAAATTGGAAGCCATGACAGCTATCTGTTCCGTCGGTTTGGATATGATTGCCATCCCAGCTGATACTCCAGATACAACCATTGCGGCCATGATTGCCGACGAAGCAGCTATCGGGGTGATCAACCAAAAGACCACAGCAGTTCGGATCATTCCTTATGGAAAAGAAGGCGATATGTTAGAGCTTGGAGGACTTCTTGGGTCTGCTCCGGTGATGAAGGTCAACAAAGCTTCGTCAGCTGATTTCATTGCCCGTGGTGGCCAAATTCCAGCCCCAGTTCATAGTTTTAAAAATTAAAAAATGGCCCTGGAGCAGGATTTTTGCTCAGGGCTTTTAATGTTGGCTGAGGAAGTGAAAGTGAATCGAGAGGTCATCGCTGCCAGTTTCCTTATAAAAAATGATATAATAGAAGGACATAAAAGGAGATCACATGGCGAAAACAAGATTGTTTATTATTCGGCATGGAAAAACCATGTTTAATACGATAGGTCGTGCCCAAGGTTGGTCGGATACGCCTTTAACTGTTCAAGGAGAAGAAGGCATCCGTGAATTGGGGGTTGGTTTGAGAGAATCTGGTTTGGACTTTGTCCGTGCTGTTTCCAGCGATTCAGGTCGTGCTATTCAAACCATGGGAATTGTTTTAGACGAGCTTGGGCTCACAGATCAGATTCCTTATACTTTCAACAAAAAGATCCGGGAATGGTGTTTTGGAAGTTTTGATGGTGCCTACGGAGGGGAGCTTTTCCGCGGAGTTGTTCCTCGGGCTCTAGATATTGAAGATTATAAGAAACTTACCCTGGAAGAACTGGCGAATGGAATCTACCAAGTAGATACAGCAGGTTGGGCTGAACCATGGGATGTGTTGAAAAAACGGATTGTAGATGGCTTTGAGGAGATTGCCAAGGAAGTTGAAGCCAAGGGTGGTGGAAATGCCTTGGTTGTTAGTCACAGCATGACCATTGGTTCCTTTGTGTGTATTTTGAATCCAGAGATTGAGCTGGATCCAAGGGTTGAAAATGGTAGTGTCACCTTTGTAGAATACGAAAATGGACAATTTTCAATCCAGACCATCGGAGATGAGTCATACCGCAAGCTGGGTGCTAACTGGTTAGCAGCCCACTCAGAAGAACTTGATGTAAAAAAATAAGATACTATATATAAGAAGAAAACAATTGCAGGAGGATAAAAATGGCAAAGACAAAATTGTATATTGCCCGTCATGGAAAAACCATGTTTAATACCATTGGTCGCGCCCAAGGTTGGTCTGATAGTCCCTTGACAGAAGCTGGCGAACGAGGGATTCATGAATTGGGGATTGGTCTACGTGAAGCTGGGATTCAGTTCCAACAAGCCGTGTCCAGCGACTCCGGTCGAACCATTCAAACCATGGGGATTGTGCTAGAAGAATTAGGGTTAACGGGTAAGATTCCTTACCGTTATGATAAGCGCATCCGCGAATGGTGTTTTGGAAGCTTTGATGGCGCCTACGATGGAGAACTCTTTTTGGGCGTTTTACCACGTGTCTTTCGTGTCGATGACTTCCATCATTTGAGCTTGATGGAGTTGGCTGAAGGGATTGTCGAAGTGGACACAGCCGGCTGGGCAGAGTCTTGGGAAACCCTTCGTGACCGCATCTTGGATGGCTTTACGACGATTGCTAAGGATGTCGAGTCTCAAGGTGGTGGGAATGCCATCGTAGTCAGTCATGGGATGACCATCAGTACCTTGATTTACCTGATTGATCCAAAAGCCTTTAAAGAATTGGTCTTGGACAATGGTAGTGTGACTGTTATTGAGTATGAAGATGGCCAATTTAAACTAGAAGCAGTTGGAGATCTGTCATACCGCCAGGTTGGAGCGAAATGGTTAGAGGAAAATCATGACTAAATATAAACTTGCCAAGAAAAGAGAAAAGAAAGTTAGCTGGATCGTGCTCTGCTGTATAGGCCTCTGTCTAATCGGAGCAGGAGTGGGTATTTTCTATTTGAAACCTCAATGGCTTCATATGGGCTCTGTTGAAGATAAAAAAGTAGAAACGACTACTCCAAAAAAGGTTGAGAAAAAGGAAGAAAAACCGAAGACAGACCTTCCGCAAGTTTCTAGCAAGGATTGGAACCTAGTCTTGGTCAACCGGGACAACAAGTTGGCTGAGCTGAATCCTCAGTTAGTCGACGTTGAAGAAATCAAGGTGGATAGTCGGATCGCAGAACAAACTAAGCAATTTTTAGCGGCGGCAAGGGCCATTGCTCCTGAGGAGTCCTTGATTTCCGGTTATCGAAGTGTAGAGGAGCAAACAGAACTTTTTAATGAGCGGATAGCTCAATTAGAAGCTACTGGGCTTCCTCATGAAGAGGCAGAACGTCAAGCACAAACACAAGTACAGGTCCCAGGGGCTAGTGAGCACCAGACAGGCCTTGCGATTGATATGAGTGCCCCAAATGGGCTATCCGAAGAGGTAGTGCAACAAATTATTGCCTTGGCGCCACAATATGGGTTTGTTCTCCGTTATCCAGAAGGGAAAAATGCGATCACGGGTGTGGACTATGAAAACTGGCACTTCCGCTACGTCGGTGTAGAAAATGCCCAGTATATGGTCAAGCACCAACTGGTCTTAGAAGAATATATTCAAAAGCTGAAAGAAGCAGGTTTATAGTTTTTTTGGCCTAGTATCGGTCTTAAGAATGATTTTTAGCACTCTTTAAAAAAGAGTGCTAATTTTTTGGATTTTTTTCTTGACTTTCTTTTGAGAGGGTGTATAATAGAATCATGGTTTAGCACTTGAGTGTTTAGAGTGCTAAAAATGAAAGAGAGGTGAGGTCATGGTTACAGAACGTCAAAATGAGATTTTAAATCTTGTCGTTGATATCTTTACCAAGACCCACGAACCGGTCGGTTCAAAAGCACTACAAGATGTCATTCAATCCAGTAGTGCGACCATCCGAAACGACATGGCTGCTCTCGAAAAGCAAGGGTTGCTAGAGAAAGCCCATACTTCGAGTGGCCGCATGCCTAGTCGAGCTGGTTTCCAATATTTCGTTCAGAACTCGCTCGATCTAGAGTTGATTGATGAACAAGATGTCTACCAGGTGGTGAAGGCCTTTGATTTCGAAGCCTTTAAGTTAGACGATATCTTGGATGCTACGGCCAAGTTACTAGCCCAGATGACGGGCTACACCGCAGTGATTCAGGATGTGGAGCCGACACGGCAGCGCTTGACGGGTTTTGAGATTGTTCCATTATCCAACCATGATGCCTTAGCAGTTCTGACCTTGGATGAATCAAAGCCTGTCACCGTACAGTTTGCTATTCCAAAGAATTTCTTAACCAGTGACTTGGAAATCTTCCATCAGCTGGTTCAAGAACGCTTCATTGGAAATACGGTCTTGGATATCCACTACCGCTTACGGACGGAGATTCCACAGATTGTACAGCGCTATTTCAAGACGACAGACAATGTCGTGGATCTATTCGATTACGTCTTCTCGCAACTGTTTCAAGAACTGGTCTTTGTAGAAGGAAAGGTTTCATCTTTGAGTTATGCCGATCTTCAGACCTATAAGTTCTTAGATAATCCCCAACACGTAGCCTTGGAGTTACGAGGAGGAATGCCGGAAGACCAAATGACCCAGATCCTGGTTGCGGAATCCCAAGAGAAGGCCTTAAAAAATGTGACGGTCATTAGTCACAAGTTCTTAGTTCCTTATCGTGGGATGGCCCTCATGCATGTGATTGGTCCCGTAGAGATGGACTACAGGCGTGTGATAAGCCTGGTCAATGTTATCGGCCGAGTACTGGTCATGAAGTTGACGGATTATTACCGTTACCTCAACAGCAACCATTATGAAGTAAATTAAGACCAAATGAAAGGGGTGTATGCCTTGACAGAAGATATCAAAAAAGAAGACGTGAAAGAAGAGGAAGTTGCCGAGACAACTGAAGAAGTTGTTGAGGAAAGCAACCAACCTTCTGAGTTAGAAGAAGCACAAGCGCGTGCCGAGGAATTTGAAAACAAATACCTTCGTGCTCATGCAGAGATGCAAAACATTCAGCGCCGTGCCAATGAAGAACGTCAACAATTACAAAAATACCGTAGCCAAGATTTGGCAAAAGCGATCTTACCATCACTGGACAACCTCGAACGTGCCCTTGCCGTCGAAGGATTGACAGATGATGTGAAGAAGGGCTTGGAAATGGTACAAGAAAGCTTGATTCACGCCCTGAAAGAAGAAGGGATTGAAGAAATCGCAGCGGACGGAGAATTTGACCATAACTATCATATGGCTATTCAAACAGTCCCAGCTGATGACGAACATCCAGCAGACACTATCGCACAAGTCTTCCAAAAAGGCTACAAACTCCATGACCGCATCCTAAGACCGGCTATGGTAGTTGTCTACAACTAGGATACAAAGCCCGTAAAAAGCTCACAGTAAAAATAGGAGATTGACGAAGTGTTCGATGAACACAAGGAAATCTATCTTTTTTACCCAGAGCTTAGGGCGTGTTCAACTAGGCTACCTTGTCCGAAACGACACTAAACTATGAAAGAAAGATAAAACACAAGCCGGAGGCTTGCAAGGAAAATATCAAAAAGAAAAAAGAAGATAAATTTAAGGAGAAAAACATATGTCTAAAATTATCGGTATTGACTTAGGTACAACAAACTCAGCAGTAGCAGTTCTTGAAGGAACTGAATCAAAAATCATCGCGAACCCAGAAGGAAATCGCACAACTCCATCTGTAGTGTCATTCAAAAACGGTGAAATCATCGTTGGTGACGCTGCAAAACGTCAAGCAGTGACAAACCCAGATACAGTCATCTCTATCAAATCTAAGATGGGGACTTCTGAAAAGGTTTCTGCTAACGGGAAAGAATACACTCCACAAGAAATCTCAGCAATGATCCTTCAATACTTGAAAGGTTACGCTGAAGAATACCTTGGTGAAAAAGTAACGAAGGCTGTTATTACAGTTCCAGCTTACTTTAACGATGCTCAACGTCAAGCAACTAAAGACGCTGGTAAAATCGCTGGTCTTGAAGTAGAACGTATCGTCAACGAACCAACTGCAGCAGCCCTTGCTTACGGTTTGGACAAGACAGATAAAGAAGAAAAAATCTTAGTATTCGACCTTGGTGGTGGTACATTTGACGTATCTATCCTTGAATTAGGCGACGGTGTCTTTGATGTATTGGCAACTGCAGGGGATAACAAACTCGGTGGTGACGACTTTGACCAAAAAATCATCGACCACTTGGTTGCAGAATTCAAGAAAGAAAACGGCATTGACTTGTCAACAGACAAGATGGCCCTTCAACGTTTGAAAGATGCAGCTGAAAAAGCGAAGAAAGACCTTTCTGGTGTAACTTCAACACAAATCAGCTTGCCATTCATCACTGCTGGTGAAGCTGGGCCTCTTCACTTGGAAATGACTTTGACTCGTGCCAAATTTGACGATTTGACTCGTGACCTTGTAGAACGTACTAAAGTTCCAGTTCGTCAAGCTCTTTCTGATGCAGGCTTGAGCTTGTCAGAAATCGACGAAGTGATCCTTGTTGGTGGTTCAACTCGTATCCCAGCCGTTGTAGAAGCTGTTAAGGCTGAAACTGGTAAAGAACCAAACAAATCAGTGAACCCTGACGAAGTAGTTGCGATGGGTGCTGCGATCCAAGGTGGTGTGATCACTGGTGATGTGAAAGACGTTGTCCTTCTTGACGTAACACCATTGTCACTTGGTATCGAAACAATGGGTGGAGTCTTCACAAAACTCATCGACCGCAACACAACTATTCCAACATCTAAATCACAAGTCTTCTCAACTGCAGCAGACAACCAACCAGCCGTTGATATCCACGTTCTTCAAGGTGAACGCCCAATGGCAGCAGATAACAAGACTCTTGGACGTTTCCAATTGACAGATATCCCAGCTGCACCTCGTGGTATCCCACAAATCGAAGTAACATTCGACATCGATAAAAACGGTATCGTATCTGTTAAAGCGAAAGATCTTGGAACTCAAAAAGAACAAACAATCGTTATCCAATCAAACTCAGGTTTGACAGACGAAGAAATCGACCGCATGATGAAAGATGCAGAAGCTAACGCTGAAGCAGATAAGAAACGTAAAGAAGAAGTTGACCTTCGTAACGAAGTAGACCAAGCTATCTTTGCGACTGAAAAGACAATCAAAGAAACTGAAGGCAAAGGCTTCGATGCAGAACGTGATGCTGCACAAGCTGCCCTTGATGAGCTTAAGAAGGCCCAAGAAGATAACAACTTGGACGAAATGAAAGCAAAACTTGAAGCCTTGAACGAAAAAGCTCAAGGACTTGCTGTGAAACTCTACGAACAAGCCGCAGCAGCACAACAAGCTCAAGCAGGAGCAGAAGGCGCACAAGCAACAGGAAACGCAGGCGATGACGTCGTAGACGGAGAGTTTACGGAGAAATAAAATAGTCCAGTGGACTATTTTATCCCGAGCTTGAAAATTTGGGAGCGAGGCGTTAAGAATGACTAATCACTAAAGTGATTGCCATTCTACGGCAATCGCTATGGCGACTTGCCTAAACGCCTAACTAGTAAATGATAAAAAGAAATCCAGAGGTTGCAACCCAGCCTCTGTTTTTCGGTAAAATAGAGGATGTTGCGTATGAAAAAAGTACTTTGTATCATTTATCCTAATTTTTCTCTTTATGAGATAACCGCTTTAACGAGTACTTTAGCTCTGTCTTTTGATATTACGATTGATTATGCCGCTTCAGATTATTCGATAGTGGTCTCTGAGGATGGCTTGCCCTGTCAACCAACGAAAACACTAGATCAAATCTGTATAGAAGAGTATTCTTGTGTGATTTTGCCAGGAATGGTAAACATAGGACCTGCTCTACAGGATGAGAAATTGATTTCGTTTTTGAGGGACCTTGGTGAGCAAGATATCCTAATTGCATCCATTTCTTCAGCGCCTCTTTTATTAGCGAAAGCAGGTTTGCTGAACGATACGAAATTTACAGGTGGAATTTGGCAAAACTTCTTTGATTATTTTGAATTTCTTCCACGTGAGAATTTCCAACCGAAAGTGGTTGTGCAAGATAAACAAATCATTACGGCTATCGGTTTTGCCCATCAAGAGTTTGCAAGAAAAGTGATTCTAAGCTTAGGATTGGCAGAGAATACGGACAACTATTTTAAAGAAAAGAACGAGTGTGCTGAAGAGGATTTGATATTTACTCTATCAGACCAAGAGTTTGATCAAGTGAAGCAAAGTATAGAAAACATCCTCTAAAGATGTACATGAAAATTATAGAAAGGAACAAAGGTGTTCGCAACTGAACACGGGTTCCATAAATTCTAATTCAATATAAAAGAAAGGAACAAAGAGTGTTCGGGGAATTGAACCCGAGCTCTGAAGTTTCTTACTCAATATGAAAGAAAAGAATTGAACCTGACCTAAATCGTGGTTTGATTCACAACATCAATAGAAAGGAACAAAGGTGTTCGCAACTGAACACGGGCTACGGACGGTGCCAAAAAGATAGTTTTTTCTAGGACGCGAGCGTCCGTCGTCAAAACTCCTATTTTGGCTGTGTCCGTTTAACGCCCTTTGTATCTTGAATTATGAACAATACTGAATTTTATGACCGTTTGGGCGTTTCAAAGAATGCATCTCAAGATGAGATCAAGAAAGCCTATCGGAAATTATCTAAAAAATATCACCCAGATATCAACAAGGAGCCTGGTGCTGAGGAAAAGTACAAGGAAGTTCAAGAAGCTTATGAGACTTTGAGCGACGAACAAAAACGGGCGGCTTATGACCAATACGGTGCTGCAGGAGCCAACGGTGGTTTTGGTGGCTTCGGTGGCGGAGCTGGTGGCTTCGGTGGTTTTGATGGCACTGGCTTTGGTGGTTTTGAGGACATTTTCTCAAGCTTCTTTGGAGGTGGCGGTGCAAGTCGTAATCCAAATGCTCCACGTCAGGGAGATGATCTTCAGTACCGCGTAAACCTCAAGTTTGAAGAAGCCATCTTTGGAACTGAGAAGGAAGTCAAGTACCATCGGGAAGCCAGCTGTCGGACATGTGATGGAACTGGTGCTAAGCCAGGAACAAGTCCAGTAACTTGTGGACGCTGTCATGGTTCTGGGGTTATCAATGTGGATACGCAAACCCCACTTGGGATGATGCGCCGTCAAATCACCTGTGATGTCTGTCATGGACGCGGTAAAGAAATTAAAGATCCTTGTATAACCTGTCATGGGACTGGTCACGAGAAGCAAGCCCACAGTGTCAATGTGAAAATCCCTGCTGGGGTCGAAACTGGCCAACAAATCCGCCTCTCTGGTCAAGGAGAAGCTGGCTTTAATGGAGGGCCATACGGAGATCTCTATGTGGTAGTCAACGTTGAGCCGAGCGATAAATTTGAGCGTGATGGATCAACCATTTACTATAAATTGAACTTGAACGTTGTTCAGGCTGCTCTTGGGGATACGGTCCATGTTCCAACGGTTCACGGCGATGTTGACTTGGTCATTCCTGAAGGAACTCAGACCGGTAAGAAATTCCGCCTCCGTGGTAAAGGAGCACCAAGCTTGCGTGGTGGCTCTGTAGGAGATCAATATGTATCTGTTAATGTGGTGACACCAACAGGTCTAAATGACAAGCAAAAAGAAGCCCTTCGTGCATTTGCGGAAGCTGGTGATATCAAGGTGAATCCAAAGAAAAAAGGCTTCTTTGACAAGATGAAAGATGCCTTGGATGATTTATAAAAAAAAGAAGATTTGGTTTTTCCAATCTTCTTTTTTTATCAAGAAAAACACCTCCGAAACCAGGGGTTCAGAGGTGTGGCAAAAGAATCAAATTAAACAAGACCTTGGGCAATCATCGCATTTGCGACATTTTCAAAGGCTGCGATATTGGCACCCGCAAGGTAATCTTTACCAAGACCGTAGGTTTCTGCAGTTGTTTTAGCAGTGTTGAAGATGTTGGTCATGATGTCTTTCAAACGTCCATCCACTTCTTCACGTGTCCATGAAAGACGGAGGCTGTTTTGGCTCATTTCAAGAGCAGATACAGCAACCCCACCAGCATTGGCAGCTTTAGCAGGTCCATAAAGGATGCCGTTTTCTTTGTAGACTTTGATCGCATCAAGGTCGCTAGGCATGTTAGCTCCTTCAGAAACTACTTTTACCCCTTGAGCAACCAAGCGTTTCGCTGCTTCACCGTTGATCTCGTTTTGAGTTGCACATGGAAGAGCGATATCATAGTTGCCAGCGTAAGTCCATACAGATCCTTCGTAGTAAGTAGCAGTTGGTTTTTCAGCAGCATACTCAGTCAAACGAGCACGACGTTTTTCTTTGACGTCTGTAAGAAGGTCGAAGTCAATGCCGTTTTCGTCGATCACGTAACCGTTTGAGTCAGATACAGAGATAACAGTTGCACCAAGTTCAGTTGCTTTTTGAAGAGCGTATTGAGCAACGTTACCAGAACCTGAGATCACGACTTTCTTACCAGCAAAGCTGTCGCCGTTGGCTTTGAGCATTTCTTCAGTGTAGTATACCAAACCGTAACCAGTTGCTTCTGGACGGATCAAGCTACCACCGAAACCAAGAGGTTTACCAGTCAAGACACCAGCATCAAATTGGCGAAGGCGTTTGTATTGTCCGTAAAGGTAACCAATCTCACGTCCACCAACCCCGATATCACCAGCTGGGACATCAAGAGAAGGACCGATGTGTTTTTGCAATTCAGTCATGAAGCTTTGGCAGAAACGCATTACTTCAGCGTCTGTTTTTCCTTTAGGATCGAAGTCAGATCCACCTTTACCTCCACCGATTGGAAGGCCAGTCAAAACGTTTTTAAAGATTTGTTCGAAGCCGAGGAATTTCAAAATCCCTTGGTTAACTGTTGGGTGGAAACGAAGTCCGCCTTTGTAAGGACCGACAGCAGAGTTGAATTGAACACGGTAACCACGGTTAACTTGAACTTTTCCGTCACGGTCAACCCAAGGAACACGGAAGCTAATCACGCGCTCAGGCTCAGTGATACGTGCCAAGATGTTTTCTTCGATGTATTCTGGATGTTTTTCAAATACAGGTTCCAAAGTGCTAAGGAACTCTTCAACAGCTTGAAGGAATTCCGCTTCATGGCCGTTGCGAGCTTTTACGGTTTCGAAAGTGCTTTGGATATATTCTTTTGCAGTTGTCATCATGTTTCTCCTTTTTTCATTGAAACGAATTCCAGCAGGTTAGCGAACTTACTGGTATATGGAGGCACTGCTGAGAGCAATGTCATGTTTTATTACGTCGATAATTATAGCAGACTTTTTTTGACTTGTAAAGAAAAAAGTTGAATTTTCTGAAAATTTTCACAACTGCCTATGAAGTGGGAAAAAATGGATGTGAAAGGACGATAGGATTGGAAAAATGTCTGATTTTTCCCCTCTATATAGAAAATAAAAGGATAACGTTTAAGGTGATTTTTTCTATTTCCGTACGTTTCTTGCTCTTTTCTGGTTTTCTAGTCATGAATCATCCTTTTCGTGCTATAATGGCTGTAAGAATTCATTTCAAGGAGAAGAAGATGGTATCGACAAAGACGCAAATTGCTGGTTTTGAATTTGATAACTGCCTGATGAATGCGGCAGGTGTGGCCTGTATGACCACTGAGGAATTAGAAGAAGTGAAGAATTCGGCTGCTGGGACCTTTGTGACCAAGACAGCCACCTTGGAGTTCCGTTCTGGAAATCCAGAGCCACGCTACCAAGATGTCCCACTTGGCTCAATCAATTCGATGGGGCTACCTAACCAAGGCTTGGACTATTATTTGAATTACCTATTGGAGTTGCAAGAAACAGATCCCAATCGGACTTTCTTCCTATCTCTCGTCGGTATGTCTCCTGAAGAGACCCATACCATCTTGAAAAAGGTGCAAGAAAGTGATTTTAAAGGTTTGACAGAATTGAACCTTTCCTGCCCCAATGTCCCAGGAAAACCCCAGATCGCTTATGATTTTGAGACGACGGACCGAATCCTGTCAGAGGTCTTTGCCTACTTTACCAAACCTCTTGGGATCAAGTTGCCACCTTATTTTGATATCGTTCATTTTGATCAAGCAGCAGCGATCTTTAACAAATACCCGCTCAAGTTTGTTAATTGCGTCAACTCAATCGGAAATGGCCTTTACATCGAGGATGAATCCGTTGTGATCCGTCCGAAGAACGGCTTTGGTGGGATTGGTGGCGAATACATCAAACCAACTGCTCTGGCTAATGTCCATGCTTTTTACCAACGGTTGAATCCAGAAATTCAGATTGTGGGGACAGGAGGCGTCTTGACTGGTCGTGATGCCTTTGAACATATCCTTTGTGGCGCGAGTATGGTACAAATCGGAACCACGCTTCATAAAGAAGGAGTGGGGGCTTTTGAACGCATCACTGCGGAACTCAAAGCCATCATGGAAGAAAAAGGCTACCAAAGCCTGGAAGATTTCCGTGGGAAACTGCACTACATTGACTAATTTTTTGAAAAGAACTTCCTCGAGTGGAAACTTGGGGAAGTTTTTATGGTTTCTTATCCAGAGACAACATTCTGTTCCTAGTTTTAGAGATTTTCCATTTTTATAGAGAGAAAAAGGTGTACAATGGAGGTGAAAAGGAAGGTGATTTCGATGGGAGAAAGGGATGTGATTCAAGAGGCGAGGACGAAGATCGAAACTCTCCAAACAGCCTTTTCTAGGGAATGCAAAGCCAGTCATGATGCCTTTCGATTTAAAGAAAATCTAGATCAGATGTTGAAAGTTTTATTGAAGGCTCAAAGGATAGACAATCACCTGTTGATCGAGTTGGAGAAGTTTTATCAGACCGCTAGTTTATTGATTGGTCTGAGCGGGTTGCGTTTAAATGAAGAAACCTTTCAATCTTGGCGAGCTTATGATCACTGGCATTACGAGGTTGTGAAGCCTCAGTTACAGGTCTACGGACCGACGGTGGTTTTGTAGTTGATGCTAGCTTTGTGTTTATCCACAGATATTCAAAGGAGGTGTGGGACATGTCTCTCATGCATGATTTTTTCCATCAGTTTTTAGTGTCTCTACGAAATCTTGGTTATTCGCTCTTTTTCTTATTTGAAAAATAAGTGGGAGTGCCTTTATCCCTTTTACTAGTATAGTAGAAGGGATTTTTGATGCAGAATCCTTGAAAATCTGAGGCTCTTGGATTATGATGGAGCTAATAGATGTTAAGCGTTCCTCTTAGGGAATGCAGGAAGCGAGGAAAAAAGATGGCAGAGATTTATCTAGCAGGTGGCTGTTTTTGGGGCTTAGAGGAGTATTTTTCTCGGATCCTCGGTGTAGAAAAGACGACGGTGGGCTATGCCAATGGCCAGGTAGAAACGACCAATTATCAACTGATCAAAGAAACGGATCATGCAGAGACTGTACAAGTTATCTACGATCCAGACAAGATTACTTTACGCGCAATTCTGCTCTACTATTTCCGGGTGATCGATCTCTTGTCCGTTAACAAGCAGGGAAATGATCGAGGCCGCCAATATCGGACAGGTGTCTATTACCTAGACGAGGCGGATCGTCAGGTGATCGCCCACCTGTTTGCGGAGCAAGAAGAGCAACTGGGGCACAAGATCGCGGTGGAGCTAGAGCCCTTGCGTCACTATATCTTGGCTGAGGACTACCACCAAGACTATCTCAAGAAGAATCCTGGAGGCTATTGCCATATCGATGTGACGGATGCAGCCCAACCCTTGATTGATCCGGCAGCCTATCAGAAGCCAGATCAAGAAACCTTAAAGGCGAAACTGACAGCAGAACAGTACCAAGTCACTCAGGAGAGTGCGACGGAGCGTCCTTTCCACAATGCCTACGATCAGACCTTTGAAGAGGGCATCTATGTGGATATTACGACTGGGGAGCCTCTCTTCTTTGCTAAAGACAAGTTTGCGTCTGGCTGTGGATGGCCAAGTTTCTCCCGTCCCATTGCCAAAGATGTCATCCACTATTACCAGGACCATAGCCATGGGATGGAGCGAATCGAAGTTCGTTCCCGCTCAGGCAATGCCCATCTAGGCCATGTCTTCACCGATGGACCCAAAGACCAAGGTGGCCTTCGCTATTGCATCAATTCGGCCTCACTGCGCTTTATTCCAAAAGAGGAAATGGAGCAAGAAGGTTATGGTTATTTATTAAAGGCTTTGAAATAAGAGGGCCTTTCTATTAAATCGAAAAACGGAGTTTATGATGAAAAATAGAAATTTGTGGTTAACAATTTTTTCACTTTCGGCCTTTTTCCTAAGTCTTGTCATGGTTTCGATTAGCTTGTCCAAATCAAACGATAAGAAATGATGATCGATCATTTATATGAATTAATCAACTGTGCAGGAGTAGGACGATGAAGCGTTTCTAAACAATGGCGCTTCTGTCCTGCTCTCTTTTTTCTCTTCTTAAAATTTGTGATACAATGAAGAGAAAGCATTTCAATGAATACTAGGTTTGATATGGGTTTAGTGGCTCATTGTATAAACCTGAGATGAGAAAGTTGAAATGTTAGAGAAGTGTGAGAATGTAAAAGGTAGCATCAAGATGCTAGGGAGAGGCCTTTGACAAGTGCAAGAGAATTGAATAGGAAGAGAAGATGATGAAGAATTGGAAGGATCTCTTAAAGAGATGGAGCGAGCTTGGGAAAGATATCCTCAGGATGCTCAACGACTGGCTTGATATTGGCTTGGGAAAGGTGACCGCTTTCCGCCTGACCAACGAACAGTTTGTCTATGGTTTGCTGATTACAGTATTTGCGGCAGCAAATCTGGTCTTGTGGGTTCAAAAATGGAATGGTTTTCCCATTACAGCGCTAGAAATGCCGGAAGTCGTTGAAAAGCAAGAAGAAATTCATCCGGATCAGTTACCGCATACGGCTCGGATCATGGCAAATGGAGATCAACTCTATCATGACTTGATTTATATGAGCGCCGCCAAGGAAGATGGAAGCTATGATTTTTCTGAGAATTATCACTATGCTCAGGAATGGTTAAAGCAAGGAGATCTGGTCTTGGGGGATTTTGAAGGGACCATTAATCCGGATTATGGGCTTTCGGGTTATCCGATTTTCAATGCCCCTGGGGAGGTAGTTGCTTCGATTAAGAAGGCAGGCTATCAGGTGATGGATCTGGGACATAACCATATCCTCGATTCTGGCTTGGAAGGGCTGTTTTCGACTGCCAAGGCTTTTGAAGACGCGGGGATCCAAACGGTTGGTGTCTACCCACATGAGACGCGGGATCAAGCCCCTATCCTAATCAAGGAGGTAAATGGGATCAAGATTGCGATTTTGGCCTATTCCTACGGGTTTAATGGGATGGAATATAATCTAGAACAAGAGGACTATGACAACCGTCTATCGGATCTCAATGAGGAGCGGATGCGTCAAGAAATCCAAAAAGCGGAGATGGAAGCGGACATGACCATTGTCATGCCTCAGATTGGAAATGAATATGAGTTAGAACCAACAGAGGAACAAAAGGAGCTATACCATAAGATGATTTCTTGGGGTGCGGATATCGTCTTGGGTGGTCATCCTCATGTCGTCCAGCCTGCTGAGATTGTGGATAAGGATGGGCAACAGAAATTGATCATTTATTCTATGGGGAATTTCCTTTCCAATCAGCGGATGGAAACCATGGAAGGGATAGACAATGCCCAATGGACCGAACGGGGTGTCCTGATGGATATCACCATTGAGAAGGTAGGGCGTAAGACGCGGATCAAAACGGCCACAGCTCATCCTACTTGGGTCAACCGGACGCCAAAGGACAGTTATTCTCCTGAAGGCTATGAACTCTATCATTTCCAGACCTATATTTTGGAGGACTGGATTGAAGGCGGCAAGTATCGGGACCAATTGGATGACGAAACAAAGGCGCGTGTCGATACAGCCTACCAGGAAGTAAAGGAACGTGTGAATCTGAATTGGCAATAGGAAGGGAGGATTAAGGAATGGACAAACTGGAGTGGTTACCAATTGGATTTGTTGGACTGATTATCATTATGGTTCTAACAAATCGGATATCAACGATTCGTCTGAGAAAAAATTTAGCCAAGGCTTGGGAGGGGAAACCTTTTTTTATAAAAAATGATAGTGAAGAGAGTTTAGTGGAAACGATGCTTTTGGCATCTACATTCCAGCCAACGGATAGTCAAGTAGATGGTCAAACTTGGCATGATTTAGACATGCATAGAGTCTTTGATCAGCTGAACCATACACAGTCTAGTATTGGGGCAGAGGCCTTGTATCAGAAGATGCGTTTGATAAACTTTCAACCAGATGCATCTTTGCAGGAGTTAGAAGATTTCTTTGAACATCACACGGATCTTCGTCTGAAGGTTCAGGTTGTTATGAACCAGTTAGGAAAAAAGAACCACAATATGGCTAGAAGTATTGTGGCGAATCCAGGGAAGCAAGATTCGAGGATTTATCTTTCTCTCTATATTTTTTTAGCGTGTTTGCCAGTCCTCTCTCTTTTCTTTCTTCCGTTTTTTAAAATTCAAGCCATGTCAGTCTTGATAGCGAGTGTGACGTTTAATATCATTTTTTCGAGCATTCGGAATTGGTCGAATAAACTGCGCTTGGATCAAGTTAGTTACTTGGTTCGTATCTTTGCTTCAGCGGAAAAGCTGAGCCGTCTAGCACTACCAAAACAAGAAACCCTCAAACAGGCTGTCCAACCATTTAAGAAGACGAAAGTCATTTCCAGCATCTTACAAAGTCCAACAGGAAGCTCCGAGATGGAAATTATCCTGATTTACCTTAATTTTCTTTTCTTAATTCCGCAGATTGCCCAAATCTATATCTACCAGCAAGTGAGGACTCATCAGAAAGAAGCGCAGGAAACAATCAATCTTTTGGGCGAATTGGAAGTAGCTATCAGCCTTCTACGCCATAAGCGTGATGGTGATTTGATTTGTCATCCCAATTTTAAGGAAGAGACTGGGATTAAAGGAAAGGGGATATACCATCCTTTACTAGCAGATCCGGTTGCTAACGACGTTAGTTTTGAAAAGAATATGGTGATTAGTGGGGATAATGCCTCCGGGAAATCCACTTATTTGAAAATGGTAGCCATTAACTGTATTTTAGCGCAGGGCTTGGGCTTCGCTTATGGTGACAGTTTGGAGCTTTCTTATGGACATGTCATGACCTCTATGGATGTCAGCGATGATATCGAGGTTGGAGATAGTTATTTTATTACAGAGAGCAAAACGATCCTCCGAATGATTGAGAGTCTGGAAAAGTCAGGTTTTCATTATTTCTTTATTGATGAACTCTTTAAGGGAACCAATACCATTGAGCGAATTGGGTCTGGCTTAGGGATTGTCCGCTGGCTATCGAGACACGATTGCCTGTATATGATTTCGAGTCATGATATTGAGCTAGTTGCGGCATCTGGTGCAGTCAATGATAATTATCATTTTGACAGTCGCTATGTTGACGGGAAAATTGTCTTTGATTATCAGATAAAGCAGGGGGCTACAGTAACGAAGAATGCGGTCAATACATTAAAAAGCCTTCATTTTCCTTCAGAAATCACTCAAACTTCCCAAGAATTAATTGGACAATATGAAAAGACAGGGAAATGGTCTTTGAATAGAATGTTGAGTGATAAAGAGGAAGGTTGCTAGGCTTTATCAGACCTTCTGTTGTAAAAAATTAAAAGCACATAAAACGCAAACTTCACTTGTGTTTTATGTGCTTTTATTGTTTGATCTATTGGTTAAAGACAAGCTTTTCGGTATTGGCTTGGAGTGACCTGATAGTATTTCTTGAACTGGCGATTAAAGTTTGAGAGGTTGTTGAAGCCAGATTGGCTCGCGATATCAATGATTGCCTGATCGGAATGCTGGAGGAGATGGGCCGCTTTTTTCAGCCGATATTGAATGATGTACTCCATACAAGAGAGCCCTAATTGTTTCTTAAAGAAATTCATGAAGTGGGTCGGGCTAAAATGGCACAGCTCTGCCAAATGCTCGATCATGAGCTCCTCTTGGTAATGGTTCGAAATATGGTCGAGGACCAAACGGATTTTTTCTTCTCTCCGGTAAGCGTCCGTTGAGAACTTCTTCTCGACGATATAGTTGTGAGAGAAGAGGAGATAGAGGAGTTCATTGAGCTGGGATTTAAGTCGGAGTTCATAGTAGGGTCCTTGTTCTCTTCCGTTTGCCATACAGGTTAAGAGGCTCTGTTTGATTTCTTCGTAACCGGGTGATTGGGCTTGAATGCGTCGGACGAATTCAAAATCCCCATTGTAGAGGGGTTGTAAATATTTTAGGGTGGCGATATTTTTATGGGTAATCCCAATCAGGTCCAGATTAAAATGCAGGACATCCATAGTATGAGAAGAACTCTGGATGGGGTGGATGGAGTGGAGGGCATTGGGGCGGATCAAAATAATATCACCAGTCTGACTATTAAAATATTCATAGTCGATATGGAACTGAGCAGTCCCTTCATTGACATAAATAATCTCAATATCGGTGTGCCAGTGAAATAAGATATCTGGCTGTCCATTTTGTGTTCTAATCTGTCTGATTGAAAAAGGGAAATCGCTATTGGGAAAGGATGTTTGGCGGTATAAGGTCTTTGTGTTCATGCCTACCTCTTAGATCTTTTTCGGGAGTAGCAGACGTTTTTACCAGGTGTGTGAAAGGGTCTGCTAGTTACTCATACAGGGAAAATCTACTATCTATATTATAATAAAATTGGACCAAAAATTAAAGAGGATTTGTTGGAATTTCTTAAATTTTAAGGAAGGAGGAGAGGTGTGATTTATGGGAGAGAAGGCTCCAAAATGATGAGGGAATGGTGTATAATAGGGGAAAGATGGAAAGAGGTGGCGGTATGCTACAAATGATTGCGACAGATATGGATGGCACTCTGATGGACGAGCAAGGAGAAGTAGATCATGAGCGCTTGAGCCGCATTTTGGATCAGCTAGACCAAAGAGGGATTCCTTTTGTCATTGCGACAGGGAATGGCTATAGCCGTATGGCTCATGTATTGGGAGACTTGAAAGATCGCGTCACCTTGGTGCTGGCCAATGGGGCACGGATATTAGAGAAGGGGAAGCTCATCCGAGAGTGCAGCTGGCCGGAAGAGCTGGTGCAGGAGGTCTTGCATTATCTAGAAGGCCGAGAAGAAGAACTTCATCTGGTCGTTAGTAGCTTATCGGGAGGCTATGCCAAGAAAGGAACAGAGTTTCCTCTTTTAGAGCAATTGATGACGCCGGAGTTAGCAGCTGCTTTTTACAAACGGATGGGCTTTGTGGATGATTTGGCCCATGAACATGGCGAGCAAGTTTTGAAGCTAAGTGTCGTCACTGAGACTGAAAAAGTCGAAGCCTTTGTGCAGGAGTTACGAGAAAAGTTTGGAGAGCGCCTGCTTCCAGCAGCTAGTGGCTATGGGGCCATTGATATTCTGCAACCGGGTGTCAATAAGGCTACAGCCATTCAATTCTTAGAAGAACGCTGGGGCGTGGATGGTGGGCACTTGATGGCATTTGGCGATAGCCAAAACGATGTCGAGATGCTTGAGTTAGCGACCTATTCCTATGCAATGGAAAATGCGGATCCCCATGCGCGACAAGCAGCCCGCTATACGGCACCTTCTCATCAGAATCAGGGGGTCTACGAAGTCATCGAAGCTTACTTGGATGGAAGGCTCAGCTTCGACTAGGCGCCTATCCTACCTTGCACAGTTTCTACTATACGAATCGAAAGGAGCCTTTATGGCTGTACAATTATTGGAGACCTGGCTGTTGAAAGAACAGGAAAAAATACAGAAGAATTACCGAGAACTGAATCACAATCCTTTGAGGGAACCCGATATTCTTTTTATAGGAGACTCTATCGTCGAATACTATCCCCTTCAAGAGTTGCTGCTGACGGATCAGTATATGGTGAACCGGGGGATTAGAGGCTACAAGACAGACCTCTTAAGAGAGCATCTAGATGCCCATATTTTCGGTCAAGCAGTGGATAAGGTTTTTTTGCTGATTGGAACTAATGACATTGGTAAGGAAATGCCCCTGTCGGAAACCATTGAAAACATGAGCATCATCCTGCAGGAGATGGTGCGGCTCTTGCCCTTGGCGCAAATCAAACTCGTTTCGGTTCTTCCTGTGAATGAGGGAGAGCCCTACAAGGGGACAGTTTATATCCGGACCAATCAGAAGATTCAGACCTTGAACCAGGCCTACCACGAATTGGCCCAAGGGATGATAAATGTTGAATTTATCAATGTTTTTGACCATTTGCTTGGAGAAGATGGTCAGCTCAAGCCGGCTTATACAACAGATGGTCTTCATTTAACAATTGAAGGATACAGGGTCTTGAGTAAGGCTCTTCAAAGAGAAATATAACCCATCCTAGCAAGGAAAATGATTTTCCAGCTAGGATTTTTTATGCTTTCTATAAAACAGTTCGGGAAAACACTTTATTTTGTACTAATTCTACAACAAGCAAAAACCTTGTCCTTATGCGGTTTATGACTTCTGTTATAAAATAGTTCGCGGAAACAGAACAGATTTTTGCTTTGTGTTATGTAATAGTTCCAGGTGTTCGGTGAGCATATTCTTATACAAGGACAATAAAACGTGATAAATTGATATAGTAAAGTTATTTGAAACGTTTTCACTCTTTGTCGAATTCAGTTCAAAGACTGACAATTATTTTTATTGAAGGAGAGTTATCATTATGACTCAAGGGAAAATTACTGCATCTGCAGCAATGCTCAACGTATTGAAAACATGGGGCGTAGACACTATCTACGGTATCCCATCAGGAACACTTAGCTCACTCATGGACGCTTTGGCTGAAGACAAAGATATCCGTTTCTTGCAAGTTCGCCACGAAGAAACAGGTGCTCTTGCAGCGGTTATGCAAGCTAAATTTGGTGGTTCTATCGGTGTTGCAGTTGGTTCAGGTGGACCTGGTGCAACTCACTTGATCAATGGTGTTTACGATGCAGCTATGGATAACACTCCATTCCTTGCTATCCTTGGATCACGTCCAGTTAACGAATTGAACATGGATGCCTTCCAAGAATTGAACCAAAACCCAATGTACAACGGTATCGCTGTTTACAACAAACGTGTAGCTTACGCAGAGCAATTGCCAAAAGTAATTGACGAAGCTTGCCGTGCTGCTGTTTCTAAAAAAGGTCCAGCCGTTGTTGAAATTCCAGTAAACTTTGGTTTCCAAGAAATCGACGAAAACTCATACTACGGATCAGGTTCTTACGAGCGTTCATTTATCGCTCCTGCTTTGAACGAAGTTGAAATTGACAAAGCTGTTGAAATCTTGAACAATGCGGAACGTCCAGTGATCTACGCTGGTTACGGTGGTGTTAAAGCTGGTGAAGTGATTACTGAATTGTCACGTAAAATCAAAGCACCAATCATCACAACTGGTAAAAACTTTGAAGCTTTCGAATGGAACTACGAAGGTTTGACAGGTTCTGCTTACCGTGTTGGTTGGAAACCAGCCAACGAAGTTGTCTTTGAAGCAGACACAGTTCTTTTCCTTGGTTCAAACTTCCCATTTGCTGAAGTTTACGAAGCCTTCAAAAACACTGAAAAATTTATCCAAGTAGATATCGACCCTTACAAACTTGGTAAACGTCATGCCCTAGACGCTTCAATCCTTGGTGATGCAGGTCAAGCAGCGAAAGCAATCCTTGACAAAGTGAATCCAGTTGAATCTACTCCATGGTGGCGTGCAAACGTGAAGAATAACCAAAACTGGCGTGATTACATGAACAAACTCGAAGGTAAAACTGAGGGTGAATTGCAATTGTATCAAGTTTACAATGCAATCAACAAACATGCTGATCAAGACGCTATCTATTCAATCGACGTAGGTGACACTACTCAAACATCTACTCGTCACCTTCACATGACACCTAAGAACATGTGGCGTACATCTCCACTCTTTGCGACAATGGGTATTGCCCTTCCTGGTGGTATCGCTGCTAAGAAAGACAATCCAGATCGCCAAGTATGGAACATCATGGGTGACGGTGCATTCAACATGTGCTACCCAGACGTTATCACAAACGTTCAATACGACCTTCCAGTTATCAACGTTGTCTTCTCAAATGGTAAATATGCCTTCATCAAGGACAAATACGAAGACACAAACAAACACTTGTTTGGTTGTGACTTCCCTAATGCTGACTATGCGAAAATCGCTGAAGCTCAAGGAGCTATTGGATTTACAGTTGACCGTATCGAAGACATCGACGCAGTCGTTGCTGAAGCTGTTAAATTGAACAAAGAAGGTAAAACTGTTGTTATCAATGCTCACATCACTCCACATCGTCCACTTCCAGTAGAAGTACTTGAGTTGGATCCAAAACAACACTCAGAAGAAGCTATTAAAGCCTTCAAGGAAAAATACGAAGCAGAAGAACTCGTACCATTCCGTCTCTTCTTGGAAGAAGAAGGATTGCAATCACGCGCAATCAAATAATTTCTCTTGTGGAAAATCAAAAGTAAACATTGTAGATTTTATGCTTTGATTTTCTTAGAGCAGAACTTGAAAAGATCGGAGCTATCCGGTCTTTTTCTGGAGGATAGTAAATGAATTTAAATCAATTAGATATCATCGTTTCAAATGTTCCCCAAGTATGTGCTGACTTGGAGCGTATCTTGGACAAAAAGGCGGACTATGTTGACCAAAGTTTTGCTCAGTTCACGATTGGCAGTCACTGTCTCATGTTATCCCAAAACCATTTGATACCTTTGGAAAATTTCCAGTCAGGAATCATTCTTCACGTTGAAGTTGAGGATGTAGAGCAGAACTACCAACGGTTGAAAGATCTTGGTATCCAGGTTTTAAATGGTCCAGCTGTAACTGATTGGGGAACCGAATCCCTGCTAGTAAGTGGTCCAGCAGGTCTAGTGATTGATTTTTATCGTATGAAATAGGAGGCGTGGTCATTTAACGCCAACCTTAGCTATTCTTAAAATAGAATTTGAGAAAATGAACTATAGAAAAGATCGGAGCCATCCGGTCTTTTTTATTAAAGACAAAATCTTCTTTGAAACTTTCCTTAGGTGAGTACGGACGTTAGGTGAAATTATCCAGTGGATGATTTCAGCAATCCAGGAAGTTCCATGACTTAGTTTTGAACCTAAAGTTTCAAAACTCCCGAGTGCTAGAAACAATCGTGTTTCTAGCACTTTTCTCACGGCGGAAAGTTTCAGTAGATGATTGAATAATTCTAACGAATAAAATTTTTCTATTTTAACAGAATTTATTAGATTTAAGAAAGACCAATATTATATTTGGCAAAAGAGTATGCATTTTAACAGATCGGATTCGTCCGATCTGTTTTCTTGTATGAGTGTGGTAGATACCTTAGAATAGTATCAGTTTTTCCTAGGATGTTGTAAGATTTTCGGGTTAGAGAAGGGTATAATAGAACTATCAAATCAAGTGAGGTAGAGAGATGACCGATAAACTTCAATTTCCAGATGGTTTTCTTTGGGGTGGGGCGACGGCTGCTAACCAGTGTGAGGGAGCTTATAATGAAGATGGCCGTGGCTTGACCAATGTGGATGTGGTACCGATTGGTCCTGATCGTCACGCCATTATTACGGGTCAGAAAAAGATGTTCGACTTTGAAGAGGGCTATTTTTATCCGGCTAAGGATGGCATTGATATGTACCATCGCTACAAGGAAGACATTGCGCTCTTTGGGGAAATGGGCTTTAAAACTTATCGCTTGTCCATTGCCTGGTCTCGGATTTTCCCGAAAGGGGATGAACTGGAGCCAAATGAAGCAGGTCTACAGTTCTATGAAGACCTCTTTAAGGAGTGCCACAAGTATGGCATTGAACCCTTGGTGACCATTACCCACTTTGACTGTCCCATGCATTTGATTACTGAGTATGGAGGTTGGCGCAGTCGCAAGATGTTGGAATGTTATGAACGTCTCTGCCGGACCCTCTTCACTCGCTACAAGGGCTTGGTCAACTACTGGCTGACCTTCAATGAAATCAATATGATCCTTCATGCGCCTTTTATGGGAGCGGGTCTCTGCTTTGAAGAAGGGGAGAATGAGGAGCAAGTCAAATACCAGGCGGCTCACCATGAGTTGGTCGCTTCAGCCATTGCTACCAAGCTAGCCCATGAGATTGATCCTAACAATAAGGTTGGCTGTATGTTGGCAGCTGGGCAAAACTATCCGCATACCTGTGCTCCGCGAGATGTCTGGGCTGGTCTAGAAGAAGACCGCAAGAACTATTTCTTCATCGATGTGCAGGCGCGTGGGGAATACCCAAACTATGCTAAGAAAGAGTGGGAGCGTCAGGGAATCACGGTTGAGATGACCGAGCAGGACCTTCAATTGTTGAAAGACCATACAGTGGACTTTATTTCCTTCTCCTACTATGCCAGTCGGGTCGCTTCAGGGGATCCAGCTGAAAGGGAGAAAACAGCAGGCAATATCTTTGCCTCTCTGAAGAACCCCTACCTAGAAAGCTCAGAATGGGGTTGGCAGATTGACCCTCTTGGTCTCCGCATTACCCTCAACACCATCTGGGATCGTTATCAAAAGCCTCTGTTTATCGTAGAAAATGGACTAGGCGCCGTTGATACTCCAAATGAAGCCGGGGAGATTGAGGATGACTACCGGATTAACTACCTGGCAGCCCACATCAAGGCCATGCGGGATGCCATTCATGAAGATGGTGTTGTCCTCTGGGGCTATACGACTTGGGGCTGTATTGACCTGGTCTCTGCCGGGACTGGAGAAATGAAGAAGCGCTACGGTTTTATCTATGTCGATCGGGACAATGAAGGCAAGGGAAGCTTGGCCCGCTCACGTAAGAAATCCTTCTATTGGTACAAAGACGTCATTGCGACCAATGGGGCTTCTGTTGAATAAAAGTTTTCGGTCCTTGCTGGCCGACTCTCCCCTATAAACTAAAAAGCTTAGAATCCCAACCACAAGCTGGGGTCCTAAGCTTTTTGTATGTAGTTAAACCAAGTCATTATGGATTTACTGGTCGTAGTCTAAGACATTGTTCTCGATGACAAACTTAGATTCAGCGGAAATGTTGGCTTCTCCTAGTTGCAACTGCGAACTTCCGTCTGGCTTCATGATGTGCCACTGGCCGTCCTTGTGGGCAAAAATAGCCTGAAATGTGACGTTATCACTCTTGTCTCGAATGGGTAGAACAAATGCTTGATCTGTATTCTCTAGGAGAATCTCTTCCTTTTTTTCAAAGTTATAGATATAAAATTGTCCAGTTCTCTGTCCCAAACCATGAAATTCATCGACTTTTTGCCAATTTTCAAAATTTTTCTGAACTAGGGATTCATTAAAAACCTTGTTGAAGGTTTCGTTGCGTTTCTTCGTTTCTTCCTCGTCTAGTGTTTTCTGAAACTCTGCAACCTTTTTAGTCGTTTGGATGTTTTGTCTGTTTTGCTCTCTAATTTGGTGTCGGTGGATGACTCGCATCATTCTTCCAGCAACGCCCAGGATAACGAGAATGGATACAAGGCTGATTTTCGTTTTGGCATTTTTTTTCATAGATGATTCTCCCTATTCTGTCATTGGTCCTATTATACCCTTTGAAAGAAAGGATAGTCAAGTTCATCCTGTGATAACCTAACATGCAGATCTACCTGGGTACTATAGAATTTTCTCATATTTTCATTGACGAAGGAGCTTTTATTTGATAGGCTAGGGGAATAGAAATGATTTGGAGTTCAAAGGAAAAAGGAGCGAGGCAAGTGGCACGGATTTTATTAATCGAGGATAATAATGATATCCAAGAAATTTTATACAGTCTCTTAAGTGAAGACTATGAGGTCCTTCAGGCTTTTTCAGGTACAGAAGGGTTGCGACTCTTCCAGCAAGAAGCCGTTGATTTGGTCCTCCTGGACATCATGCTTCCAGGGAAAAATGGGGACCAGGTCCTGGAGGAGATCCGTTTGCAGAGTCAGGTGCCGGTTATCATGATGACGGCTCTTGGAGACAAACACCTCATTAGCCAGTACCTCCTTGCCGGTGCCAATGATTATATTGTCAAGCCCTTTAATCTGGATGAGGTGGCAGCTCGTGTGACGGTGCAGCTGCGAAATCAAACGACGGTAGCACAGGAAGCTCAAGCGCCGCAAAAGCTATCCTTTAAGAATTTGGTCTTAAATCCAGAAACCTTTGAACTGGAGTCTGGCGAACAGACGCTTCGCTTGGGCAAAAAAGAATTTCAAATTTTTGAGACCTTGCTGGTTCATCCAAAGAAGATTTTCACCAAGGAAGAATTGTATGAGGCGGTCTGGGAAGAGGTCTATCTGCCTGGAGACAATACCCTTAATGCCCAGTTGAGTAATCTCCGGAAGAAAATTGCCCAACTAGACCCAGATGAGGATTACATTGAAACCGTCTGGGGCTTGGGCGTTCGCTTGAAAGGAGACAAGTAATGTGGGGATTGGTTCTAATTCTAGTCGTCCTTGTCTTTCTCTTGGGACTGGGTTACCTTCGCCTACTCTCTGCTCTCACAGATTTGCAGGAGCAGATTCAACAGAAGCTCCAAAATGGGAGTGGGGTACGGTTAACGTCACGTGTTTCAAAAAAAGAAATGGTCGCCTTGACCAAGCAGGTCAGTGATCTCTTTGATCAAATCGAGCGGACCAATCGGATTGCCTTTCAAGAGAAAAAGACCTTGGATATGGCCATCAGTAATATTGCTCATGATATCCGGACGCCTTTGACCATTGCATCGGGCTATACCCAACAAATCATCAAGGGTGGGACGCAGGAAGAGGAAAAGCTGAAGAAAATTGCTTCCAATCTTCAAGTCGTCTCAAAACGCCTGGAATCTCTCTTGGAATACAGACGCTTGATGGAGGGAGCTATTCAGCCTCGGCTTACAGACGTTAATCTCAGCCAAGTCCTGACCCAGCAGTTGTTCCAGTATTATGATAGCTTGTCTGAGGCGGGGATTGCCTTAGAAGTGGAGATGGAGGAGCATCTTCATTATGCTACGGATCCGGAGCTCTGGGAGCGCCTCTTGCAAAATATGCTCAGCAATGTCCTCAAGCATGGGAAGGATCAGGCCCGCTTGACCTTGATGTCGGATGAGGACACGATTCGGGTCGAGCTACGCAATATTGTGCAACAACCGATCCAGCACTTAGACCAGTTGGCTAGTCGCTTCTACTCAGAAAATCTATCGGATACAGAAGAATCATCTGGCTTGGGTCTCTATATCATTCAAAATTTTGTAGAGATCTTAGGGGGCGACTTGCAACTGGCAACAGAGGCAGATTGGTTTATCTTGACCATTACACTGAGAAAAAAGGCTTGAGCACCGCTCAAGCCTTTTTGTCATAAATCTTTGTGTTTGAAAGTAGCGAGTCCTAGGAAGCCAAAAACAAGGATGAATCCAAGAGCAATCGAGAGGGTGTTGTTCGTTGCTGTGGTGCTTTGGACCATGGAATATTGGAATTCCAAGTTTAGATAGTGGAGGATATCAATATCTTTAAAGAAAAGCGCAGGAAGACTTAAGAGGATATTTCCAACGAAGTAGCCAACGAAGGCTAGGGTGATGGATTGGCTAGCATAAAGGAGGAAGGAAATGATGCTGACCCAAGCCAGGGTGGAAAGGAACTGAATCAGCACGGTCAGACCAAAATGAGCAAGGAAGTGCTCTGGCATGGTTCCAAGTCCATTGTAGAGGGTCGCGATCAAGAAGACGAGACCATAAGAAACGAGAAATTGGAAGAGGGCAATGGTCAGGACAACGGCGCTTTTGGCAAAGTAGTAGCTGGTGCGCGAAACCCCATAGGCCAGACTATTCTTGTATAAGTTTTGCGTTAAGTCTGTTCCTAGAACCAAGGTGATGACAATAATGGTAAAGAGGATAGTCACACTGATGCTGGAAGAGTAGTTGGTCAAGGCTTTAAAGCCCGTCCAAACTTCGGTTGCTTGGGGTAATTTGGATTCCGTATTGACGCCGACGTGGCCGGTAGCTCCAAAGATGACTCCAGACAGGATGTTGAGAACGAGAATGGCTTCTGTAATCCAAAAGCCTTTGGAGCGAAAAAGTCTGTAAAAATCTGCTTGAATGGTATGCAACATGATAGATCTCCTAAATGAAATATGTGGGATAAGTAAAACAAGGCGGTGATTTGACTAGTCTACCAAGTCCGTAAAGAATTTTTCCAGATCTTGGCGGGCATAGTAGATTTCGTCCACGTCAATATCCGCTTGAACGAGGGCTTTGACAATGACTTTAATATCGTGAGTCTGTCCGAAGATATGGATTTCTCCATCTTTATCGATGACCTTGATACGGTGATGGAGTTGATCCTGGATCAGTTGACTCGCAAGGGCTAGCTGGCTGGTCTTGAGGATGATGTAATCTTCTCCTTGTTCTTCGAATTCAGCCTTACTAATTTCTTTGATCAGGCGTCCTTGGTCGACAATGCCAAAACGATTGGCAACCAGATAAAGCTCGGAAAGGATATGACTGGAAATGAGGATGGTCATACCGAGTTCATCGTTGAGGCGCTTGATCATCTGACGGAATTCCTTGATTCCGACGGGATCGAGACCATTGATGGGTTCGTCCAAAATGAGGAAGTCGGGCTTGGCAATGAGCGCAATCGCAATTCCCAACCGTTGTTTCATCCCGAGTGAAAAATCGCGGAATTTCTTCTTACCCGTATTATTCAGGCCAACATAATTCAAGGTTTCTTTGATGACCTGGTCGGGATTGGGAATATGGCGAGCCTTGCAATAGTAGACTAAGTTTTGGTAGGCGGTCATATGCTTGTGAGCCACAGGACTCTCAATGACGGAACCAACCCGTTTCAGGGCTTGTGTCCACTGAGAGCGATTCGTGGAAGCGAAGAGGGAGACGCTTCCGTCAGTTTCTTGAATCAGCTGGGTGATGACCTTGATGAGGGTGGTTTTCCCTGCCCCGTTCTTACCGATCAGGCCGTAGACGTCGCCTTTGCGAATGCTCAGATTCACATCATTTAAGGCGTATTGTTGACCGAACTTTTTACTCAAATGGGAAATTTCTAATACTTTTTCCATGGTTTTCTCCTTCGTCCAAATGACTAGTTATTTTTTTTACACTCTTAGTATACAGCTTGCTTTTCAAATAACTATCAAGCAATTCTAAAATATTTCTAAAAAAACGGGAGTGGGACAGAACGAATTTTGACTAAAAATCGTTCGTTGCCCCACCCCCGCAAGGCTGATTAGGTCATCTTTGGAGCTTAAAAGGCGAACAAAGACTTAGGAAACTTGCTCGCAAGTTCTATTCACCACCTCAAAGCAGTGCTTTGAGCAATCAGCTACTGCGCCTTGCAGTTATAACTATCATATATAAGAGACTGGACACTTTATGCCCAGCCTCTGTTCCTATTAAAAATCACCAACAAACTCTTTGATAGCTTGTGCCAGTTCATGGGGTTTCTGAGTATTGAGTAGATGGCCTCCGTCTGCGATTTCTAGATAGTGACCTTTAGGCAGGAGATTTGCCAACTTTTTAGAAGAAGCCTGATTGGCCCCATCTTTGCTGCCACAAATCACTAGGCTAGGAAGAGGGCAGGTTTTAGCGGTATCGGTTAGATTGAGACTTTTTAATTCGGTAAAGATTTGCAACATGTGCTGTTTATTGGCCCCCTGCTTTTCAAAGACACGCTTGGGAATCAGACGAAAAAGGAGAATTTGGAGCCTATAGAGGAGATTGGTGTTGAGTTTGTATTGCGTCCCTGAAAGCACCAAGCCCTTGAGTTGTTGCAAGTCTCGGCTGGAGAGATCGAGAGCGAGAACGCCTCCCAGTGAGAGTCCAACCAGAATAAAGGGTTCGCTTTCTTGTTGGAGGTACTCCGTCAATCTTTCTTTGGCCTCCTGATAACTTTCGCTTGGACGGGAGAAAATAGCGAAAGATTCAGATTGCAAGGGGGAAAGTGCATCTTGGACCCCTTGCCAAGAGTGGGCATCCTGGCCTAGGCCATGTAAAAAAATAAGTTTCATTCTGATTCCTCTCTAGTGAAATCGAGTGGATAGAGGCCACGCAGGGCATTGCAGGCATAGACTTGGTCAGCGACTTCTAAATCCTTCAGCGTTAACAGTTTTTCTTCTACTTGTCCAGTTTCTAAGAGATAGCGGCGGTAAATCCCGTCGAGGATAGGGAGGTGGGCTGGAGGTGTGTAGCGCTGGCCGTCAATCTCTAGGATGAGATTTCCGATGGTCGTCTCTAGCAAGGTCCCGTCTTCTAAATAGAAGATCTGCTCGTGATCTTTAGCTACTAGATGGGCTCGCTGGCTAGTCTTAAAATAAGTAAATGGCTTCGCTAAATCAAGCTTTTGCTCGGTCAGTTGAGCCTGCAGATAGCTAGCGGGCAAGTCCTTCAGCTCGGTGATAGCCAGCTGGAAGGCCCCGTTTTTTTGTAAGGCAATCCGACAACGATAGTCAAGGTTGGAGTCCAAACGAGCAAGCTCTTCTTGAAGTTCTTTCAGGAGTTTTGGCTCATCAAAAGGATAGGCAAAGTAGCGATTGGCCTCTCTTAAACGGGTCAGGTGTTGCTCCAGGAAGGTCAACTCTCCTTGGTGGATACGACCAGTTGTCAAGAGGTCAAAGCGAGGTTCTTGTCGGTAGAGGACAGCAGACTTTTGCTTGGTCTCCTGGTATTCACTTTCCCATTTGCTGTCCCAAGTGATGCCTCCACCTACGCCATAGACGGCTTGATGCCCTTGCATTTGAAGGGTTCGAATGGCCACATTAAAAATCCGTTTCCCTTTTGGAAGAAGGATACCGATTGTTCCACAGTAGACGCCACGAGGAGCAACCTCTGTCCGTTGAATAATTTCCATAGTGGAAATCTTCGGTGCCCCTGTGATGGAACCGCAAGGAAAGAGAGCCTGGAAGGTTTGGACTAGGTCGACTTCGGGGCGTATGCGACTTTCAATGGTCGAGGTCATCTGCCAAACAGTAGAGTATTGCTCCACCTGGCAGAGATGGGTCACCTGCTCACTTCCGATCTCCGAAATGCGATTCATATCATTACGCAGGAGATCCACAATCATCATGTTTTCTGCTCGATTTTTGGGATCAGCTTCTAGCCAAGCAGCCTCTTGAAGATCTGTTTGGTTGGTAAGCCCACGACGAGTCGTCCCCTTCATAGGGCGGGTGGTCAGTAGCCGGTCATCTTGTTCAAAAAAGAGCTCAGGACTAATAGAGAGGATGGACACATCATCGTGCTGGATAAAGGCATTGTAATGGGCCTTCTGTTCTACCACCAAGCGATTGTAGATGGCCAAAGGGTCAGCTTTTAGCTCTTGAGAAAGCTGGACGGTGTAGTTGACCTGATAGGTATCCCCTTGGCGGATGTGGTGCTGGATGGTCTCGATAGCTTTTTGATAAGCAGGCGCCTCTACCTCTTCCTGCCAATTGGCTGGAAGATCCACTGCCTCGTAGTCCTCTGGGAAAGGAAGGGTCTCGACCTCCTCATGAATTGTGAAATAGAGGAGATACTCTCCCATGAGTGGTGCTGGGTGGACGGCTAATTTTTTCTCAAAAGCAGGAGCGGCTTCATAGCTGACATAGCCTACGGCATAAAAACCAGCCTCCTGATAGGCTTCTACCTCTCTCAGAAGAGTCTCTACTTGGCCGAGGTCTCTTGTTTTTAATTCCTTTAGGGGCTTGGTGAAAACGTGTCGCAATCCAAGCTCTTTAAAATCAATAATCGTTTGTTTGTGCATGCTTTGAGTATATCAAAAATAGAGGAAAAAAGGTAGATAAGGAGGCAAGGATTCCTTGCTTGGTCCTCTCTTTCATGCTAAAATAACCATAGAATCTGCATTTGGCGAAGGAGTAGGACCATGAAAAAGAATTCCCTCTATAACACTTCCAGTATTAGTCTTTTTCAATACCTCTTTGCAATTGCAGTGATTTTGGTGCATAGTGGTCGCTTAACTTCCTATGAGCTGGTGCATTTTGGCCTCAAGAGTATCCTTGGACGGCTGGCGGTGCCATTTTTTATCGTCTGTGCCAGCTTTTTCCTCAAGCCATCACTAAGAGATGCAAGGAAAATGAAGGCCTACCTGGTCAAAATCGTAAAAACCTATTTATTTTGGAGTTGTGTCTATCTTCCCTATGCCTGGGTCTTTTTTTCTAGTCTCCATCTCCCTGTCTATCTCTTTCCAGCAGGCGTTCTGATTGCTCTGCTCTATCTGGGAATGTGCTACCAACTCTGGTATATCCCAGCCTTTTTGCTGGGCTTGTTTTTGGTCAATCAATTGGTCAAACGCCTAGGTATGGTTTGGACGGGGGTGATCACGTTTCTTCTATACTGCTGGGGTTTGATCGAGACCTATTCAGCTTATCTGGACACCACGAGTCTTCTCAAGGGATACCAACTCTACAGCAACTTATTTTTCACAGCGCGAAATGGTCTCTTTTACACGCCTATTTTTATCTATATGGGATACTATCTCTATGATCATTTTTATGCACAAACCTTTAAGGTTCACCGTTGGCAAAAAGTGGCCCTTGCCTTTGGACTGTTCTGTCTAGAAGGCCTCATCATTTTTCAACATGAAGGAATCGATAAGAACTTTTTCTTGCTCCTTCCCTTTGTGACGGTCTATTTGGTTAATGCTTGTCTGCGATCGTCCTTTTTGAAAAGCTATGATATGCAGTACTTAAAGCAGATGAGCATGGCGCTTTATTTTTCGCATCCGATTTTTATCGAATGGGCTCGCTATGGCTTTAGCAATCTCCCACTTTCTTATCCAGGCAGGGGCAAGCTGATTTTTGTGGCCGCCTTGTTTGGTAGTCACCTCTTTGGATTGGCCATGCTTTCTTATCACAATTGGCAAAAAGAAAAGAAGAATCGAAGTCTTGAAAAGGAAGGTCTCTAAAGAGACTTTCTTTTTTATTTTAAGGGAGACTGATAGATCCACTAAGAGTTGCAATTCTTTTCAAGTTTGGTTATGATGTAAGGGATTACAAGTAAAGTCAAAAAGGAGAAGCGCATGAAGAAAAAATGGTGGCATGATGCCGTGATTTATCAAATCTATCCCAAGAGTTTTTTAGATAGCAATGGCGATGGAATCGGTGACCTCAAGGGGATCATCAGTAAACTGGATTATTTGGAGAAGTTAGGCATTACGGCTATTTGGCTGTCTCCTGTCTACCAAAGCCCTATGGATGATAATGGCTACGATATATCTGATTATGAGGCTATTGCTTCCATCTTTGGCACCATGGAAGATATGGAAACATTGATTGCGGAGGGGCAAAAGCGAGGTATTAAGATGATCATGGATTTGGTGGTCAACCATACCTCTGATGAGCATGCCTGGTTTATCGAAGCGAAAGAAAATCCAAACAGTCCGGAGCGGGACTACTATATTTGGCGGGACCAACCCAATGATCTTGTCTCTACCTTCAGTGGGTCAGCTTGGGAATTTGATCCGGCTTCCCAGCAGTATTATTTGCACTTCTTTAGTAAGAAGCAACCAGACCTGAATTGGGAAAATGAGACCCTTCGGCAGAAGATTTATGACATGATGAACTTTTGGATCGACAAGGGGATCGGTGGTTTTCGGATGGATGTCATCGACATGATTGGGAAAATTCCTGATCAGAAGATCGTAGCCAATGGTCCCATGCTCCACCCTTATCTGAAAGAAATGAATCGAGCGACTTTCGGGGATAAGGATTTGTTAACGGTCGGGGAGACCTGGGGAGCGACACCTGAGATTGCTAAGCAATACTCTGGTCCTGATAATGAGGAATTGTCAATGGTCTTTCAATTTGAGCACATCGGGCTTTTCTTCCAAGAAGGCCAGCCAAAATGGCACTATGCGAAGAAGCTCAATGTTCCTAAGTTGAAAGAAATCTTTAACAAATGGCAGACGGAACTGGGCATGGACGAAGGCTGGAATTCCCTCTTTTGGAACAACCATGACCTCCCTCGGATTGTTTCTGCCTGGGGAGATGAGCAAGCCTATCGGGTGAAGTCCGCTAAGGCCCTAGCCATTCTTCTTCATTTGATGAGAGGGACACCTTATATCTACCAGGGAGAAGAGATTGGCATGACCAACTATCCTTTTAAGAGCCTGGACGAAATCGAAGATATTGAATCTATTAACTACGCCAAGGAAAGCCTAGAAAAGGGAGTGGAGCTAGACACCATTATGGACCAGATCCGACATATTGGCCGGGACAATGCTCGAACCCCTATGCAGTGGTCCAATCTGCCACAGGCTGGTTTTACAACCGGTCGCCCATGGCTAGCTGTCAATCCAAACTATCAGGAAATAAATGTAGAAGCGGCTTTGGCTGATTCCTCATCCGTTTTCTATACCTACCAACAATTGGTTGCCCTCCGTAAGGAGCAAGATTGGTTGATCTCTGCCGACTTTGAACTACTGGATACAGCAGATCAGGTCTTTGCCTACCAACGAGTAGATGGGAATCAACGCTATTTGATTGTGGTCAATTTGTCTAGTCAAGTTCAGAGCTTTGAACTGAAGCAAGACTATCAGGAGGTCCTCATTAGCAATACCAATGTAGAGCAGGTCAAACAGACAAAAGTATTGGAACCTTGGGATGCTTTTTGTGTGCAACTAACTTGAGCATAAGTTTCTACAAAAAAAGAAGCGGATAGCTTCTTTTTTTGTTTTAGAGGGAATGAGGACTGTCCTATGGGAGGGGTCTCAGTCTGTCTGGTAGAAGCCTTATAGTTATTTTTTATAAGGTCTATTAGTTCTGTTCAATGACAAGTGGCGGAAACCCTTGATCTATAAGGTTATAGCTTCTGGCTATACCATAAACCATTGAAAAGCAATTATACAGAAGGCGCTTCTTCTGATAAGATAGACTCAACTTGAATTTTTGGAGGACAAAACATGTCAACTACAATTATCGGATTCCCTCGTTTGGGTGAATTCCGCGAACTAAAATTTACAACTGAGAAATATTTTAGAAACGAAATTACAGCTGAAGATTTGTTGGATGCTGCAAAAGAATTGCGTGCCAAACACTGGAATATTGTCAAAGAAAAAGGTATCACTGAAATCCCATCAAATGACTTTTCTCACTATGACAACTTCCTAGATGCAGCCTTCCTTTTCAACGTGGTTCCTACATCTGTTCAAAACTTGGACTTGTCTGACCTTGAACGCTACTTTGCCTTGGCGCGTGGTTACCAAGGAGAAAAAGGGGATGTGCGTGCTCTTCCAATGAAGAAATGGTTCAACACCAACTACCACTACATCGTTCCAAAATTTGAAAAAACAACAGAAGTCAAATTGGCTGGTCACAAGATTTTTGATGAGTACCAAGAAGCGAAAGAATTGGGTCTTGACACTCGTCCAGTTGTGGTTGGACCATTCACTTTCCTTCAATTATCAGACTTTGAAGAAGGCGTAAAAGCAGAAGACTTCGTTGATAGCTTAGTAGCTGCTTACCAAGATGTTTTTGCTAAATTGGCTGAGCTTGGTGCGACTCGTATCCAACTGGATGAAGCAGCTCTTGTTAAAGATTTATCAGCTGAAGAAAAAGCGCTATTCTTGAACCTCTACAACAAGCTCTTGGCTGACAAGAAAGGTCTTGAGGTCTTGATCCAAACTTACTTTGGTGATGTTCGTGACATCTACTCTGCCCTTGTGAATTTGCCAGTAGATGCGATTGGTTTGGACTTCGTTGAAGGGAAGAAAACTCTTGAACTCGTTAAAGGTGGCTTCCCAGCTGACAAGACGCTTTATGCAGGTATCGTCAATGGTAAGAACATCTGGCGCAACAACTATGAAAAGAGCTTGGCTATTCTTGAGCAAATCCCAGCTGAAAACATCGTTTTGACTAGCTCATGCTCACTTCTTCATGTGCCATTTACAACTGCTAATGAAGACTTTGAACCAGCTATCTTGAACCACTTTGCTTTTGCAGTTGAAAAATTGGATGAAATCCGTGATTTGGATGCTATCCGCAACGGTCAAGGAGCAGAAGCTCTTGCAGCAAACAAAGAACTCTTTGCGACTGAACGTGTCGGAGCAAATGCAGAACTTCGTGCGCGTATCGCTGGATTGACAGACGCAGACTACACTCGTTTGCCAGCTTTTGCTGAACGTGAAGCAATCCAAGAAGATGCCTTCAAACTTCCAGCTCTTCCAACAACAACCATCGGATCCTTCCCTCAAACGAAAGAAGTTCGTGCGAAACGTTTGGCCTTCCGTAAGGGTGAATTGTCACAAGAAGAATACGATGCCTTCCTTGCTGAAACCATTGACGAATGGATCAAATGGCAAGAAGAAGTTGGATTTGATGTACTTGTACACGGTGAATTCGAGCGTAATGACATGGTTGAGTACTTCGGTCAAAACTTGTCAGGTTACCTCTTCTCTAAAAATGGTTGGGTACAATCATACGGTATGCGTGGGGTGAAACCACCAATCATCTGGGGTGATGTGACTCGTCTCAACCCTATTACTGTGAAATGGTCTAGCTACGCACAAAGCCGTACTAACAAACCTGTTAAAGGGATGTTGACTGGACCTGTTACAATTCTTAACTGGTCATTCCCACGTGAAGACATCTCTATCAAGGATTCAACTCTTCAAATCGCTCTTGCAATCAAGGATGAAGTTCTTGATCTTGAAGCTGCAGGTGTGAAAATCATCCAAATCGACGAGGCTGCTCTTCGTGAAAAATTGCCACTCCGTCGTAGTGACTGGTATGAAGACTACCTTGACTGGGCTATTCCAGCCTTCCGTTTGGTACACTCAACAGTAGCACCAGACACACAAATCCACACTCACATGTGTTACTCAGAATTTACAGATATCATCCCAGCCATCGACAACATGGATGCAGACGTCATCTCATTTGAAGCGAGTCGTTCAAACCTTGAAATCTTGGACGAACTCAAAGCGAAAAACTTCCAAACAGAAGTTGGACCTGGGGTTTACGATATCCACTCACCTCGTGTGCCTAACGAAGGCGAAATCGACCACACAATCGAAGCAATCCTTGCGAAAGTACCAAGCAGAAAAGTTTGGATCAACCCTGACTGTGGTTTGAAAACACGTGGAATTAAAGAAACGAAAGAAAGCTTGATCCGCCTTGTAGAAGCTGCGAAAGTTGCGCGTGAGAAATTGTAAGAAAAGCAGTTCTCCATACTTGGTTGATCAGTAAGAAATCAACTAGAAAAAGGTTATTACATATGTCGCGTCAAACACCGTCACTCTCATTTGAAGTTTTCCCTCCAAACCCAGCAGTAGGCAATGACAAAATTATTGCAGCCCTAAAAGATATGCAGGGCTTGGCTCCCCACTTCATCAGTGTGACTGCCAGCAATAATAAATTTAATATCAAAGAGACGACGGTTCGTTTGGCAGACTATATCCAAAATGACTTGGAGATTCCGACCATTGCTCACTTGCCAGCTATCTACCTAACTAAGGATAAGGTGGCTGAGACTATTGCAGATTTGGATAAGGTTGGGGTTCAGAAAATCTTGGCTCTTCGTGGAGATATCATTCCGGGTGTTGAGCCTCAAAAGGATTTTCGTTACGCCACAGACTTGATTGAGTTCATCAAGGAGCAAGCTCCTCACTTTGATATTGTTGGCGCTTGCTACCCAGAAGGGCACCCTGACTCTCCAAATCAGATCTCGGATATTCAAAATCTCAAGAAGAAAGTGGACGCAGGCTGCTCCAGTCTCGTAACGCAACTTTTCTTTGACAATGAGCGTTTCTATGATTTCCAAGACAAGTGTACCTTGGCAGGTATTGATGTTCCAATTCATGCGGGAATCATGCCGATTCTTAACCGTAACCAAGCTCTTCGTCTACTGAAGACTTGTGAGAACATTCATCTCCCACGTAAGTTTAAGGCTATCTTGGACAAGTATGAGAATGACCCTGAATCTCTCAGAGCAGCAGGACTTGCCTATACTGTAGACCAAATCGTGGATTTGGTTACTCAAGATGTAGCAGGAATTCATCTATACACGATGAATAATGCAGAAGTAGCTCATCAAGTGTATAAGGCTACGGAAGCTCTCTTCCACCACAAAACCAAATTTGAAGTGAGTTGAGAAATCAAAAAATAGGGAGAAGAACAGAGGGAATTCAAAAGTACCCTCTTGCTCCTCTCCCTTTTGATTTTTTTGTTTAAGAAAAATACATGCGAAGATACACTTTTTTATAGTAATCCTAAAAATCGGAAGCTTAGATCTTGTTTGACAGGCTGACATCACGATTTATGATGCACCAAATCTAGATTATCTCTTCTATTTCTTCGCGACCAACCTAGTGACAGATGTCTATAAAAATGGTAAAAAAGTGATTTGATCCTCTCGTTTCAAACGTGACCTAAATAGTAAAAATCCCCTCATCAACTGATTCTGATGAGGGGATTTTAGTGCTGAGAACAGTATTTCCAAAGGGAGTTGGAAAATCTTTAAATGCCAACTTTGACATCTGGGAATCTCTCAGACACCTGTGCAAAAAGAGTGTAGAGTTGTTCTTCAGCGTTCTTCCTATTCTTAATGGATAGGCGGTGCTGTTTCTTTGGTTTGTCCTTGCGGATGTAGCACAATTGGAAGATCGAGCGAGCAATCCCTGATTGACGAACTCGAGTGACATGTAAGTATAGTTGTTGAACCTCTCGTAAATCAATCGTTTGCGTTCCTTTGAAATAGGTGATCAAATGATTCTTGTACAAGATAACTTTTAAGTCTTGATTGTAGTAGCTGGCTCCATCAGACAGGCGGGACAGATCTCCTTGGAGTTCGGGATAGTTTTGGTGGAGTTCCTGATAGGAAGCAATGGTCCGTTTCCGAACGGAGAAGCTGGCTACGACCATTATGATAGAAAGTCCAGCAAGAGCAGCTGAACCAATCAAGAGGAATAAGGAGTCTTTGTTGTACTCTGTAAGGCTTAAGTAATAGCTGGTCGTCATATTAAGGGACACGACAGAAGTCGGGTCGAGAAGGGAATGGATGTAGTCGCTATAGCCGACAAGGCGACCGTTACGAGACGTATTTTTGCTATCCTTTGCCAAAGGGGCCAATTGCGTTCCCTTTAGTTGATAAGGTTTGGTCAGCAGTTCCCCATTTTTTGCCTTATCAACGATTTCTTTAATCGTCGCATCGTCTTTTTTGGCTTCGATCCCTGCAAATTTACCATCATTTTGGTTATCATATTGGACGATATAGAGGACGTGGCCGTTGTCCACAGTTCCGACAGGTTCTTGTGTAATATCATAGACTTGCATCGTTACAGGATCCCCAGACTTTTCTGCCTTCGCAAAGCTAGTAGAAGGGTTCTGGCGTCCCATCCATAATGAAAATACTAATCCTGCGAATGCAAGAAAGACAAGGGCAAGCACCAGACCTGAAACAAATCCTTTGTTAGGTTTTTCCTTCATCATAACGATCTCCTTTAGTTTGATATCTAAAGTATATCATGAAAGGTTTTATGTGACAAGGGAATTTATAGATAGCTGATTTCAAAGGCTTTTTGAGAGGTTTAAGCAAAAACTTGTTTGTAAAATGATTGAAAAATGCTTTGATTTTAAAAGAGATTTGCAACTTTTTATAAAAAACTATATTTTTTTTAATTTTTTCTATATACAAAAAGCTAAATTATTGATAGAATAGAAAAGAATTGAATTAAATTTGGTTCGCGTTCGTTCTGTCTTAATATGAATGAAACAGAATGTTTATAACCTAAATACTTGCACTGGATTCTAATTCATCAGAATCATAGCTAGAATTTGAGAGGAGACAATATGACTGTTGATTTTAACAGCAAAGCTTACTTGGATAAAGTGGATGCGTGGTGGCGTGCAGCCAACTACATTTCGGCTGCTCAAATGTACTTGAAAGACAACCCATTGTTGAAACGTGAAGTGGTTGAAAACGACTTGAAGGCTCACCCAATCGGACACTGGGGAACTGTACCAGGACAAAACTTTATCTATGCTCACTTGAACCGTGCCATCAACAAATACGACTTGGATATGTTCTACATTGAAGGACCAGGTCATGGTGGACAAGTTATGGTGTCCAACTCTTACTTAGATGGTTCTTACACAGAATTGAATCCAAATATCCCACAAAATGAAGAAGGATTTAAACACCTATGTAAAATCTTCTCATTCCCAGGAGGGATTGCCTCTCACGCGGCACCTGAAACTCCAGGATCTATCCACGAAGGTGGAGAGCTTGGTTATGCTCTTTCTCACGCAGCTGGAGCTGTTTTGGACAATCCAGATGTGATTGCTGCAACCGTAATCGGTGATGGTGAAGGGGAAACTGGTCCATTGATGGCTGGTTGGTTGGCTAATACCTTCTTGAACCCAGTTAACGATGGTGCTGTTCTTCCAATCTTCTACCTCAACGGTGGGAAAATCCACAACCCAACAATCTTCGAACGCAAAACAGACGAAGAATTGGCCCTTTTCTTTGAAGGTCTTGGATGGAAACCAATCTTTGCAGACGTAACCGCTATTTCTGACGACCACGAAGCAGCTCATGCTTTGTTTGCAGAAAAATTAGACGAAGCGATTGAAGAAATCAAGAAAGTCCAAGCAGAAGCTCGTAAAGGTTCTGCAGAAGAAGCAACTCAACCAGTATACCCTGTCTTGATTGCTCGTATTCCTAAAGGTTGGACTGGACCAAAAGCTTGGGAAGGTACACCAATCGAGGGTGGATTCCGTGCGCACCAAGTTCCAATCCCAGTAGATGCTCACCATATGGAGCATGTGGATGCTCTTCTTTCATGGTTGGAATCATATCGTCCAGCTGAATTGTTCGACGAAACTGGTAAATTGCTTCCTGAAATTGCTGAAATTGCACCAAAAGGTGACCGTCGCATGGCTATGAACCCAATCACAAACGCAGGTGTCATTAAACCAATGGACACTGCTGATTGGAAGAAACATGCCTTCAAGATCGAAACACCAGGTGCTATCATGGCCCAAGATATGATCGAGTTTGGTAAGTATGCGGCAGATCTTGTGGATGCGAACCCACATAACTTCCGTATCTTTGGACCAGATGAAACTAAATCAAACCGTCTTCAAGAAGTCTTCACTCGTACAAGCCGTCAATGGTTAGGACGTACGAAACCAGACTACGATGAAGCTTTGAGCCCTGCTGGACGTGTCATTGACTCTCAATTGTCAGAGCACCAAGCAGAAGGTATGCTGGAAGGATATGTCTTGACAGGTCGTCATGGCTTCTTCGCTTCTTACGAATCATTCCTTCGTGTCGTAGACTCTATGATTACTCAACACTTTAAATGGTTGCGTAAATCTAAGACTCACACGACATGGCGTAAAAACTACCCTGCCTTAAACTTGATTGCGACTTCAACTGTTTTCCAACAAGACCACAATGGCTACACTCACCAAGATCCAGGTATCTTGACTCACTTGGCAGAAAAAACTCCAGAATACATCCGTGAGTACTTGCCAGCAGATACGAATACGTTGCTTGCGGTGATGGACCAAGCCTTCAAGGCAGAAGATATGATTAACTTGATCGTTTCTTCTAAACACCCACGTCCTCAATTCTACTCAGCTGATGAAGCAGAGGAATTGGTTCGTGAAGGATACAAGGTGATCGATTGGGCATCAACTGTGTCAGCAGATGAAGATCCAGATCTTGTCATTGCAGCTGCAGGTACAGAGCCAAACCTTGAAGCTCTTGCTGCCATCACAATCTTGCACAAGGCCTTCCCAGAATTGAAGATCCGCTTTGTCAATGTGGTAGATATCTTGAAATTGCGTCACCCATCCGTTGATGCGCGTGGACTTTCAGATGAAGAGTTCGATAAAGTCTTCACAACTGATAAACCAGTGATCTTTGCCTTCCATGGTTACGAAGGCATGATCCGTGACATCTTCTTTAACCGTCACAATCACAACTTGCGTGTGCATGGTTACCGTGAAAACGGAGATATCACAACACCATTCGATATGCGTGTGATGTCTGAATTGGATCGCTTCCACTTGGCACAAGATGCAGCCAATGCAGCTCTTGGAGCAGAAGCAGCTGAATTCGCAGCTCAAATGGACGAAACAATTGCCTTCCACAATGCTTACATCCGTGAACATGGTGATGATATTCCAGAAGTACACAACTGGAAATGGGAAAACGTAAATAAATAAGTTTATTCCAAAAGAAATCAGAAGTTATTCTGGTTTCTTTTTTGATAGATAGTATTGTAAAAAATCTAAAAGCTCTTATCCATAATAATTGGATAAGAGCTTTCAATATTAAGTACTTAACTTTGTTTTTTCCACCCAGACACTGCGGACAAAGAAGATACTGATGAGAGCAAGGGCTAGGAAGATCCCTGCAACATAATAGTAGGGCTGGTCGAGAGTTGTAGAACGACCAGAGAGGTTAACAATGCCTCGGTAGAGGGCTCCAGCAGTTGCCGTGGCAAGAGCTGAGTTCCAAAGATTAAGAGTGATTCGAGAAAGGCCTTTTACCACTAGTTGCAGAGCTACGAGCAAGGACCCACCAATCAAAGGAATCAAGAAGAGGTAGTGCATGAAGGCAGAGGTTTCGCCAAAACTAAAGTGTTCGTAGATGCGACTTCCGACGAAAAAGAAAGCTGAAATCAGAGTGTACCAGAGAATGGTCTTTTTCAACCTTTGTTTGATAGGATTAGTAACCGATGTAGACAATGTCACTCACCGCCCTTTCTGAGATAGTACCATTTGTAGTTGGTTTGTTAATAACTTGGCCATTGAAGTAGAGGGTAGAAGATCCACCCCCGTCTAGGTTGTAGGCTGTTTTGACGCCATACGATTTCATCACTTCCGCTAATTGGTAGAGAGATAGGCCTTCACTCTCTGAAGTCCGGCCGTCCGAGACGACAATGATGTAGTGGTTTTCGTCGATGATCCCAATGGCAGTACGTGGATTAGACGCCATGGATTGTCCCACCTCTGAGTTAGTATCGACTGTAATTTCTCCATCTTCAACCAAGGAAGGTCCGAAGGCAAGGAGATTAACAACCCCGTCTTTGACCAACTGATCCGCAGAGATTTCATCTTCGTAGATAACCTTGAAGGAACCATCTTTATAAATCGCTAAGTCGCCATTGCTAGAGTCTTCGCGAACCGTATCACGGTAGACCACTCCGTTTCGGATGACATAGCCGGTGCTATTAGCTCCGTAGTAGTCTCCATTGACGGCTAGAATGGCATTGTTCTCAGTTGCAGTGACGGAAGTTTTAGCTGTCACGTTTGTCCCGTAGGTATTTTGAGCAAAAGCAGTTTTTAGATAGTCAGAAGAGCTAACCGTAATATCTGCAATGTAAACTTGAGTGTTTTCAACTGTTTTTTCTGTCAGGCTCACCTGGATATTGTCATCGGAGTAACTGGTATCTGTTGTAGTAGCAGAGGCTGCTGCCTCCTTAGCCGCCTTGGTATCAGTAGTCGTAGCTTTGACTGTTTGGATAGCATCGGATAAGACAAAGGTTTTGAGCATAGAATAGCTGAAGGAGCTTGTTAGCAGGATGCCGAAACAAGCAGCATAGGTATAAGATTTTTTAAAGAATTTCATGAGTAGGTGTAGTCCTTTCCTTGAAAATGATTTTTTTCTGAATCAACCATGAGACGACGAAGAGCAAGAGTCCGACGATCACTTTGCTGAGGAGCAAATGGAGACCAAAGCTTGCATAGAAGAGTCGAATCAAGAGGGTATCGAGAATAAAGAGTCCAATCGCAAGTCCCAAGTAACCACTTCCGGTTCGAGCCAGGCTGTCTTTGTTCTTAAAGACTAGCCGTTTGTTGGTCGAGTAGTTAAAGATGGAGCTGGCCACACGAGCGATCCCGTTTGCAAGGAGGATCCGAAGACTAATCGGCACAGCCATCATCACGAAAAGGAAGAAGGCATAGACCAGGTAGTCAACGATAAAGCTACTCAGGGAAGAGAGGGCAAACTTGAACATGTCCTTGTAGATCATGAGACCGTCGCGAATAGGACGGAAATGGGACCCTTCATTGTCATTGATATAGACTGTTTCAATCGGAACTTCCAAGATGGGAAAGGCCTTGCTAGCTGCGAGGAGCACATTCATTTCGTACTCATACCGTTGTCCCTCGATATCTAACATAAAGGGGATCATGTTGGTTGTAAAGGCTCGAAGGCCAGTCTGCGTATCTGTCACAGCGACCCCTGTTTGTTGCTTGAACAAGAAGCGGGTCAATTTATTTCCAAAAGCAGAACGCAAAGGAACCTTGCCTGAAAAGGCGCGTGCCCCTAGAACCAATTGGTTCGGATTTTCTTGCGATTGACTGGCTACGCGGAAGATATCCCAAACCTTATGTTGACCATCAGCATCAGCAGTGATGACTGTTCCGTATTGCCCTTGCTCTTGAATGTAAGTGTAGGCTATTTTGAGAGCCCCTCCTTTTCCAAGGTTGGTTTCGTGGTGAAGGACTGTAGCTAGCCCGTCTAATTTTTCAAAAATCGCTTGGCAGTCCTCAGAACTACCATCGTCCACAACGATAATGGAGAAGTCACATTTTTCTCTCAGTTTTTTTACCAGTTTGAGAAGTTTTTGATCGGGTTGATAAGCGGGGATGACTAAATAATTCATAAGCGTTCCTCGTTTCTTGTTTGTGATGAAGGTAGTATAACGGCCCTTTCTTAAAGCTAACTGATATCAGTTTTCTTTAAGGAAAGGGAGAGATTTCCTTGTTGTAAAAAAGGAGAGAAAATAATAGAAGAAAAATAAAACTTTTCGAAAAGAATGTAGAGAAGGTATTTTCACTTGCCTTCTATCCCAAAGTCTGGTATAATAGTTTCTTGTGAGCAAACCTCACTTACCCCTTGCAAAGACTTGGGGTCATTAGACCAAAAGGAGGAACATATCAATGGCTAAATACGAAATTCTTTATATTATTCGTCCAAACATTGAAGAAGAAGCTAAAAACGCTTTGGTAGCACGCTTTGACTCTATCTTGACTGACAACGGTGCAACTGTTGTTGAATCAAAAGATTGGGAAAAACGTCGTCTTGCATACGAAATCCAAGATTTCCGTGAAGGACTTTACCACATCGTAAACGTTGAAGCGAACGACGATGCAGCTCTTAACGAGTTCGACCGTCTTTCAAAAATCAACGGTGACATTCTTCGTCACATGATCGTAAAAGTTGACGCGTAAGCCCTAACGAATAAAGAAGGTGACTAATGATTAACAATGTTGTACTTGTAGGTCGTATGACTCGAGATGCTGAGCTTCGTTATACCCCTCAAAATCAGGCTGTTGCGACATTCTCACTCGCGGTTAACCGTAATTTTAAAAACCAAAATGGTGAACGAGATGCGGACTTTATCAACTGTGTGATTTGGCGTCAACAAGCTGAAAATTTAGCGAATTGGGCTAAAAAGGGTGCCTTAGTTGGGATTACAGGTCGTATCCAGACTCGTAATTATGAGAATCAGCAAGGTCAACGTGTTTATGTCACTGAAGTCGTAGCGGACAGCTTCCAATTGTTGGAAAGCCGCGCGAATCGTGAAGGACAAGCAGGTGGTGGTTATGCTTCAGCTGGAGGATTTGCAGGAAATGCAGCTCCAAGCTTTGGAGGATCTGAACCATCAAACGCAACACCAAACTTTGGACGTGATGACAATCCATTCGGAGCTAATCCAATGGACATCTCGGATGACGATCTACCATTCTAAGAATGGGTTTAACGAATTAAAATTATAAAGGAGAAATAAACATGGCTCAACAACGTCGTGGCGGATTCAAACGCCGTAAAAAAGTTGATTACATCGCAGCAAACAAAATTGAATATGTTGATTACAAAGATACTGAGCTTCTTAGCCGTTTCGTTTCAGAACGTGGGAAAATCCTTCCTCGTCGTGTAACTGGAACTTCAGCGAAGAACCAACGTAAAGTAACAACAGCTATCAAACGCGCTCGCGTAATGGCTTTGATGCCTTTCGTAAACGAAGATTAAAGAAAAGACCCTTACGGGTCTTTTTTTCACGAGCCTGGAAATTGGATAGCGAGTTGAGGTCCGGGTGGCCCTCTTTTTCATGAGCTTGAAAACAAGAAAGCGAATTAAGACCCTTACAGGTCTTTTTTTCAGGTCCGGGTGGCCCTCTTTGATCTTTCCCAAGCTCTAATTATGCTATAATGAGGGGGAGAAAGGTATCAAGAAGCGCAACATGAAGGAAAGCACAATCATCAGAAGTATGATGGAGTATGATATTGAAGGGATCTCTCAAGCCTTTATCCATCAAGGGTGGCCGGGTAGAGAGGATATCTTGGCCAGCTATTTTCAGGATCAGGAGAACGGAAAGAGAGACGTATTAGTAGCTGAGTCGGATGGATTTGTGGCAGGTTATATCACTATATTGCCTTATGCCAAGCACGGCCCTTTCGTGGGAGTCTATCCTGAACTATCTGATTTTAATGTTTTTGAGCCATTTAGAAATCGAGGAATTGGGAATCAACTCTTAGAAGAGGCGGAAAAAAGAGTCCGGCTACTATCAGAGATTGTTACTTTAGGGGTTGGTTTACACTCGGGTTATGGTCCAGCTCAAAGACTGTATGTCAAACGGGACTATATCCCAGACGGATCTGGAGTTTGGTTTAGGGATCAGCCCTTGGACCCTTACAGTTCTTGTGAAAACAATGATGACTTAGTCCTCTATTTTTCAAAAAGATTGAACAGGGAAATACAGTAAAAACAAAAACGGATGAAAACTTCATCCGTTTCTTTTTAGCGTCGTTGAGGTGCTGTATTGGCGCTCTTAATATTGTATTTTTTCTTCAAGTAGTAGCGGAGAAGAAGAGCTCCTCCACCGAGTAAGAGCATGAACCAGTTTGGTACACGAGGGTTGAGGAATTGTGGGAGCAAAGCAGTGACCATGAGAATTACAACCCAAAGGATCATCGCCAACATTAGGATAGGGAGTGACTTGGTTAAAGCAGGCCGTTTCATTCCACGTTTAGAAACTTCGTAGTACTGGTAGAAGTAGTAATACATCAAATAGAGCACAACCCCACCAGCCAAGCTACCAAGAGTCAATGTGAGAAGTCCATAAGTGGTTCCCTGAGGTGCAAAAAGGTTCATGAAGGCTGAAATAGCAGCAAAGAGACCAAAGACGAGAAGGAAAGAATCTGTGATCATAAGATGAGGAGCATCATTCTCTTTTGGATGCTCTTTTTCGTAGCGTTCCTGATCACTAAAAGCATTGGCCCAAACAGTTGGCGCTCCAAAGAGAGTTCGCGCCGTTACTCCTTTTGGTTGGTTTTCAAAGATAGCTGGAAGAATTTCTTCAATCAGGCTAGTAGCCTCTTCTTCTGTTTTGCCGTTTTCAATCAATTGGTGTTTAGCGATGCGAACGAATTCTTGATTCTTTTTACTTAATTGGGTCAAATCAAATTGAGACATAAATACTCCTTAGTGTTATTAGTAGGTGTTAGAACCATTTTTTATGGATGAGGTAGACAACGAGCGATCCGGTCATGGCAAAGGCAATAAAGATAATGAGCCAGAAAGCATTAGGTTCTCCGTTGAGGGGGAGATCATTGTTTTTAAAGTTCATGCCATAAGCCGAGAAGATCATAGTTGGGATGGACATGACGATGGTCACCATGGCCAAGGTCTTCATGATATTATTCTGGTTGTTGGAGATGATCGATGCGAAGGTATCGGTCATAGAGTGGAGAATGTTTCCATAAATATCCGCCATCTCAATGGCCTGTTGGGTCTCGATCAAGGTATCTTCCAACAGATCCTCGTCTTCCAGGTATTTCTTGATGTTACTGGTGGCACTGGTCAATTTCTTGATTACGCGCTCATTGGTTTTCAGAGAGGCCTTAAAGTAGACGATGGTTTTTTCTAATTCCATCAGCTCAATCAGCTCTTCATTACGAGTTGATTTGTGCAGTTGACTTTCAATCTGTTCACTCTTACGATCCAGGGTACGAAGTGCGGTCAAGTAGAGCTCAGCATTGCGATAAAGGATCTGGAAGATGAAGCGGGATCGCATGAAGGTATAGAAATTCCGCAAGCGACGATTGATAAAGGTGTCTAGGAGAGGCAACTCTTCCAAGCAAGTGGTGATGATAGCCTCCTCTGTTAGGATAATTCCCAAAGGGATGGTGACATAGTAGGTCTGATTGTTCCGCTCTTCCTTGATGGGAACGTCTACGATGATCAAGGTATATTCATCTTCGATGGTCATACGGGACATTTCTTCCGCATCGAGCGGTGCCCGTAAGTCGGCAATATCGATGTTAAAAGCAGAGGCGATTTCCATCGATTCACTTTGGGAAGGATTGACAAGGTTGATCCAGCTACCGGGTTCCAGTGTCTCTATTTCTTTAAATTCAGTCGTTGTCGATAAAAAGACCTGTTTCATGGTGCCTCCCCTTGTTTTTTTACACCTTAACATTATAACAGAAAAAGCACGCTTTTGGATAAAAGAATGCTGAAAAATTTGATATAATGAAGGATAAATAAATTGATGAAAAGTGGAAGAAATGCTCGATAAAATTGTCATTCATGGAGCGCGTGCTCATAATTTAAAAAATATTGATGTTGAAATCCCTCGAGATAAGCTGGTCGTGGTCACTGGTCTATCAGGTTCTGGGAAATCGAGCTTAGCCTTTGACACTCTCTATGCGGAAGGACAAAGACGTTATGTAGAGAGTCTGTCAGCCTATGCTCGTCAGTTTTTAGGAAATATGGAAAAGCCCGATGTGGACTCGATTGATGGCTTAAGTCCAGCCATTTCCATTGACCAAAAAACAACCAGCAAAAATCCGCGGTCAACGGTTGGAACGACTACAGAAATCAACGATTACTTACGTCTTCTATATGCTCGTGTGGGGACTCCTTACTGTATCAATGGCCATGGGGCGATTACCGCTTCTTCGGTCGAGCAAATTGTAGACCAAGTTTTGGAACTTCCGGAGCGCCAACGCCTACAAATTCTAGCACCGATCGTTCGTAAGAAAAAAGGCCAGCATAAGAACATCATCGAAAAGGTGCAAAAAGACGGCTATGTCCGGGTGCGTGTGGATGGCGATATTTTTGATGTGACAGAGGTCCCAGAATTATCCAAAAGCCAGAAGCACACAATTGAGGTTGTTGTAGACCGGATTGTCATCAAAGATGGCATTCGTTCTCGTCTCTTTGATTCGGTCGAAGCGGCCCTTCGGATCGCGGATGGCTATGTGGTCGTCGATACCATGGATGAAAATGAACTACTTTTTTCAGAACACTACGCTTGCCCGGTTTGTGGCTTTACCGTCCCTGAGTTGGAACCTCGTCTCTTTTCATTTAATGCCCCCTTTGGCTCTTGTCCAGATTGTGATGGACTGGGGATCAAGCTAGAGGTGGACTTGGATTTGGTTGTTCCAGATGCTAGCAAGACTCTCCGTGAAGGAGCACTTGCACCCTGGAATCCAATCTCTTCTAACTACTATCCTCAGATGTTGGAGCAGGCAATGATCCAGTTTGGGATTGATATGGACAAGCCATTTGAAGACTTATCTCCAGAAGAGCGGCATTTGGTTTTCTATGGTTCTGAGGGCAAGGAATTCCATTTCCATTATGAGAATGAATTTGGTGGGGTTCGCGATATAGACATTCCTTTTGAAGGGGTCGTTACCAATATTAATCGCCGTTACCACGAAACGTCTAGTGACTTTACTCGCAATCAGATGTTGTCCTACATGAATGAATTGACTTGTGTCACCTGCCATGGTTATCGATTGAATGACCAGGCCTTGTCTGTCCGAGTAGGAGGAGAGAAGGGGCTACATATTGGGCAAATCTCTGACTTGTCCATTGAGGACCATCTTAAGGTGGTAGCTGATCTAAAATTAACCAAGAATGAGGAGACCATTGCGCGACCGATTCTAAAGGAAGTCAAGGATCGTTTGACCTTCTTGAACAATGTTGGCTTGAGCTATCTGACCCTGTCTCGCTCGGCCGGGACTCTATCTGGGGGAGAGAGTCAGCGGATTCGCTTGGCGACCCAGATTGGGTCCAACCTCTCAGGTGTCCTCTATATCCTGGATGAGCCTTCGATCGGTCTTCATCAGCGGGACAATGATCGCTTGATTGCTAGCCTCAAGAAGATGCGTGATTTGGGCAATACCTTGATCGTTGTCGAACACGATGAGGATACCATGAGAGAGGCTGATTACCTGATCGACGTCGGTCCAGGAGCCGGAGTCTTTGGAGGCGAGATTGTTGCGGCTGGAACACCTAAGCAGGTAGCCCGCAATAGCAAATCCATCACTGGTCAGTATCTTTCTGGCAAACGGGCTATCCCCGTACCAACGGAACGGCGGGTAGGCAACGGACGCTTTATCGAACTGACAGGGGCAGCTGAAAACAACTTAAAAGAGGTGACAGCACGCTTCCCACTGGGCAAGTTCATTGCTGTAACAGGTGTTTCTGGCTCAGGCAAGTCCACCTTGGTCAACAGTATTTTGAAAAAAACACTGGCCCAAAAATTGAATCGCAATTCAGAGAAACCAGGGAAATACAAGACTATTTCAGGAGTTGAGCACATTGATCGACTGATCGATATTGATCAAAGCCCGATTGGCCGCACTCCACGCTCCAATCCGGCTACCTATACAGGTGTATTTGACGACATTCGTGACCTCTTTGCCCAAACCAATGAAGCCAAGATTAGAGGCTATAAAAAAGGCCGCTTTAGTTTCAACGTCAAAGGAGGTCGGTGTGAGGCTTGTTCGGGAGATGGGATCATCAAGATTGAGATGCATTTCCTACCGGATGTCTATGTACCGTGTGAAGTCTGCCATGGGCGACGCTACAACAGTGAAACCCTAGAAGTTCACTATAAAGAAAAGAATATCTCCCAGATTTTGGACATGACCGTCAATGATGCGGTGGATTTCTTTAAACATATTCCAAAGATTAATCGCAAATTACAAACTATCAAGGATGTCGGTTTGGGCTATGTGACCCTGGGACAGCCGGCAACGACGCTTTCTGGTGGAGAAGCCCAGCGGATGAAGCTGGCTTCAGAACTTCATAAGCGCTCAACTGGCAAGTCCTTCTATATCTTGGATGAGCCGACAACAGGTCTACATACAGAGGATATCTCTCGTCTGCTCAAGGTCTTGGAACGCTTTGTAGATGATGGCAATACCGTTTTGGTCATTGAGCACAACTTGGATGTCATTAAGACAGCGGATCATATCATTGATTTGGGACCAGAAGGTGGTGTCGGTGGTGGTACCATTATTGCGACAGGAACACCAGAAGAAGTAGCCAGCAACCCAGCTAGCTTTACAGGACAGTATTTGAAAGGGAAATTACAATGAACCAACGAATTACAAATCTACGAACTAAAATGAAGGCACAGGATCTAAAAGCTGTCCTCATTAACAACTTGAAAAATGTCTACTATTTGACAGGTTTCTGGGGATCAAATGGGACTGTTTTGGTGACAGAAGAGCGCGTGGTCCTCTTCACCGATTCGCGCTATACCATTCATGCCCATGCGACTTGTTTCCCCTTTGTTGAGATTGTTGAAACCCGCAATGAATTGGAAGAAGCAGCAAAAATTGTCAAAGACGCAGCGATCCAAGAACTTGGCTTTGAGGATGAGATCACAGTTGCCTACCATACCCGTCTAGCGACCGCTTTCTCAGGAGTCGCTCTAAGAGCCTTGTCTGATTTTGTGATGGAGTTTCGTTTGATTAAAGATGAGACAGAAGTAGCAACGATCCGCAAGGCCTGCAGTATTTCAGATCAAGCCTTTCTAGATGTGCTGGAATTTATCAAGGTTGGCCAAACAACAGAGTTAGAAGCGGCGACCTTCCTAGATTTCAGAATGCGGGAATTGGGGGCTTCAGGTGTATCCTTTGATATCATCTCCGCTGCGGGAGAGCGCTCTGCTATGCCCCATGCGACTCCAAGTGATCGCATCATCTCTGCTGGGGATGCCTTGACCTTGGACTTTGGCTGTCTCTATAACCATTACGTCAGTGATATGACCCGGACCATTTATGCAGGTCATGTCAGCGACAAGGAAAGAGAAATTTACGAAACGGTCTTGAAAGCCAACCAAGCCCTTATTGCTGAAGCCAAGGATGGACTCGGTTTCCGTGATTTTGATAAAATTCCTCGAGATATTATTGAGGCTGTAGGATACGGTCAGTACTTTACTCATGGAATTGGCCACGGAATTGGCTTGGACATCCATGAAGAGCCTTATTTCAGTCAAACTTCCAAAGAAGTTATCAAGGCCGGCATGGTCTTGACAGATGAGCCAGGGATCTACATTGAAGGCCTATCTGGTGTCCGGATTGAAGATGATCTCCTGATTACGGAAACCGGTTGTGAAGTCTTGACCTTGGCACCAAAAGAATTGATTGTGATCTAAGGAAATTTGCAGAGACAGATTTGAGAAATCTGAGCATTTGTGATAAAATAAAGAGTAATATATTTTTAAAAAGAGGTATGAAAACATGATTGAAGCAAGTAAGTTGAAAGCTGGTATGACCTTTGAAACAGCTGATGGAAAATTGATCCGCGTTTTGGAAGCTAGCCACCACAAACCAGGTAAAGGAAACACGATCATGCGTATGAAATTGCGTGATGTTCGTACTGGTTCAACTTTTGATACAAGCTACCGTCCAGAAGAAAAATTTGAGCAAGCTATTATTGAAACTGTACCAGCTCAATACTTGTATAAAATGGATGACACAGCTTACTTCATGAATACTGAAACATACGACCAATATGAAATTCCTGTTGTCAATGTTGAGAACGAATTGCTTTACATCCTTGAAAACTCAGAAGTGAAAATTCAATTCTACGGAAGCGAAGTGATTGGGGTGACGGTTCCTACAACTGTTGAATTGACAGTTGCTGAAACACAACCATCTATTAAAGGTGCTACAGTGACAGGTTCTGGTAAACCAGCTACAATGGAAACAGGTCTTGTGGTAAACGTTCCAGACTTCATCGAAGCAGGACAAAAATTGATTATCAATACAGCTGAAGGAACTTACGTTTCTCGTGCCTAATCAGCTCTAAAATAGGTCTGATAGAAAGGAACTTCTATGGCAACTGAACAATACGGCGAAATCGTCATTGCACCTCGTGTGCTAGAAAAAATTATTGCGATTGCGACTGCAAAAGTAGATGGTGTTCATTCTCTTGAAAATAAGAGTGTATCGGATAGCCTTTCAAAACGTGCTCTTGGACGTGGGGTTTACCTTCGTACACAAGAAGATGGTCAAATCTCTGTTGATATTTACCTCTATCTAGAGTATGGTGTAGCAGTCCCTAAAGTAGCTGTTGCGATCCAAAAAGCAGTAAAAACAGCTGTCTACAATATGGCAGATGTGACCTTGGATGATGTCAATATCCATGTGGTTGGGATCGTGACTGAAAAAGCGGCGAAACCTGATTTGAAAGATTTGTTTAATGAGGATTTCCTCAATGACTGATATTTTATTTGAATCACGTCGTGATCTACGGGAGCGTGCCTTTCAAGCTCTAATGAGTTTGGAGTATGAAGGGGATGTTGTAGAAGCGTGTCGATTTGCTTTTACTCATGACAAAGAGGAAACAGACCAGGAAGTGGAAATTCCAGCTTTTCTACTCAATTTGGTATCTGGTGTTCGTCAATCAAAGGATGAATTGGATCAACAGATTGCCCAACACTTGAAAACTGGATGGACCGTCGAACGCTTGACTCTAGTGGAGAAAAACATTCTTCGTTTGGGTGTGTTCGAAATCACTTCCTTTGATACCCCTCAGCTGGTTGCAGTGAATGAAGCAATTGAATTAGCTAAAACATTTTCAGATGAAAAATCTGCTCGGTTTGTGAATGGTGTCTTAAGCCAATTCGTAACGGAAGCAGAATAAGATAGAAAAGAAACCACCTTCACGGGTGGTTTCTTTTTGAGTATAGAGCTTCGCTTGATCATGATAAGGAAAAAGACTGGTACAAAAGTCCGGCCTCTCAATTGACTTTGGATTGTCGAACAAGACGCAGTGGTTGAGTGGGCTCTACTACGCTGATTTTATCAGCTTTTACAGCCCTACTCAACTATGCGGAGGTGGGACGACGAAATCGAATTCTAACGAATTACCGATTTCTGTCCCACTCTCTTTTAAACACTTTTGCCAGGTAAAACACTCACTGGGAGAAAATAGCCTGTTGTTTTTACGTCTTTTCCTTCGATTTTTTGAAGAAGAAGGTCGACCGTCAGGCGAGCAATTTCCTGTAAGGGTTGCTTGATGGTGGTGAGACGGGGGAAATAATTTTCGATAAAGTAGGTCCCGTCATAGCCAATGATCTTCAGGTCTTCTGGAATGGCAATGCCGAGTTCGTCAGCGATTTTCATCACCAAAATAGCCGTTAGATCGTCAGACGCAAAGATGGCATCCGGTTTTTGCTGGGTTAAGATGGACTTGATTTCCATTTCTTTGCGAATGGGTGAATAATCACTGGAAACATTGATTATTTGTGCTTCTGGTAGGACGGAAGCAAAGCCAGCATGCCGGAGGCCAGTAGGGGAATTGGAGTTATCATTCCCTGTGAGCATGATAATCTTTTTTGCCCCTGTCTTGGCAAGGGTTTCCGCAGCGAGAACGCCCCCAGCGTAGTTATCCGACGAGACGACTGGAATCTCAGGGGAGAGGTTCCGGTCAAAGGCGATAATAGGAGCTGTGACCCGGTTATAGTCTTCTATTCCCAGATTATGACTACCAGAAATAATCCCATCTACTTGATTGGCTTCTAGCATTTCGATGTATTCACGTTCTTTTTCCGAATCATGCTCGCTATTACAAATAATGGTTTTGTACCCATGTTTGAACAATTCTTCTTCCAGTTTATCGATTAATTCTGCATAGAAGACATGGCTGATTTTTGGGAAGATTAAGCCGATTAACTTGGCTGATTTTCCTTGTAGGCTCCGAGCGATCGAATTGGGCTTGTAGCCCAATTCTCTCATGGCCTCTTTAACTTTTGAGACAGTTTTTTCAGATAAATAGCCCTTTTTGTTAATGACTCGTGAAACTGTCGTGGGGCTGACGCCAGCTAATTTGGCGACATCAGTGAGCTTTGCGACCATAGTCTAGTTCGTAGTATGTTCCAGTAGGTGTTCCGGATTTGATCAAGATACCAGTTTGATCAGCATGCGGGAAGACGCGACCAGAGAATACTTTTTCTCCTTTGTTGATAAAAATTTCAAAAATCGAGTTATCGATGAAAATTGTAGCTGTTGTCGCTTGATTTTCGATCGGGCAAGTACGAGTAGTTCCAAACTCTTGGGCATACTGTTCGCCAGCTTGGCTACGGTCGACAATGACTTGACCATTTGCAATATCAAAAGTAATAGAAAGTCCTTTGCCTTCTTTATCGGCTAGGAGAACAATCTCACTTTTGCTATTGGCTTCAAAGGCTAATTCTAACTCGTAGCAATTATTGGTTTTTTCCTTGTTTGTAAACTCGGAAGAGGTGGAGCGGAGCTCTTTTGCAGCTTCGACCGGATATTGATAAAGATTACCATCCTGAATGGTTAGCTCTTTGACCAAAGAGAAGGCTCCTTGGTGGTCATAGCGATCGGATGGGTAAGCGACATCTGGTAGACCTAACCAGCTAACCGTTAAAGCTCTTCCATCAGGAGTGTTGAAGCCTTGAGTTGCATAGGCTTCGAAGCCGTAGTCCAAGTTGTGTAATTCAGATACGTCAACGAGACGAGCTTGTTCAGGATCAAAAGAAGCCCCAATCTTATACATATTTGGGTAGATATTGTCGTAGTCGAGGACTGCTTTGTCCAAACCTTGAGGGCAATACAGAAGGACAGGTTGCTCGCCGACGAAGACCAAGTTAGGACATTCCATCATATAAGCTGTACGATCATTGTTGAAATCAAGATCGCCTACTTCAACCCAGTTGGTATAATCGTTATTCACCGCTTTGTATAGGCGAACGAATCCTTTTTTATCAAGGTCTTGACCACCGACGATGGCATAGTATTGATCTTTGAATTTAAAAATCTGTGGATCGCGGAAATGATCGGTAGCATCCTCTGGCTGATCAATGAGGATTTGGTCGATTTTTTTAAGATTTCCATCCTGGTCTAAAAGGGCCCCGATTTGGTAGGGATGACGGATCCAGTTCTCGTCTCGTACATTTCCTGTATAGAATAAGAAAAGTTTATCATCGAATTGCATAGCCGAACCAGAATAGGCTCCGTGACTATCCAAAGGTGTGTCTGGTAAGACTTTAAGACCAGTTTCTTTAAAATGAACTAAATCATCACTTTCCAGTTGTACCCAAGACTTCAATCCGTGAGCGGCTCCAAATGGAAAGTTCTGGTAAAAGAGAATCCATTTACCATTAAAATAGGAGAAACCATTCGGGTCATTTAAAAGGCCAGTTTTGGGTTCGACATGGTAATGAGTATGCCAAGGAGAATTAGCCATGTTTTCTTTAATTTGTTTCTTTTCTTCTTCGGTCCAGTCTTCATACCGTTTGTACCGAAGTTCTGTTGTCCATTCCATTTGACTCCTCCAAAAATTTTCTTACTTCCATAGTACCGATTTCTATAAAAAAAAGCAAGACTTTGACCAAAGAATCGAGAAAAAATGTCAAACGTTTATCATAAAATATCGGGGTGGAGGTTAGATTTGATTTATGAAAACAAATGAAAGAATGAAAGTTTTTGAAAATTTAAAAACCGGACGAAGCCTATAACCTATATTAGATGGGCGTTGAGATGAATGAAAATAAAAAGAGCTTCTTTCAAACTATCAAAAATTGCAAATAAATACCAAAAACTTTCTGCAAAACGGTTGACATATTCTTAATACGTGGTACAATTAAATGCGTAGAGACGGGTGAACCGTTTTCAAAACAATAAAAAATAAGGAGATTTTTGCAAATGTCAAATACAGAAATTGCAAAAAAAGTCATCGATGCGATCGGTGGAGTTGAGAACGTCAACAGTGTTGCTCACTGTGCGACTCGTCTTCGTGTGATGGTGAAAGATGAAGCGAAAGTCGACAAAGATGCTGTCGAAAATATTGAAAAAGTTCAAGGAGTTTTCTTTAACTCAGGTCAATACCAAATTATTTTTGGTACTGGAACTGTAAATAAGATCTATGATGAAGTTGTCGCTCTTGGATTGCCAACTTCAACTAAGGCTGAGATGAAAGCAGAAGCCGCTAAACAAGGAAATTGGTTCCAACGGGCTATCCGTACTTTTGGTGATGTCTTTGTACCAATCATCCCAGTTATTGTTGCGACAGGTCTCTTCATGGGTGTCCGTGGACTCTTGAATGCCCTTGGTGTGACTCTTCCAGAAGATGTTACGACTTATACTCAAATCTTGACAGATACGGCCTTTATCATCTTGCCAGGTCTTGTCGTTTGGTCAACCTTCCGTGTCTTTGGTGGGAACCCAGCGGTTGGTATTGTTCTTGGTATGATGCTTGTTTCTGGTTCACTTCCAAATGCCTGGGCTGTTGCTTCTGGTGGTGAGGTGACTGCTATGAAATTCTTCGGCTTTATTCCTGTCGTAGGGTTGCAAGGATCTGTTCTTCCAGCCTTTATTATCGGGGTTGTTGGAGCTAAGTTTGAAAAAGCTGTTCGTAAAGTAGTTCCAGATGTCCTTGATCTCTTAGTGACACCATTTGTTACTCTTTTCGTAATGTCAATTCTTGGTCTATTCCTTATTGGACCAGTATTCCACGTTGTTGAAAACTACATTCTTCTTGGAACAAAAGCTGTTCTTAGCTTACCATTTGGTCTTGGTGGGTTGTTGATTGGTGGGGTACACCAAATTATTGTCGTATCAGGTGTTCACCACATCTTCAACTTGCTTGAAATTCAATTACTTGCTGCTGACCATGCCAACCCATTCAATGCTATCATCACAGCTGCTATGACCGCTCAAGGAGCTGCTACTGTAGCGGTTGGTGTGAAAACTAAAAATCCTAAATTGAAAACTCTTGCTTTCCCAGCTGCTCTTTCTGCCTTCTTAGGTATTACTGAGCCTGCGATCTTCGGGGTGAACTTGCGTTTCCGTAAACCATTCTTCCTTTCATTGATTGCTGGTGCTATCGGTGGTGGATTGGCTTCACTTCTTGGTCTTGCTGGTACTGGTAGTGGAATCACAATCATTCCAGGTACAGTGCTTTATGTAAATGGTCAACTCCCACAATACTTCCTTATGGTAGCAGTATCATTTGCTCTTGGTTTTGCTCTTACTTACATGTTTGGTTTTGAGGATGAAGAACCTGAAACTGTAACTGAAAGTGCTATAACAGATCGTTTTGTTGAGGAAGCTGTGACTGGAACCGTTCCTGCAACTCTTCAAGATGAAACCATCATCTCTCCAATCGTTGGGCAAGCTGTTGCTTTGTCTAAAGTGGATGATCCAGTATTCTCAAGCGGTGCGATGGGTCAAGGGATTGCCATCAAACCAACTGAAGGTGTTGTATATGCACCGGCGGATGCTGAAGTAACCATTGCTTTTGCGACTGGTCATGCTTTTGGCTTGAAGACAGCTAATGGTGCTGAAGTTTTGATCCACGTTGGGATTGATACAGTTTCAATGAACGGTGAAGGATTTGATCAGAAAGTTGCTCAAGGCGATAAGGTTAAAGCTGGCGATGTTCTTGGAACATTTGATTCTGCTAAAATTGCAGCAGCTGGTCTTGATGATACAACAATGGTCATCGTCACAAACACAGCTGATTATGCTTCAGTAACTCCAGTAGCTACTGGTGCAGTTGCTAAAGGCGATGCGATTATTGAAGTAAAAGCATAATCTAAAATAGGATTACTCAAGGACTGGTTAGGGCTTCCTCCAGTCCTTGAATTTTGTTTTGGAGGTGAGGCTTGGAATAAAAAAAGTTGCTCACCTAATGTTTAAACATAAATAAGAGTAGTTTTTTCTATAAGGAATAGAAGTGAACCGTTTCCCTTTGTGATATAATAGAAAAAAAGAGAATTGAAAAAGAGGTTTGATATGACTAAATTATATGGAAGTCTTGAAGCTGGTGGAACAAAGTTCGTTTGTGCTGTAGGTGACGAAAATAATAACGTCATTGAAAAGACACAGTTTCCGACAACAACCCCTATTGAAACCCTTGATAAATGTATTGAGTTTTTCTCTAAATTTGAAAGTCTTGCTGGTTTAGCCATTGGTTCATTTGGACCGATTGATATTGATAAAAATTCAAAAACATATGGTTTTATTACAACAACTCCCAAACCACATTGGGCAAATGTAGATGTGGTAGGTGCTTTCCGTCGTGCATTAAATGTACCGATTTACTTTACAACTGACGTAAATAGCTCAGCTTATGGTGAGGTAGTGGCTCGTAATAATGCGGGTGGTCGTATTGAAAACCTAGTCTACTACACAATTGGTACAGGGATTGGTGCAGGTGTCATCCAGCGTGGTGAATTCATTGGTGGAGTGGGACACCCTGAGATGGGCCATTACTATGTTGCCAAACACCCGATGGATGTTGAAAAAGAATTTAATGGGGTGTGTCCATTCCACAGAGGTTGTTTAGAAGGCTTTGCGGCTGGTCCAAGCTTGGAAGCTCGTACCGGTATTCGTGGGGAAAATATTGAACTCAATAGCTCTGTATGGGATATCCAAGCCTACTATATTGCCCAAGCTGTTGTCAACGCAACTGTAACCTTCCGCCCAGATGTGATTGTATTTGGTGGAGGAGTGATGGCACAACAACACATGTTGGATCGCGTCCGTGAAAAATTCACCGTCTTATTGAACGGCTATTTGCCAGTGCCAGATGTTCGAGACTACATCGTAACACCAGCAGTAGCAGGAAATGGTTCAGCAACTTTAGGGAACTTTGTCTTAGCAAAACAAGTCAGCAAAAAAGACTAATCAGGTAAGGCTGAAACAACAAAAAGCATGAAATGCTAGGGGAGGGAGTTCTTCGTCGGGAAGATGGATGAATGACCTTCTCTTTTTTAAGCAAGAGAGGAGAAATGATGGAAAAAGCCATTATGAAGGATCCCTTCTTTTTGAGTCAAGTGTCTGAAGAAGCGACAAAAGAGGATTTGTATTTGGCGCAAGATTTACAAGACACCTTACGAGCTCACCAGGAAGGCTGTGTTGGCATGGCTGCTAATATGATTGGTGTACGCAAACGAGTAATCATCATCCAACTAGGTTTGATACCCTTGGTTCTCTTTAACCCTGTTCTAGTAAAGAAAGAAGGAGTTTATGAGACAGAAGAGGGGTGCCTTTCTTTGGCAGGGAGCCGAAAAACGAGCCGCTTTGAAAAGATTCAGGTCTCCTATCGCGACATGAATTGGAAGCCTCAGCTCATAAGCTTAGAAGGTTTTGCGGCCCAAATTTGCCAGCATGAGCTAGATCATCTGGAAGGGATTTTGATATAGGTCCAGTTGCTGTTTATTAAGGAATCGATCGAAGAGAATTTGTTGATGAAAAAAGAATATTTGTTCTATGAACGGGTTAGACCATTTTTGGTCTCCCATCCCAATTATCTTTCTTTATTAAAGTGGGTCAACCACCTCGTCACCCTCCTGATGCCACTCCTTTATTTTTATGTTCTTTGGGCAGCATATTTGAAAGCTTCCGAGATTTGGGTTGTTCTTGCCTATCTATTGGTTCCGGCATCTGGCTTTATTTTATTGAGTGTCATTCGAAAAGCAATCAATTGGCCCCGTCCCTATGAGCTTGGCGCGCTTCCACCTCTCCTAGAGAGAGAAGGTAAGGGAAGTTCCATGCCAAGCCGGCACGTCTTTTCAGCGGCCATCATTTCGACAGTAGCTTGGGGAGTGAATCCTCTTCTATCGAGCATAGGTCTCTTCTTGGCTCTGCTATTGGCAGGAGTTCGTGTTCTGGCAGGACTCCATTTTGTCCGTGATGTCGTAGTCGGATTTGTCGTTGCACTCCTATGGGGAATTGTCAGTTTTTCTCTATTAGGAATTTTCTGAGAGAGGCTGTATGAGAGAAGAAAGAAATGATTAAAAACTGCCTAAGTTTGTTAGGCAGTTTTTAATTATGTGAGTTTTGGTATTGGAATTTTTGGAAGAACCGTTCACGTTCTTCTATAATAGCTGGAGTTGGGTTTTTGAGGGAAGTTAACAAATCAACCAAGTCAGGTGTGACTTCTCGAATAAGCTCTCCCAGTGACCAAATGGCTGTTGCAATATGAATCTGGTTTTGCGAGGTTTCGATGATTTCTAACAGTTTAGGAATAGCAGACCGGTCATTAGCATTGGCCAAAGCAATGATAGCATTGCGCTGGAGAATATTCTTTCCCCGCCAACTACCAGCGACCATTCCAAATTTTTCCTTGAATTGTCCATTGGATAACTCAATAAAGGGGATTAATTCTGGATGAGCTAGTTCAGGATCGATATCAGTGGCTAATGGATTGTCCAGACCACGATTGTAGGGGCAACAGATTTGACAGATATCACAACCGTAGATGACCGTTTTAATCTTTTTACGGAATTCCAGATCCATCATCCCCTTGTCTTGGGTCTGAAAGGAAAGGCAACGTCGGGCATTCATAGAGCCATCTCCGATTAAACAAGAAGTCGGGCAGGCTTCTACACAGCGGTTACAATCTCCGCAACCATAGTCAACGGCTTGATCGGGTTCAATCTCTAGGTTGGTGATAAGCTCCCCTAAAAACATATAAGAACCGTATTCTTTTGAGATGACGAGGCCGTTCTTTCCGATAAAGCCAATCCCTGCTCGTTGAGCAACCGCGGTATCCACTAAGGCACCGGTATCCACCATGCCCTTGTATTCGAAGTCGGCGGTTAATTCTTCAATCCCTCGTGCTAGGCGGTCTAATTTATCCTGCAAGACATAGTGATAATCAAGCCCCCAGCTATTGGGGGTGAATTTTCCGCGTTTATAGGCCGTCTTCTGAGGTTGTTGTTTTAACTTGTGGGGATAGGCAACGGCAATGGAGATAATCGTTTTAGCAGAAGCTAAACTTAAGCGTGGTTGGATTCGTTCTTCAATATTTTTGTGCTCAAAACCAGAATTTCGGCCTTCTTCCACAGCTAGGCGGAGGGATTTTTCTAAATAGGAAAAATCATCCGCAGTGGTAAAGCCGATTTTTGAAATACCAATGGAATGAGCCAATTCGATAATGGATTCTTTGAGGTTCATATTCCTATTATAGCGGAAAGCTGGTAAAAATGCGAAAAACGTGCAAAAAATTAAAAAGGGGCTAAAGAGCTTGGCAGAGCTTTCAAAAAAGAGTGGAATTTGGTATAATAAGGTATTGAATACAAGGATATATGGAGGCAGGTATGTCACAACCGCTATTTTTACAATCAGTTATGCAGGAAAAGATTTGGGGTGGAACTAGATTACGAGATGAGTTTGGCTATGAAATCCCGAGCGATCATGTTGGTGAATACTGGGCTATTTCGGCCCATCCACATGGTGTTTCTGTTGTTAAGAACGGACCTTATTCTGGAATGGGATTAGACCAACTATATACAGAGCATCGCGAATTGTTTGGAAATCGACCAGAACCGGTCTTTCCTTTGTTGACAAAGATTCTAGATGCTAATGACTGGCTTAGTGTTCAGGTTCACCCAGATGATGCCTATGGAATGGAGCATGAAGGAGAACTTGGGAAAACTGAATGCTGGTATATTATTGCCGCTGATGAAGGGGCAGAAATTATCTATGGTCACCACGCCCAGTCTAAGGAAGAATTGCGCCAAATGATCGAAGCCAAAGAATGGGATGATCTGTTAGCGCGGGTTCCTGTGAAAGCGGGAGATTTCTTCTATGTGCCAAGTGGAACCATGCATGCCATCGGTTCGGGTATTTTAATCTTGGAAACCCAGCAATCAAGCGACACGACGTATCGAGTTTACGACTTTGATCGCAAAGATGATCAAGGAAATTTACGTGAGTTGCACATTGAACAGTCCATTGATGTGCTGAACTTAGGGGCTCCAGCGAATAGCCGACCGGTTGAGGAAAAAGTCGATCACTTGTCGTCTACTTTGTTAGTGGCCAATGACTTCTTTGGGGTTCACAAGTGGGTAGTCAATGGGGAGGTTCGATTTGAAAAGACCCATGATTATAGCTTGTTGAGCGTTCTCTCAGGGCAAGGAAGCCTTCAGGTGGATGGGGTAGATTATCCGATTGGAAAAGGAGATCACTTTGTCTTAACGAGTGATGTTGAATCTTGGACTTTGGAAGGGCAAGATTTAGAATTGATCGTGAGTCATCCATAAAAAAGAAAGGGTTTGAGTTAAAAGCTGTGGACAACTCAACCCTTTTTTATCTGAAAACTATTTTTATGTTAAGTCTTGACTCTGACCTAAGGGGAGGGATTATACTATCTTTGTAAGGAGGAAATCATGTACCATATCAAAGAAGCTGCAGAGCTGTCAGGTGTCTCTGTCAAGACCTTGCACCACTATGACAAGATAGGACTTCTCGTCCCTGTGAAATCTGAAAATGGCTATCGGACATACAATCAAGAAGATTTAGAACGATTACAGGTGATTCTCTACTACAAGTATCTAGGGTTTTCCTTAGACCAAATAGCAGAACTCTTAGCCGAAGAAAAATCTAACTTATTGCCCCATTTGACCAAACAGTTGGACTATTTGACTCAAGAAAGGCAACGCCTGGATACCTTGATTTCCACCTTGCAAAAAACCATTCAGGAACAAAAAGGAGAAAGAAAAATGACCATTGAGGAAAAATTTACTGGATTTAGTTACCAAGATACTAAAAAATACCATCAAGAGGCGGTAGACAAGTACGGTCAAGAAGTCATGGACCAAGCGCTTGAACGCCAAAAAGGTCGAGAAGAGGAGGCGACAAGAGCCTTTAATCAAGTCTTCCAAGTCTTGGCGAAAAACTTCCAGGCTGGTTTGCCAGTAACAGCATCGGAAAATCAAGAAGAAGCAACCAAACTTTTAGATACGATTCGAACGTATGGATTTGACTGCTCTATAGAGGTTTTTGGCCATATCGGCAAAGGCTATGCCTATAATCCAGAATTCAAGGAAAACATCGACAAGTTTGGCGCTGGTACAGCCCAGTACACTTCGGATGTCATTGCCTTTTATGTCGAAAATCAAGCAAAATAAAAAAGTGAGAGTGGGACAGAAATCGGTAATTCGTTAGAATTCGATTTCGTCGTTCCACCTCCGCACAGTTGAGTAGGGCTGTAAAAGCTGATGAAATCAGCGTAGTAGAGCCCACTCAACCACTGCGTCTTGCTCGACAATCCAAAAATAATTGAGAGGCTAGGATTTTTGTCCCAGCCTCGTTTTTTGCTTGGATCAATTTGAAAAGAAGCTGGCAGATCTAAGAGAGCTCGAATGAATGAAGACAATGAAAACTTTATGAAAATTTCACAATTTAAGTTGACAGTCTTGAAAAAAAGGAGTAGAATAACCCCTGTTTTATGAAAAGAGGCAGGGAATTCCCGGCCTCATGATCTTTTTTCAAGGAGTTTTTTATGTTTTCAACATTGAAAAAATGGTTTATTGGCCGTCCGTTGAAATCTGGTGCAGAAGGTGAAGGAGGATTGCTAGGGAAAATGCAGGCCTTGGCCATGCTCTCTAGTGACGCACTTTCTTCTATTGCCTATGGTCCAGAACAAGTTATCCTGGTCTTGATGACCGTATCAGCAGGAGCTATTTGGTGGTCAATTCCAATTGGGATTGTGGTCCTGGTTCTCCTAGCCAGTTTAACGATTTCTTATCGTCAGGTCATTCATGCCTACCCTCAAGGGGGAGGAGCCTATATGGTGACTTCGGAGAACCTGTCTCCCAAAGCGGGGTTGATCGCTGGTGGAAGTCTTTTGGTTGACTATATGCTGACGGTAGCGGTATCTGTTTCTTCTGGTGCAGATGCCATCACGTCAGCGATTCCCTCTTTTCATCCTTATAATCTTCACATTTCCATTTTGTTGGTCTTGCTTTTGATGCTGATGAACCTTCGGGGACTGCGCGAATCAGCCACATCCTTGATGATTCCGGTCTATCTGTTTATTGTCAGTACCATTGCCTTAATCGGCTATGGCGTGATCCAAATTTTGACAGGGCATTTGGCCTATAACGCGACTGCGCATGTTGGCCAAACCATTTCAGGAGTCAGCATCATTCTCTTGTTGAGGGCCTTTACGAGTGGATCCGCTTCCCTAACAGGGGTGGAAGCCATCTCCAATTCGGTTCCCTTCTTTAAGAAACCAAAAGCAAAGAATGCAGCTTCTACCTTGACCATTATGGCTTTGATTTTGGGGATCATGTTTGCAGGGATTACCTTTCTCAATTACTGGGTGGGTGTTGTTCCAGCAAAAGGGGTAACAACTCTAGCCCAAATGGCCCAAGCTATCTTAGGGAATTCCCCAGTCGGTCAAGCCTTCTTCTACGTTTTCCAATTATCAACAGCCTTGATCTTGGCAGTTGCGGCTAATACAGGGTTCTCCGCCTTTCCAATGTTGGCCTTTAACATGGCCAAAAACAAATACATGCCACACATGTATATGGAAAAAGGGGATCGTCTAGGCTATTCCAATGGGATTTTGACATTGGCGATTGGTGCGATTGTTTTGCTCTTGATCTTCGATGGACAAACAGAAAGCTTGATTCCGCTCTATACCATTGGGGTCTTCATTCCTTTTGCCCTTTCTCAAACAGGGATGGTCATTCATTGGAAACGCCAATATCAAAAAGGATTTCTTAAGTATTCCCTTGCCAATATCCTGGGGGCAGCCATATGTTATGGGATTGTCTTGATCCTCTTATTATTCCGTTTGGGTGAGATCTGGCCCTTCTTCCCTATAATCGGTCTTTTACTTTGGATGTTCTTAAGTATTCGCAATCACTATGATAAAGTTGCGGCTCAATTGCGTTTGGGAAGGAAGATCGAAAAGACAAATTACGCGGGCAATACTGTCATTGTCCTTGTTGGGAATGTCACTCAGGTAAGTGTGGGAGCTATGAGTTATGCAAATAGCCTAGGAAACGATGTCATAGCCATGCACGTCTCAACGGAAGAAACCAAGGTCAAGGATGCAGAGGTAGCAGAAGAATTCAAACATTATTTCCCTCATATTCGCTTTGAAAATGTTATGACAAGTTACCGGGATATTATCCAACCAACAGTTGAATTTGTCTCAAAAGTAGCTGAGGAGGCCAAGGAAAAAGGGAACACCGTCACAGTCTTAGTTCCTCAATTCATCCCTAAAAAACATTGGCAAAATATTCTCCACAACCAAATGAGTTTGAAATTGAAGTATGCGCTTCGTTGGCATGAAGAAGTGGTTGTGGCAAGCTATTCTTACCATTTGTCTGAATAACTATCGCATAAAGAAGAGATGTCTACTATAGAGGTGATTCGGATTAAAAACAAAGTTTTAGTAGATGATTGAATAATTCTAACGAGTATAATTTTTATAGAATTTATTAGATTTGTATCAATGAACAGTTTGTCTTCACTTTCAGATGTCTGCTTGAGCAGCCATCTTTTTGGATTTTCTCACACGAAAAAACCACTCGAAAGTCTTGTAAGATACAGCCTTAATCTTGAAAAAATGTTTAAAAAATGCTACAATAAAGAGAACGTTTAAAATTTAAGAAATTTGAAAAGTAAGGAAACTAATGGCTAATTTATTAAAAACAATTATCGAAAATGATAAAGGTGAATTAAGACGATTGGAAAAGATGGCAGACAAGGTCTTCTCATACGAAGATCAAATGGCTGCCTTGTCAGATGATGAACTGAAAGCGAAAACAGAAGAGTTCAAGCAACGCTACCAAGATGGTGAATCATTGGATGACCTTCTGTATGAAGCTTTTGCGGTAGTTCGCGAAGGTGCCAAGCGTGTCTTGGGCTTGTTCCCTTATAAAGTACAGGTCATGGGGGGTATTGTTCTTCACCATGGTGACGTTCCAGAAATGCGTACAGGGGAAGGAAAAACCTTGACTGCGACCATGCCGGTATATTTGAATGCCCTATCTGGCCAAGGAGTTCACGTTGTCACTGTCAATGAATACCTGACAGAACGTGATGCGACTGAGATGGGTGAGTTGTACTCATGGCTAGGTCTTTCAGTTGGGATCAACTTGGCTGCAAAATCACCGTCTGAAAAACAAGAAGCTTATGCTTGTGACATCACTTATTCAACCAACGCGGAAATAGGTTTTGACTACTTGCGTGACAACATGGTTGTTCGTGCCGAAAATATGGTACAACGTCCTTTGAATTATGCCTTGGTTGATGAGGTAGACTCCATCTTAATTGATGAAGCCCGTACGCCATTGATTGTTTCAGGTCAGACTTCTACAGAAACTAGTCAACTCTATCACATGGCGGATACCTATGTAAAATCTTTGGAAAAAGAAGACTATATTATTGATGTCCCTTCAAAAACGATTGGTTTGTCAGATTCTGGAATTGATAAGGCTGAAAGTTACTTTAATCTTGAAAACTTGTACGACATTGAAAATGTTGCCTTAACACACTACATCGACAATGCCCTCCGTGCTAACTACATCATGATTTTGGATATCGACTATGTAGTCAGTGAAGATCAAGAAATCTTGATCGTCGACCAATTTACAGGTCGTACCATGGAAGGTCGTCGTTATTCTGACGGCTTGCACCAAGCGATTGAGGCTAAAGAAGGTGTACCAGTCCAAGAAGAAACCAAAACATCCGCTTCTATTACTTACCAAAACCTCTTCCGGATGTACAAGAAACTTTCAGGGATGACAGGTACTGGTAAAACAGAAGAAGAAGAATTCCGTGAAATCTACAACATTCGCGTTATTCCAATTCCAACTAATCGTCCGATTGCTCGTATTGACCATCCGGACCTTCTCTACCCAAGCTTGAAATCGAAGTTTAAAGCTGTAGTAGAAGATGTAAAAGCTCGCTATGAAAAAGGACAACCAGTCTTGGTGGGTACCGTTGCAGTTGAAACCAGTGACTACCTATCCCGCCTCTTGGTTGAAGCAGGCGTTCCTCACGAAGTCTTGAATGCGAAAAACCACTACAAAGAAGCGCAAATCATCATGAACGCTGGTCAACGTGGTGCCGTTACCATCGCGACCAACATGGCCGGACGTGGTACCGATATCAAGCTCGGTGAAGGGGTTCGTGAACTCGGTGGACTTTGTGTGATTGGTACAGAGCGTCATGAAAGCCGTCGTATTGATAACCAGTTGCGTGGACGTTCTGGACGTCAAGGGGATCCAGGTGAATCTCAATTCTACCTTTCTCTTGAAGATGAGTTGATGCGTCGTTTCGGTTCAGAGCGCATCAAAGCCTTGCTAGACCGCTTCAAACTAAGCGAAGAAGAATCTGTCATCAGATCTAACATGTTTACACGCCAAGTTGAAGCAGCTCAAAAACGAGTGGAAGGGAACAACTATGACACTCGTAAGCAAGTCCTTCAGTATGATGATGTTATGCGGGAACAACGCGAGATTATCTACTCTCAACGCTATGATGTCATTACAGCGGATCGTGATTTGGCGCCAGAAATCAAGGCCATGATCAAACGGACCATTAAACGGATCGTTGAAGGAGCTAGCCACTCAAGCAAGGAAGAACGGATCGAAGCTATTCTGAACTTTGCCAAATACAATTTGGTCCCTGAAGATACTATTTCTGAGAGCGATATTGAAGGCAAATCTGATAAAGATGTGATTGATTACTTGTACAAACGTGCTGAAGAGGTTTATGAAAACCAAGTAGCGAAATTACGCGATGAAGAAGCAGTCAGAGAATTCCAAAAAGTCTTGATCCTTCGTGTTGTGGATAGCAAATGGACCGATCACATCGATGCCTTGGATCAATTGCGTAATGCTGTTGGTCTCCGTGGTTATGCACAAAACAATCCTGTGGTTGAATACCAATCAGAAGGATTCCGTATGTTCAACGATATGATTGGCTCCATCGAGTTTGATGTGACTCGTTTGATGATGAAAGCTCAAATCCATGAACAAGAGCGTCCACGTACAGAACACAGTATTTCAACGACAGCGACTCGTAATATTGCCGCTCAAAAAACTGATTTACCAGAAGATCTTGATTTGAGTCAAATTAAACGCAATGACATCTGTCCATGTGGATCTGGTAAGAAATTTAAAAACTGCCACGGTAAAAAACTCTAATCGGATGAAAGGATCAGCCTATGTCTTTTACAGTTACTAGCCCAATCATTGATGAAACAGCAGTAACCTCTCTTTATTGCTTAGAAGGTAAACATTTAGCTCGCAAAGAAGCGCGTGACCGTGAACTAGCCTCTATTTTGAAGGGGGAAGACAAGCGGATTTTGCTTGTGATGGGACCATGTTCATCAGATAATGAGGAAGCAGTGATGGAATATGCTCGTCGCCTTGCAGCCCTTCAAGAAGAAGTTCAAGATCGGGTCTTCATTGTGATGCGGGTCTACACTGCTAAACCTCGGACCAATGGAGATGGCTATAAAGGCTTGATGCATCAGCCGGATACTGCTTCAGAACCTAGTTTTGTAGCTGGCTTAAAGGCGGTTCGTCGCCTGCATCATCGAGTGATTACCGAAACTGGTTTGACAACAGCAGATGAACTGTTGTATCCAGAGACTTACCCATTTGTTGAGGATCTCCTTTCTTATGTTGCTATTGGGGCACGTTCTGTAGAAGATCAAGGCCATCGATTTGTGGCGAGTGGCATCTCAGTCCCAACTGGATTGAAAAATCCAACGTCTGGAAATCTGTCGGTTATGTTTAATGCAATTTATGCTGCACAACATGGGCACCATTTCTTCTATAATGGTCGTTCTGTGGAGACAAGTGGAAATCCATTCGGACATGCTATTCTGCGTGGAGCTTTAGACGCGAATGGGAAAAACATTCCAAACTACCACTATGAAGATCTGCTAGAAGCTGCGCATCGTTACCAGGCCTTGGGCTTGCAACATCCATTTATCCTGGTTGATACCAATCATGATAATTCTGGGAAGAAATTTGCTGAGCAGATTCGCATTGTCAGAGAAACCCTTACAAATCGTAGCTGGAATCCAATTATCCATGATGTAGTCCGTGGATTTATGATTGAATCTTATCTAGAGGACGGTCGTCAAGATCAACCAGAAGTATTTGGTCAATCGATCACAGACCCATGCTTGGGTTGGGAAAAGACAGAAAGCTTAGTACGAGAAATTTATCAGTATGTAGCTGAATAAAAGGAGAGGGCTGGAGAAAATATTCTCAGCCCTTTCCTTCTTAAATAGAGTTGCTGATAGAAAATCATTAAAGAGGAAAAGATATGATTGTTGGACATGGGATAGATATCGAATCGATCCAATCCATTGAACAAGCCTACCAGAGACATCCGAGATTTGCTTCCAAGGTATTGACAGAGACGGAACGAGAACGGTTCGACCAATTATCTGGAAAAAGAAAAATGGAATACCTGGCAGGTCGATGGTCTGCCAAAGAAGCCTTTTCCAAGGCTTGGGGAACAGGAATTGGTCCAGTAGGATTTCAGGATCTGGAAATTCTAACCAATCAAAAAGGAGCTCCCTATTTTTCAAAAGCTCCTTTTAGTGGAAAGATTTGGGTATCGATTAGTCACTCAGGCGATTTAGTTTCGACCAGTGTCATTTTGGAGGAAAGAAATGAAAGCTAGTATACATAGACCAACGCGAGCATATGTGGATGTAGAGGCTATTGCCTATAATGTTCAACAAATACAAGCCCATATTCCGAAAGAGACCTTGACCTTTGCAGTTGTCAAGGCAAATGCATACGGCCATGGGGTTGAGCCAGTGGTAGAACGTTTATTGCCACTAGTAGATGCTTTTTGTGTCTCCAACCTAGATGAAGCCTTGGAAGTTCGCCAAGTAGCAGGTGAAAAGCCGATCTTAATTTTGGGCGTTGCACCAGTAGAACACGTTGCGATTGCCATCAAAGAGGAAATTCGTTATACAGTGGCTAGTCTCGAGTGGTTGAAAGCATTGTTGGCTGAAAAGTCTGATTTGACTGGGTTGAAGGTTCATATTAAAGTGGATTCAGGAATGGGACGAATTGGTTTTCGTTCGGCAGAAGACTTGCAGGAAGCTATGATCTTATTAAGAGACCATGGAGCAGAAGTGGAAGGGATCTTTACTCATTTTGCTACAGCTGATGAGAAAGATGACCGGCATTTCCAAGGCCAGTTGCAACGATTTAAGAGCTTGTTGGAGCTCTTGCCCTATACTCCGAAAATCGTTCATGCCAGCAATTCAGCAACAACTTTATGGCATGCTGATACCATTTTTAATGCTGTCCGACTGGGCGATGTCATGTATGGTCTCAATCCAAGTGGAAGAGAGTTAGAGCTTCCCTATAGCATCCGTCCTGCTCTGAGTCTGGAAACAGAATTGGTCCATATCAAACCACTAGAAGTGGGGCAGACAGTTGGCTATGGAGCGACCTATCAGACTAGTGAGGAAGAGTGGATTGGGACCATTCCAATTGGCTATGCAGATGGCTGGACCAGAGATATGCAAGGTTTTCATGTCCTTGTTGATGGGCAATTCTGCCCGATTGTCGGTCGCGTATCCATGGACCAAATTACCATTCGCCTACCGAAGGCCTACCCGATTGGGACTAAGGTAGTATTGATCGGAAGGGATGGTGATCTAGCTATAACGACAACGGATGTAGCAGTCTATCGAGGCACGATCAACTATGAGGTTGTTTGTGTCTTGAGTGATCGCGTACCAAGAGTTTATCGTCCAACAAAGGAAGACAGTGGGAAGTAAGTTGTTTGTCTTTTCCCAGCTTCCTTTTATAAAAAGTTCGAGATGAAAGAGGTTGATGACGGTGGTCCCAGCCTCCTTTCTTATCTAGGAGGAAAGAATGAACTTACACCAACCGCTTTCTGTCCTGCCAGGAATTGGACCGAAATCAGCAGAAAAATACAAGAAATTGGGAATCGAAACGGTTGAGGACCTCTTGCTCTACTTCCCATTTCGGTATGAAGATTTTAAATCAAAAAATGTTTTAGATCTGGAAGATGGAGAAAAAGCAGTTGTTTCTGGAATTGTTGCCACCCCAGCCAATGTCCAGTATTATGGTTACAAGCGTAACCGTCTTCGCTTTACCATTAAACAAGGGGAGCTGGTCCTAGCAGTTAGTTTCTTTAACCAGCCCTATCTAGCGGACAAGATTGAACTAGGGCAAACAGTAGCTGTATTTGGTAAATGGAATAAGGCCAAGGGAGCTTTGACAGGGATGAAGCTGTTAGCCCAAGTCGAAGATGACCTTCAACCGGTCTACCGCTTATCTCAAGGGGTGAGCCAGTCAGCTTTAGTAAAGGTTATCAAGACGGCTTTTGAAGCAGGCTTGGATCAGCTATTGGAAGAAAATCTCCCTCAAATCTTAATGGACAAGTACCACTTGCTTTCTCGCAGACAATCAGTCAGGGCCATGCATTTTCCCAAGGATCTTGAAGAATATAAGCAGGCCTTGAGACGAGTGAAATTTGAAGAATTGCTCTTTTTCCAATTGCAACTGCAGGTCTTGAAGGAAGAAAATCGTTCCGTCGGACAGGGAATCGTCTTGGATTGGGATAAGAAGAAGCTAAAAGCTCTTCAAGCTAAGCTTCCTTTTACGTTGACAGAAGCTCAGGAGCGAAGTCTGAACGAAATTCTAGCAGATATGCGTTCTCCTTACCACATGAATCGTCTCTTGCAAGGAGATGTCGGAAGCGGGAAGACCGTCGTTGCTGGACTGGCCATGTATGCTGCTGTAACAGCTGGCAAGCAAGCGGCCTTGATGGTACCGACCGAAATCCTAGCCGAGCAACATTTACAAAGTTTGACCTCTCTCTTTCCTAGTCTTAGAATTCTTCTTTTGACAGGCAGTCTAAAAGCTGCGGAGAGACGAGAACGCTTGGAATTTGTTCAGACAGGGCAAGTGGACCTTATTGTGGGAACCCATGCCTTGATTCAGGAGGGGGTTCGTTTTCATGATCTCGGATTGGTCATTATTGATGAGCAGCACCGTTTCGGTGTAGCCCAAAGACGGATCCTGCGTGAAAAGGGCCAAAATCCGGATGTCTTGATGATGACAGCGACCCCAATTCCCCGAACTCTGGCAATCACTGCTTTTGGAGATATGGATGTTTCGATTATCGACCAAATGCCAGCAGGTCGAAAAGAGATTATCACCCGCTGGGTCAAGCATCAACAGTTAAATTTAGTCTTTGATTGGCTGGTCAAAGAAATTCAAAAAGGCTCCCAAGCCTACGTCATTTCTCCCTTGATTGAAGAGTCGGAAGCCTTGGACCTCAAAAATGCTATTGCTCTAGAGGAAGAATTGATTGCTTATTTTGGAGACCGAGCCCGTATTTCTCTCCTTCATGGTAAGATGAAGGGGGAAGAAAAAGAGGCCATTATGCAGGCCTTTAAGCAGGGAGAAATTGACTTACTAGTTTCTACAACTGTAATCGAGGTCGGCGTCAATGTTCCCAATGCTACCGTCATGATTATCATGGATGCAGACCGCTTTGGTTTGAGCCAATTGCACCAGTTGAGAGGTCGGGTAGGGCGTGGTGATAAGCAGTCTTACGCAGTATTAGTTGCCAATCCCAAAACAGAATCTGGTAAGCGTCGGATGAAAATCATGACCGAAACCACCAATGGGTTTGTCTTGGCAGAAGAAGACCTCAAGCTACGAGGCTCTGGGGAAATCTTTGGAACGCGTCAATCAGGTATACCAGAATTTCAAGTGGCCAACCTCATTGAAGATTATCCAATCTTAGAGGAGGCACGAAAGGTAGCTGTTCAGGTGGTCACAACTCCTAATTGGCGAGAGCATCCAGATTGGCACTGTCTGTCTCTACATTTGGAACAGAAAGAACACTTAGATTAAGAAAGAATAAAAAAAGCTAAGATTTTCTTAGTTTTAAGATTGAAGATAAAGTCTTCTGAAAAACTTCCCTTAGGTGAGTGTGGACGTCAGCGAACTTCGAAGAAGTTCCATGACTTAGTTTTGAGCCTAAGGTCTCAAAACTCCCGAGTGCCTGAAACTATTGTGTTTCAGGCACTTTTCTTACGGCGGAAAGTTTTTAATCTTCTTAAATGGCAAAATAAGTCATTTTTGAAGAGTAACTAGCCGTTTTATGTAAAATAATAGTTTGACTATATTTAAAAAGCTAAGATTTTCTTAGCTTTTTATCTTATTTTAAGTTTGTGGACCTATAATCGTAAAAAATAGAAAAGAGGTCCTAGCTATGCGAACCATGTTGAAATTCATCTTGTCAATCATTATCTCAGTCCATCAAAGCTATTTTTAAATTTAAAAGGCGGATGTATCCACCATCACACCTTCTATTGTTATTTTAACCTTCTATATAGTCTCTTAATTCATCGCCTTTTAATCCGGCATTGAGAGCAATAAGGAGCTTCAGCCGGGCCTTAGCTGCATTGAGCTCTTTGACAAAGAAGATGCCGTGCTCGTGAAGTTTGACTCCACCTCCATCGTAAGCATAGACAGGTTCCGCAATTCCATTGAAGCAACGGGAAACCAAGGCAATAGGAAGGCCAGCCTCTTGAAATTCAAAGAGTTTCTCAGCTACTTCCTTAGGAAGATTTCCTGCACCAAAGGCTTCAATGATCAAACCATCCATTTGTTGGACATCTAGTAGGTCAAGGAGTTCTGTTTTCATGCCAGCATAGGCTGAAATGATGGGGACAACTCCCTTGATTTCTTGCAAATCAAAACGCACACGGGGTTCAGCTGTTTTGAAGAAAAGAACTTCTTTTTTCATGACCAAGCCTAGAGGGCCATGTGTGGGGGTCTGGAAGGTGCTGACATTGGTGGTATGTGTTTTGGTCACGTACTTGGCTGCATGGACTTCATCATTCATCACGACCAAGACACCCTTGTCTTGTGATTTGGGATCTGCTGCTACTCGGATGGCGGTCAGATAGTTATAGACGCCGTCGCTTCCTAATTCATTGGAGCTTCTCATGGCTCCTGTTAAGACTACTGAAATAGTTGGCAAGTCCATGGTATCTAAGAAGTAGGCTGTTTCTTCAAGAGTATCGGTACCATGGGTAATGACAATCCCATCATACTGGGAAGCCTCTTTCTGAATCTTATGATAGAGTTGTAACATGTGCTGAGGAGTTACATGAGGGCTGGGTAAATTTAAAAAATCTTCTGAAGTAAGCTCAACCCCTGCCAGTGACAGATCAATATGGTTCATGGGGTTGGATGAATTGGTCACGACAGCTCCAGAGTCATCCGCCTGCATGGAGATGGTCCCTCCTGTATGAAGGGCCAAAATTTTCTTAATCATGTGTGTCTCCTTGGAATGTGTGTTATAATTTATTGTATCATAAAACGGAAAGAAAGCAGTCATCATGGAAATAAAAGCGGTCTTTTTTGACATTGACGGAACCTTGGTCAATGATAGTCGAATGGTCTTGAAGTCAACTGAAAAAGCCATTCGCGCCTTAAAGGAACAAGGAATTTTTGTTGGTTTGGCAACAGGGCGAGGACCCTTCTTTGTCCGTCCTTTTATCGAGCGCTATGACTTTGATTTTGCGGTCACCTATAATGGTCAGTATATTTTTACCAAGGACAAGGTCTTATCTGCTTCTCCAATTGATAAGAAGAATCTGCATGACTTGATTGACTACGCAAAAAACCATCGCATTGAGATCGCCTTAGGAACAGAAGATGGAGTTGAAGGTTCTCGCATTATGAGTTTTGGTCTGAGTCCTATTTCTCTATGGTCTGCACGTTTTGTACCAAAAGGCTTTTCGAAGGCAGTTAGTCAGGGCTTCAACAAGGTGGTTAGCAAGGCTGTCCCTCAGGATCAAAAGCAACTGCAACAAATTGCCCAAGGACCGGTTTATCAGGTTCTCTTATTAGCTAGTCCTAAAGACACTCAAAAAGTTGAGCAAGCTTTTCCTGAATTAAAATTTACGCGTTCCAGCCCCTTTGCGGCGGACGTTATCAATCCAGACAACTCAAAATTGGAAGGGATTCGGATCGTAGGAGAAGAATTTGGATTTTCAATGGACCAGGTGATGGCCTTTGGAGATTCAGATAATGACTTGGAAATGCTCTCGGGTGTTGGCTTATCGATTGCGATGGGCAATGGAACCAGCAGGGTCAAAGAAGTAGCTCAGCATACGACGACCAGTAATACCAAAGACGGGATCCAAAAAGCGCTGGAACATTTTGGCATTATCACGGATCAGTCACTGTTTGTTAGTCGCGACGATCACTTTAATAAGGTCAAAGCCTTCCATCAACTCATGGATGGTCAAACTCAGGAAGAACCAAAGGCCTGGGACAATCAAGAGGCTCTTTACCGAACCATGTTTAAGCAGGAGGAATTGGTTGAATTTATTCGGGCAGCGAGCAAGGATGAAGCAACCTTTGATCGTTCAATCGAAAGCTTGCATCAAGCCCTAGATGAGGCAGCCAATAAGGTTCGTAGCAAGCATCCAGCTGAGATCTCCATGGTGGGGCAGGTCGATGCCTTGATTGATACGCTCTATCTGACTTATGGTAGTTTTGTTCTAATGGGGGTCGATCCGGAAGAGGTCTTTGAGATTGTTCACCGTGCAAACATGGGGAAGATTTTCCCAGATGGTCAGGCTCACTTTGATGAAGTCACGCATAAAATTTTAAAACCGAACGACTGGGAAGAAAAGTATGCACCTGAGCCAGCCATTCAAAAAGAGTTGGAACGGCAAATCAAAGCTTATCAAAAACACTACTCTGAAAAAACAGCAGAATCGGAAGAAAATAAAAAGGTGTGAGGAAATTCGTTTTCCTTCACACCTTTTGGTTTTTATAAAGTTTATAAGGTCTTTTCTGTCTCACGAACCACTAACAAATCGACTTTGGCATGGCGGAGAATGTATTCAGAGGAAGACCCAACTAGTAAACGTTCAAAAGCATTTAGACCAGTTGCCCCAACCATGATGAGATCAACTCCCTCTGCATCAGGGATATCAGTCGCTAAGAGGACTTTTGGATTCCCCATTTCAATCACCGAAGCAATGTTTTGGACACCGGCTTCTTTAGCACGCTTGATATACCCTTCTAATAGTTCATTAGCTTCTGTTTGGAATCCTTCATACACCTCAGCATCAAAACTAGAGACACTTTGTAAGGCACGTGTATCAACGACATGAGCAAGGGTAAGTTTAGATCCGTTTCGCAACGCAACATTGACCCCTTTCTCAAAAGCAAGTTCAGCTTCGCGAGATCCATCAACTGCAACCATGATGTTTTCGTATTTTTGAGACATGTTCCGTCCTCCTTTACTGCTTGAAAACGTGAAAAGAAATGGAAGAACCCATTTATGTTACCTATAATTATATTTTAAACCTTTTACCATAGAAAGTAAAGGTCAAATCAGATATCTATAGGATTTCATTGAGAATGAAAGAGGTTGCTCAGTTGTACTCCAGATTAACTAGTGGTATAATGGAAGCAGTTTGATAAAGTGAGGAAAAAATCATGAAAGAATACAATAAGTCCGTCAAGCTAGAGCACGTTGCTTACGATATTCGTGGTCCAGTCTTAGAAGAAGCGATGCGCATGCGGGCCAACGGGGAGAAAATCCTTCGCTTAAATACAGGAAATCCAGCAGAATTTGGGTTTACAGCTCCCGACGAAGTCATTCATGATTTGATTATGAATGCTCGGGATAGTGAAGGGTATTCGGATTCAAAAGGAATTTTTTCTGCCCGTAAGGCCATTATGCAGTATAGCCAATTGAAAAAGATTCCGAATGTTGAGATTGATGATATCTATATCGGAAATGGTGTCAGTGAGTTGATTGTGATGTCCATGCAAGGCTTGCTGGATAATGGCGATGAAGTACTTGTGCCAATGCCAGACTATCCTCTTTGGACAGCAGCGGTCAGCCTAGCAGGTGGAAATGCAGTACACTATGTTTGTGATGAAGAGGCTGAGTGGTATCCTGATATTGATGATATCAAGTCGAAAATCACTTCAAACACCAAGGCTATCGTCGTGATTAACCCCAATAACCCAACCGGAGCTCTCTATCCAGATGAGATTTTGTTGGAAATTGTCGAAATTGCTCGTCAACATGGCTTGATTATCTTTGCAGATGAAATTTATGATCGCTTGGTCATGGATGGTGCCAAACACACAGCCATTGCTAGTCTCGCGCCAGATTTGTTCTGTGTCAGCATGAACGGTTTGTCCAAATCACACCGCATAGCGGGCTTCCGTGTGGGCTGGATGGTCTTATCTGGACCAAAACACCACGTGAAGGGCTATATCGAAGGTTTGAATATGCTCTCCAATATGCGTCTGTGTTCAAACGTCTTGGCCCAACAAGTGGTCCAGACTTCTTTGGGAGGCTACCAGTCAGTGGACGAACTCTTGCTTCCAGGCGGTCGAATCTACGAACAACGGAACTTTATCTACAAGGCTATCAATGATATTCCAGGACTCTCAGCTGTCAAACCAAAAGCTGGTCTCTATATCTTCCCTAAGATTGATCGTGAAATGTACCGGGTAGATGATGATGAGCAGTTTGTCTTGAATTTCTTAAAACAAGAAAAGGTTCTCTTGGTTCACGGACGTGGATTTAACTGGAAAGAGCCAGATCATTTCCGGATTGTTTACCTTCCTCGAGTAGAAGAATTGGCTCAAATTCAAGAGAAGATGACCCGTTTCTTAAAACAATACAAACGATAAGTGTAAGAGAAATCGCTAATAGGCGGTTTCTTTTTTTTGAATGAATCCAGCGAATATTTTGTTACATAAGGCTAATTTTTCTGAATTGAATAGAATTGTAGAAAAAATAAATAATTTTCAGATAATTTGATTGAAATTCCCCCACTTATATGATATACTTTAGCTGACTATATGCGAGGTTTATTATGGCTAAATTATTAGAAAAAACGAGAAAAATTACATCTATCTTGAAACGTTCTGAAGAACAGTTGCAAGATGAAATGCCTTATAATGCAATTGCCCGTCAACTGGCTGACATCATTCATTGTAACGCTTGTATTATTAATAGCAAGGGAACTCTTCTAGGTTATTTCATGCGCTACAAAACCAATAATGATCGGGTTGAGGCTTTTTTTGACAATAAAAAATTACCTGAAGATTATGCTAAAGCGGCCAGTTTAGTCTATGATACAGAGGCGAATTTAGATGTAGATCACGATTTAAGTATCTTTCCAGTAGAGACAAAGTCTGATTTTCCTGATGGGTTGACAACGATTGCTCCCATCCATGTATCTGGGATTCGTTTGGGGTCTTTGATTATTTGGCGCAATGATAAGGAATTTGCGGATGATGATTTGATTTTGGTTGAGATTGCTAGTACCGTAGTTGGGATTCAAATGTTGAACTTCCAACGAGAGGAAGATGAGAAAAATATTCGTCGCCGGACTGCGGTCAATATGGCTGTCAATACCTTGTCCTATTCAGAATTGCGGGCAGTTTCCGCTATCCTTAGTGAATTGAAGGGAAATGAAGGGCAGTTAACTGCTTCCGTGATTGCGGATCGGATTGGTATTACCCGCTCTGTGATTGTCAATGCGCTGCGGAAACTGGAGTCAGCCGGTATTATTGAAAGCCGCTCTCTTGGGATGAAGGGAACCTACCTCAAAGTCTTGATCCCAGATATTTTTGAAGAAATAAAGAAAAGAGATTACTAATGACTAAAGCGTTAATTTCGATTGACTACACCGTTGATTTTGTAGCAGATGAAGGTAAGCTAACGGCAGGAGCTCCTGCACAAGCTATTTCTGAGAGCATTGCCCAGGTGACCCAGTTAGCCTTTGACCAAGGGGCCTATGTCTTTTTTGCGATTGATGCTCATGATGTAGACGATCCCTTTCATCCAGAAAGCAAGCTCTTCCCACCTCATAATATCATTGGGACTAGTGGACGGGATTTGTATGGTCCCTTAGCTGATTTTTATCGGGAGCACAAAGCGGATCCACGCGTCTTTTGGATGGACAAGCGTCATTATTCTGCTTTTTCAGGAACTGATCTGGATATCCGCCTCCGGGAACGTGGCGTAGATACGGTTATTTTGACGGGAGTCTTAACGGACATTTGTGTCCTCCATACAGCAGTAGATGCCTATAATCTGGGCTATCAGATCGAAGTGGTCGCGCCTGCTGTGGCGTCGCTCACTCCTGAAAACCACCAGTTTGCTTTAAATCATTTCAAACATGTTTTGGGAGCAAAAGTGGTGAATGAACAATTAGAAGAATTGTAAGATTAGAGTTCGAGGAGAATGGCCTAATGCCTAGCCTTCCTCGGACTCTATTTTCTTGCCAAACTACCGCATAAATACTAAAAATATGGTAAAATAGAGGGTATTGAGAAATCATCATTTCACGAAAGGAAGCAAGATGAAAATTACGCAAGAAGAGGTAACCCACGTTGCCAATCTTTCAAAATTGAAATTCTCTCCAGAAGAGACAGCTGAGTTTGCGACAACCTTGTCTAAGATTGTCGACATGGTGGAATTGTTGGAAGAAGTGGACACAAACGGTGTGGCTCCAACAACAACCATGGCGGATCGTAAGACCGTATTGCGTCCGGATGTTGCTGAAAAAGGGACGGACCGTGACCGTTTGTTTAAAAATGTACCTGAAAAAGATAATTACTACATCAAGGTACCAGCTATCCTAGAAGATGGAGGAGATGCCTAATGTCATTCAACCATAAAACCATTGAAGAGTTGCACGACCTCCTTGTCTCTAAGGAAATTTCAGCAACCGAATTGACCCAAGCGACGCTTGATGATATCAAGGCGCGTGAAGAAGCAATCAATGCCTTTGTAACGGTGGCCGAAGAAGCTGCCCTTGCACAAGCCAAGGCTATTGATGAAAAAGGAATCGATGCAGACAACCTCCTATCAGGGATTCCGCTCGCGGTCAAAGACAATATCTCAACAGATGGTATCTTGACGACTGCGGCATCAAAAATGCTCTATAACTACGAGCCAATCTTTGATGCGACAGCTGTTGCCAATGCCAAAGCTAAAGATATGATTGTCATCGGGAAGACCAACATGGATGAATTTGCCATGGGTGGATCTGGTGAAACTTCATATTATGGACCAACCAAGAATGCATGGGACCACAGTAAGGTGCCTGGTGGATCTTCTAGTGGTTCAGCAGCTGCTGTAGCTTCAGGTCAAGTCCGTTTGTCCCTTGGTTCAGATACTGGTGGTTCTATCCGCCAACCAGCTGCCTTCAACGGGATTGTTGGTCTCAAACCAACTTATGGAACAGTTTCACGTTTTGGTCTCATTGCCTTTGGTAGCTCACTAGACCAAATTGGACCATTTGCACCAACGGTCAAGGAAAATGCCCTCTTGCTCAATGTCATTGCCAGTGAAGATGTCAAAGATTCAACATCTGCGCCTGTTCGTGTAGCAGACTTTACTTCTAAGATTGGTCAAGACATTAAAGGCATGAAGATTGCCCTTCCTAAGGAATACCTCGGTGAAGGGATTGACCCAGAAGTCAAAGAAACCATCCTTAATGCGGCCAAACACTTTGAAAAATTGGGAGCAACTGTCGAAGAAGTTAGCCTGCCTCATTCTAAATACGGGGTTGCCGTTTACTACATCATCGCTTCATCTGAAGCTTCTTCAAACTTGCAACGTTTCGACGGGATTCGCTATGGTTTCCGTGCGGAAGATGCTAAAAACTTGGATGACATCTACGTGAATACTCGTAGTCAAGGCTTTGGTGATGAGGTCAAACGCCGGATCATGCTGGGTACCTTTAGTTTGTCATCTGGTTACTACGATGCCTACTACAAGAAAGCTGGTCAAGTTCGTACCCTCATTATCCAAGACTTCGAAAAAGTCTTTGCGGATTACGACCTCATTCTTGGTCCAACAGCTCCAAGCGTAGCCTTTGATTTGGATTCGCTCAACCACGACCCGGTTGCCATGTACTTGGCTGACCTCTTGACCATTCCAGTCAACTTGGCAGGTCTCCCAGGGATTTCGATTCCTGCAGGTTTTGCTCAAGGTCTTCCAGTTGGTTTGCAGTTGATTGGTCCTAAGTATTCTGAAGAAACCATCTACCAGGCTGCAGCGGCCTTTGAAGCTACGACGGATTACCACAAGCAACAACCCCTTATTTTCGGAGGTGACAATTAATGAACTTTGAAACAGTCATCGGACTTGAAGTCCACGTTGAATTGAATACAAACTCAAAAATTTTCTCACCAACCTCTGCCCACTTTGGGAATGAGCAAAATGCCAACACCAATGTGATTGACTGGTCTTTCCCAGGTGTGCTTCCTGTCTTGAACAAGGGTGTTGTGGACGCTGGTATCAAGGCTGCTTTGGCACTGAATATGGATATCCATCAGCACATGCACTTTGATCGTAAGAACTACTTCTACCCTGATAATCCAAAGGCTTACCAAATTTCGCAATTTGACGAGCCAATCGGTTATAACGGTTGGATTGAAGTGCAATTGGAAGATGGTTCAACTAAGAAAATCGGGATTGAACGGGCCCACTTGGAAGAAGATGCCGGTAAGAACACGCACGGAACAGACGGTTTCTCTTATGTAGACCTCAACCGTCAAGGAGTTCCATTGATCGAAATCGTATCTGAAGCAGATATGCGTTCTCCAGAAGAAGCCTACGCCTATTTGACAGCTTTGAAAGAAGTCATCCAATATACTGGTATTTCAGACGTCAAGATGGAAGAAGGATCGATGCGTGTGGATGCCAACATTTCCCTTCGCCCATACGGTCAAGAGGAATTTGGTACCAAGACGGAGTTGAAAAACTTGAACTCATTCTCAAACGTCCGTAAAGGTCTTGAATACGAAGTGCAACGCCAAGCGAAAATCTTGCGCTCAAGTGGTGTTATTCGTCAAGAAACACGCCGTTATGATGAAGCCAACAAGAGCACTATCCTTATGCGTGTCAAAGAAGGAGCAGCGGATTACCGTTACTTCCCAGAACCAGACCTTCCATTGTATGAAATCTCAGATGAGTGGATTGAGGAAATGCGCACAGAATTGCCAGAGTTTCCAAAAGATCGTCGTGCTCGCTATGTGGCAGAGCTTGGCTTGTCTGACTATGATGCCAACCAATTGACAGCTACGAAAGTTACTTCTGACTTCTTTGAAGCAGCGGTAGCCCTTGGTGGAGATGCCAAGCAAGTGTCTAACTGGCTGCAAGGTGAAGTCGCACAATTCTTGAACGCCGAAGGTAAAACGCTTGAAGAAATCCAATTGACACCAGAAAACTTGGTCGAAATGATTGCCATCATTGAAGATGGAACCATCTCTTCTAAGATTGCCAAGAAAGTCTTCGTTCATTTGGCGAAAAATGGTGGCGGTGCGCGTGAATACGTCGAAAAAGCTGGATTGGTACAGATTTCAGACCCTGAAGTCTTGATTCCAATCATCCACCAAGTCTTCGCAGACAATGAAGCAGCCGTAGCCGACTTCAAGTCAGGGAAACGGAATGCGGACAAGGCCTTCACAGGCTTCCTCATGAAAGCAACCAAAGGCCAAGCCAACCCACAAGTAGCCCTCAAACTACTTGCCCAAGAATTGGCGAAGTTGAAAGAAGAGTAATAGAGAAAAAAACCAGCCGAGAGGTTGGTTTTTACTATCCATAAAATTGTGTTAGAATAGGAAAGACCATTACATATCAACTAGCATTAGGAGAAGTTACATGAACAAATTTTTAAGAGCCTTATTTGTCCTAGTTATCATCGCCATGTCTGGAGCCATTATTTTTCAGCTCTTCTTTCCATCCTATATGGGAAGTCATTCGGGATATGGTGTTTCTGTCGGTTGGCAGCGGGAGATTGGGATTTGGAATGTGGCAGTTCTTGTGATTCTCATTGCTGTCAATCTCAAATATGATTGGTTCTATCTTCGAACGGTACTATTGGCCTTGATCATTGGTGGGCTTGGGATTGGGACCAATCATTTATTTGCTTATCTCAACTATCATTTGCCAGTAAATGTTATTGGAGCTTTTGAAAATTATCTTCTTGTTCTGGGCTGGATTGTCGGTTGGAAATTAGAGTCATCTCGGATTGATAATTAAGATATTAACCGTCTGTTTCTTCTTGACAAAGTTTGTGAAAAGGCTTACAATATAGTTGTCGGGTTTCCTGAAAGGGAATTGCAATTCATGGAAAAATAGGAGAAACATATGGAAACAATGAAAGCTGCTCGCTGGCATGGCAAGAAGGACGTTCGTATCGAGGAAGTGGAAGTCCCTAAAGTAGAACCTCATCAAGTAAAGGTTGCGGTCAAATTCACGGGAATCTGTGGAACAGACTTGCATGAATACTTGGATGGGCCAATCTTCATTCCAACAGAAGAGCATGTTTATTCTGGTCAAAAAGCACCCGTTACCCTTGGTCACGAGTTTGCTGGAGAAATTGTTGAGGTTGGAAGCGATGTGACTCGTGTCAAAGTTGGGGATCGTGTGACGATTGAACCAATTTTGGCAAAACATAACCTAATCGGTGACTACAACCTTGATCCAAACTTGAACTTTGTTGGTTTAGCAGCAGATGGTGGTTTTGCGAAGTATTGTGTGCTTGATGGTGATCTTGTGCATGTGATTCCAGATAGCTTGAGCTACGAGCAAGCGGCTCTTACAGAACCTGCAGCTGTTGCTGTTTATGCCGTTCGTCAATCTGCATTGAAAACTGGGGATACAGCCGTTATCTTTGGCTTGGGTCCAATCGGTCTTTTGATTGTTGAAGCCCTTCGTGCAGCAGGAGCATCAAAAATCTATGCAGTTGAATTGTCTCCTGAACGTCAAGCAAAAGCAGAAGAGCTAGGTGCCATTGTAGTTCGTCCAGAAGAAGGTGAATCAATCGTTGAAGCCATTCATCGCTTGACGGATGGTGGAGCGGATGTGTCTTATGAAGTAACAGGGGTTCCTGTTGTTCTTGGACAAGCTCTTGCAGCAGTTCATAAGGCTGGTGAGTGTATGGTTGTTTCTATTTGGGAACGCGAAGCAAGCATCAATCCAAATGAATTCGCCATTCAAGAAAAGACTCTTAAAGGGATTATCGCTTATCGCCACATCTTCCCTAAAGTATTGGAATTGATGGAACAAGGCTACTTCTCTGCTGAGAAATTAGTTACTAAGAAAATCAAATTGGAAAATATTGTTCAAGATGGCTTTATCGAATTAACGCAAGATAAATCGCAAATCAAGATTTTGGTTGAGCCGTAAATTAGTATATTTTATGAATAAAACCAGTCCATTTGGGCTGGTTTTTATGTTACAATTAGGATGTAAATAATATTTGTGGAGGCAACATGTCTACATCTTTCAAAGGAACCTTGATGACTGTGATTGCTGGAATTGCTTGGGGGCTTTCTGGTGTTAGCGGGCAATATTTGATGGCACATGGTTTTTCAGCTATAGGGTTAACTAATTTTCGTCTACTTTTTTCAGGCATTGTCCTTATTATATTATCTTACGTAGCGGATAAAGAGAAGGTATTAGCCTTTGCTAAAGATAAATCTTCCTACCTTCCCCTTCTCGTTTTTTCATTTTTAGGATTGTTACTAACTCAATTGACCTATTTAGAGGCGATTGCAGAAACCAATGCTGGGACTGCCACCGTTTTGCAGTATCTCTGTCCAGTGGGGATTTTATCCTATACCTGTATCAAGGATAGAGTAGCTCCTACTCTTGCGGAAGTAGCTTCCATGCTGTTAGCGATTGGTGGCACTTTCTTAATTGCAACACACGGTCAAGTCAACCAACTGGCCATTAATCCTAAAGGTCTGGCTTGGGGAGTGGTTTCAGCCTTTGCTTATGCTCTGTATATTGTCCTTCCTCTTAATTTAATTAAAAAATGGGGAAGTATGCTGGTGATTGGAGTTGGGATGGTCATTCCAGGAATTCTGATGATTCCTTTTAGTGGTCTTCTTTCTTTTTCTGGAAACTACAGACTGGATACCTTGATGGCTCTTTTTGGTTTGGTTGTTATTGGAACGATTTTTGCCTACACAGCCTTTCTTAAAGGGACCTCTTTGGTCGGAGCTGTAAAGGGAAGCTTATTAGCCTCTATTGAGCCAATTTCGGCAGTTTTCTTTGCCTTTATCATTATGAAGGAGCATTTCTTTATGATTGACTTCTTGGGTATGGGCATGATTCTGTTAGCGGTCCTCCTGATCACTCTAAAGGACTTCATTATTCAAAAAGAAAAAGGAATTCTATAAAAAAAGATGCTGGGTGTTTTCCCAACATCTTTTTTAAATCATTTGCCAGAAATAGTCGATGATATAGGTGAGACCATAAGTGTAGATGACCAGAGTAATCGGTTTACAGAGAATAATAATGGTCATGTAGCGCTTAAAGGTCATATTGGTTAATCCAGCTAGCATGCAGAGAAAGTCCGCTGGACTGATAGGCCAGATCATCATGAAGATGAAGAAACGATCAAACCGCTTGCCTTCGTTGAGCCAGTTAATATACTTGTCGTAAGTCTTCTGGCTGACCATAGACTGGACAAATTTAGGCCCGTACATTCTCGCGAGATGGAAGATGATGGCACAGCCAATGACAATTCCGATGTAGTTGTAGATGGTCCCAATGATGTGGCCATAGATAAAGACACCAGCGACAGATGTTAAGGCACCGGGGATAATAGGCACCACTGTTTGAAGGATCTGAAGAAAGATAAAGAGAGGTGGCCCGAAGATACCTGCTTGGAGAATAAAAGCCGACAAAGTTTCTTTGGATTGGAGAATGCCAGCAAAGTAGGCCCAGATACAGAAAGCAAGGGTTGCCAGGGCTCCAATGATGGAGGACCAATTGATGATTTTTTGTAGGAGAGGGGAGACCTCCCTCAATTTTTTTTCTTTTGTTATCATAACTCTTCCGCGTATTTTTTTTCTTCTACTATACCACGTTTTTGGAACTTTGTAACGATTTTGTCTATTTTAGGGAATATCAAAGAGATAGAATGGGTCCTCTTACAAAGGGGAGACAACGAAGCAAGTGCAAAATACGTCTATTTATGCTACAATGAAGAGAATATAAAAAATGGAGAAAAACGTGTCAATCGAAAATTACAAACCAGATTTTGCGGTGGAAGCAGCCTATGATCTCACCGTTGCAGACTTGAAAAAACAAGGCATTAAGGCGGTCCTTGTGGATTTGGATAATACCTTGATTGCTTGGAATAATCCGGATGGGACTCCTGAGATGCGCCAGTGGTTGCACGACCTTCGTGATGGCGGGATTCGGGTTATCGTGGTGTCCAATAATAGTCCCAAACGGGTCAAGCGTGCGGTAGAAAAATTTGATATTGACTATGAAGCCTGGTCGCTCAAGCCCTTTACCTTTGGGATTGATCGTGCCCTCAAACGTTTCCACTATGAGAAAAATGAAGTGGTCATGGTCGGGGATCAACTGATGACGGATATCCGGGCTGCCCATCGTGCAGGCATTCGCTCGATTTTGGTCAAGCCTTTGGTTGAGCATGACTCCATCAAGACCCAGATCAACCGGGCGCGTGAACGCCGTGTCATGAAGCAAATGGCCGAAAAATATGGTCCGATTGTATACAAAAAAGGAATTTAAGAATGGAAGAATTATTCTGTATTGGCTGTGGAGCGCCCATTCAGACAGAAAACAAAGAGGGGATAGGCTATACTCCCCAATCAGCTCTTGAAAAGGGCTTGGAAACAGGCGAAGTCTATTGCCAACGCTGTTTCCGTCTACGTCACTACAATGAAATCACAGATGTGCATCTGACAGATGATGATTTCCTAAAACTCCTTCACGAAGTAGGAGATAGTGATGCTCTCGTGGTCAATGTAGTCGATATTTTTGACTTTAATGGCTCTGTCATTCCTGGCTTACCGCGCTTTGTAGCAGGTAATGATGTCCTTTTAGTCGGAAATAAAAAAGACATCTTGCCCAAGTCTGTCAAGGATAGCAAAGTGACGCATTGGTTGATGGAGCGGGCCCACGAAGAAGGCATGCGTCCTGTCGATGTGGTCCTCACCTCTGCCCAAAACAAGAGTGCCATCAAGGATTTGATGGAAAAGATTGAACAGTACCGTAAGGGTCGTGATGTCTATGTGGTGGGGGTAACCAATGTAGGGAAATCGACCCTCATCAATGCGATTATCCAGGAAATCACTGGTGACAAGGATATCATCACGACCTCTCGCTTCCCAGGAACGACACTGGACAAGATTGAAATCCCATTGGACGATGGATCCTACATCTACGATACACCGGGGATTATTCATCGCCACCAGATGGCTCACTACTTGACTGCGAAAAACCTCAAGTATGTCAGCCCTAAAAAGGAAATCAAACCCAAGACTTATCAGCTCAATCCAGAGCAGACTCTCTTCTTGGGTGGCTTGGGACGCTTTGACTTTATCAAGGGGGAAAAGCAAGGTTTTACTGCCTTCTTTGATAACGAACTCAAGCTTCATCGAACCAAGCTAGAAGGAGCGACCGCTTTTTATGACAAGCATGTTGGTGGCTTGCTAACTCCACCTAATAGCAAAGAAAAAGAAGAGTTCCCACCCTTGGTTTCTCATGAGTTTACCATCAAGGACAAGACAGACCTCGTCATCTCTGGACTCGGCTGGATCCGCGTCAATGGGGAAGCCAAAGTAGCCGTCTGGGCACCAGAAGGCGTTGCCGTCGTCACCCGCAAAGCTATTATTTAAAAAAACAGGAAAAAATATATCTAAAGAGCGAACAAAGTGAGCTCATAAAGAGATCGTTATTGCCGTGGTGTAGTTGCCAATCGTGAGATTGGCAAGGGCAAAATGGAGACCAAAGCTCCATTTTGAGGTGAGGAAATCCATTTTTCAAAGATGAGATCTTTGAAAAATTAGTTCCGGCCGTCCCCACCACTTAAAATAACGATCAAAAAAAAGGAAGTAAAAATATGACATTAACATCTAAACAACGGGCTTTCCTCAACAGCCAAGCCCACAGCCTCAAACCCATTATCCAAATCGGGAAAAACGGGCTCAATGACCAAATCAAAACCAGTGTGCGCCAAGCGCTAGATGCGCGCGAACTGATCAAGGTGACCCTCCTTCAAAATACGGATGAGAATATCCATGAAGTAGCGGAAATCTTGGAAGAAGAAATTGGTGTGGATACGGTTCAAAAAATTGGACGCATCCTCATCTTATACAAGCAATCAAGCAAAAAAGAAAACCGGAAGATTTCAGTCAAAGTAAAAGAAATCTAAGAGACACAGGAGAGCAAGTATATGGCCATTGAACTATTAACCCCCTTTACCAAGGTGGAGTTAGAGCCAGAGATTAAAGATAAGAAACGCAAACAAGTGGGAATCCTCGGAGGGAATTTCAATCCCGTCCATAATGCCCATCTTGTAGTTGCTGACCAAGTCCGCCAGCAATTAGGTTTGGACAAGGTCCTTCTCATGCCAGAATATGAGCCTCCGCATGTGGATAAAAAAGAAACCATTGATGAAGGCCATCGCTTGAAAATGCTGGAACTAGCCATTGAGGGTATTGAAGGGCTAGAAATCGAGACGATTGAACTAGAGCGTAAAGGGATCTCTTATACCTACGATACGATGAAGTTGCTCAATGAGCGAGACCCAGATACAGACTATTACTTCATCATTGGAGCGGATATGGTGGACTACCTGCTAAAATGGTATCGGATTGACGAATTAGTGGAGATGGTGCAGTTTGTCGGTGTTCAACGTCCCCGTTACAAGGCAGGAACCTCCTATCCTGTGATTTGGGTCGATGTTCCTCTTATGGACATCTCTTCTAGCATGGTGCGAGAGTTTATCGCCCAAGGTCGGACGCCGAATTTTATGTTGCCAAAGCCAGTCTTGGACTACATCAAGAAAGAAGGTTTGTATCAATGACCTATGAAAACTATCTCGGCTTTTCTCGTGAAGTCTTGCTTGAAAAAATGGGTCAAATCTTGCCAGAAAAACGCCTAACCCACTGTTTAGGGGTTGAGAAAGCTGCGCGTGACTTGGCCAAACGCTATGAAGCAGATGAAGAACAGGCTGGACTAGCAGGTCTCTTGCATGACTATGCCAAGAAATTATCGGATCAGGAATTTCTAGACTTGATTGATCGCTATAGTCTTGATCCAGAATTAAAAAACTGGGGCAATAACGTCTGGCATGGAATGGTCGGCATTTATAAGATTCAGGAAGATCTCGGACTGACAGATCCAGCCATTCTTCGTAGTATTGAGATTCACACCGTGGGGAGTGGACAGATGTCAACCTTAGATAAGATTGTCTATGTGGCAGATTATATTGAACACAACCGGGCCTTTCCGGGGGTAGAGCAAGCACGTGACATCGCCCAAGTCTCCTTGGATCGTGCCGTGGCCTATGAGACGGCTCGCACAGTCGAACACCTGGCCCACCAAGGATTGCCCATTTATCCCCAAACCCTTGAAACCTATAACGCATTTGTGAAGTATTTGAAAGAGGAGCAGTAAGTGAAGACAGCTTTTATCATTATTGATGTACAAAATATCTTAGTGGAATCAGGTTTTGAGACAGAAAAGCTCCTAGAGAAGATTGCTTATTTGCAAGATCAGGCTAGAAAACAGCAGATTGAAATCATCTACATTCAGCATATTGAAACGCCAGAGGCTTTAACTTCGGAAGATTGGCAATTGTCTCCTCTGTTGAAAAGACAGGAGAATGAAAAGGTATTTCAGAAGCGATACAATAGCATGTTTAAGGAGACAGGATTAAAAGAATACTTGGATCAACAAGGAATTCAACAACTGGTCCTGTGTGGCATGCAGACAGAATATTGTGTCGATACATCCGTCAAAGTGGGGTTTGAATACGGCTATAAGTTGGTTGTTCCAGAAGGAGCTGTCACAACCTTTGATGGAGAGGATATTCCGGCAGAAACGCTTAATGAATTTTATGAAAATATTTGGGCAGGACGTTTTGCGGATGTCTTAGATTACAAATCAATTTTTTAAGGAAAGAGGATTACATGAAAGAAAAAGAATTACTTGAACTTGTTGTTAAAGCTGCCGATGAAAAACGTGCAGAAGACATTGTGGCTTTGGATGTTCAAAGCTTAACCAGTGTGACAGATTACTTTGTCATCGCAAGCTCTATGAATAGCCGTCAGTTGGAAGCGATCGCAGAGAATATTCGTGAGAAAGTCGTTGAAGCTGGTGGCAATGCCAGCCACGTCGAGGGTGACTCAGCTGGAGGTTGGGTCCTCCTTGACTTAGGTGGTGTAGTGGTTCATGTCTTCTCAGAAGAAATGCGTGCCCACTATAACCTAGAAAAGCTATGGCACGAAGCAAGTGCTGTCGATCTTTCAGCAGCCCTAGCATAAGCAGGTAAACTCAGTTGGTAGCAACTGAGTTTTGTTGGTTAAATTGAAAATTCTATGGAAAGAAAGGATGGAGCCTTGTGCTTGGTTAGGTTTCTAACTGAACACGAGCTAAAAGCTGTGAGAAAAAGAGTAACTTCCTTTGTATCTGACGATACGCAGAAAGTTTCCTATTTTCTCTTTGCTTTTAACGCTCTTTGTATCTCGATTTATGGCGACTTATGAAACCTTTGCGGCGGTCTATGATACGGTCATGGATGACAGTCTGTATGATTTGTGGACGGATTTTTCACTCCGCCATCTCCCAAAGACAAAAGATAAGAAAAAATTACTGGAATTAGCTTGTGGGACAGGGATTCAGTCTGTTCGCTTTTCTCAAGCTGGATTTGATGTGACAGGGTTAGACCTGAGTGCTGACATGCTGAAAATTGCTGAAAAAAGAGCTGTTTCAGCTAAGCAGAAGATTGATTTTATCGTGGGCAATATGCTGGACCTGTCGCAAGCAGGCACTTATGATTTCGTGACCTGCTACTCGGATTCTATCTGCTATATGCAGGACGAGGTAGAAGTAGGGGATGTCTTCAGAGAAGTCTATAATGCCCTCAATGAGGACGGAGTCTTTATCTTTGATGTCCATTCGACCTACCAGACAGATGAGGTCTTCCCAGGCTATTCTTACCACGAAAATGCGGAAGATTTTGCAATGCTCTGGGATACCTATGAGGATGAAGCCCCCCACTCCATCGTCCATGAGCTGACCTTTTTTGTCCAAGAAGAAGATGGCTCCTTTAGTCGGCACGATGAAGTTCATGAGGAACGCACCTATGAAGTTTTAACCTATGACATCTTATTGGAGCAGGCTGGCTTTAAATCTTTCAAATTGTACGCAGACTTTGAAGATAAGGAGCCAACAAAGACCAGCAAACGTTGGTTCTTCGTAGCGCAGAAGTAGGACGGCATGATAGTTACAGGTATTATTGCTGAATTTAATCCCTTTCACAATGGACACAAGTACCTGCTGGAACAGGCAGAAGGGGTGAAAATCGTCGCCATGTCTGGAAATTTTGTTCAACGTGGCGAGCCTGCCATTGTAGACAAGTGGACACGGGCTCAGATGGCTTTGGAAAATGGAGCAGACCTGGTGGTCGAGCTCCCCTTTCTCGTGGCTGTTCAATCGGCGGATCATTTTGCCAAGGGAGCGGTAGAAATCTTATCCCGTCTAGGAATCGACCAATTGGCCTTTGGGACAGAAGAAGTCATAGATTACCAAGCGATTGCGACAGTCTACTCGGAGAATGAGGCGGAAATGGAAGCTTTCTTGCGAAGCCTTCCTGACGATTTATCCTATCCACAAAAGACCCAAAAAATGTGGGAAACCTTTGCTGGAGTGGAGTTCACAGGAGAGACTCCCAATCATATCCTGGGTTTGGCCTATGCCAAGGCTTGTGCTGGGAAGGGAATTGCGCTCAAGTCCGTCCAGCGCCAGGGAGCAGGCTACCATTCAGAAGAAAAAGAAGTGGCCTATGCTTCTGCGACTAGTCTACGCCTACACAAGGAAGATCAGGACTTTGTCGCTAAATTCATGCCCAATAGTCAACTCTTTCAGTCGGCTCCACAGGTATCTTGGGAGGATTATGACCAACTGCTCCGTTATCAAATCCTAACCCATCCAGATCTGACACAGATCTTTCAGGTCAATGAGGAACTGGCCAACCGGATAAAGGAGGCCGTTCGAAGTGCTAGCTCTGTGGAGGACTTAGTTGAGAAAGTCGCAACCAAGCGCTATACCAAAGCGCGCGTGCGCCGCATCTTTACCTACATCTTGGTAGGGGCGATGGATCAGGCTCTTCCCGACGCCATTCGTGTCTTAGGTTTTTCCGCAAAGGGACAAGCTCATCTCAAAGGCTTGAAAAAATCAGTAGAAATCGTGACCCGAATCGGTAAGGAACCTTGGGATGCTTTGACCCAACAAGCTGATCAGGTGTATCAACTAGGCCATCCTGCACTTAAGGAACAAAATTTTGGACGCGTCCCAGTGATTGTTTTGTAAAGAAAACTTTTATCTAAACTAAAAAGATAGAAGTAGAAGCATATAAAAACAGAAAAAGGAATCTTCTTTTATGAGAACGAAAAAATCAATCTTACTTTCCCTCTTGGCTATAATTGCCCTCGGCCTAGGTGCTTGCTCGAGCATTAACCATCAAGGAAATAGTGCTCAGAAAAAAACAAGTCAAAGTTCACGTAAAACCGAGGATATAACAAGTCTTTTAGAAGAAATCGAGACCACTAATAAAAAAATGACTAGTGTTCGTCAGAAAACGGATATAAGTGGTTCATTAAATACAAAAGAAGAAACTATTCAAAAAAAACAAAAAATGACTTCACAAGTTATCTATAAGACTGAAAAGCAAGAAGTAGAGATGGCATACATTAGTGTTAAGACTTTGGAGAATGGAGAAGAAAATTTTAAAGAACTCTTGATGCCGGGTGGTGAAATGACTCCAATGTATACCCGTTATAATAAAAGTGGGGAATGGGATAAGGAGATTTATGGAAAAGACGGTAAATATATTGTTAACCCGGATTATTTCCAGCTCTTAAAGGGTTTGAATGAACTAACAGAAGATTTAGCTCTAGAAGAAACGGATGACGCTTATGTCTTCAAGTTGAAAAATAAGGATGCTGACTTAATAAGCATTTATGAAGACGAGTTCCAGTTTAACTTATCACAATTCCCTGATTCAAAATACAAGAATGATTTGATCGTAAAGATTGACAAAAAAACTAAATTCCTTAAAGAATTCAAGATGACAGTATCTACTTTAAGTAATAAAGGATTACTGACGATCAAGAGTGAAACGACATACTCAGACTGGAACTTGGTTGAAAAGGAAGACATTCCAACTATCACTGACGAGAAGAATGAACAATAAGTTGCTATGTTGAGCTTCGCTATTTCCAAAGGCAAAGTTCATAAGATACCAGTCAATAGGAAATGTAAGATTAGGATCTACAAGTAAACATCTTCTTTTCTGTTAAAGAAAAGATATAGAAGAGAACGAATTCTACTATTTTTCTTAGTGATTTTTCATGGTTACTGTGTTATAATAATGAAGATTAAAATGTAAACTATTAAAAGGAGAACCTCCAATGGGACGTAAATGGGCCAATATTGTGGCAAAGAAAACTGCCAAAGATGGCGCTAACTCAAAAGTATATGCGAAATTCGGAGTAGAAATCTATGTAGCCGCTAAAAAAGGTGAGCCAGATCCAGAATTGAATACTGCTTTGAAATTCGTTATCGACCGTGCTAAACAAGCGCAAGTGCCAAAACACGTAATTGATAAAGCGATCGATAAGGCAAAAGGGAATACAGACGAAACCTTTACAGAAGGACGTTACGAAGGATTTGGACCAAATGGTTCCATGTTGATCGTTGATACCTTGACATCAAATGTTAACCGTACAGCTGCGAATGTCCGGGCTGCCTTCGGTAAAAACGGTGGAAACATGGGAGCTTCTGGTTCTGTATCTTACCTCTTTGACAACAAGGGGGTCATCGTCTTTGCGGGTGATGATGCGGATGCCATCTTTGAGCTTTTATTGGAAGCAGATGTGGATGTAGATGATGTTGAAGCAGAAGAAGGAACAATTACTGTTTACACTGCTCCAACTGACCTTCACAAAGCGATCGTTGCTTTGCGTGAATCTGGTATCGAAGAATTCCAAGTAACCGAATTGGAAATGATTCCTCAATCAGAAGTTGAGTTATCAGGTGAAGATTTGGAAACATTTGAAAAACTCTACAGCGTTCTTGAAGACGACGAAGACGTACAAAAAATCTACACAAACGTGGATGGATTCTAATAGAAATAGACCTTTGAAGATAATTTCTTCAAAGGTTTTTTTCTTGAGGTTTGGCATTTTTAGGAAGGAAAGCAGAGGACACAACAATAACGATATAGTTCCTGGCTATAACTGAGAGAAAAAAATAGGAATTAGACGAATAGGGGAGGCAGTGATAGAATAGAACTATGCTAGAAAGGGGACGAGAAATGGTATCATTTTCCTATGAACATCTAGTGCCCATTCGGCATTACGTGCATCAGCATCCAGAGTTATCTGGACAAGAATACCAAACCACAGCTTATCTCAAAGCCTATTTGGAAAAGCTAGGTGTACGCATTTTAAACAGTGGATTAAAGACCGGTCTGATTGCTGAGATCGGAAGCGGTCAACCAGTCATTGCCCTTCGCGCAGATATTGATGCCCTTCCAATTCAGGAAAACACGGGTCTCGACTACCAAAGTCAAAACCCTGGTGTCATGCATGCCTGTGGCCATGATTTCCATCAGGTGAGCCTATTAGGGGCTGCAGAAGTCCTAAAAGGTATGGAAACAGACTTAAAGGGAACGGTTCGGTTGATTTTTCAGCCGGCTGAGGAGACTTCTGAAGGAGCATCTGCGGTATTAGCGACCGGGCTCCTAGAGAATGTACAGGCCATCCTTGGATTTCACAACATGCCGTCATTGCCTGCGGGTCAGTTGGCCCTGCGTCCAGGCGCCATGATGGCGGGTGTTGAAAAGTTCAAGGTGACTGTCACTGGGGTGAGCAGTCATGCAGCTCGACCGGATCTCGGTTTGGATACGGTTGTAGCAATCACTAGTATGGTCCAGCAGTTGCAGACCTTGGTTTCGCGTACGGTTTCGCCATTTGAGACAGCTGTCCTATCGGTGACCCATATCGAAGCTGGTTCAACCTGGAATGTTCTTCCCAAGTATGGTTACTTTGAAGGAACCATTCGAACCTTTAATCCGGATCTCCAGAGACGCCTCAAGGCGGATTTCATTCGCGTGATTGAGCAAATCTCTAACAGTACCGGAGTCATGGTCCAATTTGATTGGGGCAAGACACCACCGGTTACCTATAATGATAAGGCCCTGGCTAAAAAAGTTTTTCGCTGGTCCAAGTCTTTTGCAGAAGTTGTCGAGGCCCAGCCATCGACAGCGGGTGAAGATTTTGCTTTCTATCAAGAGAAAATCCCAGGAGTCTTTGCTTTTATCGGATCGAATGGTGCAGCGGATGCACCGGATCTCCACCATGATAGCATGGTCATAGATGATGCTGCTTTTGCAGTATCAGTTCCATATTACGTAGAAAATGCCCTCGCTTTGCTGAAAAAATTTTCAACCAAATGAGACGTGATAGGTAAAACTTATCACTGCCATAAAGAAAATATAATACCCAAGAGTCAGGAATTTTGATATGATGGAAAAAGCTGTTTTTTTAAAGAGGAATAAACAATTTTAGTGAAAAAGGAGAACAAATGAAATTGAATAAATTCATCAAATATGTTGGTTTGAGTCTTGTGGGCTTAGTAGCAGTTGGGACTTTGGTAGCCTGCTCATCCAAGTCATCAAGTAAATCAAGCGGAAAACGGACCATTGAAGTCGCAACAGTTGGAACAACCAAACCCTTCACCTATGATAAGGACGGAGAATTGACTGGTTATGAAATCGAAGTCATGCGTGAAATCTTCAAAGGTTCAGATATGTATGAAGTCAACTTTAATAAGACAGAATGGTCTTCTATCTTTGCTGGCTTAGACGGCGATCGTTACCAAATCGGTGTCAGCAACCTTAGCTACGATAAAAAACGTGCGGAAAAATACTTGTACCCAAATCCATACGCAAAGAACCCAGTGGTCTTAGTGGTTCGCAAAGATTCAGGGATCAAGTCACTGGATGATATCGGTGGCAAGTCTACAGAGGTCATCCAAGGAACTTCTACAGCGAAACAATTGGAAGCATACAATGAAGAGCACAAGGATAATCCAACAGAGCTCAAATATACAGATGGAACGATTCAATCTATTCTTGCTAATTTGAGCGATGGCCGTTCAGATTATAAGATTTTTGAACGTTTGACCGTTGAAGCTTTGATCAAGGACCAAGGGTTGGATAATTTGGAAGTGATTGAACTTCCAAGTGATCAACAACCATACGTTTACCCAATCCTTGCCAAAGGTGAAAAAGAATTGGAAACCTTCGTCAACAAACGAATCAAAGAATTGTACGAAGATGGGACACTTGAAAAATTGTCTAAGAAGTACTTTGGTGGAACTTTCCTTCCAGAAGCTTCTGATATTAAATAAGGTTATTTAAAAACATCATAAGGAGAAAAGAATATGAAATTAACAAAACTTTTTGGAGTAGCAGCTCTTGCTACCGTTGCAACATTTGCTTTAGCAGCATGTGGTTCTTCAAAATCATCTAAATCATCTGATAAAGATGGTGTGACAACTGTTAAAGTTGGGGTGATGAACTTAAGTGATACAGAAGAAGCTCGTTGGAAAGAAGTGCAAAAGAACTTAGATGATGCAAAAGCAAACATCAAATTGGAATTCACTCAGTTTACAGACTACTCACAACCAAACCAAGCTGTTCGTGATGGAGATGTGGATATCAACGCTTTCCAACATTACAACTACCTTGAAAACTGGAACAAAGAAAACAGCGCAGATCTAGTTTCTGTAGCAGATACTTATATTGCGCCAATCCGTCTTTACTCTGGTACAAAAGATGGAAAGAACAAATACACAGATGTGAAAGACATTCCTGAAAAAGGTACCATTGCAGTACCAAACGACCCAACAAACGAAAGCCGTGCCTTGTATGTATTGGAATCAGCTGGTTTGATCAAGTTGGATACAAAAGATGGGGAATTGGCTACCATCAGCAACATCAAAGACAATCCAAAGAACTTGACAATTTCTGAGTTGGACGCTTCTCAAACAGCTTCTTCACTTCCATCAGTTGATGCAGCAATCATCAATAACACCTTTGTTCGTGAAGCAGGTATTGATTACAAGAAAGCTCTCTTTGTAGAAAAAGCAAACAGCAACTCTAAACAATGGTACAACTTGATTGCAGCTAAGAAAGATTGGAAATCATCTGATAAAGCAAAAGCAATCGAAGCCATTATTAAAGCCTACCATACTGACAACGTGAAGAAAGTCATCGAAGAATCTTCAGACGGTATGGACCAACCAATTTGGTAATTGATAGGATGAATAGAGAGGTGGAGAAGGTTTTCTCTACCTCTTATCGTGTATAGTAGGAGGAAATGATGTCCAATCCAAGAGAGACAGAACAAATACGCAAATTTGAAAATGATGAGGTGGCTCAACATTATTTTGAAGTCCTGAGGACCCTCATTTCCAAACGCTCCATTTTTGCCCAGCAGATTGGCTTAAAGGAAGTAGCGACCTATTTGGGAGAAATTTTCACAGCTGCAGGAGCTAAGGTAACTGTGGATGACAGTTACACAGCGCCATTTGTCATTGCTAAATTTGTTTCACCCAATCCGGATGCCAAGACCATCATTTTCTACAACCATTACGATACTGTTCCAGCAGATGGCGACCAACCTTGGACAAGTGATCCCTTTACGCTGTCGGTCCATTACGGGACCATGTATGGTCGAGGGGTAGATGATGACAAGGGGCATATTACAGCACGGTTAACGGCTATTCGCAAATATATCCGTGAGAATGGCGACCTGCCAGTCAACATTACCTTTATCATCGAAGGAGCAGAAGAATCTGCTTCGACCGACCTGGATAAGTATCTAGCCAAACACAAAAAACACTTGCGTGGGGCAGATCTCTTAGTCTGGGAACAAGGGACTCGTAACCAACAAGGGGAACTGGAAATCTCCGGTGGCAACAAGGGGATTGTTACCTTTGACATGGTGGTCAAAAGTGCAGATGTGGATATCCATTCCAGCTATGGTGGAGTGGTGGAATCAGCATCTTGGTATCTGCTCAATGGTTTGTCCAGTCTTCGAGATAAAGACGGTCGCATCTTGGTGGATGGACTCTACGACTTGATTGAGGAGCCTAACGAGCGGGAACTGGCCCTGATTGATCGTTATGCTAATAAAACGGCGGACGATGTGACAGAAATCTACAATCTCCAATTGCCTATCTTGAAAGAAGAACGAAGTGAGTTTTTAAAACGTTTTTATTTTGAGCCAGCTATGAACATTGAAGGCTTGGGAACAGGGTATCAGGGACAAGGAGTCAAGACGATTCTCCCTGCAGAAGCTCGAGCCAAGATGGAAGTTCGGTTGGTGCCAGGCTTGGAGCCTAAACAAGTCTTGGAGTTGATTCGTAAACAATTGGATCAGAATGGCTTTGAGAAGATTGAACTTGTTTTCACACTAGGGGAAATGAGCTATCGGAGTGATATGAGTGCGCCGTCCATTCTCAATGTGATTGATCTGGCCAAACGCTTTTATCCAGAAGGGGTCTGTGTTCTTCCGACAACTGCAGGCACTGGTCCCATGCATACGGTCTTTGAGGCCTTGCAAGTTCCAATGGCTGCCTTTGGTATCGGAAATGCCAATAGTCGAGATCATGGTGGGGATGAAAATGTGAAAATTGCAGACTACTATACCCATATTGAATTAATTAAGGAGTTAATCACAAGTTATGAGTAAAGAAATTATCAAACTGGACCATATCGATGTTACCTTTCATCAGAAAAAACGTGAAATTGCAGCCGTGAAGGATGTGACCATTCATATCAATGAAGGGGATATTTACGGGATTGTTGGATATTCTGGTGCAGGGAAATCAACGCTTGTACGGGTCATCAATCTCTTGCAAGTACCGTCAGCAGGTACTATCACCGTAGATGGTGATGTCATCTATCAAGATCAGGTGACCTTGAATGCTGCGGCTTTACGCCAAAAACGCCGAGACATTGGTATGATTTTCCAACACTTCAATCTAATGGCCCAAATGACCGCTGCTGAAAATGTGGCCTTTGCCCTTAAGCATTCAAATTTGTCTAAAGAGCAAAAGGCTGAAAAAGTAGCTAAGTTGTTGGAACTAGTAGGACTGTCAGATCGGGCGGACAACTATCCTGCTCAGTTGTCAGGTGGTCAAAAACAACGGGTGGCGATTGCGCGTGCGCTCGCCAACGATCCAAAGATTTTGATTTCTGACGAATCAACATCTGCCCTAGATCCAAAAACGACCAAACAAATCCTTGCTCTTCTGCAAGAGCTGAATCAGAAGTTGGGCTTGACAGTGGTCTTGATTACCCACGAAATGCAAATTGTCAAAGACATTGCCAATCGGGTTGCTGTTATGCAAAATGGTGAATTGATTGAAGAAGGTTCTGTTTTAGATATCTTCTCAAATCCTAAGAATGAATTAACGCAAGACTTCATCACAACAGCAACAGGAATCGATGAAGCTATGGTGAAAATCAACCAGCAACAAATTGTTAAGCAATTGCCAGCGGATTCTGTTTTGGCCCATTTGAAATATTCTGGTTCGGTGACAGACACGGCGATTATCAACGATATTTATAAACAGTACCAAGTGTCTGCAAATATTCTACACGGGAATATTGAAATTTTGGATCATACCCCTGTTGGAGAGTTGGTTGTTATCCTGACTGGAGAAGCAGCGAATCTATCTGCTGCCCAACGGGATTTACAAGCGGCAGGTGTTTCTGTTCGTGTCTTAAAAGAAGGGAGTAATGCATGATTGACTTTATTCAAACCTATCTACCAAATGTTTACCGGATGGGCTGGAGTGGCCAAGCTGGATGGGGAACAGCGATTTATCTGACCCTTTACATGACCTTTATCTCTTTTGTGATTGGTGGTTTGTTGGGACTCATTGCAGGCTTATTATTAGTCTTGACAGCACCAGGCGGGATTATCGAGAATAAATTGGTTTTCCATATCTTGGATAAAATCACTTCCATCTTCCGTGCCATTCCATTTATCATCTTGCTAGCCTTGATCAATCCCTTCACTCGTATGATTGTCGGAACTGGGATCGGTCCTACAGCAGCCTTAGTTCCCCTATCCTTAGCCGTCTTTCCTTTCTTTGCCCGCCAAGTTCAAGTCGTTTTATCTGAGCTTGACCGAGGTGTGATTGAAGCAGCACAGGCAAGTGGAGCGACCTTCTGGGATATTGTAGGTGTCTATCTTCGTGAAGGTCTTCCAGATTTGATTCGTGTCACAACTGTTACTCTTATTTCCTTGGTTGGTGAAACAGCCATGGCGGGTGCGATTGGAGCCGGTGGTCTCGGAAACGTGGCTATTTCCTATGGTTACCAACGCTTTAATAATGATGTCACCTTGCTAGCAACCTTCTTGATTCTGCTTTTGATCTTCTTTATTCAGTTTATCGGTGATTTCTTGACCAAGAAAATTAGTCACCGGTAAGGATGGGTTAGGTATATGAACATGATACAGAAACATCAATTTAAGCAGGTTGCAGCCTTTGCAGGCTTGTATTTTCTTGCCATTGGTTTAGGCGTCCTGCTTGGAAGTCTGGTTGACCATCGAGGGAATATGTTTTATGCTCCAGCCTTCTCTGCCCTAGTTGGTGGAGGAATCTATCGCGTCTATGTTGAGAAAATTCAACGGACAGGAGCTATTCAAGTAGTTGCTCTTGTGATTGGTGCTTTTTTCCTTTTCACTCGTCATGGAGCTGGAGCCTTTCTTCCTGCTCTTGTTGGGGGGCTTTTGGCTGAATTGGTCGCAGCTCGTGGCCACTACCAGTCGAAGTTAGGCAATGCGCTTTCCTTCCTCTTCTTTTCCTTTACGACGACAGGCCCCATTCTCATGATGTGGATCCAACCAGCTAGTTACCGTGCTTCTTTACTAGCCCGTGGGAAGTCGATGGATTATATTGAACGCGTTATGGTACCGTCAAATATGGAGACGGTGAGCTGGTTTTTATTGACCCTTCTTCTTGGAGCTCTACTAGGTTATCTTCTGGGACAGTTGGTCTATCAAAAGCTAGATAGAAAATGACATGATGGAGAAAAAATATGCACAATAATTTACTAGTTCTTCAGTCAGACTTCGGTCTGGTGGATGGGGCTGTCTCTGCTATGATCGGGGTTGCTTTAGAGGAATCACCCACCCTTAAGATTCATCACTTGACCCATGACATTACCCCTTACAATATCTTTGAAGGAAGTTACCGCCTCTTTCAGACGATAGACTACTGGCCAGAAGGGACAACTTTTGTTTCGGTCGTCGATCCAGGTGTTGGATCCAAACGAAAGAGTGTGGTAGCTAAAACGGCGAAGAATCAATACATTGTTACTCCAGATAATGGAACCCTCTCTTTCATCAAAAAACATGTAGGGATTGTTGCTATCCGTGAGATTTCAGAGGTGAAGAACCGCCGGGCCAATACAGAGTTTTCTTATACCTTCCATGGGCGTGATGTCTATGCCTATACAGGAGCTAAGTTAGCCAGTGGCCATATCAGCTTTGAGGAAGTGGGACCAGAACTCAGTGTCGAACACATTGTAGAAATCCCTGTGGTGGAAACTGTTATGGAGGACAATCTTGTCAAAGGAGCAGTTGACATCTTGGATGTACGCTTTGGTTCTCTCTGGACTTCGATTACTCGAGAAGAGTTCAATCATTTGGAACCTGAATTTGGGGAACGCTTTGAAGTGACCATCTATAACAATGACATGCTGGTTTACCAAAACCAAGTAACCTACGGCAAGTCTTTCGCTGACGTGCGGATTGGACAGCCAATCCTTTATATCAATTCCCTCTACCGTGTTGGTCTTGCTATCAACCAGGGATCCTTTGCCAAGGCCTATAATGTAGGAGTTGGGGCTTCTTGGCATATCGAAATTAGAAAAATGGAAAATTAATAGGAGATAAAATATGAAACAAAAACAAGCTTTTACAATTAAGGATGTTGTAGCCATCGGGGTTGGAGCGGCCCTCTTTGTGGTCATTGCGATGATCCCAATTCCAGCGCCAGCTCCAAATACCAACATTCAATTGCAATACGCTCTTCAAGCCCTCTTTAGTGTGATCTTTGGTCCGATTGTTGGTTTCTTAATGGGCTTTATCGGACATGCCATTAAAGATGCGATGACTTATGGCCTCTGGTGGACTTGGATCATTTCTAGTGGCTTGTTTGGACTCTTTGTTGGTATCTTCCGCAAGCAAATCGGTAACCTAAAAGGAGAAGTGACCAAGAAAGAATTGATCGTCTTTAACGTCGTACAAGTCATTGCCAACTTGCTTATTTGGGGATTGATTGCTCCGATTGGGGATGTGATGATCTACAAAGAAAGTGCAAACAAGGTCTTCCTACAAGGTGTTGTAGCAGGTTCTGTCAATGCTTTAGTTGTAGCTATTGCAGGTTCTCTTCTCTTGATTGCTTATGCACGGACTCAAACAAAAGATGGAAGTTTGTCTAAAGACTAATCATAAATAAGAAGATAAAGTCTGGGAAACCAGGCTTTTTTTGTTTACCAAAAATATTTTTTACAAAATGTAAAATATATGTTGCAAAATAGAAAATATAGTGTATAATAGAGTTATAAAAACAAGAAAGGAAAAGCATGTGACGAAAAATCTCAAATTAAAAATGGCCCGGGTCGAGCATGATATGACCCAGGGGGATCTTGCAGATGCCATCGGGGTGACACGTCAGACCATTGGCCTGATCGAGGCAGGGAAGTACAATCCAACCCTCAGCCTCTGCCTAGCCATTTGTAAGACCTTGGATAAGACGCTGGATCAACTGTTCTGGGAGTAACAGTTTTAACAATAGAAAGAGGAAACATATGAAACAAAAGAAAGAACCAATTGTAAAAGATGAACGGACCATGCTGCTTGATGGAAAAATTGCGGGGGAACTTGTTCTAGGAATGACCTGCTTTATCGCCTTATCAGCCTTTGTGAAAGCTAGTATTCTGGACTTAGAGCTAGTAGCCTATATTCCCGAACTTATTCTCTTGATTGTCATGGGAGTTTATGCCTTTGTGAGAAGGATCAGCTCAGGGATCGACATTCGAGATATGTTAGAAAAAGATAGCTGGTTCAGCCGCATCGGGGCAGGCGTCTTATTTTCCTTATTTGTGATCGCAACGGATGTGATTGGGAAGCGCGAAACGATGAGCTTTATGTTCAGTCCCAAGTATCTGCTCAAAATCGTCCTTGCTATTTTAGTCTTTGCCCTTTTGACTTATCTGTTAGAGAAACCACTTGCTCTTATCAATCGGAAAAAACAAAAGAAGATCGAGGCAGAGTTAGAGGAGGAATAAATGAGATTACAATTGTTGAACAAACAAATTATAGATGAACGAGAAGAAGGACTGGCCAATAAGGCTGGTGCTGAAACGGCTAGTTTTCTATTCCTCGCCTTAGCAGTTTTTAGTGTGGGATCTATGTTTACGACCAATCCTGGACTGAGTCCAATCATGGTCGTAACCTTACTCATTGTTTCAGGATTGTATTATTCGGTTCGTTGTCAACGATTGGGTGTACGGTTTATCAGCTATAGTTACCTCAATCTAATGGGGATTATTACTGTAACTTGTGTTCTCTCCTTATTCATCTGGGCTCAAAATTTTCAATTAAACCAAGCAATCTATCACAATAATCCCTTTCATTCAAAATTTTTGCTGGTGCTTCCTATCACATTTCTCCTGAATCTTCCGATTGTATGGGGGATGAATTCCCTTGTGATGCTCCTTGCAAAAGTAGAGAAAAAACGCTATGAAGCCTATCTAGACCAGTTGGAAAAGGAAGAGTAGGTAGTCGGAGTCTTATTTTCGTCGTGTAAAAGTCTGGAACCCCAGGCTTTTATTTTTCAGTCAAATAAATTGCATTCGTTTTCTCGGGAGAGTATACTGGTATAGTTGAATGAAAAATTCTGATAATTTAATCTTAGAAAAGAGAATCTTATGGCAAAACCTATTCGTGTTTTACTTTACTATAAATATGTTCCCATCGAAAACGCAGAACAATTTGCGGCTGATCATTTGGCTTTCTGTAAATCAATCGGGCTCAAGGGACGTATCCTAGTTGCTGATGAAGGAATCAACGGAACCGTTTCTGGTGATTACGAAACGACGCAAAAATACATGGACTATGTTCACAGCCTTCCTGGTATGGAAGACCTCTGGTTCAAGATTGATGAGGAAGAAGAGCAAGCTTTCAAGAAGATGTTTGTACGATATAAGAAAGAGATTGTCCACCTTGGATTAGAGGATGATAACTTCGATAACGATATCAATCCCCTTGAAACGACAGGTGCTTACTTGTCTCCAAAAGAATTTAAAGAAGCTCTTCTAGACGAGGATACAGTTGTCCTTGATACTCGTAACGACTATGAGTACGATCTTGGACACTTCCGCGGCGCTATTCGTCCAGATATCCGCAATTTCCGTGAGTTGCCACAATGGGTCCGTGATAACAAGGAAAAATTCATGGACAAGCGTGTCGTAGTTTACTGTACAGGTGGCGTCCGTTGTGAGAAGTTCTCAGGTTGGATGGTGCGTGAAGGCTACAAAGATGTCGGTCAATTGCACGGCGGAATTGCAACCTACGGAAAAGACCCAGAAGTTCAAGGAGAACTATGGGATGGGAAGATGTACGTCTTTGACGAGCGGATTGCTGTCGATGTCAACCATGTCGATCCAAGCGTTGTTGGAAAAGACTGGTTTGATGGAACACCATGTGAACGCTATGTCAACTGTGGAAATCCTTTCTGTAACCGTCGCATCTTGACTTCAGAAGAGAACGAAGACAAGTACCTCCGTGGCTGCTCCCATGAGTGTCGTGTTCATCCACGCAATCGTTATGTCGAAGAATACAACTTGTCACAAGCAGAGGTTGCTGAACGTTTGGCCGTTATCGGTGAGACGCTTGATGGAACTCTTGCATAAGTTAAAAACAGCCTTTTGGCTATTTCAGATTGAAGATAAAGTCTTTTGAAAAACTTCCCTTAGGTGAGTACGGACGTCAGCGAACTTCTACGAAGTTCCATGACTTAGTTTTGAACCTAAGGTTTCAAAACTCCCGAGTGCTTGAACTACACTGGTTCAAGCACTTTTTCTCACAGCGGAAAGTTTTTCATCTTCTTTAATGACTAAAAAATAAAAGTCATGTTTTGAAAGTCATCTAGCTGTTTAATGTAGCACAATAATTTGTCTACATTCAAAAGCAGCCTTTTGGCTGTTTTTTTCTATGGAAAGTCATGAAAATTTGTGCTATAATTTGGTAAGCGATTACAAAAAGGAGAAAACAAATGTCAGTTGTGTTTTCAATTCGAAATAAAAAGAGTATGTTTGGCTATCAAAAAGTGATGCCAGCTAAAGATGTATTGAATTTGGTGGAGGGAGTTCTTACCTACAGTTTTGAGGAAGCCATGCTTGGTCGCTCTCTCAAAGATTTTCCAGCCATGATGTGTATCCGCTATGGCAAGAGTTGCTTGCCGATCATCCTTCGTTATCTGGATCAAGAGCATGCTTATCAGTTCATCCTTGCAGATTTTGCCACCCTTGAAGATTGGCGACTCATCTTGGAATGGCTCAGTGCCCTAGCTCGCCAGTTGGGAAATGAGATTCACGATAATTTAGGAACCAGCTATGACGCAGATTCTATTTTCTCTTTTGACTATGAGAACTATTTGCTGAAGAATCTACAGAATCTAGAAAAAGATCCAGACCTTCATCAATATCAACTTCAGGGATTTGCTCATTCTGTGATCTTGGATCGTGAGCTCCTTCGTAAAATTTTAGACTCCGCTCAACCTTTAGAGGAGTTCAGTCAAGTGGTTAAAAAGGTTCAATACAGCTCCGCCTTCTTTAGTCAAGTTCGTTTCTACCGTCAGAACGAAACGGGAGGCATTATTGGCAGTTACAGTCTAACAGAAGATACGGATACTGTCTTGCCACGTGTGCCTTTTGTACCTGCTGAGTTTGTAGAGAAGGTCAATATGGATGAGGTCATCGACTGGAAAGTGAACCTAGTGGAAATCACTGGAAATCCTGATATGCCAGAGAGTTATAAGCCGGTGGCTGCTGTGAATTTAGAAGCCCTACTGGATGCTTTGGACTCGAGTGAATTTGAATTGTTGGATGCTAATCAAATTGAAATTAAAAAATTGTCCAAAGAACGCTTGTTGCAATTAGCCCAACTCTAATAAAAAAAGTTCTCAGTGTTGAGAACTTTTTCTTTTAGTTTGATTCATGTGGCAAGATCAAGTTAAGGATGATTCCTGTCATAGCGGAGAGGGCTGTTCCTGATAGGGTCACTGGACCAAGTTTCAGAATTGCTCCACCAAGTCCAAGAACCAACATGGCACTTGCAATAATCAAGTTGCGCATCAAGCTGAAGTCAACGCGTTCTTTGATCAAGACTTTCAAACCATTACTTGCGATAACCCCATAGAGCAAGATGGACATCCCACCGAGAACAGAGTTTGGAATGGTAGAGATGAGAGCAGTAAATTTACCAAGGAAGCTCAAGGAAATAGCAATCAAGGCTGCATTTCGGATAACGGAAACAGAAGCGATGCGAGTCATCCCAATAACGCCTGTATTTTCACCGTAAGTGGTATTGGCTGGACCACCAAGAAAGGCCGAAACAGATGTAGCAATCCCGTCACCAAGAAGGGTACGATGAAGTCCCGGTTGTTTCAAGAATTGACGGCCACAGATTTGACTAAGCACCGTATGGTCACCGATGTGTTCTGAAATAGTTACGATAGCGATTGGCAAGATAGCGATGGTTTCAGGACCGAAATACAAGTTGTATTGTTTGAAGGCCCCACCCGTATTGAAAGGAAGATAGAAACCAGGAATCTCAAACCAGTTAGCCTTGAGGACCGGATCAAAGTTCACCAAGCCCAAGCAAACTGCGAAGACATAACCACCGATAATGGCGAAAAGGAAAGGAATGATTTTGAAGAAACCTTTTCCTTTGGTGTTGATGAAGGCGGCAATCAGGAAGGTCACGACAGCAACAAGGGCATTTTTCCAATCTCCCCCTTCGACAAAACCAGCGTTTTTAACGGCTGATCCTGCAAGTCCAAGACCAATAACGATAATCATAGGTCCAATGACAACGGCAGGAAGCAATTTGTCAATCCAGCGAGTGCCTGCTACTTTAACCCCTGCAGCGACTAGCACGTAGATCAGACCGGTCAGGATAACCCCTGTTTGGGCTGCATCGACTTTTCCTCCCATTTCCTTCATTGCCAAAGCCATGGCTGTGATGAAGGCGAAGGAAGAGCCGAGGTAGACAGGGACTTTAAAGCCGGTACAAGTCATATAGATCAGTGTCCCAACCCCTGATGCAAAGAGGGCAACGGATACGGGCATGCCCAAGATGAGTGGTACCAGGATGGTTGCCCCAAACATGGCGAAAACGTGTTGGAAACTTAATAAGATTCCTTTTAGGGGTGCCGGACTTTGATCGACATCCAGGAGCAAATCAACAGTTGATTCTTCTTTCATAATAACCTCACTTTTGGGCACCAAAAAAGAGCCCATGAATTTTTTGCATAGCAAGGGCCCTCAGATTATTCATATTCTGTGTCTTTGTCACCTCACAGGATGACATTAAAAACCTTTGCTTCTAAGAAGTATAGCAGAAAAAATTCGTTTTGTAAACGAATTTTTCCCGAGCCAAGAAACGAGAGAGCGAGGAGGGAATCATTGAAGTTCTCATTTTTGTATCAGGAAAGAGGTTAACGATCGACGCAGTGGTTGAGTGGCCCCTCCCACGCTCTAATTCTCGCTTGGACGGGCCTACTCAACTTTGCGGGGGAGGGACGACGAAACCGTCGTTTTAAATGGTAATCGATTTCTGTCCCTCTCCCTTTTCCCGAGCCAAGAAATAAAAAAGCGAGGTAGGAGTTAGTAAGAGTTATCTATTTTCATCATAAAAGAGGTCAACGGTAGACGCAGTGGTTGAGCGGCCCATTTTCTTTTACTTTTGGAGAGATTCGGTATCATTTTCTACTACAAAAGGCGAACAAGTGAGCTTGCTTTCCCCTTTGTTAGAAGGAAAGAGGCCGATTTTGTGGTATAATAGAGGACTAGAAGTAGAATGAATGAAAGAGAAGTCAGAGATGCTGTTAGAAGAATTTGATGCCAATCGACAGGCGATTATCAACCCACAAGACCTACATGGTCCCATTGAAGGATTTCCAAAAGTAGTCATCTCTTGCTTTTCAAGAGTAACTTTTGCGCGCCTCCTTGAAAATTATGAACATGAGGTCATTACAAGAACTTCCATGGCCAACTTTGAAGTCATTGTCTATGGGATTACGATTGGAGACCAACAGGTTGCTGTCTTTAATGCACCAGTTGGGGCTGCTTCCTGTGTAGGGATTATAGAGGATTTGATTCAATTTGGGATGGAAAAACTGGTGCTCTTTGGGACCTGTGGGGTTTTGGACCAAGATATTGAGGCGACCTCCATCATCATTCCAACGGCTGCTCTTCGCGACGAAGGGACCAGCTACCACTATCTTCCAGCTAGTGATGAAGTGGAAGTAAATAAGGAAAGTCTTCCTCTCTTCCAAGCTTTTCTGGATAGTCACAAGGTTTCCTATCAGTCAGGAAAAGTGTGGACGACAGATGCTCCCTATCGGGAAACCATCGACAAGATGAAGCGACGAATGGAAGCAGGAGCTATCTGTGTGGATATGGAGTGTTCTGCAGTAGCTGCCTTAGCAGCTTTTCGGGACTTTGAGCTCTGCCATTTCTTCTACGCAGCAGACCACCTCTCGGAAGAAAAATGGGATATCCGAACCTTATCTAGTCATGAGGATTTAGATAGCAAGGATCGAATCGCGGATTTGGCCATCCAATTTGCGCTCTTATGGGAAAAGGCGAACTAAATGAAAGAAACAATGATTGAATTGAAGGATTTTTCCTTCCAATACAAGGCACAGTCTGAGCCAACTTTGAAAAATATCAACTTAACCATTTATAAGGGGGAAAAGGTCCTGATTGTCGGGCCATCTGGCTCTGGAAAGTCAACCATTGGCCAGTGCTTAAATGGGATTATCCCTAATATCTATAAGGGAACCAGTAGTGGGCAATTCCTCATTCAGGGGAAAGAAGCCTTTGATCTCAGTATTTATGAGAAATCTCATTTGGTCAGTACGGTCTTGCAGGATACAGATGGTCAGTTTATTGGTCTCAGTGTTGCAGAAGACTTGGCTTTTGCCCTTGAAAACGATATGGTGGAGCTGGAAAGCATGAAATCCCGGGTCCATACCTGGGCGGAGCGCTTAGATTTGAGCAAGCTCTTGGGCAATCGGCCTCAAGATTTATCTGGTGGGCAAAAACAACGGGTTAGCTTGGCGGGTGTCCTGATTGACGAAAGTCCGATCCTGCTCTTTGATGAGCCATTGGCTAATCTAGATCCCAAATCGGGTCAGGATATCATAGATCTGATTGATCAGATTCATGAAGAGCAGGGGACGACAACCATTATTATCGAACACCGTTTGGAGGATGTACTCTACCGTCCCATTGATCGGGTCATCTTGATCAATCAAGGGCAAGTTCTCTTTAATGGGAGCCCAGATGAGTTGTTGAGGACCACACTGCTGGCTGAAAATGGGATTCGTGAACCCCTCTATTTAACGACTCTTCGCCAGTTAGGCCAGGATATCAGCAAGCTACCGCATTTGGACAAGGTAGAAAAATTACCACTTGGGGATTTATCAGTGGATATCCCAACTCCTCATTTTGAAAAAGGAGCAGAGGCAGAGACAATCCTAGAACTTGGTCATTTGAACTTTGCCTATCGAGAAAGCCAGCCCATTCTAAAAGATCTTTCTCTAACCATTCCAAAAGGCCAACGGTTGGCTATTGTTGGTAAAAATGGGGCTGGAAAATCAACCCTTGCTAAGGCGATTTGTGGCTTCATCCAGACGGAAGGAACCTATTTCTCAAAGGGAGAGGATATCAAGGGGGATAGTGTCAAGGAGCGGGCAGAGCGCGTGGGCTATGTCCTGCAAAACCCTAACCAGATGATCTCGACCAACATGATTTTTGATGAGGTGGCCCTGGGTCTTCGCTTGAGAAATGTTCCAGAGGACCAGATCGAAAGTCGTGTCCATCAAGCCTTGAAAACCTGTGGTCTCTACGAATTTCGTAAGTGGCCGATCTCTGCTCTGTCTTATGGCCAGAAAAAGCGGGTGACCATTGCCTCTATCCTTGTCTTGGGACCAGATGTTCTGGTCCTCGATGAGCCGACGGCTGGTCAGGACCAACGAAACTATACGGAAATTATGGATTTCCTTGATGAACTCCATCAAAAAGGCCATACCATTGTCATGATTACCCATGATATGCAGCTCATGCTGGATTATTCGGACCGGGCAGTCGTGGTCATGGATGGGCAGGTTTTGGCTGATTTGACACCGGCAGAGCTCTTGACCCAACCAGAAATTTTGAGACGGGCTAATTTGAAAGAAACATCTATTTTCGCCTTGGCAAATCGACTTGGTGTCGATCCTCTTGCCTTGACCCAGTTTTATATGAATCAGAAGGGGGAAGGTCATGAATAATCGCTTAGTCGGCTACCATGCCGGAACCAGTTTTCTGCATCGCCTATCAGGCGCTAGCAAGCTTCTTTTCTTATTGTTGGTATCATTAGCTGCCATGTTGAGTTACGATACTCGCTTATTGTTGGTCATTGGTCTAGGTGCCCTCTCCTTATTTGCAACCTCAGGCATTCGTTTGAAAGACATCTCCTTTGTTCTGAGTTTTGCCTTAGCTTTTGCCCTGCTAAATGTCTTGATGGTCTATCTTTTTGCCCCTCAATATGGGGTAGAAATCTATGGAGCAAAGACAGTTCTTCTAGATGGTTTAGGGGCATATAGTATTACAGCCCAAGAGTTATTTTATCTCTTCAACCTAGCTTTGAAGTATGTGTGTACCATTCCCTTAGCTCTCATTTTCTTGATGACCACCCATCCCAGTCAGTTTGCTTCGAGTCTCAACCAGATTGGGGTGTCCTACAAGATTGCTTACTCAGTGAGCTTGACCTTGCGCTATATTCCAGATGTGCAGGAGGAATACCAGATTATCAAGCTCTCGCAAGAAGCAAGAGGCTTGGAGTTGTCCAAAAAGGCCAACTTTGTCCAACGGGTGAAGGGAAATCTTCAGATGATTTCTCCCTTGATTTTTAGTTCTTTGGAGCGGATTGAAACGATCTCTACGGCCATGGAACTGCGTCGTTTTGGAAAAAATAAAAAACGGACCTGGTACACCTATCAGGAGATGACCACTCGTGATCGCTTGATTATCTTGGGGTCAATCTTCATGGTGATCTTGAGTATCGTCCTGATTTGGGTAAACAAAGGTCGCTTCTATAATCCTTGGAGGTAAGAAAATGGCAGAAACAATTTTAGTAACGGGAGCATCTGCTGGCTTTGGCCAAGCCATTTGTCACCGCTTAGTTGCCGATGGGCATCGCGTGATTGGCGCTGCTAGACGCATTGAAAAACTACAGGCTCTTCAAGAAGAGCTGGGAGAAGCTTTTTATCCCCTTCAAATGGATATGACGGATTTTTCTCAGGTGGATCATGCACTTGCCAGTTTGCCAAAAGCTTGGGAGAGAGTGGATGTTTTGGTCAATAATGCTGGCTTGGCCCTAGGCCTCGCCCCAGCTCATGAAGCAGAGCTTGCAGATTGGTTGACCATGATTCAGACCAATATTATCGGTCTGACCTATTTGACCCGGAAAATCCTCCCCCAAATGGTGGAACGAAATGATGGATATGTCATCAATATGGGATCAACTGCAGGGACGGTGCCTTATCCAGGGGCCAATGTTTATGGTGCTTCCAAGGCCTTCGTTAAACAATTCTCTCTAAACCTACGAGCGGACCTAGCTGGAAAACGAATTCGGGTGACCAATATTGAGCCTGGTCTCTGCGAAGGGACCGAGTTTTCGGAGGTTCGTTTTAAAGGAGATGAAAAACGGGTAGAAGCTCTCTATCGAGATGCCCATGCCATTCAGCCTGAAGACATTGCCAACACTGTGGCTTGGCTCATCCAACAACCCAAGCATGTCAATGTCAACCGCATTGAAATCATGCCGGTTTCCCAAACATTTGGACCGCAACCGATCTATCGGGGTGATTAGTTTTACTAACCAGTACGATCCGGTGCTGGTTATTTTTCCATGTTGAGGATAGAGAATAGGAGGGGGAAAACCATGTCAAAAGCCTTAGTGATTGGTTCAACTGTTTGTGATGTTATGGTCTATCTGGATCGACTACCGAGTCGTGAAGGAGACGCCCATATCCATGAGCAGACTTGGTCACTTGGAGGGTGTGCCTTTAATGTCACTTCAGTGCTTCATGCTTTAGGTCAAAATGTTGATTTCATCTCGCCAGTGGGGACAGGTGTCTACGGGGACTTTGTCAAGGCAGAACTCGAGAGGCTGGGTATCCAGACTCCAATCTCAGTAACCGGAGCAAATGGTTGTTGTTATTGCTTTATTGAGTCGGATGGTGAGAGGTCCTTTTTATCAGATCATGGAGTAGAATATAGTTTTCAGAAGGAATGGCTCCAGTCTCTGGAGCAGGAAAGCTACGATTTTATTTATCTCTGTGGCCTTGAAGTAGAAGAGCCGACTGGATTGGAACTGATTCAATCTGTGTCAAAAATCAAAGGTCAAGTCATCTTTGCACCAGGACCTCGAGGACTCTTGATTCCCGAGGAGCGTTTGGAAGCCATCTATGATCTCCACCCCATTCTCCATGTCAATGAGGCAGAAGCCAAGGCTTTTTCGGCTTGTGAAGAGATTGCTGACGCAGCTAAGAAGCTCTACCAAAGAACGGGGCAGTTAGTCATCGTCACCTTGGGAGAAAAAGGAGCGATCGCATACGATGGTAGGTTCTACGAGGTGGCCGGATTTCCGACAGAAGTCGTTGATACTGTAGGAGCAGGAGATAGTCATCTGGGAGCCTTTATAGCGGCATCTTTGAAAGGGCTAGATGTGGAGAATGCCTTAACTTTTGCCAACCGTTTTGCAAGTATGGTTGTGGCGACCAAGGGAGTTCATTTAGAACGCCATCACTACCATACCCTAGAGCAAGAGTTAAAAAAATTAGTTTATTCAAAAAGAAGCTGACAACTGTCAGCTTCTTTTTAGTATCATCTTATAATGGTCGCTTGTTGGGAATACCTGCTTTTCTTGGGTATTTGTTGGGGGTTTCTTTTTTCTTTTCTACAAGAGTGATATAGCGTGGATCCCCATTTGGTAATTCATATTGTAGATTGTCTTCAACCTTACTAAATAGCAGATTGAGGGCATTTTTGGCTTCTTCCAATTCTTCTGGAGCATTGCTGGCCTTGAGAGCGAGGAGACGTCCCCCTACTTTCAGGTAAGGGATGGTCAGTTCAGAGAGAACCTGCATGCGGGCAACCGCGCGGGCAGTTACGATATCAAATTGGGCACGAAAGGCCTTGTCTTGTGCAAAGTCCTCAGCTCGTCCATGGTAGAAATGTACTCCGCTCAAGCCCAACTCTTCAGCCAGCAAGTGAAGGAAATTGATTCGCTTATTGAGGGAATCAATGATGGTCACATCTAGCTCAGGGAATAGGATCTTCATTGGTAGGCTGGGAAAGCCAGCACCAGCTCCGATATCCAAGAGACGGATGGGTTGATTTTCGATCAAACCTTGTAAAATGGGAGCGATAGAATCATAAAAATGCTTGAGATAGACTTCGTCTTTTTCTGTGATGGCAGTGAGATTAATTTTCTCATTCCATTCCACGAGGAGCTCGAAATAGCGTTCGTATTGCTCTTTTTGTCGATTAGTTAATGGGAAGCCAAGGTCGGCTAAACGGACATAAAATTCTTCTGGTTTCATAAGATAATTTTACCACAAAATAAGGGAAATTTGATATACTGGTACTAAAGAAATGAAAGGAATTCAATAAAATGATTTGGATTATTCTTGGGGTCCTTGTGGTCCTCGCATTTTTAATTGTTGGAGTTTACAACGGTTTGGTGAAAAGCCGCATGCAGACTCGTGAAGCTTGGAGTCAAATTGATGTACAATTGAAACGTCGGAATGACTTGATTCCAAACTTGATCGAAACCGTTAAAGGCTATGCCAAGTACGAAGGAGATACACTAGCAAAAGTGACTCAACTTCGCCAACAAGTAGCGCAAGCTTCTTCACCTGCAGAAGCCATGGCAGCAAGTGATGCTCTTTCACGTCAAGTGGCAGGTATCTTTGCGGTGGCTGAAAACTACCCAGACTTGAAAGCCAACACCAACTTTATGCAATTGCAAGAAGAATTGACTAACACAGAAAACAAAATTTCTTATGCTCGTCAATTGTACAACAGTGTCACAAGCAACTACAATGTCAAGTTGGAAACTTTCCCAACAAATGTGATTGCTGGAATGTTTGGCTTCAAACAAGCCGAGTTCCTTCAAGTGCCTGAAGAAGAAAAAGCAGTACCAAAGGTGGACTTTAGCGGATTAGGAGACTAATATGCTCTTTGACCAAATTGCAAGCAATAAAAGGAGAACCTGGATTCTCCTTATTGCTTTTTTCATACTCTTGGCTCTCATCGGAGCAGCCGTTGGCTACCTCTGGTTAGGCTCCTCACTTGGTGGCGTCATCCTAGCTTTGATTATTGGTGGGATTTATGCCTTTAGCATGATTTTCCAATCAACCGAGGTCGTCATGCGGATGAACGGAGCGCGTGAGGTGACCGAAGAGCAAGCCCCTCAACTCTACCATATTGTCCAAGATATGGCTATGGTAGCTCAAATCCCTATGCCTCGAGTTTATATTGTAGATGATCCTTCGATGAATGCATTTGCGACAGGATCCAATCCTCAAAATGCTGCTGTTGCAGCAACGACAGGTCTTCTAGCTGTGATGAACCGTGAGGAATTGGAGGGAGTCATCGGACACGAAGTCAGCCATATTCGCAATTACGATATCCGCATCTCCACGATTGCGGTTGCCCTTGCTAGTGCCATCACCATGCTCTCTAGTATTGGTGGCCGTATGATGTGGTGGGGCGGTGGCCGTAGACGGGATGATGATCGCGAAGGGGGCAGTGGTTTAGAAATTATTATTCTGATCCTTTCCTTGATTGCTATCGTTTTAGCGCCATTAGCGGCGACTTTGGTTCAGTTAGCCATTTCTCGTCAACGGGAGTTCCTAGCGGATGCCTCCAGTGTTGAATTAACACGGAATCCTCAAGGGATGATTAATGCTCTTTTGAAGCTGGATAACAGTGTGCCTATGCAACGAGAAGTTGATAGTGCAAGTAGTGCTCTCTTTATCAACGATCCTAAAAAAGAATCCGGCTTTCAAAAGCTCTTTTATACCCACCCACCCATTGCTGAGCGGGTTGAAAGATTAAGAAATATGTAAAAAAATCCACCAAACAGTGGATTCAGATTGAAGACACAATCATCTTAGAACCTTTCCTTGGGTGAGTACGGACGTCAGCGAACTTCTATGAAGTTCCATGACTTAGTTTTGGACCTAAGGTTCCAAAACTCCCGAGTGCTAGAAACAACCTTGTTTCTAGCACTTTTCTCACGGCGGAAAGTTTCAGTAGATGATTGAATAACTCTAAAGAATAAAAAGTATTTATCTTTATAGAAGTTAATAGAATTGTATAAAAGATAATTTTGTCTTTAAGCTCAATCCACCCAATGGTGGGTTTTTTATTTAGTTGTTAAGAGGAGGGTAGTGAAACCAAGGAAGGCAAATATTCCCCAAGCAAGAGAGAGGTTCCAGATAGCTAAGCTAGAGAAAAGGGCTGTTCCAAGTGGCATGGCAAAGCTTACCATCAGTCCCAAAAAGCTAGAGGTAGAAGCTAATTTTTCAGCTGGCAGTTTGCTCATTAAAAGACTGGAAACTTTTGGATTTATTTTTGCAACAAGATAACCGAGGAAAGTGATGAGTAAAAGGGAAAGGATATCCCAGCGCACCAAAATATTTGTGAGGCCAAGGATGCTCAGGCCACTTGCAATCCACAGTAGGATATGATGGAGCGATTGCTTGGAAAAATAGTCATGGGGTGTCAGGCTAGCCCAGACCATACTTAAGATCGTTACAGCTTCTAAAATCAAGAGAGATTGGCTGAAGCTCAAATGAAAGAAGGGAGAGTGAAGCAGTTGCAAATTGTAGATCCCAGAGATGGATCCCCCTAAGGCATTGATAAAAATTAAGGATAGGAGAAGTTTTCCAAAATTGTGAACCTCTTCGTCTGCAAAGATAGTGGTGACATTGCGATACATGTCTCGACATTCTTGAAGGAAAGAAACGTTCTTACTAGATTCCACTTGAATAGGTTCGTGGGTCAGTTGACTGCGTCGGATGAAAAGACAAGTGGAAGAAAGGAGAAATGTCAGAGCATTGATCGAAGCGACTAGTGCAAAATTTTGATGGCTGATGGCTAGAAGCCAAACTCCTAGAGCTTGTCCAGAAATCGAGCAGACCATACTAAGCAGTTGATTAAAGGAATAAGCTTCCATTAAATCCTCGCTAGGGATGTTCTTCTGCATAATGGGAAGTTGCAAGCCCCCGCGATAATCACTGAAACAATCTGACACAATATTCAAGAAGCAAACGATCGAAAAGGCCAGGTAACCTGGAATCTTGGTCATGAGAGCAATAAGGATGAAGAGGATGGCTTGGAGAAAGCCGATGCGGATCAACCAGTTAGCTTTTTTCTTCGTATGGTCAGCCTTCATCCCAACAAAAATGCTAAAGAGGCTAGGAATAAACACAATGAGATTGGCAATGCCAACTGCCAGACTCGGTTGCGGCATGCTGGCAGCAAAGACCACAAAGACCAGATTGTAGATGGCAGCACCAAGGGTATTCAAAAAGCGAGAAAGACTGAGTAAGGCAAAAATTTTATTACGAGCTAAGAGTTTCATAAACCTTCCCCCTTCGTGTGAACAGTTGCTAGGACTTGTTTGATGGATCGAACAATCTGTTTAAAGACCTCCAATTTCTCCTCTTCAGAGAGAAGAAGTTTCTGATCTTTTAGGTAGACGCTGGTATGCTTGAGAAACAAATGAAGGAAGTATCTTTTTAGTTTGGTCATCATGGAAGGAACCTTCTTTCTTTGCTTGATGGTTCTATTGTAGACCTCAAAAACAAGAAAATCAAAATGTTGCATATTTTCAACAAAAAGAGGCTGGGACAAAAGTCCTAGCCTCTCAATTGTCTTTGGATTGTCGAGCAAGACGCAGTGGTTGAGTGGGCTCTACTACGCTGATTTCATCAGCTTTTACAGCCCTACTCAACTGTGCGGAGGTGGGACGACGAAATCGAATTCTAACGAATTACCGATTTCTGTCCCACTCTCTTTTCAGGATTCCTTGATAAGTTCTTGCATACCCTGTTTGTAGTAGTTGGCACTAACCTTGCAATCAAGGATGGATAGAACCTGAATGGCCTGCTCCATCTTTTCTAGACCAGCTTCTTTTTCTCCCTTTCGATAAAGAAGTTCCCCTTTGGCATAGAGATAAACCGTCCGAAGGTAGGCTTCGTTTTCAGAGTAAAAGTGGTCCTTGATCAGCTGATCAAAATAGGTTGCATCTTCAAATTCTTTTGAACTAATGGCCAGAAAAAAACCATTGAGAAAAATAGAGTTGAGGGCAGGCAGAGAAGAGTCTAGGAGAAGCTTGAAGTCCTCCCGTTGGACCAATTCCTCTGTGTATTGTCGATAGAGCTGACTAGAGAAAAGAGGAGAGGTCAGTGAAAATAGGCTTAACTCAAAATTTCCCCAGATCATGACAGAGAAGAGATAGTCATAGAGGAAATCTAGTTCCTCTTGGCTAGCGGCCAACTCTACCTCAGGATAGTTGCCAAGCATTTGGGCCTTGAGAATAATGCTGGCTAATAAGTCTTCTTTTTTGTGATCTTTCTGATAGGCTAGCTGGTAGCTTTGGTACAAGGCTTGATCATGTTCCAAGCTCATGTTTTCATAGTGCTCTTTCAACAATTTGGGAATAAAAGAGTGCTGATCGATTCCAGCTAGATGGGAAAACTCACTGAGACTGGTTTTGATTTGTTGAAGGGCCTGAAAAAACCGTTGCGTCGTCAGGTCATTTTCCCCCCTTTCAAATCGAGATAACATGGAGCGCGAAAATTCACCACCTGTAGCCTCCTCTAAAGAGATGTGGCGACTTTCACGTATTTGCCGAAAAACTGCTCCGATTTCTTTCATGAATTCTCCTCTATCTAACATTGATCAATGCCCTAGCAAGTGACCATCTTTTGTTCAAGAGATGTGGGACCCTTGTGTACAACACCAATTTGCCTAGTCTCTGTATCTTTTTCATGATTATAACAAATTTTTGAGGAGACATCTTGGTTGAAGGGACAGCTTCATGATATACTAGTAGTATCTAGAAGATTTGAGGACAATAGAATGAATTTATTTACACAAGAAATCCGTAAAAATCCTGAAGGACTAGCATTTGCTCAAGAGTTGGATTTGTTAAGAGAATTGCAAAAGCGTAATCCAGAAATTCTTGATTTGAAGAATGTGACAGCGACAGGTCGAGTAGCTCATGATACAGGTCTTTATGTCTTGGATTACCAGTTGAACTACACCATCGTTTTGGCATCTAGTCGAAGCATGGAACCTGTTGAACTCCAAGAAAGCTACCCTGTGACAGAGGTGTTCGCTGAGGATGTACAGTCTGATGCAGATATCGAGGCTCTTGAGGAAGATCTGATTCTTCCTATTGAAGGGGGCAGAATTGACCTGAGTGAAAGCGTAGCGGATAATATCCTGCTTAATATTCCTCTCAAGGTCCTCACTCCAGAAGAGGAGGCTGGACAAGGGTTTATCGAAGGCAATGATTGGAAGATCATGACAGAGGAAGAGTACCAAGAAGCTCAAGCGATTAAGAAAGAAGAAAATAGTCCCTTTGCTGGTCTTCAAGGATTATTTGACGGAGAAGAATAATCTTTGACAAGAGGCTCGCTGAAGGAAGGTGAAGATAGGGTGCTGGAACAGGAATTGAATGTCCTTTTCTGGCAGTAAGTCGAAGCTAGAAATGATGCAGGTCAACAAGTAGTGAGAATTCTTGAAGCCAATGAATGAACTTCTAAAGCCGATGAGTAGAATCGATTGGAAAGTGTCTGAGAACTGTAACTCAGGCACTTTTTGTTCTTTGCTTCAAAGTAGATAGGAGCTATCTTTCTACATGAAGGGGCAGGGGATGATTTTCTACTTTCATTTGATGTCAAAAAATGGTAGAATATAGGCAAACTATAAAGAGGAGTGTCACATGACAAAAGCAAACTTTGGTGTTGTTGGTATGGCCGTAATGGGTCGTAACCTTGCCCTTAATATTGAATCTCGTGGATACACAGTTGCTATCTATAACCGTAGTAAAGAAAAAACAGAAGATGTTGTTGCTTGCCATCCTGAAAAGAACTTCGTGCCAAGCTATGATATTGAAAGCTTCGTAAATTCAATCGAAAAACCACGTCGGATCATGCTCATGGTTCAAGCAGGACCTGGTACTGACGCAACTATCCAAGCCCTTCTTCCACATTTGGACAAAGGCGATATCTTGATCGACGGAGGAAATACGTTCTACAAAGATACAATCCGTCGTAATGAAGAGTTGGCGAACTCAGGTATCAACTTTATCGGTACAGGTGTTTCTGGTGGTGAAAAAGGTGCCCTTGAAGGTCCTTCTATCATGCCTGGTGGACAAAAAGAAGCTTATGAATTGGTAGCAGATGTTCTTGAAGAAATCTCTGCAAAAGCACCAGAAGATGGTAAACCATGTGTGACTTACATCGGTCCTGATGGAGCTGGTCACTATGTGAAAATGGTCCACAATGGTATTGAGTACGGTGATATGCAATTGATCGCAGAAAGCTATGATTTGATGCAACACTTGCTTGGACTTTCAGCTGCAGACATGGCTGAAATCTTCACTGAGTGGAACAAGGGCGAATTGGACAGCTACTTGATCGAAATCACTGCGGACATCCTTGGACGTAAAGATGATGAAGGTCAAGATGGCCCAATCGTAGACTACATCTTGGATGCCGCAGGAAACAAGGGAACTGGTAAATGGACTAGCCAATCAGCGCTTGACCTTGGTGTGCCATTGTCACTCATTACGGAGTCAGTATTTGCACGTTACATTTCTACATACAAAGAAGAACGTGTACACGCTAGCAAGGTGCTTCCAAAACCAGCTGCTTTTAAATTTGAAGGTGATAAGGCTGAGTTGATCGAAAAGATCCGTCAAGCCCTTTACTTCTCAAAAATCATTTCATACGCACAAGGTTTTGCACAATTGCGTGTTGCATCTAAAGAAAACAACTGGAACTTGCCATTTGCAGACATCGCTTCTATCTGGCGTGATGGCTGTATCATCCGTTCTCGTTTCTTGCAAAAGATCACGGATGCATACAACCGTGATGCAGACCTTGCTAACCTTCTTTTGGATGAGTACTTCTTGGATGTCACTGCTAAGTATCAACAATCTGTTCGTGATATCGTAGCTCTTGCGGTTCAAGCTGGTGTGCCAGTCCCAACCTTCTCAGCAGCCATCACTTACTTTGATAGCTACCGTTCAGCAGATCTTCCAGCCAACTTGATCCAAGCACAACGTGACTACTTCGGTGCTCACACATACCAACGTAAGGATAAAGAAGGTACCTTCCACTATTCTTGGTACGACGAAAAATAATTGTAGGTTATGACAAAGCGGATATTACTAGTAGAAAATGAAAAGAATTTAGCGCGCTTTATTGATTTAGAACTTCAGAAAGCAGGCTATGTAGTTGATTTGGTAGAACAAGGGGAAATGGCCTTGAAACTCCTGCAGGCTACAGAATATGATTTAATTCTTCTCAATTACGAACTAGAAGATATGAGTGGGGAAGAGTTTGCCCAGCGTCTGAGCAAGATTCGTCCTGCAGCAGTCTTGATTGTCTTAGATAGTCGTGAGAAAATTTCAGAGCATATGGAGAGTATCCAACGATTTGCGGTATCTTATGTCATCAAACCATTCGTGATCAGTGATTTGGTTGAGAAAATCGTCGCTATTTTTAGAGGCCGTGATTTTATTGACCAACATTGTAATCAGATGAAAGTTCCCACTTCCTATCGGAATTTGCGAATTGATGTCGAGAATCATATGGTGTATCGGGGAGAAGAAGTAATTGATCTGACACGTCGTGAATATGATTTATTAGCAACTTTGATGGGAAGCAAACATGTCCTTAGTCGGGAGCAACTCTTAGAGCGGGTGTGGAAATATGAGAGTACAGCAGAAACCAATATCGTTGATGTCTATATTCGCTATCTTCGTGGGAAAATAGATCTTCCAGGACAAAAGAGCTATATCAAAACTGTCCGAGGTGTCGGCTACCAAATGCAAGAATAACAACAATCCCTTTGATGAGAAATCTCAAAGGGATTTTTTTGTTTGTCAAAAAAGAAGAAAGAAAAATTTTTAAAAAAATTTTTTTAAAATCTTGTGAAAGAAGCAAACGTTTGCCTGGATTACAGTATTCCCAAGGCCTTTGTATATAATGTTTGTGAATTAAAAATTTACATGTAAGGGCTTTACAAAAGAAAAAAAAGTGGTATAATAGTAAGTGAAATATGCAAACGTTTTCTCGTATTGCGGGCATTTCAATTTTATAAGGAGGTCGAATGATGAATAAACAATCATTCAAAAGTCTATTAAGCTTTGAATTTTGGCAAAAATTCGGTAAAGCGTTGATGGTGGTCATTGCAGTTATGCCGGCGGCAGGTCTGATGATCAGTCTTGGTAAAACCATTGCAATGATTAATCCAGAACTTGGTTTCTTGGTAACTACCGGTGGTGTTCTTGAACAGATCGGTTGGGGGGTTATCGGAAACCTCCACATCCTCTTTGCTCTCGCTATCGGTGGTAGCTGGGCGAAAGAACGTGCGGGTGGGGCCTTTGCAGCAGGTCTATCCTTTATCCTGATTAACCGGATCACTGGTGTGATGTTCGGTGTAACAGGAGATATGCTGAAAGATCCAGAAGCGAAGGTGAAAACACTTCTTGGTGGATCTATCAAGGTTGCTGATTACTTCACGAGTGTGTTAGAATCACCTGCCTTGAATATGGGAGTTTTCGTTGGGATTATTGCCGGTTTTGTAGGGGCAACAGCCTTTAACAAATACTACAACTACCGCAAGTTACCAGATGCCCTATCATTCTTTAACGGGAAACGCTTTGTTCCATTTGTCGTTATCCTTCGTTCTGCAATTGTGGCTCTTATCTTGTCATTCTTATGGCCAGTAGTCCAAACAGGAATTAACAACTTTGGTATTTGGATTGCTAACTCAAAAGAGACTGCTCCAATCTTAGCACCATTTGCTTTCGGTACCTTGGAACGTCTCTTGCTTCCATTTGGTCTTCACCACATGTTGACTATCCCAATCAACTACACACAATTGGGTGGTACTTATGAAGTGTTAACTGGTGCAGCAAAAGGCACTCAAGTATTTGGTCAAGATCCACTTTGGTTGGCTTGGATTACAGACTTAGGAAATACAAAAGTTTCTGACCCTGCTACTTACCAACACTTGTTGGATACTGTCACACCTGCTCGTTTCAAAGTGGGACAAATGATCGGTTCATTCGGTATCTTGATGGGGGTTGCCCTTGCCATTTACCGTAATGTAGACCCTGATAAGAAACACAAATACAAAGGGATGATGATTGCGACTGCTCTTGCAACCTTCCTCACAGGGGTTACAGAACCAATCGAGTACATGTTTATGTTCGTAGCAATGCCTCTTTACCTCGTTTATGCAGTGGTACAAGGTGCAGCCTTCGCGATGGCAGATATCGTCAATCTCCGTGTCCATTCATTTGGATCAATTGAGTTCTTGACTCGTACACCAATGACCATTAAAGCTGGCCTTGGTATGGACATCTTTAACTTCATTTGGGTAACGATTCTCTTTGCTGTGATCATGTACTTCATTGCAAACTTCATGATCCAGAAATTTAACTACGCAACTCCTGGACGTAATGGAAACTACGAACAAGCTGAAGGAGATGTAGATGCATCTGAAACTTCAGGTTCAGGTAAAGTGGCCGCTGCTTCTCAAGCAGTTAACGTGATCAACCTTCTTGGTGGTCGTGCCAATATCGTCGATGTAGATGCATGTATGACTCGTCTTCGTGTGACTGTTAAAGACGAAACAAAAGTCGGAACAGAAGAACAATGGAAGGCTGAAGGAGCAATGGGACTTGTCATGAAAGGACAAGGTGTCCAAGCGATTTACGGTCCAAAAGCGGACGTCTTGAAATCAGATATCCAAGATTTGTTAGACTCAGGTGAAGTGATTCCTGAAACTCTTCCAAGTCAAAAGACAGCGGCTCAACAAGCAGAAGTTGCCTTTAAAGGGGTGACGGAAGAAGTTCACTCAGTTGCTGAAGGACAAGTCATTGAATTAGAAAAAGTTCAAGATCCAGTCTTCTCACAAAAAATGATGGGTGACGGATTTGCAGTTGAACCAGCAAATGGTCAGATTGTTTCACCAGTAGCTGGTAAGGTGACAAGCGTCTTCCCTACCAAACATGCGCTTGGTTTGGTAACAGAATCTGGTCTTGAAGTCCTCGTTCACATCGGTCTTGATACTGTAAGTCTGGAAGGTAAACCTTTCACAGTGAAGGTAGAAGAAGGCCAAACAGTGGCGGCGGGAGACCTATTGGTAGAAGCAGATTTGGATGCTATTCGTGAAGCTGGACGTGCAACTACAACAGTTGTAGTCTTCACAAATGGTGCAGCTATTCAATCTGTCACTCTTACACAAACTGGTCAACTTCCAGCAGATGCTGTGGTTGCTAAGGTTGAATTATAATCTATGAGAGTTATTCCTTGTATCTATTGGATACAGGGAATTCTCTATTAGGAGAGTAGGATCATGAAATTTTTAACTTTAAACACTCATAGTTGGATGGAAGAAAATCCCCAACAAAAATTTGAGGACTTATTAAAAGACATTCTTGCAAAGCAATACGATGTGATTTGTTTCCAAGAAATAAATCAGACCATCGAAAGTCCAGTTGTTCCTGTTAATGACTTGTACCATCCAACTCCTTCTGCGGAGCCGATCCATCAGGATCACTATGTTCGTTGTTTAGTTGAAAAATTAGAAGAAGAAGGATTGAGCTACCACTGGACATGGGCTTATAACCATATCGGCTATGACCGTTATCATGAAGGCGTGGCGATTCTATCGCGTACCCCAATCCAGGCAAGCGAACTCTTGGTTTCAGATGTGAATGATCCAACAGATTATCATACACGACGGATTGCCATTGCAGAAACCCAAGTTGATGGGAAAGACATTGCTGTTGCCAGTGTTCACCTCTCTTGGTGGGACAAAGGCTTCCAGCAAGAGTGGGCGCGTTTAGAAGAACGCTTTAGCCAATTGCAAAAGCCTTTGATTTTAGCTGGGGACTTTAATAATCCAGCTGGGCAAGAAGGTTATGAAGCCATTTTAGCGAGCCCGCTAGCTCTTCAAGATAGCTTTATTGAAGCTCGCCAGACCAAGGGGACTTACACTGTAGGTCCTGGAATTGATGGATGGGATGATAATCAAGTACCCTTGCGGATTGATTATATTTTCACCTCAAAAGAATGGGTTATCGAACGGCTAGAAGTTGTGTTTGATGGTTCTAGTCAGCCTCTCGTTAGCGACCATTATGGTTTGTCAGCTGACTTGTATTTACCATAATATTCAAATCCCTATCCCTCCAGGAGGCTAGGGATTTTCTTTATTTCCCTTGCTTTCACTTTAGCCCTAAATATGATAGAATAAAGTATTAAGAAACGATAAGGAGGGTGTCCATGCGGTGTCCAAAATGTGGCGGAAATAAGTCTAGTGTTGTAGATAGTCGCCAGGCAGAAGACGGGAAAACGATTCGTAGAAGAAGAGAATGTGATGAATGTCATCATCGCTTCACCACTTATGAACGAGTAGAAGAGCGGACTCTTGTTGTGGTGAAAAAAGATGGCACCCGGGAACAGTTTTCTAGAGATAAAATATTTAATGGGATTATTCGATCTGCTCAGAAACGTCCCGTGTCGAGTGACGAAATTGAGGAAATTGTGGGGCGAATCGAACAAAAGATTCGTAGTCAGAGTGAAAATGAGATCCAGAGTGACTATATCGGATCACTTGTCATGGACGAGTTAGCAGAATTGGACGAAATTACCTATGTTCGATTTGCGAGTGTCTATCGTAGTTTCAAGGATGTTGGTGAATTGGAAAGTCTCTTAAAGCAGATTACCAAAGGAACGAAGAAGAAAAAGGAAAAATAGATGAAGCCCAATACTTCATTTTCTTTCTTGAAGAATAATTATTTAGCGCCTACAGGAGCCTCTTTCACGCATCTGTATGGACCAATATTAGGTGTTCAAGCAAGTCAATTATATACTTTTCTGCTGAGTCTCTATGATCAGGGGAAAGAAAAACGGCTGATTGCTGTTGTTTTAAATCATTTGGATCTAGGGTTCGCTCATTTTCTCGAAAGTCTAGACCGTTTGATTGCCATGAATTTACTAGAGGTTTTTGAGACAGATGAAGGACTTCAGTTCCGATTTTTGGCTCCGCTAGAAGCAGATCAATTTTTTGCCAATGTTGCTTATCAGAAATTGCTGGAGAAAAAAATAGGAGAAGCGGCAGTTCGTGACTTGCTTCCTGAAAAACCAGAGGGCGAAAAACGGAAGGTGAACTTTGCCTCTGTCTTTGGGATTGATGGAGTTTCGACCCATCAGAAGAAAACATCTTCCTTCAGTTTGGAGCACTTTAAACAATTAATGGCGCGAGATGGTCTCCGTTTTGAGAACGAACAAGAAGACCTCTTGGTTCTCTATGCCATCACAGAAGAGAAGAATTGGACTTGGTATGAGACCTATCTCTTGGCCAAGGAGACAGCGGCTAATTTGATCATTTCGACCAAGCGGATGAGACAGAAACTAACCCAACAACCACAGGAAAACGGTAAGGATGAGTTCACTCCGCAGGAAAGAGCCATTATCCGAGAAGCTAAAAATAGGACTAGTCTCCAATTTTTAGCAGGAATTAAAAAAGCGCGTAAGGCTGTCGTGACCCAATCTGAGCGTAAGGTGATTTCTGATTTGGCCCAGTTAGGTCTCTTAGATGAAGTCATAAACGTGATTTTGCTCTTGACCTTTAATAAGGTTGCTTCTGCCAATCTCAATGAAAAATATGCTTTAAAGGTTGGGAATGATTTTGCGTATGAGGGGATTAAAACGGCCGAGGAGGCTGTCCTGAAGATCCGCCAGCGCCAAGACTCTCATACACAAAAAGCAAAAGAGAAAGCAACTAAGAGTGGACAAGCGACTGGAAAAACCAATGTTCCTAAGTGGAGTCAGCCTAACTATACCAATCAGACCAGCCAGGAAGAACAGGCTGATTTGGAACAACAAAAACGGGCCTTGCTCGAGAAATTAAATCAAGGAGGGGAGTAAATGGAGAGCGTAGGGAAAACCATATCCCAGATGAATCGATCACAGCAGTTCAATTATGAAGAATTGGTAGCTCAAATTCTCGCCGAACCTGAGATTGCAAACTTTATTCAAAAGGAAGCCTTGTCGGAAGCAGAAATCCGTCGCAGCATTTCCAAATTTAACCAATACATCAGTGAACGGAATCGTTTTGTCCTAGGGGATGAAGATTATATTGCAAGAGGGTATAAGCCTGTATTGGTCATGAATGAGGGCTATGCGGATGTTTCCTATGAAGAGACACCTGAGTTGATTGAGGCACAAAAACAAGCTGCTATCAATAAACGCTTGCAGTTGATTAACTTGCCAAGTACCTTGAAGGAAGCTTCCTTAGCGAAAGTCGACTTGGATGATCGGGGACGTTTTGGAGCCTTTGAAGAGTTGGCCAATTTTGTTGCTTCCTATCCTCAAGCTCGTAAAGGAATTTTTCTATACGGAGATTTCGGAGTTGGGAAAAGCTATATGATGGCAGCTCTTGCTCATGACTTGTCTGAAAAACGGCAGGCTTCTTCAACCCTCTTGCATTTTCCAAGCTTTGTCATCGATGTCAAAAATGCCATCAACACAGGGCAAGTTAAAGAGATGTTGGATCAGGTCAAGAAGGCTGAAATCTTGATTCTAGACGATATTGGGGCGGAGCAGATGTCGCCTTGGGTCCGGGATGAAGTCTTGCAAGTGATTTTGCAACACCGGATGCAGGAGATTCTTCCAACCTTCTTTACTTCGAATTTCAATTTTGAAGATTTAGAACGTCATTTTGCTACATCACGGAATGGAGATGAGACTTGGCAAGCCAAACGTGTCATGGAGCGAATTAAGTTCCTTGCTAAAGAAGTCCGCCTAGAGGGAGAAAATCGCCGATGAATACTATAATTGATTTGATGAAATCTCATTCTTCTGTCCGTCGCTTTAAGGAGGAGGACATCAAAGAGGATGACCTTCAAGCGATCCTAACAGCAGGACAGATGGCTTCCTCTTGGAAGAACTTCCAGTCTTATTCCATTATCTTAGTGAGAAGCCAGGAAAAGAAAGAGGCGCTTTACCAATTCGTCCCTCAGGAGGCGATTCGTCAATGCTCTGTTTTCTTACTGTTTGTAGGAGATCTCAACCGAGCTGAAAAAGGGGTTCGGATGCATACGGATCAATTCCATCCAGAAGGACCAGATAATTTATTGATTACTTCTGTAGATGCTGCCTTGGCAGGTCAGAATACCTTGCTGGCTGCTGAAAGTCTAGGCTACGGAGGAGTCATTATTGGTTTGGTTCGGTATGAAGCAGCTGAAGTGGCGAAACTATTTAACTTACCAGACTACACCTATCCTGTCTTTGGGATGGCTTTAGGAGTGCCAAATCAGAACCATCCTGTGAAGCCCCGCCTTCCTTTGGAAGCTGTTGTCTTCAAAGAAAGTTACCAGGAGCAGACTCCTGAAGTGATTGAAGCCTTTGATCGAGTACAGACTGCCTATGCTGGGGCACGGGCAACGGATACTTGGAGCCAACGTTTGGCTGCCCAATTTGGACAGGAAGAACCAGCTGCTACGGCAGAATTATTAAAGAAACACCAACTAGAAAAATAAGAGAAAAGAGGACACCATGGCTTTACCTACTGTTGCCATTGTAGGACGTCCAAATGTCGGGAAGTCAACGCTCTTTAACCGGATTGCCGGTGAGCGGATTTCCATTGTCGAGGATGTCGAAGGGGTTACTCGGGACCGTATTTATGCAACGGCTGAGTGGCTCAACCATCAATTTAGTATTATTGATACTGGCGGGATTGATGACGTGGACGCACCTTTCATGGAGCAAATCAAGCACCAAGCGGAGATTGCCATGGATGAAGCAGACGTCATTGTCTTTGTCGTATCTGGAAAAGAAGGGATTACCGATGCAGATGAGTATGTGGCTCGGATGCTCTACAAGACCCACAAACCAGTCATTTTAGCAGTCAATAAAGTCGATAATCCAGAGATGCGAACTGACATCTATGATTTCTATGCTCTTGGCTTGGGAGAACCCTTGCCAGTGTCATCTGTGCACGGGATTGGTACAGGGGATGTCTTGGATGCTATTGTTGAAAACCTTCCGACGGATCGGGAGCCAGAAAATCCAGATGTCATTAAGTTCAGCTTGATTGGCCGCCCAAATGTCGGAAAATCTAGTCTGATCAATGCCATCCTTGGGGAAGACCGCGTCATTGCCAGTCCTGTAGCAGGGACTACGCGGGATGCGATTGACACCCATTTCACCGATGCAGAAGGCCAAGAGTACACCATGATTGATACAGCCGGAATGCGAAAATCTGGTAAAGTATATGAAAATACAGAGAAATATTCTGTGATGAGGGCTATGCGGGCTATCGATCGCTCGGATGTGGTCTTGATGGTCTTGAACGCAGAAGAAGGAATCCGCGAGTACGATAAGCGGATTGCCGGATTTGCCCATGAAGCTGGGAAAGGGATGATCATCGTGGTCAATAAGTGGGATACCCTTGAAAAGGATAACCACACCATGAAGCAATGGGAAGATGATATTCGAGATCAATTCCAATACTTATCTTATGCACCTATTATCTTTGTCTCTGCTTTGACCAAACAACGCTTGCACAAGTTACCAGATATGATCAAGCAGATCAGTGAAAGCCAAAATACACGGATTCCTTCAGCTGTCTTGAACGATGTCATCATGGATGCCATTGCCATTAATCCGACACCGACAGATAAAGGAAAACGTCTAAAAATCTTCTATGCGACTCAGGTTGCTACCAAACCACCAACCTTTGTGGTCTTTGTCAATGAAGAAGAGCTCATGCACTTCTCTTATCTTCGTTTCTTGGAAAATCAAATTCGGAAAGCCTTTGTCTTTGAAGGAACCCCAATCCATTTGATTGCTCGGAAACGGAAGTAGGTATTTATGAAAATTTTGAAACAAGGACTCATGTTGGCTGTCCCATTCATTGTGTTTCTAGGACTAACAGCTTGTAGCATTGAAAGAGAAGAAACCTATGAGAAAAAAGATAAAGACATTCTTCTTCGAGTGACGATTCGACATAGAGCCAATCAAATGATCTCTGAAGAGTTTTGGGCTGATAATTTTAATGTAAATATTGAAGATGACTCTGAGTTCGAATATATTAAAAAAGAAATTGTTGAACCTAAAAAAGGAATTTCGGGCTATACAACAGATGTGAGTCGGACGAAAGAGGGTGGACTGATGATTCATACCAAGATCGTCTACCAAGACTTAGATGTTGAAGCCTTAAATAAAGCCAACGATGAGAAAAAAACGTTTGGAGAACTGGCCAACTATTCAGAACATATCAAAAATTTCAAAAAAGAAGGCTATAAGAGAATAAAATAAAAGGAACACACTTGGTGTTCCTTTTAGAATCTAAACAAACCATTTTTAACATAAAATAGCTAGCTATATTTCAAATAATGACTTTTATTTTTGGAGTCATTCAAGTAGATCTGAAACTTTCCGCCGTGAGAAAAGTGCTAGAAACAAGATTGTTTCTAGCACTCGGGAGTTTTGGAACCTTAGGTCCAAAACTAAGTCATGGAACTTCATAGAAGTTCGCTGACGTCCGTACTCACCTACGGGAAGTTTCTAAGAATACCTCTTCTTTAATTTGAATGGAAAAAGAAAAGTAGAGTAGGTGATAGTAAAATCAGGTATTGAATTCTTTACAATTCTTTGTCTTTTTTTTCTATTTTAGAGGGGATATGATATAATAAAGGGATAAACATAAGGTGGTAAATATGGCAAAATTAATTCCTGGTAAAATCCGTTCAGAAGGAATCCTTCTCTATGAAAACGGGAAAGTATCCCTACAGGAAATGAAGAATCAGTACCTCTATTTCAGAATTGACAATGAGTCCCTCCGCTATAGTCTAGATGATCAAGCAATTTTTTGTAGTTGTGAGTTTTTCCAGAAGAAAAAATTCTGTGTGCATTTAGCCGCAGGAGAAGCCTTTTTAAAAAATGATGAAGAAGGGAAGGAACTCTTGCTTGGTTTGGAGCAAGATGCAACAGAAAGTCAAGAAACAAAGGAAAAAGTATCTTTTGGAAGTTTGTTTTTAGATCAAGTCCTACCAAAAATTGAAAGCAAAGAAGTCCGTTTTGGTCTTTCAGCAACCGGTCATGTAGACGACTATTCCGGTCAGTTTTTGTGGACCCTTCGTATCTATCGCAGACCGGATGAGAGATCTTATGTGGTGCGGGATGTTGTAGCTTTTTTGCAAGCCATCAGAAAACAGTCCCATTTTGCGATTGGAAAAAGTTATTACGAGCCGATTTCCTATGCAGCCTTTGACCCTGAAAGTCGTGCCTTAATTCGATTCTTAGAAGGCTTGTTATCGGGAGATACGGTGCATGATGCCCTCTTCTTTCCAAATGGGGGTCGTCATCTTTACTTTTCAATGAGCTTCTTTGAAGAAGCTGTGCAATTATTGATGGACTTACCGTCCTTTACCCTTGAAGTCGGACTGGATACCTATCAGGAAGTATTCTTTCAAGAACTCCAGGAAGATTCCGGCTTGTTTTCTTTCCAAGTAGTGGAAATGAAGGAGTTTATCGAACTACAGGTCCAAGTGGCTTCCTATAAAATGGTGGAAGGTCGCTTTCTTTTGGCAAATGGCCATTTTTATCAAATATCACCGCTTCAAAAGATTTTGATTGAGGCTGTGCAGAGTTTACCCCTCTCCAGTGATCAGAAAAGACATGTTCAATTTGATTTGTCTGATCAGACCAAATTAACCTATAGCTTAGAGCAATTCAGGAAAATTGGTGAGGTGAAAGCACCAAGTAATTTCTATATTCACGATTTTCAACCTCACTTTGCTTTTGATTTATCGGAGCAAGGAGAAGTGCTGCTGGATCTAGTTTTTGTCTACGAGGACCGTATCGTTCGCTCAGAGAAAGAACTTAAGGATCTGCCTTATTCCAGTAATTTTGATAAGGAACGTTTGGTTTTTGAAACCATCTTGACAGCTGGCTTTACCAATCAATTTCAAACAAAACGAGCTCCTCTCCTTCCCAAGCAGATCTATCCCTTCTTTCAGCAGACCCTTCCCTTGTTTGAAGAACTGGGAGAGGTCGAAGTTTCGGATAAGTTGTTAGATCTGTATCAGGTTGAAAAGCCAAAGATTGCCATTCAAACCAGTGGTCGTCTCCTTGAGATTGGTTTTGAATTTGACTCCATTGATCCCTCTGAGGTTGAGCAAGTGATGAGTGCCTTGATTGAGAAGAATGACTATTATATCAGTCAATCAGGAAAGGTTCTAATCTTTGATGAAGAAACCAAGCGGATTAGTCAGACTTTATTGAATCTTCGTGCAAAGAAGACAAAAACAGGTCAGTTACAAACCAATCGCATTGCAGCCTTCCAGCTTTCCCAGTTATTTGAGTCAGCTGACAATGTCCAATTTTCTGAAGAGTTTCGTCGCTTGGCTCATGACTTGATTCATCCAGAACAATTTCCTTTGGGTGAGTTGCAAGTGACAGCTAAACTTCGAGATTATCAGGAAGTCGGAGTCCGCTGGCTATCCATGCTTAATCACTATGGCTTTGGGGGGATTTTGGCAGATGATATGGGACTTGGAAAGACCCTCCAGACCATTGCCTTTCTCTCAAGTGTTGCGACAGCGGATTCTAAGATTTTGATTTTAGCCCCATCTAGTCTAATCTATAATTGGAAAGAGGAGTTCGAAAAGTTTGCTCCACAAATGGAAGTGGAGGTCATCTATGGCCTCAAAGCAAGTCGCGACGAGGTGATTGCAAGCAATCCTCAGGTAGCGATTACCAGTTACGCTTCCTTCCGCCAGGACGTAGAGCAATACGAAAAAAATCAGTACCAATATTTAATCTTGGATGAAGCCCAGGTCATGAAAAATTCCCAAACCAAGATTGCTCAATACTTACGGAAATTCGATGTTCCTCATACCTTTGCTTTGTCGGGAACGCCAATAGAAAACCATGTAGAGGAACTCTGGTCGATTTTCCAAATTGTTCTTCCTGGTTTGTTTCCGGGTAAAAAAGAATTTAAACAATTGAGTCCAGCGACTATTTCTCAATACGTCAAGCCCTTTATCATGAGACGGAAAAAAAGTGAAGTCTTGCAGGAGCTTCCAGATTTGATTGAGATGACCTATAAGAATGAATTGGCTGACGATCAAAAAACGATCTATTTAGCCCAGTTGAAACAAATGCAAGACCGCATTCTAAGCTCTTCTGAAGAGGAACTTAATCGCAGTAAGATGGAAATCTTATCTGGTTTGATGCGTCTTCGTCAGATTTGTGATACACCATCCCTCTTTTTAGAGGACTATACTGGAGAAAGTGGGAAGCTGGATAGCCTTCGAGAATTGCTAGAGCAGATCAAAGATGGAAACCAACGAGTGTTGATCTTCTCACAATTTAGGGGCATGTTGGATATCATTGAAAAAGAGTTGGATGCTCTGAAGATGACTTCGTTTAAAATCACAGGATCTACGCCAGCTAATGAGCGCCAAGATATGACCAACGCCTTTAACTCCGGTCAAGGGGATGCCTTTCTCATTTCCTTGAAGGCAGGTGGAGTTGGCTTGAATTTGACGGGTGCTGACACGGTTATTTTGGTTGACCTATGGTGGAACCCTGCGGTAGAAGATCAAGCCATTGGCCGTGCCCATCGAATGGGACAAGATAAGAATGTTGAGGTCTACCGGATGATTACTCGAGGGACCATCGAAGAAAAAATTCAAGAGCTCCAGACTAGCAAACGTCATTTAGTTTCTACCATATTAGATGGCACCGAAACGCGCTCCAGCCTTTCTATTGAAGAAATTCGGGAAATTTTGGGTATTTCGGTAGAATAACTTGAAAAATAAAATGAATAGTTTATAATTAATGGAGTGTCGAAAGGAAGAAATAGGATGACGGATAAGCATTTTCCTCAAGTAGCAGATGATGAATTGATGCTAACTCAAATGCCCCATATGAATTTATATGATGATGGGGACTTCATTAGTAATATTCTTGGGGAGTATACAGATAAAAACTATTTAGAATGGGAGCCGATTGCTACTGGAAAGGTAGCAGAGCAACCTTATCAAAAAAATCTACAAAAATCCCTTCAAAAACCATTTGAAGTGCCTAAGTCAAGAAGGCAGCCAATGACTCCTGATTTCAAGGAGCCTGTTGATAAAAAGAGCCCGGCGAATCGCTACGCAGAAGAAGCTCGTGAAGCAGCGCGTGCGGATTTGAAAAAGAAGCGGACGGCTCCGTATTTGACGGCGGATATTGCATCTAAGTCTAATCGTAAGAAATTCACCCCTTCTTTCATGCCAAAAGTGAAGCCAACAGCTCCATTTCAAAAAGAAACCCCAGGTGAATTGATCAAATACGGCGAGAGACTGAAACAAGAGCAATTGATCCTTTTAGAAGGTGCTGAGGAACATCCAGTTCAAGAATCCCACCAAGAAGAGAAACCCCAAAAAAATAATTATGATTTCTTGAAAAAGAGTCAAATCTATAACAAGGATCAACAAAACATTCCAACGAGACTCATTAAACAAGAACTCAATGTGACCAATCTGGACTAGCGAGAGGAGAAACTATGTCAAAAACATTTCATTTTATCGGAATAAAAGGAGCTGGTATGAGTGCCTTGGCTCTCATGCTCCATCAGATGGGACACACTGTACAAGGATCTGATGTAGAGAAATATTACTTTACTCAAAGAGGTCTAGAACAAGCAGGGATTACCATCCTACCATTCAGCGAAGAAAATCTTACTGGAGATCAAATCTTGATCGCTGGAAATGCCTTTAAACCTGAGAACAACGTAGAGATTGCTTATGCAGATGCTCAAGGCTATACCTATCAACGCTACCATGAATTCTTGGGTGAATTTATGCGTGATTTTGTCAGCATGGGAGTAGCAGGAGCTCATGGGAAAACCTCTACTACAGGAATTTTGTCTCATGTTCTGTCTAATATCACAGATACTAGCTATTTGATTGGGGATGGAACTGGTCGTGGTTCGAAAGGTGCTAAGTACTTTGTCTTTGAATCAGACGAGTACGAACGTCACTTTATGCCTTACCACCCAGAGTATTCGATTATCACCAATATTGACTTTGACCATCCTGATTACTTTACTGGCTTAGAAGATGTCTTTAATGCCTTCAATGATTATGCCAAACAAATTTCCAAAGCCTTGTTCATCTATGGTGAAGATCCTGAACTTCGTCGGATCACAGCCAAGGCTCCGATTTACTACTATGGATTTGAAAAAGAAGGTAATGATTTTGTAGCCAGTGATCTCTTGCGTTCTACTACGGGATCAATCTTTAGTGTTCACTTCCGTGGAGAAGATTTGGGACAATTCCAAATCCCATCCTTTGGACGTCACAATATCATGAATGCAACAGCGGTCGTTGGTTTGCTTTATATCGCTGGATTCGATCTTGATTTGGTTCGGGAACACTTAAAAACATTTGGCGGGGTCAAACGTCGCTTTACAGAAAAGATTGTCAACGCTACCGTCATCATTGATGACTTTGCCCACCATCCAACTGAGATTATTGCCACTTTGGATGCGGCCCGTCAAAAATACCCAAGTAAGGAAATCGTAGCGGTCTTCCAACCTCATACCTTTACTCGGACGATTGCCCTCTTGGATGAGTTTGCGGATGCCTTGAATCAGGCAGATGCGGTGTACTTGGCACAGATTTATGGATCAGCTCGTGAAGTGGATCATGGGGATGTCAAAGTAGAAGATCTAGAAGCGAAAATTATTAAGAAATCCGGTGTGATTACAGCTGAAAATGTTTCTCCACTCTTGGATCATGACAATGCCGTTTATGTCTTCATGGGAGCAGGAGATATCCAGACCTATGAATATTCATTTGAACGTTTGCTTGGGAACTTGACCAATAACGTTCAATAGGGAGATACCATGCAACCAAGCGTTAGGATTCGGTTTGCTAAAGAAAATGATTGGGATGAGATCGAACAGATCACGTCCCAAAATTTTTCTTTTCAAAGAGCGGATCAGCAAGAACTGAATGGATTTAGAACCCTGGTCTTGGAATTTGAAGGGCAAGTGATTGGAAGTTGCCTGATTCAGATGGAGGAGCAGTTCGAAAATCCCTCTTTAAAATTATTGTGGTTGGAAATTCTTCCAGACTTTAGAAAACAAGGGTTTGGCACCTTGCTACTCGCCACACTCAAGTCTCTTGTAGCTCAAGAATCCTTGTTAGGGATTCATGTGACCTGCCAAGAGGAGTTGATTCCGTATTTTGAAATGAATGATTTTCAACTAGAGATAGGGGATAAGGAAGAAGGAGTGGAGGGCTATCACCTAATGTGGCACCTATCCCTATAGAAAGGAAGAAAAATGAACATTCGTCGTGCAACTATGAAGGATTTAGAAGCCATCGTTGCCATAGAACTGGAAAATTTTAGTCCAGAAGAGGCAATAGATAAGACGGTGCTTGCAAAACATATTGAAACGTTTAATAATAGCTTTTTAGTCGCTGACAAGGATGGCCAACTCCTAGGCTATTTAGAAGGCCCAGTGACACAAACTAGATATGTCGAGGACCGCTCTTTTACAGCGGACGTAAAAGACGAGTCCCATCTACCAGGAGGTTATATTACCCTTACGAGTCTTTCGATTTCCCCGTCTGTCCAAGGCTTAGGGGTCGGGAAAGCCCTGCTTGAAGCCATGAAAAATCTTGCCTTAGAAGAAGGACGGGAAGGGGTTAGTTTGACCTGTCATGATTACTTGATTGAGTATTATGAAAGGAACGGCTTTGTAAACGAAGGACGCTCGGACTCTAACTATGCTGGAGAAGTTTGGTACGATTTAGTATGGGAGGTTCCATCAAGTAACTGATCAATAGGATTTGAGGCGCTCAAGCCTCGTTCCTATTGCTTTTCTATCCCTTTTAAGATATAATATTAAGGATTATGACAAGGGAGGTCAAGTATTTGACTGATAACCAACAAGAGAATGAAAAATTATTAAGCTTTAAAGAGCGAATTCTCCGTGATCTTGAAGAAGCCAATAAGCAGATTTTACAAGCTGAAAAAGAATATGACTTACCTGTTCAAGAAATCTCTATTCCAGAAAAAAAAGAAGGCGAGACGGAAGGAACGCTTCCAGAGCTTGTGTCAGAAGAGTCTGAGGTTCAGGAAACAGTAGAGATTCCAGTGGAAGTAGAAAGAGTAGAAGTGCCAGAGGTTACAGAGGTCCCTGCAATTCAGGAAGTAGCCGAAGAGAACCAAGAAGAAACACCTCTACCAATCGAAGAGCCAACTCGAGAAGCAGAAAGTTCAAGTCAGCCTGTAGCTGTTTCGAGAAAAGAAAAACCGGTATCTAGTGTTTCGCGCAAGGATCGTGACCAACGTGTTCAAAAAAAGAAAAAACAGAATACTATTGCGAAGCGGATTGTCTTGACGGTTTTAGGAATTCTTTTAGTTTTAATAATTGCAACTGGAATTTTTGCAGTGACCTATGTTCAATCTAACTTAAATGCCATGGATGCCAAGGCTACAGAGTTTGTAACCGTTGAAATACCTGCTGGTTCTAGCAATCGTGAAATTGGAACTATTTTGGAGAAAAAAGGCTTGATTAAGAATGGCCAGTTCTTCAACTATTACACCAAGTTCAAGAATTATGGGAACTTCCAATCCGGTTATTTCAATCTACAAAAGAGTATGGATCTCGATACTATTATTCAAAAATTGCAAGAGCAAGGGACTAAAACCCCAGAACCACCAGTTTTAGGAAAAATTACGATTCCTGAGGGTTACACGATTGATCAAATCGCGAAAGTGGTATCTGTGGATGCAAGCTCCAAATCTGGTGCCAAGACTCCATATACGCAAGAAGAATTCTTAAAAGTCATCCAAGATGATGCTTTTATTGAAAAGATGGTAGCCAAATATCCTAAGTTACTAGCAACCTTGCCGTCCAAAGAAAGTGGCGTACGCTACCGCTTGGAGGGATATCTCTTCCCAGCTACTTATGGCTATGGAAAAAATAGTAAAATGGAAGATCTTGTAGACCAGATGTTAGCTGCAATGGACCAAAATCTTTCAGCCTACTATGACACCATGGAAGCTAAAAATATTGATGTCAATGAGGCATTGACGCTGGCTTCTTTGATTGAAAAAGAAGGTGCTACCGATAAAGACCGCAAGGATATTGCAAGCGTCTTTTATAACCGTTTGAATCAAGATATGCCTCTTCAAAGTAATATTGCTATCTTGTACGCACAAGGCCAATTAGGCAAGAAGACGACACTAAAAGAAGACGCAACGATTGACACCAATATCGATTCACCTTATAATATCTACAAGAATACTGGTTTGATGCCTGGTCCAGTAGATAGTCCAGGGGTATCTGCAATTGAAGCAGCCGTTAACCCAAGCAAGACAGACTACCTCTACTTTGTAGCAAATGTAGAGACTGGGGAAGTCTATTTTGCAAAAACTTATGAGGAACACACTAAAAACGTGGAAGAACACGTGAATAGCAAATTAACAGAAAGCAGCTCAAACTAAGGAGGATGTGGCATGCCACACCTTTTTAGTTCGAAAAAATAATAGAAAAGAGAAAGAAATATGGCAGAAAAAACCTATCCAATGACCCTAGCTGAAAAGCAAAAGTTAGAACTAGAATTAGAAGAATTGAAATTAGTTCGTCGTCCAGAAGTTGTAGAGCGGATTAAAATTGCTCGTTCTTACGGAGACCTTTCAGAAAACAGTGAATACGAAGCAGCTAAAGACGAACAGGCTTTTGTTGAAGGGCAAATCTCCAGCCTAGAAACAAAAATTCGTTATGCTGAAATTGTCGACAGCGATGCTGTCGCTGTTGATGAAGTAGCAATCGGAAAAACAGTTACCGTGCAAGAAATTGGCGAAGACGAAGAAGATGTTTACATTATTGTTGGTTCAGCTGGAGCGGATGCTTTTGCTGGTAAGATCTCAAATGAAAGTCCAATCGGTCATGCCTTAATTGGTAACAAAACAGGGGACACTGTGACGATTGAAACTCCAGCAGGAAGCTACCAAGTGAAAATCTTAAACGTTGAAAAAACAGAATAAAAAATGAGAGTGAGTCACTCTCATTTTTTTTGTAGTAATGGAAAAGCCGAGATGATATCTCGGCCTTTTTGCTAGTGTTAGTTACGGTTGCGTTGTTTTCCAGCGTTTCGTTTTTTGTTTCCGTTAGTTGGAAGGGAACGATTAGCGTTAGCTGGATTAGTAGGTGTGATATCTTTTTTAACGCGACGTCCATTGGATGCTGGAGCTTTTGGAGGATTGTTTTTATATTCCTCAGCAACTTGTTTCCGCAATCTTGGACGGATGAGGTAGTTGATGACAAATTGTTGGATAATCTGTACGAAACCACCGACTACCCAGTAGAGAGTGACGCCAGCTGGTGAAATCAAAGAGAAGACTGCAATCATAATTGGGCTTACAAGAGCTGTTTTCTTCATGGTTTCTCTTTGGTTTTCATCTTCGATACCATGGAGAGAGAGCATACTTTGAATGTAGTAAAGAACAGCAACAACTAAGGTTAAAGCCAGACTTTTTGAACCGAGACCAATGCCAAGGAAAGAGTCCTTGCTAATACCAGGAGTGTATTGAGCTGCATAAAAAAGGGCAGAGAAGAAAGGCATTTGAATCAACAAAGGCAGGCATCCAATGCCGCCGAATGGGCTGACGCCGTTTTCTTTTTGGGCATTCATTAATTCGGAGTTGGCAAGAAGTTTTTCTTCTTGAGTCTCTGCGTTTTTGATACGTTCTTGAATCGGTGCAAAGATCGGTTTGAGGTAGTTCATCTTCTCAGACTGGTAGGTTGCCTTCCATGATTGATAAATACCTAGAGGGAAGATGATGACTCGAACGATCACTGTTACGAGGATAATCCCTAGACCAAAGCCGAGGCCAAGATCTGTCGCAAAGAAATTGATGGCTTCCCCCATCGGTTTTCCAATCAGATTCCAGACGAAACCGGTTGGTTGTTTGGTTGTCTTGTCGATGCTGACACATCCTGTTAAGAGGAGGAGAGCAGACAAGCTGAGAGCAGCAAGTAAATAACGTTTATATTTTTTCACGAGTTTTAATCCTTTAATTTTAAATAATACCTTTCTATTCTACTGTTTTTTTATCAAATTAACAATAGTTCTCTGGACTTAATTTGAAATTTTAAAATCTTTATAGGATTCGAAGTTTGCCAGATGAACATCTAAATAAAAAACCTTTGAAAAAGGAGTAGGACCTTTTCGTATTTCTTGGATAAATTTGGCCATGTGGGCATTGTCTTCACAGGCCGCAAGGATAGTGACGGTGCCGTCATCATTGTTCCAGACCCGACCTGTAATACCTCCGATTTCTAACGCTAAGCTATAAACTCCCCAACGGAAGCCAACACCTTGAACCCGACCTTGGGCTGTCATTTTAACTTTTTGCATGCTTGTTCTCCTTGTGATGGAATTCCTACTCAGGACGGAGAAGCTCCTCCTGTGAATGTGGTATAATAGTCTTATGAATATTATAACCTCTAAGTCCAATAATGGGATTAAAAAAGTTAAAAAACTTCATCAAAAAAAATACCGAACAGACTCATACCTGATTGAAGGCTGGCATCTTTATGAAGAAGCTGTCAATCATCAGGCTCCGATTGAACAAGTCTTTGTTCTGGAAGAGTTTGTTGATAAAATCAAGGTCGATACGAAGGTAACCATCGTAACTCCGGAGGTTTTATCAGAAATTACTGATTCCAAAAGCCCTCAAGGAATCGTGGCAGAAATTAAGATACAGCCCATCCAGCATCTTCAGCTGACTCAAGGGCGGTATTTATTGTTAGAGGATGTTCAAGATCCAGGCAACGTCGGCACCATGATTCGGACTGCCGATGCAGCAGGTTTTGACGGGGTGCTTTTAACCGATCAATCGGCAGATTTGTATAATATGAAAACCTTGCGCTCTATGCAGGGGAGTCATTTTCATCTTCCTGTTATCCGTTTACCTAAGGAGCAACTCTTAACAGCCATTGAAGAAAGTCAGCTACCTATCTATGCGACCACCTTGTCCCAAAACTCCGTTGACTATAAGCAAGTGGAGAAAGTCCCTGCTTTTGTACTGGTCATGGGAAATGAAGGACAAGGAATTAGTTCCAAGATGGCTGAGAATGCAGATCAGCTAGTTCATATCACCATGCCAGGTCAGGCAGAGAGCCTGAATGTCGCTGTTGCTGCTGGGATTTTGATCTTTTCTATGATTGAAGAATAGTGCGCTAGTCAGATGTGAGGAGGTGAGACGCATGTATCGACAAGACAAAGAATATATGGCTGAGGTCGGACATTTGATCCAGCATCCCAAACTTCAAAAATTAAAGGAAATTCCCCACCATATTCATTCCAACCGCTTGGAGCATTCCATTCATGTTAGCTACACCAGCTACCGTATTTCTAAGAAGATGGGCTGGGATACCAAAAGTACAGCAAGGGGAGCACTCTTACACGATCTTTTTTACTACGATTGGCGACAGGTCAAATTTAACAAGAGCCATGCCTGGGTACATCCTCGGATAGCTGTCCGAAACGCAAAAAAGATAACAAGCCTCAATAAAAAAGAAGAGGATATCATCCTCAAACATATGTGGGGCTTGACGCTTGCTCCACCACGCTACAAAGAATCTTTCCTCGTGACCATGGTCGATAAGTACTGGGCTATCAAAGAAGCCTCAGAACCAATGAGAAAAAAGTGGTCAAAGAGGAGACTTTTCCATCGAAAAATGTTAAAATCATAATAATTTAAGTTTGAAAGGAATAATTGATCATGAATCAACAAACCGTTATCCACGAACAAAGTGGGATTAATAGCTTTTATAGCAAAATTTATTCTCTAGTTGGAGTTGGAGTTGGAATCTCAGCTGTTGTTTCAGCTTTGATGATGACCCTTTTCCAAGAAACCTTCATATATATACTAACTCAGGCTCCATGGGTCTACTATATTGCTATTGCCGTTGAATTGATTTTGGTCCTTGTCGCTTCTAGACAATCAGTGAAAAACAATCCTATGGCCTTGCCTCTCTTTTTAACTTATTCAGCTTTGAATGGGTTTACCTTGAGTTTTATCATTGCACGCTATGCTCAAGCGACAGTTTATAAAGCCTTCGTCGTTAGTGCCTTGATGTTCTTTATCATGTCAGCCATTGGTCGTGTGACCAAAAAAGACTTGTCTGGAATGGGCCGAGCATTTATGGGAGCCTTGATTGGAATTATCATTGCTTCGATTGCGAACATTTTCTTACAAAGCTCTGGTATGGATTATGTCCTTAGCATTCTTTGTGTGATTATCTTTGCAGGTTTGACTGCTTGGGATAACCAAAAGATTCGTTATGTCTATGAACAATCCAATGGTCAGCCAATCAATGGATGGGTTGTTGCTTTGGCTTTGGAACTCTATCTTGATTTCATCAACTTGTTCATCAATATTCTACGTATTTTTGGACGCAACGATTAAGAAAAAGAGCCGGGGAACCGGCTTTTTTTGTTGGAAAACTTGTGATATACTAAAGAAAATTGATAGAAAGAGAAGCTTCACATGAAACGTCCATTTATTAGCAGAGAGAAATTAAAACAAATTACGGAAACCTATCCAACTCCCTTTCACCTATATGATGAAGCTGGTATCCGGCAGACAGCCCGTGCCCTCCATCAAGCTTTTTCTTGGAATCCAGGATTTAAGGAGTATTTCGCTATCAAAGCGACCCCGAATCCAGCCATCCTAAAAATCCTCAAAGAAGAAGGCTGTGGCGTGGACTGTGCTAGCTATGTGGAGTTGCTGATGGCACAAAAATTAGGATTTACAGGTCAAGAGATCATGTTTTCCTCCAACAATACGCCGGCTGAAGAGATGGTTTTTGCTCGTCAACTAGGAGCGACTATCAACTTGGATGCCTACGAAGATGTAGCTTTTTTACAGTCAGTTGCGACTCTACCGGAGGTTATCTCTTGCCGCTATAATCCAGGAGGGGTGTTTGAACTGGGAACGGATATCATGGATCACCCTGAGGAGGCTAAGTTCGGCATGACCAAGGAGCAATTGATCCAAGCCTTCCGTGAGTTAAAAGACTTGGGGGTTAAGCGCTTTGGAATCCATGCCCTCTTGGCTTCGAATACCGTCTCTAATGATTACTATCCAGAATTGGCTAAGCAATTATTCCAGTTGGCTGTAGAAGTTGTTGAAAAGACAGGGGTGACTTTGGATTTTGTCAACCTTTCTGGAGGGGTTGGAGTGAACTACAAACCAGAAGACCAGCCGAATGACATCGCTGTGATTGGAGAGGGTGTCCGTCGTGCTTACGAGGCTATTTTAATTCCTGCTGGTTTAGATCAAGTGAAAATCTATACGGAATTAGGCCGCTTCATGTTGGCACCACATGGCTTGTTAGTCACCCATGTCACCCATAAGAAGCAGACTTATCGGACCTATCTAGGAGTAGATGCTTCGGCTGTCAACCTCCTCCGTCCTGCTATGTACGGGGCCTACCACCATATCACCAATCTCGATCGTCCAGAAGGTGAGACAGAAGTAGTCGACATTGTTGGTAGTTTGTGTGAAAACAATGACAAATTTGCCAAGAATCGGGAATTTCCTATCTCTGAGATTGGGGATCTCTTGGTCATCCATGATACAGGAGCGCATGGTTATTCCATGGGCTATCAGTACAATGCCAAGCTTCGCTCTGCCGAGATTTTATTAGAAGAATCGGGCCAAACTCGTCTCATCCGACGGGCCGAAAAACCAGAGGATTACTTTGCAACATTGTATGGCTTTGACTTTGAAAAATAGGGCCTTTTTGGTATAATAGAAAATGTGTAAATATTGAATTTAGGAGAAAAACACTTATGTCTACATTTTTGACAATTTTATTGATTATCCTTGCTTTCTTTGGTGGGATGTTGGCAGGTATGTACCTACTTCGCAAGCAGTTTGAAAAAGAATTTGCATCAAACCCACGTTTGAATGTTGAAGCGGTTCGTACCTTATTGGGAGCTAGCGGTCAACGTCCAAGTGAAGCGAAGGTACAACAGGTTTACCGTCAAATTTTGAACCAACAAAAAGCATCTTTGAATACGAAGAAGAAATAAAAGCAAGACTGATTACACAATAAAATAAGTAGGGGGACTTTAAGATTTTTCTTAGTCCCTTGTTTTGAAAGGAAGGCAGATGGACAATCGACCAATTGGTTTTTTGGATTCGGGTGTCGGAGGGTTAACCGTTGTACGCGAATTGATGCGACAACTACCCCATGAAGAGGTCGTCTATATTGGTGATTCCGCCAGAGCACCCTACGGCCCGAGACCAGCAGATCAAATTCGTGATTATACTTGGGAGATGGTTCGTTTTCTCCTAACGAAAAATGTGAAGATGATTGTTTTGGCCTGTAATACAGCGACAGCTGTTGTATGGGAAGAGGTAAAAGAAGCCTTGGATATCCCTGTTTTAGGAGTGATTTTACCAGGTGCTTCCGCAGCGATCAAGGCGACGAGAAGCAAACGAATTGGCGTAATTGGGACACCGATGACAGTCGCCTCAGATATTTATCGTAAGAAGATTCAAAGCCTGTCACCAGAAATGGCAGTAGAGAGTTTAGCTTGTCCGAAATTTGTCCCTTTGGTTGAATCCAATGAGTTGCAGTCCAGTGTTACAAAAAAAGTCGTCTATGAAACCTTGAAACCCCTTGCCGGGAAGGTAGATACGCTGGTTTTGGGTTGCACCCATTATCCTCTCCTTCGCCCTATTATCCAAAATGTCATGGGGCCAGAGGTTCAATTAATTGATAGCGGGGCAGAGTGTGTCCGGGATATCTCGGTCTTACTCAACTACTTTGAGATTAATCGCAGTCGTCAATTGGAGGATTGCCACCATCAATTTTATACAACGGCCAATGCAGCCAGTTTTGCAGCGATTGCCAAGACTTGGTTGCAGCAAGTTGTTCATGTGGAGCATGTAGAATTATGAACCAAAAGATATATGAATACAAAGATGCCTTAAATTGGTTTCTAGCTGAATGGGGAGAGCGGAGTGACTATAACGAATATAGTGAAGTCTCTTCAGAAGCTTCTGAGCTTGTTGACCTAGTAGAATCACTAGTTGGAGACACAGACTTGGGTTTCCCGCTGAATGTTACAGTTGTCCGTTACGCCTCTAGTTTGCAGTTTTTAACCTTCCTCTTTCAAATCGTGGAGGAAACACTAGGCCGGAAAATTGAAATCGTGCAACGCCAAGGAGCCCTTCTCATTGTAGAAGGAGAACAATTGCTCTCCGTTTATCTGCCCAAAAATGGTCTTCCACTTGCAGATTTTTTGGGCCAGGAAGGCCTCAAGGATCGCTTGTTAATCGCTACTCGGAATGAAGGAAAAACAAAAGAGTTTCGTCAGATTTTTGAGCAAATGGGCTTTGAAGTGGAGAATCTCAATGATTATCCTGATCTTCCAGAAGTAGCTGAAACAGGAATGACTTTTGAAGAAAATGCCCGCCTAAAAGCTGAGACGATTTCACAGCTAACAGGGAAAATGGTCTTGGCGGATGATTCAGGCCTTATGGTTGACATCCTTGGGGGCTTACCAGGTGTCTGGTCTGCTCGCTTTGCAGGTGTGGGAGCGACTGATTTAGAGAACAATGCCAAGCTCTTACATGAGCTGGCGATGGTGTTTGAATTGAAGGATCGGTCAGCTAAATTTCACACAACCTTAGTCGTTGCCAGTCCTGGTAAGGAAAGCCTGGTTGTTGAGGCGGATTGGCCAGGATATATCAATTTTGAACCAAAAGGTGAAAACGGGTTTGGCTATGATCCCCTCTTTCTAGTTGGAGAAACAGGTAAGACATCTGCCCAACTAACTCTAGAGGAAAAGAATCAACAATCGCATCGAGCTTTAGCCGTGAAGAAATTAGTGGAGGTATTCCCAGCATGGCAGAACAAGTAATCATCGTCATGAGTGATTCTCATGGTGATCGTCAGATCGTAGAAGAGATCAAAAACCACTATAAAGGAAAGGTCGATGCCATTTTTCACAACGGGGATTCTGAGTTAGAAAGTACCGATCCTGTATGGGAAGGCATTCATGTTGTCAAAGGGAACATGGACTTTTATGGGGAGTACCCTGAACGTCTGGTGACGCAATTGGGTCCTACTCGGATCATTCAAACCCATGGCCATCTTTTCCAAATTAATTTTAGTTTTCAAAAGTTAGATTTGTGGGCTCAGGAAGAAGATGCAGATATCTGCCTCTATGGCCATCTGCATATTCCGGATGCTTGGAAGGAGGGGCGTACCCTTTTTCTGAACCCTGGGTCAGTCAGTTTACCGCGGGGGCCTATTCAAGAGTGCCTCTATGCTAAAGTGGAAATTGATGCAGATTCCTATCGAGTTGAGTTTTTAAATCGGAAACATGAGGTCTATGAACCTCTTACAAAGGAGTTCGATCGATGATCGCTAAGGAATTTGAGGAATTTATTCTTCGAGAAGAAAAGACTTTTTTGACTCCAGCGCGCAATTTGGCTGTCTTGATTGATACGCACAATGTGGATCATGCCATCTTGGTGCTCAGTCAAATTAGCTACACTCGTGTTCCTGTTGTGACCGATCAGATGAAGTACGTAGGGACGATTTCTTTAACAGACATTCTTTCTTACCAAATGAAACATGATTATTCTGATGAAGTCTTTTCATCCATGGACATCGTTCATATGACAAAAATGGATGGAGAGCGCTTAGGGAAAGATTATACTGTGACAGAAGTCTTGCATAAGTTGGTAGAGGAATCCTTTCTACCGGTTGTTTCAGAGGATGGAGTCTTTGAAGGAATCATTACTCGAAAATCCATTTTAAAAGCCATCAACTCCCTCATGCACAATTTCTCAAATGAATATGAGATGAGGAAAATATGAAAGAATACATAGCTAGTTTTATCAAAGAAAAAGACTTAAGTGAAAATTCGCAGGCGGCCTATTCTTATGATTTGGATCAGTTCGTGGATACGATTCATAACCATGTCTCAGATACCAATCTTCGAATTTATCAAGCTTCGATTAAGGATTTTAAACCAGCTGTTCAAAAACGGAAGCTTTCTGCCGTCAATCAATTTCTATTTTATCTTTATCAACATCAGGTTATTGAGGATTACCATCGCTTGGTCCTTCCAAAAGTCTCTGTATCCAAGAGCCACGATCAAGAGCTATTGGATTTATCCCTTTTGTGGGAAGGCTCAGACCAATCCCAAGGACGCTTGATTGCCCTCTTGATTGTCGAGATGGGCTTGTTGCCTAGTGAAATTCTTCAGTTGAAAATCGTTGATATTGAACTCGATTTTCAGGTTTTACGAGTAGGGAAAGAAGGACAGAAACGGGTCTTGCGCATTCCGGATGCTCTTCTAGGAGAGTTGACAGATTTGATGACTGGGACTTATTTATTTGATAACAAGGGCAAGGCCTATTCGCGTCAGTGGGGCTTCCGTCAATTAGAGTCTTTCCTATTGGAAAAAGGGTTTGAAAATCTTTCGGCGCAATCCTTACGGGAACAATATATTTTAAAACAAAGAGAACAGGGGATGGATCTGTTTAGCATCGCCCGAGAGCTAGGTTTAAAAACCCTAGTAACCTTAGAAAAGTATAAGTAATGGATATTAAAATAAAGGATTTTGAAGGTCCCTTGGATCTTCTCTTACACCTCGTTTCAAAATACCAGATGGATATTTATGAGGTTCCTCTGATTGAGGTGATCGAGCAGTACTTGGCCTATCTGACGACCCTTCAAGCAATGCGCCTAGAGGTCGCTGGTGAATACATGCTGATGGCCAGTCAGTTGACCTTGATTAAGAGTCGGCGTCTCCTTCCAAAAATTGCGGAGCAAGTAGCTGATGAAGAAGATTTAGAACAGGACCTCCTGTCTCAAATCGAAGAGTACCGGAAGTTTAAATTATTGGGTGAAAAGATGGCCCTTCAACACGAGGAGAGAGCCCAGTACTTTTCAAAACCCAAAACGGAATTAGTCTATGATGATGCAGAATTGGTCCATGATAAGACCACGATTGATCTTTTCTTAGCCTTTTCAAAATTGTTGACGAAAAAGAAGGAAGAATTTCGACAAAATCATACGACCATTGTTCGAGATGAGTATAAAATTGAAGACCTGATGAATGAGGTTCGTCGCTTGTGTCAGCCTGGCAAGAGAATCTTGCTCCAAGATATTTTTGAAGAAGCCAAGGATGTGAACGAACTGATTACTGTCTTTTTGGCAACTTTGGAGTTGATTAAAGTACAAGAAGTTGAGGCTCTTCAAGACGAACCATTTGGAGATATTATTTTAGTAGGATTAAAGAATGAGTAAAATTGCAGAGATGGAGGCTCTCTTGTTTGTTGCAGGAGAAGATGGTTTAACGGTGAGGCAGATTGCAGACCTCCTATCCCTTCCTCCCACAGGGGTGATTCAAAGTTTAGAAAAAATGGCCCAAAAGTATGAGCAGGATCAGGATTCTAGTATGGCTTTGTTGGAGACAGCGTCAACCTATAAATTAGTGACCAAGTCCCAATATGCAGAGCTGTTACGCGAGTATTCAAAGTCACCAATGAATCAAAGTCTCTCTCGTGCTGCCTTAGAAACTCTGTCTATCATTGCTTATAAACAGCCGATTACTCGGATTGAAGTCGATGATATTCGTGGAGTGAACTCTAGTGGGGCTATTTCAAAATTACTTTCTTTTGAGTTGATTCGAGAAGATGGGAAGAAAGAAGTCATTGGGAGACCCAATCTCTATGTGACGACAGATTACTTTTTGGATTACATGGGGATTAACCACTTAGACGAGCTACCAATTGTTGAAGAGACTGAGTTAATCGGTCAAGAAAGCCAATTATTTACAGAAAGAACTGAGGAAATTGATGAGAATTAACAAATATATTGCTCATGCTGGTGTCGCAAGCCGCCGCAAAGCAGAGGAATTGATTAAGCAAGGCCTTGTCACTGTAAATGGTCAAGTGGTCCGTGAATTGGCGACGACGATCAAGTCTGGAGACAAGGTAGAAGTAGAAGGTCAACCGATCTACAACGAAGAGAAGGTTTACTATCTCTTAAATAAACCAAGAGGTGTCATTTCCAGTGTATCAGACGATAAAGGGAGACCAACTGTTATTGATTTATTACCGCAAGTCAAGGAACGGATTTATCCTGTCGGTCGTTTGGACTGGGATACTTCAGGTGTCCTGATTTTGACCAATGATGGTGATTTTACGGATGAAATGATCCATCCGCGTAATGAGATTGATAAGGTTTATGTTGCGCGTGTGAAGGGATTGGCGAATAAAGAAAACTTGCGTCCTTTGACACGTGGTGTGACCATTGATGGGAAAAAAACCAAGCCAGCAACTTATGAAATTCTAAAAGTTGACCCAGAAAAGAATCGCTCAGTTGTCCAATTGACTATCCATGAAGGGCGCAATCACCAGGTCAAGAAGATGTTTGAAGCTGTTGGCCTTTTGGTGGATAAATTGTCTCGGACCCAATTTGGAAATCTAGACGTTTCTGGACTTCGCCCTGGTGAATACCGCCGACTCAATAAAAAAGAAATCAGCCAATTGCATACTCTTGCGGTGACAAAGACGAAAAAATAATGAAGAAATGTGCAATCGGACTTGTTCGTCTCTATCAACGCTTTCTTTCGCCCCTCTTTCCGCCTTCCTGTCGCTATAATCCTACCTGTTCCAACTATATGATTCAGGCTATTGAACGGCATGGTTTAAAAGGGATTCTGATGGGGCTTGCTCGAATTCTCCGTTGCCATCCCTGGAGCAAGACGGGAGTGGATCCAGTTCCAGATCATTTCAGTCTGAAAAGCCACCTAGAAGAGGAAGAGAAAGGCAAAAATTAAGATCGAACATACTTTAATCAAAAGTCTCACTCAGAGCAAAGAAAAAGAGAGTGGGACAGAAATCGGTCATTGGTTAGAATTCGATTTCGTCGTCCCACCTCCGCACAGTTGAGTAGGGCTGTAAAAGCTGATGAAATCAGCGTAGTAGAGCCCACACAACCACTGCGTCTTGCTCGACAATCCAAAGACAATAAAGAGGCTAGGACTTTTGTCCCAGCCTCTTTTGTTTTTTTAGCGGTCTGACCAAGTGCGTGGCATAAAGAGCAGTAACATAGGGTAGATTTCCAACCGTCCTGCAATCATGGCGATCGATAGTAAGAGCTTAGAGATTGGGCTAAAGATAGCAAAGGTATCCGTTGTTCCAATCATCGGTCCGATATTGTTAAAGCAACTAAAGACAGCGCTGACGACCGTCATAAAATTATTGCTATCAAAGCTGACAATCGCAATGAGAGAGATCATAATCAAGGTATAGACTACGAAGTATTTTAAGATTTTGTGCTGGGTATCCTTATCCAAGGCTGTGCCATTCACATGCAGGGTCATCACCCGATTGGGTGAGAGGGTCGAACGAATTTGATTCTTCCCGATTCGAGCTAGAATTAAGAAACGAATGACTTTCAGCCCCCCGGCAGTTGACCCAGCCGATCCACCAATCACCATGAGCATGAGGAGGAGGAACTGAGAAAAGAGCGGCCAATCAACAGTATTGCCAAAACCAAATCCAGTCGTGGTAATGACGTTGGACACTTGGAAAAAGGACATTTCAAAACTATCTGCAAAATTGTGATAGAGATGCAAAATGTTGCAGGCAATCAGTAGGGAAGAAACACCGACAATCATCAAATAGGTACGAAGTTCTTCATCGCCGAAAAAGGCTTTGAACTTGCGAAGCATGATGTAGTAGTAAAGGTTGAAGTTAACCCCAAAGACCAAGACTCCGAAACTGACCAGATAGGTGATGAGAGTTGAATGGTAGTGGGCAATCCCGTCGTTAAAGACAGTGAATCCACCAGTTCCTGCTGTTCCCATGGCAATGATAAAACTATCATACAGGGGCATGCCAGCACAGAAGTAGATAATGACAAAGAGGAAGAAGAGGGCCAGATAGAGGTAATAAAGGATTTGAGCTGTATTCTTGAGTTTGGATACAATTTTCCCAAATACTGGGCCAGGAACTTCTGCCTTCATCACTTCGAGGTGGCCGTTCTTATTGTTGTCCATAATTGCTAGGGCAAAAACCAGCACCCCCATCCCTCCGATTAAGTGGGTAAAACTACGCCAGAAGAGAAGAGAAGGGCTGAGAACAGAGACGTCATTTAAAATAGTCGCCCCTGTGGTCGTAAAACCAGAGCTAATCTCGAAAAAGGCATCAATAATGTTTGGGATTTGTCCTGAGAAGACAAAGGGAAGGGCTCCGAAGAAGGACCAGAGGATCCAACACAAAGCCACAATGAGAACGCCTTCTTTGGCGTAGATGTGAAAATCTTTGGGCTTGAATAAGGTACCAATTCCTCCAAGGATGAGGAGGATGGCAATGGTAGCAAATAGGGAGATAAAGACAGTTGGACTATCTTTCACAACAAAATCATTCTTTAGATTGAGGAGTGCAACCACAATCGGAACACAGAGCAGCATGGCTTCAATCAAAAGGAGTTTTGCTAAAAGATAGCGAATCATACTTTTATTCATAGCTTACCCCTCTAACAAATCATAGATTTTCGTGATATTGCTGATTAAGGTGGTAACGATAATTCGGTCCCCAATCAAGAGGTGATCATCCCCAGTTGGGAAAATGGCTTTCCCGTTTCGGATAATGGCCGCGATCAGAACACCTTTTTTCAATTTCAGTTGAGCCAAAGGCTTGCCTGTCATCTTGTTTTCTTCCCGAATCTGGAATTGAAGAGTTTCAATTTGGCCATTGGCGACGTGGTGCAAGGCTTCAAGATTTGAATAACGGGCATTGTAGCGTCCGCGGATGAAATGCATGATCGTATCAACTGCGATTCCTTTCGGTGTCACAATACTTGAAAAATCTTGGCGATCAATGATTTCAAGTAAGCTGGTCCGGTTGACCTTGGTAATATTCTTTTGTACACCAATACTATTCAGGAACATGGAAGAGATAATGTTTTCTTCGTCGACGCCCGTTAAGGTTGCCACGGCATCAAAGTTACCTGCGCGTTCCTCCATTAGGATATCTTTTGATGTCCCGTCGCCTTGGATGACATAGAGGTCAGGGAATTCTTGACTAAACCATTCTGCCCGTTTTTGATCGATTTCAATCACTTTTAAGTCGATTTTTCGTTTATTATTACTAAGAATATTCAGAAGATAGTAGGAAATCTTACCAGCACCAATGAGGAGGAGACTTTTAACAACCTGAGGACGAATGCTATTGTGGAAATTCACAATTTCCACTCGATTTCCCGTCATAAAAATCTTATCAAAGGCTTGTAAAGTGAAGTCCCCATCTGGAATCGTTAACTGACCTTGTCGTTCGATAGCACAGATAATAATGTTTCCATATTTCTTCCTGAATTGAGAAAGGGTCATCTGACAGAGAGGGCTTTCCTCTTTGATTATAAATTCCATAAAAGCGACCCGTCCACTAGCAAAATGCTCAACAGACAAGGCGTTTGGAAAGTCAATACTGTTAGCAATGTAGCGAGCTGCTAGAAGCTCAGGATTGACGACTAGAGAGAATCCAAGAATATTTTTTTCTTTGAAATAAGAATTTGAGTATTCTGGATTCCGGACGCGGACAACGGTCTCTTTGGCTCCCATTTTCTTAGCCAAAACGGCAGATACCATATTGACTTCGTCTTGCTCTGTCAGGGCGACAAAAATGTCGCAGTCAGCCACATCTGCTTGTTCTAGAATTTTAAAATTGGCACCATTTCCAACAATACCAATGATATCGTAGCGTTTGGTAATATGATTAACAACGGCTTCATCTTGTTCAATCAAAATCACATCGTGATTTTCTGCGACGAGGGAACGACAGAGGGCTGTTCCGACTTTACCGCCTCCAACTACAATAATTTTCATGAATATTTCCTCCAAAGTATGATTCTATCTTACTCTATTTTCAAAAAAAAATCACCTCTTAATGGTGGAAATAAGGCATAAAGAGCCAGAGTCTCTTCAATACATGAAAGAGAATGTAAAAAAGTGAAATTTTTTTGTCGAAATAGTTGACAGGAGGGATGAAAGTGGTATACTGATACAGTAACCTCATTGATTTACCTCAAACCTGTTGTGAGTTAAGTTAATGAAGTCGTAACCACGCTGTTTGCTGAGCTTGACTCCGGGCAGTGTGGCTATTTTTTTGTCGGAAAAGAGATTGTGATGAATATTGAAAAATTAGCTTATACAGAAACAAAATCAAAAAACCATGTAGTTCTCTATCAACCTCAAATTCCTCAAAATACAGGCAATATCGCTCGCACTTGTGCAGCCACCAATGCCCCTCTCCACATCATCCGTCCTATGGCCTTTCCCATTGATGATCGAAAGATGAAACGGGCTGGACTAGATTATTGGGATAAGTTGGATGTTCGCTTCTATGACAGCCTAGATGAATTTATGGAAGCTGCGGCTGGAGGAAAGGTTCACCTAGTCTCAAAATTTGCTGATCGAACCTATTCGGAAGTAGCCTACAATGATAATGTAGAACATTATTTCATCTTTGGTCGTGAGGACAAGGGTCTACCAGAGGATTTTATGCGACTCAATGCTGAAAAGGCGATTCGGATTCCGATGAATGATGAACATGTCAGAAGCTTGAATGTCTCCAATACCGTTTGCATGATTGTCTACGAAGCCCTTAGACAACAAGAATTTACTGGATTAGAACTGGTCCATCAGTATGAGGGAGACAAGTTGAAGTAGAGGCTCTTTGCAAAAGGGATCAAGTTGTAACTTTCTATATTACAAAGCACTTGCAATAGCAGGTGTTTTTTGTTATGATAAAGGGGTCTTCAGGGCAGGGTGTAATTCCCGACCGGCGGTGACTTTAAAGTGGAAATGCTCTTTTCCTTTTATACTTTGTTGCCAAGCTTTGCCTAACTATAAGTTATGTCTACAGCTTGGCGCCTCGTCTAAAAGAAAAATATCTATTTCCTCTTCCTTAAAGAAGTCCGCGAGCGTAAGCTGATGTGGTGCGATTCCACAACCGACAGTATAGTCTGGATGGGAGAAGACGAGAGAGGAACAAACCTGTTTTTATTGACGATTGACTTGATGGAACTGTTCTTGATTTTATAAGTAATTAGTCTTCGAGCTTTTTTCTTATAGCATCCTGACTTCTTTAGTCAAGTACCAAGGAACTTTTTAAGTTTTCTTTAAAACGATTCGAATAGAATATGGGGAAGGGAATCTTTCCAACTTCTTCTAATTTTAGTAAAAATTGGAGGAACCTATGATGACAAATACTCGTAAACTGACCCTAGTGGCTGTTTTATCTGCACTTTCTTTTCTATTGATGTTTTATCAACTATCAATAGGGATTGATTTTTTAAAGGTTGACTTTAGTACGATTCCAATCTTACTCGCCTTAGTTTTGTTAGATTTGAAGAGCTCATTTGTGGTGATTTTGATTCGATCTGTTCTCAAGTTAGTTCTGAATGGTCGAGGAGCTGAGACCTTGGTGGGCTTACCGATTAATATCATTGGTGTTTTAGTCTTTGTCTTAGCATTTGCAGTCATTTGGAATAAGAAGAAAAGTCAGGTTCGGTTTGTAATTGCTAGTCTAGTTGGGACCATTGGTTTAACCATTTCCATGCTGCTGGTCAATTACTATTATGCCATCCCTCTCTATGCCAAATTTGTTGGTTTTGACATCGCAAAGATGGTCGGAGTTGAAAAGTATCTTCTCAGTATGGTTGTTCCCTTTAATCTAATAGAAGGACTGATTTGGGCTGTAACCTTCTGGATGGTATATACCGTCGTACAGCCCCTACTTAAAATCTATGAAAAATAAACAATCTCATTTTTTAAAGGGCTCTTTTGCCCTTTTGTTATTTATGATTCTGGGCTATGTAGTCAAATTTTATCCGGAAAATTTAGTCGGAATCGATCAACCGATTCAATCGGCTATTCGCGGGGATTTACCAGCCTATTTGACAGCCTTCTTTACCCGTGTAACAGTGCTGATGAACACACCCGTTGTTGCATCCTGGGTTGGCGTCATTGTCCTCTTCTTTGTCTGGAAGAAATGGTATACGGAGGCCCTCCTCCTCACCGGGAGTTTGGTTACAACTGGATTACTCGTGGTAATCCTGAAACACATCTATTTACGCCCACGACCAGCACTTCAACATTTGGTCCAAGAAGGGGGCTATTCTTTTCCAAGTGGCCACTCCTTGGCAGCCACCCTGGTCTTCGGTAGTTTGATCATTGTGGTAGGGCAACGGATGACCTCTCAAGTTGGGAAAGTCCTAGCTCAGCTTGCCCTCTTCCTTTGTATGGCGACCATCGTTGTATCTCGTGTCTATGTTGGGGTTCATTACCCGACAGACGTCACAGGAAGTATGCTTTTGGGATTTGGTCTTTTGCAAATGGTCTTTCCTTATTACGACCGTTTGCGTTTTGAATGGCGCTTTAAGAGTAAGCAGAAGTAAAGCATGAACGATTTATTTGAAGAAAAGGTCCTAAAAGTCGTTGCTCAGATTCCCCTGGGATGTGTGGCCACCTATGGTCAAATTGCCCAACTCATTGGCTATCCTCGCCATGCTCGCCAGGTCGGCAAGGTCTTGGCCACTTCTACTAAAGCTGTGACCTATCCCTGTCATCGGGTCGTGACCTCTACTGGTCGCCTGGCTCCTGATTGGGAAGAGCAAGGCACGCTTCTCTGGGCAGAAGGGGTGGAATGCAAATCCAACGGTTGTGTGGATCTTAAGAAATACAAATGGAAAGCAGAGGAGACTCAACTTTGAGTTCACTCTGCTTTTTTGCTATAATGAGGGGTATGAAATCCTATACGACCTTAAATGATTATTACCGAACCTTATTTGGAGAAAAGACCTTCAAAGTCCCAATCGATGCGGGCTTTGACTGTCCCAATCGTGATGGAACTGTTGCTCGTGGGGGCTGTACTTTTTGTACAGTTTCTGGCTCTGGGGACGCCATCGTAGCTCCAGATGCCCCTATTCGGGATCAGTTTTACAAAGAAATTGATTTTATGCACCGCAAATGGCCCGATGTCAAAAAGTATTTGGTCTATTTTCAAAATTTCACTAATACGCATGAATCCGTCGATGTCATTCGGGAGCGCTATGAGCAAGCCATCAATGAACCGGGTGTCGTAGGGATTAACATCGGGACACGACCAGACTGCTTGCCGGATGAAACGTTGGCCTATCTAGCAGAATTGACAGAGCGCATGCATGTGACTATTGAGCTGGGTTTGCAGACGACCTATGAAACGACATCTGAATTGATCAACCGAGCCCATAGCTATGAACTCTATGTGGAAACGGTGAAGCGGATTCGCCAACAGGTCCCTAAGGCAGAGATTGTTTCACACTTAATCAACGGTCTTCCTGGGGAGACGCATGAGATGATGGTGGAGAATGTCCGCCGTTGTGTAACAGACAACGATATCCAGGGCATTAAATTGCATCTGCTCCATCTCATGACCAATACCCGGATGCAACGAGACTACCATGAAGGGCGATTGCAATTGATGAGTCAGGAGGAATACGTGTCGGTCATCTGTGACCAACTGGAGATCATTCCCAAGGAGATCGTCATCCACCGGATTACAGGAGATGCTCCACGCGAAATGCTGATAGGACCGATGTGGAGTCTCAATAAGTGGGAAGTTCTGAATTCCATTGAAGCTGAGATGCGTCGCCGTGGAAGTGTTCAAGGTTGTAAAGTAGGAAAATAGGAGGAGTAGCATGTTGCGACCATTAGAGATGGCCCATGATTTTCTTAGGGAGGTCATTACAGATCAAGATACTGTGGTTGATGCGACCATGGGTAATGGGCATGATACACTTTTCTTGGCAAAACTAGCCAAAGAAGTCTATGCATTTGATATTCAAGAGCAGGCCTTGGTCCATACGCAAAAGCGTTTGGAAGAAGCAGGTCTTTCCAATGCCCACCTTCTGTTAAAGGGGCATGAAGAAGTAGATCACTATGTAAACCAGGTCAAGGCGGCTATCTTCAACTTAGGCTATCTTCCTTCAGCAGACAAGTCGATTATTACCCAGCCTAAAACAACGATTCAAGCCATTGATAAACTCTGTCACCGCTTGATCAAGGGAGGGCGAATAGCCATTATGATCTATTATGGTCATGAGGGTGGGGACCTAGAAAAAGATGCTGTCTTGGAGTTTGTCTCCCAACTTCCTCAACAAGAATTTACGGTCACTACTTACCGGACCCTGAACCAGATCAACCATCCCCCATTTTTGGTCATGATCGAAAAATTAGAAAGTTACCGTCATGGATAAAGAATTTTTAAAAAATAAAATTGATGCTCTTCGCCACGATTTTGTGGAGTCCACCTCTCATGAACGTGCCGTTGGTTTTTTAGATGAAGCACGGATGAGCAAAAAGATGATCAAAATCAAGAAGAAGCTGGTTTCTCTTGAAATGGAACGTTGCCAGAAGAAAATTGAGCACAAGGATCTGACAAAGATTGATCAAAAGATCCAAGAACAAAAGCAACTCTTTGAGGACTGTTGTAACCAACGATCAGGAGGATAAGGGATGGAGATTCTTGTATACGCCATTGTCTTTTCCTTGATCCTGATTGTCTCCAATGCGACCAATAAGTTGATTCCGACTTTACCCCTCCCTTTGATCCAGATATTATTGGGGATTGGGATTGGCTTTCTCTTACCCAATTCGGAGTACCACTTAGATACCGAGCTCTTTTTGGCCTTGGTTATTGGACCATTGCTCTTTCGAGAAGCAGAAGAAGCAGACATTACCTCGATTCTGAAGCACTGGCGCATTATCGCCTTTTTAATCTTCCCGGTTATTTTTATTTCGACCCTTAGCTTGGGGTGGTTGGCCCATCTCTTGTGGTTAGGAATTCCACTAGCAGCCTGTATGGCAGTAGGGGCAGCGCTCGGGCCGACTGATTTGGTGGCTTTTGCCTCCCTTTCGGAACGCTTTACCTTTCCAAAACGAATCTCCAATATTCTAAAAGGAGAGGGCTTGCTCAACGATGCTTCAGGCTTGGTGGCCTTTCGTGTGGCCCTAGCTGCATGGACCACTGGAGTCTTTTCCTTAGGCCAAGCTAGTTGGGACTTGGTCATCTCTATTTTAGGAGGGTTTGCGGTCGGGATTGTGACAGCTGCTGTCAACCGTGGGCTTCAAAAATTACTGCTCAGTGTTCGGGCAACGGATATTGCCAGTGAACTCATTTTAGAATTGAGTCTCCCCTTACTGACCTTCTTTATCGCAGAAGAGATCCATGTATCAGGGATTATTGCGGTTGTCGTGGCTGGGATCCTAAAGGCTAGTCGTTTTAAGAAAATTACCCTACTAGAAGCCAAGGTGGATACGGTCACGCATACGGTATGGAATACAGTCAATTTTGTCCTCAATGGGTCTGTCTTTGTCCTCTTGGGGATGGAGCTGGAGATGATTTCTGAGCCAATTTTGAGGACTCCCTTTTACAACAATCTGCTCTTGATTGTGACTGTTCTCTTATTGACGGGGCTCTTGTTCCTGATTCGCTTTTTGATGGTGTATGGATTTTACTGGTATCGGGGTTTCCGATTGAAAAAATCCATTGATAAGTATCTAAAAGATGCCCTCTTGTTGACCTTTTCAGGGGTCAAAGGAACAGTGTCAATTGCGACCATTCTCTTGATACCGACGCATCTAGAAGCAGAATATCCAGTTCTCTTGTTTTTAGTAGCAGGGGTCACCTTGTGTAGTTTCTTAATCGGACTTCTCGTCCTACCAAAACTATCCGAGGACAAAGAGGAATCCAATGATCATTTGATGCATATTGCTATCTTGAATGATGTCGTCATGCTATTGGAGAAAGACTTGACGGTGACCAAGCAGAAGGGACCTCTCTATGCTGCGATTGATAATTATCATGGGCGGATAGAAAATATGATTCTCAGTCAGGAGGATAAAGCGACCCAAAGAGACTGGGAACAACTAAAACTCCTTATACTCAGTATTGAGAATGATGGTTTGGAACAGGCTTATGAAGAAGGAAAGATTCGAGATAGAAGTTACCATGTCTATCAACGTTATCTTCGGGCCATGGAGCAGAAGGTCAACCGCAATCTATCATCGCGCCTGACCTATTATTTCTTGGTGCTCTTCCGCCTGCTCCGCCTGCTGTTGCACGAGCTTGTGACCTTTGGTTCCGGTATTCGGGCATGGAAAAACGGAGAGAATTACAAGCTTGAAGCCATCGACTATGACCAGATTGCTGCCTTGTATCTGGCCAATACGGAAATCATTATCGAGAGTTTGGAAAACCTAAAAGGGATTTATCGGAGTACCTTGATTTCCTTCCTTCAAGAATCTCGTCTGCGAGAAACATCGTTGATTACCAGTGGTGCTTTTGTAGAGCGGGTTATCAATCGCATCAAGCCTAATAATATTGACGAGATGCTAAGAGGCTATTACTTAGAAAGAAAATTGATTTTCGAATATGAGGAGCAGCACTTGATTTCGGCCAAGTATGCGCGTCGCATGCGCCAAAATGTCAACGAATTGGAAAACTATTCCTTAAGAGAAAGTGCCAATACTCTTCCTTATGACATGATCAATTATGCTCGGAATCGGTAAAAGTGAGTTTCCGCCTTAATAAAAGAAAAGAGATTGGCGACGCTTGTCCCAATCTCTTTGTTTTGTATCTTAGTAGGTTCTTTTTAATGCTCTGGCTGGATATAATAGCGTTCTTCCCCGATTGGAATCAGCTGGACCTTTCCTCCATAGAAAGCTGATAGCGTTTCTTGAGTGAGAATTTCCTCCTTAGGCCCTTGGGCAAAACTTTGTCCCTCCTTGAGGAGAAGGACATGGCTAAAGGACTTGGTGATTTCCTCTGCATGGTGGGTGACAAAGAGAATGGTCGGCGCCTTTTCCATCTGCTTGATCTGTTGGATCAGCTGAAAGATCGCTTCCCGAGCAAATAAGTCAAGCCCACTGGAGGCTTCGTCAAAGATGAGAAGATCGGGCTCTTCCATGAGACTACGGGCGATTAGAATCGTCTGTTTTTCCCCTTGAGAGAGAGTCCGGTATTTTCGCCCAATCAAAGAAGCAGCACCGATGCGACGCAACATGGATCGTGCTTCCTCGAGTTCTTTTTCTCCATAAGCTGTATAAAGAATGCTACTCTTGTATTTTCCAGTGAGGACGATTTCTTCTGGGGATAGAGATTCAGGGATGCGCTCAGAAATAAAGGAGCTGACCACTCCGATTCGCTTGCGGAGTTCAGGAATCCCTCCTTGGCCAAATTGTGTTCCAAGGACAGAAACTTCCCCTTCCGTTTTCCAATATTCCGCCATTAAGAGACGGAGTAGGGTCGATTTGCCAGCACCATTCAGTCCAAGGATGGCCCAGGTTTCCCCCTTATTGACGGTCCAATTCAAACGGGAAAGGAGATTTTTTCCTTCTTTTCTGAGAGTGACGTCTTTCAGTTCAATTAAGCTTTCTTTCATCTTTTTAACCTTCATAAAAATATTCTCTATTTTACCATAAATATGATAAAATAGCAGATAGGAGGAAAGGGATGTTTCATAAAAGTAAATTATTTTTCTGGACCTGTGAAGTCCTATTATTAACGATTATATTCTATATTTGGGGAAGTATGGGAAGCCTGATCTCTCCCTTTGTATCCGTTCTGAATACCATTATTCTTCCATTTTTGATTGCTGGTTTCTTGTACTATATCACCAATCCAATCGTAGAATTTTTGGAAAAGAAATTTCATCTGAATCGAATTTTGGGCATTCTATTAACCTTGGTAACCCTTTTTGGATTGATTATTTATGGGATTGTTTATATCTTGCCTATTTTGATCAACCAGTTGACAAGCTTGATTAATTCAACCCAAGGCTTGTATTGGGAAGTGCAAAGTTTTGTAACGAAGTTATCAAAGAATCCAGCCTTTCAGAGTATCAATATTCAATCAACCATTCAGCAACTAAACCTATCTTATGTGGATATTCTACAAAATATCTTAAACAGTGTGACCAATAGTTTAGGTAGTGTGGTGTCAACGATTGTCAATACACTCTTCATTCTGGTGATGACACCGATATTCCTGGTTTACTTCTTAATTGATGGGAAGAAGTTACTTCCGATGTTAGAGCGGACAATCCTAAAAAATGACCGGCGGAATATTACCTCTCTCTTAGTGAGTCTCAACCAAACAGTTTCTCGCTATATTAGTGGTATTTCTATCGATGCTTTAATCATCGGGACTTTAGCCTTTATTGGCTACAGTTTTATCGGTTTGAAGTATGCCTTGGTCTTTGCCATTTTCTCAGCCTTGGCTAACCTCATTCCTTACATTGGACCGACGATTGGCTTGATTCCTATGGTGGTTACCTATGCCTTCACGGATTTCAATATGATGATCAAAGCGGTTATCTTCATGCTCATCGTCCAACAGATTGACGGAAATATCCTCTACCCTCGGATTGTGGGAGGGGTGATGAAGGTGCATCCCATTACCATCATGGTCCTCTTGCTCTTATCCAGTAACATCTATGGTGTGATTGGGATGGTTGTGGCGATTCCGGTCTATTCGATCGGTAAAGAGATCGTGAAATTCCTCGTGGCCTTGTATGAAAATCATAAAAAGACAAAGGAACAGCGCAAGCAAGAAGAGTATGGAATCATCAATAAATCCTAACAGAATAAACGAGAAGGGAATGGGTGACCATTCCTTTTTGAGTATGGACCTAGAAAGGATAGGCTGAGTACTTGAATCTTAAAGTTTTAGCTTTCCTTTAAGAAAATATGTTATAATGAATTAGTAATGATACAAAATCAAGGAGTTTCTATAAGATGATAGAATTGCTTGCCAAAAAGCAGCGACGCCAAATGCGTTTGCTAGAAACATTAATTCGTGAAAAGCGCTGGTTTCATTTGAAGGAACTCGCTGAAATGTTAGATTGTACAGAGCGGTCATTAAAGGAGGATCTTTCAAATTTACGGACGGTCTTTAATGAATTTTTGATTGAATCTTCGACAAATGGTATTAAGATTAGCTATGACGATTCGATTGGGATTGAGGTGGTCTATCATCACTTCTTTAAAGAATCTACAGCTTTCTCCCTCTTGGAATACTTGTTCTTCCATAAGGATGTTTCCAGTGACTTAATTTGTAGACGGTATGATCTCAGCCAGCAATCATTTTATCGCTTGATTCGAAATATCAACCAAATTATTCAGGAAAAGTACAATATTCGAATCACCTTGAATCCTCTAAATGTTGTGGGGGACGAGGTCGATATTCGATTTTTCTATTCCCAGTATTTTGCAGAGCGGTATTATTATTTAGAGTGGCCATTTCCAGATATCAGAGAGCAAGTCATTATTGATTTCATCACCTTCTTCTATAAATTGACAGAAATCCCACTGACTTATTCGATCTTCCATTCCTATAAAATTATGCTGACGGTCTACCTATACCGGATTAAGCAAGGTTATCGAATTGAAGGGGCCAATAATTTTGAACAATACGCCTATCTCTATCAAGAGCTCCCAAAAATCAATGAGATGCTTCGTTATTTTGGTTTGCAGCTGGGTGTAGAATTTAATGAAGAAACCATTGAACAGCTCTTTATTATCTTCCTACAGAAACGCTTCTATTTTACCCCACAGGATTTAATCGACGCTACTGAGGAAGATGCTGTTACAAAAAAATCCTATATTTTAGCCTCTCAATTTCTTGATCACCTGAGTGAATCTTATGGGTTAGAACTTGAGAATTATGAAGAGATGATCATGCATATTCACAACACTGCCTATTTGGAGCGGCGTGAAATCTTTGGTGAATTTCTTCTCTATGATACCAAGAGTTATACCAATGAGGATTATCGAACCCTCTTCCCTAAATTTTATCAGGATGTTGAAACTGGTTTGTATCACTATCTCAAAGAGATGGGCTTTCATGAAAATCCTGAAAACCTCAAGCATCAGATTTATACCGTATTTTCACATTGGGAAAATCTATTGCCTCAACTATTAAGGAGACGGACAGCTGTCAAAGTCTTAATCATTAGCCGATACGATGACCATCATGCTAAGTCCATGATTGATTTCTTAAAATTCTATTGTACGGATAACTTTGAGTTTTCACAGGTCATAAAGCATGACTTTAATCTTCATGAACTAGAGCATACCGAATATGATGTCATTGTTGCCAACTTTATGATTCCGAATATCAAAGGGAAAAAATTTATTTGTACAAGTAGTTTGACCCTTTTGGAACTTGTAGAAAAACTGAATGTACTCTTTTATGATTTTACACGTTATGGAGTATAACTGAGCGTTCCCTCCTCTTTTAGGAGGGAAATTTTTGCGACTATGCATCATTTTAAAAAATATGATATAATGGGCATTATTACTATACATTGAGGAGAATATCCATGGAAGACCCTGGCAGTCAGGATTTAATACTGCAATTTGTTTTACTATTTGTATTGACCTTATTAAATGCATTTTTCTCTGCAACGGAGATGTCAATGGTATCGCTGAACCGTTCTCGCGTAGAGCAAAAGGCTGAGGAAGGTGATAAGAAATATATTCGTCTCTTAAAGGTATTGGAAAATCCCAACCACTTTTTATCTACGATTCAGGTTGGTATCACCTTGATTACTATCTTATCTGGGGCAAGCCTAGCTGATGATCTTGGGAAAGTAATCGCTTCTTGGATGGGAAATACGGAGACAGCACGTGCGATAGCTAGCTTCCTCTCACTGGCTTTTCTGACCTATATTTCAATTGTATTTGGTGAGTTATATCCGAAGCGTATTGCCATGAATCTGAAAGATAGTTTGGCTATTCGAACGGCTCCAATTGTGATTTTACTAGGAAAAATCGTTAGCCCCTTTGTCTGGCTCTTATCGGCATCAACCAATCTGGTCAGTCGTCTGACCCCTATGCAATTCGATGATGCAGACGAAGAGATGTCACGGGATGAGATTGCCTATATGCTAGCTAAGAGTGAAACAAGTCTGGATGCTGACGAGATTGAAATGTTGCAAGGAGTCTTTTCACTAGATGAGCTGATGGCGCGTGAGCTAATGGTTCCTCGTACGGATGCCTTTATGGTGGATATCCAAGATGATACCAGAGAAATCATCGAAAGTATCTTAAAGCAGAATTTTTCTCGTATTCCTGTCTATGATGATGACAAGGACAATGTCATTGGTCTGATCCATACCAAACGTTTGCTTAATGAAGGTTTTGTGAATGGATTTGATAACATCGCTCTTCGCAAGATTCTTCAGGAACCACTATTTGTACCGGAAACGATCTTTGTGGATGATCTTTTGAAGGAGCTCCGGAATACACAAAATCAGATGGCCATTTTGCTTGATGAGTATGGAGGAATGGCTGGTCTGGTAACCTTGGAGGACCTTCTTGAGGAAATCGTCGGTGAAATTGATGATGAGACCGATAAGGCTGAAAATGACGTATTTGAAATTGAACCCAACCTCTATATTGTGCAGGGGATTGTGACCCTAAATGACTTCAATGAGTATTTTGATGTGAAGTTGGAAAGTGATGATGTGGATACCATTGCAGGCTACTACCTGACTGGTGTCGGACGGATTCCAGGTCACAAGGAACGCTTGAGTTTTGAAGTAGACAGTATGAAGAAGCATCTGATCCTTACAAACGATAAGGTAAAAAATGGTCGTGTCACCAAGGTGAAGGTTGAGGTCAGTGACCTAGTCGATGAAGATGAGCAAGCGACAAAAGGTCAAGAATAAGAACATCAAATCAGGGAGTTTCCCTGATTTTTTTATGCTCATTTTAGTTGAGTTTGCATCTCTAACCAAATTAATTTATAATAAAATAATTAGTGGTTATAAGGAGATAGCAATGAAACAAGAAGAATGGTTAGCAGAGTTTGAGAGAGCCCATGGTCGACCAGCCAATCAAGAGGAGATCCAACAGGTTTTTGGTGCGTTTGGAAGTCCTGAAACACAAGCGACACCGAATACGCCCGTAAACCCAATTCAATCTCCATTTGAGGGAACAGCTCCTGTTTCCAATCAAGGACAATTTGGAGGTCCCTTACCGTTTCCAGAACAAGCCAAATTTGGAGGAGCAGCGCCAGCCCCAGAGCAAACGCCATTTGGAGGAGCAACGCTAGCGCCAGAACAAACACCATTTGGAGATTCGATACCAGCATCAGAGCAAACACAGTTTGGAGGAGTAGCGCCAACTCCAGAGCAAACGCCATTTGGAGGTGCAACACCAGCCCCAGAACAAACACAGTTTGGAGGTACAGGCCAAGCCCCATTTGGAGGTGCAAGTCCAACTCCAAATCAATTCCAAGGTGGAACAAGTCCTTATCAGCATCAAGGACAGGCTTTTGGACAAGGTGGAACTCAGCCACAAGCTCCTGTTCAGGAGGCGGCTCAAGCAGGAGCGCCCTTCGCATCTTATAACAACGCTCAGATGCAGGGAGGCTATCCAAACAATGGGCAGCTGAATTACCAGGCTAATTCCCCATATATGGGACAAGCTCCAATGCCAGGTAAGAAGTCTAAAAAAGGGCTGATTATTGGTTTATGTAGTCTTGTTGCTGTTGCAGTTTTATCTGTACTTGCATTTTTCTTATTTGCTAAAAATCCAAATAGTATTCAAGGAAAATGGTCAGCTACTCCTGAAATGAAAAAGACAATGAAGTCTGCTTTTGCAGGCACTTTCTCTACTACATCAGATATTTCTAGTGAATTTGTAAAAGATATGGATATGATCGTAGAGGTAAAGGGGAAAAAAGTAACCATCAGTGTGATTGGTAAGATTGATTTCAAGGGAGCTGCAAAGGAACTCTATGATGATGGGGACAATGATTTTTACTCTGTTGAGGATGCCTTAGACTATATCCAAGAAAACAGTGAGAATTCCTATTTAGAGGATATGGGACTTGAAATCGATGTGAAAAAAGGCACTCTTAAAATGGTAGCCTTTGAAGGTGAGGTGGATGAAAAAGATCACCGATTCATTCAGGATGAAGATGCGAGTCATTTCCTTCAATACGATCTCAAGTATAAAATTGAAAATGGAACGCTGAAAGTTTCCGTGGATGGAAATGATTATGGAATTGAATACTCCTTTAAAAAATAAGATATTCGCTTATTTAGTGCCCTAATCGGGCACTTTTTTTGTTGATATACGTAGAAAAAATAAGATAATTAAAAAAATTCTGAATTTAGGGTTGACAGCTTGAAAAATTTTCGGTAAGATAGTCAACATAAAAAAACGAAAGCAGAATCTTATGAAAAACACGAACTCCACATTGTTGAATCAAAACTTTTACTTTAGCTACTTTAGATAATGTTTGTAGACATGAACTCATGGATGCAAACGAAACGAGCAATTTGTTTGTATCTATGTGGCTAAGATTTTTGATTGTGGTCCATATAGATGATATCTAAATGGACGGCAATGCTGGCATACTTTTAAGTTTGTGAGGAATGATACCAACCGTTTAGAATCATCTAAACGGTTTTTTGTATTCTGTTTGAATGTTTTAGAGAAGGAGACATGTTTCATGAAAATTGTAAAGAAGTTAATTGCCCCGGTCCTGGTAGTTAGTCTACTAATGACCTCCCTCTTGACCCTCCACCACTTGAAGACCTCTAAGCATCAAAAGATCAAGATTGGGATTTCTCAGTATATTACCCATAAGTCTCTAGATGCGACTCGAAAAGGCTTTGTCGAAGAGTTAGCCAAACAAGGTTATGTGGATGGAGAAGAGATTGAAATTGATTATCAAAATGCCCAAGGGGAGCAGCGAAATTTGAAAAATATTTCAAATCAATTGTCACAGGAAAGTGATCTTGTATTTGCCATTGCGACTCCGTCAGCACAAAGTATCGCCAATACAAGCAAAACGACTCCTGTAGTATTTTCTGCAGTGACGGATCCTCTGGCTGCCAAGCTGGTCAAGAACTTGGATCAACCTGGTGGCAATGTGACAGGAACGAGTGACCAATCTTCAGATGCCATTGCTACGCAAGTCGATCTGATTCAAAAGGTTTTGCCAAGAGCTAAGACAATCGGGATCCTCTATACGCAAAGTGAGCCCAACTCAGTCGTTCAAAAAGAGGAAGCCAAGAAGGTCCTTGAGGCTAAAGGCTACCGTGTCGTAGAGAAGACCATTTTAGACAGTAATAATGTAAAGGCAGCGACTGACAGTTTGATGTCAGAAGTCGATATGGTCTTTGTCCCTACAGACAACATCATTTCTTCCACAATGGAAACCATCAAACAAGTGTCTTTGAAACATCAGGTTCCAGTTATTGGAGGTTCGATTGAAATGGCCCAAGTAGGAGGACTCTATACCTATGGGACAGACTACACCGAGTTAGGGCGTCAATCTGCTCGGATGGCGATTCGTATCCTGAAAGGGGAAAAGGCAGGCGAACTGGCAGTGGAGGCCCCTAAAAATCTAGAATTGTATGTTAACAAAGAGATGGCTAAGAAATTAGGAATTGATCTCTCTGGTATAAACGAAAAGAAATAGGAGATGGATGATGGATTTAGTATTATCAAGTTTATCTGAAGGTTTATTGTGGTCGATTATGGCCATTGGTATTTTCTTAACATTCCGCATTTTAGATATAGCGGATATGACAGCAGAAGGGGCTTTCCCACTTGGTGCTGCAGTCGTTGCGTCCCAAATCCAAGCAGGGCAAAACCCTTGGCTAGCGACCCTCTTCTCGATTTTAGCAGGGATGCTAGCAGGTTTGGTCTCTGGTCTTCTTCATACCAAGATGAAGATCCCAGCGCTCTTAACAGGGATTGTGACTCTGACGGGACTCTATTCAATCAATATTAAGATTATGGGGGGCGTCCCTAATTTATCCATTGGAGATTCTAGTACCATTTTCAAGTCGGTGATGGGCTTGGGTTTGTCCAATGAGGAGGCAGTCTTTGCTGTTAGTATTGCTTGTTTGTTATTGGTCTGTCTGATTTTGACACTCTTGATGAAAACCCAGATTGGTTTGGTTCTTCGTTCGACTGGTGACAATATCCCGATGAGTGAGGCCAATGGGGTGAATGTGGACACCATGAAGATTTTCGGTTACATGATTTCCAATGGCTTGGTGGCATTGTGTGGGGCTCTATTCGCTCAGACAGATGGCTTCTCAGACGTGACTTCTGGTACAGGGACCATCGTCGTAGGTCTCAGTGCTGTTATTTTAGCAGAAGTCTTGATCCATGATTTGACCATTGGAGGACGCTTGCTTTCGATTGGAGTGGGGGCAATTGTCTACCGCCTCATTATCCTCAATATCTACGAAATTCCAAACCTAGACCAAAATTTGGTCCGTTTGTTTAACGCCATTCTCTTGGCCTTGGTCTTGTTCGCACCAGAAGCCCAGAAACGTCTCAAGATTCGTGGATTAAAATTAACCAGCAACTAGAAGGAGAAGATAAATGGCAACATTGTTAAAAATTGAAGATATCCATAAGACATTCGAAGCAGGTACGGTCAATGAAAACCATGTTCTCAAAGGCTTGGATCTGACAGTAGAAGAAGGAGATTTCATTTCTGTCATCGGAGGAAATGGAGCCGGTAAATCGACCTTGATGAATATTCTGGCAGGTGGCCTGCAAGTGGATCAAGGGGATATCCTTTTGGAAGGGAAATCGATTAAGCAGACCAGCGTTCGGAAGCGTGCGAAAGATATTGCGCGTGTTTTCCAGGATCCTAAGATGGGAACGGCTTCCCGCTTGACCATTGAAGAGAATATGGCCATTGCTAAAAAACGAGGAGCAAGACGGGGACTCAGTTGGGGCGTCAAAGAAAAAGACCGCGAGGAATTTAAAGCGGCCTTGAAGGAACTCAATATTGGCTTGGAAAATCGCCTCAAAGTGGACACGCAATACTTATCAGGGGGACAACGGCAAGCTTTGACCTTGGTCATGGCTGCCTTGGTCAAACCCAAACTCCTGCTACTGGATGAACATACCGCAGCGCTCGATCCCAAAACCAGTGAAATGGTCATGGAATTGACGCAAAAAATCGTGGAAAGCCATGATTTGACAACCTTGATGATTACGCATGATATGAATCATGCCATCGCATATGGCAATCGTTTGATCATGCTCTACCAAGGCAAGATTGTGGTCGACGTTAAAGGGGAAGAAAAGAAGAACCTGACGGTTGAAGACTTGATGCGCCTTTTCCATCAGAATAGTGGTGAAACCTTGGTGAGTGACGAATTGGTTTTAGGATAAACGAAAAAGGATGGAGATTCCATCCTTTTTATTGATCTTGTCAGCTACATCAAGCTAAACCTGTTCCTTTTTCCCTAGGAAGCTAGCTGTGAGGACAAGGCTGAGTCCTGCTAAGAAGAGTAGGTATGAACTGTGTCCAGTATTCGTTTTTGGAAGTTGTCTTTGCGAAGCCTGGTCTTGTTTAGAGTTGGGAACACTCATTAAACTATCACCGGCCTTCCTTGGACTCGTGCTCTCTGAAACAAGCATCTTCCTATTTTGAACCTTTCTTCCTGAGACGATAGGCTCAACGCTCTCATAGGAATCTGTATTAACGGATCCGACTTCTGGTTCCGACTTATAGACAATAGCATAGGTTCCTAACTCTTGTGCCAGGAATTCAATCATGCCCTCTCGTAGTGTAAATTCTACTGCTTGGAGTTCTCGATTAGGAGTCAAGACATAGACTTGCTTCACTTCTTTTGATAGTGGAAGTCGAACCAATACACTTCCTTTGACTGGAACTGGATTCCCTTCTTTATCCTTGAGTTGAAGGTTGAAAGCATCGTAGGTTTTGCCAAAGAGTCCTTGGTCAAGGACCTTTTGAATCTCTAAATGACTGTCACTACCAATCTCATTTTCTCCACTAATGACCTCTACCTGGCTTGCTTGGTCTTTCAGTACTCGAAGGACATATTCAGGTAGAGAGTGGATAGCTGCCTCCTGTCCAGCAGTGCCGATTGGCTCTGTGTACTTAGGAAGGGTCACTACAGGTGGTTCTTGGTCTCCCAAACTTGTCACAATAGCAGGTAAGAGAGAGACGACCGGACTAGTGATGGTCTTTCCTCGGATGGCATAGGCTGAGATGATCTGAGTTTGTTTTTGATGAGCAGTTTCTGGGATCGGCAATTCAACTTGCTGGTTCTTAATCGCTAACACTCGATTTCCATCTGATAGGGTGACGTGGGAATCATCGGTTTTCTTGAGGAAAACAGGATCTTTTTCCCCAGGGAAATGAAGGGCAATAGCATCCCACTCCCCAGACGGAAGTGTGAGGGTAATCGTCTGATCGCCTGCTTTTATTGGGGCCAGGCTTGGAGTATCCAGGGATACTGTTGACGGCTTCAGGATGTCAAATGAATCCAGGGAAATCATCTTTCTGTCATCAGGAGAGTTAGGATCCACTGTCAAGGTGAGGATATGATTTCCATTGCTTAAGTTTGTATACTCGCCAATCAACACATTCTTTTCATAGTCAGCACTTGAGTAGAAGTCCAAACTTGGCATTTCTTTTCCATCTATGGTGACTAAGGCTTTTCCATAGTCAGAAGATTTTAAGCCGTAAATACGAATACCTGTACCAGTGAATGGAATGGTTGCCTTGGCCTCTGAATACTGAGATGAATCCACGTTTTGGAGAGTCGCGTATTTTTCTGTCGTTTGATATAAGCCTGATTCATTCCAGTCCTTGAACAAGGAGCCATAGTGGATACGAGAATCTCTGTCATCCATCTTTTCAACAGTCGCCCCTTGACCCGGATAGATTTTAAAGTAATCCAAGGAAATTTTTGAGCGTTCATTCCCTCGGTTTAAATGCTCCTTCTTCACTGTTAGAGTCAGGAGGTGCTCTCCATCAGGAAGTCCTGTGAAACGACCGATTAGAGCACTTTTTTCCGTCTCTCCCGATGTGTGGAAATCTAGGTCTCCTACTTTCTTACCATCGATTTGAACTTCCGCTAGGCCTAATTCAGATGATTTGAGACCATAGATTTCAATTCCTCGTCCATTAAAAGTAATCCTAGCAGTGGCATCGTTGTCAGAATAACTATCAACAGTTAGGTCAGCATATTTTTCAGTTCCTGCAAATAGGTCAGCATCCTCCCAGTTATGGAAGGCAGGACCGTATTGAACACGAGGATCTCTGTCGTCCATCCATTCGACAACTGGTTGGATTGACGCAGATTCGGATACTTGCCTTGAGTGCTCCCCAATCATGGCTCTAACAGAATAGCTATAGCTATGGAGAGAATCGATGGAGCGGTCGATGAAATGAGTGACATTGGTTAGGAATTCCTTGATAGAAGGAGCATCACTGCTTTCGTCATTACTTTCTCGACGGATGACATAGTGGGTCGCATCTGTAACCGGATTGAAATCGAGTTTAGCTGTTACAGCATCTTTTCTCACAGCAGATAGACGAGTAACCCGCTCTGGTAACTTTTCAAAGGTGATCTGATCCCCTTTTTGAGTGGCAATCTGAATCCGATTGTCTTTGAGAAGAGTTGGTTTGATTTCTTTCCCGTTAATCTTGACAATACTCGATTCGATGTCTGGATAATCGACCACTAATTCTCCACCTGCATGGGAAAGGAAAGCTAATGTCTCAAGATTTTTTTCTTTCCATTTCATGCTGACTTCAAAGTTGCCCCGGGCTACAATCCCTGAGACTTGCCCGTCTTTCCAGGCATCGGGAAGGGCTGGTAATGGGGCAATATAGCCTGTGTGAGATTGAAGGAGCATTTCTGCCATACCGCTGGTGGCACCAAAGTTCCCATCGATTTGGAAAGGTGCATGGGTATCCCAGAGGTTTTCTAGAGTTGAGGACTTGAGCTGTTCAGCCAACAAACGGTGGGCGCGGTTTCCGTCTAAGAGACGAGCCCAGAGGTTAATTTTATTAGCCTTGGACCAACCTGTTCCACCATCTCCACGATGGTTCAAAGTTGCGCGTGCGGCCTCCAGATATTCAGGCTGATCCTTATCAAATAGAGTACCTGGGAAGAGTCCAACTAGATGGGAAACGTGGCGGTGATGGTTTTCAATGCCTTCGTTGGTGAATTGAGGACTGTCTTCCTCGTACCATTCCTTGATACGTCCCTCTTGGTTGATATGAAGTGGTTTGAGCTTGTCAAATTTAGCCTTCACTTCTGTCACCAAATCTTGGTCCATATTGAGGTGATTGGCAGCTTCCATATAGTCGTGGAAGAGCTGCCAAATTAGTGATTGGTCAAAGGTATTCCCGATCGTGATAGTTCCATGCTCTGGCGAATAAGATGGAGAAGAAACCCAACGGTCACTAGATTTGTCGTAGTGCAAGAAGGAGTTCCAGAACTTGGCTGTTTCCTTGAGCATTGGGTAAATCTTTTCTTTGAGATAAGTCTCATCCTTGGTGAATTTATAGTAGTCATAGACATTCTGCATCATCCAAGCATTGGCAGCAGGAGACCAACCCCAGTAATAATTCCAACCTGGAGTTGTCCAGCCAAATGGTGTTGCCTGAGTATGAACCAACCAACCATTTTCTTGGCCTTCTTTGGATTCGATACCTGCATATTCTTTAGCAGCGATACGACCATAGTAGCGCATGTCATCGATATAATTGATCATTGGCTTAGCCGTTTCTGCAAGATTACTCATGTAGGCAGGCCAATAGTTCATTTGTAGGTTGACATTGAGGTGGTAATCAGCGTTCCAAGGTGGATTGTCTACAGCATTCCAGACTCCCTGCAAGTTGGCAGGAAGGGCATCTGTCCGGTTACGAGAAGAACTGATTAGTAGGTAACGTCCGTATTGGAAGAAGAGTTCTTCTAGTTCTTGCCCTTTTGTAGGATCATAGGTTTGGAGAGCTTCTTTTGTCGTTTGGCTAGACTTATTACCACCAAGATTCAGTTGGACACGATTGAAGAGACGCTGGTAGTCCTCGATGTGGTCATGTTTCAGAGTTTCATAATCTTTGGCTTTAGCCGACTCGACAATCGATTTAACAGTTGCTTCTACATCAATATCATTGCGATAATTTGTTTTTGGATTTTGAGCAAAGTTGGTCTTGGCACTGAGTAAAAGGGTCGCATAGCTGGCTCCAGTGACAGTCAAATAGCCATCTTGGGCAGTGACTTGTCCATCTGTCTTGATTCCAAGATAAGAGGCAAATTGAAGGCCATTGTCTTTGACAGTCCCCTTGAGCAAGATACCATTTGAATCTGTCGTGACTGCCCCTTGTTTATACTTCGAATATTCCCAAGAGTAGTCACCATTCGCAAGTAAATCCTCTGTCAAGCTATTCCAAAGGGTAAAATCGAGGGTCTTATCCCCTTTTTTACTCAAATGGGTCACAGTAACATCATCCGGATAGCTAGAGAAGGTTTCGCGTTTAAAGGTGGTTCCATCCTGGCTATAAGAAGTAGTTGTGATAGCTTCGGTAATATCTAAGTCACGGTGATAGTCGGTAACGTTCTCCAAACCTTTCTTTTGGTTGTTAAAGACCATGAAGATATCACCAAAAGATAAGTAGCGTCCGTATTGAGCGTTGTTTGGTCCCACTAGATTTTCTTCGGCTAACTGCTTCGCTTTTTGGCGGTCTCCAGCTTCAAGAGCCTTACGGATTTCTGCTAAGACTTTGTAGCGATCTTGATAGTTTCCTCCGTTGTAGTCGGTGCTATCCGGTTGTGGTCCACCAGACCAAAGAGTTTTTTCGTTGTATTGAATTCTTTCCTCGCCGATGAGTCCGAAAACCTTAGCGCCCATTTCTCCATTTCCGACTGGGAGAGCTTGTTTTTCCCACCCATCATAGCTAGCAGCAGCAGGTTGATTGTAGCTTAAATGATAATCTGTTTGTTTGGCCACGGGAGTCTCAATTTTCATAGTTTCCCTTTCTTCATTTGGCTCAATCGAAGTAGTCGAAGTGGCTGTATGCTTGCTTTGAACTTCTGTATCTGGAGACAAGCTTTTTTCTTCAGAAATAGGAGCGCTATACGGATTTTCTGGTTTGGCTTCTCCAGTTCCGTCAGTCGGGCTCTCTATGGCTGGAGCAGCTTCAAGGTGGTTGCTTTCGTTTTGACTTCCAACAATACTATCAGCACCTACCTGGTGTGAGCCGAGAAAAATGGCTCCTAATAACACAGAAGCCGTGCCAACCGTTAGTTTTCGAATACTATAACGACAGGATTTTTCCAAAAATCTTTGGTCCATAGAACTCTCCTCTAGTTTTTGAGACCGCTTACATTTTCAGTTAAAGACAGCCCCTTCATATTTATTTTTATCATTTCCAATTTAATAGGGAAACAGGAAAATGTCAATAGCTTTTAGGTAAGATGCATATTTGAGAGTGTTATTTCTTGAAATAGTAGAGAAATAAGAGATAAATAAGCTATTATTTTGGGCTGAAAACATTTTTCATTTTCGGATATCGTAAAAAAACAGTTGAGTCCATTCTCAACTGTCAGCGGAGTACTTTATTTTTGATTTCTTTTTGCATAGTCGACAAAATGAAACTTGTCTAATTTGTGTTGACTTTCGGTGAACTGGAATTGTCGTCCGTCTGCTAGGTGAACTTGGGAGCGGACCGTCACCACGTGTTGGTCTTTCCCAAGATCCAGTAAGATTTTGTCGCGATTATCGATTGGTGAGATCAAGATTCTTAAGATATTAAAAAAAGAAAACGGCTCTTCGTTTTCTTTTTTTGTCAGAGAGAATAGGAGCAGCCAAGAGCGACTGGAAGGGCCTGTACTAATACAATGGGTTGAAATTGAAAAACAGTTTATTTTCTAAAAAATCATTAAAATCCTTTTATTCACAAGGAATCATGGTATAATAAAACCATAAAACGTTTTCAAGAGAGAAGGACAAGACATGGAAAATGAAACAGTTGACTATGGAAAAGTAACAGGAATGGTACACTCTACGGAAAGCTTCGGTGCCGTGGATGGACCAGGGATCCGTTTTATTGTCTTTCTTCAAGGCTGTCAAATGCGGTGTCAGTATTGCCATAACCCGGATACTTGGGCTATGGAAACCAACATGTCTAGAGAACGAACAGTGGATGATGTATTGGAAGAAGCTCTCCGCTATCGTGGATTCTGGGGTCAAAAAGGTGGGATCACGGTCAGTGGTGGAGAAGCCCTCTTACAGATAGACTTTTTGATTGCCCTATTCACCAAGGCTCAAGAGTTGGGCATTCACTGCACGCTCGATACCTGTGCTCTGCCTTTCCGCAATACCCCTCGTTACCTGGAAAAATTTGATAAATTAATGGCAGTGACAGACTTGGTGCTTCTGGATATCAAGGAAATTAACGATGAACGGCACAGATTTGTAACCAGTCAGACAAACAAAAATATTTTAGCCTGTGCCAAGTACTTGTCTGATATTGGCAAGCCCGTCTGGATTCGCCACGTCTTGGTGCCTGGGCTTACAGACCGAGATGATGACCTGATCGAACTTGGGAAATTTGTTAAAACCCTTAAAAATGTTGATAAATTTGAAATTCTGCCTTACCATACTATGGGGGAATTCAAATGGCGGGAATTGGGCATTCCATACAAGTTGGAGGGTGTGAAACCACCGACAAAAGAACGGGTCCAAAATGCGAAGGACTTGATGGAAACGGAAAGTTACCAAGATTACCTGAAACGGGTTAAAGGATAAAATAAATCGAGACAGTTGGTCCTTCCAGCTGTCTTTTTCTGATGAAATGAACAACTATTCCCTTTCTTTAAACGGAAAAACGTGCTAAAATAGAGTGAATATACAAATGAAAATGAAGAGGTAGAAACATGTCAAAAATTCTCGTTTTTGGTCACCAAAATCCTGACTCAGATGCCATCGGCTCATCTGTAGCTTTTGCTTATCTTGCAAAAGAAGCTTATGGTTTGGATACAGAAGCAGTGGCTCTTGGAACTCCAAATGAAGAAACAGCTTTCGTGTTGGACTATTTTGGTGTGGAAGCACCACGTGTGATCACATCAGCTAAAGCAGAAGGTGCAGAGCAAGTCATCTTGACGGACCACAATGAATTCCAACAATCTGTTTCAGATATCGCTGAAGTAGAAGTATATGGTGTGGTGGATCACCACCGTGTGGCTAACTTCGAAACTGCCAGTCCACTTTACATGCGTTTGGAACCAGTTGGATCAGCATCTTCTATCGTGTACCGCATGTTCAAAGAACACGGTGTAGCAGTGTCAAAAGAAATCGCTGGTTTGATGCTTTCAGGTTTGATTTCAGATACTCTTCTTTTGAAATCTCCAACAACTCACCCATCTGATAAGGTGATTGCACCTGAATTGGCTGAATTGGCTGGTGTGAACTTGGAAGAATACGGTCTTGCCATGCTCAAGGCTGGTACCAACTTGGCAAGCAAATCAGCAGAAGAGTTGATTGACATTGATGCTAAGACTTTTGAATTGAACGGAAACAACGTTCGTGTGGCTCAAGTGAACACAGTTGATATTGCTGAAGTTTTGGAACGCCAAGCTGAAATCGAAGCAGCCATCCAAGCCGCAAATGCAGCTAACGGCTACTCTGACTTTGTCTTGATGATTACAGACATCGTCAACTCAAACTCAGAAATTTTGGCTCTTGGTGCTAATATGGATAAGGTAGAAGCAGCTTTCAACTTCAAACTTGAAAACAATCATGCTTTCCTTCCAGGTGCCGTTTCACGTAAGAAACAAGTGGTTCCTCAATTGACTGAAAGCTTTAATGCATAATGATAAATGGGGAAGCCCATTGTTAAAAAGGAGTTTCGACTCCTTTTTTGTTAGGAGGAGATCATGTTAGAAAATGGCGATTTGATTTTTGTGAGAGAAGATACGGAAATGGGGCAGGCCATTCAGACATCTACTGGTCATTACAGCCATGTGGCCATCTTTTTGGACGGGCAAAGCTATCATGCTACGATGGAAGGCGGTGTTCTTGCCCAATCCCCTGAAGATTTCTTTGAAGCTGAGAAAGTCTATGACCTTTATCGCTATGCGGAGATTGACTGTCCAGAGGTTAAAAAGCGGGCAGAAAACCTTTTAGGGGCTCCCTACAATGCGTCCTTTTATCCAGATGGAGCTGGTTTCTATTGTTCCCAGTTCATCGCTGAACTACTTCCTATCTTTGAAACCATTCCCATGAAGTTTGGAGATGAGGAAGAGGAGATTAGTCCGTTCTGGCTGGATTACTACAAGGAGCTTGGCCTAGCCGTTCCCCTAGATCAGCCTGGGACCAACCCGAGTCAGTTAGCTCAGTCTCCCTATCTACAGTTTAAAGAAAAGTAGATGGATTATTCGGATTCATGAAACAATATTCTGAATCTTTGATACAGTTCATAAGAGTCTCATCAAACTAAATAAGAATAATTTTTCAATACTTTCCTTTGGTGAGTGCGGACGTTAAGTGAAATTATCCAGTGGATCATTTCAGCAATCCAGGAAGTTCCATGATGTAGTTTTGAGTCTAAGGATTCAAGATTTTTTCTCACACTGGACTGTATCAATTTATAATTTTTCACTTTAAAAACTAGGCTTTAGGAAAAAGATAGAGTATGAATTGAAATAAAGTGTAATATATTGCATTTGAAAAATCGAAAAAACGCTTAGTACTGACCCTAAAAAGTTAGACAAATAATTTATTAAAAGGGATTTAATTCTGTATTGCACAGGACAGAGTCCTTTTTTATTTTTACCTTAATTGGTTTGTTCTAGCATATTTCTCAGTTATTCCAGGTTCGGTGACGTAGAAAAATTATAGGCAATAATTTCATTGTTGGAACCATCTAAAATTGGTGACTATTACAGTTTCTGGCTACTATTTGGAATGGAAAACTCTGTCACATCCGTATAGCATTTTCCATTGGCTTGGATGCTTCGAACTGGCGTTGAATGAGATTTTCTGCTTTTATACAAACCTCTTTGATAAGAAGATTGCTTCCGTTTACGACAAATTCTAGCTGTTAAATCAATAAGATTATTGAAGCGCATTCCAGTTTTGAAAAGAATTTAAATGATTAAGGGAATAAAGGATAGTCTATAATTCATCTGTTGGTTTATATATCTGATGAGATTATTTTGATGAAAACAGTTCTACAAAAAGTAAAATCCTGAAAAAAATCCGAAAATTATTGATTAATATATACTTGTTTCAAATGATACAACAAATTGAATAGGAGAAATCTATGGAACAAAGTATTACCATTAAAAATCTATGTAAGTCATATGGTCAAACTCAAATTTTAAAAGATATTTCTTTTGAAGCAAAAGCAGGCAGAGTAACTGCTTTCCTAGGTCCAAATGGAGCTGGTAAAAGTTCAACCTTACGTATCTTATTAGGATTAGACAAAGCAACATCTGGTCTTACCAAAATTGGAGGTCAAACTTATAAGGAATTAAAATTTCCTCTAAAGATTGTAGGAGCTTCCTTTGATAGTGTAGGAGCTCCTGATGATCGGACTGTTTATCATCATTTGAAAATTGTTGCTGCTAGTAATGGGATATCGAGTCAGCGAATTGAGCAAGTCTTGGATATGGTGGATATTAGTCATAAGAAAAAATCTAAAATTGGAAAATTATCATTAGGAGAAGGACAACGTTTGGGGATTGCAACAGCTCTATTAGGAAATCCTCAATATCTGATATTGGATGAACCGACAAATGGTTTGGATCCAAGAGGAATTCGGTGGTTTAGAGAGTTTATAAAAAAACAAGCTCAAGAAGGAAAGACCGTCTTGCTATCATCTCATATATTATCGGAAGTGGAAGCAGTGACAGATGATGTGGTCATCATAAATAAAGGCAAAGTTCTTATAAAAGGGACTTTACAAGAAGTGATGAGAAATCTTTCTTCACTGGAGGAAGTTTTCTTTAGTTTAACAGAGGGAGGAAATTGACATGGCACTTATTTACTCTCTTCATTCTGAAATCTTGAAATTACTTTATAAGAGAGCTACTCATGTTGTACTATTTTTGATACTAGTATTTCAAACATTTTTAGCAAATATTGGTGCATCTCAAATTGTTTCAGTTGGTATCCATGCTACACCAGAGACAAATCCAGAGTTAGTAGAAGCTATTCCACCTATTGAATTTTTAGGATTTGATGTTACTCTAATTGGCATTTTTTTTATGATTATCTTAGGCTCAATCTACGGAGCTGAAGAGTATAAAGACTCTGCTATTCGCACAAGCCTCCTCTCTAATACGAGTCGAATTACTCTCCTAGTTTCAAAGACATTAATTTGGCTGGTATTTTCTTTTGTCATTTCCTTCCTATCAATATTTCTGACGATTAACATGACACATTATGTTTTAGGACAAGATGGTTTATTGCTATTTTCACTAAATGGGACAGTTTGGTTCTATATGTTTTTGGACAGCATAGCTTGGACATTGTTGGGACTTCTAGCCTATATTCTTGCTTTAACATTTAAAAAAGCCCTTGTTCCCCTATTGTTTTTGCTTCCTCAAGTCTACAATTTAGGAACATTCTTAGCCGACCATATATCAATTGCAAAATTTCTTCCAGTTTCATTGAGCTATGGACTGATTGCTACATCTCCTCAAATGTTAGAACAGAATAGTTTACAAAATATTTTGCTTTTACTTTGTTGGAATTTGTCATTCTTGGCTTTGGCAGTTTACCGCGTGCTTCAGTCAGATGTTGGAGGAGGGGAATGAGTTGAAAGAGCAATTTAAAAGTGAGTATCTCAAGTTTATGATGAATCCTTGGCATTGGTTGATTATAGGTGCTCTATTACTTTGTGTTCCGCCGATGGTTATTTTTTTAAATAGTAAACCAGATCAGTTGACTCTACACTTTGTTTTGGAACAGCTACTGCAAAGTCTCTATTTAGGACAGGCAGGTTTTATTAGTCTAGCTGTACTATTTATAGGTCAAGAATTTACAGGTTCTAGCCTTCGTACAAGTTTTCTTACATGTCCAAATCGTTTAAAATTTATAATATGTAAACTAGCTATTGTGTTATGTGTGGAAATTGTATTATTGCTAGCTGTAATATCAGTATGTATACTACTTGCCCAAGGATATTACAATATCAATCTTTTGAGCAATATTAAACATGTTCTAACAATTCTATTTCCAGCTTGTATTTCTATTCTAACCTTCGCTCTTTTAAGTGGTATTTTTGTATTTATTTCCCAGTCTTTTATCTTAATTTTGGGAATAAGTTTATCCCTTTTATTGGGGTTGGGACAAATGCTACTACAATTCAGTTCTTTTTTTAGAAATTTACCATTACTAGCTAGTATGAATTGTTTTTATACCCATCCCTTGTCGCTTTATTATCCAGTGTGGCAAGGCTTAGGGATACAAATAGTTTGGTTATTACTTGTTTTTGTAGTTGCTACACTGATACTTAGAGAAAGAAATGTACGCTAAAGACAGGGAATATCCTGTCTTTTTCTCAGTTAGTGTTATAATATATTCAAGGGGGTGAGTTATGGCTTACAAAATATTAGTGGTAGATGATGATCTTGCTATTCTTCGCCTAATAAAAAAGGTACTAGAATATGAAAAATATGAAGTAGTTATACGAAATAACATAGAAGAGATTGATCTTTGTGATTTTACAGAATTTGACTTGATTTTGTTAGATATTATGATGCCTGTTAGTGGTTTAGAAATCTGTCAGATGATTCGCGATCAGATAACTGTTCCTATCTGTTTTATAACTGCTAAGGATATGGCTGAAGATTTGGTAGCTGGAATCAATGCAGGCGCCGATGATTATATTATGAAACCTTTTAGTATGCAGGAGCTTTTAGCACGTGTTAAAATGCACCTACGTCGTGAAGAACGGACTAAAGGAACTGTTCATCAGATAAAAAGCGGGAAACTTGTACTATATACTGATAGTAAGGAACTATTTATAAAGAATGATAAGATTGCCTTGACAAGAAGGGAATTTGATATTGTCAGCCTTCTAGCAAGTCACCCAAATAAAATATACTCAATTGAGGAAATTTATAATTATCTATATCCACAAAGTTCAGAAGCTCTTTTACGTTCGGTTTCAGAGTATATTTATCAAATTCGTCAAAAGCTGAAACCTTATCAGCTGAATCCAATTAAAACCTTGTACGGTGGAGGATATCAATGGGTAGAGTCAAAAGTTTTAGACAATTAATTCGAGAAACCTGCTGGAGAATTATTTGGCAGTTTAGTCTTGGCTTACTAATGGCCTATCTTATTCCCTTAGCTTCAGTATCTATACAAATAAATGAAGACGGGAAACCTCTAAAAAATAGTGGTGTTCTATCAATTTTTTTCAATGTGTCATCATGGATATATATTTGTGTTTTATTGATTGTTCTAATAAGTTATCACATTGGAAAATTGTTGAAAAAACTGAGTTATGAAATGACTTTGATTTATGAAAAGAGTATGTGGCTAGAAAGCGAATGTACAGAAAGATTAACAGTTAAGGAATTTCGTGAGACTGGAAATCGAATTATTGTGATGCAGGATCGTATTCGACAGCTATTAGATGATGAGAAGCAACAGAAAGAAGACTTGATGTTTCAGGTTTCAGCATTGTCTCATGATTTGAAGACACCTTTAACTATCATCAAAGGGAATGCAGAATTTTTGCACACGTCCACTAAAGATGAGCAGTCTAAAGAATGTTTAGCAGATATAGTTCATGCTAGTCAACGCTTGCTTGATTATTTTAATCAGTTGATTCATTATTCTAAAACTTACTATGATGATGAGATAGGTTGGACGGAGTATTCTTCTTCAGATTTTATCAATGAATTAGAGAAAGAAGTCTCTTTTTTGATAAAAAATCAGATGAAGTTTTCTTTTGAACAAAATTTGAAAGGAACTGAAAGCTATTATATAAATCCATCTCTTCTGATTCGTGCAATACAAAATATTTTAACAAATGCTTTGGAGTATGCAGATAAACAGAATCCTAAAATTAAAATTAGGGTAGAGCAAGAGGGGAAGGAATTGAAAATAGGGATATGGAATAATGGCTCTGAATTTCCAGAGGAAGTTTTAACTAATTTTGGGAAGCTCTTTTATCGTATGGATAAAGCTAGATCGGTTAAAGAGCAACATTATGGTATTGGACTTAGTTTTGTATGCAGAGTTGCAAAACTGCACAAAGGCCGAGTTGAGCTTAGAAATAAAGACGAGGGAGCAGAAGTTTTAATGGCTCTTAATTGTATTAAATCAATGTGATTTATTATAGGAATTTTTGTTGTCAGCGATTGGTTAGTTGAATCCTTTGGTCGTTTTTATGTAATTGATACGAGAAGTGGAGAAGTATTTTGCCCAGTTTTTACTCCCGCAAAAATCGAAGCAATCTTTTTGCCCCTTGTTTTTTTATAGCCCTATTTAGGCCCATTTATGACTAACAATAAAATGAAGAGTTTATCCTTTTGCATTGATTTCGCTTAAGATAACTTTTATGTTACAATAAGAGCTAACCGATAAAACAGTAAACGAGATCTATTTATGATAACAATCATTAATCCCACACGTTTGACACGTCAGCCATTTTTCAAGGACTTGATCAACTATCTGGACCAGCAGGATGATGTGATCCTGCGGCAAATCAAGGCCCAATTTCCAGATCAACCAGTGGATAAGCTGATGGAGGAGTATATCAAAGCGGGCTTCATCCTTCGAGAAAATAAACGCTACACTCTCAATTTGCCTTTCTTAGAGTCAGCTGATCGAGTTGAACTGGATCAAGAGGTCTTTGTTCGAGAGGACAGTGCAGTTTATCAAGAATTAAAAGCCAAGGTCTTCCAAACAGAACTCCGCAACACGACCAATGCAGCAATTCTCATAGATGAGACTGACTTCGAACGACATGCACAGACTCTTTCCAATTACTTCTACAAGGTGCAACACCAATATCCATTGACAGAGGAACAAGAAAAGCTCTATGCTATTTTGGGCGATGTCAATCCCGAGTATGCTCTCAAGTATATGACCAGCTTTTTGCTCAAGTTCCTCAAAAAAGAAGAAGTCCAGCAAAAGCGCAGAGATATCTTTGTCGATAGTTTAGAAGTCTTAGGCTATATCCGCAAAAATGATGAAGGCAAATATGAATTAGCAGTGGACTTGGACAAGGAAAGGCTGATGTTTATCAAACAATAAACAAGGCTAGGAAAATTTCCTAGCCTTGTTTCGTTTGATTATAGATAACGTTCAGCAATGGCGGCATCACCCGGATATTCTTCTTTTACGCCATTGACGATTTGGTAGCAGTCAGCTCCTTTTCCAGCGATAATAACAGCATCTTCAGGCTTGCTGGTCGTTGCCATAGCCACTTGAATGGCTTGCTCGCGATCTGCGATTTTTTCGACAGGTCGCGTGATGAAACTACTAATCTCTTCAGCGATAGCCAAAGGATCTTCATAGTTGGGATCATCAGCTGTGAGGAAGACTTGGATCTCAGGATGTTCTTCTAAAAGTAAGCCAAAGTCTTTGCGGCGGCTCTCTCCCTTATTACCGGTTGATCCAAGGACTAGTGAAATGGTCCCCGTTTGATGGGTTTCGACAACTGAGAGCAGTTTTTTCAAGCTATCTCCATTATGGGCATAGTCGATGAAGACCTTGGCCCCATTTTTCTGAGTCAAGACTTCCATTCGGCCAGGAACGCGCGTCTTAGCAATCCCTTTTTGGATATCCCCGAGGCTCGCTCCTAGGCGAAGGCAGGCAAGACCTGCTGCCACAGCATTTTCTTGGTTGAAGTGACCGATGAGCTGGGTATCATAATCTCCTGCCAGCTTGCCAGTGACCGAAAAGCTAAAGGCTTTTGAATTGTGGACTTGGTTGCTTGATTGACTACCGTAGAAGTCGTGGTCTTGCTCAGCAACCTGCTCCGCAAGAATCTCAAAATGATCCATATCGCTATTGACGACAACAGCACGGCTATTTTCCATCAAGAGACGTTTGTGGTAGAAATAGTCTTCGAAGGTTGGATGCTCAATTGGTCCAATATGGTCAGGGCTGATGTTGAGGAAGACACCGACATCAAAGGTCAGACCGTAAACCCGTTTCACCAAATAAGCTTGGCTGGAAACTTCCATAATCAGGTGGGTCCGATCATTGGCAACCGCTTGGGCCATCATTTCAAAAAGATCAATGCTTTCTGGAGTGGTCAAGGTTGATTTGAAGAAGGTCTTGCCATCCAAGGTTGTATTCATAGTGGATAGCATGGCTGGACGGTGTCCTTGCTCAAGAATCTTGTAGGCATAGTAAGCAGAAGTCGTTTTGCCCTTGGTCCCTGTAAAAGCTAAGAGTTTTAGCTGGCGCTCAGGGTGGCCATAGAATTCCATGGCAATCAAGCTCATAGCCTGTTTGATATCCGTAACGATAATGGCAGGGATGCTGACCTCAAAGTCTTGCTCAGCGACATACCACTGGAGACCTTTCTCGATTGCTTGTTCCAAAAATTCTTTCTTGAAATTTGCCCCCTTGACAAAAAAGAGGGTCTCAGCGTTGACCTTTCGACTATCGTAGCTTATTTGATTAAAAGAAACACCACTTGCTGAATAGTGGTATTCTCCGTCTTGTAGGATCTCACGAAAGTTGTGATCCTCTTTTAAAATGTTTAGTACAGTTTCTATCTTTATCATAATCCTATTTTAAACTGAAAGACCTTATTTTACAAGTGTAAAGGAAAAGTTTATAATGAAAGAAGACTATAAAGTAGAGGAAACATATGAGTAACGAAACAAGTAATCAACAGGCCCAGATGCTTCGAGGTACAGTCTGGTTAACAGCCAGCAATTTCATTAGTCGTCTCTTAGGAGCGGCCTATATCATCCCTTGGTATATCTGGATGGGCAAACATGGCGCAGAGGCAAACGGTCTCTTCACTATGGGCTACAATATCTATGCTTGGTTTTTGCTGATTTCAACAGCAGGCGTCCCAGTAGCAGTCGCTAAGCAGGTGGCCAAGTATAATACCAAGGGTCAAGAAGAACACAGTTTTGCCATGATTCGTGGCTTCCTTAAGTTCATGTCTTTATTGGGCTTGGTTTTTGCCATTATTATGTATGTGCTTTCTCCAGTCTTTGCAAACCTATCAGGAGGTGGGAAAGACCTAATCCCTGTCATGCAGAGCCTGTCTTGGGCGGTCCTCATTTTCCCTTCCATGAGTGTCATTCGTGGCTTCTTCCAAGGGCATAACAATCTGAAACCTTATGCTATCAGTCAAATTGCTGAGCAAGTGATTCGGGTTATCTGGATGCTCTTGACAGCCTACTTCATTATGAAAGTCGGCTCAGGTGATTACGTTGAAGCCGTGACCCAGTCCACTTTTGCAGCCTTTATTGGGATGGGAGCGAGTCTTCTAGTCCTCGTCTATTACCTCTGGAAGACAGAGCTTCTACAGCACATTATCCATCGCCCGGAGTCTGATAGCCAGATTGATACCAAGGCTCTCTTGTGGGATACTATTCGTGAAGCGATTCCGTTCATTGTGACAGGATCAGCCATTCAACTCTTTCAAATTATCGACCAGATGACCTATAGCAATGTCATGTCTTGGTTCACCAACTTCACTCGTTCAGAGCTTTTGGTTCAGTTCAGTTACTTCTCAGCGAATCCGAACAAGATTACCATGATTTTAATTGCAGTTGCGACATCGATCGGTGGGGTGGGAATCCCTCTCCTTACAGAGAACTATGTCAAGGGTGATTTCCGGGCTGCAGGTAAGCTGGTTCAAGATAATTTGACCATGCTAGTAGCCTTCTTGCTTCCAGCGACGATTGGAGCAGTAGCCATTGCAGAGCCTCTCTATACGGTCTTTTACGGGAAACCTGATTCCCTAGCTTTGGGACTCTTTATCCTAGCGATGTTGCAAACGGTCATCCTAGGCTTGTATACGGTCCTTTCTCCAATGATCCAGGCTCTTTTCCAAAATCGGAAGGCAATTCTTTACTTTGCTTATGGAGTATTGGTAAAACTGATTCTCCAAGTACCGTTCATTTATCTCTTTAAAGCCTATGGTCCTCTTCTTTCTACTACGATTGGTCTCATGATTCCGATTGTCCTTATGTACAAGGAAATTCATCAGGTGACTCATTTCAATCGCAAGACAGTCTTTAAACGGAGCTTATTGACAGCTATTCTCACCTTGATCATGCTCTTAGTAGTCCTAGTTGCAGGCTTGATCCTTGGCTTGGTCATCAAACCAAATGGTCGAGTGACCAGTATGATCTATGTAGCTCTGATTGGTGGTGTGGGAATCGTCGTATACGGTGGCCTCGGTCTTCGTCTTCGTTTCTTAGATCGCTTCATTGGTAGCAAGGCAGCCAGTCTTCGAAATAAATTTCATATTTCATAACCAGTAGAGGTTGGGTCTATCCCACCTCTTTTTTCATTATAGTTTGAAGCTATATCTAGCTCTTGAAAAATGAAAAACCGAATCATCTAAAGAAGTGATACAATAGAGACAATTGAATTTACGTCCATTGGAGGTTTGTATGAGTCGCAAAAAGAATATTAACACCATCCTAGCTCAAGCGGGAATCAAGTCGGATCCAGCAACAGGGGCTTTGATTACTCCGCTTCATTTTTCAACCACTTACCAGCATCCAGAGTTTGGTCAATCTACTGGTTTTGACTATATCCGTACCAAGAATCCGACGCGGGTAAACGCTGAAAAGACCTTGGCAGCTATTGAGAGTGCAGAGCATGCCTTGGTGACGAGCTCAGGTATGTCTGCCATTGTCTTAGCCTTTAGTATTTTTCCTGTTGGCAGTAAGGTTTTGGCAGTAAGAGATCTTTATGGAGGCTCTTTCCGTTGGTTCAACCAAATGGAACAAGAAGGACGCTTTTTCTTTACCTATGCAAATTCAGAAGAAGAGTTGGTAGAGGGATTGAAGGGAGAGGTGGATATTCTCTATATTGAAACGCCTACTAACCCACTCATGCTGGAGTTTGACATCCAGAAATTAGCTAAACTCGCTCATGAAAAAGGGGCAAAAGTGATTGTAGACAACACCTTCTATAGCCCTATCTACCAACGTCCAATTGAAGAAGGAGCAGATATCGTCCTTCACTCAGCGACCAAATATCTAGCGGGTCATAATGACGTTTTAGCTGGTGTTGTGGTGACTGATGATGAAGGCCTCTATGAGCAGCTCTTTTATAACTTAAACACAACTGGAGCTGTTCTCTCTCCTTTTGACAGCTACCAATTGATCCGTGGTTTAAAAACCTTAGCCCTTCGTATGGAGCGTTCTACAGAAAATGCGAAGAAGGTAGTGGAATTCTTGAAGGGGCATCCAGCTGTTAAGGAAGTCTTGTATACCGGCAAGGGAGGCATGGTTTCCTTTAAAGTAAGCCACCAAGAAAAGATTCCAACCATTTTGAACCACTTGCAGGTCTTTACCTTTGCAGAAAGCTTGGGTGGAGTGGAGAGTTTGATTACCTACCCAACTACACAGACCCACGCAGATATTCCTGCCGAGGTTCGTCATTCCTATGGGTTAACGGATGACTTGCTTCGCCTTTCCATCGGAATTGAAGATGCACGGGATTTGATTGAGGATTTAGAACAAGCATTGGCTAGATAGGAGTCCATCATGGGAAAAGAACAATTTTTGACTGTTCCTAATCGTTTGGGGCATCATACTAGCAAGTGGAAGGAGTCAGAGCAAGATCCAGAACTTCTTCCTGCTTGGATTGCAGATATGGATTTTGAATCCTTGCCTGCGGTTTGCCAAGCCATTCGAGATTACGCGGATCAATTGGTCTACGGCTACACCTATCCTAGCGAGGAGCTTTACCAGGCTGTTCAGAATTGGGAAAAGTCAGAGCATGGATATGTGTTTGAGAAGGAAGCCATTGTCTTTATGGAGGGTGTGGTTCCGTCTATTTCAACGGCTATTCAGGCTTTCACCAAGGAAGGCGAGGCTGTTCTCATCAATACGCCAGTCTATCCACCCTTTGCCCGTAGCGTCCGCCTCAATCAACGCAAATTAGTGACCAATTCCTTAGTAGAAGTGGATGGACTCTTCCAAATTGATTTTGAGCAATTGGAGAAAGACTTTGAAGAGCACCAAGTCAAGCTCTACATCCTGTGCAATCCTCATAACCCAGGCGGTCGCGTCTGGGAACGAGAAGTCCTAGAAAAGATTGGTCGTCTCTGTCAAAAACATGGGGTCTTGCTTGTTTCAGATGAAATTCACCAAGACTTGGTGCTATTTGGAAATCGGCACGTATGTTTTAATACGGTAGATCCAAGCTTTAAGGACTTCACCCTTGTCTTATCGAGTGCGACCAAAACCTTCAACATCGCAGGGACAAAAAATTCCTATGTCATCATCGAAAATGATGCACTAAGAAAATCCTTCCAAGCTCAGCAGTTGCGAAACAATCAACATGAAATTTCTGCCCTTGGCTTTATCGCCACCGAAGTAGCCTATCAGAATGGAAAGGCTTGGTTAGAGGACTTAAAGGAAGTCTTGGAAGAAAATATCAACTACACTGTAGAAGTTTTGCGTGAGCAGACAGACATTGGTGTGATGAAACCGCAAGGGACCTATCTACTCTGGCTTGATTTTTCTGCCTACGGTTTGTCAGAGGAAGAACTCCATGCTCGACTTCATGACCAGGCTAAGGTCATTCTCAATAAAGGGACAGACTTTGGAGTAGAAGGGAAGCAACATGCCCGTTTGAATGTGGCAGCTCCGAAAACCCTAGTCCAAGAGATTGTCGATCGGATTGTAACAAATTTTCCTAAAAAAGGTTGATTTTAAGGGTTGACTTTTCTATAGGGGAGGAGTATACTCAAGGGGAATAACGGTAGGTGAGGCTACCACAAGGATACGGATGACTACCGCAAAGCAGTGGAGACACTACTCGTTGGTCAACAGTCCTGATCGCAAAGGTCAAGACTAAGCTCATTTCATTGCCTTGCGGAGCTAAAGCTTGGACGGTCTATTTTTTGAGAATTTTCATTAAAAAATAAACGACGAGTTTAATGAGTCCTACCTGTAAAAGGGGAGGGCTCTTTTCTTGTGCTTAAGAAGCCTTTCACCTATCAAGTAGAAAAGGAGAGCACTATGATACAAATCGACGATCATCCCGAACCGCACATAGCCAGCCAATCGCTGATTTGTGTCATCGGGACTCTATAAGCGTTTGGCTCCTGATTTAAAAGGAGATTCCAATGCAAACAACAAAAGAAAGACTCATTGCTGCATTACAAGATGCAGAGACAAAAACCTTAGCAACCTATCAATCAAGCTGGTCTGGCTTGACGGAAGAGCAAGTAGAGGAAAACCGTGATAGCTATGGAGAAAATGTCCTCACAAAGGGGCAAGATAATTCTATCTGGAAACGGATTGTTGAATCCATCATCAATCCCTTCACGGTCATCTTACTGCTCATTGCCCTTGTTTCTCTGGTGACCAATGTTTGGTTAGCCAAACCAGGAGAGGAAGATCCAACGACCTCTCTCATCATTGTTGTACTCGTTCTTCTCTCTGGAGGGATTCGCTTTATCCAAGAATTGCGAAGTGACAAGGCTGCTAGCAACCTTTCTCGCATGATTGTCAATACTGCAACGGTGATTCGAGAAGGCAAAGAAGAAGAAATTCCCATTGATGAGATCGTTGTGGGAGACCTGATCAAATTGAGTGCAGGCGACATGATCCCAGCAGATGTGGTCTTGTTAGATTCTCGAGACTTCTTTGTTCAACAGTCTGGTTTGACTGGAGAGAGCGATGCTGTCGAAAAAGTTTGCTTGAAAAAAGCGACTGGCCAAAATCTGGACAGTCTTTTGGAGAGTGAAAGTCTAGCTTTCATGGGGACCAACGTCATCTCAGGTCGAGCAACAGCCTTGGTCTTGGTCGTTGGGGATGAAACCATGATGGGAGCGATTGAGCAAACCATCAATACTTATGATGAACCAACCTCTTTTGAACGAGAAATGAACACCATCTCTTGGTTGTTGATCCGACTCATGATGGTCATGGTACCCATCGTCTTCTTTATCAATGGTTTGACAGATGGGGACTGGCTGGAAGCAGGGGTCTTTGCCCTTAGTGTAGGGGTGGGCTTGACTCCAGAAATGCTCCCAATGATTATCACCGCTAGCTTGGCCAAGGGTTCCATTATCATGGCCAAAGAAAAGGTGGTCATCAAAAAGCTCAATGCTATTCAAGATCTAGGCGCTATTGATATCCTCTGTACCGACAAAACAGGAACCTTGACCCAAGATGAGATTGTACTCGAATACCCACTCGACATTCGTGGGGACTTGGATTTGTCCGTCCTTCGTCGGGCCTATCTCAATTCTTACTTCCAAACCGGCCTCAAAAACTTGATGGACCGCGCTATTATCAGTCGGACAGAAAGAGAAGCTAAGAAACATGAGATTGTCAGAGGCTTGGACCAAAGCTTCCAAAAAATTGATGAATTGCCTTTTGACTTTGAACGCCGGCGGATGAGTGTCATTGTCAAAGATGAGCAGGGAGTCGTGAGCATGGTCACCAAGGGGGCCCTGGAAGAAATGCTAGCAGTCTCTAACTATGTGGAATACAAGAATAAGATTATCCCCCTAACAGACCAAGTGAGGGAAGAAGTCTTGGCAGAAGTAGCTCAACTGAATGAACAAGGTTTGCGCGTGCTAGGGGTTAGTTACAAATCAAATCTTGAGGAAGGCTATGCCTTTGAAGTGGCAGATGAAGCAGACATGATCTTGACGGGCTACCTAGCCTTCTTAGATCCACCAAAACCATCTGCAGCACCAGCCATCAATACCCTTGCGGAATACGGAGTTGCTACTAAAATCCTTACGGGTGATAATGAGAAAGTGACCCAAGCGGTTTGTGAAAAGGTGGGACTGGATGTTGACCGCATTTTGCTGGGTAGCGATATCGACAGTCTCTCTGATTCAGACTTGGCCCAAGCAGTCGAAACCACCACCGTTTTTGCAAAATTATCTCCAGATCAAAAAGCACGCATTATCTTGCAACTCAAAGCAAATGGCCACAAGGTCGGATATATGGGAGATGGGATCAACGATGCTCCTTCTATGAAAGTGGCAGATGTGGGGATTTCGGTTGATACAGCTGTCGATATTGCCAAAGAAACAGCAGATGTTATCCTTCTGGATAAAGACTTGATGGTCCTCGAAAAAGGCTTGGTAGAAGGCCGCAAAGTTTATGCCAACATGACCAAGTACATCAAGATGACTGTTTCTTCTAATTTCGGAAATATCTTCTCTCTTCTCTTTGCTAGTATTTTCCTTCCTTTCCTTCCGATGGCGCCTATCCATCTCATCGTCTTAAACTTGGTTTACGACCTTTCCTGTATTGCCTTGCCTTTCGACCGAGTGGATAAGGACTTTTTGAAGAAACCAAGAATCTGGGAAGCAAAATCCATTACCCGCTTTATGGCCTGGCTCGGTCCTATTTCCTCTATCTTTGACATCCTGACCTTTATCATTCTCTACTTTGTTATCGTACCAATGATTACAGGATATGGCTATGTTCATGGTGCAGATAGTGCAGGACTCTTCATTATGCTCTTTCAAACAGGCTGGTTTATCGAGTCCATGTGGTCCCAAACTATGGTCATCTATATGCTTCGTTCTCCAAAATTACCCTTTGTTCAAAGTCGGCCAGCCCTTGCTGTCATGGCAACGACTCTATTGGGGGCGCTCTTGATTACCTTCTTACCATATAGCCCATTGGCTTCCTTGTTAAAAGTAGCGCCACTGAATAGCCTCTACTTCCTATTACTTGCGGGGATTCTCTTCCTTTATATGGCAAGCGTCACCCTGGTCAAACACTATTATATTGGTAAGTACAAGGAGTGGTTATAAGATAGCCATTAAAATAAGAAAAGAAAAGGTTTGCATATTTGTAGGCCTTTTTCTTCCTTTTTGATATAATAAGATGAATATAGAGAAAGAAGGAACTACAATGGGAAAACTTGAAGTTATTAAACATCCACTTATTCAGCATAAATTGTCTATTTTGCGTCGGACTGATACCTCTACAAAGGCTTTTCGTGAATTAGTTGATGAAATTGCTATGTTGATGGGATATGAGGTGTTGCGCGAACTTCCTCTTGAAGATGTAGAAATCGAAACACCGATCACAAAAACGGTTCAAAAACAAATTGCTGGTAAAAAACTAGCAATTGTCCCAATCCTTCGTGCAGGAATCGGGATGGTAGACGGACTCTTGAGTTTGGTACCAGCTGCCAAAGTTGGGCATATCGGAATGTACCGTGATGAAGAAACCTTGAAACCAGTTGAGTACTTGGTGAAGTTACCAGAGGATATCGACCAACGTCAAATCTTTGTGGTAGACCCAATGTTGGCTACTGGGGGCTCTGCAATCTTAGCGGTGGACTCATTAAAGAAACGTGGTGCAAGCCATATTAAGTTTGTCTGCCTAGTTGCGGCACCAGAAGGTGTAGAAGCTCTTCAAACAGCCCATCCTGATGTAGAAATCTTTGCAGCAGCCTTGGATGAACGCCTTAACGAAAATGGCTATATCGTTCCAGGTTTGGGAGATGCTGGAGACCGCTTGTTTGGTACCAAATAAGCGCCTGTCCAATCCTTCTTTGGGAAAGTAAAAATTTGACCTTTGTTGACCAATGGGATATAATAGCTTTTATAAAGAATGGAAGGAGAGCTAGCCTCTCGAATCAACCGGATGAAACTCATGAGATGGTGCCGGTTATAATGGATAAAAGGAGATGAATGAATGATTCCAGTAGTTATTGAACAAACCAGTCGTGGTGAACGCTCATACGACATATACTCACGCCTCTTAAAAGACCGTATTATTATGGTAACAGGACCAGTAGAAGACCAAATGGCCAATTCGATTATTGCCCAATTGCTCTTCTTAGATGCCCAAGATAATACCAAAGACATCTATATGTATATCAATACGCCAGGAGGCTCTGTCTCTGCAGGGTTGGCTATCGTCGATACTATGAACTTTATCAAATCAGACGTCCAAACCATTGTCATGGGGATGGCAGCTTCAATGGGAACTGTCATTGCATCAAGTGGTGCCAAAGGCAAACGCTTCATGTTGCCAAATGCTGAGTACATGATCCACCAACCAATGGGTGGTACTGGTGGCGGTACTCAACAAACGGATATGGCCATTGCAGCAGAACACCTCTTGAAAACACGTCACAGATTGGAAAAAATCTTGGCAGAAAATTCAGGTCAAACCATCAAGAAAATCCACGCTGATGCAGAACGGGATAATTGGATGACTGCAGAAGAAACCTTAGCTTATGGTTTCATCGATGAAATCATGGCTAACAACAATCTCGGATAAGAAATCTTAACCATCCAGCCCTCTCCTTTGACAGGAGAGGTTTTTTTTAGGACATTCTTTACTTTCTAGAAAAAGATAGTATTTTTACCTGAAATTTGCTATACTGGTAACAGAAGCAGAAAGGGATTGTGTATGTTTGAGAAGCAAGCTAGAACAGGCTTAATTGTAAAATTGTATTATAATCGAGATGCAAAGAAATTACAGGAAATTGGGGATGTGATCTATCATTCCAAAAAAATGCGCTATGTCCAGGTCTATGTCGATAGTCCTCAAGTTCTTGAAATTATGCAGCAATTAAAAAAAGAACGCTTTGTAAAGAAGGTTCAAATTTGCCATATTCAAGAATTGGATCGTGATTTTGTAGGAAGTTTGCATCGTCAACAGGATGAAACACAAGTAGAAAACGCAATCATTTAAAGGATTGCGTTTTTTATATTGACAATTGTCAGATAATTCGGTATATTCTTAATATGTATTTATTTTAAGATTATTTAAGGAGATTATTACAAATGAAGAAAAAATTTGCTCTTTCATTTTTAACAATTGCAAGTGTCGCTCTTCTTGCGGCCTGTGGTGAAGTTTCAACTTCAGGTTCAAACACAACTGGTAACGAAATCGGCAAAGAACTAAAAATCGGTTTTAACTTTGAAAAAACTGGTGAAGTAGCAGCATATGGTAGTGCTGAACAAAAAGGTGCTCAATTAGCCGTTGATGAAATCAATGCTAATGGTGGAGCTGATGGGAAGAAGATTGTTGTCACAGACAAAGATAACAAATCTGAAACAGCTGAAGCAGCTACAATCACTACAAACCTTGTCACTCAATCAAAAGTGAACGCTCTTGTAGGGCCTGCTACTTCAGGTGCTACTGCCGCAGCTGTTGCGAATGCTGGTAAAGCAGGTGTTCCATTGGTAACACCATCAGCAACACAAGATAATTTGACAAAAGGTCAAGATTACCTTTTCCGTGCAACCTTCATCGATAGCTTCCAAGGACAAATCATTGCTAAATATACAACGGATAACTTGAAAGCGAAGAAAGTTGTTCTTTACTACGATAATTCATCTGACTATGCTAAAGGGATTGCTGAAGCCTTTAAGAAATCTTATAAAGGTGAAATCGTAGCAACAGAAACTTTCCAATCTAAGGATACAGACTTCCAAGCTGCTCTTACAAAAATCAAAGACAAAGACTTCGATGCGATTGTCCTTCCAGGGTACTACACTGAAACTGGTAAAATCGTAAACCAAGCACGTGGTATGGGAATCAAACAACCAATCATTGGTGGTGATGGATTTAGCGATGCTAAATTCGTTGAACAAGCAACACCTGCTGCAGCTACAGACATCTACTACGTAGCTGGATTCTCTACTGAAGGTGAAATGACTGATAAAGCCAAGAAATTCGTAGAAGCTTATAAAGCAAAATACAACGAAGAACCTTCAATGTTTGCAGCTTTGGCGTATGATTCAGTTTACATGGTTGCAGAAGCATCTAAAGGTGCTAAGAACTCTGTCGAATTGAAAGACAACCTTGCGAAGTTGAAAGACTTGGAAGGTGTTACTGGTACAATGTCTATTGACAAAGACCATAATCCGGTTAAATCTGCACTTATGATTGGCTTAAAAGATGGTAAAGTTGAGTCAGTTGAGTCGGTTAAACCTTAATTATCATTTGTTGTTTGTACAAGAGGCTGGGAGAATGAAAATTCCTGGCCTCGCTCTTTATTATTAGAAAGGATGGTTCAAATGCTCCAGCAATTAGTGAACGGTCTAATCTTGGGAAGTGTCTATGCACTCTTGGCCCTTGGTTATACTATGGTGTATGGAATTATCAAATTGATCAACTTTGCCCATGGGGATATCTACATGGTAGGTGCCTTTATGGGATATTTCTTATTGAACTCATTGAAGGTTAACTTCTTTGTAGCCTTGCTTCTGGCTATGGTTGGGACAGCTATTTTAGGGGTTGTGATTGAATACCTAGCTTATCGTCCGCTTCGCCATTCAACTCGGATTGCAGCCTTGATTACAGCCATTGGGGTTTCCTTCTTGCTCGAATACGGGATGGTCTTCTTTGTAGGGGCCAATACCCGTTCCTTCCCACAAGTCATTGAAACTGTTCGTTACAATTTTGGTCCCATTTCGATCTCTAACATTCAGTTGATGATTTTAGGAGTGTCTATTTTCTTGATGGTCGCTCTTCAATTTATTATCCAAAAGACAAAGATGGGGAAAGCCATGCGGGCCGTTTCTGTCGACAGCGATGCCGCTCAATTGATGGGGATTAACGTAAACCGGACCATCAGCTTTACCTTTGCTTTGGGATCAGCCTTAGCTGGTGCTGGTGGGGTTTTGATCGGTTTGTATTACAACTCAATCGAACCTTTGATGGGGATGACACCAGGGATCAAAGCCTTTGTCGCAGCCGTTCTTGGTGGAATCGGAATCATTCCAGGCGCGGCCCTAGGTGGCTTTGTCATCGGTTTATTGGAAACTTTCGCTACAGCGATTGGTCTTTCAGACTTCCGTGATGCTATTGTGTATGCCATCTTGATTGTGATCTTGCTTATCCGTCCTGCAGGTATCCTCGGTAAAAATGTGAAAGAGAAGGTGTAAGCCATGAAACAAAATTTAAAAGTGAATTTAGTCTGGCTTGGTCTTTTGATTGCAGGTTTTGCCTTGATCCAAGTCTTGGTTGCAGCAGGTGTTCTCAACCTCTTCTATATCCAAATTTTGGAACAAATCGGGATTAATATCATCCTTGCAGTTGGTTTGAACCTCATCGTTGGTTTTTCAGGTCAATTCTCACTCGGTCATGCCGGATTTATGGCCATTGGTGCCTACTCTGCAGCCATTCTCGGCTCCAAATCACCAACCTATGGAGCGTTCTTTGGTGCGATGGTTTTAGGTGCTTTGATCGCAGGTGCTGTGGCTTTGATCGTTGGGGTTCCAACCCTTCGTTTGAAAGGGGACTACCTCGCGATTGCGACACTTGGGGTTTCTGAAATCATCCGGATCTTGATCGTTAATGGTGGGACTCTCACCAATGGTGCTGCTGGGATCCTTGGTTTGCCAGCCTTTACAACCTGGCAATTGGTTTACCTTTTTGTCGTGATTACAACCATCTTTACCATCAACTTCTTACGCAGTCCAATTGGACGTTCTACCCTCTCTGTTCGTGAAGATGAAATCGCAGCAGAATCTGTTGGGATCAATACGACCAAAGTCAAAGTCATCGCCTTTGTATTTGGTGCGATCACAGCGGCGATTGCTGGATCTCTCCAAGCTGGCTTTATCGGCTCCGTTGTTCCTAAAGATTATTCTTTCACCAATACTATTAATGTCTTGATCATTGTCGTGTTTGGTGGTTTGGGATCAATGTCAGGAACAGTTGTGGCAGCCATCGTCTTGGGGATCTTGAACATGGTGCTTCAAGACTTCTCAAGTGTACGTATGATCATTTACTCATTGGCTTTGATTCTCGTGATGATCTTCCGTCCAGGTGGTCTTCTTGGAACATGGGAATTCAGCTTGAAAAAACTACTCTCAAAAAAGGAGGCTAACTAATGGCACTTCTTGAAGTAAAAAATTTAACAAAAAACTTTGGTGGTTTGACAGCCGTTGGGGATGTGACCATGGAACTCAATGAAGGGGAATTGGTTGGGTTGATTGGGCCAAACGGTGCCGGAAAAACAACCCTCTTCAACCTCCTAACAGGGGTATATGAACCAAGTGAAGGAACCATTACTTTAGATGGTCACCTATTAAATGGTAAAGCACCTTATAAAATCGCTGCAGGTGGTCTTGGACGGACCTTCCAAAATATCCGTCTCTTTAAAGATTTGAGCGTTTTGGACAATGTCTTGATTGCCTTTGCCAATCACCATAAACCACATGTCTTTGCTAGTCTGTTCCGTTTGCCAAGCTATTACAAAAATGAAGAAGCATTGAAAGCAAAAGCTCTTGAATTGTTAGCCATTTTTGGTTTGGAAAAAGAAGCAGATACCTTGGCTAAGAACTTAGCTTACGGACAACAACGTCACTTGGAGATCGTTCGTGCCCTTGCTACAGAGCCAAAAATTCTCTTCTTGGATGAACCTGCTGCAGGAATGAACCCTCAAGAAACAGCAGAATTGACCCAATTGATCCGTCGCATTCAAAAAGAATTTAATATTACGATTATGCTGATCGAACACGATATGAGCTTGGTCATGGAAGTAACAGAACGGATTTATGTATTGGAATATGGTCGTTTGATTGCCCATGGTACGCCAGAGGGAATTAAGAATAACAAACGCGTAATCGAAGCATATCTAGGAGGTGAAGCCTAATGTCTATGTTAAAAGTTGAAAATCTTTCTGTACACTATGGCATGATCCAGGCTGTCCGTGATGTCAGTTTCGAAGTCAATGAAGGAGAAGTTGTTTCTCTTATCGGTGCCAATGGTGCTGGGAAAACATCTATTCTTCGTACCATTTCAGGTTTGGTGCGTCCAAGTGCTGGGAAAATCGAGTTTTTGGGTCAGGAGATTCAAAAGGTTCCGGCTCAAAAAATTGTAGCTGCTGGACTCTCTCAAGTTCCAGAAGGCCGCCACGTCTTTCCAGGCTTGACCGTTATGGAAAACTTGGAAATGGGAGCTTTCTTGAAGAAAGATCGAGAAGAAAATCAAGCTAACTTGAAGAAAGTCTTCTCACGTTTCCCACGTTTGGAAGAACGGAAGAACCAAGATGCCGCTACTCTATCTGGTGGGGAACAACAAATGCTCGCAATGGGTCGTGCACTTATGTCAACACCAAAACTCTTGCTTTTGGATGAACCTTCTATGGGATTGGCTCCAATCTTTATTCAAGAAATCTTTGATATCATACAAGATATCCAAAAACAAGGAACAACCGTTCTCTTGATTGAGCAAAATGCCAACAAGGCCCTTGCCATCGCAGACCGCGGTTATGTTTTGGAAACAGGAAAAGTGGTTCTGTCCGGAACAGGAAAAGAACTCTTAGCATCAGAAGATGTCCGCAAGGCCTACCTTGGTGGATAAGATTTTTAAAGTTTGTTTGAAAGGAAAGGTCCTAAAGGCCTTTCTTTTTTCATCTCTCTTGTTTGATTTTTCTAAATTTTGAAAACAAGAGAAAACTGCTGAAAGCGTTTGAAATCATTCTAAAAATCAAGTATAATAAAACTAAGAAAAGCATAGGAGAATGATTATGGCTGTTAAAGATTTTATGACCCGTAAAGTAGTGTATATTAGTCCAGATACAACAATTGCTCATGCGGCAGATTTGATGCGGGAACAAGGCTTGCACCGCTTGCCAGTCATTGAAAATGACAAATTGGTCGGCTTGGTGACAGAGGGCACGATTGCAGAAGCAAGTCCATCTAAAGCAACAAGCTTGTCTATTTTTGAGATGAACTATCTGTTGAACAAGACCAAGGTCAAAGATGTCATGCTTCGTGATGTCATTACTGTCTCTAAATTTGCCAGCCTCGAAGATGCGACCTATCTCATGTATAAGAACAAGGTGGGAATTCTTCCGGTTGTAGACAATGACCAAGTATCCGGTGTCATCACAGACCGTGATATTTTCCGTGCCTTCCTCGAAGTATCCGGTTATGGAGAAGAAGGAGTTCGTGTTCGCTTTGTGACAGAAGATAAGGTTGGTGTTCTAGAACAAATCATTCATTTGATTGTAGAAGAAGGATACAATATCGCCAATACAGTCAATATCCCAACCAAAGATGATCATGTCGTTATCGAAGTTCAGATTGATGGCATTACCGATACGGAAGTTATCAAGAAGAAATTTGAAGAAAATGGTATTCGTGTGGATGAAATTAGTCGCACATCTGCAAAAGCCTTTTAAATAAAGAAAGAGCCTGAGATATTCTCAGGCTCTTTGTTTTAGCGAGCAATGGGTTGCTTGTTGGTATCCAAGGTAAATCCTTCTCCTAGGATTTCGTGGGCTTCTGTAATGGTAATGAAGGCAAATGGATCGATCTTATTGATGATATCTTTCATTTGTTTCATTTCATTCCGTGAGACCACGCAGTAGACAATCTTCATTTCTTGTTGGCTATAATAGCCCATGCCGTTTACGAAGGTGACTCCTCGGCCCAAATCAGTCGTGATTTGTTTGGCAATTTCATCCGGTTTAGATGTAACCACGAGGAATCCTTTTCCTGCAAAACCTCCTTCACCGACGATATCAATGACGACGGTGTCAATCAGGATAAAGAGGAGGGTGTAGGCTGCAATTCGGAAGTCCTTAAAGACGATCAAAACAGTTGTCAAGACGATGGCATCCACAATCAACATGAGGCGTCCCATGGAAAGCGTCGTGTACTTGTTAAAGATACGTGCGACAATATCGGTTCCACCTGTTGTTCCTCCAGCGTTGAAGATAACCCCCAGTCCAGTTCCAAGGATAACCCCTGATCCGATACAGGCCAGAAGGATATCTCCGTCAAGAGCCGTAAAGACTGCAGTTTGAAGATGATGACTTCCAGGGATCAGCTCGAAGATGGCCATCCAAATAGAGACCGAAAAAGTTCCAATCAAACTGAGATAGAGGGATCGGAGCCCCAGTAATTTCCAGGCTAGGAAAAAGAGGGGAATATTGATGGCCAAGTTCATGACCGAAACGGGAATTTTAAAGAGGTAGTAGGTAATCAGGGTAATCCCTGTAGCTCCTCCCTCATAAAAGTGAAATGGAATGACTAAAAAGAAGATTCCAAAAGAAAAAATGCCAGCCCCCAAAATAATGGCCAGAATATTTTTTGCCTTAAACATGCTCGTTCTCCTATTCATTTTTCACCATACATTTTACCAAAAAAAATGAAAAATAGGAAATAATTTTCATCAATTTTCACGAATTCGGACAGGATTTTTACCCCTATTTTTGGTAAAATAAAAAGAAGTGATGCATGCTAGAGAAATGAGTATAGAAAGTTAAGATAAGAGAATGAAACAGGGAACATTAATTTCAATTGAAGGCCCAGAAGGTGCAGGGAAATCCTCCGTTTTAGAAGCCTTGCTACCACGCTTGGAAAAGGCAGGGATTGCCTATATTACCACGCGGGAGCCAGGGGGTGTCGAAATAGCAGAAAAAATACGCGAGGTCATTCTAGATCCATCCCATACGGAAATGGATCCCAAGACAGAATTGCTTCTTTATATCGCCAGTCGTCGCCAACACTTGGCAGAACGTGTCCTTCCAGCTTTGAAAGCAGGGAAGCTAGTTATCATGGATCGTTTTATCGACAGTTCGGTAGCATACCAAGGCTTTGGGCGTGGATTAGCAGTAGCAGATATTGAATGGTTGAACCAATTTGCGACTGATGGTCTGAAACCCAATCGGACCTTCTACTTTGACATTGATGTAGAAGAAGGGTTGGCGCGAATTGCTAAGAGTGCTAGCCGTGAAGTCAATCGCTTGGATCTAGAAGGACTCAGTCTCCATCAGAAAGTCCGTCAAGGCTATCTGGCCATCCTCGAAAAAGAACCACAACGTGTGGTGAAAATTGATGCCAGTCAACCTTTTGACCAGGTGGTCGAGGATACTTGGCTATTATTGAAAGAAGTCTTGGAGATTAGTGAATGAAGTTAGAACAAGTGCAAAAACTTCAACCTCAGTTAGTCGATCGCTTCCAAGCTATTTTAGAACAGGACCGCTTGAGCCACGCCTATCTCTTTACAGGAGATTTTGGCAGTTTTGAGATGGCCCAGCTCTTGTCCCAAAGTCTCTTTTGTACGGACAAGAAGGGTGTTTGGCCCTGTGGGACTTGTCGGGCTTGTCGCTTGATTGAAGAGGATGAATTCTCAGATGTAACGGTTGTCCGACCGGTCAATCAAATCATCAAAACGGATCGGATCCGGGATTTGATCCAGCATTTTTCTCAGTCAGGCTACGAAGGATCCAAGCAAGTCTTTATCATCTGCGATGCAGACCGGATGCATGTCAATGCGGCCAATTCCCTCCTCAAGGTGATTGAAGAACCTCAGAGTGAAGTTCATATTTTTCTGCTGACAGCAGATGAGCAACTGGTTCTCCCGACCATAAAAAGTCGGGCGCAGCAGGTCCATTTTCCAAAAAACCAAGATTTCCTAAAAGAGTATCTCCTTCAGGAAGGTCTCTTGCTTCAACAAGCAGATCTGTTAGCCAACTTTAGTCAAGGTTTCCAAGAGGCTCAAATTCTCGCTCAGAATACCTCCTTTTTCGATCTGGCGAGGGAGTGTGAGCGTTTCGTTGCAGCTTGTCTAAAAGCAGATCCGCATATCTACTTACTGGTCTCTCGCTTGGTTCAAGAGACGGATGATAAAGAAAAGCAGGCCCAAGCCTTTCGCTTGTTGGAATTGCTCTTTGCACGCTCCATCAGTCAGTCCTTAGGAAGAGACTATCTAGAAAAATTGGTCTTGGCCAAACTGATGTGGGAACGGAATGTGAGTTTTCAAAATGCTCTCGAGTATATGGTCCTACAGTTGAAAAATAGAAGGTAAAGAGATGAATAAAAAAGAATTATTTGATGCTTTGGATGGCTTCTCCCAGGAATTGCTGGTTACATTAGCAGAGGTTGAAGCTATTAAGAAAAATCTCAAACTCATTGTCGAGGAAAATACAGCTCTGCGTCTTGAAAATGATAAATTGAGAGAGCGCTTAGGAGAAGTGGAGAAAACCAGCTCCCCTAAATTCCATCGCAATGGTCGTGAAAATTTACAAAGAATTTACAATGATGGATTTCATGTTTGTACAGACTCCTATGGTCAACGTCGTGAAAATGATGAAGAGTGTATTTTCTGTGATGAATTGTTATTTAGGGAGTAAACATGCAGATTCAACGAAGTTTTAAAGGGGATAGAGCGACAGGGACTCTCTTTTTAGTGCCAACCCCAATTGGCAATCGGGATGACATGAGCTACCGCATGATCCAAACTCTAAAAGAGGTGGATCTGATAGCGGCGGAAGATACACGCAATACAGGACTCTTGCTCAAGCATTTTGAGATTGCGACACCACAAACCAGCTTTCACGAGCACAATGCTATGGAGAAAATCCCTGATTTGATTGCTCATTTAGAGTCTGGAAAGGACCTGGCCCAGGTTTCGGATGCAGGACTGCCTAGTATTTCGGATCCAGGTCACGACCTGGTCAAGGCAGCGATTGAGCGAGAAATCCCTGTTGTGGCAGTTCCTGGTCCGAGTGCCGGCATTACTGCCCTAATTGCCAGTGGTCTGGCACCCCAGCCCCATATTTTTTATGGTTTTCTTCCACGCAAGGAAGGGCAGCAAAAGGCCTTTTTCCAAGAGAAATTGGCCTATCCTGAGACCCAGATCTTTTATGAGTCTCCGCACCGAGTTCGTGCGACGCTTCAAAATATGCTGGCAGTTTATGGGAATCGTCCAGTTGTCCTGGTCCGAGAACTGACCAAGATCTATGAAGAGTACACGAGAGGGACCATCACAGAGTTAGTGGCTTACCTAGAGGAAAATACCCTCAAGGGGGAGTGCCTTCTGATTGTAGAGGGAGCCAGTGAGCAGGAGCCAGATCTAGAAGAAGTGGATCTGATCCAAGAGATTGATCTACTGGTCCAGTCTGGTATGAAAAAGAACCAAGCGATTAAACAGGTTGCCAAACAATTCGGGCTACAAAAGAGTGAACTTTATGCCCGTTACCACCAAGAGGAAGAAAAAGGAGAGTCTGATGGAAATTAGAATGGCCTATCCCAATGAAATCAATCGGATTATGGAAATCATCCAAGATGGCAAGGATAGCTTAGCTGCAGCTGGCGTGGACCAATGGCAGGATGGTTATCCGGATCAAGAAATCATTTTTGAGGATATCCTAGAAAGCCGTGGTTATGTAGCTGTAGAGAATCAAGAAGTCGTAGCTTATGCCGCTCTCTACAAGGGAAATGAAGCAGCTTATAATGACATTTATGATGGAAAATGGGAACATGATAACTATCTCTATATCAGTTTTCACCGGATCGCTGTTGCCAAAGAAGCTGCTGGACGAGGCGTAGCCCAAACCTTCCTTCAAGGCTTGATCGAAGGAGAGAAAGGCCCGGATTTTCGCTGTGATACCCATCCTGACAACAAGGTCATGCAACACCTTTTAGAGAAGTTAGGTTTCCATTACTGTGGGAAGGTACCAATTGATGGGGTGCGTCTCGCTTATCAGAAGATCAAACGAAAGGCAGAAACCAGCCTCTTCCAAGTGATTAGCGAAGATGATCGTTGGGACTACCGTGCAGAACAGTCTCAAAATGACTAGGTTTTATCGCCAACTCTATCAGAGTCCCTTGGGGCCTCTATCTGTTGTGGTGGATGAGGAAAGCCTAGTTGGGATCTGGTTTTGTGACCAAGCCAATTGTGAGCAGGGGCTTGAGCATATCGAAGAAGCTTGTCAGCCACTTCATGAAGCTGTCTTTGAATGGCTGGATCGATACTTTATAGGGGAAAATCCTTCCATGCCCTTTCCCCTATCTCCTCAAGGGACAGACTTTCAACAAAGAGTTTGGGCCTGTCTAGCTCAGATTCCCTATGGGGAAAGTCGGACTTATGGAGAGATTGCCCGGGCCTTGTCTTGCAAATCTGCCCAAGCCATCGGTCAAGCAGTAGGTCGGAATCCCTTGCTCCTCCTTATCCCATGTCACCGGGTGCTGGGTACGGAGAAAAAGTTGACAGGCTATGCTGCTGGACTAGATCGCAAGCGTTGGCTGTTGCAACATGAGGCCATATCTTGGAAAGAATAAGGAGAAAAGATGTTATCATTTATTGAATACCCAAAATGTTCGACCTGCCGCAAGGCGAAATCGGAGTTAACGAGCTTAGGCTGTGAGTTTGATAGTCAAGATATCGTGGTAGACACCCCGACCAGTGAGCAACTACAAACTTGGATCAAGGAGTCTTCCCTACCAATCAAATCCTTCTTTAATACCAGTGGGATGAAGTATCGGGAGTTAGGCTTGAAAGACAAGGTGGATCAGCTTTCGATAGAAGAAGCGGCAGACCTTTTAGCTAGCGATGGCATGCTGATCAAACGCCCTCTCTTAGTGAAGGACGGAAAAGTTGTTCAAGTGGGCTACCGGAAACCATATGCGGACTTAGGTTTGTAAGAAAAAAGGGAGTTGGACTCCCTTTTAATTCTGTCTTGAAGATGATATAATCATACGAGTGAAATCAATGAAAGAGAGTCAATCATGAGTATTTTAGAGGTGAAAAATTTAAGCCACGGCTTTGGAGACCGGGCTATTTTTGAGGATGTGTCCTTCCGCTTGTTAAAGGGAGAGCATATCGGATTGGTAGGGGCCAATGGTGAAGGAAAATCCACCTTCATGAGCATCGTGACGGGCAAGATGCAACCCGACGAAGGGAAGGTCGAGTGGTCTAAGTATGTGACCGCTGGCTATCTTGACCAGCATGCTGTCCTAAAAGAAGGGCAAACGGTGCGCGATGTCTTGCGGACAGCTTTCGACGAGCTCTTTAAAGCAGAGGCTCGCATCAATGACCTCTATATGGAAATGGCTGAAGATGGAGCGGATATGGATGCTCTCATGGAAGAAGTCGGAGAGCTCCAGGATCGGTTAGAGAGCCGGGATTTCTATACCTTGGATGCCAAGATAGATGAAGTGGCGCGTGCTCTTGGGGTCATGGACTTTGGTATGGAGACGGATGTGACGGCCCTGTCAGGTGGGCAGCGGACCAAGGTCCTTTTGGCTAAATTGCTCCTTGAAAAACCAGATATCCTTCTCTTGGACGAGCCAACCAACTACTTGGATGCAGAGCACATCGATTGGCTCAAACGCTATTTGCAGAACTATGAAAATGCCTTTGTCCTTATTTCCCACGATATTCCTTTCTTGAACGATGTGATCAACATCGTCTACCATGTGGAAAATCAACAGTTGACCCGCTATTCTGGGGACTATTACCAATTCCTCGAAGTCTATGAAATGAAGAAATCGCAATTGGAAGCGGCTTATGAGCGCCAACAAAAAGAGATTGCTGACCTCAAAGATTTCGTGGCCCGTAATAAGGCGCGTGTGGCAACGCGGAATATGGCCATGTCTCGTCAGAAGAAGCTGGATAAGATGGAACTCATTGAGTTGCAAAGCGAGAAACAAAAACCTTCCTTTGAATTTAAAAATGCCCGCACACCTGGACGCTTTATCTTCCAGGCCAAGGATCTCCAAATTGGCTATGAACGTCCCTTGACCAAGCCTTTAAACTTGACCTTCGAGCGCAATCAAAAGGTAGCCATTATCGGAGCTAATGGGATCGGGAAAACCACTCTTTTGAAGAGTCTTTTAGGAATTATCCCTCCAATTGCTGGTGAAGTCGAGCGCGGGGATTATCTTGAGCTTGGCTATTTCGAGCAAGAGGTTGAAGGAGGCAATCGTCAGACACCGCTAGAAGCAGTCTGGAATGCATTTCCAGCTCTCAATCAAGCAGAGGTTCGTGCTGCCCTTGCTCGCTGTGGCTTGACGACCAAGCATATCGAGAGCCAAATTCAGGTACTATCCGGTGGGGAGCAAGCCAAGGTACGCTTCTGTCTCTTGATGAACCGTGAAAACAATGTCTTGGTACTAGATGAGCCGACCAACCACTTGGATGTGGATGCTAAAGATGAATTGAAACGGGCCCTTAAAGAGTACAAGGGATCGATCCTCATGGTTTGCCACGAGCCAGATTTCTATGAAGGTTGGATGGACCAAATCTGGGACTTTAATGAATTGACGTAAACACAAAAAGAGAACCGCTTGGTTCTCTTTTGCTTATTTCTTGAAATCGTAGTCTTTTACGATTTCCATTTTTTCAATTTTGACATCTTCTTTTGGTTTGTCTTTGTCGTCCGTTTCAACTTCGGCGATTTTGTCGACTACATCCATGCCGTCGATGACTTGTCCAAAGACAGTGTAGTTCCCACCATCAAGGGTAGGGTTCCCACCATTCTTATAGGCTTCGATGATTTTAGCAGGGAAGCGCTCAGTTGGAAGCTTGCTGGACCAGTCTTCTTTATTTTGGTTAATATAGAATTGGCTACCATTTGTATTTGGTCCAGAATTGGCCATAGCTAAAGCACCACGAAGATTGTAGAGGTAAGGGGAGTATTCATTTTCAAAGCCTGCTCCTGAATCTTTAGAGGTATCTTTTCCTTTCCAAATGGACTCACCACCTGTACCATCTCCTTTAGGATCTCCTGTTTGGACCATAAAGTTATTAATCACGCGGTGGAAGAGGAGACCATTATAATAGCCTTCCTTAGCGTGAGTTAAGAAATTCTCAACGGCTAAAGGTGCGTATTTCGGAAAGAGCTTAACGGTAATGTCCCCTTTGTTGGTCGTGATTTTCACGACAGCTTCATCTTCAGCAACTTCGTTGGAGAGCTGAGGAAAGACCGCATTTTCATTGGTCATCGCATCTTGGATATCCTTACGAAGCTGATCTAATTTCTTTTGTTCACTAGCATCTACGCTAGAAGTAGTTGTTTGCTTAGTTTCTGAAGCCGAGCTAGAGGATGTCTTTGTATCTGATTGATTAGAGCCACATCCTGCCAAAGCTAAACCGGAAAATACAAGTAGGGCAATTAATTTTTTCATATTAATCCTTTCAACACATTAGTCTATCCTCTATTGTACCTTAATTTTCCATTTGATTCAAATCTAGCCTTGGAATGAGGCGATATTCAGCTTGCGGGCCTATGAAAAATGAGGTATGATGGGAGGTAAGTCGTTTTGTTGGAAAATGAACGAATTCCTAAAATAAAACAAATCATGGAAAGGAGGCTACAAGATGGATTATAAAACTCTACGTAAAAACTATAGACTCTATATTAGATCTGCAGGCGTCTTGGCAATGCTTTTGATTATTTGCGTGGGGTTCGTGGTCAGAGATACTCTTCTTCAGACTGCTGGCCTCTTATTGGTCCTTGCAGGCTTGTTTTTATTCATCCAATGGCTCAAGAAGAGCTACACCAAAAAGTGCAACACCTTGCTGCATGTAGACTTAGATTTAGCTTTTTGGCAGCAATACCTTCAGTTGAACAAGAATGTGAAAAAGCCCATTTTACAGATAGATATGAAGCTGACATCGGTTGCCTATTCTTTTATGATGGGAGATTTCGATACTGTCATAAAAGAAGCTAGGGAAGCACTCAGCCAGAAGGAACTACCGCAGAAATATAAGAACTTTTTTGAGAGTTATCTTATTCGTTCGATCGTGCTGACAGATACTGATTTGTCTAGAGAAGAGCTGGAGGCTAGGCTAAATGGTTTGACCATTACAGACCCTACACTAGCTGAGAAAACTAAAAAGGTCTGTCTCGCTCTTTATGATTTAACCATTGCCCACCAAAGCAATGACTATTTCGAAGATTTATGTAATGATTTCAAGTACCAGCAGTTGGAAATGATCTACTACCAAGCCTTGAATGCTACTCTTAAAGGCGATAAGTCTAGAGCGGAAGAGCTCTTTCGCAAGTTGGTTTCAGAAGATGAGTCGCTCTATATCGTTCGAAAGGCGCAACAATACTTGAAGGATGAGGGGAATTATCTATAAATCCTCCAATCAAAACAGAATTTTTCCAAATGAAGGTATAAATAGGTAAAGAGAGATAGGATTAAAATGGAGAAACAGATGACAACTATTTCAGATATACTAGAAAAATTTTATGCAGATTACGAGGTGAAACCTTATATTTCGCTTGAGAGAGACTTGGAAGCTTGGTTGTTGGATCCAAAGCCTGTTTCTAAACGAAATATGGAGTTGCTCCAAGATGGCTTGCTTGCGGGGGATATCATTCTCTTGTAGCGGATCCATTTTGGAACATTTACGACGGAGACTTGGTTTCCTAAGTACTTCGAATATACTTATGGGATTCATGCGCCGGAACATTTGAAGGCTTTGGTAGATAAGGGGTATGCAGTTATCGAATCCGCTTTTGATTCGCTGGACCATATCAATGCGACCATGAAAAAAGCCATTCTCAAAAAGAAGGGAGTCGCGGGCTTGTCCAAAATGAAAGCAGCCGATTTGAACCAAGCTTTGGCGGATCACTTTACCGAAGAAGAGTTGGCACAAGAGTTCACAGTTCGGGGCTATCAGTTGACGGAAAAAGGAAAACAAGCGTTGAAAGAGCATCAAGTTATCGTCGACCGCCACCCAAAGAAAAATCTATAAGTAACAGTACCTGTGAGGTGCTGTTTTTTGTTGTTTATGTCGCAGATGAGAGAAAAGGATTTTACTAGAGAACTAGTCTAGAAATGTGGTATAATAAAGGTTATGGCAAACAATAATCAATCAAAAAAAACACGGTCGACAAGACGACTGTCTAAAGCAGAAATAGAAAGAAAAAAAGCAATTCGCCGAATGATCATGACGATTGTCTTAACTCTCGTCTTCATTTTCGCCTTTTTAAGATTAGGTGCCTTAGGCTTAGTGACCTACAACCTTATCCGTCTCTTGGTAGGTAGTCTGGCTTACGTAGCGATGACGGCTGTTATTGTCTACCTCTTCTTTTTCAAATGGATTGAGAAGCATGAGGGAACCTTGTCTGGCTTTTTAAGTCTTTTTGCAGGCTTGTTACTGATCTATCAAGCTTACTTTGTCTCCCTCTTGAAACTTGAAGGCTCTTCTTTCGGGCCAACCTTCTCACGTATCTTAGGGGACCTCGTGCACCTTCGCGTCTCTTCTTTTGCAGGAGGAGGACTACTAGGAGCGATCTTATATACACCGATTGCCTTCTTGCTCTCGAACATCGGGACTTATTTCATTGGAGGACTCTTGATCGTATTAGGACTCCTCTTGATGAGTTCTTATTCGGTTTATGATTTGTATGAGCAGGCTGTCGCAGCTTTTCACTCCTTTATGGAAAAACGGGAAATTCGTCGCCAAGAGCGCTTTGTCGAGCGTGAAGAGAAGAAGGCCCTTCAAGCAGAAGCAGAGGAGGCTGCCCGTATCGATCTACTTGCAGAAGCTAGTCCCATGAGTACAGAAGGCTATCCTGTAGATCTTGAGACAGGTGAGGTCATAGAACCTGTAATCGAAGTAGAAGCGCCTGCAGAGGAGGTCTACCCTCAAATATATCTACCAAATGAAGAGGAAGGCTATTCGGAAGAATGGTCGGACGACTACCCAGAGGAGATGGAGGACGTCTCAGAAGAGGAGGATATGGATGAAGAAGTCACTGTAGACTTCACGCCTAAGGAACTCCTTCAATACAAACTTCCAACCATTGATCTCTTCGCACCTGACAAGCCGAAAAATCAATCCAAAGAGAAAAATATCGTTCGTCAGAACATCCGCATTTTGGAAGAGACCTTTGCAAGCTTTAACATCAAGGCGACAGTGGAACGGGCGGAAATCGGTCCTTCTGTTACCAAGTATGAAGTCAAGCCGGCTGTGGGTGTACGGGTCAACCGCATCTCCAACCTAGCAGATGATTTGGCCCTAGCCCTAGCAGCCAAGGATGTGCGGATTGAAGCGCCGATTCCAGGGAAGTCTCTGGTCGGAATCGAAGTGCCCAACTCAGAGATTGCGACGGTTTCCTTCCGTGAATTGTGGGAGCAGTCCAAAACTGATCCTACCAAACTCCTTGAGATTCCTCTCGGGAAGGCTGTAGATGGTTCAGCTCGGACATTTGATTTGGCTCGGATGCCCCACCTCTTGGTAGCGGGGTCTACTGGATCTGGTAAATCAGTAGCGGTGAATGGGATCATTTCGAGTATCTTGATGAAGGCCCGTCCGGACGAAGTCAAATTTATGATGGTCGATCCAAAAATGGTAGAGCTTTCTGTCTACAATGATATTCCTCACCTTTTGATCCCAGTTGTGACCAATCCACGCAAGGCTAGTCGAGCCCTACAAAAGGTTGTCGATGAGATGGAAAATCGCTACGAGCTCTTCTCAAAAGTTGGCGCTCGGAATATTGCTGGCTTTAATGCTAAGGTGGCTGAGTACAATGCCCAGTCTGAGATGAAGCAAGTGCCCCTCCCATTGATCGTGGTCATTGTCGATGAGTTGGCAGACTTGATGATGGTCGCAAGTAAAGAAGTGGAAGATGCCATTATTCGCCTTGGACAAAAGGCTCGTGCGGCGGGGATCCACATGATCTTGGCGACCCAACGGCCATCGGTTGACGTTATCTCAGGTTTGATCAAGGCCAATGTGCCTTCTCGTGTCGCTTTTGCGGTTTCATCTGGAACCGACTCACGGACCATCTTGGATGAAAATGGAGCAGAGAAATTGCTCGGTCGTGGGGACATGCTCTTTAAACCAATTGATGAAAATCATCCGATCCGTCTACAAGGATCCTTTATCTCAGATGATGATGTGGAGCGGATTGTCAACTTCGTCAAAGAACAAGCTGAAGCGGATTATGATGATGCCTTCGATCCAGGTGAAGTATCTGAGTCAGACTTTGATGGAGGTATGGGTGGCTCAGACGAAGGCGATCCTCTCTTTGAAGAGGCAAAGGCGCTCGTGATTGAAACTCAAAAAGCCAGTGCTTCCATGATTCAGCGCCGCTTATCGGTTGGTTTTAACCGGGCCACTCGCCTCATGGAAGACTTGGAAGCGGCAGGTGTCATTGGACCAGCTGAAGGAACCAAGCCAAGAAAGGTCTTACAGACCAATTAATCTTTCTTTAGATGAAGAAGGAATGAGATATTTGACAATAGCAAAAACCTGCCTGTACAAGGGGCAGGTTTTGTTTACGATAAAAAAGAAAAGGACAGCAGATGCATCTCGATACCATTCACCACATTGCCATTATTGGCCACGATTATGACAAAACCAGAGAATTTTATGTAGACAAGTTAGGCTTTGAACCTTTAGACGAACACCATCGACCAGAAAAGCAGGATATTCTCTTTAATATTCGAAAGGGAAATCTGACCTTGGAAATATTTATCAAACCAGTTGCCCCAAAAAGACCCTTTCTCCCTCATCCAGAGCATACCGGTCTCCGTCATCTGGCTTTTAAAGTGGAAGATGTTCAAGCCTGTCTAGCAGAGTTTGACCAATTAGGAATCCCTCATACAGAACTACGGGTGGATGATTTTGATGGGCGCAAAATGGCCTTCTTCTTTGATCCAGATGGCTTGCCTCTTGAACTTCACGAATAGATCTACACAATCTTCGGTCTCTAGTCTCAAGCCAGAAGACATTCTTTTTGCTAAACTAGATACAGAAAAAAGAAAGAAGAAAATATGGAAGAGAAGCGATATAGCGGGCTAACGAATGAGCAAGTCCAAAGCAGCATCAGAGAAGGAAAACAAAATCGAGTAACGATCACGGCAGAAAAGTCGACGAGAGAGATTATTTATTCAAATGTCTTTACCTATTTCAACCTGGTTTTTGGTATTCTAGCTATCTTATTGATACTAGTACGGTCTTGGAACAATATGTTATTTGTTCCCATTGTGGTCGTTAACTCCTTGATTGGGATTGTTCAAGAATTGCGGTCTCGACGGATTTTGAATAAGATGCGCCTCCTTCAAGTGGAGAAAGCTCGAGTGATTCGTGAAGGAGAACGGCTGGATCTTCCTGTCGACCAGGTGGTAGAGGGGGATGTCGTCTTGTTCCAAGCAGGGGATCAGATCTACGCGGATGCCAAGGTTCTGGATGGCTCGATCATGGTCGATGAGTCTCAATTAACAGGTGAAGCAGATGAAATCCCTAAAGGTGAGAATCAGAAACTCATGTCAGGAAGTTTTGTCATCTCAGGTCAAGCAGTTGCCGTCTTGGAACAAGTAGGAGATGCGTCTTATATTAATCAGCTGAGTCTATCTGCTAAGAAAGTCAAGGGACACGAAGAATCCGAAATGGTTCATGCTGTGGATGGTCTTGTCCGAATGATCGGAATGATTCTCATCCCGATTGGCTTGCTCTTGTTCATGCAGAGCTATCTAGGAAATCAAGACTCGCTCAAAGTTAGCATCACCTCCATGGTCGGCGCCATCATTGGGATGATCCCAGAAGGACTCTATCTCTTAATGACCCTGGCCTTGGTGCTTGGAGCAACCCGCTTAGCCCTTCAAAAGGTCCTACTCAACAGTATGAAGGGGATTGAAACCCTATCCCGTATCGACGTCCTTTGTCTAGACAAGACGGGAACCATTACCGAACACAGGATGCAGGTGAGCGAGCTCCTCCCCTTGGCACTAGATGAAAAAGAAGGCAAAGAAATATTAAGCCACTATCTCCAGGCCAGTGAAGATCGGAATGATACCATCACGGCCATTCGGCAGTATCACTCAGTCCAAACAAGTGAAGTATGGACCGTTCAAGACCGTCTTCCTTTTTCATCTAAGAAGAAATTTGGGGGTCTTCAGTTCCAAGAAGGCATTTACTTATTAGGGGCACCGGATGTTTTGCTTCGAGATGATCTCGATGCTTACCAAGAAGTCTGGCAGCGAGAGATTGAACGGGGGGCGCGTGTCCTTATTTTGGGGCATTACCAGGGGGAGCAATTGACGGAAGAATTAGAAGCTCCAGTCCTTCCCCTCCTAGCTTTGGTCTTGGAGAATCCTGTACGGTCGACTGCTCCTGAAACCTTTGCTTATTTCCAAAAACAAGGGGTGACCATCAAGGTTATTTCAGGGGATCATCCTGTAACAGTTGCTGCCGTTGCTCAGAAAGCAGGTATTCCTGATGCGGATCAAGTGGTCGATGCGAGTCAGCTTAAGACATATGAGGAGGTAGTAGATGCAGCCCGGACCTACACAGTCTTTGGACGGGTTAGTCCAGAACAAAAACAAATCCTCGTAGAGAGCTTGCAGGCGGATGGTCATAAGGTTGGGATGACAGGGGATGGGGTCAATGACATTCTTGCTATGAAAAAGGCAGATTGTAGTATTGCCATGAATACGGGCCATGATGCGACCAAAAAGGTGGCCCAGGTTGTGCTTTTAGATTCGGACTTCTCTCACATGCCTTCGATTGTAGATGAAGGCCGCCGAGTGGTCAACAATATTCAGCGTTCGGCGAGTCTCTTTTTGGTCAAGAATATCTTTTCAATATTATTGGCTATTTTGGCCATTCTCTTTGCTTTCACTTATCCTATCCAGGCTTCTCAGATGTCCTTGATCAGTGGATTTACCATCGGAATCCCCGGTTTCTTACTGGCCTTGGAGAAGAATCGTGCCCGGATAGAAGGAGACTTTATTGAAACCGTGATAGAGCAAGCTCTTCCAGCTGCCTTGACCAATCTCATATCGGTACTTTTTCTTGTGGTTCTGGGTCCTTTCCTTGGATTAAGTCAGGGAGATATTTCGACCATCTCGATTTACCTGCTGGCTTTGATTGGCTTTACAAAAGTATACCAACTCAGCCTTCCCTTCAATCATGTAAAATTGGGCATCATCCTTCTGAATATAGTTGGATTTTGCCTGTCGGTTTTTGTATTTTCTTCCGTTTTTAATCTCAGCCATCTTCATCTGACTGGCTGGATCTTGACCCTTGTCCTAGGACTGGTCATGGAAGGAATCTTGTGGTTGATGAATCGTCTTATTTATTCCTTAGTGACCCATCTGCATAAGTCCAGAAACAAATAGAAAAACGGTATGAACTATGATTTTAGTTTATACCGTTTTATTGTTGCTATAGATCAGATGAAGAGACTGATCGTCATAATGAGGTAAAGGAAGAAGGTAATGAGGAAGCCTGCTCGCCAAAAGTACTTAAAAAATTTCGGATAGTAAAAACTACGTCTCTTTTTCAAAAAATAAATGGTTAAGCCAATAGCTAAAAGGGACAAGGCCAATAATAATTGTGGCAACAAATTATGATAGTAAGCCGCATCTGAAATTAAATAGTATTCTAGCGCAAACAGAGGAAAAGCCAGGTCGGCAAAATTCCAGCCATAACGTCGCAGTTTAAAGACTCGAATAATAATCCCACTGAGAATCAGGGTCAAAAAAATAAATACAAGGGAAGCAACTTTTATTAACATACCTCTATTTTATCACAAAAGTAAAAAAAGTGTGATGAAAATGAAATTTTTTCTTGCATTCGGAAGAAAATAGTGTATAATAGAAAGGTATGCGCAGAGCATACTTGTGGGAGGTAAAAATCTGTAATTACCGCCAAAACCACAAAGGAGGATTTAAGAAATGGCTAAAAAAGTCGAAAAACTTGTAAAATTGCAAATCCCTGCTGGTAAAGCTACTCCAGCTCCACCGGTTGGACCAGCACTTGGTCAAGCAGGTATCAACATCATGGGATTCACTAAAGAGTTTAACGCTCGTACAGCTGACCAAGCTGGTATGATTATCCCAGTTGTGATCACTGTTTATGAAGATAAATCATTTGATTTCGTTACAAAAACACCACCAGCTGCTGTTCTTTTGAAAAAAGCTGCAGGTGTTGAAAAAGGATCAGGTACACCTAACAAAACGAAAGTTGCAACAGTTACTCGTGCACAAGTACAAGAAATTGCTGAAACTAAGATGCCAGATTTGAACGCTGCAAACATTGAGTCTGCAATGCGTATGATCGAAGGTACTGCTCGTTCTATGGGATTCACTGTTACTGACTAATTGTAACAATCCTATTTGCCCGCAATACACTTGATCATGAGACGAGTGACGTGGGAGATGAAAATCGATATGACCACATTACAAGGAGAAAGATAAAATGGCTAAAAAAAGCAAACAACTTCGTGCTGCACTTGAAAAAATCGACAGCACAAAAGCATACAGCGTAGAAGAAGCTGTAGCTCTTGCAAAAGAAACTAACTTTGCAAAATTTGATGCAACTGTAGAAGTTGCTTACAACTTGAACATCGACGTGAAAAAAGCTGACCAACAAATCCGTGGTGCAATGGTATTGCCAAACGGAACTGGTAAAACTGCTCGCGTTCTTGTATTTGCACGTGGTGCAAAAGCTGAAGAAGCAAAAGCTGCTGGTGCAGACTTCGTAGGTGAAGATGACCTTGTTGCGAAAATCAACGATGGTTGGTTGGACTTCGACGTTGTTATCGCTACACCTGACATGATGGCTCTTGTTGGACGTCTTGGACGTGTCCTTGGACCACGTAACTTGATGCCAAACCCTAAAACTGGTACTGTAACAATGGATGTTGCTAAAGCAGTTGAAGAGTCTAAAGGTGGTAAAATCACTTACCGTGCAGACCGTGCAGGTATCGTTCAAGCGATTATCGGTAAAGTGTCATTTGACGCTGATAAATTGGTTGAAAACTTCAAAGCTTTCAACGATGTTATCCAAAAAGCAAAACCAGCTACAGCTAAAGGTACTTACGTAACTAGCTTGACTTTGACTACAACTCAAGGTCCTGGTATCAAAGTGGATGTTAACTCACTTTAATTAGAATGTAAAGCTACTTTCGGGTAGCTTTTTTGTTTGTTTAGTGTATTTTTTAACAAAATAGTTATAGAAGTTTTAGCAGGAGATAAAAGTTGGAAGGATAAAAATTTTTTGATGGATTTCACTATATAAAAAACGCTTTTTGTGGTAAAATAATACAGATCATAAAAGGAGTGACAAAATGGTAGAACCTAAGTATAAACGTATTTTAATTAAGTTATCAGGTGAAGCGTTAGCCGGTGAACGGGGTGTCGGAATTGATATCAAGACGGTTCAAAAGATGGCTCTTGAAATCAAAGAAGTTCATGACCTTGGAATTGAAATTGCTCTCGTTATCGGTGGAGGAAATCTCTGGCGTGGAGAACCTGCGGCAGAAGCAGGTATGGATCGCGTTCAAGCAGATTACACTGGAATGCTTGGAACAGTTATGAATGCCTTGGTGATGGCGGATTCTCTTCAACAGGTTGGAGTAGATACGCGTGTCCAAACAGCGATTGCCATGCAACAAGTCGCTGAGCCTTATATCCGTGGCCGCGCCCTTCGTCACTTGGAAAAAGAGCGTATTGTTATCTTTGGTGCAGGCATTGGTTCTCCATACTTCTCAACGGATACAACGGCTGCTCTTCGTGCCGCTGAAATTGAAGCAGACGCAATCTTGATGGCTAAGAATGGTGTCGACGGCGTTTATAATGCTGATCCAAAGAAAGACAAGACAGCTGTGAAGTTTGAAGAATTAACTCACCGTGATGTCATCAATAAAGGCCTTCGTATCATGGATTCGACAGCATCGACCATCTCAATGGACAATGATATTGACTTAGTCGTTTTCAACATGAATGAGCCAGGGAACATCAAACGCGTTGTCTTTGGAGAAAATATCGGTACTACCGTTTCTAATAATGTAGAAAAATAAGGAAGTTAGAGGAATAAAATGGCAAACCCAATCGTAGAAAAAGCTAAAGAAAGAATGTCTCAGTCTCACCAAAGTTTGGGACGTGAATTTGGAAGTATCCGGGCAGGTCGTGCAAACGCAAGTCTTTTGGACCGTATCTATGTTCAATATTACGGAGTTGATACTCCATTGAATCAAATCGCATCTATCACGATTCCAGAAGCTCGTGTGATGTTGATCACACCTTTTGACAAGTCTTCATTGAAAGATATCGAGCACGCTTTGAATGCTTCTGATCTTGGTATTACTCCAGCCAACGATGGTTCGGTTATCCGCTTGGTCATCCCAGCTTTGACAGAAGAAACACGTCGTGACTTGGCTAAAGAAGTGAAAAAAGTCGGTGAAAATGCTAAGGTAGCGATCCGTAACATCCGCCGTGATGCGATGGATGAAGCTAAGAAACAAGAAAAAGCAAAAGAAATCACTGAAGATGAATTGAAGGGTCTTGAAAAAGAAATCCAAAAAGTAACGGATGATGCTGTGAAACATATCGATGAAATGACAGCTCACAAAGAAAAAGAATTGCTTGAAGTCTAATCATTTCCAGCAGTTTATAGAGGAAATGAACTCAGTTGGCACTGCTGGCTGGGTTTTATTTCCATTAAGGGGCTATTGATCATCATTAGCTAGAAAGAAGGAAGAAATGAATACCAATCTCGCACATGATATCGTGGGCCTTGTTACGGATGAGAATGACCGTTTTTACTTTGTCCAAAAGGATGGGCAAACCTATGCCTTGGATAAGTCTGAAGGAGAGCATGCTCTTGGAGAGTCCGTCAAGGGCTTTGCCTATACAGATATGAAGCAACGTTTGCGCCTGACCACACTTGAAGTCACTGCTCGTCAGAACCAATTTGGCTGGGGGACAGTGACAGAAGTTCGTAAGGACCTGGGCGTTTTTGTCGATACTGGTCTACCAGACAAGGAGATTGTCGTCTCTCTGGATATTTTGCCAGAGATCAAGGAACTATGGCCTAAAAAAGGGGATAAACTCTTTGTTCGCCTGGAAGTCGATAAAAAAGACCGGATTTGGGGTGTCTTGGCCTACCAAGAAGACTTCCAACGGATTGCTCGTCCAGCCTACAACAATATGCAGAATCAGAACTGGCCGGCTATCGTCTATCGCTTAAAACTTTCAGGGACCTTTGTTTACTTACCTGAGAACAATATGTTAGGCTTTATCCATCCAAGTGAGCGCTTTGCCGAACCTCGTTTGGGACAAGTCCTAGATGCCCGGGTTATTGGTTTCCGAGAGGTGGATCGGACCTTGAATTTATCCTTGAAGCCACGCTCGTTTGAAATGCTGGAAAACGATGCACAGATGATTTTGGCATATTTAGAAAACAACGGAGGCTTTATGACCTTGAATGATAAGTCCTCCCCAGAAGATATTAAGGCAACCTTTGGCATTTCCAAGGGGCAGTTCAAAAAAGCTCTGGGAGGCTTGATGAAAGCAGGGAAAATCACACAGGATGCCTTTGGTACAGAATTAAAATAAGAGGAGTCCTATGCGAAAATCATTTTATACTTGGTTGATGACAGAGCGCAATCCCAAAAGCAATGCTCCCAAGGCTCTTCTGGCTGATTTGGCCTTTCATGAGACAGCCTTTCCAAAGCATACAGATGATTTTGATGAAGTCAGTCGCTTTCTGGAAGAGCATGCCAGTTTCTCCTTTAATCTAGGAGATTTTGATGCAATTTGGGAAGAATACCTAGGTCATTAAGTACAAGAAAATCAAAGTGGGCCGGGGATGGTCAATTCTCGGTCTCTTTGTTATAATAGAGAAAACTTACAGAAATAGAGAGGTTCTTTATTTGAAAGAACATTCAATTGATATTCAATTAAGTCATCCAGATGATCTCTTCCATCTATTTGGATCCAATGAACGTCACTTGCGTTTGATGGAGCAGGAGTTGGATGTGATCATCCATGCCCGAACAGAAATTGTCCAGGTCATCGGTCAAGAAGAAGATTGTGAAAAAGCCAGACAAGTTATTGAGGCTTTGCTTATCTTGGTGAATCGTGGCATGACTATCGGGACGCCGGATGTTGTAACAGCTATTCAAATGGTTCGTAATGATGAGTTGGATAAGTTCGTGGCCTTGTATGAAGAAGAAATCATCAAGGATAGCTACGGCAAGCCCATTCGGGTAAAAACGCTAGGTCAAAAGATTTATGTAGATAGTGTCAAGCACCATGATGTGACCTTCGGGATTGGACCAGCAGGGACTGGGAAGACCTTCTTGGCGGTAACTTTGGCCGTGACCGCCCTCAAGCGTGGTCAAGTCAAGCGCATTATTTTGACTCGCCCAGCCGTGGAAGCTGGAGAGAGCCTTGGTTTTCTTCCGGGAGATCTCAAGGAAAAAGTAGACCCTTATCTACGACCGGTCTATGATGCCCTCTATCAAATCTTGGGGAAAGACCAGACTACTCGGATGATGGAGCGGGAGATTATCGAGATTGCCCCTTTGGCTTATATGCGGGGCCGAACCTTGGACGATGCCTTTGTCATTCTCGATGAAGCGCAAAATACCACCATCATGCAGATGAAGATGTTCTTGACCCGTCTTGGTTTTAACTCCAAGATGATTGTCAATGGAGATACCAGCCAGATCGACCTCCCTCGAAATGTCAAATCCGGTTTGATTGATGCCCAGGAGAAATTGAAAAATATTTCTCAGATTGACTTTGTGCATTTCTCTGCCAAGGATGTCGTTCGCCATCCGGTAGTTGCTGAAATTATCCGGGCCTACGAGCCCCTCCCAAATCCAGTGCTCAAAGAAAAATTGGATGTGGAAGAAGAAACGGAATAAAAAAAGAGGCAAAGATCAGAGGATCTTTGCCTTAAATTGACGATAAAATCATTTTCTAGACTTTCCTTAGGTGAGAACGGAGGTTAGGTAAAATTATTCAGTGGATGATTTCAGCAATCCAGGAAGTTCCATGACTAAATCAAGATACAAAGGGCGTCTGCGGATAAAGTCAAAATAGGAAGTTTGACGCAGAATCTTTTGATTCTAGAAAAACTTATCTTTTTGACACAATCCGCAGCCCGTGTTCAATTTTTATTGAGCCCCTTTGCTCTTTAATTTCTGGGCTCAGGCTAAAACAGTTTCCCAAACTGTTTTACTCTCAATTATTCCAAGTGCTTGAAACTAAATTGTTTCAGGCACTTTTCACACAGCGGAAAATCTCTGAAAATGATTTAAAAAACTCAAAACAACTTGTTTTTTTTCAAAACTTTTTTATTAGTTCATATGAAAAAATAAGTTGCTTATTTTTTCGTTGATAATTCTTTAAATATATGATAGTTTAAACCAATTCGTCGATTGGAGTGAAGTCGCGTTCTAGACCTTCTGCAACTGGTTGGCTTGTGATATGGCCTTGGTAAGTAGTGACCCCTTGGCGCAAGCCTTCATCAAGTGCGATGGCCTTATGGAAGCCTTTGTCAGCCAAAGCTTCTACATAAGGAAGGGTTACATTGGTAAGGGCGATAGTAGAAGTGCGAGCGACAGCTCCTGGGATATTAGCAACGGCATAGTGGAGCACATCATGTTTTTCGTAAACAGGTTCCGTATGCGTTGTCACACGGTCTGCTGTTTCGATAACACCACCTTGGTCAACTGCAACGTCGACGATGACGGAACCTGGACGCATTTGTTTGACCATATCGTCTGTTACTAATTTAGGAGCTTTAGCCCCAGGAATCAAGACAGCCCCGATGACAACATCGGCATCACGGACACTGGCTTCGATATTAAATGGGTTGGACATGAGGGTTTGGATTTGATGACCGAAGACATCTTCTAGGACAGACAAGCGTTTGGCACTGATATCCAAGATGGTGACTTGGGCACCGAGTCCAAGAGCGATACGAGCAGCATGGGTTCCAACGACCCCGCCTCCGATGATAGTGACTTTTCCTTTTGGAACACCAGGCACACCACCTAGGAGGACGCCTGAACCTCCTTCCTGTTTGGTCAAGAAGTGAGCCCCGATTTGCACGGCCATCCGTCCAGCGACCTCACTCATTGGGACCAAGAGTGGTAATTGTCCTTCAAGGTCTCGCACTGTTTCGTAAGCTACCCCAGTTGTCTTAGCAGCGACCATGGCATCTGCTAATTCAGGAGCAGCAGCCATGTGCAAGTAGGTGAAGAGCAAGAGGTCTTCACGAAGGAAGCCGTATTCTTCAGCGAGGGGTTCTTTTACTTTAACTACCAATTCAGCGGCCCAAGCCTCTGTAGCGGTTGCGACAATGGTCGCTCCTTGTTTGCTGTAATCTTCATCCGCAAAGCCAGAACCAAGTCCAGCATTTGTTTCCACCAGAACTTGGTGTCCTTTCTTCACCAAGCTTTGTACGCCTGCAGGTGTCAAACCGACACGATTTTCATTGTTTTTAATTTCTTTTGGAATACCGATTAACATGTTTATTTCTCCTTGCTTAGATATAGGTGCAAAAAGGCCATTGGTGTGAGATTGCTCTCCTAACTCAATGACCTTTTCACTCCTCATCCCAATTTTTTTAACCGAATGGTTTTATTTTATATAAAAGCTAATCAAAAATCAAGAAAAAATTTTAGATTGTCTTCCTTTATGTTTTCTGCTAAACTAATCCCTAAAGAAGGAGTGTCAAATGGAAAATTTATATGTGAAGTTAGCGGCTTATCGTGAAATGGAGACAGAGCGTTTACGGTTGCGTCCGGTCACTCTTGAAGATGCACCGGCTATGTTTGAGTATGCTTCTGATGAAACAGTTACGCGCTATACCTTTCCAACCAATCATAGTCTAGAAGAGACGCGTAATAATATTGCCCTCTTTTACCTAGCGAGCCCACTTGGCAGATGGGGGATCGATCTCAAAGAAAATGGAAAATTTATCGGGACGATTGATTTACTGGATTTGGATCTTTCTCTGAAGAAGGGGAGTATCGGCTATGTTCTGAATAAAGACTATTGGAACCAAGGTCTTGCGACAGAGGCTACCAAGGCAGTCATTGCCTTGGCTTTTGAACCGTTAGGGATGAACAAGCTCATTGCTGTTCATGATAAGGACAACCCAGCTTCTGGACGGGTGATGGCCAAATCAGGGATGAAATATTCTCACGAGGAGCCCTACGCGATGCTAGACTTGCATGAAGAAGGGAGAATAGTGACGAGAGTCCATTATGTCCTCACTAAGGAAGAATATTTGACAGAAAAATGAGTCAGGATATTGACAAAAGGCCTATCTCCATGATATAGTAGATAGGTACTGCTGGTTTAGCTCAGTCGGTAGAGCGCATCCATGGTAAGGATGAGGTCGCCGGTTCAATCCCGGCAACTAGCATAGTAAAAGAGAGAAGCTTAGAGGGGATCTAGGCTTTTTTTGTACGCTTTCTTCTAACTGGGAGCCTATTCGTGGAATCTTTTTCAACAATTTTCAAAAAAACGTTGACAAGCACAGAAATCCGTGGTAAAGTTATAGCAACAAAGAGAAAGGAGAAAACCATCATGAACAAAGTAGATGTTTTGATGACACAATTGAATACACAGCTTCTCCAATCTCAGTTGAGTTCAATGTAAACAATGAATGAAACCCAAGATGGAGGAGTCTGTCTTGGGTTTTTTGTATGCATTTTTGCCTGCCTTAACTGAATTGGTGATAGGCATCAGAAGGCCCAAGTGTGGACTGAGCACGTACTCAGCTCCTACTTGGGTTTTTTCTGTGCCAAATTGAAAGGGGAGAAGATGATAGGAGCTTTATGGAAGTACATCTGGGAGCATAAGTGGCTGTATCTCAGCATTGCTGTGGTCCTAGTGATTTATGATTATACAATTTTAATACCGACACAGGTCATTCAACGACTAGTCGACCAGCTGAGCAAGCAGACCTTGACCCAGTCAAGTTTTACGAGAGATATTGCTCTCTTGTTGGGAGCTACTTTTTTAAATTACATTTCTGCTTACTACTGGCATCTGAAGTTGTTTCAAGCTTCGGTCCATTACAAGGCTAGGATACAGGGGCAAGCTTTTCGTAAGCTCGTAGCCATGAGACGGCCATTTTATGAAAAATTTCGCTCAGGGGATCTCTTGACTCGTTTTACCACGGATGTAGACGGGATGATGGGGATGGTCGGCTATGGGATGCTGATTGTCCTTTATGGAGGAGGCTTGTTCCTCTTTATCATTCCAGCCATGTTCTTGATTTCCTGGCAGTTGAGTTTAATTTCCTTTATTCCCATGAGTTTCCTAGTTTTATCAACCTATCTCCTTGGGAAAAAGGAAGAGGTTTATGTGGATGAAAACCGTGATGCGGTGGCCCATTTAAACGATGAGGTCTTAGAATCCATCGAAGGGATTCGGGTAATGCGGGCCTATAGCCGTAAGGAGCGTCAGGTACGACAATTTCAAGAGCGGACAGAAAGTTTGGCCAAGACGGGCGATAAGATCGCCTCTATTCAAAATGCCTTTGGTCCTTTTGCCCTCTTCTTTATCGGGGTTTCAACCGTCCTTCTTTTGGTCTGTGGGGGCCATTTCTTGAAAACTGGACAGATTAGCTTGGGTCAACTGCTCGGTCTAGAATTGTATCTAGTGGCCTTGATTGAGCCGATGTGGATGCTAGCAGACTTCATCCTTGTCTATCAAACAGCCAAGACATCCCACAAAAAATTGTCAGAATTGGTCGAAGAGGATGATGACTTGGAAAGGGATGGGGACGATTGGTTAGAGGAACTTGATGAGGTAGCTTTTGACAACTATTCTTTTACTTATCCCATGGCGGAGAAGGAGAGTCTTTCACAGATTTCTTTGCAGTTTAACAAAGGGCAAACCATTGGGATTGTGGGTCGGACAGGATCTGGAAAGACGAGCTTGGTCCGTCAATTCTTACGGCAATACCCACTTGGCCAAGGAATGTTTACCATCAATGGGCAGCCCGTTGCACGTTATGTGAGACGTTCCATTGAGGAAAAAATTGGTTACGTCTCTCAGGAACACATCCTATTCTCGAAGTCTATTCTAGAAAATATTTCCCTTGGTAAGAAGGGGGCTCGTCAAGAGGAAATCATGGCTGCAATCGCTCAGGCTGCTTTCGCAGATGATTTGGACCGGATGTCGGATGGTCTGGATACTCTGATTGGAGAAAAGGGAGTATCCGTATCGGGAGGACAGAAACAGCGGATTTCTCTGGCACGTGCCTTTTTACGTGATGCCCAGTTACTCCTCTTGGATGATTCTTTATCCGCAGTAGATGCTAAGACGGAACAGGCTATTATTGAAACTATTCAACAAGAGCGACAAGGAAAGACAACCTTGATTGTCTCTCACCGACTATCAGCTGTCCATCAGGCAGATTGGATCCTTGTTTTAGATCAAGGACGAATTGTGGAAGAAGGAACAGCTAGTGATTTACTAGCTCAAGAAGGTTGGTATTATGAACAATACCAACGGCAGCAAAGACAGGAAGGAGAATAAGATGGGTATTTTAAAACGATTATTACAAAAACTATCCCTTTTTCCTGGTATTTTTGGGCTTGGTTTCATCTGTCTTTTGCTGGCAACGATTTTATCAGATCTATCGCCATTTATCCTTCAAAAGATGATTGATGGTCCCTTGACAGCTTTGAGTCAGGGAGGAGAGTTAGGAGCACTCTATCCTATGGGGGTCCTCTATCTGATCGTTTTGGCAGTGGGGCAGATCATCAGTTATATAGGCAATCGGGTTTTGATTCATGGAGGCAATAAGGTAACTGCGCAGCTACGAGACCAAGCCTTCCTCGTGATGCAACAACTACCAATTTCCTACTTTGATGATAAGCCAGCAGGGAAAATTGCAACCCGCATTGTTAATGATACAGAGACCTTACGGACCCAATTTTATAATTCCTGCATGTATTTGGTGATTCATTTGATGCGTTTCTTCTTTATCATGGGGGTTATCTTTTATATTAATCCTATGATGGGTCTTCTCTTATGCTTGATTTTTCCTATTTTTTACGGGATTCAGTCCTTGTATAAGCATATGACAGACAAGCCTATGAAAGACTTTTTTGACTCCAGAAGTGAGATCAATACCCAGGTTAATGAACTGCTTCATGGAGCGAGTATGATCCAACTTTACGGACAAGAAGAGCGCGTGATTGATGAGTTTGATCAGACGACAGACAAGATGACTGTGGCCTATGATCGTTTGGTTCTAGCAGACTCCATTGCCTCTTGGAGCCTGACAGAATTCTTGAAATACATCGTCATTGCAGGAATTTTTACCATTGCAGGCCTATCCTATCTTGGGGGAGATTTGGGGATGACTGCAGGTTTCTTGTTTATCAATCTCAATTATGTTATTCAGCTCTTTGATCTCATGGCCAATTTGATCCGTCGTCTTCCGGATATCCGACGCTCTCTGGAAACAGGGGAGCGAGTCTTGACTTTCCTAGATGAAAAGGTAGAGGCAGATGCGACAAAGGAGATTCAAATAGATCGGGCGGCAGTGGAGTTTGATCATGTCACTTTTGCCTATGAAGAAGGCAAGCCAGTTCTGAAGGACATTTCCATCCAAGCCTGTCCGGGTCAGACCCTTGCCTTGGTTGGCCATACCGGTTCGGGTAAATCCTCTATCATGAACTTGCTCTATCGTTTCTATGATCCGCAGGAGGGGGAAATCCGGATCGACGGCCAGAATATTCGCCATTTCTCTAGGGAGAGTCTTCGGTCCCATATGGGAATTGTCTTACAGGATCCCTATCTGTTCTCAGGGACCATTGCTAGCAATGTGGCCATGAGTCAAACAGATATCGACCGTGATCGCGTCTTGGATGCTCTAAAACAGGTCGGTGCCCTGCCTATGATCCAGAGATTAGAAAAGGGAATTGACCATCCAGTGGTTGAAAAGGGATCTGCCTTCTCAAGTGGGGAGCGTCAATTGATTTCCTTTGCGCGGACCCTTTACATGAATCCGAAAATTTTGATTCTGGATGAAGCGACCTCTCACATTGATACGGAGACAGAGGAGATTATTCAGAAGGCTATGGCAGTCCTGCAAAAGGGCCGGACGACCTTTATCATTGCCCACCGCTTATCGACCATTCAAGATGCGGATCAGATCTTGGTTCTATCAGAAGGACGCATTGTCGAACGGGGCCAACATGCAGACTTGATTGCCCATGGTGGTATCTATGCCCAGATGCAAGCTATCCAACAGACGGTTGAATAAAAGGGCATTCTTCAAATAGTAAAAGTAGCGTGTATTCTAGTATATACGCTATTTTTATGCTATAATTGAAATGATAGTGAGGTGATCCAAGATGTATATTGAAATGGTTGATGAGACCGGTCAAGTCTCTGAAGAAATGATCAAACAAACCCAGGAAATTTTAGAATTTGCTGCAAAAAAATTGGGCAAAGAAGACAAGGAAATGGCAGTGACCTTTGTAACCAACGAACGTAGCCATGAATTGAACTTGGAATACCGGGATACGGATCGCCCAACGGATGTGATCAGTCTGGAATACAAACCAGAGATGGACATTGCTTTTTCGGAAGAAGATTTAGAAGACCATCCAGAATTGGCAGAAATGATGGCAGAGTTTGATACCTATATTGGAGAGCTCTTTATTTCTGTAGACAAGGCGCGTGAGCAAGCTGCTGAGTATGGCCATAGCTTTGAGCGCGAGATGGGCTTTTTAGCAGTGCATGGCTTCCTTCATATCAACGGTTATGATCACTATACGCCGGAAGAAGAGAAGGAAATGTTTGGCTTACAGGAAGAGATTTTGACAGCCTATGGACTCACAAGACAATAAACGAAAATGGAAAAATCGAGAACTGATTGCCAGTCTTGAATTTGCTTTAACAGGGATTTTCACAGCCTTTAAAGAGGAACGAAATATGCGTAAGCATGCACTTTCAGCTATCTTAGCGATTGTTGCAGGCTTCCTTTTTGGCATTTCAGCAACAGAGTGGCTCTTTCTACTCTTAAGTGTTTCTTTGGTCATTGCCTTTGAAATCATGAATTCTGCTCTTGAAAATGTAGTGGATTTGGCGAGTGATTACCATTTCTCCATGCTGGCAAAGAATGCCAAGGATATGGCCGCAGGAGCGGTTCTCGTTATTTCGGGCTTTGCCTTTGTGACAGGTCTCATCATATTTGTGCCCAAGTTGTGGGCTTTGGTATTTGGATAAGAGGGAGACTTCCCTCATGAAAGGAAACTATGACATTTAAATCAGGCTTTGTAGCCATTTTAGGACGTCCCAATGTCGGGAAGTCAACTTTTTTGAACCACGTCATGGGGCAAAAAATTGCCATCATGAGTGATAAAGCGCAGACAACGCGCAACAAGATTATGGGAATCTACACGACCGATAAGGAACAGATCGTCTTTATCGATACCCCAGGGATTCACAAACCCAAGACAGCGCTTGGAGACTTCATGGTAGAGTCGGCCTATAGCACCCTTCGAGAAGTCGATACCGTTCTCTTTATGGTGCCAGCAGATGAGCCACGTGGGAAAGGCGATGACATGATCATCGAGCGCCTCAAGGCTGCTAAGGTGCCGGTTATTCTGGTGGTCAACAAGATCGACAAGGTGCACCCTGACCAACTCTTGGCGCAAATCGATGACTTCCGTAGTCAGATGGAGTTCAAAGAAATTGTGCCGATTTCAGCCCTTCAAGGAAACAATGTTTCGCATTTGATTGATATTTTGAGCGAAAACTTAGAAGAAGGTTTCCAATATTTCCCTGCTGATCAAATCACTGACCACCCAGAGCGTTTCTTGGTCTCTGAAATGATCCGTGAGAAGGTCTTGCATTTAACGCGGGAAGAAATTCCCCACTCTGTTGCCGTAGTGGTGGATTCTATGAAGCGGGATGAAGAGACAGATAAGGTTCATATCCGTGCAACCATCATGGTCGAGCGCGATAGCCAAAAAGGCATTGTCATCGGAAAAGGTGGGGCCATGCTCAAGAAGATCGGGACCCTTGCGCGTAAGGATATCGAGCTCATGCTAGGGGATAAGGTCTTCCTAGAAACCTGGGTCAAGGTCAAGAAAAATTGGCGGGATAAGAAATTGGATCTTGCCGATTTCGGATACAACGAAAAAGAATATTAAAAAGAGGTGGGCAGAAGCCTGCTTCTTGTTTTTGAAAGGAGTTCTATGCCTGAATTACCAGAAGTAGAGACTGTCCGACGCGGTCTTGAGAAATTAATTCTTGGAAAAACCATTCAGTCAATGGAAGTAAAGTATCCAAAGATGATTCATACGGATCTAGATGCTTTTTGTCAAGATCTTCCAGGTCAAGAAATTCGGGCCATGGGGCGCCGTGGGAAATACCTTTTATTTTATCTGACGGATCTGGTCCTCATCTCGCATTTGCGGATGGAAGGCAAGTATTTCTTTTATCCAGACGAGGTTCCTCTTCGCAAGCATGCCCATGTCTTCTTTCATTTTACAGATGGTAGCACTCTGGTCTATGAAGATGTCCGCAAGTTTGGGACCATGGAAGTCCTAGTACCTGAGCTTGTCGACAGCTATTTTTTGGCGAAAAAAATTGGTCCAGAGCCGACGGAAGCGGATTTTAAAGACCCAGCCTTCCAAGCAGCTCTTAAAAAATCAAAGAAACCCATTAAATCAGCTCTTTTAGACCAAAAATTAGTAGCTGGTTTGGGCAATATTTATGTGGATGAGGTTCTTTATCGAGCCAAGGTTCATCCAGCCCGTTTGGGTCAAAGCTTGACTGCTAGAGAAGCCAAAGCCGTTCGCAAAGAAACGATTGCCGTGCTTGCTCAGGCTGTTGAAAAGGGTGGTTCCACCATTCGCTCCTACAGCAATGCATTTGGTGAGGATGGCACCATGCAGGAAGAACACCAGGTCTATGGGAAAACAGGCCAGCCTTGTTTGCGCTGCGGGACTCCGATTGAGAAAATCCAGCTGGGGGGACGCGGAACCCATTTTTGCCCCCACTGTCAAAAGGAGAACTAGATGGCAAGAATCATCGGATTAACAGGAGGAATTGCTTCAGGAAAGTCTACTGTCACCTCCTATTTGAGAGAAAAAGGATATCCTGTCATTGATGCTGATCAAGTAGTCCATGATTTGCAGGCACCAGGTGGAGAACTCTATCAAGCTTTGGTAGATCATTTTGGAAGGGACATCCTTCTAGATACAGGAGACTTGAATCGTCCTGCTCTGGCTCAACGCATCTTTTCAAGCCAGAAAGAGATTGCCTGGTCCAACCAAGTACAAGGGGACATCATTCGCAAAGCTCTGGCGCGAGAACGGGACCGACAAGCTGCAACAGAAGACATCTTTTTCATGGATATCCCCTTGTTAATCGAGCAGGGATATCTGGACTGGTTTGACCAAGTCTGGCTGGTATATGTGACGGAAGATACTCAGTTAGAACGTTTGATGGGGCGCAATGCCTTAACAGAGGTCCAGGCGCGCGATCGTTTAGCAGCCCAGATGCCTCTAGATGAGAAAAAAACTCTTGTCGATCTCGTGATCGATAACAATAGCCAGCGTGATCACCTCTATCAGGAAATCGATCGTGCTTTAGAACAAATAGAAAGAAGATGATCCTATTTCACTGGAAATCAATTGGCGTAAAAATCTTTTTATTGCCTGGATTGGCTGCTTTTTCGTAGGTGCTAGTCTTTCGTTAGTGGTTCCCTTTATGGCTCTATTTGTGGAGGAATTGGGGGTGAAAGGTCCGGCAGTTCCTTTTTATGCTGGGATTGCAGTCGCCTCCACCTCTTTGACTTCCGCTCTAATGGCCCCAATCTGGGGGAGTTTGGCGGACCGTTATGGTCGGAAACCCATGATGTTGAGAGCCTCGATTGCTATGACCTTGACCATGGGAGGAATTGCTTTTGTCCCTTCCGTCTTTTGGTTGCTGCTCCTACGCTTATTAAATGGTGTCTTCTCAGGCTTTGTGCCTAATAGCACGGCTCTCATTGCCAGTCAGGTACCAAAGAATCAATCTGGATATGCTCTAGGAACCTTATCGACGGGAACCGTTGCCGGTACCTTGATGGGCCCCTTGTTGGGGGGATTGATCGCAGAGCAATTTGGTATGCGGAATGTCTTTCTCCTCGTTGGTTTTTTCCTCTTTCTTGTCTCTGTCTTGACTTGGTGGGGCATTGAGGAAGACTACCAACAAATATCGAAAGAGGAGCACCTTTCAAGCTGGGAATTACTGGCTTCTATCCAGCATAAGGACATTTTACTGGGCCTCTTTTTGACCAGTATGACCATTCAGATGATCGGTCAGTCCATTTCTCCCATTCTTCCACTCTATGTGAGAGAACTTGGCCAGAGCGACAATGTTATTTTTGTATCTGGACTGATCGTATCAGCGATGGGGATTTCCAGTATCCTAACATCGGGATGGATGGGAAAGCTCGGAGATAAAATTGGCAACCATCGCCTCTTACTTTTATCTCTTCTCTATAGTGGCATCCTCTACATCTTCTGTGCCCTTGCTCAGACCCCTTTTCAATTAGGCCTTCTTCGCTTCCTATTTGGAATTGGAACAGGAGCCTTAATGCCCGGAGTGACGGCTCTCTTAAACCGCATGACTCCCAAGGAAGGAATTTCTCGGATTTTTAGTTACAATCAGCTCTTCTTTTATGTTGGGGGAGTTCTTGGTCCCCTGATGGGCTCTAGTATTGCCATGCATGTCAATTACCATTGGGTATTCTATGGGACTGCTATCCTAGCCTTTATAGATTTGGCCTTCCTTTTATTCATCTTTAGAAAGTATTTGAAAGTGAGAGAAATCAGTGCGCATTAAAGTACAACTAACCTGCACGAGCTGTGGTAGTCAGAATTATTTGACAAGTAAAAATATGAAGACACACCCTGAAAAAATTGAAGTTTTGAAGTATTGTCCCAAAGAGAGAAAAGTGACATTACATCTTGAAACAAAATGATTTTTATGGTAAAATAGATAAGATTTTAAGGAGTTTTTTAATTATGACTAAACCGTTGATTACTATTTTATTGGTACTATCTGTATTAATTGTTATTGCTATCTTCATGCAACCAACTAAAAATCAATCTAGCAACGTATTCGATGCAAGCTCAAATGACTTATTCGAACGTTCAAAAGCTCGTGGATTCGAAGCAGTCATGCAACGTTTAACAGGAGTCATGATTTTCCTTTGGTTACTGATTGCGATGATTCTAATGGTATTATCCAGTAAATAAGATAGGCTTAGACATTGTCTTTGCCTATTTTTTCATCTATGGGTCGTTTGATAGGGAGTTTGTCACTTGTAAAGAAATCTCTCTGAAAGAAAGAAAATAAAGGAGGCTGGGTGACCAGCACAAGATATGAAAAGTAAAATTATTGATTATTTAAAACAGGAGGGAAAAGCTCAGGTTGATCAATTGGCTCAAGCCATTGGGAGTACTGACGCCAAAGGTTTTCGTGAACTGATTAAGACCATTTCGCTGATGGAGCGACGTCGTCAACTAACCTTTGAAGAAAATGGTTTTTTAAGTCTCCTTGATGCCAAGCCAAAAGGCGTCATTACTGTGAAAGGGATTTTCCATGCTCATAAGAGTGGCTTTGGATTTGTCAGCTTAGAGGGGGAAGAAGAGGACCTTTTTATTGGACGAAATGATGTCAACCATGCCATTGATGGGGATACAGTTGAGGTTGTAATCACCAAGGTCGCCGATCGGCAAAAGGGGACCGCGGCAGAGGGGAAAATCATTGATGTCTTGGAGCACAGCCTCCAAACAGTCGTCGGCCAAATCGTTTTGGATGAGGAAAAACCCAAATATGCAGGCTACATCCTTTCAAAGAATCAAAAGATTAGTCAACGCATTTACGTGAAAAAACCTGCCCTACAATTAGAGGGAACGGAAGTTCTCAAGGTAGCTATTGAACAGTATCCAAGTCGGAAGCACAACTACTTTATAGCCTCAGTACAAGATGTGGTTGGGCATGTGACAGATCCTGGGATCGATGTCTTGGAAGTTTTAGAGTCTATGGATATCGTCTCAGAATTTCCAGAAGCAGTCCTCAAAGAAGCAGAAAGCATCCCAGACCAGCCTAGTGAGAAGGATATGGAGGGACGTTTGGACCTTCGAGATGAAATCATCTTTACCATTGATGGTGCCGATGCCAAGGACTTGGATGATGCGGTTCACATCAAGCGCTTGGAAGGTGGGAATTTTGAGCTTGGCGTTCACATAGCAGATGTCTCTTATTATGTAACCGAAGGTTCTGCCTTGGACAAGGAAGCCCTCAACCGCGCGACCTCTGTCTATGTCACAGACCGGGTCGTGCCCATGTTACCTGAGCGTCTATCAAACGGGATTTGTTCCTTAAACCCTCAAGTGGATCGCTTGACCCAATCAGCCATTATGGAGATCGACCAGCGTGGTCGGGTCCTTCGCTACCAGATCACCCAAACGGTCATTAAAACGACTTTCCGTATGACCTATAGCGATGTCAATGAGATCATTGCTGGGGACCAGGAGAAGCGTGAGGAATACCAAGCTATTGTGCCAAGTATCGAAGCCATGGTTGCTCTTCATCAGATCTTAGAAGGAATGCGGGAAAAACGAGGAGCTCTGAACTTTGATACCAGTGAAGCAAAAATCCTAGTCAATCCTCAAGGAAAACCAGTAGACATCGTCTTGCGCCAACGTGGGGTTGCAGAACGGATGATTGAATCCTTCATGCTGATCGCCAATGAGACAGTAGCAGAGCATTTTGCCAAACGAAAACTTCCCTTTATTTACCGGATTCACGAAGAACCCAAAGCAGAGAAAGTGCAAAAGTTTATCGATTATGCTTCTAGTTTTGGCCTTCCAATTTATGGGACAGCTAGTTCCATGAGTCAGGAAACCTTGCAGGACATCATGAAGAAGGTAGAAGGGGAACCCTATGCTGATGTCTTGTCTATGATGTTGCTTCGTTCCATGCAACAAGCGCGTTATTCCGAGCACAACCACGGCCACTATGGGCTAGCAGCTGAGTTCTATACTCACTTCACCAGTCCGATTCGCCGGTATCCAGACTTATTAGTCCACCGCATGGTGCGAGAGTATGGAAAAGATTCTGAAGTAGCTAGTCATTTTGAACAGGTCATTCCAGATATTGCTAGCCAATCCTCTAGTCGGGAACGCCGCGCCATTGATGCCGAACGGGAAGTAGAAGCCATGAAGAAGGCAGAGTACATGGAAGACTATGTTGGCGAAGAGTACGATGCTTTGGTGTCCAGTGTCGTCAAGTTTGGTCTCTTTGTTGAATTGCCAAATACCGTAGAAGGTTTGATCCACATCACCACCTTACCTGGTTTTTATCATTTTAACGAGCGCGATTTGACCTTGCGTGGGGAAAAATCAGGCGTGACCTTCCGTGTCGGTCAGGAGATCCGAATCAGGGTCGAAAGAGCGGATAAGATGACTGGCGAGATTGATTTTTCTTATATCCCAAGTGAGCTGGATTTGATTGAAAAAGTCACTAAAACATCGGGTCGTAAAGATCGAAATGGACACTCTAAGCGCGCTTCTTCTAAGAAAGAAGAACGAAAGCAAGGAGGCATTAGAGAGAACAAGCGCAAGCATTCTTCAAAAGACAAGAAGAAAAAGAGTAAGAAACCTTTTTACAAGGAAGTAGCTAAGAAAGGAGCTAAGCATGGCAAAGGGCGAGGGAAAGGTCGTCGCACAAAATAAGAAAGCAAGCCACGATTATACAATTGTTGAAACCATTGAAGCAGGAATGGTCCTGACTGGTACAGAAATCAAGAGTGTTCGAGCAGCTCGTATCAACCTCAAGGATGGATTTGCCCAAGTCAAAAATGGGGAAGTCTGGCTCAGCAATGTTCATATTGCTCCCTATGAGGAAGGCAATATCTGGAACCAAGACCCAGAGCGTCGTCGCAAACTCTTGCTGCATAAGAAGCAAATTCAAAAGTTGGAGCAGGAGACTAAAGGAACAGGGATGACTCTAGTTCCCCTTAAGGTTTACCTTAAGGATGGCTACGCCAAGCTCTTGCTGGGCTTAGCCAAAGGGAAGCACGATTATGACAAACGTGAATCCATCAAACGGCGGGAGCAAAATCGTGACATTGCTCGTGTCATGAAGCAATACAATACGCGTTAAAGTAAGAAATAGGAACAGCTGAAGCAAGGGCTGAAAACTGTTCCTATTTTTAAACTTCCTTTCTTGAAACCGCTTGCATTATTATCTGGATAAGAGTATACTGAAGGTAGCGTTGGTATAGTTGTTTTTCGTCGGCTTGAAAATGATTTTCTAGCCTCTTTTGTAGTCATAAAGGAGATCGACTATGAGAAAACTACTGGTCAAACTGATGATTGCTTTGATGGCCTTTGCCTTGATTCCAGTTCAAGTTGCGCAGGCCTGCTCAGCCTTCATTGTTGGGAAGGAACTCACGACAGATGGTTCCATGCTCTTTGGGCGGACTGAAGACTATCCTTATGCTCCCGATGGTGGTCGCCACAATAAAACTTACGAAGTGGTACCTGCCAAAGACTATAAGGATGGGGATATGTTGGAGGACGAATCCAACGGCTTTGCTTATCCCCACTTGAGTCATGAAATGAAATATACCGCAACTTATGATGCAGCCCATGGAGATGGTTCCAACGGGAATTTCGGAGCACACGGCTTTAACGAAGCGGGCGTTTCCATGACTTCTACCGTATCTGCAACCCCACACGATAAGATTTTGGAAGCAGATCCACTTGTGAAAAATGGCTTGGCTGAAGCTGCTATGGTAGACTTGGTTCTCCCACGTGCCAAAACAGCTCGTGAAGGAATTGAGTTGGTTGCCAAGGTACTTGATGAAAAAGGATCTGCCGAAGGAAACATCATTGTCGTAGCAGATAAAGATGAACTCTGGTACATGGAAATCCTCTCTGGTCACCAATATGTAGCCATTAAATTCCCTCAAGACCGCTATGCCATCTTTGCCAATACCTACTATCTAGGACATGTGGATTTCAAGGACAAGGACAATGTCATTGCTTCAAAAGATGTGGAAGCAGTTGCTAAAAAGGCAGACCACTACAAGACTGATAAAGATGGTAACTTCCATATTGCAGACTCATATGGTCCAGATGAATATACCGAACGCAACCGCTCACGGACCTATGCAGGGATTACCTTGATGGATCCTAAAGCGGACATCAAATATGATGATAAGCACTTTGACCTCTTGCACAAACCAACGGATCCTTCTAAAAAGTATAGTCTAGAAGATGTTTTCGCTGAACAACGGAACCGGTTCGAACACCTCAAACAATACACACCAGATGACTTAGTGGAACCAGGTAAAGAAGTCGATACCAATAAATACAAATATGCTTTGGGAAATGAAAACGTCATTAACGCCCACGTATACCAAATTAAGAAGGACTTGCCAACACCATTTGGTGGTGTTGTTTGGTTAGGTCTCGCTCAAAGCCGGAACACGCCTTATGTGCCATTCTATGGTATTGTCAACGATACCTACGCACCATTCAAAGTTCGCTCTGCCAAATATGATCCAACTTCTTGGTATTGGGCTGTTTGGCATATTGACCAAATGGTCATGAAATACCCAGATCTATTTGGTAATAGCATCCAAGAGAAGTGGAAAGAATTGGAAAAAGGCTGGATCAAAGAACAAGCAGCTTTGGATCAAAAATACAGTGGACTCACTGATGACCAAGCGAAAGCTACTGCAGACGAAGTAACAAGTGACTCACTTAAACGTGCGGAAACTATCTTCAAACAAATCAAGCAAGTTGAAAGTGAGATGGAAGATAAGATTCGTACAGAAAAAGGTTTGGAAGCAGACTTTGTTTATGATGGCTATAACAAGGCCAATCTGGTCGCAGCAGCTCAAGCTAAAAAAGATGCATCGAAAGAGACAGAAAAGAAGGAAGAAACAGCTTCTAGTCAATCATCTAGCAAGGCAAGTGATTCAAACAGCAGTTTATCTGCCGTCTTAGGAGTTTTGGCACTTGCAGGATTTGGCTTGGCAGGTTTCTACTTTAAAAAATCAAAAAAGAATGAAAATGAAGAATAAGTAGACTGAGACTGCTAAATCAGCATCCTGCCTCAACTGGATTCTATGAGAGTGGAATAGAAGTCTTCACAAAAGGAGCTTGTAATTCCACTCTTTTTATTGTTATTTGCATGCAATTTTTGTATGATAGGGATAGATAGAAAGAAGGAGAAGAAACGGATGCCTGAAAAATTAATTGCTTATAAACGGATGCCTTTGTGGACCAAGGATACCATGCCTGAAGCAGTCCAAAGAAAACACAATACCAAAGTAGGTACTTGGGGAAAGATTACCGTTCTCAAAGGAAAACTCAAGTTTGTTGAGCTGACGGAAGATGGGGAAGAAGTAGCCAGCCATGTGTTTGAGGCAGGTGCGGATAACCCGATGGCACAACCTCAAGCTTGGCACCGCGTAGAGGCCCTTACAGATGATGTGGAATGGTTTTTGGAATTCTACTGTGAACCCAAAGATTATTTTCCCAAAAAATATAATAGCAATCCCGTCCATTCAGAAGTGCTAGAAGCCATGGAGTCCCTTTCTCCAGGCAAGGCCTTGGATTTGGGGTGTGGACAAGGACGAAACGCTCTCTTTTTAGCCCAACATGGCTTTGAAGTGACAGCAGTCGATCAAAATGAATTGGCCCTAGAGATCCTACAAAGTATTGTAGAGCAAGAAGATTTGGAAATGACTGTGGGACTCTATGATATCAACTCAGCGAACCTAAAACAAAGTTATGACTTGATTGTTTCAACGGTTGTCCTCATGTTCTTGCAAGCGGATCGCATTCCGGCGATTATTCGAAATATGCAAGACCAGACCAATCCAGGTGGCTATAACTTGATCGTTTGTGCCATGGATACAGAGGACTATCCTTGCCAGGTTCCTTTCTCCTTTACTTTTAAGGAAGGCGAGCTAGCAGACTACTACAAAGATTGGGAACTCGTTAAATACAATGAAAATCCAGGGCATCTGCACCGACGTGATGAAAATGGCAATCGAATTGCCTTACGCTTTGCGACCATGCTAGCCAAGAAAATATAAATAGCTCTCTAGACAAGGACACCCTTGCAGTCGTCCTTGTCTTTTTATATCTGAAAACTTTCTGAAAATACTTGATTTTTTACAGAAAAGGAGTAGACTGTTAGTGTATCTTTCAAGAATTTTGAGGAGAAGCGCGTGAAACTATATGTTCAACTGATGATTATCTTTACCATCTCTTTGATTGGGGAAGGGATATCGACCCTCTTTCATTTGCCAATTCCAGGAAGTATTATCGGTCTACTGATTTTATTTCTTTGCTTGCAGTTGAAATGGCTTCGTATCCGCCATGTGAATCTGGTCGGATCTTTTCTCTTAGCCAATATGACGATTTTATTTTTACCTCCAGCGGTTGGGATTATGGATAAGTTTGATGTTATCCAGCCTTATTTATTGCCCATCGTATTGATTATTTTAGGGGCTATCATCATCAATGTAACCCTTATTGCCTTAGTTGTCGGTTTTATCAAGACAAGGTATGAGGGGGATTATGAAGGAGGGAAAAAATAATGGAAAGTTTGTGGTCAAATCCTCTCTTTGGGATTTCTTTATCAGTCTTTGCCTATCTGATTGGGATGATGATTTTTCGTCGTTTTCCCCATCCCATCACGACCCCCCTCTTAGTTGCAACGGTCTTGATCATTGGTTTCTTAAAGCTGACAGGGATTTCCTATAAGGCCTATAATATTGGCGGGACCTACCTCAGTAATTTGATTGTGCCCTCAACGGTTGTCCTGGGAATTCCCTTGTATAAGAGTTTCCATTTGATGAAGCACCATGCCAAGAGTATTCTTCTTAGTAGTTTTCTAGCAGTAGTAGTCAACACGCTTTATACAGCTGTCTTGGCTAAGCTTTTTGGGATGAAGTACTTTCTAGCTATTTCCCTCTTTCCTAAGTCTGTGACAACAGCCATGGCAGTGGGGATTTCTGAAAAAATGCAGGGAATAACTACCATTACCCTAGTTGTCGTTGTAGCGACAGGTATCCTGACAAGTGTCCTAGGACCAACGATTCTTAAGTTCCTAAAAGTAGAGGATCCTGTTGCCATTGGTTTGGCCCTTGGGGGTACAGGTCATGCGGTGGGGACTGGTACAGCCTTTCAGTATGGTCAAGTAGCCGGAGCTATGGGTGGCTTAGCAATTGGGATAACTGGCGTTTTCTACGTCTTTATAAGTCCCCTTGTCGCGAGCCTGATTCTTTCCTAAAAAGGTAGAGAGTATTCAGAAAAAGCTTGGAAGAAGTTCCGAGCTTTTTTGTATACAGTTAGATAGAGAAGGTTGTTTAATAATTTGAAGGTCAAACAATTTTCAGATAGATTACTAATTGATTACAGTCGTTGTAAGCGCTTGCCAAACTTTGGTTCAAAAGGTATACTAAAAGAGGTTATACGGTTAATATCTAGTTAAAGGAGTTCAATATGAAGAAACGTTATGCTCGATCAGCCTTGGGCTTGATCACTGCTCTCTTCCTCTTTGCCCAACCGGTAGAGGCCTGTACAGGTTTTATCATCGGTAAAAAGTTAACAGCAGATGGGAATGCTTTGTACGGACGTACGGAGGACTTAGAACCAAACCACAATAAGAACTTTGTGGTCAGAGAACGAACTTATAACAAGAAAGGGGAGGTCTTTGAAGATGCCACCAATGGCTTTAAGTATGAGCTCCCAGAAGTAAGTTATAAATATACAGCTGTCCCAGATGTTACACCAGAACAGGGTGTATTTGATGAAGCTGGTTTTAATGAGCATGGTGTGTCCATCTCGGCGACCGTCTCAGCTTCAGCAAATGACAACATTAAAAAGGTCGATCCTTATGTAGAGGACGGCTTGGCTGAGTCTGCCCTCACCACTGTCGTTCTTCCAAGTGTCAAAACGGCTCGTGAAGGAGTCGAGCTCATTGCGAAAATTGTGGAAGAAAAAGGGGCAGCAGAAGGAAATATTGTGACGATCGCGGACAAGGAAGGTATCTGGTACATGGAGATCCTTTCTGGTCACCAATATGTAGCGATTCTCTTCCCAGAAGATCGCTATGCAGTCTTTCCAAATACCTTCTTCTTAGGACATGTTGATTTTTCAGATAAGGAACGGACTATTGCCTCGAAGGATGTTGAAAAAGTCGCCCGTGATGCAGGAACCTATAAAGAAATCGATGGCCAGTTCCATGTGTCTCAATCCTACAATCCACCTTTGCATGAGGCAGATCGTTCTCGTGTTTGGTCTGGTATTAAGTCACTGGATCCAGATGCAGATGTGAACTACGATGACGAGTATTTTGACTTGATGCATACAACGGATCGGAAATTGACGCTACGTGATGCGATGAATCTCCAACGCAATCGGTTAGAAGGAACAGACTTCAAACCACAAGATCAAATGGAGTTAGATGGAAAAGGGATTCCAGAAAAAGGGAAGTTTGATGAAGTCTATAAATACCCGATTTCGAACCCGAATGTCATGGAAGCCCATATTTTCCAATTAAAGGACAATGTTCCTGATAGTGCTGGTGGGGGAACTATGTGGTTAGCGATGGGAAGCCCACGAAATGCTCCTTACCTGCCTTACTATGGCAATATCACCAATACCTACCAAGCCTATCAAGAATTAGGGACAGCCTATAATCCCCAATCTTGGTATTGGACCATGTCTCGCATTAATGATTTAGTTGCCAAATATCCTGATTTGTTCGGAGATGGAGCCATCCGTACTGAAATGGAACGCCTAGAATCTCAATGGATGGCTGAGCAAGAAATCAGTGACCAAGAACAAATTGCCCTCGCTTCGCAGCCAGAGCAGGCGAGCCTAAAAGCGACAGAAACGAGCATGACTCGAGCTCAAAAGACCTTCGATCGTCTGCAAGAAATTCGTCAAGAAGCAGAAGAAAAGGTGATTGCTCAATATGGACAAGGTGCTATTGACGATTTAACAGATGAAGAAGATGCAAACCAAGAAGAAGAAATCAATTTGGTACCATTTGATTATGACTTCGTCATCACGATTGGCTTAGCCCTTGTGACAGTGATAGGAGTAGGAATTTTCTTCATTAAATCAAAGAAAGCAAAGGGAGGTAAGAAGGATGAATAAGTTTCAACGAATATTGCTCTTCCTATTTTTGGTCTTAGCAGGGATTGGGATGGAGTTTGAGCTAGGCTCTCTCTCTCAACAAGAGTTTAACCAAGTAGCAGGAAGAGATTTGGTATTAAATCTGCTCGTTTTAGCGGTGATTGTCGTTCCTCTTTATCTCTTTATTAAGCGACTTGCAAAAAGATTTGAGGTTCCTCTTCTTGTTTTGTGGGCGACCATGTTTGGTGGTGCTTTTGTTGCTGGCTGGCTCAGTTTTTCAGGGAACAGCCTCATTGACCATTTCAATAGTCATCTCATTCAGGATGTTAGTACCTTTAATAAATGGACAGATGCTTTGACAGCACCTTTTTCTGAAGAATTTTTCAAAGCTCTGGTGGCCTTCTGGATCCTCTTGATTTTGGGTCGTAAGGATTTGAAATCGATTTTAATTGCCGGCTTTGGATCTGGTCTTGGTTTCCAAATCATTGAAGATCTAGGTTATGTGGCGCGTCAAACGCGAACTGGAGACCTCTCAGCAGTAACAGAGGCAGTGAACCGCATTTCTGGTGGTTTAGCATCTCATGCAGTCTACACAGCTGTTGTATCTGTTGGAGCCTTTCTCATCCTGTCTCAGTGCACCAAGCAAAAAGAAAAGCTCTTTGGTCTCTGGTGTGTAGTTTCCACGGTGACCAATCACTTCTTATGGAATTCCCCATTCTATGAAACAGACCATCGGGTCAATATTTTGGTAGGCTTGCTCTTTGCCTTCCAAGTGGGAACCTTTATTGAGGTCGTGCTCTTTACTCATAAAAATCCGAATCTAAACCTTTTAAAGAAACAGTAAGAGATGGATTTGGTAGTCAGGAAATAAAAAATAGTCTGGGACAACATTGTTCTCAGTCACAAAAAAGCTAGAGATTTCCAATTGTGGAACTCTAGCTTTTTAATTTTGAGTCATTCTCTTATTGTATTTGAGGAGGTTATTGGCCATGAGAACCAATCCCATGTCAATTTTAACCTGTCATTTGCCTCTTAGATTACATCTCTTGTAACCCAAACAAGCCTTTGTCTGCCCAAAGACAGGTTCCACATTAACCTTGCGTTGGGCAAAGATGTGACTGCCTTCGACAGATAAAAGCGCTTGGCTTTCTTTTACTTTTAGGAGCTGATACCTCTCATTCACATAGAGCCCCTTTTGTGAAACCAAGTCAGCTTGTTCTGCCTTATAAACCCTAATTTCCTGTCTAAAATCTGTTGTGGTATGGTTGTGTTTGAGGTGATCAAACTGCTATACCCAACTCTCTGGATGGGTGTAGGTATCTGTTGTTTCATCGTAAGTCCAATTATCCAAATTCCTATCAGATTCTTTGTGTTTTTTCTTCTGTTCCTTGTCAAAAAGACTATATTTAATCAAATGCTCAATACCCATCCTATCCAAGTTGATAAGATCTGGCAAATATTTTTAAACGCTTGTTAGACCTAAAGGTTCCACTAGTTGGCGGAGCTGATCATGGCTATAGTGAAGCTGTCTATCTAGAAGATTTAGAGAGCAATGGCATTGAACTCAACAGAGACAAGCCTGTGAACGAGTGGGATATTCGTGAGGATGGTCGAATTACTGGAATCACAGAAGAGCTGTCTGCGCAAGAAATCTATGAATTAGGCAAAGAACTTGATCCTTTTGTGATCGCAGAAGGCACTCGCATGGGCCATGTTTACCTATCTGTTAAAAATAGCCGAGAGGCATATGCATTTTATCAAGAGTCTCTAGGTCTTGAGGATAAATTCACGATTCCACATGTCAGTTGGATAGCATCAGGGAATTATCACCATCATCTAGCAGTAAATGAATGGGGTGGTAAAAACTTAGCTCCTCGTGAGAATGGAATGGTAGGTCTTGCCTACTATTTGGTTGAAGTTGAGAATAAAGAGTTTTTGGTCAATTTGCTTACGCAAGCTCAGAGAAACAAGGCTAGAACCCACTGGATTTCTCTTTCTGAATTCTCCATTACAGATAAAGATGGAATTATAACGAGAGTCAGAGTGGAGAACTAGAAGTCTTTGTCTTTAAGATAAATGCTCCTTTTGACAAAGGACTGTATTAGAGATATAATGTAGAAAAATCGTTTTAGGATAAAGATATGACAAGATCAAAGTACATTACACGCCTCAAACGCTCAGAAGGTCAATTGCGAGGTATTCAAAAAATGATGGAGGAAGAGCGTGATTGTATTGATATCATTACTCAATTAACAGCAGTGCGGTCCAGTGTTGATCGTATTATTGAACTGATGATAACGGAGAATTTAACAACTTGTATTAACGACCCTTTAGAGGATCCTCAAGCACAGAAGGAAAGATTGGAAAAGGCGGTTAAATACTTGATTAAACGCAAGTAATAAAAAACATACGTTTCTCTTAAATAGTGAACAAATGATTAAAAGAGCAGTTGGTTTTCTTGAAATTAGACCAATTGCTCTTTTTGATTTTTATTTATTCAACATCACCAGGCCAAGCGCTCATACCAGCTCGGACGTTGATAACATCATAGCCTTTTTTCTTGAGCTTTTTAGCAGCCATCTTGCTTCGAACACCGGAATGACAAATGACATAAAGTGTTTCATTTGTCGCAGGTGTGTAAGCTCCGATTTCGGTTAGAGGAACATTCTTGGCGTTTTTGATATGGCCTCTACGGAATTCCGTAGGCGTCCGCACATCCAGTAGCTGAATTGGTTCCTTGAGTTTAGCTTCTAATTCGCTGGTAGAAATACTATCAATTTTTGTAAATAAGTGAAACATAGGCACCTCCGATATACCCTTATGGGGTATATTAAACCACTAAGCAACGCTTTTGTCAAGTAAGTTGAATTGATTAGTATTGTTTCTTTTTCAGTATACAAGATGCCAACTTACAAACTAAAGAGTTGGTTGATAGGTTAATGAATAGAACCTGTCTTATTTATTCAACAACTACTTGTCTAGAAAATTACCTTTTCTGAAAACAGACCACATGCTCTGTTGTAAAATGAAGTGCAACACAAAATACATGTTCATCTGATATACTAGAGTTTCGAAAAACAGTATGAAGGAAGATGAACATGTCTGCTAATTATCCTACCACAAATCAATCCTACAAGTACTTATCTGAAGCTGAACGAGGGAAATTGAAGCTTATTTAAGCGTAGGACTCAAACCTGCTTACAACCTACAAATCGCTACTGAAAATCAGTTCGTCCTTCACGATGACATCTATCAAAATCCAACAGATACCAGAACGCTGTTGCCATTTTTAGAAACCTATACACATGAGTTAAAAAGAGCTGTCGCCGATGCGGGATACGGTAGCGTGGAGATTCTTCTTACCTTAGATAGGATGGGTATTGAGCATTTTATTAAATATAGTCTTTTTGACAAGGAACAGAAGAAAAATACAAAGAATCTGATATGAATCTGGATAATTGGACTTACGATGAAACAACTGATACCTACACCCATCCAGAGAGTTGGGTATACCAGTTTGATCACCTCAAACATAGGCATAGCACAACAGGTTTTAGACAGGAAAATATGGTTTATAAGGCAGAACAAGCTGACTTGGCTCCATAAAAGGGGCTCTATGTGAATGAGAGGTATCAGCTCTTAAAAGTAAAAGAAATCCAAGCGTCAGGTAATAAATGACATGGGATTAGTACTCATGGCCAATAATCTCCTCAAATACAATAAGAAAACTACTCAAAATTAAAAAGCTAGAGGTCCATAATTGGAAATCTCTAGCTTTTTTGTGGCTGAGAACAATGTTGTCCCAGACTATTTTTTACAGTGACTATTCGTTTTCTTCTTTTTTCTTTAGACCAAAGAAGGCTAAGACGGATGTCAACAGAGCGAGCATGTAGATAGCAGGAGAGTCGGAAGTTCCTGTTTCTGGTAGAGTAGCAGCTGCTGGTTTAAATGTTTTTGCTGAGGTGAAGGACAGGTGATGGTTGTTGGCCTTGATCTGTGTATCGTCCTTAGCAGATGTAAAAGTATTCTTTGTTTGGCTAGCTAGTTGATTAGGAGAATTCGTACCAACTAGAGCTGGAATATATGTTTGATCCATTTTACCGGTAGATGGGATAACTGGTTGGTTATTGCTTCCTGGGTAGGACTTAGGATTAGCAGGATCTGTTCCTTGTTTGATTTCCTCAATATCTGCCACACCATCTCCATCTGTATCTTTGCTAGCAGAAATAGAAATGGTACGAGAATTTGGATTGATGGTTGCATAGGCTGTGAGATCTGCCTTAGCAAGGTAATCTGCAAAGGCAACGTCCATGGAAGGACCTTCCTCACGAGCTCCACCTAACATGGTGTAGCCATCCCCACCTGCTGCTAAGAAGTCATTAGTAGTCAAGTAATAATCTTTAGCAAGGTTGAGCGGTTCATATTGACCAGTTTCTGGGTTTTTAATTTCGATATAGAGGACGCGTTTTTCAGCTGGTAGGGTTGTATCGTAATAAACTTTTGCTCCAGAGACTTGGAGGAAGCCACCGCTTGGTTCAAGAAGGGGTTGACCGTTTTCGTCAAGAACGGTTTTGCCATCTTTTTCTTGTAAAATGGATCCAAGAGATTTAGCAAACATATCAGCAATATCCTGACCAGTTACTTTAATTTGAGAGATGGTATTCCCAAATGGAAGAACAGCAATGACGCTTCCTTTGGTGATTGGCTTGTCTTTGGCGATGGTTTCGCGCAAGCCACCACCGTTGGTTACAGCAAGGTCAGTCTTATGACTAAAACCAGTTTGTCCATATTCGTAGAGGGCATCTGCCACGACATTTCCTAGGTTGGTTTCACGGACACGGACATTTTCCCGTTGACCGTTTAGTTCTACCGGACTATTGTCACGAACGATTTTTGCATTCTCAGCATCGTATTGTTCCTTGATCTTTTGGACCATGGCAGCTACTTTGGCATTTGGCACGACATTTTTTGTTGAAGCTGCTGAAATTTGTTGAGGGTTTCCAAGCAATTGGTTAGCCTGGTAGGTGATTTTACCGATATTGTTCAGGTAGCTACCAGTTTGGTTATAGGTCACGTTTTCTCCGTATGTAGTTGATTGAACAGTATGGGAATGCCCATCAATAACGGTGACACGTTTTCCTTTCAGTTTTGAGTTTTTAGAAAGTTCTTCAGCTAAGGTAGATCCTCGCCATTTGATTGGTGTAGTAGTATCTACTCCCAAGTGAGCAAGGACAACATAGTTTTTGTAAGTCTTGCCTTCAGCAGTCGCGCGTGCTTCAATCTCATCAATGACCTTGTTTACTTCTGAAATAGGATCTGTAAAGGTAACACCTTGGACATTCTTAGGGTGAGTTTTAGTGGCTGTTTCAGGCGTTGTCACCCCGATGACGACAAACTCATCCCCAACGACATTCTTATCTTTATCGACGATGGTGGAAGCCTCAAATAAGCGAGCACCGTTGATGTAGGTGTTGGAGCTGAGAAGTGGGAAATTTAAGATTTCTTTGTACTTTTTAGCTTCATCCAGACCAAAATCGAACTCATGGTTTCCGACTGCCATGGCATCGTAGCCAATTTCGTTCAAAATTTTAGCTCGTTCTTCACCTTTAGAACTATTTGAAATCGGTAGTCCTTGGAAGGCATCTCCAGCATCTACGACCAAAGTAGATGGATTTTTCGCACGTTCTTCATCGATGACTGCGGCTAATTTAGCATCACCAATCACACCCTTTTCTTCGACGATCCGACCATGAACATCGTTGGTATGAAGGATATTTGCTTCAGGTAAGTCAGCTGAACTCTCTGTAGCACCTTCTGAAGTAGCTGTATTAGCTTCTGTTGAAGCAGGAGTAGCAGCATCTGTAGCATTTGTGGAAGCAGCAGCTACTTCAAGGTTAGTTTCTGGAGCTGTTTGCTCATCTGCAGCTACCTGAGAGGCTAGGAAGGCAGGAGCAAGCAATAAGATCGGCAAAAGAAGTTTCTTTTTTTTCATAAACGGTCCTCATTTCTATTTTTTTCCATACTAAATATTATAGCTAAAAAGGAAAGAAAAGGAAAACGTTTTCTGATAGTTGGGCAAATAATCTTGTGAGAGCGTTGAGGTTCCAGCTAGTTGCTCTTATCCATAAAAAAAGAAAACTTTCGTTTTCTCATTTTCTTATTCTGTTATGGGTTGGTTCCAAGTGGTAAAGTCAGTCACACTTAATACGACTGTCGCGATTTCGATCGGCTCTTCTTTTGCACCAGTTGACAACCATTTTGTGATTACGGCTTCAATCGTAGCTGCAAAGATCTCAACAGCATACTTATAAGGAACTTGGAATTTATTAACCAAATGATCTTTAGCATGTGGAGTATCGTCAAGAAGTTGCAGGGTGAATTTTTTCATTAGAAAATGAAATTCTTGGTAATCCATCTGCATCAAGGCATAGATAAAGTCATAATTATCTTGAATATATTGAAGTGAGGCAAGAAAATTTGCTCGATTGACGGTGCTTGTAGCGAAAAGTTCTCCCAACTCGCCTAAGAGTTCAGATTTTAGCTGGTTGAACATATCTTGTTTGTCTACATAATGGAGGTAGAAGGTACCTCGATTAATGCCGGCTTCCTTTGTTAGTTGGCTAATTGTAAGGCTTTCAAGTGATTGTTCAAGAAGCAGGCGTGATAGGGCGCTTCGGATAGCATTTTTAGAATTCGTTTTTCTCTTTTTTCGGGTCATAGTTCCTCCTTTATCATGTAGTTTGGTATAAATGTTGTTCACTAATCATCATATTATACAGAAATCAAATTTATTCATCAACAGAATAAAATTTTAGTATCATTCTATAAGTCTAAAAAGCTTAAAATCAGGTCTTATTCTTATACTGAGAAAGCCATTTTGGAAAGATTATAAAATTTTTTCCCAGATCTACTTTCAAAGGGGCTATTATATAAAAATGAAAGAATAACTTGAAATATCAGTTATTTAAACGATCATAACAATTCATACTTATTTGTTATTATATCACAAACTAAGGAGAGGAGGGCAGATGATGCTTGGAGATTTCTATATCAGGAACTAGATAAGACCAAGCTTTTTCCTCGTCTATTTTTGCATAGAAAAGTATTAGTTTCTCGGATGGCTTTATTCATAAAATAGAGGAAATGCATCCCTCACAAATTTCTTGTTTTTTAGTCGTTTTAAGGGATTGATTGTTCTTGGTCTTCCGGAAAAAAAGGACTATAATAAAGATAGGAACTTGTGTTTAAGTGGGAGAAAAGATATGGCTTATATTGAGATGAAACATAGTTATAAACGCTATCCGTCAGGAGAAACTGACATCATTGCCAATAAAGATGTTACTTTTGAAATAGAGAAAGGCGAATTGGTCATCATTTTGGGGGCATCAGGCGCAGGAAAATCAACAGTCCTCAATATTTTGGGAGGTATGGATACCAATGATGAAGGGGAGGTACTAGTGGATGGGAAAGCCATCTCAAGCTTCTCCTCGCACCAACGAACGGATTATCGCAGAAATGATGTTGGTTTTGTCTTCCAGTTTTATAATCTCATTCCCAATTTGACAGCCAAGGAAAATGTTGAATTGGCTTCTGAAATTGTTTCTGATGCCTTAGACCCTGAACAAGTCTTGAGAGAGGTTGGATTGGGTGAGCGTTTGAACAACTTCCCAGCCCAGCTATCTGGTGGGGAACAACAACGGGTAGCCATTGCGCGCGCAGTGGCTAAGAACCCTAAGATTCTCCTTTGTGATGAACCAACAGGGGCTTTAGACTACCAAACCGGTAAACAGGTTTTAAAGATTCTTCAGGACATGTCTCGTAAAAAAGGGGCAACAGTGATTATCGTCACCCATAATGCTTCTTTAGAACCAATAGCCGATCGTGTCATTCAGATGCATGATGCCCAAGTAAAATCGGTGACCATCCATAACACTCCACTAGATATCGATAGCCTAGAGTATTAGGGAGGTTGTTCATGAAGCGAAAAGTATATTGGAAAGATCTATGTCATTCCTTTACCAGTTCCAAAGGGCGCTTTTTGTCCATTTTAACGCTGATGATGCTGGGTACCTTAGCCTTGGTCGGTTTAAAAGTAACGACCCCAAATATGCATCGGACTGCCCAGCGCTTTATAGACCAACAAGAGATGTTGGACCTAGCTGTCATGGGAGATCTAGGTTTGGATAAGACTGACCAGGAAGAGCTACAAGGATTGACGGGGGCCAGCTTGGAGTTTTCCTACCTGACAGATGTGACGCTTGACGGAAAGGACGAAGCTGTTCGACTTTTTTCCATTCCAGAAACCATCTCACGCTTTCAGCTGACTTCAGGACGGCTTCCGCAGAAGGAAGATGAGGTCGCTCTAGCAGCGTTTTGGAAAGATCGTTACCAGATTGGGGATCAGCTAAGGATACATGAAAAAGCTGGAAGTCCATCTGTTTTAAAGACAAAAAACTATCGAATTGTTGGCTTTGTAAAGTCTGCTGAGATGTGGTCCGAAAAAGACTTGGGACAAGCTAGGAGTGGGAGTGGTTCCTTGGATGCCTATGGCGTCCTCTCAAAAGAAGCCTTTACTAGTCCTGTTTATAGCCTTGCTCGGATTCGGTTTGATGATTTGAGGGGGTTCAATCCATTCTCAACCAGCTATCAAGATCGTCTGGCCTCCCATCAAAAGGAACTGGAAGAACTCTTAGCTGGAAATGGTCAGGAGCGCTATCGAAAGCTACAGGCTGATGGGAAACAAAAGATCCAAAAAGGGCAAGAAGAACTTGATGCTGCCAACAAACAGTTAGCAGACGCACGCGAAAAGGCAGGTCAAGCACAGACACAACTAACGGAGCAATCCAATAAACTGAATCAACTGTCTACACTCTTGCCCAAGGAAGAACTAGAAACAAGGCGACTCGAGTTGGCAGAAGCTCAAAAGCAACTAGATCAGCAATTGGTCAACATTCAGACAGGTGAATCGGAACTAGCAACTAAACAGAAGGACCTGGAAAAGGCCAAGGAAGATCTGAAAAATATAGAGCAACCAAACTATCATGTCTATGATCGAAAAACCATTCCAGGTGGCCAGGGTTACCTCATGTATAGTAATGCCAGTGCCAGTATCTCCGCCGTAGGCAATCTATTTCCTGTGGTACTCTACGCAGTCGCTGCCATGGTCACGTTTACGACCATGACTCGTTTTGTTGATGAAGAACGGAGCCATGCGGGCTTGTTCAAAGCCTTGGGCTATCGAACGAAAGATATCTTAGCAAAGTTTCTCTTGTATGGCTTGGTTGCTGGAACAGTTGGGACAGGCATCGGAACTCTTCTCGGTCATTATGTTTTATCTGGAACCATTTCGCAAATTATTACGCAGGGGATGGTCGTAGGAACTAGTCAACAGTATTTTTATGGGTCCTATAGCTTATTAGCCTTGGGGCTCTCCCTTCTTTCTAGCGTCTTTCCAGCTTATCTAGTCGCTAAGAGAGAGTTGAAGGAAGAAGCCAGTCACCTCCTCCTTCCAAAACCGCCAGTTTCCGGATCCAGTATTTTGCTCGAACGGCTACCGTTTTTGTGGAAACGTCTGAGTTTCACCCAAAAGGTGACCGCTAGAAATATTTTTCGCTATAAACAGCGGATGGTGATGACCATATTTGGTGTTGCTGGTTCGGTTGCTCTTCTTTTTGCGGGCTTGGGGATTCAATCCTCAGTCGGTGGAGTACCCCAACGCCAGTTTGGGGAAATCCTCAAGTACGATATGATTCTCTCGACCAAATCCAGCCTGACAGACGAAGAGGAAGAATCCTTGAAGAAGCGCTTGAAGCAAGCAGATATTAAAGAGACAGAAGCCATCTTTACAAAACAAGTGGAGGCTTCTTATCCTTCCGGACGTGGAAAACAAAGCATGACCTTAATGGTGTCCTCTAAAGACAGCTTGGAACCCTTTATCAATCTCCGCTCAGAAGAGAGAAGACTTGACCTATCCAATGGGGCGGTGATTACCAGTAAATTAGCGCAGCTGGCCAAGGTGGGCGTTGGAGATGACTTGCGGATAGATGGCCATACGATTAGGGTGGCTGCGATTGCCGAAAATTATGTAGGCCATTTTGTCTATATGAATCAAGCGACCTATCAGAAAACCTATGGAAAAAGCGCTGAGATGAATGCCTATTTGGTCCGATTACAGTCTTCTTCTCAGCAGTTCGTCCAGAAGGTCAGTCGGGACATGATGGAAGAAGGGGCGGTGCTTGCTGTTACGCAAAATACTTCCTTGATTTCTCTCTTCAGTTCTGTAGCCCAATCATTGAATAAGACCATGATGATTTTAGTTCTGGTATCTATTTTGCTAGCGATGGTTATTTTGTATAATTTGACCAATATCAATGTGGCAGAACGAATCCGTGAGTTATCCACCATTAAGGTCCTCGGCTTCCATCATCAAGAAGTTACCCTTTATATTTATCGAGAAACCATCCTCTTGTCTCTTGTAGGGATAGGATTGGGTTTGCTAGGAGGCTTTTATCTCCATCGCTTCTTGATTGCTATGATCGCCCCAGATGCCATTCTCTTTTATCCGCGGGTAGCCCTTGGTGTCTATCTTTATCCTATCGCTGGGGTCATTCTGATCCTAGCTAGCTTAGGAATCTTGGTCAATCATCATCTTCGCAAGGTAGACATGCTGGAGGCTTTGAAATCTGTTGAATAAAAAAAGAAACTTCTACCCTAGGGTGGAAGTTTTTTAGAGCTTTGGTATAATGAAAGAAGGAGAAGAGACATGACAAAAATTGCTTTGCTTTCGGATATACATGGGAATACAACTGCTTTAGAGGCTGTGCTTGAAGATGCCAAGCGGGCAGGTGTAGAAGAATACTGGTTATTAGGGGATGTCCTTATGCCGGGGACTGGTAGACGACATCTTTTGAACCTACTTGAAGAATTGCCTATCACCGTACAGATTTTAGGAAATTGGGAAGATAGCTTGTGGCGAGCGATGAAGGGGATGCTGGATCCATCAAGGGCTAGTCACCGTTATTTGATGCGCCATTGTCAGTATATCTTAGAAGAAATTCGTCCAGAAGAAATAGAGGCCATGCAAAGTCTGCCCATGCAAGTGCATCGGGAAGTTTCTGGCTTAATAGTGGGCATCACCCATCATCTGCCAGACAAAAACTGGGGACGCGAATTGATCCATATAGGAGACCAGAAAGATTTTGATCGCCTCGTAACCAATCCCCCTTGTGATCTAGCAGTCTATGGTCATATCCACCAACAATTTTTCCGATATGGAAGTGGTGGAGAGCTCATCTTGAATCCGGGTTCTATCGGCCAACCCTTCTTTTTGCAAGCCAATCTTCGAAAGGATCTCCGGGCCATGTATGCTATTCTAGAGTTTGATGAATCGGGTTTGAAAGATGTTGACTTTCGGCGGGTTTCCTATGACATTGAGAAAGAACTCCAACTCGCTAAGGATCTGAAACTCCCTTACTTCCAAGTTTACTATGAAAGTTTAGTCAATGGGATCCACCATACTCATAATCATGAGCTTCTTCATGAAATAGCCCAGCGAGAGGGACACAATGTAGAAGTAGATGCATGGTTAAGAGATTTTTTCAACTAGTGTAACAGTTGACATTACAACAAATAAGGGTATAATAGACTAAAAGAAAGAACTTTAACGTCTGAAGAGTAAATGTATCTAGTTATTGATGGCTTTAGATCCAGTTTAAGACATCCCTATTTAGATGGAAGAGAGGAGTATCCATGCAAATTTCAAGTCGTTTTACCATTGGAACCCATGTATTAGTCATGATTGCTTTAAAAGGAGATTGCACCAAGGTGACCAGTGATATGATTGCTGGCAGTGTTGGGGTGAACCCGGTCATTATTCGGAAGACCTTGTCTCAATTAAAAAAGGCAGGCTTGATCCATGTGGCGCGTGGAACAGGTGGGGCCGAGATGGCCAAAGAATTAGAAGCTATTAGTTTGTTAGATATCTACCAGGCTGTTGAATGCCTTGGGAAGACTGGTCAATTATTTGGTTTCCACGAGCATCCAAATCCAGCTTGTCCGATTGGAAATAGCATCCATGGCGTCCTAGATGGGAAGCTGGAAAAGATTCAATTGGCCATGGAAAAGGAAATGGCTCAGACCAGCCTCAAAGAAGTAGTGGAGCAAACCAAGAAACAAATGGAGCTAGCAACCGTTTCTTGATTTGAGTCTGTAAGAAACTTGATGTAAAAAAGCCTTTCAGTATATACTGAAAGGCTTTGAATGTAGACAAACTACTTTTTACTTAAGATAGCTAGGTAATTTTTCAAAAAACTATTATGTTGCTTTGAATCATTAAAGCATATCCGAAACTTTCCGCCGTGAGAAAAATGCTTGAAACGTTTTCGTTTCAAGCACTCGGGAGTTTTGAAACCTTAGGTTCAAAACTAAGTCATGGAACTTCGTAGAAGTTCGCTGACGTCCGTACTCACCTAAGGAAAGTTTCTAGGAATACTATTGCTTTAATCTGAGCCTCTCAGTGTAAACTGAAAGGCTTTTTTGTTGAATGAAATGATTTAAAGTTTATCTAATTTTTATTTTTTAATAAATAAGACACTAACTAGAATAAATCCATGTCCAGTAACGATTTGGAATGAACATGAAGGAAGAACGATCGCGGAAAGCAATACGTTGCCCTGTTTCCTCATCAATCATATACCGAACTTGATCGGAAACAAATTTCTTTGTTAGCAAATAATTGACTGCTGCAGCAAGAATCCCCAACATACATCCTAAGATGATACTATCTGTACTCTTATTTACATTAAGATGCAGGAAGGAATAAATCATATTCGCCAAAGCTCCTCCAATCATAAGAGCGAGGGGAACGAGCAAGCCTTTACCACGCCAAACAATCATACAACAATCTTCTCATTATCTAACTTAATCAAAATACAGCAAGTCTTTGCTGGTTTCGGTAAAGAGGCCAAAGCCATCTTTTGTGACATAGCCACAGTCTTCAATCCGAACTCCGACTTTTCCAGGGATGTAGATGCCTGGTTCGACTGAGAAGCACATGCCTTCTTCGATGACCATGTCATTTCCTTCCATGATAGAAGGGAATTCATGCACATCCATTCCGATACCGTGTCCAAGGCGGTGGTTGAAGTATTCGCCGTATCCTGCTTTTTCAATGACGCTCCGGGCAGCACGGTCTACGTCATGTGCTGTTACACCTGGTTTGATCATATCTAGGGCAGCCTGTTGAGCTTCTAAAGTCAAGTGGTAGATTTCTTTCTTGAAGTCATTGGGTTTTCCAACAGCGACTGTTCGCGTCATATCTGAAGCATAGCCATTCACCATACAGCCCAAGTCAAAGAGAAGAAGAGCATCTTTTTCAATTTTGTTGCTTCCAGGAATGCCGTGTGGGTTGGCTGCATTATTACCAGTCAAGACCATAGTTTCAAAGCTCATTTCATAGCCCAAGCGTTTGATGCCAAAGTCGATTTCTGCGACGATATCAGTCTCGGTTTTATCCAGTGAGATGGCGTCAAATCCCATATTGACAGCCTTATCCGCATATTGACCAGCAACTAACATCTTTTGGATCTCATCAGCAGATTTAATCAAGCGCATGCGGTTAATCCGAGGGCTGAGATTGGTAAATGTTGCTTGTTCAAAGACTGAACGAAGCCCATGGTACTTGGTCAAAATCAAATTATCAAATTCCAAAGCGACCTTTTTGGCTTCTGGATTAGCGCTAGCCCCTTTGATTTTTTCCCAAGGATTTTCAGAATCCACATAGCCTACCACTTGGAAATCCACAACTGCAGTCGCCCGTTCTACCTCAAGAGCAGGGACAAAAAGAAGCGGTTCGTGGTCTGGATAGACGAACAAGAAGAGCTGACGTTCGTGGGGATCACTGTAAAATCCAGTGAGGTAATTGATAGTGACAGGATCGGATACAACAGCAACCTCTGTTTTTTCAGTTTCAAGAAATGCTACAATTTGATCTAATTTAGACATAAGCTACCTTCTTTCTATTGATAATATTTTGTCAAATTTTTCCTAAAAAATCAAGAGTTTGCAAAAAGATGTTAAAATGCTTGAAAGTGTTTACAATAAGTGATAAAATAGTTGTTATAGAAGACTGAAAACGAAATTTTCAATAAAGAAAGGAAGTAATATGAATACAGACGATACTGTAACCATTTACGACGTTGCCCGAGAGGCGGGGGTCTCAATGGCGACTGTTAGCCGTGTCGTGAACGGAAATAAGAACGTTAAGGAAAATACTCGTAAAAAAGTATTGGAAGTCATTGAACGTTTGGACTATCGTCCGAATGCAGTAGCTCGTGGACTTGCGAGTAAGAAAACCACAACGGTAGGTGTTGTGATTCCAAATATTACCAATAGTTATTTCTCTACTCTGGCAAAGGGGATCGATGACATTGCTGAAATGTACAAGTACAACATCGTCCTTGCCAACAGCGATGAAGACGATGATAAAGAAGTTTCTGTTGTCAATACTCTTTTCTCAAAACAGGTCGATGGGATTATCTTCATGGGTTATCACTTGACAGAAAAGATTCGTTCAGAATTCTCTCGTTCTCGGACACCGGTGGTCCTTGCTGGGACAGTTGATGTCGAACATCAATTGCCAAGTGTCAATATCGATTACAAGCAAGCGACAGTAGACGCGGTTACACTATTGGCTAAACGAAATAAAAAGATTGCTTTTGTAAGTGGACCATTAGTAGATGATATCAACGGTAAGATTCGCTTGGCTGGCTACAAAGATTCTTTGAAAGCAAAAAAATTGTCTTACAGTGAAGGCTTGGTCTTTGAGTCTAAGTACCGCTATGAAGAAGGCTATAACTTGGCTGAACGCATCATTGCATCTAAAGCAACAGCAGCCTTTGTAACTGGGGATGAATTGGCAGCAGGCTTGCTTAATGGTCTAGCTGATCAAGGTGTGAACGTACCGGAAGATTTTGAGTTGATTACCAGTGATGATTCACAAATTACACGCTACACTCGTCCAAACCTTTCAACTGTTGGCCAACCACTTTATGATTTGGGGGCTATCAGTATGCGGATGCTGACAAAAATTATGCATAAGGAAGAATTGGAAGAAAGAGAAGTTCTTCTTGCCCATACCATTAATCATCGTGGAACTACGAAGAAGTAAAAATCATAGGAAGCCAAGGCTTCCTTTTTTCTTGTCTCGGTATGAATCTCCGGTAAAACTTGAAGGGGTCTGCTAAATCAGGTATAATAGAGGGTATGAAAGTTTTACTGTATCTTGAAGGAAAATCCGTTTTACAAAAATCCGGGATTGGTCGTGCCCTCCAACACCAGATGCATGCCTTGGATTTGGCTGGAATCCCCTATACTACGGATATTTTAGGAGATTACGATGTGGTCCATATTAATACCTATGGTCCTCGGAGTTTGTTGCTATTACATGCTGCCAAACGTCGGGGGAAAAAGGTCATCATGCATGGACATTCCACACGGGAAGATTTCCAAAATTCATTTATCGGGTCCAATTTATTTGCTCCCTTATTTGGCAAATATTTGGCTCATATGTATAAAAAAGCCGATTTTATTATTACCCCTTCAGAGTATTCGAAACAACTGATTCAGTCCTATGGAGTCAAGACTCCAATAGTCGCTGTTTCCAATGGGATTGATTTGTCTAAATATAAAAAAGATCCCAAAAAAGAAGAGGTTTTTCGGAAGCACTTTAATATCCAAGAAGGAGAGAAGGTCGTTTTATGTGCGGGTCTCTACTTTAGACGAAAAGGGATTGAAGACTTTGTAGAAGTGGCTCGTCGGATGCCAGATGTCCGCTTTATTTGGTTGGGATCGATTAATAAATGGTTGATTCCTCGGGCTATTCGTCGTCTGGTCGAGAAAGATCATCCAAGCAATGTTGAATTCCCTGGCTATTTTAAAGGAGCTGTATTCCAAGGGGCCATGACAGGTGCGGATGCCTTCTTCTTCCCGTCTTACGAGGAAACGGAAGGGATTGTTGTCCTAGAGGCCTTAGCGGGTCACCAGCATGTCGTCCTCCGGGATATTCCAGTTTATCATGGTTGGGTGGACCAAGAGTCAGCAGAATTATGTCATTCAGTGGATGAGTTTGTGGACTCTCTTGAAAAAGTCTTGTCTGGTCAAGTGGACAAGCGCGATGCAGGGGATCGAGTCGCTCAAAGTCGCTCAATTGATTTGGTAGCGGATCAGCTAGTGAAAGCCTATCAGCAAGTATTGGAGATGTAATATGCGTATTGGATTATTTACAGATACTTATTTTCCGCAGGTATCGGGGGTTGCGACCAGTATTCGAACCCTAAAAACAGAATTGGAGAAGTTGGGACATACGGTTTTTATCTTTACGACGACGGATAAGGATGTCAACCGCTATGAAGACTGGCAAATTATCCGCATTCCAAGTATCCCTTTCTTTGCTTTTAAGGATCGGCGAATTGCTTATCGCGGCTTTACCAAGGCTTTGGCCATTGCCAAACAATACAAACTGGATATGATCCATACACAGACGGAGTTTTCTTTAGGACTACTCGGGGTTTGGATTGCTAAGGAGCTTCGGATTCCAGTGATTCATACCTATCATACCCAGTATGAAGATTATGTGCGTTATATTGCCAAGGGGATGGTTATCCGACCAAGTATGGTCAAATACATTGTTCGTGGTTATATGAATGACTTGGATGGGGTCATCTGTCCGAGTGAGATTGTCTATGATCTCTTGCTGAAATACAAGGTCAAGGCCGAAAAACGGATTATTCCGACAGGAATTGAGCTGGCGAAGTTTGAACGACCTGAAATCACACAAGTGGAGACGCAAGCCCTTCGTGAAAAATTAGGGATTCAAGAGGGTGAAATCATGCTCTTGAGCTTGTCACGGGTTTCTTACGAGAAAAATATCCAAGCCGTTATTGCGGCCTTGCCTAAAGTGTTAGAAGAAAATGCGCATATTAAATTGATTGTGGCTGGAGATGGGCCTTATCTAGATGATTTAAAAAAACAAGCGACCAAGCTTGGTGTGTCAGATGCGGTCGTCTTCACAGGAATGATTCCACCAAACGAAACAGCTCTTTACTATAAGGCGGCAGATTTCTTCATTTCAGCTTCGACTAGTGAGACGCAAGGCTTGACCTATTTAGAGAGTATCGCTAGTGGGACCCCCCTAATTGCTCAAAGTAATCCTTACTTAGATAATGTAATCAATGATCGGATGTTCGGAATCTTGTATGACCAGGAAGAAGATTTGGCAGCAGCTATTTTAGAAGCGACCTTAGCCACACCAGAAAAAGATGAGGCTAAGTGGGAGGAGAAGCTTTATGAAATTTCTTCGACAAATTTTGGTCGCAGGGTCTATGAGTTCTATCTGGATGCCATTATTTCGAAAGATTTTTATAATGAACGTCATCCTGAGGAAAGCCGTACCAAACGGGTGACCAAGTCTATTGTGAAAATTCCAAAAAAAGTTATCGCTATGCCTGTGAATGGGTCTGTGAGAATCATGAAGGGTTCCTTTAAACAGGTGAAAAAGATTCGCAACATTACCAAGTTATTGGATTAGAGTTCATCTCAAAAGCTAGGGGGCCTAAAGTAAGGCTCCTGGCATAGGGGATAGGAAGCTTTTTCCTCTTGCAAAATATTTCAATCGTGCTATAATACTAGTCAGAGACATATCAAATCTAGGAAATCTAAAAGAGAGCGCGTGGGGCTGGAAATCGCGTAGAGGATAGGTTTGGGACTACTCGGTGAACTTTTTATGCAAACATAAAACGGTGGCCACGTTAGAGCCAATCAGAGGTGTTCCTCTTTTTTGAGGAACATAAATGAAGGTGGAACCACGTTGCGACGTCCTTTCGAGGAGGTCGCTTTTTTGTTTTTTTGATGAAGAAATCAAAAAGAGTTTCACTATAACTAAGATATTTAAAAATTTATAAGGAGAAGATTATGATTAAGATTACTTTCCCAGATGGCGCTGTTCGTGAATTCGAATCTGGCGTTACAACTTTTGACATTGCCCAATCCATCAGCAATTCCCTAGCTAAAAAAGCTCTTGCTGGTAAATTTAACGGCAAATTGATTGATACCACTCGTGCTATCACCGAAGATGGAAGCATCGAAATCGTGACACCTGATCACGAAGATGCTCTTCCAATCTTGCGTCACTCAGCTGCTCACTTGTTCGCTCAAGCCGCTCGTCGCCTCTTCCCAGACATTCACTTGGGAGTTGGTCCAGCTATCGAAGATGGTTTCTACTACGATACAGATAACCAAGCTGGTCAAATCTCTAACGAAGACCTTCCTCGCATCGAAGAAGAAATGCAAAAAATCGTTAAGGAAAACTTCCCATCAGTCCGTGAGGAAGTGACTAAAGACGAGGCGCGTGAAATCTTCAAAAACGATCCATATAAATTGGAATTGATCGAAGAGCACTCAGAGGACGAAGGTGGCTTGACCATCTACCGTCAAGGTGAATACGTAGACCTTTGCCGTGGCCCACACGTCCCATCAACAGGCCGCATCCAAATCTTCCACCTTCTCAATGTAGCTGGTGCCTACTGGCGTGGAAATAGCGACAACGCTATGATGCAACGGATCTACGGTACAGCTTGGTTTGACAAGAAAGACTTGAAGAACTACCTTCAAATGCGTGAAGAAGCTAAGGAACGTGACCACCGTAAACTTGGTAAAGAGCTTGACCTCTTCATGATTTCTCAAGAAGTTGGTCAAGGACTTCCATTCTGGTTGCCAAATGGTGCGACTATTCGTCGTGAGTTGGAACGCTACATTGTCGATAAAGAGTTGGCTTCTGGCTACCAACACGTCTACACTCCACCACTTGCTTCTGTTGAGCTTTACAAGACTTCTGGTCACTGGGATCATTACCAAGAAGACATGTTCCCAACTATGGACATGGGTGACGGGGAAGAATTCGTCCTTCGTCCAATGAACTGTCCACACCACATTCAAGTCTTCAAACACCATGTTCACTCATACCGTGAATTGCCAATCCGTATCGCTGAAATCGGAATGATGCACCGCTATGAGAAATCAGGTGCTTTGACTGGTCTTCAACGGGTGCGTGAAATGTCTCTCAACGACGGTCACCTCTTTGTGACTCCAGAACAAATTCAAGAAGAATTCCAACGTGCTCTTCAGTTGATTATCGATGTTTATGAAGACTTCAACTTGAATGAATACCGTTTCCGCCTCTCTCTTCGTGACCCTCAAGATACTCACAAGTACTTTGATAACGATGAAATGTGGGAAAATGCCCAAACCATGCTTCGTGCTGCCCTTGATGAAATGGGCGTTGACTACTTTGAAGCTGAAGGTGAAGCTGCCTTCTACGGACCAAAATTGGATATCCAGGTGAAGACTGCCCTTGGAAAAGAAGAAACCCTCTCCACTATCCAGCTTGACTTCTTGCTTCCAGAACGCTTCGACCTTAAATACATCGGAGCTGATGGTGAAGAACATCGCCCAGTTATGATCCACCGTGGGGTTATCTCAACAATGGAACGCTTCACAGCTATCTTGATTGAAAACTACAAGGGTGCCTTCCCAACATGGCTTGCACCACATCAAGTAACCCTCATCCCAGTATCTAACGAAAAACACGTGGACTACGCTTGGGAAGTAGCTAAGAAACTCCGTGACCGTGGTGTCCGTGCTGATGTGGATGAACGTAATGAAAAAATGCAATTCAAGATCCGTGCATCACAAACTAGCAAGATTCCTTACCAATTGATCGTTGGTGACAAGGAAATGGAAGATGGAACTGTCAACGTTCGTCGCTATGGACAAAAAGAAACAAACACTGTGTCAGTAGATGAGTTTGTAGCAACTATCCTAGCTGATATCGCCAACAAATCTCGTGTTGAGAAATAAAACGATAAAACCTGGGATAAAAATTCCAGCTACCTAAAAAAGAGGTTGGGACAAAAGATCCCGACCTCACTTTTTATTAGCAATCAAAGTTTGACGAGGTAGCTGATTGAACTTTTTGTTCGTCTTTTAGACTCCAAAAAGCTCCTAATCATCCTCGCGGGGCTGGGACTACGAAATCGAGACTTTGTCTATCGATTTCTGTCCCACCGCATTTTTATATTTTGTTTAACCTGAGCTAGTAGTGATTGGTCAAACCACCACAAATAGTATCCTCATCAATAATCCTTTCTATCCATTAACTTTTGGATATAGGATATCCTCCCAAGATTTGCTTCCATGAGTTAGATGAGTTGATTATCCTCAATCCTTGTCTGCCTCATTTTCTTTTACGAGATCGTTTTGTGAATCTTTTTCAGAGAGTTTTTGATCGATATACTTGTCAATGTTTTCGTAAAATTCCTTGGTCGCCTCACTATCTAATTTTATCGAATTATGGACTTGATTGACTTTCAATTGAACAGATTCAATACCGTAAGAGGCTTGTTTTTGGCGAATGGTTTCTAATTCTTCTTCTGAAATCGGATCTCCAACAACTGTCAAGACCAATTCATTATTCCTTGACTTGTAGACTTGATTAATGACCGTATGATTAGCGAACTCTTTTCCTACAAACTGTTTGATCCCTTCTTTTCGCGCTTGATCCATCGTCAGAGTGACTGCTGAATAGCAGGCTGGAAGGACCAATAATACAATCAAGGATATCAACCCAATTTTCATTTTAATGTTTAGCTCATTAAATGAACTTAAGGGAGATTTTCTCATCAAAATTCTTGTTCCAACAATGTTGATTAGCATGATAAAGACACAGTTGATCAAGAAAAGATAGAGAGCTCCAAATAAGAACCGTACATTTCCATTAGCTAAACCATAACCTGCAGTACAGATAGGTGGCATTAGAGCAGTTGCAATGGCTACTCCTGGCACGATATTGTTTGCTTCTTTTTTTCTTGAACCAATAAAGCCTGCTATCCCACCAGCAATAGCAATGAGAACATCCCAAATGGTTGGAGAGGTTCGTGCAATCAATTCGCTACTTGCATAAGATAAGGGAGAAATCCAGAAATATAGAGTCGAGACAAGCAAACTGACCAATACTTGAGTAAATAAAACCCCTAGAGATTGCTTGATTAAACGCGTATCAAAAATAGCTAAACCAAACCCCAGTCCAATAATCGGTGTCATAAGAGGGGAAATCAGCATGGCTCCAATAATGACAGCTGTTGAATTCATATTTAGACCTATAGAGGCAATAAAAATCGAACACATCAAAATCACTGTATCTCTTAATCGAACATGAAGGTCATCATATAGTTTCTCGCGGAATTCACGTGTTGAATAGTTTCTGGTCATTGGTTACTCCTTTTATTTCATATAATCTTGTTTCTGCATGGATGATGGTAGAGAGACTTATGTCCAATTTGACATATTTTTAATTCTCATTTGTAATTCTTTTGAACATTATCTTTTAAATATCCATCAGTCCATCCTACATATTATATCAAAAATTTTACAGCCTTTTTCTGAAGAAATCTATCAATTGAACATATAGAGAAAGTCAGAAATTTTAGATTCCTTATTCAAAAAAGGAAGAACGGTATCTCCTCTGAAAGAAGATACCGTTTTAATATTTAAACATGATGAGTGTGTTGCAACAATCCTAGGTGATATCGCCAACAAATCCCGTGTTGAAAAATAACAGATAGAAAAGCTAGGCTTCAAACCTAGCTTTTTTGTGGATTGAAAATAATTATTCAAGCGCTGTTTTAGTGGCCTCTATCTTGTGATTATTATTTTTTCCATTGCATAACCTTTTTCTTTCTCTTTCTTTACAAATCAAAGTATAACTCCCATTTTTCAAAGAAATTTGCTATAATGAAAGGACAGAGATTTGAAGAAGCAAAGAAAAAATAGAAGTAGGTACATGTATGAAGAAAATTCTTGTTGTAGATGATGAAAAGCCGATTTCGGATATTATAAAATTCAATATGGCCAAAGAAGGCTATGAAGTCTTGACTGCCTTCGATGGGAAAGAAGCACTGGCTGTTTTCGAAGCTGAGAACCCAGATATTTTGATCTTAGACCTCATGCTTCCTGAAATTGACGGCTTGGAAGTGGCGCGTACCATTCGGAAGACTAGTAATGTGCCGATTATTGTTCTTTCTGCCAAAGATACAGAATTTGATAAGGTTATCGGTCTTGAAATTGGGGCGGATGACTATGTGACCAAGCCATTCTCAAATCGTGAGCTTCAAGCTCGCGTAAAAGCTTTGTTGCGTCGGACAGAACTAACGGTAGAATCACAAACAGAGTCTACATCAGATTCAGAGATTGTGATTGGGGATTTGAAAATCATTCCGGATGCCTTCCTTGCTCAGAAAAAGGGCAAAGAGCTTGAGTTGACCCATCGCGAATTTGAGTTGCTCTATCACTTGGCAACCCATGTAGGCCAAGTCATGACTCGTGAGCATTTGCTGGAAACAGTCTGGGGCTACGATTATTTTGGTGATGTTCGGACAGTGGACGTAACGATTCGACGTTTGCGTGAAAAAATCGAAGATATTCCTGGCCGTCCAGAGTATATTTTAACGCGCCGTGGTGTCGGTTACTATATGAGAAATAATGATTAATCACATCAAAGAAGTCATGACCTCTTATAATTTTGTTTTTATTTTAATCACTCTTGGATTCATTATCGTGGTAGCCTTACTGATCCTGGAAAATCGGCGAGACAACATGAAGCTACGCTTGTTGAATGATAAGATTAAGAGTTTGATTGCTGGAGAGTATTCGGATATTATTGATTTACAAGGAGGTCCAGAACTAACAGAGATTTCCAACAATATCAATGATTTATCTGAAGTGATTCGTTTGACGCATGAAAATCTGGAACAAGAAACCAAGCGCTTGACCAGTATTCTTTCCTATATGACAGATGGGGTCTTAGCGACCAATCGTCGGGGGCAAATTATCTTGGTCAATGAAATGGCGGCAAAACAACTCAATGTTGTGGTCGAAGAGGTCATGAACATCAGTATTCTAGATCTGCTTGGCATTAGTGAAGAGTATGAACTGCGTGACTTGATTACCAATGTTCCAGAATTGACTATCGATTCGCAGGATGAAAATGGGGAGTACATCTCTTTACGGGTTCGCTTCGCTTTGATCCGGAGAGAGTCTGGTTTTATTTCTGGTCTGGTTGCCGTCTTGCATGACACAACCGAACAGGACAAGGAAGAGCGGGAACGTCGTTTATTCGTATCCAACGTTAGTCATGAACTCCGAACACCACTGACCAGTGTTAAATCTTACCTGGAAGCCTTGGATGACGGAGCCATTTCGGAGCCAGTTGCACCGGAATTTGTCAAAGTATCTTTGACAGAGACCAACCGGATGATGCGGATGGTGACGGATCTATTAAGTCTTTCACGGATCGATAATGAAACTAGTCAATTGGATGTTGAATTGACCAACTTTACAGCCTTCATCACCTTCATTTTGAACCGCTTTGATAAGATGAAGAACCAGGCTGGCGAGAAGAAATATGATATTGTTCGTGATTATCCAATTTCGCCTGTCTGGGTTGAAATTGATACAGACAAGATGACACAGGTCTTAGACAATATCTTAAATAACGCTATCAAATATTCCCCAGATGGTGGGGAAATTCGTGTGGGGATGAAAACAACAGATGCCCAGTTGATTATTTCGATTTCGGATGAGGGCTTAGGGATTCCTAAAAAGGACCTGCCACGAATTTTTGATCGCTTTTATCGCGTGGATAAGGCACGTAGTCGCGCCCAAGGTGGGACTGGTTTAGGACTGGCTATTGCCAAGGAAATTATCAAGCAACACAAAGGATTTATCTGGGCCAAGAGTGAATATGGAAAAGGTTCTACTTTCACGATTGTCCTACCATATGATAAAGATGCTATCCTGGATGATGGATGGGATAATGAGGATGAATAAGAAAACTAATGGATGAAAAAGGGTTTAAATATAGTATTTTAGCTTCAGGATCGAGTGGTAATTCGTTTTACTTAGAGACTCCTAAGAAGAAAATTCTAGTAGATGCAGGCTTGTCCGGGAAGAAAATTACAGGTTTGCTTGCAGAGATTGATCGCAAACCCGAAGATCTTGATGCTATTTTAATCACACATGAACATTCGGATCACATTCATGGCGTTGGTGTGCTAGCTCGTAAATACGGGATGGACCTATACGCCAATGAAGCTACCTGGAAGGCCATGGAGGGAAGCAAGTACCTTGGGAAGGTCGATGATTCCCAGAAACATTTATTTGAAATGGGCAAGACCTTAACCTTCGGGGATTTGGATGTGGAAAGTTTTGGTGTTAGCCATGATGCTGCGGCTCCCCAGTTCTACCGGTTCATGAAAGATGGGAAGAGCTTTGTCATGCTGACGGATACAGGTTATGTCAGTGATCGAATGGCAGGGATTGTTGAAAATGCAGATGGCTATTTGATCGAGTCCAACCACGATGTAGAAATCCTACGGGCAGGCTCTTATGCTTGGCGATTAAAGCAACGGATCTTATCCGATTTGGGTCACCTCTCTAATGAAGATGGCGCAGATGCCATGATTCGGACCCTAGGCAATAAGACCAAAAAGATTTATCTGGGCCACTTATCCAAGGAAAACAATATCAAGGAATTGGCCCATATGACCATGGTTAATCAACTGGCTCGAGCGGATCTAGCAGTGGGGCACGATTTTGACGTCTTGGATACATCTCCAGATACAGCGACTCCATTAGTAGATATCTAGATGATTAAAAAAGGAGATGAGCTCATCTCCTTTTTAGGTCAGTAGTGTAGGCTTAAAATGAGCAGAAGGATAGGAGCAGTTAGTTTGAAATACGTGTATATAACAGTAGGGTTTATTTCCTTAGGATTAGGGATTATTGGGATTCCATTACCTATTTTACCAACGACCCCGTTTCTTTTATTAGCTATGGCTTGTTTTGCCAAGAGTTCTCAACGCTTTGAAAAATGGTTGCATGGGACCAAGTTGTACCAAACTTATGTAGCGGATTATCGGGAAACAAAGTCGATCTCTAAAAAGCGGAAAAAAAGAATTATTCTACAAATTTATCTTTTGATGGGGATTTCCATTTACCTGGCACCACTCTGGTTTGTGAAATTGGGTCTACTGGGATTAACTGTTTTTATCAGTTATTATTTGTTCAAAGTGATTCCGGATAAGGAAGAATGATATAAGGACAGAATAGGTCCTAAATCCTATCGTGAAAACAAGGGAAAGGAGTGCGATACGCACTCTTTTTTGGTATAATAGGGGGGTGTATCTTTTGGACAGAATAGGTTACAGGATTCGATCCAGATGCATAAATGAAGAAAGAAAGTAGTAACGTGATGCAAGCCTTATATAACCTCCTTGCTGAGAAATTTCGTCTGACTTTTGACGATACAGAATTGTTGGAAACAGCTTTTACACATACCTCATATGCGAATGAGCATCGCCTCTTAAAAATTTCACATAATGAACGTTTGGAATTTTTAGGAGACGCTGTTCTCCAGTTAGTGATTTCCGAATATTTATTTGCCCTCTATCCAAGTAAGCCAGAGGGTGATTTGTCAAAAATGCGTTCCATGATTGTTCGTGAGGAAAGCCTGGCAGGTTTTTCCCGTGATTGTGGTTTCGATCAATTTATCAAACTTGGCAAGGGAGAGGAAAAATCTGGTGGACGGAACCGCGACACCATCTTAGGAGATTTGTTTGAAGCTTTTTTAGGAGCCTTGCTCTTGGATAAGGGAGTAGAGATGGTGCGGAACTTCATTCAGCAAGTCATGATTCCTAAAGTCGAGGCAGGTCAATTTGAGCAAGTGATTGACTATAAGACGCGCTTGCAAGAAATCCTTCAAATCCATGGGGATGTACTGATTACCTATGAAGTGACGAGTGAGTCAGGACCGGCTCATGCCAAGGAGTTTGAAGTGCAAGTATCTGTCAATGGGAAAATCATCGGTCAAGGACGTGGCAGGTCTAAAAAGGCTGCAGAGCAAGAAGCAGCAAAAAAAGCAGTGGAGAATAAGGTGGATCCCTCATGTATTTAAAGGAAATTGAGATTCAAGGATTTAAGTCTTTCGCAGATAAGACCCGGGTCATCTTTGACCAAGGGGTAACCGCAGTGGTTGGCCCTAATGGATCTGGAAAATCAAACATTACGGAAAGTCTGCGTTGGGCCTTAGGGGAATCGAGTGTCAAGAGCCTACGTGGTGGCAAGATGCCGGACGTGATTTTTGCTGGGACTGAAACTCGGAAACCCTTAAACTACGCCTGCGTAACGGTAGTACTGGATAACCGGGATGGCTTTATCAAACAAGCTGCTAAAGAAATCCGAGTGGAGCGTCATATTTATCGCTCGGGTGATAGTGAATACAAGATTGATGGCAAGAAAGTCCGTTTGAGAGATGTCCATGATCTCTTTATGGATACTGGACTGGGGAGAGATTCTTTCTCTATTATTTCTCAAGGGAAGGTTGAAGAAATCTTTAATTCCAAACCAGAAGAGAGACGGGCTATTTTTGAGGAAGCCGCTGGGGTTCTTAAATTTAAGACGCGTCGCAAGGAAACAGAATCTAAGTTGGTTCAGACCCAGGATAATTTGGACCGTCTGGAAGACATTATTTTTGAGTTAGAGGGACAAATCAAACCTCTTGAGAAGCAAGCCCTTGTGGCCAAACGTTTCTTAGAATTGGATCAACAACGCCAAGTTCTTTATCTGGATGTTTTGATTGCTCAAATTGAAGTCAATAAAAAAGACTATGATCAAGCTGTCCAAGAAGAAGCCTCCATCCAAGAGCAATTAAAGGCTTATTACCAGAAAAGAGAAGAGTATGAGGCGGAAAGTCTCCGATTGAAACAGAGTCGCCAGACCCTTCAACACCAATTGTCAGATGATCAAGCTAGCCTCTTGGAATTGACTCGTCTCTTAAGTGATTTGGAGAAACAAATCGAATTGGCACGCTTGGAGTCGCAACAGGTCGCTCGAAGTCGTCAGGAAAATCAAGAGCGGGTCAATAGTCTGGAAGAGCGCCTACAAGTTCTTCGGAACCAGTTGGAAGAAAAACAAGCCAATACAAAGAGTCTTCAAGAAGAACTGGAAAAGAGCCAAGTAGCTCTGGAAGGTCTGGAGAAAGAGTTGGCCAGCTTCTCAGAAGATCCAGATCAGGTGATCGATTATTTACGTGAAAAATACGTGGCCTTGATGCAGGATGAAGCGGAGCGATCAAACGAATTAACAACCATTGAAAATCAATTGGAAGCCTCAGCTCAATTGTCACAAAGTAAAAAGGAAGATTACCAAAATCAAATCCAAATGGTGACAGAATTGCAAGAAAAAGAGCAGGTTGCTCAAGAAGCTTATAAAGGAGCTCAAGAGCATCTGAAACTCTTGCTTGAGACCTATCAGTCAGAGGCAAAACGGTTTGAGGAAGCTCGCCAGGCTTATCAAGAAGCGCAAGCCAAGATGTTTGATTTACTGGATCAAAGCAAGGAAAAACAGGCTCGCATTAACAGTTTAGAGGCGATTCAAAAAAATCATAGTAATTTTTATGCGGGTGTGAAGAGTGTCTTACAAGAAGCGGCTCGCTTAGGTGGGATCGTCGGAGCTGTCAGTGAAAAACTTTCCTTCTCACCAGAGTATCAGACTGCCTTAGAGATTGCTCTAGGAGCCAGCAGTCAGCATATTATCGTAAAAGACGAAGGAGCAGCAACACGGGCAATCGAACATCTGAAGAAGAATCGCTCGGGTCGGGCAACCTTCCTTCCATTGACAACCATTAAACCACGCTACCTTGCAGGAAAGAATCAAGAACTGATTGAAGCCTGTCCAGGATTCCTAGGGATGGCTAGCAGTTTGGTGGACTATGATCCTTCCCTCGAGTCAATTTTCCAAAACCTTTTGGGTGTCACAGCTATTTTTGATACGATTGAGCACGCCAAGACGGCTGCTCGCAAGGTTGCCTACCAAGTTCGTATCGTGACGCTGGATGGAACTGAACTGCGCACAGGTGGTTCCTATGCAGGTGGTGCAAATCGAAGCAATAATTCGATTTTCATCAAGCCAGAACTGGATCGCTTGCACCAAGAATTGGCCTCTCTTCAGAAGAACTTGCGAGAAGTAGAAGGGCATGTTCAAGAGCAACAGGATCAAGTAAGCCAATCACAAGAAACACTAGAATCTTTGAAAAGCCAAGGAGAAGGGGCGCGACTAGAAGAGCAACGACTTCAATTGGCTTTTGAGCAAGCTCACCAGCAACTCTTGGATGCCCAAGAACTGTTAGAACTTATCCGTACAGAGCTGGATGAAGGTAGCGACCAGGAGCTCCTCCAAAAACGGGATCACTTGCAAGCGCGACTGAAAGAAATTGAGGCGGAAAAAGAGCAAGTCACTGCTGAGATTGAAGAAGTCAAGCTCAATAAAGATGTCGTTGTCGAGAAAATTGAAAATTTACGAGCAGCCATTGCCAAGCTCCAATTACAGAAAACAGAGTTGAAGAGTCGATTGACCTATGACCAGACAGATGCCGAACGCTTGCAGCAAGAGTTGGCTTCTACTGAACGGGAAATCCAAGCTCTCCAATATGCGATTGAGCAGGGAGAAGATCGACATGAGCAAATCGATGTTTCTGTCCTTGAAAAACAATTGCAAGCAACCCTTCAAGAGAAAACCGCTCTGGAGCAAGCTGTGATTCGTAAGCAATTTGAATTAGAGGATTTGGAAGGCCAGTCTGAAGATGTAGCGGGTCATATGGAGCAAGCCCGTCGTCAAAATGAGGAGTGGATTCGCCTACAGGCCAAAGCAGAATCCAATCGCGATCGATTGGCGGATAAGCTAAATAAATTGATGTTAGCTCTGACCGATGAATTCAAGATGAGTTTTGAAGAGGCATCTAATCAGGCCAACGAACTAGAAAATCTAGCCCAGTCTGAGCAAGTCTTAAAAGACTTGGAGAAAGCGATTAAAGCCTTAGGACCTGTCAATATTGATGCTATCGAACAATACGATGAGGTCAAGACTCGGTTTGATTTCCTTTCCAGTCAACGAGAAGATGTCTTGGCAGCGAAGAATCTTCTTCTTGAAACCATTAATGACATGAATGATGAGGTGAAAGAACGCTTTAAGTCTACGTTTGAAGCGATTCGTGAATCCTTCCGAATAACCTTTAAACAGATGTTTGGGGGAGGATCAGCAGATCTCATCTTGACGGATGGGGATCTCTTGTCAGCTGGGGTCGAGATTTCTGTTCAACCGCCAGGTAAGAAAATTCAATCCTTGAATTTGATGAGTGGTGGGGAGAAAGCTTTGTCAGCATTGGCGTTGCTCTTTTCAATCATTCGTGTCAAGACTATTCCATTTGTCATCTTGGATGAGGTAGAAGCGGCTCTAGACGAGGCTAATGTTAAACGTTTTGGGGATTACCTCAATCGTTTTGATAAGGAAAGTCAGTTTATTGTGGTCACCCACCGTAAGGGAACCATGGCTGCAGCAGATTCCATCTATGGAGTGACCATGCAAGAATCTGGAGTCTCTAAGATTGTATCTGTGAAGCTGAAAGATATAGAAGGAATGGATAATGGAAATTAAATTAGTCGCAACAGACATGGATGGGACCTTTTTGGATGAAAATCATCAATTTGATCAAGCTTTATTCCTAAAGGTATTAAAGAAGTTTCAAGAAAAAGGGATCTACTTTGCGGCAGCAAGTGGTCGGCCTCTCCTCTCTTTGAAGACAATCTTTAAAGAGGTTCAGGATCAGATTATTTTTATAGCTGAAAACGGCAGTGTTGTTGAGTTTCATGGTGAAGATGTCTATGAAGCGACCATGAGTCCTGAATTTTACCAAGCTCTGTTTGCCAAGTTACAAGAAAGTCCTTATTTCGATAAAAATAAGTGCTTGTTAACGGGAAAACGCGGGAGCTATGTTTTAAAGACCGTTGATCCAGACTATCTAGCTGCTTCGCAAAACTACAATGAAAATATTCAAATGGTGTCAGATTTTTCAGAAATTGATGATCTTGTCTTTAAGATGACCACCAATTTTGACCAAGAAGTATTAGCGGAAGGGGAAGCCTGGGTTACCCAAAATGTTGAGGGCGTTAAGGCTATGACCACTGGCTATGAGTGCATTGATATTGTCTTGGATTATGTGGACAAGGGAGTCGCCATCCAGGCCCTAATGGATCAGCTAGGCATTAGTAGAGATCAAGTCCTAGCTTTTGGGGATAACCTCAATGATCTTCATATGATGCAGGTTGTTGGTCATCCAATTGCGCCAGAAAATGCCCGTCCAGAGATTTTGGAATTGGCTGAAAAAGTATTAGCTCACCATTCGACAGGATCTGTCCTTCGCTTCATGGAGGAAGAATTATGAGTCAGATTAAGGTTATCGCACTAGACTTGGACGGTACTCTCTTAAACTCAGAGAAGAAAATCTCCCCTCGGAACTTAGCTGCCATTCGTGCAGCTCAAGAAAAAGGGGTCAAGGTAGTTTTGACGACGGGTCGTCCCCTCAAGGCTATGGATTTTCTGCTTCAAGAGATCGGGACTGCCGGCTTGTCAGATGAATACACCATTACTTTTAATGGTGGCTTGGTACAAAAGAATACAGGGGAGATCATTGCGAAGACAGTTTTCTCTCGAGATGATGTCGTCCGCATTTATGAGGAGACAGAGGCCCTTGGTTTGCCCCTAGATGCCATCAGCGAAGGGGTTGTTTATACACTTGTATCTGATCAAGAATCTCTTTACCCTCTCTATAATCCTTACTTGAACTTTATTCCCGTTTCTATTGAAGATTTGTCCAGTCAGATTTCCTACAATAAATGTGTAACGGCCTTTCAACAGGACTATTTGGATGGCGCTATTCCAAAGATTTCTCCTGAATTAAGGGAGCGTTTTGAGATTTTTAAATCCAGAGACATGCTCTTGGAATGGTGCCCCAAAGGAGTGCAAAAGGATCGAGGCTTGGAAGCTTTGGTGGAGTATTTAGGAATCGATGCTAGCCAAGTCATGGCCTGTGGAGATGAAGCCAACGATGCCAACATGTTAAAATGGGCAGGACTAGGAATCGCCATGGCCAATGCGGTGGATGAGGTGAAGGAGATTGCTACTCTAGTCTCGGACTACACCAATGATGAAGATGCAGTCGGAAGAGCGATTGAAGAATATGTATTGAAGGAGGGTCAATAATGGGATTATTTGACCGACTATTTGGAAGAAAAGAAGAAACAAAACCACAAGCCCAAGAACTTACAGAAGAGATTGGGGGAAGCGAGAAAGAAGCAAGTTCGCCAGCTGAGCAGGTATCACAAAAGGCTTCACAAAGTGATGAAGCTAAGATCTCGGCAATGGAAGCCTACTATGCGGAATTGAAAGAGCGGATGGCTACCGAATCAGCGCGATCATCGCAGGAGTCGACAGCATCTATTGAAGAAGAAGTTCCTTCAGAAGAGCCTGTAAATCAGGAAACAGCTATTGAGGAAGAGGGCTCTTCTCAACTAGAGCAAGCTACCTCTCCTGAGGAAGTAACCGAACCTGCTCCTGTTCCTGAAGAACAGACTATAGAAGTAGAAACGTTGCAAGAAGAGAATCTTGAAGAAGAGCCTCTGAATTCTTCATCAGATCTTGTCCAAGAAGCCTTTGATGAGGATGTTTTTGCAAAGAATGAAACAGAGGATGAGACTTCAAGTCTTTCCAAAGAACCCGAGGAAGTAATTGAAGAAGCAACTACTGAAAGTTCAGAGGAAGAAACAGGAGAGTTTGAAGAAGACACTCCAGTAGAAGAAACAACTAGCGAACCTGAAGATACAGAAGAGCTTGAAGCTGAATTGTCAGTAGAGGAACCTACTAGCGAACCTGAAATTTCAGAAGAAGTTGAAGAAGAGTCTTTAGTAGAAAAAACGACAAGTGAGCCAGAGCTTGCTCAACCAACAGAAACGGTTCAAGAAAAATACAATCGAAGCTTGAAGAAAACTCGGACTGGCTTTGGTGCTGCCCTAAATGCATTCTTTGCTAACTTCCGTTCTGTCGATGAAGAATTCTTTGAAGACTTAGAAGAACTCTTGATCATGAGTGACGTCGGAGTCCAAGTCGCTTCGAATCTGACGGAAGAGCTCCGCTATGAAGCACGCTTGGAAAATGCCAAGAAGCCGGATGCCTTGCGTCGAGTGATCATTGAAAAATTGGTGGATCTCTATGAAAAAGATGGCCAATACAATGAGCAAATCAACTTTAAGGACGGCTTGACCGTCATGCTCTTCGTCGGAGTGAATGGCGTTGGGAAAACCACTTCTATCGGAAAACTAGCTCATAAGTACAAGAAGGAAGGGAAAAAAGTGATGCTAGTCGCAGCAGATACCTTCCGGGCAGGAGCTGTTGCTCAGTTGGCTGAATGGGGACGTCGTGTGGATGTGCCCGTTGTCACAGGTCCTGAAAAATCAGATCCTGCAAGTGTGGTCTTTGATGGGATGGAACGAGCAGTGGCAGAACAAGTCGATGTTTTGATGATTGATACGGCTGGTCGCCTTCAGAATAAAGACAATCTGATGGCTGAATTAGAAAAAATCGGTCGCATTATCAAGCGCGTGGATCCTACAGCCCCTCATGAAACCTTCTTGGCCTTGGATGCGTCTACAGGACAAAATGCCCTGGTCCAAGCCAAGGAATTCTCTAAGATCACGCCGATTACTGGTATCGTCCTCACTAAGATTGATGGAACAGCTCGAGGAGGAGTGGTTCTTGCCATTCGAGAAGAATTGGATATTCCAGTGAAATTAATCGGTTTTGGTGAAAAAATTGATGACATCGGTGAATTCAATTCTGAAAACTTTATGCGTGGCTTGTTAGAAGGCTTGATATAAAAGAAAATCCTGCAAGAGTTCTTGCAGGATTGTTTTTGATTATTCTAAATGACCGTCTTTACGATAGGCGATATCTGGTTAGCGGCTTCTTCGTAGGCATAGCTGCGGTTGACAGCCTAAGCTGATGCTACTGTGTTCTTACCTATCTAGGTCTGCGTCAGGTCGTTAAGTGCGGCGATTTGTTTTATGAAGCTAACTGTGTGCTTTAGGAGAATCTCTCTATACGAGCTATGACTTGTTTATTAGATCTTAATCTAATTCGCTCGCTTTGGCTTAGTAAAATGGTTGATCTTCTTTCGTAACAGTAAGCTTTAACTTATGTTTTCAATTAAATAATCAAATAACTGGTTCGCAATAAGTTCTGAGTGGGTATTTATAACGGGAAATTTAAAGTAATAATATTGAGATTCATATCTTTCTAATATGTAGCTAGGAACTAGAAAAAAATTATTATAGCAAGAAGATATTTCTTTTATTGAATTAGAAATATCTTCTAATTTATTACTTATATTAGTTATGTCAAAAAATAGTTCACTAAAGCCATTATCAATATTATTAATTGTAATAAATGGATATTTATTTTGATTGCAAAATTCCCAGTGGTCAGTATAGTTTTGATCTTTTTTATAAATAAATTTATTCATATAATCCTCTTATTTGAATTTGAAGTCAGTTACATTCTTCATTTTTCCAGCTTTATCAAATATTGCCATGTAGTGAATAGTAAGCCCATCTATTTTTTGCTAACCCCAATGGGTCAACCGATCCTTGAACATTAGGTGCAAACCAATAAAAATTAGCCCCGCTCCACAACCCAATCGGGTCTTGGTTGATAAACCGAGCCGCATCAGTCTCATAATACCTGAAGAAGTTGAAATGCAAGCCGGTCTCTTCATCAAAGTACTGGTTTTGAAGTCTGAACGGCTGATGCGCGTTCTTGTAAATCCGCTCATCCTCTTTCAGACGATCCCAGGCGGTGTATTCGCCGTACCATAAGAGATTGCCGTCCTTATCGGTCATCTCACGTGGGATGCTGGTTTTGTCGCAGTGGAAGTAGTGGGTTTATTGGTGGCTTTGTTGTAGGTATAGTGGCGGTTGAACGCAATACAACAAAGATCGTCTGAAAACCTTGCGTTGGATTCAGTGCTTTATCTAGATGGCGATTATCATGTTTTTTATTTAAGCATAGTTTAATTTAAAAACAACAAGCTTCCCCTCAGGATATTTACCTTCCCATCCACAAGGCCAAAACCCGTTAAAATAAGCATCCTCTATCATATTCCAAATAGGATGATTTTTCTTATATTTGTTGTTTAAATAACAATTAAATAAATCTGCATCTATATCACTAAATAAACTATCTTTTAATCCCTCCTCTAAGTGCAAGGAATTCAACTTTTTTTCAATTGCAGGAACAGCATATTCATCCCAAAAACTGTCATCTTCATCTGTAGATAGCTTTAAAATTAGTGAGTTGGATTCACGCAAATCCTCCCAAACAGTCTCTAAATCATACTGCTGATATGCATATCTTTGTGCTACTGAAATATCTTGAATAATTTTCCATCGGCTGTTTTGAAAATTACCTGATACTTCTAATAAATTATTTTTTATAAATCCTAAGATTTTATTCATAATGTTACTCCTTATTATGTTAAGCAATTAATCCAATCTTGTTTTGTTGTCGATTTATATAAAGACATACTTCCTGACTTTAGTTCCTTATGAATTTTAGATTGTAATGATTGAATTTTTCTAGCCTTTTCTCTATCACATTTAGAATTTTTATCAATATTATCTACTATATCCATAATTACTTGGTTATATCCTCTATGATAGCCCTTATGTATAGAACGGGTAAGTCCCTTTAGATAGAGTTTCCGGTAACATAATTCTGTTACCTTTTCCATTAAGTTTAAATAATCCTTGTTTTTCTAGGCGTTGTAACAGTGGAGAATTATTAAACACCTCTAAGGAATTTTATGATGCGCTTGACGACCAGACCACCGAGTAGATTTAGTAATTGCTTCTCCCAACAGCTGAGAATTATTTTTAAGCCCCCAAACATCAACCCACTCCTGCTCATTCGCCGCAAAAGCATACAAATTATCTCCACCCAACAATCCAATCGGATCCTGATTCACAAACCGACCCGCATCAGGCTCGTAATACCTGAACAGATTGTAATGCAGTCTCGTTGCACGGTCATCTCACGCGGTATGCCAATTTTGTCGCAGTGGAAGTAGTGGGCTTGTTGGACGCCTTCTCCGTCTTCGGTTGTCCAATCGCGAACCTGTGCCAGCGGTTCGTAGCTACTTGGATCGGTGTAGATATAGGTATATCTGCCGTACGGGTGGATTTTCTGCAAGAGATGACTGCCGTCCCAGACGAAGTGGGGTTGGTTTTCGGGGGCGTTCCCGCCTAAATCATGCGGGAATGACGTTTCTGAAAAACAGAAACCGAGTGTGTACCGCACACACCCTACATCGGAACTGGAGGTTTTGTGCAGGCTACGATTTACTTAATAAATTTATTGAATATTCCAATTAAAAATATTTAAATGGATAAACATTAAATAAATTATTACTTATACTATTTACTGAATTTATAAACTCAGTTTTTATATCATCCGTAAGTGTCTCGCCTTCATCTAATAAGTGTTCTAAATCTCGGTATAACAAAGCCAATTGGATAAATTGTGAGAAATCTATCCCTAAATTTGTAAATCCAGATTTGGTATATTCTCCAGTATCATGATTATAATGAAAAATGGTATTATCTATTTTATTTAGAAACCATCCATCTCCCTGTCCTGCTTGTCCAATACTCCAAAAACACCTTGATATTTCGGGATAATTACACTCTAAGTATCTATTTTCATTTAAAGCCTCTTCATAATTAAAAAGAGAAATATCAGGTATTATCTCTACCTCCTGATATTTAGTAATAAATAACAAATAGTTATTATCCAGTTTAGGAAGTTTATCTAACTTTTTAATTTCTACTTTACGCTTAATACATATATTAAAAAAATCCTCGGGAAATAATTTTGATTTGAACATAAAAGTATACTCCATAATTTTTTTGCTTGATAGTTCAATACCATATCGTTAATATTTTTTCATTCTTTTCACTGCTTTTGAATTTAATGGCAAAATGCCTTCAAAAGCAAAGTTGGTTTCACCCTCCAAAAATTTCAAACCATGTATCGGATTGACCGGCCGGTCACCACCCGCCGCACCCTTTATGGCCGGAAAGTTATAAATAAAGTTGAATAGTACTTGTTATTTTTTTTTGTGTTTCGACACTAATTTCCTGGTTAAAATTTTGGATTAATTTTAAAAAATCAATGATTAAGTTGATTTGAGTAGTGTTAAAAATCGTACTTTTGTTTCGTAGAGCAACATATAAAAGTTCAACAACGTAACCATATAAATGAAATTTAGATAAATTAGAAAAAATATATTTTAAACAGCAAGGAGTAAAATATAATAAAGCCTTATTAGTAAAGGCTTGCCACTCTAGTGATTCAAGTATTGAGAGAAAATCATCGTATGTTATCTCAATCCAAGTTTTAGTAGATAGTTGCATTATAGAAAATATATAAGAGTCATCACTATCATCAAAACTTATGATGTTATTTTTATCAACTTTGAAAATTGGAAAAGTAGTCCTAATTTTTTCCTCTAGATAATTTCGTTCCTGTATATATTTTATCTCCGTAAGAAATTTTTCAAATTCACAATATACTCCTAAGTCTTTGACAAACTTTGAAATATATTCTAAAAAATCATAAATTATATTGATTTCATCTTGGGTTAAAGATTGCAGTAAATCAAATAGTTCACTTACTTCTCCTTGGGATATGTTAGAATAATAGCTAAATAATTCTATGAAACAATCATTATCTATACTAGGGTTTTCTATTGAGCTTAGTAAAAGTGTATTTAAATGTAAGGCATTTTCATTTTTTTGTTTATCTGACATTTGATTTTTAATTAATAACATTAGATTGTTTTTTTTCATGTCTTACTTTCTCCATTTTAAGATAGGGCACCATTTGATTGATTTATTATCTATTTTTTATTTACGTTTTTAAAAATCATTTAATAGTTTTACTATCTTCTCTTTATTTTCGCTGGATGAGTTAATTGCAATTTTAACAGTATTTTCTCCAAATTCATTTTGTATATTTTTATCAGATCCATTATCAAGGAGTAAATTCACCATTTCTATATTTCCAAACATGCATGCATAATGTAGGGGAGTGTATCCTAAGTCTCCTTTAAGATCGACCAATGCCCCATTTTGAAGAAATACAAGAGCATCATTTAAAGAATTATTTCTAGCTGCAATATGTAAAACTGTATCATCCATACCTCCTACTTGATTTATATCTTTAATAGTGTCACCCAAGAAATCAGGATGCGTTTCATATTTTTTTAAAATACATAACAATTCTTTTTCCATTAATAATACCTATAGTTGTAAGTTGATAAATTTAATTTCTTGATCTTATTTATTACACGTGACGCAATTTTCTTTATTTTCCTTTTTTTATTGTTTAATCTGTTTTTACGTTCTTGTATTTTTTGAGCATGACCGTCCTAGCCGTATTCATAGGCGGTTTTGCCTTAGATTGTTACGGAATAAATATTTCAGACGCCCCTAGCGGGTGTAGTTGCCGAACCAAACCAGATTGCCATCCTTATCGGTCATCTCGTGCGGTATACCGATTTGGTCGCAGTGGAAGTAGTGGGTTTGTTGGCCGCTTTCTTGAAGATTTCGGCTTTAACCAGTTGGTCATGCAGGTCGTAGAAATAGTTCTGAACTTCGTCGTCGGTCAGTTTGCGATGGATCAGGTTGTCGAAGTGGTCGTAGTAATAGGTGTCGTGCCGTTGTAGGTTTTCAGGCGGTCGTCCGGGACGGTAGGTATATTGTTGTCGGACAGGATATTATGCGCGGGGTCGAAGTAGCCTGCACTTTTTCAGGTAATCCGAAGAGACTGAGGTCATTTGAACAGAAACCGCGTGCGTACCGCACGCACCCTACGTCGGGATTGGAGGTTTCATGCGGGTGACGGCTTGCTATTCTGATAGTAGAAAACTTGTTATTAAAACATCTATATTATCAATTAATTTAATAGGAACTATCACTGTATACAGTAAATTTTCATCAAATGAACTATTAAAATCATATATAGCATTATAATTATCATCTACAATGATTTTTATAATTTTTTTTTCATTGGGAGCATGTGCTGAAAAAATGGGATTCCCATCCATAAATGACGTGCCATCAGAATACGTAGTTTTGAAGTATGGAAAAATCCATTTTTCTCTATTGATTGAATTTATATTAAGTAATTTTACAAATATATTTTCAATATACTGTTCTAATTTACTATATTCATCAATATTCTCATACCAATTTTCATATTTATTCATCATGTTTAAACTTTCTAAATATTTAAGAATTTGGGCCAATTCTTCCTGAAATAATTTCAATATCAACACGTTCATGTTTAGTTCCTTTTACCATGAAAGATTTTGATATAGGGGCATCTAATCCATTGCAACTGTTTCCATTTTCTATAAAATTTTTGGCTTTCTTAAAAGCTTCTTCTCTATCTTTTAGATCTCTCTTTGAGAGTTCTCTTTTTAGTTCTTCGAGTTTATCTGGAGCATCTTTTACAGTAACAGGCTTATCTGTATCCCAAGAAACAGATTCTTCTAAATGCGTTCTTTGTGCCTGAACGCGTCCTCTATTTTTTGCTAACCCCAAAGGGTCAACCCATCCTTGAACATTAGGTGCAAACTGATAAAAATTCTCCCCACCCGACAACCCAATCGGATCCTGACTCACAAACCGACCTACATCAGGCTCATAATACCTGAAGAAGTTGTAATGCAGCCCCGTCTCACGGTCGGCATACTGGTTCTGCAGGCGGAAGGGGTGGTATGCGCTATCCGTTACCTTGATTTCCTCTTTCAGACAATCTTACTGGAACATTGAGTCTCAACCTAACCTAGGACAACTATTTGAATTTCTGTTTAGTCATAATCAATTAATATTCAACGCTTAATTAGATTTATTTATCAAAAGCGGTTGGATCAAAAACAGAGATATATTTTATATTCATTTTGATAGCTTCTTCGAACGGAGGGTCATCTTCAGAAACTTCCAGTGCAATTCCTTCAATAATTTTTGAAAAAAAAGCTTCTTCACATTCATCGTAATAGAAACCTAAATTAGAATTTAAGATATCATTAATAGGCATTCCTATTTTAATAGTTCTGAATTTGCCTTGATATCCTTCTAATGCAGAAATTTTATAAATTTCTCCTGAAGTAATATCTACGTTAATTTCAATTGGGATATCAGTAAATATATATCTGCATGAATAAACACTAGTTTGAAAAAATTTTAATTTTCCATTTAACATATTTTTATTAATGATACTGGAGTAATTTTTAATATTGTCTTTTAATCTGATTCCCCCTAAACTCTTCGCGGGGATAATTTCATCATAAATATTCATAATCAACCTTTCGTATTATTCTGAAGGAAATCTTTGTGTTCCACCTTTACCAGAAGATATTTTCCAATAAGGTGCTCCCTCATAATGCCTACTGCTCCCTAGGTGGTATTGAATGTAACGAATAGTAAATTTATTACCTCGTGAATTTAATTCTCTTAATGTAAATCTTTTATTGCCTCCACGAGTTTTACGCATTACGTCTTGCTGTATAGTTTTTTTATTTGAGGATCAAATTTGTTGTGAACCATCAAAATTTGTATCAAACCCATCTATATATTTCTCAAAATCAAGGTGATATAGTTTTTTTAAATTTCTAATCCAGATAACAAATTCAAAGAAAATCTTAATATTTTCATCTGTTATCTCAAATATCCCGTTGTCTTGGTGAGATTCTTGGATAGCTGAGATAATTCTCTTAAATATTTCTTTATTTTCCCTAATTTCATCAATAGGTAATGTTTGCAATATATCAATAAAAAATAATTCATCCTCAATACTTAAAATAGAGGGTGAGTTTTCTAGTTTTTCTAATAATTCTTTCATGCTAAATACCTTTCAGTTATACAAAGCAAAGGATTGCTTCTGCTGGAATAGTTTATTTATTTTTATAATAGTTAATCGTTCACTCCAATAGAAATAGATAACACATCTTCCTCATTGTCGAGTAGAGATATATCGATAACTTTATCTATTTTATGACTAAATAATTTTAAACAATAAAAATTAGGTTTGTTTATTAATTCTAGCCAATTGCTAATATTTTTTATTTTGATAATAAACAAAGGGAATAATTCTATTGGTATTTCAGACGAATCATTTATTCCTCCATAAAAGTATACATAAGCAATGTCATTTTCCTCTGGTGCAAGAAAATTTAATATTTCATTTTTTATCGATAAACTAAAATTTTCCTTTGATAATTCTATATTTCTATAGGGGGTAAAAGTACGATTTATTATTTCACATGAGAGTGGATATGGAATGATTTTTTCAGAATCTGAAATTAAATTATTTAAAAAATGAATTTCTTTCATTTTTTTCATTAAATTATTCTGTTTTAAAGTAAAGATCTTATCTTCTAAAGTTGTCATGATACTATTTCCTATGTTGTACGGTTACATTATCTTTGTATTATTCCCAAGAAAATGTACCATTCCCATTATTTCTTTTTGACTAAGATTTCCATCCGTTTTGGCAGTAGCTACATGCCAGCGTGGACAAGGGTGTTTTGCAATCGGAAGGGATTGTGAGCAGTTCCGGATATGTTGGTTTCACTCTTTAGGGTACCCCAACCGTAATGATTCCCAAACTAGGCGGGATCGGTGTAGAGATAGGTATACCTGCCGTCCGGTTGGACTTCCTGCAAGAGGTGGCTGCCGTCCCAAACAAATCCGGTTTCTTCTTCGAGGCCGTCTGAAACTTCTTCGTTTTTCAGACGGCCTTAATGTTTTATCAGGTTTCTACTAAATATGTAACTTATTGTTTGTAATATCTCATTAGGTTTCTAATTTCTTTAGATTTCTTTTTATCGTGATATTCTTCAGATGTATAATGTTTTGCATCATATCCAAACTCATTTTTTATATTTGTTTTAGCTCCATTTTTTAAAAGAATTTCAATAATATCAAGATTTCCATGAAGACAAGCATTTTGAATAGGAGTGAAATTTAATTCACCTTGTTGATTGACATTTGCTCCGTTTTCTATTAATAGAATAATATCTTTTTTAGATTGGGAATTAACTGCTAAATTTAATAATGTTTCTCCCATAGATCCTAAGTCATGTACGGAGGTTATAGGACTCTGATTCAAAAGACTAGGGTAATCCTGATATTTTAAAAAAAGATTTTTCAAAGAATTATTCATAATTTACTCTCATAAAGAATTTATTTAGTACATTCAGATTTTGCTTTTTCTTTTAAAGCATCTAGCCTATTTTTCCAACCATTTATTTTGATTGTATGTCTCCCGGGTTGCCATTTTCTATCCCAATTAGTATATAACTCGATACATCTTTTGGCATGATTCATTTGCGCACTTAGAGTTGCGCATATAGACGCTTGAGGTGGTACTGGAGTATCACAAAACCTTTTCGCTAGTTGATATTCTTGATCACGTTTATCAGGTTTATTATTTTTTTATTTGCTTTGTTAAACAATTGTTGTAACTTTGCAAAAACTCTAAAGGGATTTAATCCTAGAAAATCTACCTAATTTACGATACTAAATGCATAAGTATAAAAATTTGTATCTCCTAAATATTTAATAGGATCCTGATTCACAAACCGCCCGACGTTCGGCACATAATACCTGAAGAAGTTGTAATGCAACCCCGTTTCACGGTCGGCATATTGGTTTTGCAGGCGGAAGGGCTGGTGTGCAGTTCCGGATGTGTTGGTTTCACTCTTCAGTTTGCCCTAGCCGTAATAATCGCCGAACCAAACCAGGTTGCCGTCTTTATCGGTCATCTCTCTCGGTCATCTCTCTCGGGATGCCGATTTGGTCGCAGTGGAAGTAGTGGGTTTGTTGGCGATTTTCGCCGTCTTCGTTGGTCCAGTTGTGTACCTGTGCGTACCTCACATGCCCTATGTCAGGATTGGAAGTTTCATGCGGGCTACAACTTACTTATTCATCTTCATAAGCATCACCATAGCTTTGAAAAGAAGAATCTAACCAAAACCATTCTTTTTCATTGGAAACTAATTTTTCCAGTAGTTCTGTAAATGATTTAGCAATAATGGGAGACTCATCAGGTGTAGCATGAGTTTCTATAAAACTATCATAACAAAAACCAAATCTTTTTTTGTTTAAGTCTATACTGATATATTGACTAAGCTCTTGAGAAGATGCAATCATGAACCAATCATTACTGATATCATCTGCCAACTCCTCCCAAATAACATCATCAGCTGGATATAGAATTTAGTTTGTTGGTTGCAATTCTGAAAGTGAACTGATTCTTATCTCACAAGAAGTATCAATAATGAGAATAGCATATTCATAATTTTCATAAAAGAATTCTAAATCTTTTGGCAAAGAAAAAGCAAATTCTGGTTTTGATACTGCTTTCAAAAATTGATGGCTACTTTTTTGTTCTAATTTTTCAATTAATTCTTTGATTTTCATAAAATTCTCCTTAGGACTGAGAGTTTTTGTTCAGGCTACGTCTTGCTAATTACTTTAATTTAGATATGTATAGAATGCCATTTCCCATCATAACTATCAAATTCTTTTACATTATCTAATTTCCAGAATTCTGCCTGTTTTTTGAATTTATAAAGTCTTTGCGCTTCCATTCCAGCGTACAGCACAGCACTTTTTACAGTTATAGAGCTACCTTTTTCTTCTATTTCAATGATTTCCTCGTTATTTGGATTGAATGTCGGAGGGTAGTTAATAGTCATACTTTCTAACTTTCCCATTTTTCTTGGTTTATCTGTTAGGTATTTATCGTATATTTCCTTTAGTGTTTGTTTCAATATCTCATCAGGAATATCTGTGCCTGCATCAATATGCTTATTAGCATTGTCTTCCCATTTATACATTTCCATCAGAAAACTATTTAATATAGTTTCAATACTTTCATTCATAATTTAATCCTTTTTAGTTTTGTTTAAGTTGTTTGTACGAAGAATAATCCACCAGATAAATCTCGATTTATAAAAATATATCCTATGTTCTCAGTTAGATAAAAAATTTCATTTATTTTTTCAGGTAGATCCATTCCTAAGATTTGACCTATGAAAATATATTTTTCTAGAAAATCATCACTCTCTTGTTGTAAATATTGAGGTTGTCCTCCTAAAAAACTCATTTCATCTAAATTCTCAATAGGATTAATTGGATAAAAATTATCTAGGTTAAACTTGAACTGATTTTTATCTCCGATGATAACTTTCGTGTATCCTTGAATAGCATCGTCAATTTCAGTAATGTAGTCAAGAAAATAATCTTCTTTATCATAATAAGAAAAAACGTAAATTACTTTATCTTTATATTCCTTATTCTGAAAATCTGTTTTAAATTGAGGTGCAATAGTCAATAAATTTTCAATTGGCATAAAAGCAATCAATGCTAACTCATGACCATCTGGCGCTATCACTTTATTTGAATAGTCTAAATCTAGCCCAACTAATATATTATTTATATTGGGTTTACTATCTAAAAAGTTAAAATTAACGTATCCATTTTTGTTCATTTAAATTCTCCTAAAAATTTAAGGGCGTTTCTTACCTGCTTTTTTTAATTTTTGGGTGCAGTGCAATCTTACTTTTTGTTTTTTTTCTTAGGATTTATTTCTTCTCTACGTTGCTTATAAAATTGCCAATATTTTTTGTCTTCCATAGAGAAAGGTGTGTAACGTAGCTCATTATAAGTTAGGTCAAAATATTTATAGGCATTTTCCATATCACCTAGTTCGTAATAGATAATACCTGCCCATAGAAATGTACTGCCATCAGGAACTGTTTTTCGCGCCTCTAATGCAATATTTATCCATTCAAGTGCCTTAGAATAATCCTTTAACTCTTTAAATCTACCAGAAATTTCAGAACATAGCCCACTAGTTGGGGTTACGAATTGAGTAGCAGGTTTTGGAATTAAATCCCAAGCCCTCATTAACTCATCAATCCTGTCCTGAAGAGTTTTAGCTTGTCTCGACTCACATATAATATTATTAATTTCACTATTTAACTCAGGATTAATATCAGATAAATACATGTTTTTCCTCCTTTTCCTAAACCTAGGATTTTTCTTTCGGCTATTACAATTTAAACCCTAAGGATCTAATCAAATAGATACATTCGGTGCAAACCAATAAAGGTTATCACAGCCATCCAACCCAATCGGGTCCTGATTCACAAACCGACCCGCATCAGGCTCGTAATATCTGAAGAAGTTGTAGTGCAGCCCCGTTTCAAGGTCGCAATACTGGTTTTGCAGGCGGAAGGGTTGGTATGCGCTATCCGTTACCTTGGTTTCCTCTTTCAGACGACCCCAGCCGGTGTAGTTGTCGAACCACAGTAAATTGCCGTCTTTATCGGTCATTTCTCTCGGGATGCCGATTTGGTCGCAGTGGAAGTAGTGGGTTTGTTAGCCGCTTTCTTGAAGATTTCAGCTTTAACCAGTTGGTCATGCAGTTCGTAGAAATAGTTCTACACTTCGTCGTCGGTCAGTTAGCGGTGGATGAGGTTGCCGAGGTCGTCGTAGTAGTAACTTGTGCCGTTGTAGGTTTTCAGACGGTTGTCTGGAACGGTTGGGTAAACGAGTTATTTAATCAAATTTATTTTCAAATCTCATAAAAAAACATCCCTTATATATATTTAATGAATGAATATTATCATTATTTTCAATAATGTATATTTTCTCATATAGAAAATTTGGGAAATCAGCCAATACATCTGTAACTGCACTATCTATTGCTTCATACTCATCATCTGTCAGTGGTGAATCAATATATACATAAAGAGTAAATAATTCTTCAGTTATATCAAATGCAATAAGTCTGACTTTGTTACAAATTGCCCCAAGAAAAGCCGTTTGCATACTTAAAATAATTTCTTTTCTTTTCATAACTAATTCCTCAAATAAAATTATGTGCATTCTTTAAAGAGTATTTATTACCATGTTGGTCCGATTGTGTACCTGTGCCAAGGGTTCGTAGCTGTCGGGATAGGTATATCTGCCGTCCGAGGAGACTTCTTGGAAGAGGTGGATGCCGTCCCAAACGAATCCAGTTTCCTCTTCGAGGCCGTCTGAAGCTGTCTGAAAAGCGGAAACCGCGCACATGCCCTACGTCAGGATTGGAGGTTTCGTACGGGCTACGGATTGCTAATTTTGGTTCGATTCCTGATATTTTGTTATATCAGAAATAGTGATATCTTCATTATTAAACATATCATCCCAAATTTGCTTATAAAGTTCTTTTGCGGTCATTTGTTGAGGTATTTCAATGGCTGCGTCGGTACTAGGAAATTGATTATGTAGTCGTTCTTCTGTCCAGAAATTTAATCCAAATCTCAAACTTTCTTTAATTCTGAACTGGGTTGATATTGTAAAATTTTGATATTCGGGGTACAGATATTCTTTGACTAATCTCTTTACGCTATCTCGATTAACCAAATTTAGACCTGATAAGTCTTCAAGTTTGCTATCTATACCTTCGTGTAATAGTCCAAGAAAAAGTCTGATATATTCAGGACTGACTTTATACTTTTTATTCATTTAAATTTCCCCCAAAATTGAAACTAATTGACCAACTTTATTGAATATGGCTTGTACTTGAGATGTTTGGATTAATGGTCCTCTTCGTTGGCCCAGTTGTGTACCTGTGCCAAGGGTTCGCGCGTAACGCACACACTTTATGTCTTGGAGGTTTCATACTGGCTACGGATTGCTTCAGATTATTACAAATTCTATATTTGTACAGAATTTAATTGTCTTTTTGCCGTTTTATTTCTTAATATATTTTTCAATATATCTGTATTGCTCTTGTGTACATTTAACTGAAAAAAGTATTTTTCCACTTATAATACTTTGAGCAGAGAAAATATCTTTCTCATATTTGAATTTTATTTTACTTAACGGAATCATTCCTTTTCCATTTTCTTTCCCACAAAAAAGCTTATATTGTAACTCATTATTACTTATACCTATGTCTCCACAAGTTTTTTGACTATTATATTCTGATACAATTATATTTAACCAGCCATGTTGAAAATCATACGAGTGATGTGAAACATAAGGTAATTTAGAAGAGGAGGATCCTATTAGAGATAAAATTGTACTTAAAATAGATTTCATAATTTATTTACCATTTAATTTATTAATTTTCTTAGCGAACGAAGCAGGAATAACCCAACCAGACATTTTCATTTCTTTAATATCAGCAGCTTGACTTGCCCCATATGCAAAACTTGCACACTGTCGATTTCATAAATTATATCCATAAGTTTCTGTATCTTTATTATTAACGAGTTTGTCAAAAAACAAATCTCTCAAACGATCCTGATGAAGGTTTGAAGTCGTCTGAAAATGTGCGTACTGCACACATCCTACTTCGAGATTGAAGGCTTCATGCGAGCTATGGCTTGTTATTCACTCTAGTTAATTGATTATATTTACGTAATTCAGTTATGTCTTTTCCTGCTTTAATCATTTCAATACAATTAAATTGTATTTTGTAATCTTCTTCATAATGTATATCAAGCCGTTCATAATCTGTTTCGTAATACATAACATCAATTGTTTCAATTACCTTATCACTACAATTCGTAATAAAAATTAGTTCATTTTTATTTATAAACTCGTATAGATATGATAACCCTATCATAGAATTTTGTGTAAAGATAACTACGTTATCTGGAAACTCCTCTGTATCGGGGATGATTTTATTTAATGTATTCAGAGTTTTTTCAATTTCATCAGAAGAAATATCTTTATTCATATTAATATATAAAAAGATACTATCTAGCCAATCAGTACATAAAGAAAGATATGGCTCCTTAGTTATTCTTTTAATATGATTCTCTTCTAAAAAATAATCAAAACCTGCTATGAGATGTAAAATTCTATCGATGCAACATGCTCCAAAAAGTAATCTTTGTGTATTTGTTAAATTTTCCAATTCCTTTTTTACATTTTCTTCATATTTTTCCATATTAGCACCTTCCTATGTTACGTCTTTATCTACTTTTCTTACTAGAACGAGGAGTTTTACTTTTAACACCTTTTTCATTCATCAAATCTTTAAAATCAAGACATACAGGACCTGAGGTCTCAATTTCTGTAATTCCTTTTTCTGACTTGATTAAAGATTCTTCTGCGTGAGCATCTTTCATATTTATAACAGTAATACCTTTAGACTCGGCTCAAGTTCTCTGAACCTTAGGTAGTATATTATTTTACAAAGATATAGTCTATAGTGTTTAAATCTTTATTAAATCAACGTTTCTAAAGGGGATATAGCTGTAAAATATTTCATATATACCGTATTGTTAAACCAAGACGGTACCAAAAATTAAGGTTTCGGAGCTTATAAACTTAAGAAAGTTGTCTCAAGTATTTGGCCTTTTTTTATTTTCTTTTTGTAACAAAGTGACGTAGTCACTTTTAGTGTGGAATAGGTGAGATAAAAAAACAGTGTTTCGGTTTTGGTCAATGAAGTAAAGCAAAACATATTGGTCTATAATTTTTCCTCGTGAGGGATACTTGCTGTTAATTTTTACTCCGATTTTCTCATCAGCGTCAAATCATGCTTCAGGAAAAATCTCTAAACTTTTTAAGCTGTCTAAGATTTTAGCCACAGTATTTTTGGCGGATTGAGGGGATAGAAGTACCGTAGCTATATAGTCGTGTATATTGTCGATAGCTTCCTCGACCTCTTTTGAAGCAATCACTTTATAAGCCATAACGTACCCTCATATCGTCTAGGGAAGTTCCTTCGCCTGCCTCGTATTCTCTCAAGGCACGCTCAGATTGGGCTTGTAATTCTTCAATTAACTGTTCTCTATGTAGATCTTCGGACGTCTTAATAGGTAAATCTTGCTCCAGGACTATTTGCTCCACAAATAAAGAAATAGCATCTGTCATTGTCATGCCCTTTTCCTTGATAATTTTTCGAGCTTGTTCCATAGTGGCTTCATTCAGTTTAAAATTGTATTGTTTCGATAAAGTTATAGCCATGATATAGCTCCGTTCTATACGTTATAGATTGATTATATATTAGATATAGATTTTAATCAAAAAAAGAAGTTCTGTTTGATAACAGAACTAAGTTATTTCAATAGACGTCGTAGTACTTTAGTTGACTGACGTACTGAGCGGTCAAGAAAGCATAATACAGAAAATGCGAGCCTCCAACCAAAAAGTGTTTTTCTCATAGCGTTGCCTCATCACTAAATATATACCACAGCTTATTTTTTAGCTGCGATTTCCTCGACGGTCTTCTTTTTGAAAAATTCAATTTTTTCAATCGGAGTCATATTGCGATATGTTTTGATAAAATCACGATAAATCTGGTGCTTTTTATCAGGATCAAGTAAGTCATGAAAGAGGTTAATAACTCCAGTTTTAAAGGTAGCAATATCCTCAATAACAAGAAGAATATAAGGCGATTTTTTATATTAGATGGATGTTATAGTTATCCCTGAGATGAATTTTTTATACGGACCTCTTGGGATGTGAGTTCTTGTAAGCCCACTCATCTTTTTTCAGACGCCCCCAGGCGGTGTATTCGCCGTACCATACCTGTGTTTTTGAAAATTCATGCAGGCTACGGTTTGCTATTTTATCTAGGGTAGCTCAAAAATTTTATGAAATCATTTATTTCATCTTCATTAAAGCTATTTTCAAGATATTCTCTCTCATAAAAAATAAAATCTAATAAATATTTTCTTGAATAATCATCTAAATTATTTTTAATTTTCTCAATTAGCATAAAAAATTTATTGGGTTCTATTAATTTTGTTATTAGTACATTTAACTCAAAATCACAATTTTTGCTTAAAATATTTAGATTTTGAAAAATCAAATCAGCAATTTCCTGTTTTTGTAGGTCATTAAAGTTAAGTATAGATATTGCTCTCAGAAAATCAGAGATGCTTTGAACTACTATAAATTTATTATTGGATAATATATATTTAATAAATTTAAATTCATTCTCAGTAATTTCTATTTTATTTGGAAATATTTCTGATAATAAATACAATGCTCTACGTATATTTTTAGATGGTAGCGAATCTAGTAGTATAATTATTTGACTGAAATCTTCTTGTTCTAAAGAAGCTTCAATCATATTTTGTATATAAAAATCACTATTGCGCATAATTATCATGCTCCTATATCAATATTAAACTTCACATTGCTCCTACAAGACTTCCTCCTACCACAAAAGCACCACATACTCTCGCCGTTGAATATATACAAACACTAACTAGCACAACAGTTCCAACAAGGGCGATTGCTGTTAAAGCATCATTATTAGTAGATGTTTTGTCTTCAGTGGAGCAATTAGTGTATTTTGTTACGGGAGAAGAAGGAGGAGGTGGTTTGTCGCAACCATTATCTACCCACTCTTTTTCGGCTTTAGCTAGTTTACTATACGCAGCATTCAGTAGCTTTACATGACCTCGGACAGTATCTCTAAGAGCTTCTCCTGGACCAATTCGCCACGGTAAATTATTTGGATTACTCTCAAGTGCGGGAATACGTTTTACATATATTTCGTATTTAAGATTTTCTATTTTAGCTGCAATTGATGCACATTTCTGAGCATTATATAAACCAAAAATATCAACCCATCCCTGCACGTTCGGCGCAAATTGATAAAGATTATTCCCACCCTTTAATTTGATCGGATCCTGATTCACAAACCGCCCCGCATCAGGATCGTTATACCTGAAGAAGTTGTAATGCAGTCCGGTCTCTTCATCGAAGTATTGGTTTTGCAAGCGGAAGGGATGGTAAGCACTATCCGTTATCTTGGTTTCCTCTTTCAGATGCCCCCAGGCGGTGTATTCGCCGTACCACAACAGATTGCCGTCCTTATCGGCCATCTCACGTAGGATGCAGATTTGGTCGCAGTAGAAGTAGTGGGCTTGTTGGACGCCTTCTCCGTCTTCGGTTGTCCAATCGTGAACCTGTGCTAAAGGATCGTAGGAATCCAGATTGGTGTAGATATAGATATATCTGCCGTCTTAAACGAATCCAGTTTTCTCTTCGAGGCCGTCTGAAGCTTCTCCGTCTTTCAGACGACCTTTGTCTATCCGTCTGCCTAAGGCATCGTAGTGTACGCCCAAGTTTCTTTCGTACCGTCTTTCTTGAAGATTTTGGCTTTAACCAATTTGTTGAGGCTCGTCTCAATCTACAGCTTGCTTATTATTAATAATAGATTTTTTAGCTATATGTATTAGATCTTTATAATTTTCCATAAAAGGTTCTTCTAATGTGGATTCTAATAAGCAATCTAAGTCATGTAATATTTTTTGCTCAGCTTCATCAATAATTTCATTATTTTCAACGAACTTAACAAGCCATTCAAAAAAAACTAATACTTCATAGTTGTTTAATTTAATAATATAGTCGTTGGACTCTTTTTTAATTTCCATAATATTATAATGCTCCTCGAGAAACTACATTTTGTAAATGACTGGTAATGAGATTGTTAAAGAACCAATATTTCAGATGACCTTAAAGAGGATAGTGAGGTCGTCTGAAGAACAGAAACCGCGTGCGTACCGCGAAGACTTTACGTCGGGATTGGAGGTTTCATACGGGCTACGGCTTACTTTGAAATCTGTTTTTGAACGTAATGAACTTTTCATATGAATTCAATTGTTCAGCAGAATAATTTTCCATAATTTCAGCATTATCACTATCTACAATAGAAACAAAAAATATGACATTCTTTGTTTTTTTCTTATCTATATTTTCTATTGCTTTTTTAAATCCTTCTATAATTGAATCATATACTTCCGCCTGATATTGCTCAAAATTACCTTCTGATATTAATGTATTTGCATCATTAAGAATATTTTGAATCTCATTATTGAATACACTATCTATTTTCTCAGGAACCTCTCCAAGTCCTATTGCAAATTGAGGGTAATACCATTTAATAAAAGGCTGATCTTCTTTTGGGTAGTTTACTTTTTCTATTTCGAAGTGAGAAATAGTGTTAGCAGCCCAACCCAGATATGAACAATAGTCATCAATATATAATGTATAGGCAAAAACTTCATTAGAATTATATCTTTCTAATACAAATTTAAATGTCTCTGTAACTCCTTTAGATACATTCTGGATTAAATCTTGAATTATATAATTACTTAAAATACTCATTTTTATTTTCCTTTTATAAATTTTTGTTATCAATCAGTTTCTATGCACATTTACTACGTGATCCGTATTTTCCAAAAACCTTACTACCAATTCTAGTTAATTGCTTACTCATGTATCTATCTGTTTGAGCTTTATTATACATAATTTCCTATCTTTTTTCTTAAAAATAAAAATATTTTAATCCAAAAGGGTGTTGTTAATCCCAAAATTCCTCCGAATATCAATCCTTCAAGGAGCATAAAACTCTCACTTTCGATTTGTATAGCTAATCCCAGCAGCATCCCAATTAACATTTGAATTATGGATAGATATTTAATATTTTTTCTTTCTAATTCCAAATGAAATAAAATAACTAGAAAGAAAGAGATGATCGGAAACACGACCAACTTAACTATCGTGTTATCTCCATAATAGGCCATCCATAACCAAAAACAAATCCATGAAATTAGAATACTAATCCAATACTTTTGAATAAATTCTTTGACTTTAATTAACATGGAAGTCCTCCTTTGGCTATGATGTTTACAGCATATTCTTGAGTTATATTTGTTCATATAAAGTTAAATTCTTTTCTGTGCTTTTATATATATCTGTATAGAAATAAATTCTATTATCTTTTATCTCTTTCAGATAAACCAAGTCTTCGATACCACCAATATACTCAATGGATAAATCATCTAAATTTAATATTGCAAGCCTAAATCCAACAACCAAAAATCGTCTAATGAAAACTGGAATATATATTTTTCTATTGAAATACAACAAAGGCCCTCCAACCCCCTGTTCTTGAATAATAACTTGACCGTTAATGGATAGACTTCCAACTAAAGGAGAACCTTGATTTACTTCCATCAAATCAAGGTAACTGACTTCCCAATTGTCAAACAAAAATTTTTCTTGAAAGTCTAAAGGAGTTTCATTAAATATTTCTAACTTAGACATTTCTAATACTTTCTATTTCTTTTAATTTTTTTCGATTTTACTTTTTGAACTTCTTCTGAATGCACTATAAATTGTAATGATTCTCCTGGATATTTAAGACCCTGTGGACCAATAATACCAACTTTCATTTTTGTTCCTTTAGGCATAATACCTGAATTATAATTTGTTAAAGGGTTCCAAGAAGGGAGAATAGCAGCAAACATTCTATTTATGAATTTGTTAGTTCCTATACGTAGCCCCCAAAAATCTCCACGACTTGAATTAAGATGCAAATCTCTGTACAGGTATGTTAAATGGTGCCTTAACAGTAAATCCTTTAAACAAAATTTCATCAGAAGTTGTAATTTTAAGGTTCTCAAAAATACTTGCTAAACCTAAAACATCAATCCGAGAACCAGTATTAGGCGCAAAAGCATACAAATTCTCTCCACCCAACAATCCAATCGGGTCCTGATTGATAAATCGTCCGCAGTTTGGGTCGTAGTACCTGAAGAAGTTATAGTGCAACCCAGTTTCAAGGTCGCAATACTGGTTCTGCAACCTGAATGGCTGGTAAGTGCTATCCGCTACCTTAGTTTCCTCTTTCAGATGACCTCTATGTTAACTGCTAATGAGATTGTTAAAGAACAAATGGTTCAGACGACCTCAAAGAAGATTGTGAGGTCGTCTGAAAATAGCGAATCTTACTTTTTGTTTTTTTTCTTAGGATTTAGTTCTTCTTTACGCTGCTTATAAAACTTCCAATATTTTTTGTCCTCGATACTGAATGGATAATATCCAGCATCGTTATAAGCTATATCGAAACATTTATAAGCATCATCATATTTTTCAAGGTCATAATAAAAAATACCGCCTAATAGATATGTTCCTGCATTAGTTGTTCCTAAATCGGCAACACTCAAAGCAATAGTCAGCCATTCCTCAGCCTGTTCATATTTTTGATGTTTATAATATGACTCAAATAAGGCAATCGTAACCATTGTAGTTGGATGCGCCCATTGAGTTACTGGCTTAGGTATTAGCTCAAATGCTTCTTTTAATAATTTTTCTTGTTCCGAAAAAGATTTATTATAAGCTTCGCAAACTAAATCATTAATTTTTGATTCCAATTCTGGATTAACTGCATCTAAATTCATAGCATACAACTCCTCAATTAAAATAAACAATGTTAAGTGTAGATTCTATAATATCAATGGCCATAATCAGATTTCTGCCTAGGCACGATTCGTTTATCCATATCATACCTATGGAGTATCCCAAAATTGGGCAGAGCTAGGAATATCGCTTACACGTCTTAAATTACTAATCTGATCAGCCGACATACCACGTAGCTCCTTAGCGCTTAACATGCGCTGCATTACAGCCCTACCAGTGGGACTCACTTTTGATGGCGTTTTACCTACTGTAGCCAACCTGTTACGAGAAAGTCCCAACGGATCAATCCAACTTTGAGCATTTACAGCAAACTGATAAAGGTTATCCCCTGCGCCCAACAACCCAATCGGTTCCTGATTCACAAACCGACCCGCATCAGGCTCATAATACCTGAAGAAGTTGTAGTGCAGCCCCGTTTCAAGGTCGCAATACTGGTTTTGCAGGCGGAAGGGTTGGTAGGCGTTATCCGTTACCTTGGTTTCCTCTTTCAGACGACCCCAGCCGGTGTATCTGCCGAACCACAGGAGGTTGCCGCCCTTATCGGTCATCTCCCTAGGGATGCCGATTTGGTCGCAGTGGAAGTAGTGGGTTTGCTGGCAACTTTCGCGTCCGAGGGGGTCGCATTCTACGGTAATGCAGCCGTAGTCGTCGCAGTCGTAGCAATTTGGTAGAGGTCGTCTGAAAAACATAAACCGCGTGCGTACGTTCCGTACATACCCTACGTCAGGAATGAAGGTTTTGTGCGGGCTACTGCTTGCTAGACCCAACCTACGCCTGTTGTTAGTTTTGCATAAATTAATGAGCAATATAAAACGTCTAAATATTTGAAAGATTTAGATTTTAGAGTTTTCTGTATTTGAAAAAAGGGGACCTTGTGGGGAAGGCTCGACCTAATTACGTTTATTTTTATGAGACTGAAAATTTAGAGATTCTTAAACCATCTAATTCAAATGTGAAAATAATAGAAACTCCTCCTTCTGTTTTTATCTCACACTCATGTTCCCACTCCTCCCTTGATACAAATTTCCATTTAATATCGGCAAAAAACAAATATTGTACAAATTTTTCAATAGTTAATTTCCTATTAATTTTATATTTTTTAGCAATAGTTACACCTTTGAAATAAGGATCTATTGATAGCAAATAAATAACTTCATCCATAAAACCAATTTCTAATCCCTTCCAAAAAATAGAAAAACCACTTTCTATATTATCGTCATCGTATAACCATTTAGACGAATGTTTGAATTGTTTCCGCTTTTGAAAACTACTATATGACATACCCACATACAAATCTTCAAATCTGCCTGTTTTTAAGAAAGATGTGATATCCATAATAACCTCACTAACTTTTTCCTAAATTTTTTAATTCCTCTTTTAGCTATATCCTTTCTTCTAGTGCTACTTTTTGGGTCATTTAAAACACCTTCAAAATCAGTCAGAGCCTTTTTAAGCTGATCTTTTGCTGATTACATATTTTGTGAGTTGTCTTTCAGTTCAGAAATTATGTCATCAGCAACTTTCAATTTTTTGGAAGTAGCACTTTTCATATCACCAAAACATTTCCATACAATTTCTCCGTTATCATCTAAGGTTAAAAGGGCTTCTGTTACTTTTTATTTCCTACAAAAATATCAGCATGAGGTCCTTTAACACTAACATCCGAAAATCTATATGGTTACATTTTTGAAGTTGCTTTTGAAGCAAGGCCTAATGGGTCCACCCACGCCTTCGTATTCAGTTCAAAAGCATATAAATTCTCCCCACCTATCAACCCAATCGGATCCTGATTCACAAACCGCCCGGCCTCAGGTTCGTAATACCGCATCAGGTTGTAATGCAGCCCAGCCTCAGGCTTATAATACCTGAAGAAGTTGTAGTGCAACCCCGTTTCACGGTCGCAATACTGGTTTTGCAATCGAAAGGGTTGGTGAGCAGTTCCGGATGTCTTAGTTTCGCTCTTTAGTTTGCCCCAACCGTAATAATCGCCGAACCACAGCAAATTGCCATCCTTATCGGTCATCTCCCTCGGTATGCCGATTTGGTCGCAGTAGAAGTAGTGGGTTTGCTGGCAACTTTCTTCGTCTTCGTTGATGTGGTTTTGATAGGCGAAACCGTGTGCGTGCGTACTGCACACACCCTACGTCAGGACTGAAGGTTTTGTATGGGGATACGGGCTTGCTACGGCTTACTTGTGATTACCAGCTAGTAATAGGTCTATGCAAATTTAACCAAAATTTTAATAATGATTGTTCAAAAAAACGAAATTCGGACAGATCTTTTTCTACAACTAGACCTAATTCTTTGAAAAGATATTTAGATTTCGTTCTCTCGATAACATCATATTGACTTAATAACTCAGTAAGCCCTTTTTTTGATGATATATCTATTTCATTATAGTATATTGAAAGCTCTACTTTCTTATCATTGAAAATTGTAACCTCAGTTAACTTTTCATTATCAAACCTTAGTACAAAATTGTTTATCTCTATAATATTTTTTACCTTCGGGATAACATTGTTTGATATGTCATATTTTCTTATAACATCTGATAGAGAACAATTTAATTCAAAATCGCCTACGCTCTTATAAGGAATAAATATTAATTTATCATGATTTAAAGTTGGGTTTTTAAGTTTACTTTTTTGAAAGTCTGAATACTTTTTACCTTTATTATCATATAAATCTCTTATACTCTTATCGTAAATTAATATCTGCAGAAACAAATTATCCTTATAGTCAACATATAAAACTATATTATATTTTGGAAAAATATAAAAATAATTTTCTTCATCTGAAACTTCTATTAGAGGATTCTCCTCTTCTAAAAATTTTTCAAGATTTGAAAAGTTAATAACTTTCCCATCTAAGCAAAATTCATCACAATTCCTCAAGGAGGATACAGTAATCAATTCTGAATCAGATTGTGTCTTGTGTTTTTTATCAAACTCTAATGAATAATTAGGATTATTTAAAATAACATCATCAAAGTCAGCCTTTTTTTGACCCAATACAATTCCATCCAAAGAATTATTTAATATTTTCAACATAATACATATCCTTTCCTGTATTTGTCTATGTCAATTAGCTTCTCAGCCATCAGGAAAAACGACCAATAGATAGAATGCCATTGTTAATGGTAATGAGATTGTTAAAGAATAAATATTTCAGACGACCTCGAAAAAGGATTGAGGTAGTCTGAAAAACAGAAACCGCGTGCATACAGCATACACCCTACGTCAGGATTGAAGATTTTGTGCGGGCTACGGCTTGCTAATAATTAAACATTCCTTTTTTTACTAATAGAAAGTCTTCTAAAGAAGATGATATTTTTTCTAAGGAGTCTTCACTCATTACTCCCATGCCGACAGCAAAAATATTTTGATTTTTATTATCCATTAGAATGGCAACCCCTCCACCATTATCTCCAATCATAAGAAAATTCGGCAAATATTCTTTTACTTCATAGTCAATATTCCTTTGTTGGATATCCTCGGCTTCCAAAAGGGTTATCTCATCTCCAAATAATCCATTGCTTAGTTCTAAAAATTGAAGATATGAAGGATATAAAATATACCACTCTGGAGGTAACATTTTTATAGCTTGGCTAGTAGCAGGATTATTTAAAGTATATAAGGCTTCTAATTCATGTCTATTCATTTTAAAGTGCTCCTAGTTCTCTGAAATACTTGTAACTTTGACTTAGTGCTCGTTTAATTTGCTTGGATGATAAGCCAGCAGCTTTTAATTGTCTTGCTGATTCTGTAAATTCTTGTCGAATACTTGTGTTAAATTCATTTTGTTTCCTAAAGGCGCGCTGCATTGCTGAAATAATAGCATGAGCTTTTCCTGATGAAAAAGGTATTAGAATTGCTGGTACTTTTTGGGAGTCATAACCTTTTATATTTTGTTTTGCCCATTCTTGTTGAATGGTATGGTGTGATTGTACCCTATCATCATCTTTTTTGTTGCAATGTCCTGGCGCACGATTTGCTTCGAGGCTCAATATGCCATGAGAATCCATGTCATAGGTTCTATAACCTCCAGGTCTTCTTGCTGGAGGATGTTTTTTTGCAAGTCCTAAGAAATCCACCCAAACTTGCGCATTAGGCCCAAACCAATAAAGATTCTTCCCCCCTAAGCCAATCGGATCCTGATTCATAAACCGCCCGGCTTCAGGTTGTAATGCAGCCCAGCCTCAGGCTTATAATACCTGAAGAAGTTGTAGTGCAGCCCCGTTTCACGGTCGCAATACTGATTTTGCAGGCGGAAGGGCTGATGCACATGCTTATAAACCCGCTCATCCTTTTTCAGACGACCTTACGGTTTGGTTAGATCTCGAACTGACTATTCGTTTAAAGATAAGGCAAATCTAAGGCCTCATCATAACTTTCATCTAAGATTTTATTGACTGTGGCAGCAAACTGAATAGCCTTCATATCAATAGTTTCAGGATTGTCAGGAATCGGAAAGACAGCTATACCTATATTATTTTCTATCAACCATGGTATCCCATCCTCTAAAAATTCTTCTATCTCAATTTCATAAATATCAGAATTCTTATCTTCAGAATTTGCCATAATTCTTGCGAATTCTAATTCAGGCCATATGGCTAAAGATGAATTTTTCTCATCTCCCCATAATATCCAATCTTCTTCTTCGTCTGCTAAAACATATAGAACTCCAGAGTCAGCTATCCTTTTTAAAGTATGCTCACAACGTTCTTGACTGGACAAATTAAGAATTGCATTGATTGCTTTTTGATGTAAAACCATCGACAAATTAGGTAAATCAAATTCTTCCCCATACCACTCATAAAAATAATCATTGATCATCTTAGCAAATTCAATTGGATCCAAAATAATAGTTTCTGTTTTTTCATCAATAGGAAAAATAGCTAATCTAATATTATTTTCAGACATTAAAGGAACGGTATCTTCTAAGAAGTTCTCTAGTTCCATTTCATCTATTCTCAATGCTTGAGGATTCCATTGGAGAGCTAACTCCGCAAACTCAGATTCTGGAAAAATCATTAGATATTCTTTTCCTTCATCATCTTGCAAACATATCCAGTCATCCTTTCCATTTAGTAGGTATAAAGTTTCAATACCAGATATAGTTTTAATAGAATAATCCAATCTTTCTTTAGCTGATAATTTAACAATTGAATCAATTGCTTGTTTTGGCAGGCCCATTATTTAAATCCTTTCTACTTTCGTGAATCTTTGTTTTTTGCTCAGATTTTCCACCACATTTTTTTGACCCAATACAATCCCATTTAACGAATTATTTGATATTTTCAACATAATATATATTTTTTCCTGTATTTGTCTATGTCAATTAGTTTTTCAGCTATCAGGAAAACGACCTCTAGATAGAATGCCATTACTAATGGTAATGAGATTTTAACGAATAAATAGTTCAGACGACCTCAAAAAAGATATTAAGATCGGCTGGAAACAAAAACCGCATGCGTACTACACACCCCCTACGTCAGGACTGAAGGCATTGTGCAGGCTACGACTTGCTTTTCATAGTAATTGGAAGTTTCATGTGGTCTACGGCTTGCTTGGGCTACTTTACAGTTGATAATTAAATTTAGAAAATTATGTCTAATACTCTATTTTTTAAAATAAATTCTTTTTTTAAATGTTCTAAAATATTATCTAACTCTTCCTTGCTTAAAATTTGGTTGGTCTTAGTAAATTTTGCTGTTTTCGCATATAGGGAAAAGTGAAACTCATTATTTGGAAAGAACATTTCTCCTTCAAATGAAATTTCATTTCCATTTAAAGAAACAATTAACATACCTCTTGAAATTTTTTCAATTACGAAATCATCCATAGTAATTACCTTTTTCCCATATATTTCCTGGTCGCAGATCTTTGCCAATAACGCCTGTTACAGTACCAGAAGCGCATGTTGCATACTCTGATGAAATATCTTCCCATGCTTTAATGCTTGCTTGGTTATTTTGATCCCACGTAGGCATGATAATTTTTCTAGCTTCAATTAACATTTCTAATGTTGTTCCTCCTTTAGATTTGGCAATATCGGCAGCAATATGTTGTCCAGCAATACCATCTGTTCTACCTGACCAAAAAAATGCTGTGTTTGGTTCTGTTTTAACTTTGCTATTTTCACAGCATTTATTCAAACCTAGAGGATCAACCCACACCTGAGCATTAGGCGCAAAAGCATAAAAATTCTCCCCGCCCACTAATCCTATGGGATCTTGATTGTTAAACCGTCCGATTCTACTGTCGTAGTACCTGAAGAAGTTGTAATGCAGCCCCGTTTCACAGTCGCAATACTGGTTTTGCAATCGGAAGGGTTGGTGAGCAGTTCAGGATGTGTTAGTTTTGCTCTTTAGTTTGCCCCAACCGTAATAATCGCCGAACCACAGGAGGTTGCCGTCCTTATCGGTCATCTCCCTAGGGATGCCGATTTGGTCGCAGTGGAAGTAGTGGGTTTGTTGTCGGCTTTCGCCGTCTTCGCTGATGTGGTTTAGACAGGAGAAACCGCTTTCGTGCGTACCACAATGCTCTACGTCAATACTCTACGTCGGGACTGAAGGTTTTATAAGGGCTACGGCTTGCTTCATTTATTAAACTGGAATCATTCTGCTAAAGCAATCATATAGATTTTTACCAATTAAATAGATATTTTGGAATTTTACTTCTTCAGGCATTTGTACACCAAATTCATCAAAATAATCTTCTTCATCCCATTCATTTTCATGATCCCAATAGAAAATTTGCCCAATTCTTTCTCCTTGAGTACATAGACAAATCAAATCACCAAATTCATTACTTGATATTGGTAGAAAATTATCTGGTATTCTATTTTTGTATTTTTCAAGCCTTTCGCTAATTTGGGAGTTTTTTAAGTAGTTTATATTTTCACCATAAAAAAAACCTAAATCACCACCATTCCATTCGATATTACCACCCACAGGAATATCGTCATCAGGATAACAATATTCAGGCAAATTACTATATGGTGTTAACTTAAATTCTTTTATAAACCCCGTCTCTCCACCAAATAATTCAAGGTAATCCAAATAATCTGAAAACTCTTCTTTAGTAATATCTAAAAATTTGGACATTAATTTTCTAGATGTAGGAATCAGTGGTTCAAATGTAAACCTTTGAACTCCGCCCATTTTCTCAACTAAACTCTTAATTTTCATTTTCATTACTCCTTTTAGTTATAATTTCGTCAAATAATCAACATTTCTTGTTAGGTCGTTTATTACGCATAGTACATGTATGCATTCCACACATATGTTACATTAAAACTGAAAATTTCATGTAGACTAGAAATTGCTTGAATCAGGGAGGATAATAGGCTTGTAACTAAGTACTTTATCAACTATTTCCTCGGAGCCCATGTTTGTCCAATATATATAATCTGATATATTTGGATCTGTGACCAAATTTTCTAATTTTTCAAGGAGTACCTCTTCATCCTCTTCTGATCCTTCAAAATTCCTCAACTGATTAATCAATTTGATTAAATATAATCTATCTAACATAATGCTATCCTCTTCTAAAATAATATTTCGGTTCTAGTATCTCTTTATAGAATACGGCTATTGGACACAGTACGACAAAGATCGTGAAACCGCGTGCGTGCGTACCGCACACACCCTACGTCAGCAATGAAGGTTTTGTCAGGGGTACGGCTTACTTTACATCGTAATTGGAAGTTTCATTGGCTACAGTTCGATTACACCTCGATAAAACATTCAAAAAAATCAAAGTGATTTTTATCGAATGCAATTAATAACTTGCCTTCAGGAATTTTTTTCCCTGTCATACCACCTATGCAAATTCCGAGGTTCTTAAAAAGAATATATTTTTTTCCTTCAATAAATTCTGAATCGATGGCTTTAAGGTCTTCGATTGAATTTTTAAATATATCAATATCTCCTAATATGGGATTAGAATCTTTTAAGCAATATCCATAAACCAGTTTATCGTTTTCATAAACTAACTCACAAGCATTCCTATATTCCACCTTATTATTCATAATATTATCTTCAACTATTCTTGCTGGTTTTCCATATTTTTCTTGTACTTCCTCAAGAGAAGTACCAAATACAAAATCACCAATTGATTCATATGGCTTAATCAAGTAGTTCATATTAACCCTTTCCAATATATTTACTTTAATAAAATTAGGAACATTTACCAATAATTCTACGAAATCTTGTTGCCTGTTTCCTTGAAATTAATCCCTGCTGTTTAGTTTCTGAAATCATTTTCTCACATGATTTTATATACACCTTTTATTCTATTTCAAAGGCAGCAGTATGATATAAAAACCCTTTCGTGCGCACATTTTTAACAAAATAAGATGAAGACCGTCTGAAAAACAGAAACCGAGTGCGTGCGTACCGCACACACCCTACATCGGGATTGGAGGTTTTGTGCGGGCTACGGCTTGTTATAAGGACTAATTATTGCATAATATGTTGTTTTAATTTTTGGTCAAAAGAATTTTCCAGGAAGATCAAATCATCCTTGCTAAACAAGCCATTATCATTTTCTAATACTTTTTTATCAAACAATAAAATATTCTGTATTAAAGGATCATTTAGTGGTAATTCATTCTTATTTATAATATAAATAGCGGTTAACGCTTTAAAACGAAAAGCCTCTGGATAAAGTGATAAATATTTTAAAACTTCTTTGCTACCGGAATGGAAGGCCATAATGATTGGAATATGATTTTGCTGCAAATGCTTTAATACATCTGGATAGATGTTTTTTGCATCATTCTCAGATTCAGGTAATTTAATGGCATCTCCATAAGGAAATGAGGTAATAGGGGGAGCTTTAAAAAAATGCGCCTGCGATATAGATGGTTGTACAAATACTAAATCATATGGATTTGACGATTTATCATAAGGAGGAACATTTTGGGAGAAAAAATTTCCCATTTCAGAATTGTATGCATATAGGTGAAGTATGACCCCCTCGAAAGTACGAGAATTGCTAAAGGATATTTCACCATAAACATATTTTCCTTTTTTAAATTTAATCCTATCTTTTAGAAAATTAGCATCAGGAATATTTAAATTATTTTTTAAATATTCAATAAGGCCTTGAATAAATTCTTTACTTTTCATAATTATCCTTCTTAAAATCAATCTTTGAATACTAATGTCATAAAGCGAGCAACACCTTTAGAGGAACCCACATCCGTTTGCTTATCCTTATTTTTTGTTAAAACCATATATGCAGCCTTCGGACATTTTCCCCCAGCATTGTGCGGTTTTTTCAAATTGAATAGCCCTGATCTCTTTTGACCTTTCGTTAATCGTCTATATTATTTTTTACCTCAATAAAATAGATTTTCCCATCTTTCATTGCGGCTATATCAGGCCGTATTCGTATGTAAGATATAGAGCAAGAGTGAACGATAATGAGATTATTCAGACGACCTCGAAAAAGGATTGAGGTCGTCTGAGAAGCAGAAACAGCATGATTACCGCACCCATGCTATGTCGGAATTGGAGGTTTCATGTAGGCTACGGCTTGCTGTAATCAATAACAGGAATTGGGTAGTTTTGAATTACATAGACATCATCAATATTACAAGTCTCATATATCCATTTATTCCAGTTATCTATTACCCATTGTCTATCTATTCCAGCAAAGTGATTTGATTCAGCTTCCTTTGGAAGTTTAATCAAAATCAATCCTGCTTTATGACCAGTAGATACAACAAGACCGAATTTTTTATCACTATCTGGAAATTCAACTAACATCAGATCAACATATTTTTCATGTGGATATGAACCTGGAAATCTAAAAACGGTACCATGCGCCAAATTACTATTATAATTTACTAATTTCTGCATCATTTAATCCTTATATCGTGTCCACCACTAGAATCTTGTTTACCTTTTTCATTTAAACACATATCAACTTCACCCATGTTTTTACCTTTCTTATTTAGTTTTTCAAACCTTCCATGTTGTGTATCTAAAGAATAAAAGTTTGTACCATCAGTATATATTGTCCTCTTTGGATTTAATCTTTCAATATTTTTTGCTCTTGTCCAACTACGAGAACTAGCTACTTGCTCCGCCATGCTTTTTATTTTTGCAACCCTTTCTCCTGGTGGTAATTTAACAAGAGAAGCTTTAAAATCTTTAACTGTTGTGCCACCTGGAAGCTTATCTTTATCTTTACCGCAAGGATCGCATCTTGATAATCCCAATGAATCGATCCACTTTTGTGTATACAGTGCAAACCAATAAAGATTATCTCCACCATCCAATCCAATCGGGTCCTGATTCACAAACCGCCCGGCCTCAGGCTCGTAATACCTGAAGAAGTTGTAGTGCAGCCCCGTCTCACGGTCGCAATACTGGTTTTGCAGGCGGAAGGGTTGGTGAGCAGTGCCGGATATGTTGGTTTCCTCTTTCAGACGGCCCCAACCGGTGTAGTTGCCGAACCACAAGAGGTTACCGTCTCTATCGGTCATCTCTCTCGGGATGCCGATTTGGTCGCAGTGGAAGTAGTGGATTTTCTGTTTGCTTTCGCCTTCAGCAGCGGACCTGTAAAGGTTCGTAGCTGTCGGGATCGGCGTCGTAGATATAGGTACATCTGCCGTCCGGTTGGACTTCCTGCAAGAGGTGGCGCCGTCCCAAACGAAGTGGGTGCGTTTCGGTTCGGTACTCGTCCAGGCGAGTTTGTCTTGCCGTTCTTTGGAAAGGCGTCTGCCGAAAGGGTCGTAGGCGTAGTCGATGGTGCAACCATCAGATTGCCGTTAATCTAATTTTGTTTAAGGCCATCTGAAAAAAACTTTCAGACGGCCTTTATCCTGACTAATGTTTCACTATCACTAGCGATATTTTTTTCTAGGATCTTTAAACGTTCCTATAAATTTTAAGTCATTATAAAGTTTTTCTGGATCATCGGGTTCAAAAGTAGCATTTGCATAATAATACAAAGAATTCCCTTCATTCACACCTTTTTCTTTAGATGCTCTTATAATTTCTTCTGTGGCTTTTTTCGAATGCGTACCAATTTCTTCAGCTAAAATTTCAATTGGAACAATCTCTCCGTTTTTGGTACGAAAAGCTACAAAAAAGTCTGAATCAATAAATGAAACCCCAAAATCTGCAAATGCTGGACATTGAGAATCTGAATCTTCCATTCCTTCAGTGTATTTATTAAATTCATCTAACGTCTTATTTGATGTTCCTATCCATACAGAAATCATATTTCTTGTATCTGAATCAAGCATTTTAATCGTCCTTTCTCAGTTATTGAAAATTTAATTTAAAATTTATTTCATTACAGAGGCCGTCTAATAAACCAAAAAAAGCCGCGTGCGTGCGTACCGCTCACACCCCACGTCGGGATTGGAGGTTTTGCAGGCTACGGCTTGCTAATCGCTTAAAAATTAAACATCTTAAGCATTATAATTTAGATAATCTTTAATAAAATGTTCAAAGTTATCCCAATGTTTGCTAAATTGTTTATTTTCTATAAACTTTTGAATAGTGGGAGCCTCTACATAAAAAACCTCATCGGTATTTTTATCATACAGGATATAATCATCCAACTCATTATTCAACAGGGAAAAATAATTATCAGGTAAGCCAATATTTTTTCTCAAAATTTCTGTTTGGCTACTTGAAAAATCCTCTAAGTCCATTGCTAAATCAACCAAATATCCAATTTTCCCATAAATTTCATCACTATATGTCGCCCAAAATTCAATGAAGTCATGATTTAGCTCCCCAAAACCTAACCCTTTGAATAATTTACGATATTCCTCCTGACTTTCTGGGAATATTCTACCAAATTCATCATCAAGATATTCTTTAAAATTAGTATCAAACATAACAAACCTCTTTGATATAAATATAAGTAAATTGACCTTAACATTTTCCAGCTTTTCTTCTGCGTCTTTTTTCTGCTTTCGCCCTATCTTTCCAATATTGCTTTCTATCCTTATCAAACGCATTTTCTATCTACTGGGAAATATGGATGCTTACCGCTTCCATCAACTTTCGCCAATTCATGGCTAGTTTTAGATGAGATTGTTAAAGAACAGATGGTTCAGACAACCTCAAAGAAGGTTTTGAGGTCGTCTGAAAAGCGGAAACTGCGTGCGTGCGTTCCGCACATACCCCACGTCGGGATTGGAGGTTTTGTGCAGGCTACGGCTTGCTAAGTTGAAACTGAAGGTTTCATGTTAATTATTAAGTATTTTGAATAAAGAAAATACCTGCTTGACTTCCAGATAGAAGTTTTTTCTTAATATTTTGGTCATAATAAAAATAACCAATACCATTCTGAAAAATATGTAACTTTTTATCTATATCTTCTTCTAATAATTGCAAGCAAAAACTAAACTTAGGAGAAGGATATATTATATCTTGTTCAAAATAAGGATTACCAAAAATTTTGGATACATCCAAGCCCATCCCATTATCTTCAAAGAATAAATGTTCATCTTCATTATATTTTGCATCAGCTTCGTTATTAACTTCATCAAGCCTTTCAAAAAATTTTCTTTCTAAAGAAATATTTCCTAAATCTTGCTTGTTGATAGCTTGTTCCCTTTCATAAAGGATAACGCAACTAAAACCATCATTTAGTAAAATCAAATCATCCTGACAATTAACAGTATATTTAGATGAAATAGAGTCTTTTACTCCTCCCAGTACATGCTCCTCTATAGAAATAAAAACAGAGATATAATAATTTCTACGAGGGAATACATTTTCAGGTAAAAAGTCAGAATAAAGAGTAAATAGATGCGTTTGATAGGCATCAGAATTTGGAACTTTAGGCCATAATTCTAACGGAATATGTTCAGCTCCTCCTCCAATATAACCAATACTATGTGGTGTTTTAGAAGAAGTAAAAAGTAATTTTGACATTTAAATTTCCTTTTTGCTATAATTCATCAAATCCAATAAATTCATAATAATTTTGCTCCTTCCATTCCTTCAAAGTATAAAGAAAAGGTAAGGAGAACATTTCCAATATTTTTTCTTTTAAATTTTCTGAGACCAAAAGCGTTCCTGAATAATTATAATTGGTAGACAGCAAAATATCCTTATCTGAATTAGTATATGCCTCCAGCGAAAAACCTTTTTCATCTCTTCCTAAATCTGGATAAACAATTTCATCCTCAATTTCCCAGCTAACTATTCTTACCAAATAATAGACTTCATTCGTCAATAGCTCACCTTTTGTATTGACAATAATTGCCTTGCTCATACCAAAATCATGATCAAACCCATATTTTTTTATAAATTCCAAAAAGCGCGCTGACATGATAAAGAAATCATTGTATGGAAGAAAATCAAAAGTAACACCTCTTGCTTTCTTTAAGCAGACATAAACCTTTTCAGGCATCGGAGGAATTTCTTGCCCCTTTACGAACCAACTCCATGGAAAGTCAAAATCAGGATGCGTTTTTTTAGGGTTGAATTCCTCTGATATCCCTAGGACTCCACTACTTACTCGTGGCAACCCCATTTTTCCTGCTTTATCCATACTTTGCAGAGCATATCCCCATACTAATAACTTTTTCATAATACCCTCTTAAGATAATCGTTTTGGTGAATTGGCAGATGAACATCCTCCAACAGATATGGGCTTACTCATACGTTTTTTCAATCTGTCCGATTTTGTCGTAGACGTAATGGAGTACGTCGCTTCTTTGGTTAGAGCTTTGTATCTGGTTGCCAGGTCCACTCAGCTCCGTATTTTTTAAGTAAATCAAAGCTAGCTTGAGGTCCCATGCTACCAGCCTTGTAGTCATGGAGTGGAGCACCATTTTCTGCCCAAAGTTTCTCGATACGGTCAATCAATTTCCATGATGCGCTTACTTCATCCCAGTGGCTAAAGTTGGTTGAGTTATTGTTCAAAACATCATAGATGAGTTTTTCATATGGGTCTGGTGAAGCACCTGTAGCAGTCGCATCTGTTCGATAGTCAAGAGAATTCGGCGCAAGGCTAAACTCTTCCCCTACCTTTTTACCGTTAAGACTGAGAGAGAATCCTTCGGTTGGCTGGATGTAGATGGTAAGCACATTCGGTGCTAGTGGTTCTCCGAAAATAGAATCCATTTGCTTGAAGACAATGTTCACGTGTGTTCCTTTTTCTGTTAGGCGTTTACCTGTACGGAAGAAGAAAGGTACACCACGGAAGCGATCAGTATCTACAAAGAAGGCACCTGAAGCAAATGTTTCTGTCATAGATTCAGGGTTGACATTTGGTTCGCTACGGTAAGAGATGTATTTCATGCCATCGACTTTACCAGAACGATATTGGCCACGGATGAATTGTTCTTTGAGTTCCTCATCTGTAGGGTGGTAAAGGTTCTTGAAGACCTTGATTTTCTCCGCACGAATGTCATCCTTGGTAAAGCTTGCGGGCTTATCCATAGCTAGGAGTGATAGAAGTTGTAGAGTATGGTTTTGAACCATATCACGAAGGGCACCAGACTCATCATAGTAGCCACCACGTTCCTCAACACCGAGACGCTCTGCAAAGGTTATCTGAACGTTATCAATGTGCTCACGATTCCAAACATTTTCAAAAATCATATTGGCAAAGCGAATGGCAAAAATACTTTGAATCATTTCTTTACCGAGATAGTGGTCGATACGATAGATTTGATCTTCGTTAAAAGTAGCTAGGAGCTCTTCGTTTAGTTTGCTTGCAGTCTCATAATCTGTACCGAAAGGTTTTTCAACAATCAAACGTTCAAAGCCTTTACCGTCAACGATTTGCTCAGATTTGAGGTGTTTAGCAATGGTACCAAAAAATTGAGGTGCCATAGAGAGGAAAAAGAGCTTGTTGTGTTCAGTTTGATACTTTTCATTTAACTCAGCCTGAAGCTTACGTAATTCAATATAGTGCTCAGTGTCATTAACATCGTGACTTTGGTAGTAAAAATGACTAGCAAATGCTTGAGCCTCTTCTGCGCTATCTGCCAAGTCTAAGATAGATTCGACAACAACAGATTCGAAGTACTCTTTACTCCATGGTCTACGAGCAGTTCCAATAACAGCAAAATGATCAGATAGATTACCTGATTTATAAAGTCTAAAGAGTGAAGGGTAGAGCTTGCGTTTAGCCAAATCTCCACTAGCACCGAAAATTGTTACAATAACTTTAGATGACATGATCATACCTATTTTCTAACTTGATAAACCATATTTTACCATAAAATTCAGATAATTTCCCTTTGAAAGTAAAAGTATTCGGACTTTCATCTTGCAGGTTAAATGTATGACGCTATAAAAAAAGGTTGGACCGAAAGGTCACAACCGAGAGATGTTTAACGGCCCTTAGAAGACCCGATAGACATAAGGATTCGTAGGTTTTTCTACTGAGTGGGCTTCCTTTATTTCTAGGATAGGAAGGGTTTGGCCAAGTTGTTTATGGTATTGGATCTTGAGAGTTCCAGTAGCCTGGACCCAGGTGTTATCGTCATAGGTTTGGGAGGCTCCTTTGGTTAACAAACCATAGACTCCTGAATCAGCGATACAGTGGATAATTCCAAAACGGAAAAGGAACTGACTGCCCGGATCCTGGGGATCCTTATAAATGAAGCCGGTTAGGGTAAAAGTTTTTCCAGCAAATTCATCTGGATAGTCGTAGATCACTTCCATGACTTCCATATAGTTTTCTGTCGTGATCTGGATATGATCTTGCTTGAGATACTTCTTGGCTGCAGCCCTCATCTCAGATTCATAAGCAGACTTGGTAAAATAACTGCTAGTATCTGGCTTGAGGTATTGGTTGGTTGTCCCCTCATCATTTTGAATATCTTTGGAAGAGCCAGCCGCGATGGGAAAATGATAGCCCTTGGCTGAAACCGTTTGGGAATCCAAGGTCACTGTCGGGAAGCCAATCCCTACAATCAAGGGAATCAGGAGCAGAAGAATACTCATGACTTTAGCTTTTTTACTGGTGAGGTGACTATGAACGGGCAGATTCTTCATCCAAATATAGAGCTGGACGACAGCCAAGAGGAAGGAAAGAATCATAGAGATATAGGCTAAATAGGAATAATGCATATTAATGTATTGGTTGAGCTTACCAGAAAGCTGCAAATACATAGTAATTTCGAAATAGCCTGCTAAAATGAGAAATCGAATCATAGGACCACCCCCACAAGCCAAGCATAAACCAAGACAACGAGGCTGACGATGCTAATGAATTGGACAATAAAGCGATTGGTCAGATAATTCTTCATCATTAAGAGGTTCTTGACGTCTAACATAGGTCCGATAACCAGAAAGGCTAAAACGGGAGCTAAGCCAAAACTAGAGAGAAGGGAAGAGCCGATAAAGGCGTCCGCCTCACTACACAAGGAGAGGAGGAAGGAGAGAAGCATGAGGAGGAGAATGGCTAGGAGTGGCGTCGCTGAAATAGAAGTTAGCACGCGAGTTGGCACATAAACCTGAACCACACTGGCAAATAAACAACCGAAGACCAGATAGCGTCCAGTGTCGAAAAACTCGTCAATGGCCTGCACAAATACTTGGAAGAAGCGTTGACTGGCAGATAGTTTTGAAAAGTCATGAAGATGGACTTCCTTGCGGTTGGCCCGTTGAATAGAAGCTGTTTGGAAAAATCCTAGGAAAATCCCCAGAACAGTCGCTACCAGGATAGAGCCGATCGCTCGTAAGAGAGCCATTTGAATAGAATTTCCAAAGGCAGAATAAGTGGCAAAGAGGACAATGGGGTTAATAACCGGGGCTGTCACTAGAAAGGGCACAGCTGTATAGCTAGGCACCTTCTTCTCTAAAAAACGATTGATAATAGGGACGATGCCACACTCACAGGAAGGAAAAATAAAGCCAATCAAGGTCCCAAACAGAATTCTCCCCCATTTATTTTTGGGAAGGGCTCGGTAGACTTTTTCAGGGGTGATGTAGACATCAATCGCCCCTGAAATGATACTTCCAATTAAAACAAAGGGAAGGGCTTCAATCATAATCGAAAGAAAAATCGCTCCAGCCTGAAGGACACTGGTTGGCAACTGTTGGAAGAAACTCATTTGTTAGAATCCTTCTGCACGTTTTCCCCTGCTGTTTCATTCTTCTTGTCATCTGGTAAAGTGACTTGAGGGGGATCTGGGAAGACAGCAAATTCCTCAAAGAGTTTGTCTAAATCGTCTGTTTTTGAAAATTTAATCGCCATGATAGGTCTCCTTTTCTTTTTTCCTCATTATATCAAATTCTCAAAAAAGAGGGGAAAATCAAGTCCAAAAGTAAGATGAAAAAGAAGTATAGAAGGCCTTCTATGGTATAATAGAAGCTATGGAAAAATATGAAAAAATAGCCCAAGAATTGGGCGTCAGTCTCAAACAAATTGATACTGTTTTGACCTTAACAGCAGAGGGATCCACCATCCCCTTTATCGCTCGGTATCGAAAAGATGCTACGGGTAATTTAGATGAAGTAGCCATCAAAGCTATTATCGACATGGACAAGTCTTTAACAGCCTTAGCCGATCGGAAAGAAACGGTTCTCGCTAAGATTGAAGAGCTTGGGAAACTGACCCCAGCCTTAAAAGAAGCGATTAAGCAAGCTGAAAAATTGGCGGATGTGGAAGAATTGTATCTTCCCTATAAGGAAAAACGCCGGACCAAGGCAACCATTGCGCGTGAGGCAGGACTTTTTCCACTTGCTCGGATGATTCTGCAAGATCAAAAGGACTTGGAAACAGCAGCAGAAGAATTCTTATCAGAAGGATTTCCAACTGTAAAGGATGCAATCTCTGGAGCAATCGATATTTTGGTCGAAGCCATTGCAGAAGACCCACAATTGCGCAACCTTACCTACCAGGAGATTCGCAAACACTCTTTGATCACCTCTAGCTTGAAGGATGAAAGCAAAGACGAGAAGCAAGTCTTCCAAATCTATTATGATTTTTCTGAGAAGATTGCAAACATGCAGGGCTACCGAACCCTTGCCTTAAACCGTGGAGAGAAATTAGGGGTATTAAAGGTTGGATTTGAGCATCCTGTAGACCGTTTGATTCGTCACTTTGAAGCCCGATTTAAATCGAAGAATAGCTACATTGAAGAAGTCATTAACCAGGCTCTGAAAAAGAAAATGCTACCAGCTATGGAGCGTCGAATTCGGACAGAACTGACAGAAGTGGCAGAAGATGGAGCCATTCAGCTTTTCTCTGAAAATCTTCGTCACCTTTTGCTGATTGCTCCCCTCAAGGGGCGCGTGGTCTTGGGATTTGACCCAGCTTTTCGGACAGGAGCTAAATTAGCTGTTGTCGATCAGACAGGAAAGATGTTGACCACCCAGGTGATTTACCCTGTTGCGCCGGCTAAACCAGCACAAATTGAAGCAGCCAAAGAAGAACTGAAACGGCTGATTCGTCAATACGGTGTGGAAATCATTGCGATCGGGAACGGGACAGCTAGTCGAGAGAGCGAAGCCTTTGTTGCGGAAGTCCTCAAGGAAGTTCCAAATGTCAGCTATGTCATTGTGAACGAAAGTGGTGCCTCCGTCTATTCAGCTAGTGAATTGGCTCGCCATGAGTTTCCAGAACTGACGGTTGAAAAGCGTTCAGCCATCTCCATTGCCCGTCGTTTGCAGGATCCACTGGCTGAGTTGGTTAAGATTGACCCAAAATCCATCGGAGTCGGCCAGTACCAACATGATGTCAGCCAGAAGAAATTATCTGAAAGCCTTGATTTCGTAGTTGATACCGTGGTAAACCAAGTCGGAGTTAATATTAACACTGCTAGTCCAGCCCTCTTGTCTCACGTGGCTGGTCTCAATAAAACCATTTCTGAGAACATCGTGAAGTACAGGGAAGAAGAAGGGTTGATCACTTCTCGGGCACAGATTAAAAAGGTTCCTCGTCTGGGAGCCAAGGCTTTTGAACAAGCAGCTGGTTTCTTACGGATTCCAGAAAGTGAGAATTTCCTCGATCGGACAGGGGTCCATCCAGAAAGTTACCCTGCAGTGAAGAAGCTCTTTACCTTACTAGGGATTCGGGAAATGGATGAAGAGGCCCAAGCTAAATTGAAACAAATTGACACGGTTTCTATGGCCCAGGAACTTGAAATTGGCCCTGAAACCTTGAAAGATATTGTCGCAGATCTTCTCAAACCAGGTCGCGATTTACGTGATTCTTTTGATGCTCCTGTCCTTCGTCAGGATGTTCTTGATTTGAAAGACTTGAAGATTGGTCAAAAACTAGAAGGAGTTGTCCGCAATGTTGTTGACTTTGGAGCCTTTGTCGATATTGGGATTCATGAAGATGGTTTGATCCACATTTCACAGATGAGTCAGCAATTTATCAAGCATCCAAGTCAAGTTGTTTCAGTTGGTGACCTAGTGACCGTTTGGGTCTACAAGATTGATTTAGAACGGGAAAAGGTAAATCTTTCCCTCTTGGCACCACATGAATCTGACTAAATACGTTCAAGAAGTATCGCTGGAAGATTTTGGCCGCCCCTTTCTCCACCAAGCGATTTGGAATCCTCGTTTGCGTTCGACCGGCGGTCGCTTCTTTCCTAAAGATGGCCATCTGGATTTCAATCCCAGAATCCTAGAAAGATTTGGCTGGGAGATTTTTCGAAAGATTGTCCGCCATGAATTGTGTCACTACCATCTCTACTACATGAAAAAGGGCTATCGCCATCAGGATCAAGATTTCAAGGCCTTACTCAAAAAGGTAGACGGCTTGCGGTATGCCCCTTCAGTTGATAAGGGAAACTATAAGATTTATGTTTGTACAATCTGTGGACAAGAATTCCGGAGAAAGCGGCGGATTGATCTGCAAAAGTATCGCTGTGGGCGGTGTCGAGGACTACTTAAGTATCAAGGGACAATTGATCCAGGAAATCGGCCTTGAGTCGGATGACAGTGACTTGATTTCGGGATATACTGTTCTAAAATAATAGGAGGTAGGCCCTTGAATCCAACTTTTTATAAATTACGTCGAGGCAGAATCGTTTTCGGAGTATTTGCTGGACTAGCGGATCGATTTGGGCTCGATGCAAACCTATTGCGTTTTCTCTTTGTGCTCTTTAGTATCTTTCATGCTTATGGGCTTGTAGGCTTGGCTATTTATTGCCTGTGTGCCTTCTCCTTGCCGTATAAAGAAGACCTTGAAAGAGAAAAGTATGGCCTCGGACCTCGCAAACGGAAGGATGCACAAGTAATCAAAGACGATGATCCATTCTTTTAAAGAGTTTTCATGAATCAAATAAGAATGTGGAGAAGGGTCAGGCCTTTCTCCATCTTTGTTTTTTTAACTTAAAAAGCGGACGATGGAAAAATGGGATAAGAAGGATAAAGAGAAACATCAAAGAGTACTGGAATAAGTGTGAGAATAATAGCATCAGTTTCGATACCAAAAAAAGATGCTTGAGCAAGTCTTACCTGGGATAATTTGCTATAATAGTAAGAGAAAACAAAAAGGGAGAAGCCTATGGCAATAACAGTCCGAGATTTAATTGATAAGCTTCGTTTGAAGGTTGTGTACGGCAATGAAAGCCTATTTGAAAAAGAAATCACAACGGCAGATATTTCACGTCCTGGACTTGAAATGACAGGATATTTTGATTACTATACTCCAGAACGAATTCAATTGGTTGGGATGAAAGAGTGGTCTTACCTCATCAAGATGACATCCCACAATCGTCACCAAGTTTTGAGAAAGATGTTCCAGCCGGAAACACCAGTTATCATTATTGCGCGTGATTTGGAGATTCCAGAAGAAATGCTCCGTGCTGCAGAGGAAAAGCAAATCGCGATTTTAAGCAGTCGCGTTCCAACTAGTCGTTTGTCTGGTGAACTATCAAGCTACCTAGATTCTCTCCTTGCGGAAAGAACTAGTGTCCATGGTGTCTTGATGGATATCTATGGCATGGGGGTTCTGATCCAAGGAGATAGTGGAATCGGGAAGAGTGAGACTGGGTTAGAGCTCGTCAAACGAGGCCATCGTTTGGTAGCAGATGACCGGGTAGATGTCTTCGCCCGTGATGAGATGACCTTGTGGGGTGAGCCTGCTGAAATTCTACGCCATCTGCTAGAGATTCGGGGAGTAGGGATCATTGATGTCATGAGTCTCTATGGTGCCAGTGCTGTGAAGGATTCTTCACAGGTTCAAATCGCTGTCTACTTGGAAAACTACACCAAGGAACAAACCTACGATCGTCTTGGTAATAATGCGGAAGAAATTGAATTCTGTGGAGTAACCATTCCAAGAATTCGCATCCCTGTTAAGACAGGTCGCAATATTTCCGTTGTCATTGAAGCAGCAGCGATGAATTACCGCGCCAAAGAAATGGGATATGATGCTACTAAAACCTTTGAAGATCGATTGACCCAGTTGATTGATCAAAATGAGGTGAAAGTATGAATCCAGTAGCTATTCAACTCGGTCCCTTTAGTATCCGTTGGTATGCGATTTGTATTATCCTCGGTCTCCTTTTGGCAGTCATCCTGTCTATGAAAGAAGCACCTCGTAAAGGGATAGAGTCAGACGATATCATTGATTTCATTCTGATTGCTTTTCCAGTAGCAATCATAGGGGCCCGTCTCTACTATGTTATTTTTCGATGGTCATATTTCAGGGAAAATCCAGGAGAGATTTTTGCCGTATGGAACGGTGGGATCGCTATCTATGGTGGACTCCTGGCAGGAGCTCTGGTCCTCTACCTATTTTCACGCAGTCGTTTGATTGATCCAGTTGATTTTTTAGATATCGCTGCACCGAGTGTCATGATTGCTCAAAGTATTGGCCGTTGGGGCAATTTTGTTAACCAAGAAGCCTACGGAGCCATTGTTAAGAATTTAGATTATTTACCTTCTTTCATTCGGAATCAGATGTTTATTGATGGACATTACCGTCAACCGACCTTCTTATATGAATCTTGTTGGAACTTGCTTGGTTTTGTGCTGATTCTTTACTTGCGTCGTCGTCCGAAACTTTTGAGAAAGGGCGAAGTTACTGCTTTCTATCTGATCTGGTATGGCTTTGGTCGAATGATTATTGAAGGAATGCGGACAGATAGCTTGATGTTTTTGGGAATTCGAGTTTCACAATGGCTTTCCCTGATCCTCATCCTACTTGGAATCAGCATCATGATCTATCAACGAAAAAAGAATGCACCATTTTATAGAACGGAAATAGATTAAGGAGAAAAGAAATGTTTATTGAAATTGCCTATGGGCTTTTAGGGTTAGCTTTAGTAGTTTTGGTCATCTACTTGATTATCTTGTTTTCAAAGATTGGAAAAGTTGTAGATGAGACTCAGGTAACGATTAAGACCTTGACATCAGATGTGAATGTAACCTTACACCAAACCAATGAGTTGTTAGCAAAAGTGAATGTTTTGACAGAAGATTTGAATCAAAAAGTTGCAACCATTGATCCACTCTTCACAGCAGTGGCAGATTTGTCTGTATCTGTATCAGATCTGAATGATCAAGCGCGTCAGATTAGCAAAAAAGCTGTCGTAGTTGGTGGGAAAACCGTTAAAACATCTGTCGGATTAAAGGCAGCTCGCATGGCTATGAAATTATTTAAATAAGAAAAGAGGTACCTTATGGGACGTTTATCATCATTGTTAATTGGAACGATCACTGGCGCATCTGTTGCCTACTTCCTGACAACAGAAAAAGGGAAAGAGTTGACTGGGAAAGTCAAAGGTTTTGTAAAAGAATACCAAGAAAATCCACAAGAAGTTCATGATTCTGTGAAACAATCTGCGATTGAACTATCCAAGCAAGCATCAGACGCTATTCAGCAAACCAAGGAAAAAGTTGAAAGTGGTGAGATCAACAAAGACACTGTTATCGAGACAGTGAAAGATAAGACGCAGGATGTGGTAGAATTTTCACAAGATGCTATCCAAACGATTAAGGAAAAAATCCAGCAAAAGACCGGCAATCAAGCAAGTCCTTTCCAGCCTAAACAGGAAAAAGAAAGTGAAGAGATTGTCCTTGAATTAGAAGAAACAGCTGTAGAAGAAGAATAAAATAATCCCTCACCATTGGTGAGGGATTCAGATTGAAGATAAAGTCTTCTGAAAAACTTCCCTTAGGTGAGTACGGACGTCAGCGAACTTCGAAGAAGTTCCATGACTTAGTTTTGAGCCTAAGGTCTCAAAACTCCCGAGTGCCTGAAACAACTTTGTTTCAGGCACTTTTCTCACAGCGGAAAGTTTTTAATCTTCTCAAATGGCTAAAAAAGTAAAAGTCATTTTTTGAAAATCGTTAAGCTGTTTTATGTAACACAATGGTTAGTCAATATTCAATAATCCCTCACCAATGGTGAGGGATTTCTTTTATGAAATGACAAACGAGGATGGGAAATGCCAAAAAGCCTCCCGAAGGAGGCTAAAAATGTAATCTTAGTCCTGTTTCCGTTTTAACTGGAAAATGCGGAAAGCTTGGATACTTCCCAAACTACAAGCAATTGCTGAGGCAAAAGCAAAGAAGGTATTCATCTTCATTGATAAAAAGACGAAACTAAATAAAACAGTTAAGACACAAAACACAGCAATATTAAGGAAAAATAGTAGCTCACTTAATTGCGGAGCTGGTTCAGTATCAAGGTTAAAATCATAATTAGTTGTTGTATTCTCTTGTTGAAGAGGGATTTCGACATAGTCGTATTCTTCAACAACTCTAAGTTTTCTTGCGGGCATATTTCTCTCTCCTAACAGTACTCTATTATTTTAACACGTTTTCAAGCATAGAAATGTTACAAAACTGTTACAATTTTTACAAAATTAAGAAATTTAGAGAGCAAAATGACTTTTTTGGTATAATAGTTTTCATGAAAAAGATAATTATTACAGCTACAGCTGAAAGTATTGAACAGGTTCAAGCCCTTCTAGAAGTAGGTGTGGACCGTATTTATGTCGGAGAAAAGGAATTTGGATTACGACTTCCTCACACTTTCTCGTATGACGAATTAAGTCGAATTTCTGATCTAGTCCATGCGGCAGGTAAGGAAATGACAGTGGCTGTCAATGCCTTGATGCACCAAGACATGATGGATCGTATCAAACCATTTTTAGATTTCCTTGCTTCGATTAACGTCGATTATATCACGGTAGGAGATGCAGGCGTCTTTTATGTATTGAAGCGGGATGGCTACAGCTTTAAAACCATTTATGATGCTTCAACTATGGTGACAAGTAGCCGTCAGATTAATTTCTGGGGACAAAAGGCTGGTGCTTCAGAAGCTGTTCTTGCTCGAGAAATCCCATCTGCAGAGCTTTTCAAGATGCCAGAAATCTTAGAGATTCCTGCTGAAGTATTGGTTTATGGTGCCAGTGTGATTCACCATTCTAAACGTCCTCTTCTACAAAATTATTATAATTTTACTCACATCGATGACGAAAAGACGAGAGAGCGCGATCTCTTTTTGGCAGAACCAGGAGATCCAGAAAGCCACTATTCTATCTTTGAGGACAAGCATGGAACTCATATTTTTGCCAATAATGACTTGGATTTGATGACCAAACTCTCTGAGTTAGTCGAGCATGGTTTCACCCACTGGAAGTTAGAGGGGATTTATACACCTGGTCAAAACTTTGTGGAAATTGCCAAGTGTTTTGTGAAAGCACGTGAGCTTCTAGAAGCTGGGACCTTCACATCTGATCAAGCCTTCTTATTGGATGAGCAGATTCACCAATTGCATCCTAAGAATCGTTTCCTTGACACTGGATTTTATGATTACGATCCAGACATGGTTAAATAAAGGAGAAAAGCCTGCCAGGAGTGCGGGCCTTCCTTTTTAGTGATGGTAAAGAATGAGAATTGTCAAAACAATTCCCAAACCATTGCCTTTCGACTGGATTTGCTATAAAATAGACAAGATTGATAATCTAACTAATATACTTGTAATATACTAGGAGATATGATGACAAAACAATTGAAACGTCCTGAGGTTCTATCACCTGCGGGAACACTTGAAAAACTAAAGGTTGCTGTGCGCTATGGTGCGGATGCCGTCTTCATTGGTGGTCAGGCCTATGGTCTTCGTAGCCGTGCAGGGAACTTCACTTTCGAGCAAATGGAAGAAGGAGTCCAATTTGCGGCCAAATATGGTGCCAAGGTCTATGTTGCAGCCAATATGGTCATGCATGAAGGAAATGAAGTTGGAGCTGGTGAATGGTTCCGTCGCTTACGGGATATTGGAATCGCAGCAGTCATTGTTTCAGACCCTGCCTTGATTACGATCGCAGCGACAGAAGCTCCTGGCTTGGAAATTCACCTCTCTACCCAAGCTAGTGCCACCAACTATGAAACTCTAGAGTTTTGGAAAGACTTGGGCTTGACACGGGTCGTTTTGGCTCGCGAAGTTTCGATGGAAGAACTAGCGGAAATTCGTAAGCGGACGGATGTTGAAATTGAAGCCTTTGTTCACGGAGCAATGTGTATCTCCTACTCTGGCCGTTGTACCTTGTCCAATCATATGAGTATGCGTGATGCCAACCGTGGAGGATGTTCCCAATCTTGTCGTTGGAAGTACGATCTCTACGATATGCCATTTGGCCAAGAACGTAAGAGTCTCAAAGGGGAAATCCCTGAAGAATTCTCGATGTCAGCTGTGGACATGTCGATGATTGACCATATCCCTGATATGATTGAAAATGGAGTGGACAGCCTCAAGATTGAAGGTCGGATGAAGTCCATTCACTATGTCTCTACCGTAACGAACTGCTACAAGGCAGCTGTTGATGCTTATTTGGAAAGTCCTGAGAAGTTTGAAGCGATTAAGCAAGATCTAGTAGATGAAATGTGGAAGGTAGCCCAACGTGAGTTGGCTACAGGATTCTATTACGGAACACCATCTGAAAACGAGCAACTGTTTGGGGCTCGTCGGAAGATTCCAGAGTACAAGTTTGTCGGAGAAGTGGTAGCCTATGATGCGGACAAGCAAATTGCGACCATTCGACAACGGAATGTCATCAATGAAGGAGACCAAGTAGAATTTTACGGACCTGGGTTCCGTCATTTTGAAACAGTCATTGAAGATTTGCATGATGCCAAGGGTAATAAAATTGATCGGGCTCCAAATCCAATGGAGTTATTGACTATTCATATGCCAACACCAGTTGAACCAGGTGATATGATCCGTGCACTCAAAGAAGGCTTGATCAACCTCTATAAAGAAGATGGAACCAGCCAAACGGTTCGTGCCTAAAACGTAAAAAAAAACACCGCATGCTTCCCAAGCTTGGAAGTTTACGGTGTTTTTTGTTGTGCGATTCGAATCGTATGTGGAACGAGACTAATCTTTTGAATGTCAGAAATTCGAATGATGGTTGACATACTCTTTTTAAAATTCTTGACAATGAGTTGTTTTCGTTCCTGATCATATTTCACGATATCGCCTGTAAAACTCTTATTTTGGAAGATGACATGGACTCCTTGTTTTTTTCGAAGGGCCAGTTCAATAATCTGAATCGTTTTACCATCCTCTAAAGGAGCTGGTTGAGAGGTTTTATCGTTGAAAAATTCATTGGCTCGGTCCTTGAGAAGCTCAAGAAATCTTTTCATAGCATAATTCTCCATAAGTTGATACAATATATTATAGAAAATTTCATTCATTTTGTAAAATTTTTTACGAATTATTAAGGTGAAAGACATTGAAAGGAGTATGAAATGGCAGATTTTAGTTTTGAAATTGAAGAACAACTCTTGGTCTTATCTGAAAATGAAAAAGGATGGACCAAGGAGTTAAACCGGGTTAGCTTTAATGGAGCACCTGCCAAGTATGATATCCGAACTTGGAGCCCAGACCATACGAAGATGGGCAAGGGGATCACGCTCACCAACGAAGAATTCCAAGTTCTGCTAGATGCATTTAAACAGTAATAGGCTGAGTAAGAAAGAGAGTGGGACAGAAATCGGTAATTCATTAGAATTCGATTTCGTCGTCCTACCTCCGCATAGTTGGGTAAGGCTGTAAAAGCTGATGAAATCAGCGTGGTAGAGCCCCCTCAACCACTGCATCTTGCTCGATAATCCAAAGACAATTGAGAGGCTAGGATTTTTGTCCCAGCCTCTTTTTTGATGCTTTCTATAATTATAGTTTGAAACTATATCCCATTCAAGAAAACAAGATTAACGCAAATCATTGTGGATGATGGGATAGACTGTTATAATAACCTTATTCGTTTATCTCATGTAGCACTTATAGGAAAGGAATCCATATGTCAGATTTACTAAGTATTTATAAAGAATTGCAAGCTAAAAAATGGGTGGACTTGAGTCACCAAATCAATGCAGAAAGTCCACACTTCCCAGCCCTTCCTGCTTTGCAACAAGAAGACCTTTTCACATTAAAAGATGGTTTCCATGTTCAAAAATTTACAGTAGTTGGTCAATACGGAACACATATTGATGCACCGATTCACTTTGTAGAAGGTGGTCGTTGGTTGGATGAGATTGACCTCAAAGATCTCCTCTTGCCACTCTATGTTATCGACAAGTCTAAAGAAGTTGCAGCCAATCCAAACTTTATCTTGAGCAAACAAGATATCTTAGATTTTGAAGCTGAACATGGACAAATTGTAGAAGGAGCTTTTGTTGCTTTCCGTAGTGATTGGTCAAAACGTTGGCCAGATCAAGATGCTATGCGTAACCTCGATGAAAATGGGGTTCAACAAAGTCCAGGATGGAGCCGTGAAGCCTTGGAATTCTTGATTCATGAACGCCATGTCAAGGCTGTGGGTCATGAAACCTTTGACACAGATGCTGGTATTCCAGCAGCAGAGCATGGCTTGGTCAATGAATACTACCTTTTGGAACAAAATATCTACCAAGTAGAAGTCTTGAACCACTTGGATCAAGTGCCAGCAGTAGGTGCCTTGATTTCAATTGCTTTCCCTCACTGGGACAAGGCAACTGGTTCACCTGTTCGTGCCATTGCTATCTTGCCTTAAAAAAACAGAGCCTGAAGCGTATCTTCAGGCTCTTTTATATGGATGTTGAAATCTATTAGTGAATCTGAAAGATATCTTGTCAAACCTTGTTATCTTACAAAAATGTAAGGAAAGAAAGTTAAAATGAAAGATTAGACTATGGTAGCTCCAATGATGATCCATTAAAATAAAAACAGAAGAAAAAGGTTTGTCGAACAAACCTTTTCTGATATTAGCGCATGGTAACGAATTCTTCGGATCCAGTTGGATGAATAGCGACTGTCGCATCGAAATCAGCTTTTGTGGCTCCCATCTTGATAGCAACAGCAAATCCTTGGATCATTTCATCTACCCCATACCCAAGTCCATGGAGACCGACAACGGTTTCTTCCGGTCCTGCAGTGATGAGTTTAAATTTAGCCAACTGACGATGCTGGGTCACAGCTGAATACATAGAGGCGAAACTTGAAGTATAGACCTTGATGACGTCTTTTCCATATTGTTTTTCGGCTTCTTCTTGAGTGAGACCGACTGTACCAATAGCGGGATGGGAAAAGATAACGGTCGGAATGGTTGCGTAGTCCATTTTAGCATCGGTTTTTCCATTAAAGAGACGTTCGGATAGGGTACGCCCTGCCTTGATAGCGACAGGAGTTAATTCTTTTTCGCCCGTGACATCTCCAAGAGCATAGATGCCAGGAACAACTGTATTCTGGTATTCATCCACTGCAATGAATCCTTTTTCATTTAAGGTGACACCCGCAGCTTCTAGATTAAGGTCTTGGATGTTTGGTTTGCGCCCAGTCGCCCAGATGACATGATCAGCAACAAAAGATGTTTGGTCTTCGAAATAGACTCGGATTTGACCATTTTCTTCCTTTGTGAGTCGGACAGGAACCTTGTGAGGATGGAGAGGCAATCCTTGTTTATCCATCTCCTCCATTAAGCCATCGACAATGTAAGAATCAAACTTTCTTAAAGGACGATCACCTCGAACGAAGAGGTCTGTCTTAACACCAAGGGCATGTAGCACACCGGCTAGTTCTACCGCAATGTAGCCAGCGCCAATAATGGCAACTGATTTTGGTAGTTCTTCCCAAGCAAAGACATCGTCAGAGGTTTCTCCTAGGTCTGCTCCAGGTAGATCTGGGATGTAAGCATGAGCCCCTGTAGCGATCACAATGTGTTTAGCCTTGATGGTTTCCCCGTTGACTTCGACTGTATGGGCGTCGACAAAGCGAGCGCGACCTTGGATATACTCCACACCATTTCGTTTAAAACTGCCATCATAAGAAGAACGAGCCCGATCAATATAAGCTTCGCGATTTTTTCTTAAGGTCGCAAAATCAAAATTGGTCTGTTCAGAAGTAAACCCATAATCTGGACCGTAATCACGAATGGCTTCAGCAATTTGGGCGCCATACCACATAATTTTTTTAGGGACACATCCTTTGTTGACACAGGTCCCACCTAGTTGCTTTTCTTCAATAACAGCAGCTCGGGCTCCATGTTCTCCAGCTCGGTTCATGGTAGCAATCCCTCCGCTACCTCCACCAATGGAGATAATATCAAATTCTTTCATGGTTAGTACTCCTTTGTTGATTTACACTTTCATTGTAACAACAAAGGTTACAAAAATCAAGAAATTGCCATCGTTGAATAGGAGGAGAAAACAAGATAGCAAAAAAAACGTGCAAAACAGATGATTCTGAATTGAAAAATGAGGAAATATGATATACTAAACTTATACTTTGAAACGCTTTCGAATATTGGAGGAAAGAAATGAAGAAATTTAAAAAATGGCAAATTATTACAGCGACTGGTGCTGCTATAGCAGTTGTAGGAATGGGGAGCTGGCTTGCTTTTGGAAAATCAGGTAGTGGCCCTGAAGAAATGGTCAATATGACACCTATGGTACAAACCGTGAAAGAAGGTTCGATTGCTTCCTCTGTTTTATTGACAGGTAAGGTCACAGCCAATCAAGAACAATATATTTATTTTGACGGAACCAAAGGAGATTTGCAATCCATCCTAGTGAATGTCGGGGATCAAGTAACCGCCGGCCAAGCTATTGTTCAATATAGTAGTACAGAAGCGCAATCTGCCTATGACGCGGCGGTACGTGCGGTCAATAAGGCAGATCGTCAATTGAACGATCTCATGACCAATGGAGTGACCATTGATACAACAGGGGATGAGGAAGCAGATGGCAAATCAGCCTCTCAAGCCCAACGCTCTTTGGACACACAAGTGGGTGATTTGCGCGATGCCCGTGCGGATGCTGTAGCCAATATGGAAAAAGCTAAAGCTTTGTTGGATGCTACAACTGTAAAAAGTAGTACAGATGGAACGGTTGTAGAAGTCAATAAAGATGTCTCCAAATCAACAACCGGAACCAACCAAACCCTTGTTCATATTGTCAGCAACGGTAACCTTCAAGTAAAAGGTGAGTTGTCTGAGTACAATCTAGCCAACATTTCAGTTGGTCAGGAAGTGACCTTAACCTCTAAGGTCTATCCTGGGAAAAAATGGACTGGAAAGATTAGCTACGTTGCCAATTATCCGACAGAAGCTGGTCAGGCTGGTGCAAATGCCGCAGGTTCTGGACAAGGAACAGGGGGAGCTAAGTATCCGTTTACGGTAGATATTACCAGTGAGATTGGTGATTTGAAACAAGGTTTCTCTGTCAATATTGAAGTAAAAAGTTCAACCATCCATCCTTTGGTTCCTATGACAAGTGTCTTATCAGACGGCGATCAAAGCTATGTTTGGACGATTGAAGCTGGCAAGGCTAAAAAAGTCAATGTTACCTTAGGAAATGCAGATGCAGAAAATCAAGAAATCTTATCTGGTTTGAACAAGGATGCTCAAGTCATCACCAACCCTTCTGGCGATTTGGAAGATGGGAAAGAGGTCGGAAAATATGACAAAATTGATTGAGCTGAAAAACATCAATAAAAGTTATCAAAATGGCGATCAAACCCTACAGGTATTAAAGGATATCCATTTAGATGTGGAAGAAGGGGAATTTCTAGCTATCATGGGACCTTCCGGGTCTGGGAAATCTACCCTAATGAACATCATTGGTCTTCTGGATCGTCCGACCAGCGGTGAGTATAGGCTAGAGGGGGAAGAAGTAGGAAATCTTAGTGAGAAGAAATTAGCCCAGGTTCGCAATGAGCAAATAGGCTTTGTCTTCCAACAATTCTTTCTTCTATCGAAACTCAATGCTTTTCAAAATGTCGAGCTTCCTTTGATTTATGCAGGAGTAAATCCTTCTAAACGAAAGGAATTAGCTGAACAATTTTTAAAGAAAGTTGAGCTAGATACGCGGATGCACCACCTTCCTTCGGAACTGTCCGGAGGGCAAAAACAACGGGTGGCCATCGCGCGTGCTTTGGTCAATCATCCTTCTATTATCTTAGCGGATGAACCAACAGGAGCTCTTGACTCCAAGACCGGCGATCAGATTATGGAGCTTTTGACAGCCCTCAATCAAGAAGGGAAAACTATCATCATGGTGACCCACGAAACGGAGATTGCTGCCTATGCCAAACGTCAGATTGTCATTCGAGATGGAGTGATATCTTCGGATAGCCGTAATGAAAGGAGGGCCTGATGCAGAACTGGAAATTCGCTATTAGTTCCATTATGGGACATAAAATGAGATCGTTCTTAACCATGGTAGGGATTATCATCGGGGTTGCCTCAGTCGTTGTCATCATGGCTCTCGGAGATGGGATGAAAGCGGGAGTGACTAAGACCTTTACCAAGGATCAACAATATGTTCAGATTTCCTATTCCGCCCGAAAGAGTGGCTACATGACTGGTTTTAATCTTGGGCCAGAACCTGTCTCAGAAGAAGGTGGTGGTGAAGGCGGTGTTGCTAGTGAAGGAGACCAAGGAATGTCACCGCCAGCTGGCTATGGAGAGGAAACTAGCGAGGACGTTGACAACCCAATCCTTGAAACACCACCCGTCGTTCAAGAAGAATGGGTCAAGGAATTGACCAAGATTCCTGGCATTGATGGCTACTATGTTGGAAATACGGCCAATGCCACTATCTCCTATCAGAAGAAAAAATCTGAAGGGGTCAATATCATGGGGGTCAATGATACTTATTTCTCAGTAAGAAAATTTGAATTGGTTTCAGGAAGAAAACTAAATCCTTCAGATTATCAGAGTTTCTCACGGGTCATCATGTTGGATGAAGGTTTAGCTTCGACCTTATTTGGGACGGAAAGTGCCCTCAACCAAGTGGTTGCTGTCGGAGACAACAACTATCGGGTGGTAGGGATCTTCAAGGATCCAAATGCTGGATCTGCATTATACGGGGTTTCTTCTGGAGGAAGTGCCTTGATGGCCAATACCCAAGTAGCTTCAGAATTTGGAACAGAAGAAATTTCTACTATTGTGGTGCATATCCCAGATGTCAAACAGATTAAACCAACTGGGATAGAAGCGGCGAAAAAATTAACAGAGTTGTCGGGAGTTCGCCAAGGAGAGTTCCAAATCTTTAACATGGATAGTATCTTGGAGCAGACCAATCAAATGCTCAGTATTATGACAACAGTCATTGGTGCGATTGCAGGAATTTCCCTTCTCGTTGGTGGGATTGGGGTCATGAATATCATGTTGGTTTCTGTGACCGAGCGGACACGTGAAATCGGTCTGAGAAAAGCTCTTGGAGCTACTCGTGGAAAAATCTTGATTCAATTCCTCATCGAATCCATGGTCTTGACCATGATGGGAGGAATTCTCGGTCTGGGATTGGCTTATGGTGTCAATGCCCTCATCGCCACAGCTGCCGCAGGTGCTCTAGAAGGACCACCAGTCGTCTCCATGTCAGTGGCTATCGGAAGTATCATCTTTTCAGCTTGCGTTGGAATTGTCTTCGGTATCTTACCAGCAAGCAAGGCATCAAAACTCGATCCGATTGAAGCTCTTCGCTATGAATAAGGATGAATGACCTATATAGTTGACTCGGATGAAGTAAAATTTGATTATGAATGAATGGAATGTGATGGAAAAGGGAGAAGGAACCCTTTCCTTCCATTCCTTTTTTCATTTTTCCTGCTCAAGAATAGTGTATTTCCCCGTCAAATATGATAAAATAGGGGAGAATAACTTAGGAGGTTCCAAATGACTACTGAACATATGGAAGAATTAAATGACCAGCAGATTGTCCGTCGCGAAAAGATGGCGGCCCTTCGTGAACAAGGAATCGACCCATTTGGAAAGCGATTCGAACGAACTGCAGATTCTGGTCAATTGAAAGAAAAATATTCAGAATTAGATAAAGAACAACTTCATGACTTGAACGAAACGGCCATTATTGCAGGCCGTCTCGTGACCAAACGTGGGAAAGGGAAGGTTGGCTTTGCCCACCTTCAAGACCGTGAAGGTCAAATCCAAATTTACGTTCGTAAAGATGCGGTCGGTGAAGAAAATTATGAAATTTTCAAAAAGGCTGACCTTGGAGATTTCCTTGGGGTAGAAGGAGAAGTGATGCGGACCGATATGGGTGAGCTTTCCATCAAAGCTACTCACATCACACACTTGTCTAAAGCCCTTCGTCCCTTGCCTGAAAAATTCCATGGCTTGTCTGATGTGGAAACCATCTACCGCAAACGCTACTTGGATTTGATTTCGAACCGTGAAAGCTTTAACCGCTTTGTAACCCGTTCGAAAATCATTTCAGAAATCCGTCGTTACTTGGATGGTCAAGGCTTCCTTGAAGTAGAAACCCCTGTTCTTCACAATGAAGCTGGTGGAGCATCTGCGCGTCCGTTTATCACTCACCATAATGCTCAAAACATTGACATGGTACTTCGGATTGCGACCGAGCTTCACTTGAAACGCTTGATCGTTGGTGGGATGGAACGCGTCTATGAAATCGGACGTATCTTCCGTAATGAAGGAATGGATGCTACCCACAACCCAGAATTTACTTCCATCGAAGTCTACCAAGCTTACGCTGACTACCAAGATATTATGGACTTGACGGAAGGGATTATCCAACATGCTGCGAAAGCCATTCATGGGGATGGTCCAGTTGACTATCAGGGAACTGAAATCAAGATCAATGAACCATTCAAACGTGTCCACATGGTGGATGCGATCAAGGAAATTGCTGGTGTTGACTTCTGGCAGGAAATGAGCTTTGAAGAAGCAGTAGCCCTTGCTAAAGAAAAACATGTGCCAGTTGAAAAACACTACACTGAAGTGGGGCATATTATCAATGCCTTCTTCGAAGAATATGTGGAAGAAACCTTGACACAACCAACCTTTGTCTATGGACACCCTGTAGCTGTATCACCATTGGCTAAGAAGAATGACGAAGATCCTCGTTTCACAGATCGTTTCGAGCTCTTCATCATGACAAAGGAATATGCTAATGCCTTTACAGAATTGAACGATCCAATCGACCAATTGGAACGTTTCGAAGCGCAGGCACGCGCCAAAGAATTGGGAGACGACGAAGCAACTGGAATTGACTACGATTATGTAGAAGCTCTTGAATATGGTATGCCACCAACAGGAGGATTGGGAATCGGTATCGACCGTCTCTGCATGCTCCTTACTGATACGACTACTATCCGTGACGTATTGCTCTTCCCAACTATGAAATAAGCTAAAAGAAAACACTGATCACAAGATCAGTGTTTTTTAGTCTTTTAAATAAGAAGTATCATTCCAAGTATCTAAGTGATAGTGCTCAAAATCATCTGTTGTTAGAATCGTCACACTAGCATTATTGAGTCCGCCATTTTTACGGAGTTCCTCTGGTTTATAGCCTAGAAGAGTCCGAATAGAAGCTGTTAAATTAGCGCCATGGCCAACGATTAGAATGGCCTCGCCAGACTTGTCTTTTAAACTTTTGATAAAATTTTCGGTCCGTTGGGTGGTTTCTTCAACGGATTCTGCTCCGAAAATATCGTGGTGAAACTCAGCTAAATTATGACGAAAGGCCTTCATTTCCTCCGGATAGAGAGCCTTCAACTCCACAATTTTTCTACCTTCTAACCTACCAAGCCGCCATTCCCGTAGAGCAGGAGTCTCTTGGAGGGAGATAGGATGTTGATTTTGCTCGAGAATGATTTGAGCAGTATGGACAGCTCTAGGCAAGTCACTTGAATAAGCTGCTTCAAAGTATGTTTGAGATATATGCTGGCCCAAGGCTTTTAACTGTTGGATGGAAGATTCTAAAAGCGGAGAGTCACCATTTGCCCCTTGGATACGTCCCTCTTCATTCCACTCAGTACGTCCGTGACGGACAAAATATAATTTCATATTGGTTTTATCCTTTACTCGACTAAGTCTTCGAAACTAGCCTTGACAAAATCAGCTAAATCTTGCGCCTTGATTTGAATGCTATGACCAACTTCACCTGCAGAGACAATCATCTGATCGAGTTCCAGGGCAGACTGGTCAATAAAAATAGGGTAGTTGTGTTTTTGTCGGATACCAACAGGATTATTGGCCCCATGAACATAGCCCGTCGTCTTTTCTAAGTCTTTTTGTGGAATCATACTAACTTTTTTATTGCCAGATAGTTTAGCCAATTTTTTTTCGGATAAGTGGGCAGAGATGGGAACAATCCCAATGACGGGACCAGTTTTATCACCTGTTAGAGCCAGTGTCTTATAGATTTGATCAGTCGTAATCCCTTCTGGGATGATTCCCTCAAGAGCATTGATTTGCAATCCTGTATGGTCGATTTTTGCTTTCTGCAGTATTTGTTCAACCAATGTTTTTTTTACTTTTTGTTTTTTTGCCATCTCACTCTTCTCTTTCTCTTAATTTCCTAACATTATATCATACTATTTGAGTTTCCGTTCATGAGAAAAAGAGGCAGTTGCCTCTTTTAATTCTTTTCTACAGTAAATAGTTTTCGGTAGATTTTTTCTCGATTTTGTGTAGGAGCAATCTGGTTCAAGTCCAAGTAGTGGGTGAAACCATTCAATTGTCCCTGAGAGGTGTACTGATGAAGATCATACTCGTCATCAGTAGATGGTGCTGCATTGTAGTAGCCGTCATCATGACCATAAGTTGGAATCCAGAGGGCGGTAAATTTATCAGTGGAGATACTATGTTCTTCCATGAAATAGGTCCCGATATAGATTCCGATATTTTTGGCTCCCAATGATTCTAGCTTGGCACGGAAGGCCTCCACGCCAGCGTTCATATCACCCATCGTTTTTTCTTCTACATCCAGCCAATAATAGGTTGGTTTGTATTTTTTGGATGCCTGATAGAACTCTTCTGCTTCCTTTTCCATTTCTTTTTTGTCCTTGGCAGCTACGTAAGCATATACCGCAACTGGAATATTTCGTTTTTGAAACTCTTTAATATGAGTTTCGTATGATTTGTCTATTCCATTTAAATAAGTCGCGGCATTTTCTTTTTTAGCTTGAGCTCCACTATGAACTCGAACAATGACTCCGGAAACATTTTGTGCTAAGAGATCATAATCAATCTCGCTTGGCAATTGCCAACCAGAGATATCGATAATTGGTCGATTCAAAAATTCTTGATCTAATTCTTCAACTGAGTCAGAAGAAGAGGAAGATGGGATTTTTGTTTGATTGGTGTTCTTTGCCTCTTGTAGGGTCTTGTTTTTAGCAAGTTGATTTCTTTGGATATCTGCTACTGTTTTAGAAATTACCAAAAAGGAAAAGATACTTGCGAAAAAGACAAAGAGGACAATTGGTTTAATCCTTTTTCTCATACAGAATCATTTTACCGTAAAAGACGGAAAAAGGCAAAACAAAGGACCCGGAAACAGGAAAAACAAGATGATATGATAGTGAATCAGAGGATCGATTTTCTTTGCTTCCTCACAATAGTTGGAGTAGAAATAAGAGTCAGACTGGTTTGTTTGATCATCTTTTGAAAGTGAAAACCGAATCTTATTTGGTCTTTCCTTTTTTTTACTATTGAAAGGTGATATAATGAAATTTGAAAATTAGAAGTATGGGTGTTACATGAAATTAGAAAAACGTCATTTTTTAAACTATTCGATCCTGATCCCTTACCTCCTTTTGTCAGTATTGGGATTGATAGTAGTCTACTCGACAACGAGTGCCTTAGCCATCCAAAAAGGGCTTAGTCCTTTCGGGATGATCAGAAGTCAGGGGATCTTTTTTGTTCTAAGTTTGATCACTATTCTGATTACCTATAAGGTGAAATTAAATGTCCTTAAGAAAAAGGGCTTCATCGGAATTTTTATTATAGCTGAGACGATCCTTCTTTTGCTATCGCGTTTCATCACAGATACGGTGAATGGTGCGCATGGATGGTTGAGTTTTGGAGGTTTCTCTATTCAGCCAGCTGAGTATTTGAAGATTATCATCGTCTGGTACTTGGCCTTGGTCTTCTCTAAAAAGCAGGAAGAAATTCAACGATATGATTACCAAGCGTTAACCCACAATCAATGGCTGCCTCGAGATTTGTCGGATTGGCGTTGGATGGTGCTCTTCCTGATTGCTATTGTGGTCATCATGCCAGACTTAGGAAATGCGACCATTCTTGCACTGACAACCTTAATTATGATTAGTGCAAGTGGTATAGCTTACCGCTGGTTTTCAAGCCTATTAGCTATCCTAGTAGGAGGTTCAACCATTCTTCTTTATTCTATTCAGCTTATCGGGGTAGAGCGTTTCTCTAAAATCCCTGTCTTTGGATATGTAGCGAAACGATTCAGTGCTTTTTACAACCCCTTTAATGATTTATCAGATTCGGGACATCAACTAGCCAATTCTTATTACGCCATGAGTAATGGGGGCTGGTTTGGCCTTGGACTTGGAAATTCGATTGAAAAGCAAGGGTACTTGCCAGAAGCTCATACAGACTTTGTCTTTTCAATCGTTATTGAAGAACTTGGTTTTGTGGGAGCTAGTCTCATCCTAGCCTTGTTGTTCTTCTTAATTTTACGCATTATTCTTGTCGGGATTCGGGCAAGAGATCCATTTAATTCAATGATGGCGATTGGTATAGGAGGGATGCTCCTGACCCAAACCTTCATCAACATTGGTGGGATTTCTGGGCTGATTCCTTCGACAGGGGTGACCTTCCCCTTCCTTTCACAAGGAGGAAATAGTTTGTGGGTCTTATCCATTGCGATTGCTCTTGTCTTGAATATTGATGCGAGTGAAAAGCGCGCCCTAGCTACTCAAGAGGCCCCTTCTTACGAGAAGCCTCAGAAAATTCAGAGCTATTACTAAATCGGAGTGAGTAAAGAAAGGAGTTATCATGACTTTACAAAAACTAGAGAGCTATACCAACAAAGAGATTATCAAAGAAGAAGCTGAGATTTTAACCACTATTTTAGAAGATATTGCTAAAAATTTGGTGAGTCCAGAAACCTTTGATAAGATTCTTGAATTGAAAAAACTATCTGTTTCAAAAGATTATTTAAAATTGGATCAAATTGTCAAAGAGCTATCAAATGAAGAGATGACTGTGATTTCTCGCTACTTTGCCATTCTTCCCTTGTTGATTAATATCTCTGAAGACGTCGATCTGGCTTTTGAAATCAATCATCAAAATAATGTGGGACAAGACTATCTTGGAAAGCTGTCGTCCACCATTCGCCAGGTGGCTGAGACTGAAAATGCTCAGGAAATCTTGGAACACCTCAATGTGGTACCGGTATTAACCGCTCATCCGACCCAAGTGCAACGGAAAACTATGTTGGATTTAACCACTCACATTCACAGTCTTTTGCGCCAACACCGGGATGTAAAAGCTGGCTTGATGAACGAGACCAAATGGTACAATAATTTGCGGCGTAATATCGAAATTATGATGCAAACCGATATGATCCGTGAAAAGAAACTCAAGGTAACCAATGAGATTACCAATGTCATGGAATACTATAATAGTTCCTTCCTTCAGGCTGTTCCTAACTTAATGTTGGAATACAAACGTCTTGCCAAGGAGCAAGGGATTGAGTTGCAACAACCCAAACCGATTACGATGGGAATGTGGATTGGTGGAGACCGGGATGGGAATCCTTTTGTAACCGCAGAGACCTTGAAGCGATCAGCTACGATTCAAAGTGAAGTCATTCTGAACTATTATATTCAGAAAATCTCTAGTCTTTATCGGAACTTCTCCCTCTCTACCAATCTTTCAAAAACCAGTCAAGCGGTTGAAGAGATGGCAGCCCGTTCCAGTGATACATCTGTCTTTAGAGAGAAGGAGCCCTACCGTCGGGCCTTCCATTATATTCAATCCAAGTTGGTCCAAACCTTGTTGAATATCAAGGAATGGTCTGTCGTTGGCTCAACAGTAGATGACCGTCATCCGGTTGAGCGTCTTCTCGGTGCTCACACCCATCAACAAGGAGTGGTTTCCGATTATATCGGTACCCGAATCAGTGGTGCGATCCAAGAGTTGGCAGAAGATCGCCCTCCTTATTACGAAACAGTTGAAGAATTTAAACAGGATTTGACCCTTATCCAAGAGTCATTGATTGAAAATAAGGCAGAAGCTTTAATCTCAGGGGAGTTTGCTGAGTTATTAGAAGCAGTAGAAGTCTTTGGATTCTTCTTGGCTTCGATCGATATGCGTCAAGATTCGAGTGTCCATGAAGCTTGTGTTGCGGAACTTCTCAAAGAAGCTGGAATCAATGACCATTACAGTGATTTGTCAGAAGACGAAAAGTGCGAGTTGCTTTTACAAGAGTTGTTAGAAGATCCTCGTATTTTATCTGCTACCCATGCAGAAAAATCAGAATTGCTTGAAAAAGAATTAGCTATTTTCCAAACAGCGCGTGAATTAAAAGACCGCTTAGGAGAAGATGTTATTCGCCAAACCATTATTTCTCATGCAACCAGTGTATCGGATATGCTTGAGTTGGCTATCATGTTGAAAGAAGTGGGACTGATTGACAAGGAAAGCGCACGTGTGCAAATTGTTCCCCTCTTTGAGACGATCGAAGACTTGGATCAATCTGAAGATACAATGAGAAAGTATCTATCACTTCCAATTGCTAAACGCTGGATTGCTTCTAAGAATAACTACCAAGAAATTATGCTTGGTTATTCAGATAGTAACAAAGATGGTGGTTATCTATCTTCTTGTTGGACTCTTTATAAGGCCCAGCAACAATTAACAGCGATTGGTGACGAGTTTGGCGTGAAGATTACCTTCTTCCATGGCCGTGGTGGAACAGTTGGTCGTGGGGGCGGTCCAACCTATGAAGCCATCACCTCACAACCATTGAGATCCATTAATGACCGCATTCGTTTGACGGAGCAAGGTGAGGTCATTGGCAATAAATATGGGAACAAGGATGCAGCTTATTACAACTTGGAAATGTTGGTATCTGCAACGATTAACCGGATGATTGCTAAGCAGAAGAGTGAAAAGAGCATGTCCGAGCAGTACAATGAGATAATGGACCAGATTGTCAATCGTAGCTACGATATTTATCGTGAACTGGTGTTTGGCAATGAGCATTTCTATGATTACTTCTTCGAATCCAGTCCGATTAAGGCTATTTCTAGTTTCAATATTGGTTCTCGTCCAGCAGCCCGAAAGACTATCAAAGAAATCGGTGGCTTGCGTGCCATTCCTTGGGTCTTCTCATGGTCACAGAGCCGGGTGATGTTCCCTGGTTGGTATGGTGTAGGGTCTAGCTTTAAAGAATTTATTGATGCAGATCCTGAAAACATTGAAACCTTGCGTTATATGTACCAAAAATGGCCATTCTTCAAGTCTCTTCTTTCAAACGTAGACATGGTGCTCTCAAAAGCCAATATGAACATTGCTTTTGAATACGCCAAGCTGTGTGAGGAAGAGGAGGTTCGTGACATCTTCAATATTATCCTGGACGAGTGGCAATTGACTAAGGATGTTATTTTACAGATTGAAGGTCATGATGAACTCTTAGCTGAGAACCCTTATCTAAAAGATAGTTTAGATTATCGTATGCCATACTTTAATGTTCTGAACTATATTCAATTAGAATTAATTAAACGCCAGAGACGTGGCGAATTGCCTACTGATCAGGACAAATTGATTCATATCACGATCAATGGTGTCGCGACAGGATTGCGTAATTCTGGTTAATCGTGAACCCTTAAAACCAATCTCGATTAAAGGGATTGGTTTTTTACTGGAATAAAGTGAAAATGATTGTGAAAAAAACGTAAAATAGGTCACAAAGAATGAAATATCTAGCTGTTTATTTCAAAAAAGAAGTGGAAAGGAGATTTCACAAACTTTCATTTGGATAAATTCCTTTAAGAAAAAAGAAATAAGAAAAAAAGCTAGTAAAACACTTGCAATTTAGACGAAATTTGATAAAATAGTAAGGAAAGTTAGACTGTATTGCCTACTGTCTATCTATAAAATATATTTTATTGGAGGCTTTTACTCAAATGGCAAAAGAAAAATACGATCGTAGTAAACCACACGTTAACATTGGTACTATCGGACACGTTGACCACGGTAAAACTACCCTAACTGCAGCTATCACAACTGTTTTGGCACGTCGCTTGCCTTCATCAGTTAACCAACCTAAAGACTATGCGTCTATCGATGCTGCTCCAGAAGAACGCGAACGCGGTATCACTATCAACACTGCGCACGTTGAGTACGAAACTGAAAAACGTCACTACGCTCACATCGACGCTCCAGGACACGCGGACTACGTTAAAAACATGATCACTGGTGCCGCTCAAATGGACGGAGCTATCCTTGTAGTAGCTTCAACTGACGGACCAATGCCACAAACTCGTGAGCACATCCTTCTTTCACGTCAGGTTGGTGTTAAACACTTGATCGTCTTCATGAACAAAGTTGACTTGGTTGACGATGAAGAATTGCTTGAATTGGTTGAAATGGAAATCCGTGACCTTCTTTCAGAATACGATTTCCCAGGTGATGACCTTCCAGTTATCCAAGGTTCAGCTCTTAAAGCTCTTGAAGGTGATTCTAAATACGAAGACATCATCATGGACTTGATGAACACTGTTGATGAGTACATCCCAGAACCAGAACGCGATACTGACAAACCATTGCTTCTTCCAGTCGAAGACGTATTCTCAATCACTGGACGTGGTACTGTAGCATCAGGACGTATCGACCGTGGTATCGTTAAAGTCAACGACGAAATTGAAATCGTTGGTATTAAAGAAGAAATCCAAAAAGCGGTTGTTACTGGTGTTGAAATGTTCCGTAAACAACTTGACGAAGGTCTTGCAGGGGACAACGTTGGTGTGCTTCTTCGTGGTATCCAACGTGATGAAATCGAACGTGGACAAGTTATCGCTAAACCAGGTTCAATCAACCCACACACTAAATTCAAAGGTGAAGTTTACATCCTTACTAAAGAAGAAGGTGGACGTCATACTCCATTCTTCAACAACTACCGTCCACAGTTCTACTTCCGTACAACTGACGTAACTGGATCTATCGAACTTCCAGCAGGTACTGAAATGGTAATGCCTGGTGATAACGTGACTATCGACGTTGAGTTGATCCACCCAATCGCCGTTGAACAAGGTACTACATTCTCTATCCGTGAAGGTGGACGTACTGTTGGTTCAGGTATGGTTACTGAAATCGAAGCTTAATTCGATCTAGTTCCCAGATTAACAATTATATAGACAGACAGAAAACCCCGTGAAGACGGGGTTTTTATTGTTTTAAGAAGTAAAAGAGTTTGTGCAACCTTTCATTATCACGAAAATTATGGTAAAATAGTTAGTATAAAATTAGAAAAACGAGGTATGTGAAATGTCACGTAAACCATTTATTGCTGGTAACTGGAAAATGAATAAAAACCCAGAAGAAGCAAAAGCATTTGTTGAAGCAGTAGCATCAAAACTTCCTTCATCTGATCTTGTTGAAGCTGGGATTGCAGCTCCTGCACTTGACTTGACAACTGTTCTTGCTGCTGCTAAAGGTTCAAACCTTAAAGTTGCTGCTCAAAACTGTTACTTTGAAAACGCTGGTGCCTTCACTGGTGAAACTAGCCCACAAGTTTTGAAAGAAATCGGTACGGACTACGTGGTAATCGGTCACTCAGAACGTCGTGACTACTTCCATGAAACAGACGAAGACATCAACAAAAAAGCAAAAGCTATCTTTGCTAATGGTTTGCTTCCAATCATCTGTTGTGGTGAAAGTCTTGAAACTTACGAAGCAGGTAAAGCGGCTGAATTCGTAGGTGCTCAAGTATCTGCTGCTCTTGCTGGATTGACTCCTGAGCAAGTTGCTGCATCAGTTATCGCTTACGAGCCAATCTGGGCGATCGGTACTGGTAAATCAGCTTCACAAGACGACGCACAAAAAATGTGTAAAGTTGTTCGTGACGTTGTAGCTGCTGACTTCGGTCAAGAAGTAGCTGACAAAGTACGTGTTCAATACGGTGGTTCAGTGAAACCTGAAAACGTTGCTGAATACATGGCTTGTCCAGACGTTGATGGAGCTCTTGTTGGTGGTGCATCACTTGATCCAGAAAGCTTCTTGGCATTGTTGAACTTCGTAAACTAATCGAACAAGAATAAGACGAGAGATTTCTCGTCTTTTTCTTGTATTAAAAGAGAGTGGGACAGAAATCGGTAATTCGTTAGAATTCGATTTCGTTGTCCCACTTCCTCACAGTTGAGTAGGGCTGTAAAAGCTGATGAAATCAGCGTATATAACCCACTCAACCACTGCGTCTTGCTCGACAATCCAAAGACAATTGAGAGGCTAGGACTTTTGTCCCAACCTCTTTGTTTTTTTATGAGCGTCCTAAGATTCGTTTGATCAAGGACAAGGCTTTGAATTTCAGAGGATTTGGGTAATAACGGAAGGTTCCCATCTTACGGACTACGTAACCATTAAAGTTCTGTTTGAAACGAAGAACGCCGTCTGAGCCGTCGAAGACCCCTTGAATACCTAGGAAATTGTATAAGGTGATTCCTTTTTCTAGGGCACGCTTCATGGCATGGTATTGAATCAAGAAGGCTGCAGAGAATTTCTGGTATTTGGTATACGAACCGCCAAACAAATAGGTCACTTCTGATGGATTATAGATGATCAGGGCACAGGCCAAGGGCACTGTTTCAACTGTTTCGTTAGCCAAGGTTTCCCGGACAATTGTCTTTTGTTTCTCTAATTTTTGCAGCTGTTGCTCATATTGTTTAGATGAAGGATTCAGCAAAGAGATCTTCTGGTCTAAGTAAGCAAGTGCATCAGCTGTATTGATTTCAGCAATGAGAAACTCTGCATTTTCTTTAAAGGTATCATAGAGATCGTAGTAGTAGTCTAGACTCTTATCTTCAAAACCTTGACGTTTTCCAGTTTCCTCAATAATTTGTTTAAACTGAGGAATTTCATCTCTATTAATATTTCGAATGGAAATGTCATAGTTGAGGGCAGTCGTAATATTACGACTACAGTTCTTGTTGAAAGATTTTAGGAGAGATTTCGCATCATAATCAGTTAGGTCCTTCAGATAATGCCAAACTGGTTCTCCTCCTGGATAGCCCACTTGTAAGCCATCAAATTGATAGCCTAGATCCAGTAGGGGATGGATAAGCTGTTTTTGCTCTTCTTCAGTCGGATTTCCATTGCTATCGAAAGTTTGATAGTGGTCATAGGGCTTTAAAATGAATTCGATACCACCATTTTCTTTTACATAATCCTGTAATGCTTTGTAAAAATCTGGTAGATGGCGTGTATCCGTCACGATTGGTCCACTATTGATTTCGTAATGCAAGCCTCCAGTCATGGGTAGGCTGTATAAAATGGCTGAGATAACTAATTTTCCTTGCTCTTCCCATCCAATATATTGAATGGTTGCGCCTCTTTTTTGAAGCAAATCAGCCATTTCAATACTCTGTAAAAAAGAGTGATTGGAAGTAGTAAGAGAGTGTTGGTAAAAATCTTCCCTACTAATAATATTGAATGTCATAGGTCACCTTACTGTTTATTTCTTAGTTTTTTTCGTAATTGATAGGCCTTGTTAACAAGGGGATAAAGAATACTTGTTGGGAGGTTGAATTCGCCAACAAATTCTTCAATCATTGGATTAAATTTTGATTTGAAGTGGTAGAGTCCTCCATCTAAATGGTTCTCAACTCCGCCCATGTTTTGCCAAACAGCTCCACGGTCAAAGGCATGCTGGGCTGTTTCATACCAAGTCAAAATGGCTGGTTGATAGCGGCGGAAATTCTCATCCATTCCTGCATAGACATTCTCTGAAGTGCCTCCAAATTCAAGAGTTAAGGTTCCAGAAAGAGAAACAATCTCCTGGCCAGCTTTTAGCACTTGATGGAGAAATTGGATTTCTTCTTCCAAACGTTCTTTTTCTTGTCGGTTGTTGTCGATTTTGCCTGGTTTAGTTTTTTCATTAAAACGACTAGCTTCCGCTTGATTTTTTTCCAGTTGCTCTTTGAGTGAATCAAGACGTTGTGCTAAGTTAATTCTTGATAGAGTGATGTAAGATTGCCCCGCATAGGTTGTTAGCAGTTTCTCATAATAGTCTTTTCCTCGAAGATGGATACCTTTTCGCGCTTCTGTTTTTTTCATCAGAGCTGCAAATTCGTCTAAGAGTTCAGTGCCTCCAAAGATGACTTCAACTCCTTTATTTCGAGCGGTACGAATGGCTTGCTTGGTAGATTTGGACAGTTGGTCCTCAGTGAAGTATTCCTTGTAGATATTGGCCTGGAAACGTGGTTGAATCGTTTCTCCCATGTCTTCTGTCCGTCCAACCCATTCGGCTCCACATTCTTTTAAGGATTGGATAATCGCCAAAGTAGCCTCTTGATCACTTGTTTCTTGGCCGATTAATCCTTTTCTTAGGAAAAGAGAGGGATCAAACTTGGCGAAGACAGCACGCTTGCTTTTAGCATATGTTTTGATGGATTGGAGCATGAAGGCTACTAATTCGCTGTTTTGATAATCCATAATAGGTCCACGTGGGATATAGAGCATGGTAAAACCAAGTGGAAGTGGCTGGATTAAAATACTTGCGACAGCGACTAGTTTGTGATCTTGGTAAACGCCAAGGCGCTCATTGCCCCAGTTGTCTTTGATCTTTGCCCAATCTGAGCTTTGAAGCAAATTGGTTTGGGGGCTCTTTTTCACAAATTCATCATGTTCTTCGGCTGTAATACCGATTTTGTAACTATACATTAATGGAGTACCCACTTTCTAAGGGCGTAAGCAACACCCGACTCATCGTTGGATCGCGTGACAACTTTAGCAATCTTTTTTAATTCAGGACTGGCATTGTCCATCGCGACAGGAAGACCAGCAACCTCTAACATGGCTTGGTCGTTTTCTTGATCACCAACAGCCATAACCTGATCTGGACTTAGGTTTAACTTGGACGCTAACTGTAAGAGGGCTTGACCTTTATTTACTGTTTTGGGCAATATCTCAAGGTAAAAAGGTGCGGAACGCACAATTGTAAAACGATCGTAAAAATTATCCGGAATAGTTGAGAGGATTGTTCCTAAGATTTCCGGCTCATCGACATACATACACTTGAGAATCGTATGCTGCTCCATTTCTTCAGGAGTCCGATAGAAAAGATCCGAGTGAACCAATTTGGCTTCACGGACGGTATAGGCCCCAATGTTACGATTGGCTGTATAAATGCCAGACTTGGTACTAGCGTGCATAGGGACAGCTAATTTACGGGCTAGTGCTTCAATATCCAAATAATCTTGGTAGGAGAGGTGTTCTTCATAAAGTGTTTCTCCAGTATGGGCGTCTTGAATGAGCCCACCATTGAAGGTGATGACGAAATCACCTGCTTGATCCAAGTGAAGTTCTTTTAGCAATTGAAGGACACCAGAACGAGGACGACCAGTTGCTAAGACAACATGGACTCCTTGAGCTTTTGCATCTTGGATAGCTTGGAAAACTTCGGGGGTTACTTGGCCGTCAGATGTTAAAAGGGTCCCATCGATATCAAGTGCAACAAGTTTAATGTTCATCTTTTTCTCCTGTGAAGGTATCGTTAACAATATAGGACTGGAATAAGTGCAGCTGTGGTGTAAACAAGCTGTTTTCAAGCAGCATTTCTTTTGGGAAATAGAAGCGGTTATCCCCTTGCCTGCTACCGGCTAAGGAAGCAACGATAGGAGAAAGAAGGGATAGCTCAGCTAAATTTCCATCCTTCTGGATGATCTCAATTTGAGTACGAGGTTTTTCTGAATCTGGTCGGTAAACGTCGTAAGGAAGGTCAAAGTTTCGATGAATAGCCGTATAATAGGTTGGATCAAAACCGACCTCTTGAATCAGTTGTTTGAGAGCAGCTAATTGTTCTTCATCCTTATCTTGAAAGAGAATGGATTTGAAAACCTTGCGATTGATAAAACGCTGGGCCAAATCAGAGAGTACGGAGTCCGGACTCTCCATCCAAGATTGAAAGTAGGTATTCATAACGCCGTCGTCCAAAGCCAAGTAATCGGCCAGGCTAACTTGGTGTTCAAAAAATGGAATCAGTCGAGGAGAAGTCGCTTGAAAGAACTCTTTGTGCTCAAGATAGAGATGACGTGCCCGCTTGAGCAGGTTCTGCAATAGGACTTCCATTGCTCTGGTGGCTGGATGAAAGTAGACCTGCATATACATTTGGTAGCGAGAAACAACATAATCTTCAACCGCATGCATCCCATTGACCTGAAAAGCAATTCCGTTTTCTACTGGGCGGATAACACGCAATATACGAGTTAAATCAAAATTCCCGTAAGAAGCCCCAGTGAAGTAGGCGTCTCTTAGAAGGTAATCCATGCGATCGACATCAATCTGACTAGAGATTAACTGCACCACCTGTTTGTTAGGGTAGGTGTGGTCGATAACACTAGCTACCTTTTGAGGAAAATCAGGTGCTACTTGAATTAATATCTGGTAGATTTCTGTTTCAGGACAGGTAATAATTTCCTGGGTCATTTTTTCATGATCAGTATCAAATAGCCCTTCAAAGGTATGCGAATAAGCGCCGTGTCCGATATCATGGAGCAAGGCGGCAACCATGGTGAGAAGGGATTCGCTTGAGTCCCATTGGTCGGTGTATTTCTCATCAAAGATTGATAGGATGCGCCGAGCAATTTCATAGGCTCCTAGACAGTGCGAAAAACGACTATGCTCGCCCCCATGAAAGGTAAACCCAGAGGTTCCTAACTGTTTGATGCGACGTAGTCGTTGAAATTCTTTCGTATTAATGAGCTTGTAAATGACTGGGTGATCCACGTGAATATAGTTGTGCACAGGATCCCGAAATACTTTTTCATTCATGCCTCTATTATAGCAGAAAACGGCCTAAATTGGTATCGAGAGATGGTTGCAATAGGAAAAAGAAAGAAGTTTTTGGTAAAATAAAGGAAAGAGGGAAAGGATGGGAACTTTTGAAGATTAGAATACAAAATCAGATTCAATTTGATGATCAACTGGAAGTGATGGACCAATATTACGAAGGTGAATGGAAGGAAAAAGGCGGCTATCACTATCTGCTCTACACCAACGAAGAAGGAGAAAAAGTCGCTTTGAAATTTCATGATCAAGAATTGACTATGACTCGCTTTTCAACGCCAAAATCCATTATGAAATTTATAGTTTCAGAGAAAGGTCATGCGCTCATTCCAACTCCCCTAGGCATGCAGCAGTTTGTGATTGATACTCAGGAATATAGATTGGAGCAAAATAAGCTTGGTTTGTCCTATCAGTTGTTAACGGCAGATGGAAGTCAACAATTCGCAACCTATCGCTTAGAATTGACATGGGGAGACTAGTTTATCAGTAGTTTTTCTTGATTTTTCTACAAGGTGTGGTATAATGAAACCACTCAAGGGAGTAGCTGGCGGATTTCCCGCGATAGTGTCGTCATTCCGAATTATTTCCGGCACTATATTAAACAGCGAGACTTGTTTTTTTAAAAAACAGGTCTCTTTTTTTGTAAAAAGAGGCCGAAAAGGAGGAGACTATTTTGTCAAAAGAACAAAATAAAGACTTGTTTTATACACAGACCTCAGAAGAAGTCCTAAAGAATTTGGACTCATCTATCGAAGGTTTGTCAACTGCTCAAGCTAAAGAACGCCTAGCGACTTATGGTCGAAATGAGTTGGAAGAGGGCGAAAAACGTAGCCTACTAGCTAAATTCCTTGATCAATTTAAGGATTTGATGATTATCATCTTGCTTGCGGCTGCGGCACTGTCTGTCATTACAGAAGGAATGGATGGTTTAACAGATGCCCTTATCATATTGGCCGTAGTTGTCCTGAATGCAGCCTTTGGTGTTTACCAAGAAGGTCAAGCTGAAGCAGCTATTGAAGCGTTGAAAAATATGTCTAGCCCGATGGCTCGTGTTCGTCGTGATGGTCATGTCATTGAGATTGACTCAAAAGAATTGGTGCCTGGGGACATCGTCTTGCTAGAAGCTGGAGATGTGGTGCCTGCCGATATGCGTTTGCTGGAAGCGGCGTCTCTTAAAATCGAAGAAGCTGCACTTACAGGGGAGTCTGTCCCAGTTGAAAAAGATGTGACAGGACTTGTTGAAGCAGATGCTGGTATCGGGGATCGTGTTAACATGGGTTACCAAAACTCAAATGTAACTTACGGTCGTGGTATCGGTGTCGTAACCAATACTGGTATGTATACTGAAGTTGGTAAGATTGCGGATATGTTAGCCAACGCAGACGAAACTGAAACACCATTGAAGCAAAGCTTGGAACAATTATCTAAGGTCTTGACTTACTTGATTATTGTGATTGCAGTGATTACCTTCTTGGTTGGTGTATTCGTTCGTGGTGAACATCCATTAGAAGGCTTGATGGTGGCGGTTGCTCTTGCGGTTGCGGCTATTCCAGAAGGACTTCCTGCCATTGTAACCATCGTTCTATCATTGGGAACTACAACCCTTGCCAAACGGAATTCAATCGTCCGTAAATTGCCAGCGGTTGAGACTCTCGGTTCAACAGAAATCATTGCATCTGATAAAACAGGTACTTTGACCATGAACCAAATGACGGTTGAAAAAGTTTATACCAACGGTCAATTGCAAAGTGCTGCAACTGAGATTACTGCTAACAATAATACCCTCCGTATCATGAACTTTGCCAATGATACAAAGGTGGACCCATCTGGTAAGTTGATTGGGGATCCAACAGAGACAGCCCTTGTACAGTTTGGTTTGGATCACAACTTCGATGTTCGTGAAGTCTTGAAGGATGAGCCACGTGTGGCTGAATTGCCATTTGACTCAGACCGAAAACTCATGTCTACCATTCATAAGGAAGCAGATGGCTCTTACTTTATCGCTGTCAAGGGTGCCCCTGACCAATTGCTCAAACGTGTGACTCGTATTGAAGTCAATGGGGAAGTTCGCCCAATCACAGAAGAAGATAAGAAAGCTATCCTTGCTATCAATAAAGACTTGGCTAAACAAGCCCTTCGTGTCTTGATGATGGCTTACAAGACAAGTAAGGAAATTCCAACCTTGGAATCTGAAATTGTTGAGTCTGACCTCATCTTCTCTGGTTTGGTCGGCATGATTGACCCTGAGCGTCCAGAAGCTGCAGAAGCTGTACGTGTCGCTAAAGAAGCAGGTATCCGTCCGATTATGATCACTGGTGACCACCAAGATACAGCGGAAGCTATCGCTAAACGTCTCGGTATCATCGATCCAAATGATACAGAAGACCATGTTTTCACTGGTGCTGAGTTGAATGAACTCACTGATGAAGAATTCCAAAAGGTCTTCAAGCAATACTCTGTTTACGCTCGTGTATCACCTGAGCACAAGGTTCGTATCGTGAAAGCATGGCAAAAAGAAGGTAAGGTTGTTGCTATGACAGGTGACGGGGTTAACGATGCGCCTTCACTTAAGACAGCTGACATCGGTATCGGTATGGGGATTACAGGTACAGAAGTTTCTAAGGGAGCTTCTGATATGGTCCTTGCTGATGATAACTTTGCAACCATTATCGTAGCGGTAGAAGAAGGACGTAAGGTCTTCTCAAATATCCAAAAATCAATCCAATACCTCTTGTCTGCCAATATGGCTGAAGTTTTCACCATCTTCTTTGCAACATTGTTAGGTTGGGATGTGCTTCAACCAGTGCATTTGCTATGGATTAACCTGGTAACAGATACGCTACCAGCCATCGCCCTTGGTGTGGAACCAGCTGAACCAGGTGTCATGACCCACAAGCCTCGTGGCCGTAAGTCTAACTTCTTTGATGGCGGTGTCTTCGGAGCTATCATTTATCAAGGGATCTTCCAAACGATGCTAGTTTTAGGTGTTTATGGTTGGGCTCTTCTCTTCCCAGAGCACCAAAGTCATACTGAAATCCATGCGGATGCCCTTACCATGGCTTTTGCAACTCTCGGTTTGATCCAATTGCTCCATGCCTTTAACGTTAAGTCGGTTTACCAATCGATCTTTAAAGTGGGACTCTTTACCAACAAGACCTTTAACTGGTCTATCCCAGTTGCCTTTGTTCTCTTTGTGGTGACAATTTTGGTTCCTGGATTTAATAATCTCTTCCACGTGTCACATTTGAGTTTGACTCAATGGATGGTGGTCGCTGTAGGAGCGCTTATGATTGTAGTCCTTGTTGAGATTGTCAAAGCAATCCAACGAGCACTTGGAAAAGATAAAAACGCTATTTAAACGCATATCAAAAGTCATCTTCGGATGGCTTTTTTGTGTGCAGAGATGTCTGGGCATATTTCTTGAGCCCAGACTGGATTTTTGATAAACTAGACAACAGTTTGAAGAAAGGAAATTTATATTATGAAAAAGTTTTTTGCTGAAGTAATCGGCACATTTATGCTTGTCTTTATCGGGACTGGCGCGGTTGTTTTTGGAAATGGGACTGAAGGTCTTGGGCATTTAGGAATTGCCTTGGCATTTGGTTTGTCAATTGTCGCAGCTGCATACTCTATTGGGACTGTTTCTGGTGCTCACTTGAATCCTGCTGTTTCTATTGCTATGTTTGTCAACAAACGCTTGTCTTCAAAAGACTTAGTCAACTACATTGTAGCGCAAGTAGTAGGAGCTTTCCTTGCAACTGCTTCTGTCTTCTTCCTTTTGTCCAATTCCGGTATGGCAACCGCTAGTCTTGGTGAAAATGCCTTGGCTAAAGGAGTGACTCCATTTGGCGGTTTCTTGTTTGAAGTGATTGCGTCCTTTATCTTTATCTTGGTCATCATGACAGTGACATCAGCTTCTAAAGGAAACGGGAAAATCGCTGGTCTTGTGATCGGTTTGAGCTTGACCTTGATCATTCTTGTTGGTTTGAACATTACAGGTCTTTCTGTTAACCCAGCTCGTAGCTTGGCTCCTGCACTCTTTGTAGGTGGTGCAGCCCTCCAACAAATTTGGATCTTTATCCTTGCTCCAATCGTTGGTGGTATCTTGGCAGCTCTTGTTGCAAAGAATCTCCTTGAAACAGAAGAATAAGCTATTTTAACGAAAAAAGATTTCGACTCCTTATGGGATCGAAATCTTTTTATTTTTTTTAGCAGTCAAGGATGGTTAAAGCTTGACGAAATTCATTTGCTAAATGTTGTCTTTTGTATTGATGAAATTCAGGTAAGCCCTTCACAGCATTGTAGCGTTTATGAAGGCGGTACATTTGGGAAATCTTGTACTGAGGGAAGGACTTGAAAAAATTCTCCGTCAATTGCCATTCTCGAATATAGCCAAGGGGCCGCATGTGATAGTGAATGCCATCGATGACTCTGGAAGAATGGCGATGATGCAAGTGACCAAAGATCACATCTCTTACCCCATGTTTTACAAAGAGATCATGAAAAGCTTGACTACCTAAGAAGGCATTGAATTTCTGAAAGTAGGGGTGGCTAACGAGAAAATCCTTGTGGGGAACAAAGTGAAGAGCGACGATGATTCTACCATCTAAAGAAGCTAGTACCTGATCCAATTGGGAGAGAACTTCTTGCGTGATTGTTGGGTCGTCTAAGGGACGTTCCAATCTTCGATCAAACCAGAAAGTATTTTTGGTACGTACGTGGACCTCCTTGCTCTTTTCAGGGACAAAGCTATAATCGTACCAACCAGCAAGACTGACTAAATGGCTATCTCCAAAGGTCTGGACTTGAAAATCATACTGATAGATTTCCTCCTCTGAGAGGTATAGCATATCGTGATTGCCCAGATTAAAGGAAACAGGGAGCTGGGTTTGGAGGTCCTGAATAAAGGGGAGACTCATCTGCTTAAAGTCATTGGAAATGTCGCCAGCTAGATGAAGGTGATCAATCTGTTCTTCTTGTAGGACCTGAAGGAGTTGCATGCGTTCGGCCTCGCCAAACTGATTGGAATCCAGGTGCAGGTCACTCATAAAACCAATACGTGTCATATCACTAGTGTATCACAAGTTGATAAGAAAAAGAAAGTTAACCAACATGTAACAAATCTAACAATTATGTAACAAGGGAAGTGACAACGGCCTGGTTTTATGCGATTTTTGTAGGGTAAACCATTCTTACTATCTCTTATTATGTGCAAATGACGGGGTTTGTGGTATAATAGACTGATACTTAGAAAGAGGTACTTATGGATATTTCAGAAATCCGTCAGAAAATTGACGCGAATCGTGAAAAATTAGCTTCTTTCAGGGGGTCTCTTTGACTTAGAGGGTCTGGAAGAAGAAATTGCCATTTTGGAAAACAAAATGACAGAACCTGATTTTTGGGATGATAATATTGCGGCGCAAAAAACGTCTCAGGAATTAAATGAGTTGAAACAAACCTATGAGAATTTCCATCAAATGACAGACTTGTTTGATGAATCCGAAATCCTTCTTGAGTTTCTCTCAGAAGATGAATCCGTTCACGAAGAGCTAGAAGAGAAGTTGATAGAGTTGGATAAGATGATGACCAGTTATGAAATGACGCTTCTCTTATCAGAACCCTATGATAATAATAATGCAATTTTGGAAATCCATCCGGGATCTGGTGGTACTGAGGCTCAGGACTGGGGAGATATGCTTCTTCGGATGTATACCCGCTTCGGAAATGCTCATGGCTTCAAGGTGGAAGTCTTGGACTACCAGGCAGGAGACGAGGCTGGGATTAAATCCGTTACCTTGTCTTTTGAAGGACCGCATGCCTATGGTTTGTTGAAATCTGAAATGGGCGTTCACCGTTTGGTACGGATCTCGCCATTCGACTCAGCCAAACGTCGCCATACTTCCTTCACGTCAGTTGAAGTGATGCCAGAATTGGATGATACCATTGAAGTGGAAGTCCGAGATGATGATATCAAGATGGATACCTTCCGTTCGGGTGGAGCTGGTGGACAAAATGTCAACAAGGTTTCAACAGGTGTTCGTCTGACTCACATCCCAACAGGGATTGTGGTTGCTTCGACAGTTGACCGGACTCAGTACGGAAACCGTGACCGTGCAATGAAAATGTTGCAGGCGAAACTTTATCAATTGGAACAAGAAAAGAAGGCAGCTGAAGTGGATTCCTTAAAGGGTGATAAAAAAGAAATCACCTGGGGAAGTCAGATTCGCTCCTACGTCTTTACACCATATACCATGGTGAAGGATCACCGTACAAGCTATGAAGTAGCCCAAGTTGATAAAGTAATGGACGGAGATATTGATGGCTTTATTGATGCCTATTTAAAATGGCGTCTCAATTAAAGTCCTCCTTCTATATAAAATGTGGAAAGGAATTTTCAATACATGTCAATGATTGAAATGAAAGATGTTGTCAAGAAATATGACAACGGAACGACAGCTCTTCGAGGAGTGACCGTTCATATTGAACCAGGAGAATTTGCCTATATTGTAGGACCATCTGGTGCAGGTAAATCAACCTTTATTCGCTTACTTTACCGTGAGGTGAAGCATGATAAAGGTAGCTTGAAAGTTGCTGGTTTTGATTTAGATAAAATCAAAAAACGCGATATTCCGATGTTGCGTCGGAACGTTGGGGTAGTCTTCCAAGACTACAAATTGCTTCCTAAAAAGACTGTTTATGAAAATATTGCCTACGCAATGGAAGTAATTGGAGAGCGTCGTCGCAACATTAAAAAACGCGTTATGGAAGTTTTGGATCTTGTTGGTTTGAAACACAAGGTTCGTTCATTCCCAAATGAGCTTTCAGGTGGTGAGCAACAACGGATCGCTATCGCGCGTGCCATCGTCAACAATCCTAAAGTATTGATTGCGGACGAACCAACAGGGAACTTGGACCCAGATAACTCTTGGGAAATTATGAACCTCTTAGAGCGAATTAATTTGCAAGGTACCACTGTTTTGATGGCGACTCATAATAGCCAAATTGTAAATACACTTCGTCACCGTGTTATCGCCATTGAAAATGGCCGTGTTGTACGGGATGAAGCGGAAGGAGAGTACGGATACGATGATTAGAAGATTTTTCCGCCATCTCATTGAATCATTTAAAAGTTTAAAACGGAATGGCTGGATGACCATTGCTGCAGTTAGTTCGGTGATGATTACACTTGGACTTGTAGCGATTTTTGCCTCAGTTATTGCGAATACGATCAAGCTATCAGATGATATTCAAAATAGTGTACGGATTGTTGTCTATATGCGCAAGGATATCCAAGATCAAAGCCAGCAGATTGAAAAAGAAGGCCAGATGGTTGATAATGAGGACTACAAGAAAGTCTATAATGCGTTGACAGCCATGAAGAATGTTGATAAGGTTGAGTTCTCCAGCAAGGAAGAACAATATGAAAACTTGATCAAGACTGCCGGTAACAACTGGAAAATTTTTGACGGTGATGCCAATCCACTCTATGATGCCTATTTTGTAGAGACAACGGCTCCTAAGTATGTAAAAGAAGTTTCCAAGGCCGCTAAGAAAATCGAAGGGGTATCTGAAGTAAAAGATGGGGGAGTTGATACTCAACGTCTCTTTGCTCTCGGGAACTTCATCCGTATTTGGGGCTTGATTGGTGCTGGTTTACTAATCTTTATCGCGGTCTTCTTGATTTCTAATACGATTCGGATTACCATTATTTCACGAAGTCGAGAAATCAAGATTATGCGTCTGGTAGGTGCTAAGAGTGGCTATATTCGTGCTCCATTCCTTCTGGAAGGTGCCTGGATTGGCTTGATTGGTGCAATTCCACCAGCTCTCTTGCTTTATTATGTCTATAATATTGTCTACAAGTCTATGTACAATACCCTACAAGATCAGAAATTGTTCTTATATAGTCCAAACCTTCTTGTTCCGATTATGGTCGGAGGACTGTTTGGTCTCGGTATTTTAATCGGAGCGATTGGCTCATCAATTTCAATGAGACGTTTCTTGAAGATTTAAGAATATACAAAAAAGGAAGTTCATCTGAACTTCCTTTTTAACGATTTTGAAAGAAGGGATTAAACATTTTTTCATGACCGATAGTGGTATCATTCCCATGTCCTGGGTATACTGCGTAAGAGGATGGAAGGGTGAGTAATTGTGTCTCAATACTTTCAAGAAGTTGAGGGCCACTTCCTGTAGGCAAATCAGTCCTTCCAATGGTTTCTCGGAAAAGGGCATCACCTGTCAAGACGAGGTGGTCATCAGGAAAGACAAAGGAGACCCCTCCAATGGAATGTCCTGGTGTATGAAGGACATAAAAATGGAAGTTTTTCAAATGATAATCTGTTCGGTAGTCAAAATGCTCTTCTGCTGGCTGGCAGACCACATCCATTAAATCAGAATGGCGGTCTAGTCCTGAAAGATTGTCCACAGGACTTTGGAGCCAGGTCGCTTCATGAGCATCTACATAAACAGGTGGATAGCCATAAGTTTCCCGCACCTTCTCTAAACTCATGATATGGTCGTAGTGGGTATGGGTGAGGAGAATAGCAACAATTGGTTTTGCGAGCTGATCAATGCGGTTTCGAATATTTTCCCAGGCACTACCAGGATCAACAACGAGAAGATCATTTTCATTTTCAAGTAGGTAGGTGTTTTCATAAGCGATGGGGTTGACAATGCGGTGGATTTTCATAAGAGCTCCTTTCTCTATTAGTCTATCAAAAATATGGTAAAATAGCTGACTAAAACGCCTCTAGAGACCGAAGAATTATCGCTTGGTTAGATTTAGCTCCTTCAATGTCATTAAAATACCAAGCAAAGCGAGTCGGAAAATGATATAATTTTAAGTGCTATGACGACGAATGTTAAAAGAAAATATGCTGTCGTGGACCTGGAAGCGACCAGTGCAAGCAGCAATGCAAAAATTATTCAAATCGGGATTGTCATCATTCAAGATGGGCAGATTGTAGAGAGCTATGAGACAGACGTCAACCCGCATGAGGAACTAGATGAACATATTCGCCAACTGACTGGAATTACCAATCAGCAACTAAAAAAGGCACCGGATTTTTCTCAGGTAGCCAGGGAAGTTTATGAACTGATAGAAGATGCTGTCTTTGTGGCTCATAATGTCAAATTTGATGCTAATCTCTTGGCAGAATCTTTGTTTTGGGAAGGATTTGAACTCATAACACCCCGGATCGACACGGTTGAATTGGCTCAAGTCTTTTTCCCAACTTTAGAAAGATACAATTTAAGTAGCTTATGTGAAGAATTTGCGATTCCCTTAGACCATGCTCATTCAGCCATCTCAGATGCTCAAGCAACCGCCAAGCTATTTCTTAAGATTCGTGAAACGATTGCTTCCCTACCAAGAGAATTGGTGGAAACCTTGCTATCATTTTCTGATAATCTAATTTACGAATCGAGACTCTTGATGGAGGATGCTTTCGAGGATACGCTAGCTTTTCATGATGAGGACTTGACATCCCACCATGGGATTTTTCTTCGTAAGCCTCTTAAGAGAAGAGATGCTAAGAATTTTTCTGATCAGTTTGATATTAATATCCAGTTAATGGGGATGGAGCCCCGCCCCTTGCAGAAAGAGTTTGCTCAGTCGATTGAAGAAAGTCTTCAGTCCTCTAGAAATATAGCCACCTTTGTCGAGGGACCTACTGGGATTGGAAAAACCTATGGGTACCTTCTTCCTATACTAGCGCATACAAAGGACCAGATTGTTGTTAGTGTTCCGACCAAGGTCTTGCAAGACCAAATCATGCAACAGGAAGCAAAGAAAATTGAGGCCGTTTTTCAGACCTCTTTTCATAGTTTAAAAAGTCCTCAAAATTATTTAAAGTTGGATGAGTTCTTTAAAATGCTTCATGAACCAGAAGAAAATCGTCTCTTGAATCGGTTCAAAATGCAATTACTGGTCTGGTTGGCTCAAACAAGGACAGGTGATCTAAACGAAGTGGGGCAGCTTCATCGCTACGGGAACTTTGTTCAACGGATCCGTCATGATGGAAACCTATCAAAAAAATCTTTATTTTACACAGAAGATTTTTGGCGTCTTGGTCAAGAAAAAGCTAAAATGAGCCGAGTCTTGCTCACCAATCATGCCTATTTATTGACTCGTTTAGAAGACGATCCTTCATTGGTAGAAAATCGAACCCTAGTGGTGGATGAAGCACAAAAACTGTATTTTTCATTGGAGCACTTTTCAAGGGCTTCCTTATCATTATCAGATTTTATGCTAGATCTGCAGCGTGAGATAGAAATAGAAAAATCCTTGTTGAAACGGCGGATCCTTGAAAGTCTCCAATTTGAATTGAATGCCTTACTTAAACATCTTGAATCGGGTAGTAAAAAGATCGAACTAACAGCGGAACAGGTGAAAAAAATTCGCCAGGATTTATCTGAACTAGATAGTCCAGTCTTGGCTGCATTAAAAACGGTCTTTGATCCTCGTTTTCAAATTTTTTGGATTGATCGTACACAAGAGAATCAGCATCCGATAATTCGCTTGCAGTCTGGAAGAGAGGGCTTGGTTTCCCTTCAAGACTTTATTCCAACAACTACCAGACTTCTCTTGGTCTCAGCTACCTTATCCATTAGTAAAAAGGTCAATCTAGCCTCGATTTTAGGAATTGAGAATTACCAATTCATTGGGAAAGAACTGTCCTATCATCAAGGACAAACCATCTTCATCGATCGAGAATTTCCTGATTTGACCAATTTGACGCAAGAGGAATTAGCTAGCTCTTTAGCAAGTTATTTGGATGATCTAGCAGCTACTGGCTTGCCTCTCTTTGCCTTGTTCACTTCCAAGGACTTGCTTTTAGCAACTTCTCAGCTGATGACAGTGGGTCATCTGGCTCAGTATAAGAATGGTGAAGCAGCAACTATTAAACGCCGATTTGATAGAGGGGAAGCTTCCGTCCTTTTAGGATCCGGTAGTTTTTGGGAAGGGGTCGATTTTGCCCAGCAAGCAAAAATCATTCAAGTCATCCCTCGCATTCCTTTTGATAATCCAAGTGATTTCTTTGTACAAAAGCTGCACGAAACCTTGCGTCTAGAAGGGAAAAATCCTTTCTATGATTATAGTTTGCCACTAGCTATCTTACGCTTGAAGCAGGCTCTTGGACGCTCGAGTCGTTCGAGCGAGCAAGAATCTCTGGTCATTTTATTAGATCAACGCTTATTAAATCGTCAATATGGTTCGCAGATTCAAGCTAGTTTAGAGAAAATAGCTCCTCTTGTCATTGCTAAGACAGGAGAAGTAAAAGAAGTTGTTGAACAATTTAGGAGTTAACATGAATCAAAAACCCAATGGAACTCAGTATGTTCCCGGTGTCTTGCTAGCCGCTCTCACAGCAGGACTATCTATGGTGTTAGGAAAAGCAGTACCTATCCTTGGCTCTAGTCTCTTTGCTATCCTATGTGGGATCCTCTTGAATGCTAGTCAACTCTTGCCTCAAAATAGCAGGCCGGGACTAGCCTATTCAGGGAAAAAACTCTTGCAATATTCCATTATCTTGATGGGCTTTACCTTGTCCTTTCAAAAGGTGACCCAATTGGGCCTTTCTTCTTTGGTCATTAGTTTACCGACCATCAGTATTGCCTTTCTCTCTGCTTTTGCAATGGGCTACCTCTTAAAAGCTCCAAAGATCTTAACTGCCTTGGTTGGAATGGGGACAGCTATTTGTGGAGGGTCTGCAATCGCGGCAGCCTCTCCCGTTCTAGAAGCTGATGAAAATGACATCGCTCTGTCCATGTCGACCATCTTTTTCTTTAATATCCTAGCGGTTTTCCTCTTTCCTTTCTTTGGTCACCTCCTTGCTATGACGGATCGGCAATTTGGTTTTTGGGCAGGAACAGCTATTAATGATACCTCATCTGTTGTAGCGGCCGCATTTTCCTATAGTAAAGCAGCGGGTGAAGTGGCTACGGTTGTGAAGTTGACCCGAGCTCTGATGATAATTCCTATCTGTTTTGGGATGTTGGGACTAAAACTTCTAGGACGGTCGAAACAGGATCGAGAAGGCAAGCAAGTGGCATTGAGTAAAATTGTTCCTTGGTTTATTTTTTACTTCCTTTTGGCTTCTTTAGTGACGTCCTTTGGCTGGTTTCCAAGTTCTTGGATTCCCTTCTGTAAATGGTTGTCACAATATTTGATGGCCATGGCCTTGGTTGGCATTGGAAGTCAAGTGTCTATTCAGGCCTTCCGTAAGCAGGGGGTGGCTCCTCTCCTCATCGGCCTTGTTGCCTGGGTAGCTGTATCCATTTCTAGTTTGCTACTTCAACACGTTTTAGGAATCTAAATGAAAGGGAGATGAAATGAAGAGACGTCAGTCTTTCAAACTTAGAGGAGATTTCTCCTTGATCACCACTGTTCTGTTATTATTGGCATTTGGAGTGGTGGCAGTCTACATTGCAGTTTCGAATGATTATCCTGACTTGGTTTGGTCAATTTTAGGCCAACAGGTTGCCTGGATTGTTTTAGGATGTATGATTAGTTTTGTCGTCATGCTCTTTAATACAGAATTTTTATGGAAAGTAACGCCCTATTTGTATGTCTTTGGCTTGGTCTTAATGGTCTTGCCCCTTTATTTTTACAACCCAACCCTGGTTGCTTCGACCGGTTCTAAAAACTGGGTGGCTTACAAGGGGATCAGCCTTTTTCAGCCATCAGAGTTTATGAAAATTTCTTATATCTTGATGGTCTCTCGTGCGATTGTTCATTTTTTACGAAACAATAGGGAAGAAGATCGGACGCTAAAAAAAGACTTTTTTCTCATTCTCCAAATTGCTGCCTATACCATACCGGTCCTAGGGCTTCTAGCCTTTCAACATGATTTTGGAACCTCCTTGGTATTTATGGCTATCTTCTCAGGAGTAGTCCTTATTTCAGGGGTCTCTTGGAAAATCATTTTACCAGTCTTTTTGACCCTCGCAGGTGGAATTGCTCTCTTTTTGGCCGTCTTTCTATCCGACGGTGGGCGGGCCTTTCTCCATCAAACTCTGGGGATGCCTACCTATCAGATGAATCGTATTTTAGCCTGGTTGAATCCTTTTGACTATGCTCAAACTATGACTTTTCAACAGGCTCAAGGACAGTTGGCAATCGCAAGCGGTGGTTTATTGGGGCAAGGCTTTAATGTGTCCAACCTGTTGATCCCTGTCCGAGAGAGTGATATGATTTTTACGGTCATTGCGGAAGATTTTGGCTTTGTAGGAGGTTTGGTTCTTCTCCTCTTATACATGTTTTTAGTCTATAAAATGTTGCGGATTACTCTGAAATCCAATAACCAGTTTTATACTTATATCTCGACTGGGTTTATTATGATGTTAGTCTTCCACATATTTGAAAATATTGGGGCTGTAACAGGAATATTGCCTCTAACTGGAATTCCCTTGCCTTTTATCTCACAAGGGGGATCAGCTATTGTTAGTAACCTCATTGGGATTGGCTTGTTGTTATCGATGAGCCATCAAAATCGGGTAAGTGAAGAACGAAAAAAAGAAAGTCGACTATTGAGGCAAAAACAACTCAGTCGACTACACGAGAAAGGAATCATTTGATATGGCAAAAGTAGCAGTTATGTTAGCAAGTGGGTTTGAGGAAATAGAAGCCTTGACCGTTGTCGATGTCTTGAGAAGAGCAGAAATCGAGTGTCAGATGGTTGGATTTGATCAAGAAGTGACAGGTTCCCATGGCATCACAGTGAAGGTAGATGAGGTCTGGTCCGGTTCATTGGATCATTTTGATGGCATTGTCCTTCCAGGAGGGATGCCAGGTGCGGCGAATCTACGCGACCATGAAGGCTTGATTCAGTCTTTAAAAGAAGCCCATGAACAAGGAAAAAGCCTTGCAGCTATTTGTGCAGCCCCGATTGTGTTGGATCGGGCAGGTCTACTAGATAAAAAACACTACACCTGCTATGATGGCTTTGAAAAAGAAATTGGAAGAGGACACTATGTGAAAGAAGCGGTGGTTCAGGATGGTCACATCTTGACCAGTCGGGGCCCTGCAACGGCACTTGCTTTTTCATATGCATTGGTCAAGCATTTTGGTGGAGATGCAACAAAATTAAGAGAAGGCATGCTCTATCAAGATGTTTTTGGAACGTCGGCACCTTAGATGGTGAGAAGAAAAATGAAGGTAGAAATTTCCTGCCTTCATTTTTTTATCGTCTGGATTTCTTAAAATATAAATGCTTTTTGAATGAAAGTAAAATAGGAGGGAGAAGACTGTAAAAAAACCGTGAAAACATTGACTTTACAAGCAATTTTTCGAAAATTATGGTATAATTGAAGCTATGGATTATCATGATTTTATATGGGATCTTGGTGGGACTTTATTGGACAATTATGAGACCTCTACAAAAGCTTTTGTAGCGACCTTACATTATTTCCAAAGGGAGGCTGATCATGATTCTGTTTATGCAGCTTTAAAGGTTTCAACGGATTATGCTGTTCAGCAATTTGCCTCAGACCTTCCAGACTTTTTGGGAGAGTATAAAAAGCGAGAGAAGGAAGCTCTTGAAATCCCCTGCTTATTCGAGGGGACTGAGGAGTTATTGGATCGTCTGACAGCAGACGGAGCCCGTCATTTTTTGGTTTCTCACCGTGACCATCATGTAGAGACCATCCTAGAAAAAACAGGGATTCGTCATTACTTTACAGAAGTAGTGACAGCTGATGACGGTTTTCCACGTAAACCAGATCCTACTTCCATGTTGTATTTAAAAGACAAGTATGCAATTGAGTCAGGCTTGGTGATTGGAGATCGCCCGATCGATATTGAAGCTGGCCAGAGAGCTGGCATGGCGACCTATTTGTTTGACTCAATGGATCAATTAAGTGCCTATATTTTTAATTAGAAAAGGGAAAGAATGACAGAAGAATTGAAACAAGAAACGACTGGCCAAGAATATGATGCCAGTCAGATCCAGGTTTTAGAAGGTTTAGAAGCAGTTCGGATGCGTCCGGGGATGTATATCGGATCCACTTCTAAAGAAGGTCTTCACCATTTGGTCTGGGAAATCGTCGATAACTCTATCGATGAGGCCCTTGCTGGCTTTGCTAGCCATATCGAAGTCTTTATCGAAGCTGATAATTCGATTACAGTCATCGATGATGGACGGGGAATTCCGGTTGATATTCAAGAAAAAACAGGCCGTCCGGCAGTAGAAACTGTCTTTACCGTTCTCCATGCAGGAGGAAAATTTGGCGGTGGTGGTTACAAGGTTTCTGGAGGACTACATGGAGTTGGGTCATCCGTCGTAAATGCCTTGTCGACTCAGCTAGATGTACACGTCCATAAGAATGGCCAAATTCATTACCAAGAATACAAACGCGGTCAAGTCGTTGCAGATCTTGAAGTGATCGGTGAAACAGATCGAACTGGTACTACAGTCCACTTTACTCCAGACCCAGAAATTTTCACAGAAACAACTGAATTTGATTTTGAGAAATTGAACAAACGGATTCAAGAGTTGGCTTTCTTGAACCGTGGTTTACGGATCTCGATTACAGACAAGCGTGAAGGCCAGGAGCAAACGAAAGATTACCACTATGAAGGTGGGATTGCTAGTTATGTAGAATACATCAACGAAAACAAGGATGTCATCTTCGAAACTCCGATTTATACTGATGGCGAAATGGATGATATCACGGTTGAAGTGGCTATGCAGTATACGACTGGTTATCACGAAACCGTCATGAGCTTTGCCAATAACATCCATACCCATGAAGGTGGAACTCATGAGCAAGGTTTCCGTACAGCCTTAACCCGTGTTATCAACGACTATGCTCGTAAGAATAAACTTCTCAAGGACAATGAAGAGAATCTCACAGGGGAAGATGTTCGGGAAGGATTGACAGCCGTCATTTCTGTTAAACACCCAAATCCACAGTTTGAAGGACAAACCAAGACCAAACTTGGAAACTCTGAAGTGGTGAAGATTACCAACCGTTTGTTCAGCGATGCTTTCTCTGATTTCTTGTTGGAAAATCCGCAGATTGCTAAGAAAATTGTTGAAAAGGGAATTCTGGCTGCCAAAGCGCGTGTTGCTGCTAAGCGAGCCCGAGAAGTCACCCGCAAGAAATCTGGTTTAGAAATCTCAAACCTCCCTGGTAAATTAGCAGACTGTTCATCTAACAATCCAGCTGAGACAGAACTCTTCATCGTCGAAGGAGATTCTGCCGGAGGATCTGCTAAATCAGGTCGGAACCGGGAGTTCCAGGCAATTCTCCCTATTCGTGGGAAAATCCTCAACGTGGAAAAGGCTAGCATGGACAAGATTTTGGCCAACGAAGAAATTCGTAGTCTTTTCACAGCTATGGGAACCGGTTTTGGTGCAGAATTTGATGTATCAAAAGCCCGTTATCAAAAATTAGTCATCATGACGGATGCCGATGTCGATGGAGCTCATATTCGAACCCTCCTCCTAACCTTGATCTATCGCTATATGAAACCCGTTTTGGAGGCTGGCTATGTTTATATCGCCCAACCACCAATTTATGGTGTAAAAGTCGGTAGTGAGATCAAAGAATACATTCAACCAGGAGTCAACCAAGAAGCAGAATTGGCTGCGGCTTTAGAACGCTATTCTGAAGGTCGCTCCAAACCAACGATTCAACGATACAAAGGTTTGGGTGAGATGGATGATCATCAGCTCTGGGAAACAACTATGAACCCAGAACACCGCCTCATGGCTCGTGTAACAGTGGATGATGCAGCAGAAGCAGATAAAATCTTTGATATGCTCATGGGAGATCGAGTAGAACCTCGCCGTGAATTTATCGAAGAAAATGCCGAATATAGTACACTTGATGTATAAAATTCTGCGATATTTGCCAATTATTCGAATATTTATGATATAATAACTACGATTACTTTCAAGTAATTTAATGAAGGAGTTTTTATATGTCTCGTGGACTAATTATTCTCATTATTGTCATTGGGGTCCTTTTGGTTTTAGGATATGTAGTGGCAGTCTTATTGAGAAAGCGTAACGAAGCCTTACTAGCAGCACTGGAAGAACGAAAAGAAGAGTTGTATAACCTTCCGGTAAATGATGAAGTAGAGGCTGTGAAGAATATGCATTTGATTGGTCAAAGTCAAGTTGCATTTCGTGAATGGAATCAAAAATGGGTGGACCTATCCCTCAATTCTTTTGCTGATATTGAGAACAACCTCTTTGAAGCAGAAGGCTACAACAATTCTTTCCGCTTTTTAAAAGCCAAGCAAGCAATTGGAAATATTGAGAGTCAGGTTCAATTAATTGATGAAGATATCAAGGCCATCCGTCAAGCTTTATCTGAATTAAAAGAAAAAGAAGAAATGAATAGCGGTCGAGTTGTTCATGCCTTGGATATGTTTGAAAACTTGCAAAAACAAGTGGCTTCTGATCCAGATGCGTATGGCCCAGCGCTTCCCGAAATTGAGAAGCAATCTGAAAATATTCAAGTTGAGTTTTCAAAATTTGTAACCTTGAATTCATCAGGTGACCCTGTTGAAGCTGCTGAAATTCTTGACACAGCAGAAAACCATATTGTAGCCTTGACTCACATTGTTGAAAAAGTTCCTGCAATTGTGAAGGATCTACAAACAACTCTTCCTGACCAATTGGAAGATTTGGAATCTGGTTATCGCAAACTATTGGAATCTGGTTATCATTTTACAGAGACCGACTTGGAAGCACGTTTCCAACAACTGCATGCGGCATTGAAAGCCAATCTTGCCAATGTTGCTGCTCTTGAATTAGATAATGCACTCTATGAGAATGAGCAGATTCAAGAAGAAATCAACGCCTTGTATGATATTTTCACTCGTGAAATCGAATCACACAAAGTGGTTGAAAAATTGGTCAAAGCATTACCAGGTTACCTTGCCCATGCTAAGGAAAATAACAAGAGTTTAGCAGAAGAAGTTGAACGTCTCAGCAAAATATTTGAAAGCAAAGTACTCAAGGAAAATCACTTGAAGGAGTTAGAAGCTGAATTAACAGCTCAAGAGCTTGTTGTAGAGGATGCCTTGAATGATACATCTGAAACTCAAAAAGCTTACTCTATTCTTCAAGAAGAGTTAGAAGCGATTGAAGAACGTCTGAAGGAAATTGAAGATGATCAGATTGCACTGAGCGAAACCTTGTCTAAGATTGAGAAAGACGATACGAATGCTCGTCAAAAGGTAAATATCTACGCTAACCGTTTACATGCTATTAAGCGCTACATGGATAAGCGTAACTTACCTGGAATTCCTCAATCCTTCCTTACTATCTTCTTCACTGCAAGTGATAACACAGAAGCTCTTTTGGCTGAGTTAGAAGGTCGTCGTGTCAATATTGAAAACGTCAATCGTCTCCTGGATATTTTGACCAACGATATGACAGAGTTAGAAGAAGAAACTTATAAACTGGTACAATACGCTACTCTAACAGAGCAGTTGCTTCAATACTCAAATCGTTATCGTTCGTTCGATGATCATGTCCAAGCAGCTTTTGATGAAGCTTTGTACATTTTTGAAAAAGAGTATGACTATCCTGCTTCCTTCAAAGTCATTTCAGAAGCATTGGAAACAGTAGAACCAGGAGTAACAGAGAGATTTGTTAGCTCATATGAAAAAACAAGAGAATCCATCCGATTCTAATCCAAAACATCCAGGAGAATATTCCTGGATGTTTTTTTATGGAGATAAGATGTGATGGGAAATACCAACATAGAAAGAGATAAAGGAGGTGACTCCATGAAAATTTTAATTGCTCCAGATTCATTCAAAGAGTGCCTACCCGCGAAAGAAGTAGCGGAAATGATTGCGGAAGGCTTGCGACAGTCTATTATCGATGTAGAACCGATTACTTGTCCTATTGGAGATGGAGGGGAAGGGACAGTGGATGCCATCCGATACTCGTTAGACTTGATGGAAACCTTTGCCCTTGTTACAGGTCCATTTGGAAAGCCGGTAGAAATGCGGTATGTGGAGAAGGAAACTATGGCTCTCTTTGAAGTAGCCGACTTGATCGGCTTAGGAAAAATTCCAGTTGATCAACGTCATCCACTTGACATAGAGACCCGAGGAATTGGAGAACTGATCTGTTATTTGATCAATAAAGGAAAAAAGGATATTTATATCGGGGTTGGAGGAACAGCCACCAATGATGGTGGGCTTGGTCTTGCAGTAGGTCTAGGCTATCAATTGTATGATAGAGAAGGAAAGCAATTGAAGGCCTGTGGACAAAGTCTTTTAAAGTGTGATTCCATCCGTAAAGAGAAAGCGATAAAGATTCCAGAGGATGTCCAGATACATATCTTAGCAGACGTGTCGAACCCTCTATGTGGACTAGATGGAGCAACCTATATTTTTGGAAAACAAAAGGGGCTTAGCCCCACTATGTTTGATAAAGTGGATCAAGCTATTTACAGCTTTTATGAAAAGAACTGTCCTAGTGTGTTGACCCAAGCAGGGATGGGAGCTGGTGGTGGCCTTGCGGCAGGTCTCTGTGCCTTCGCGCATGCAAGGATTGTTTCAGGAATTGAAACTTGTTTAGAGCTAATCGACTTTGACTCCAAGGTAGCAAATGCAGACTTGGTCATTGTCGGTGAGGGGCGACTGGACCATCAAAGTCTATCAGGAAAAGCTCCGATAGGAGTTGCGAGACGAACCCCAAAGGGAATCCCTGTCATAGCTATTTGTGGAAGTCTTGCAGATGATTTACCAAGTCTCCCATTTGAAAATATAGTCGGAGCTTTTTCCATAACGAAACACCCTGATAGTTTAGACCAACTTCTGAAGAACGCAAGGGAAAATCTTCTCTTTACAGCTAGAAATATTGGAAATCTATTAAGCATAGAAAAAAGCGGTTAAACCGCTTTTTTCTATGTAATCTTTTGCTATTGATATAAATGCCTAGGGGACAGTCATGATCAACCAAACCATTTCTTCCAAAGAGAAGGTTTGCTCGGTTTCTTTTCTTCCTCCCAGAGATCCGAAAAAGCAGTTCGGAGGTCCTTGTCAGTAGTGGTCACTGGTGCATCTGTATGAATCACGAGCCCAAAAGGAGAGGAGTCGTGTTCCTCCGAAACAATTGTAGCCTGGCAACCAAATTCTTTTGCTTGTTTTAGATAGCTCAACTGGACGCTAGAATCAACATTTGGAGAGATCTTTACAAAGAGAGGGTTAGCTTGTTCATTCAAGCTTTTCAGCACCTTCAAAAAGCCCTTCTGAAGCTGAGGACTATTGCTTGTTTTTAAATCGGCATATCCTAGAACGCGCTCTTCAAATGTACCTAGAAAGCGACGCTGTTCATCAGGATTTAATTTTAGGCCACCGTTAGCCTTTTCCATAATTTCTTTAGATAGATCAGTCATAAGAATAGTATATCATACTTTAGGTTGAAAATGCCAAACGAATAAAGGCTGTTCCAAACAAAAAGAAAGCGATTTCTTGATAAAGTTAAGGAAAATCTGCACAAAGATAACGTTTTTTCTTGAAAAACGCGTATTTTTAAGGTATCATAGAGGTGTAAAAAATTTAAACTCAAAGGAGAGTAAGAAATGTCAATTATTACTGATGTTTACGCTCGCGAAGTCCTAGACTCACGCGGTAACCCAACACTTGAAGTAGAAGTTTATACTGAATCAGGTGCTTTCGGACGTGGTATGGTTCCATCTGGAGCTTCTACTGGTGAACACGAAGCAGTTGAACTTCGCGACGGTGACAAATCTCGTTACGGTGGTCTTGGAACTCAAAAAGCTGTTGACAATGTAAACAACATCATTGCTGAAGCAATCATCGGTTACGATGTTCGTGATCAACAAGCTATTGACCGTGCAATGATCGCTCTTGACGGTACTCCTAACAAAGGTAAATTGGGTGCGAACGCAATCCTTGGTGTGTCTATCGCTGTAGCTCGTGCTGCTGCTGACTACCTTGAAATCCCACTTTACAGCTACCTTGGTGGATTCAACACTAAAGTTCTTCCAACTCCAATGATGAACATCATCAACGGTGGTTCTCACTCAGATGCTCCAATCGCTTTCCAAGAGTTTATGATCTTGCCAGTTGGTGCACCTACATTTAAAGAAGCTCTTCGTTACGGTGCTGAAATCTTCCACGCTCTTAAGAAAATCCTTAAATCACGTGGTTTGGAAACTGCCGTAGGTGACGAAGGTGGATTCGCTCCTCGTTTCGAAGGAACTGAAGATGGTGTTGAAACTATCCTTGCTGCGATCGAAGCTGCTGGATATGTACCAGGTAAAGACGTATTCATCGGGTTTGACTGTGCATCATCAGAATTCTACGATAAAGAACGTAAAGTCTACGACTACACTAAATTCGAAGGTGAAGGCGCTGCTGTACGTACTGCTGCAGAACAAATCGACTACCTTGAAGAATTGGTTAACAAATACCCAATCATCACTATCGAAGATGGTATGGATGAAAATGACTGGGACGGATGGAAAGCTCTTACTGAACGTCTTGGTGGAAAAGTTCAATTGGTTGGTGACGACTTCTTCGTAACAAACACTTCATACCTTGAAAAGGGTATCGCAGAAGGAGCAGCTAACTCAATCCTTATCAAAGTTAACCAAATCGGTACTCTTACTGAAACATTCGATGCTATCGAAATGGCTAAAGAAGCTGGTTACACTGCCGTTGTATCACACCGTTCAGGTGAAACTGAAGATTCAACAATCGCTGACATCGCAGTTGCAACAAACGCAGGACAAATCAAGACTGGTTCACTTTCACGTACAGACCGTATCGCTAAATACAATCAATTGCTTCGTATCGAAGATCAACTTGGTGAAGTAGCTGAATACCGTGGATTGAAATCATTCTACAACTTGAAAAAATAAGCTAGTTTACTAGACTAAAAAGATCCTTGAGTTTTCTCAAGGATTTTTTTTGCTATCGAGCTAAACAAAAAATCCTCAACCAAGTAGTTGAGAATTTTAGGGATTAGAATAAGCCTTTGATTTTATCAACAGCACCGCTCACTAGATCGTTTCCAGCAACAAGAGCTTTTGCTTGTTCTAAGTAGTCACCAAGGTTATCCTTGTTGTCATCGATAAATTTTTTAGCAGCATCGAAATCTTTCTTTTCGATCATTTCTTTGACTTGGTTAAATAAATCCATTGGGTTCATGAGTTTTCTCCTATAACCTATTTATTATTATCACTATTTAATCACTTTTTAACCAAACTAGCAAGCGTTTTGATTGTTAGTTGAAGAGGACACAAACCGCCTCTGGTACGTGGAAATCATGGCTTAATTCAGTCAATCTACCACTCGTTTTATCGCGTTTAAAAACAGTGGCATTGTCTGAATCTTGATGAACTGCAATGAGATATTCTTGGTCCGGACTAAGAATGAAATCACGTGGATTGAGTCCATTGGTTGGAACGATTTCCAGAAGCACTAAGCTACCATCTGCCAAGATTTCATAAACTGCAATGGAGTTATGGGCACGATTTGAGGCATAGAGGAATTTCCCATCCTCTGAGAGGCGAATAGCAGCGGCCCATTTTTGACCTTCATACTCTTTAGGTAGGGTTGAGATGGTTTGGAAATGTTCAAAGTAGCCAAGTCCGTCATAGAAAAGGACATCGATGGTAGCGTTTAATTCGTTAATGAGGTAGGCGGTCTTGTAATGAGAGTGGAAAATGATATGACGTGGACCAGCACCTGGAGCTGTTTGATAGGTTTGAGTCTTCGTTAGTTTACCAAGATCATCGACTTGATAGACCACTACTTGATCGGTACCCAAATCACAAGTGATGAGTAGCTTATCGGGAGTGAGATCTGCATAATGTACATGGGGACTCGCTTGGTTTTCGTGAGGTCCAGAACCCTGATGAGTCGCTTGGTCGACAAAGGTTAAATGACCATCTTCATGGATGCGATATGAGAGGACTTGTCCCTTGTGGTAGTTAGCTCCATAGACCAAGCCACGCGCCTCATCAACAGAGACATAACAGAGGGGCGCCCCTTCCTCGACCACATGATTGATTAACTGGTGATCAGGACTAAAGCTTGCAATGCCGCCAAGACCTTGCTCCGCACCCACACTGTATAAGAAACCAGCTTTTGAAAAAGCGAGATAGGTTGGGTTTGGCTCTTGAGCAACTAGTTCTAAGTCGCTAAGTTGACCAGTTCTTTCATCGAAGGAAGCCTTATAAATTCCTTTAGAGTCTCGTTTGGTATAGGTTCCGAAATAAATATCTTGCATCACATGCACCTCGACTTTGTTGATAGCTCCATTATATCAGAAAAGAAGGGGATGGAAAACGATTAGGTGAAGGATTGACAAGCTAAGCATTAAAAAAAAGCTCACATTTCAGCTATATCGTGAAATTATGGACTAAAAATGCTAAAATAAAGACAGATTGAAAACGAAGGAGATTCCCGTGGAACATAAAGAAAAAGATTTTAGTTTATCCTGGTTTTTTAAATGGTTTGTAGATAATAAAGCCATTACTGTTTTTCTAGTAACCTTACTGATGGGATTGAATATTTTAGTTCTCAGCAAGATTAGTTTTATTTTTACACCCCTGTTAGAGTTTGGAGCAGCAGTCATGCTACCAGTCATTATTTCAGGGCTCCTCTATTATTTGTTAAATCCAATCGTGGACTTTTTGGAAAGGCACCGAGTCAAACGGATCATTGCAATTTCCATCGTCTTTATTTTGATCGCGCTTCTCATTTTATGGGGCTTGGCTGTCGCTATTCCAGCTATTCAACATCAAGTTCTTAGTTTTATGAAGAACCTGCCAGATTACTTGGAAAAGGCCAATAGGACCATCGATGATGTCTTAGACAACAAAGTGTCGCCAGAAATCAAGCCTCAGCTGGATGAATGGACCAGCCAATTGTCGCAGAATATTACCAGTTGGGCGAGTTCTTTTTCCGCCCGAGCAGTCAACTGGGTCAGCAATCTGATTACTGTCGCCTCTCAGGTCATTATCGCTTTGATTATTATGCCTTTTATCGTCTTCTATCTTTTGAGAGATGGAAAGAACTTAAAAGGGCAAATCATCCGTTTCTTGCCAACCAAGATTCGTAAATCTGCAGACAAAGTACTGTCTGATGTCAATACACAATTGGCTAATTATGTCAGAGGTCAGATTACTGTTGCTATCATCGTAGCTTTAATGTTTATTCTTCTGCTTAAGATCATTGGGCTTCGTTACGCTGTGACACTCGGTGTAACCGCTGGTTTTTTGAACTTGATACCATACTTGGGCAGCTTCTTGGCCATGCTCCCAGCCTTAGTCTTGGGGTTGGTGGCAGGACCAGAGATGTTTGTCAAAGTCGTCATTGTCTTTATTGTTGAGCAAACAATCGAGGGACGTTTCGTTTCCCCACTTGTCTTGGGGAGTCAGCTCAATATCCACCCAATCACGATTCTGTTTGTATTGATTACTTCTGGCTCTATGTTTGGAATCTGGGGAGTCTTCTTAGGAATCCCGGTTTATGCTTCGGCTAAAGTAGTCATCAGTGCTCTATTTGAATGGTATAAAGAGGTCAGTGGTTTGTACGAAAAGGACGAAGTTGAGGAAATTCAAAGTGAAGAATAGTCAAAAAATTCTAGAAGCAATTGAGAAACAAGAGCTAGATCGTCTGCCAGCTTATTTGGATAAGGCTTTGCTAGAAGATGATCCAGCTACCTTGTTAGAATTGGGACAATATTTTGAAAGTATTGGTTTTTACCCAGAAGCCAAGCAAACCTACTTGCATCTGAGAGATGATTATCCAGAGGTCTATCTGAGTCTAGCCACTATCGTAGCGGAAGATGGACTAATGGAAGAAGCCTTTGCTTATTTGGAAGAAATCCCGGAAAGTTCGGAATGGTATCTAGCCAGTCTCTTAGTCAAGGCAGACCTCTACCAAAGTGAGGGCTTGGCAGATGTGGCTCGAGAAAAACTGATGGAAGCAGCGACTCTTTCAGATGACCCTATTATTCAACTAGGCTTGGCAGAGATTGATTTAGAACTTGAAAATTACCAAGAAGCCATTCAAGAGTATGCTCAGTTAGACAACCGTCTCATTTTAGAAGAAACGGGCATTTCCACATACCAGCGGATTGGCTATGCTTATGCGAATCTGGGTCGGTTTGAGTCTGCTATTGAGTTTTTAGAAAAGGCCTTGGAAATTGAGTTTGATGACCAGATTGCCTATGAATTGGCAACCCTTCTCTCTGACCGAGAAGAGTATCAACGTTCTCTGATCTACTTCAAGCAGATTGATACACTGTCGCCAGACTTTGAAGGGTATGAATACGGCTATGCCTTGGCTCTTCAAGCTGAAAATGACCGAGAAACAGCGTTAGCAATAGCAGAGCAAGGAATCCAAAAGAATCCTTTTGACGCTTATCTCCTCCTTCTAGCCTCCCAATTGGCCTACGAGTTGCACCAGCCAGAAAAAGCAGAGAAGTATTTGTTAGAAGCCAAAGAAGTTGCTGAGGATCTTGAAGATATCGCCCTTCGTCTGACAACTCTTTATCTGGAACAGGAACGTTATGAAGACGTCCTTGAATGGCAAGAAGTGGAAGTGGAAAATGTCGTCACCCGTTGGAATATCGCTCGTGCCTTGGTAGCACTCGAAGAGGTTGAAAAAGCGGCTCCGATCTATGAAGAGCTCTACCCAGATTTGAAAGAAAATCCAGAGTACTTAGAAAGCTATAGTTACCTCTTGAGAGAGTTGGGACAAATCGCAAAAGCCCGGGAAGTGGCAGAAGGCTATTTGCAGCTAGTCCCAGATGATGGGCAAATGCAAGCTTTCTATGAGAGCCTGTTAGAAGATTAACTACTTGACCCTTGAAGGGCGGGAATCAGAACAAGTTTGTATCATGGTTCGGTCCCGCTCTTTTTTAATCAGTCTTTCTGTTATTGTCCTTGAGAATATGGTATACTGGAAGGGCTAAAAAGAAGACAAGATGAATGAGGGAGAAGATAATGGAACCGGTGAAATTGTTTCAATACAATACCTTGGGGGCTTTGATGGCTGGTCTCTATGGAGGATCCTTTACGGTTAAAGAATTACTAGAGCATGGAGATTTAGGAATTGGGACCCTGGACTCAATCGATGGCGAATTGATTGTCTTAGATGGTAAGGCTTATCAAGCTAAGGGTTCAGGAGAGGAACCAGAGATTGTGGAAGTATCTTCAGATGCGACTGTCCCCTATGCAGCCATTGTTCCCCACCAGGCCGAAGTGATTTTTCGACAACGCTTTGAAATGACAGATGAGGAGTTAGAGGCTCGCATTGAATCTTATTACGATGGCGAAAATTTGTTTCGTTCCATCAAGATTCACGGTGATTTCGCCAAAATGCATGTGCGCATGATTCCCAAATCAACTTCGGAGACCAAGTTTGCAGATGTAGCAACCCATCAGCCAGAATTTACACGAGAAAATGTTACAGGAACCATTGTTGGTTTTTGGACGCCAGAGATGTTTCATGGGGTCAGTGTAGCAGGCTATCACCTTCACTTTATCTCAGATGACCATACCTTTGGAGGACATGTTATGGATTTTGTCATCAAAGAGGGCATCGTCGAAGTTGGAGCCATTGATCAATTGGACCAACGCTTTCCTGTCCAGGACCGCCAGTATCTCTTTGCCAAGTTCAACGTTGACCAGGTCAAAGAGGATATCCACAAATCAGAATAAAACAAAAGGGCTGAGATGATTCTCAGCCCTTTTTATTACTCATTGATGCGCATAGATTTGATCTTTTCTTCTTCAGGGGTGACCCGTAGGGTTTTCTGACCGGTATAGGTTACAAATCCAGGTTTTCCTCCGGTCGGTTTGTTGAGTTTTTTTGTTTCAATCATGTCGACTTGGACCAGATTGGACAGGCGTCCCTTAGAGAAATAGGCTGCAAGCTCAGCTGCATCGGTTTTGACCTCATCTGAAGGGTTGAGGTTACCTGTAATGACCACGTGACTACCTGGAATATCCTTAGCGTGGAACCAGAGTTCGTCCTTTTTAGCCATTTTGAAGGTCAATTCTTCGTTTTGAAGATTGTTCCGGCCGACCAGAATAATGGTCTTGCCATCTGATGCTAAGTACTTCTCTGGTTTTTTCCGTTTGTGGATCTTTTCTCGGTTGCGTCGTTTGATAAAGCCTGTTTGGATCAGCTCTTCGCGAATCTCGGCTACTTCAGAAAGGCTGGCTTGGGCCAGAGCGGTCTCGACCGTCTCTAGGTAGGAGATAGTTTCCTTGGTTTCCTGGATGAGAGAGGTCAAATGTTTGACGGCTTCTTTTAGCTTCTGGTAACGCTTGAAGTAGCGTTGAGCATTTTGACTGGGGGTCAAGGCCTTATCCAAAGCAATGGTAATAGGCTGGTTGGTATAGTAGTTGTCCAAGGTGACCTGGTCTTGATCATTTGGGACTTGATGGAGGAAGGTAGTGAGTAGTTCGCCTTTTTGACGGAATTCTTCGGCATTTTCTGTCGCTGCTAGTTCGGCTTCCTGTTTGGCCAATTTTTTCCGGTTCTTTTCTAGCTCATTATCCACCTTGCGGATTAGTTCCCCAGCTTGTTGTTGGACCCGGTCGCGCTCAGCCTTGTCCAAGTAGTAGTGGTCGAGTAGATCTGATAAGGTTTCAAAGGTCTCCTCCTGGCTATCTGCATAAGCGAGAGCAGCAAAAGATTTTTTCGTTAGACGGGGATCTGTTGGAGCTTCAAAGAATGCTCGGAAGGTTTTTAATTTTTCTCCGCTTTCTAATCGACTGGCCAATTCTTGAGCAGTATCTCGACCAAGACCCTGGAAATGGGTTTGAAGGTTTTTAGGTGTCAACTCTTCTCGGTGAAGAAAGGCGAATAAGGCTTCGTCTTTAATGGTAAAGGGGTTGACCGCTTCGGTTTTTGGAGGAGCTACATAGGTTGATCCAGGGAGAATGGTCCGGTAGCTATTTTGTGAGAAGCCCACATGCTTGATTGCTTCGATGATTTTTCCAGTTGCCTTGTCCAGAAGAATGATATTGCTGTGCTTACCCATGATTTCAATAATCAGGGTTACAGATATATCATCCCCAATCTCATTTTTATTGGAGACGGCAATTTCTAAAATACGGTCATTCTCCAGTTGCTGGATCTGCTCAATGACTGCCCCTTGGAGATACTTGCGCATGACCATGATAAAGGTATTAGGGAAGGCAGGATTCTCAAAATTGGTCTGAGTCCGTTGGATCCGACCAAAAACAGAGTGGGAAGACAGCAAGAGTTTTTGATTCTTGCGATTGCTACGAATTTGTAAAACCAACTCTTGTTCAAAGGGTTGGTTAATTTTTTGGATGCGACCATATAGGAGTTCGCTTTGTAATTCATTCACCATATGGTGTAAAAAAAATCCATCAAAAGACATGGGGTTCCTCAACATTCTAGACTAATTCTAGTAAATTATATCAAAAAAGTGCCTGAAAACCCAGTAAGAAGGCGGTTTTCAATCCTTGTAAAAGCATCCGTTAGAAAATGAATTTCAGGAAATGACGAACGTTTTCAAAAAAAACATAAAAAAGTATTGACAAGGCTTACGGAAACATTTACAATGGATTCAATTAGAAAAGTAATAAATGAAAATTTAATAGAGAGCTCACGGTTGGTGGAAGTGGGTAGTGGACATTTATGAAATTGGACTAATGATGAGATGAATTTGAAACAATAAAAATTCGGTCGGCACACCTTATCGTGCAACTTGTTGCTAGACAAGACAGAGACATGGGAGGAGTATATCCATTTTCCCATAAGTGAGGTGGCACCGCGATGACACGTCCTCACATAGCTATAGCTATGTGTGGGCGTGTTTTTGTTTCAAAAAGAAGGGAGAAAAGAAGATGAAGAAACGATGGCGACTCAGTCTTTAACAAAGATGCGAAAAAACGAAAAAATAAATAATTGAGGTAAAGAAAATGAAAAACAAACGTGTATTGGGAATGATTGGTGCTTTGCTAGCTATTATTTTAGTAGCAGTAGTCTATCCAATGTTAAACAATAAAAATGAAGCTAATAAAGCAGATGGAACTAAAAAGGTAAAAGTCGGTGTCTTGCAGTTGGTCAGCCACCCATCGCTAGACGAAATCTACAAGGGGATTCAAGATGGCTTGGCTGAAGAAGGCTATGACAAGGACAAGATTGAGATTGAATTCCTCAATGCAGAAGGGGACCAAAACAAGGTTGCTACCATGAGTAAGCAATTGGTCCAAAACAACAACGACGTTTTGATCGGAATCGCAACCCCATCTGCTCAAGGTTTGGCTAGTGCAACCAAGGACAAACCAATCGTCATGGGTGCTATCACAGACCCAGTCGGCGCTAACTTGGTCAAAGATTTGAAAAAACCAGGTGGCAATATCACAGGAGTATCTGACCACAACCCAACGGAACAACAGTTGAAATTGATCAAAGAGTTGACTCCAAACGTGAAAACAATCGGTGTCCTTTACTCAACCAGTGAAGATAATTCTAAAACGCAAGTAGAAGAATTTACAAAATTGGCTGAAAAAGCAGGCTACAAGGTGGTTCCTTATTCAGTCCCTTCTACAAATGAAATTGCTTCAACGGTTTCTGTCATGACTGGTAAAGTGGATGCTATCTGGGTTCCAATTGACAACACCATCGCTTCAGCCTTCTCAACGGTAGTCGAAGCAAACAAAACAGCTAAAAAACCAATCTTCCCAAGTGCGACAGCCATGGTCGAAGCTGGTGGTTTAGGCTCAGTCGTTGTCGATCAACACGATCTTGGAGTGGCAACTGGTAAAATGGCTGCGAAAATCTTGAAAGGTCAAAAACCAGGTGATACACCAGTCGAAATCTTCACAGATGGTAAATCTGTCATCAACAAAAAAGTGGCAGAAGAATTAGGCATTACCATTCCAGAATCTGTCTTGAAAGAAGCTGGACAAGTCATCGAATAAAAACAAACGGATAACAAGAACGGCAGAGGAATTTGGCTTTGGCAGGTCTTTAAATCCTGACCTTTAAAAATGTTCACCAGTGCCCAGGACCAGCTTATTTTACTCTTGGTAGAGGAGAAAGAATTGAAAATCAAAATAACAGATCTTCATCCGACCCAACTATATTTATCAGAAAAGAAGTTACATGATATCCAGATGCTTGATCAATCGGCGGAAATCATCAATGTGGATCCAATTAGTATTCTTGCGTTTGGAAATTGCTTCTTGATTACAAACGGGCATCACAGGGCTTATCAGTCTTTATTGGCAGGTCGGGATACGATTTCTGCTGAGTTTGATAAAGATGGTGGTGATGAAATTTATCATCTCTATGCGCAAGCTTGTGAGGAAAGAAAGATATCCTCTGTTTTGGATTTAAAACATCGTATCTTACCTCAAGATGAGTATGAAGCAAAATGGTATAACTGGTGTGATGGTTTTAACCAAGCAGCAACTCTTCTATTGAAAAGGAAAGCAGATGAAACAGACAAGGCAAATAAATAATGCCCTGGGTCTTGTTTCTTTGTCTATTGAAATTAGTCTCATCTAACTTGTTTTTTAACTAAAAATCTGCTAAACTAGATAGTAATTGAATAGAAATCTGCAAGACTAGTACCTCAAGGGAAGTGCAACAGGGAGAAGAGCCGTGACTGAAAGCTCTTTGCATGAAAGCTGAGTGAATTCACTTGCGCAAGGATTTAGAAATTAAGGTCTGAGTTTCAGATAAAAAACGGATGGTACCGCGTGTCAACGCTCCGAATATGGATGTGGCGCGTGGTTTTTTCTATGTCTGAGTGAGGACCATGATGGAGGAAATATGTCAACGATTGAAGAACAACTAAAAGCGCTTCGAGAAGAAACGCTGGCAGCCTTGAAGCAGATCTCTGCTGAAAATAAAAAAGAGATGCAAGAGCTACGCGTCTCTGTCCTTGGGAAGAAAGGCTCTCTAACCGAGATCCTCAAAGGGATGAAAGATGTCTCTGCTGAGATGCGTCCGGTCATCGGGAAACACGTTAATGAAGCCCGTGATGTTTTGACGGCTGCCTTTGAAGAAACAGCTAAGCTCTTGGAAGAAAAGAAAGTCCAAGCCAAATTAGCTAGTGAGAGTATCGATGTGACCCTTCCGGGACGTCCAGTCGCAGTTGGTCATCGCCATGTCTTGACCCAAACCAGTGAAGAAATCGAAGATATCTTTATCGGGATGGGCTACCAAGTTGTAGATGGCTTTGAAGTCGAAAAAGACTACTACAACTTTGAACGCATGAACTTGCCAAAGGATCACCCAGCTCGTGATATGCAGGATACCTTCTATATCACAGAAGAAATCTTGCTTCGGACCCACACATCACCAGTTCAGGCGCGTGCAATGGATGCGCATGACTTTAGCAAGGGACCTTTGAAAATGATTTCTCCAGGCCGTGTTTTCCGTCGGGATACAGATGATGCGACCCACAGCCACCAGTTCCATCAGATCGAAGGCTTGGTTGTTGGGAAGAACATTTCTATGGCGGACCTTCAAGGAACGCTTCAGTTGATCGTGCAAAAGATGTTTGGTGCAGAACGTCAAATCCGTCTGCGTCCTTCTTACTTCCCATTCACCGAGCCATCCGTTGAGGTCGATGTATCTTGCTTCAAATGTGGTGGAGCGGGATGTAATGTATGTAAGAAGACAGGTTGGATCGAAATCATGGGGGCCGGTATGGTTCACCCACGCGTGCTCGAGATGAGTGGCATTGATTCGACAGTCTATTCAGGATTCGCCTTTGGACTTGGTCAGGAGCGTGTAGCCATGCTTCGTTATGGAATCAATGATATCCGTGGCTTTTATCAAGGAGATGTTCGCTTCTCAGAACAGTTTAAATAATCATGTTAGTTAGAGTAAAAATCGATCAATTACAGACCTTACGTGACCTAGAGGTGGAAACCTATCGGGAGACCTTTGGTCCCTATATTGTTGAGGAAGACTTGGAAGAGTACTTCTCTACCGTGCTCTCTTTGGAGCAAATCGAGAAGGATCTGCTAGATCCAGAATCTGAAATCTATTTTGTCCTCAATGAAGAACAAGAAATCTGTGGTTTTCTCAAGATCAATTGGGGGCAAGCACAGACGGAGCCAGTAGAGATGGACAAGTCCTTTGAGATCCAACGGATCTATGTCAAAAAGGAATTTCATGGGGCTGGTTTTGGCAAGGAAATGTTTATCTTTGCGCTGGATCAAGCCAAGAGCCGGGGCTTTGAGTGGGCCTGGCTAGGTGTCTGGGAACGCAACTTTAAGGCGCAAGATTTTTACTATCGCTTTGGTTTTGAACGATTTAGTGAACACCAGTATGTTACCGGAGATACCGTGGATACAGACTGGTTGTTGAGAAAGAAATTGATCTAGAATGGACAAGAAGTCTCAGAATTGGAAGCTTCCATTCTAGAGAAGGGGAGGTTATTAGACCTTCCTAAGCTAGCCTCGAGCTGGAAAACACAAAATGAAAGGATCAAAACGAGGGTGGATGGAGATCTAGGAAAGATATCTAGATTTCTGCTTAGCCCTTGGTATCTTACATATGTTAGTTAGTTATAAATGGTTAAAAGAATTGGTGGACATTGATGTGCCATCACAAGAGTTGGCTGAAAAAATGTCAACCACAGGGATTGAAGTAGAAGGTGTCGAATCACCAGCTGCTGGCCTCTCAAAAATTGTCGTCGGAGAAGTCTTGTCTTGCGAAGATGTGCCAGAAACTCATCTTCATGTTTGCCAAGTCAATGTGGGCGAAGAAGAAGCTCGTCAAATCGTCTGTGGAGCACCAAATGTGCGTGCAGGAATCAAGGTTATGGTGGCTCTTCCAGGTGCTCGCATCGCGGATAACTACAAGATTAAAAAAGGGAAAATCCGTGGCTTAGAGTCACTAGGGATGATCTGTTCACTTGGTGAATTGGGCATTTCTGATTCCGTTGTACCTAAGGAATTTGCAGATGGCATCCAAATCTTGCCGGATGATGCAGTACCAGGTGAGGAAGTATTCTCTTACCTAGACTTGGATGATGAAATCATCGAACTTTCCATCACGCCTAACCGTGCAGACGCTCTTTCTATGCGTGGGGTAGCGCACGAAGTAGCAGCGATTTATGACAAGGCAGTCAATTTCAAAGACTTTGCTTTGACTGAAACAGACCAAGCTGCAGCAGACGCTCTTTCTGTCAGCATTGACACAGACAAGGCGCCATACTATGCTGCTCGTATCTTGGACAATGTGACCATCGCACCAAGTCCACAATGGTTGCAAAACCTTCTCATGAATGAAGGCATTCGTCCGATTAACAATGTCGTCGACGTGACCAACTATATCCTGCTTTACTTTGGTCAGCCTATGCATGCCTTTGACTTGGATACCTTTGAAGGAAACGACATCCGTGTGCGTGAAGCGCGTGCTGGTGAGAAATTGGTGACCTTGGATGGGGAAGAACGTGACTTGGAAGTAACTGACTTAGTGATTACGGTTGCAGACAAACCAGTAGCCCTTGCAGGTGTTATGGGTGGACAAGCGACGGAAATCTCTGAAAACTCTAGTCGTGTCGTCCTTGAAGCCGCTGTCTTCAATGGCAAATCTATCCGCAAGACCAGCGGTCGTCTCAACCTTCGTTCTGAATCATCTTCTCGTTTTGAAAAAGGCATCAATGTGGCAGCAGTCAATGAAGCTCTTGATGCGGCAGCAAGCATGATAGCAGAGCTTGCAGGTGCAACCGTGCGTAAGGGCATCGTTTCAGCAGGCCAGCTTGATACTTCAGATGTAGAAGTTTCTTCAACCCTTGCAGACGTCAACCGTGTCCTTGGGACAGAGCTTTCCTACGCAGATGTCGAAGATGTCTTCCGTCGTCTTGGTTTTGGTCTTTCTGGAAATGCAGAAGCCTTCACTGTCAGCGTACCACGCCGTCGTTGGGATATTACCATCGAAGCGGATCTATTTGAAGAAATCGCTCGTATCTATGGTTATGACCGCTTGCCAACCAGTCTTCCAAAAGACGATGGGACAGCAGGTGAATTGACTGCGACACAAAAACTCCGTCGCCAAGTTCGGACGATTGCTGAAGGGGCAGGCTTGACTGAAATCATTACCTACGCTCTGACAACTCCTGAAAAAGCCGTTGAATTTACGACTGCACCAAGCAACCTAACAGAACTTATGTGGCCAATGACTGTGGAACGTTCAGTTCTCCGTCAAAATATGGTTTCAGGTATTTTGGATACAGTTGCCTACAACGTTGCGCGTAAGAACAAAAACTTGGCTCTTTATGAGATTGGAAAAGTCTTCGAGCAAACGGGTAATCCAAAAGAAGACTTGCCAAACGAAATCAACAGCTTTGCCTTTGCTTTGACAGGTTTAGTCGCTGAAAAAGACTTCCAAAATACAGCAACACCAGTTGATTTCTTCTATGCTAAGGGAATATTGGAAGCTCTCTTTGCTCGCTTAGGTCTTGAAGTGACTTATACAGCAACCTCTGAAATCGCTAGCCTCCATCCAGGACGTACAGCCTTGATTTCACTCGGGGATCAAGTTCTTGGTTTCCTCGGTCAAGTACACCCTGTGACGGCTAAGGCTTATGATATTCCAGAAACTTATGTAGCTGAGCTTAACCTTTCAGCTATCGAAGCAGCTCTTCAACCAGCCGCTCCATTTGTGGAAATTACGAAGTTCCCAGCAGTCAGCCGTGATATCGCCCTTCTCCTCAAAGAAGAAGTGACTCACCAAGAAGTGGTCGATGCCATCCAAGCTGCAGGCGTGAAACGTTTGACAGATATCAAACTCTTTGACGTCTTCTCAGGTGAAAAACTGGGTATCGGAATGAAGTCCATGGCTTATAGCTTGACCTTCCAAAATCCAGAAGATAGCTTGACCGACGAAGAAGTCGCACGCTACATGGAAAAAATCCAAGCATCACTTGAAGAAAAAGTAGACGCAGAAGTGCGTTAAATTGTAAAAAGATGAAACAGTTGAGAATTTCTCAGCTGTTTTTTTCTTACAGGATTTGCAAGTTATAGGCCTTGAAACCCTATTAAAATAGAGAAATTCCTTTAAGTACTCAAAATATCTGTGTCAAACATCTTTCTATTTTTGACAAATATTTTTATTTTTTTGAAAAATATACTTGTCAAAAAGAAAAAGAAGTGTTACAATGATTTCAGTTGAAAGAAGAAGAGGAGTTGTTATGGACGCCATTTGGATTCTCATTATCCCTTTTCTGGTTATATTTTATACAAGCTCAGAAAAGAAGATTAAAAGGTTGAACAAGCGCATCAAAAGATTAGAAAAACAGGTGAAAGGAAATCAAGACATGTCTAGACTTTTAGAAGAATTGAAAGGCCAAACGGTCACGGTTACAGTGAATGGTTTTGGAACCGAATATGAAATTACGGATATCGATGAAGATTGGGTCAAATTGAGCCGTGAGAATAAGAAAAAAGAGAAGGAATTCAAATTAGTTCGCATCGAAGATATTCAAGGTATTCAACTATAAGGGGGCGAAAGCCATGATCTTAAAAAATCGACTGAAAGAGCTGAGGGCGCGTGATGGGCTCAACCAATCCGAGCTAGCTAAGCTAGCAGGGGTCTCGCGCCAGTCCATCAGTCTCTTGGAGCGAGGGGAATACACCCCTTCGGTTATCATTGCTATCACCATCGCCCAAATTTTCAAGGAACCGGTGGAGAATGTTTTTAGTCTAGTAGAGGGAGAAGAATAAAAGTGAAAAAGAAGTATAAAGAAAGGTCAGCCCGTTTTCGTTTTTGGAGAAATATGGCCTGGATCCTTTCAGGATTAATCATTGGCTTTTTGATAGGTTTTTTTGGTTCAGACCATCCTATTGAATTCCAAAAGCTATTTGATCGAGATATGCTCTATATAGGGTCAATCATTTTATATCTGGTGAGCTTCGGAATTGCGTCTACTTATCTCTTGTTGTCCCGCCAGTCTTATCAGATGATGGAGGAGACAGAAGATGAAGACGAAGCCTACCGTTATGAAAGCCAAACGAGAAGAATATATGACATGGCCACGATTCTCAAAGGCGTCATGATTGTTCCTTATCTATTAGTGATTTACTTTTCTTGCCAAAAACTAGTCTATGAAGAAAAACTAACAGGTGTTTTTGGGAAATACACCATCCCGCTTATTTTCCTTGTCTTGCTCCTTCTTACTTTTGGGCTTGAACATCAGTTTCGAAAAACCTTCAAACAGATTTATGGAAAAGCAATCCCACGCAATGCTAGTGGGGCAGAAGTCCGTGAATTAATAATGAGCATGATGGATGAGGCAGAGAAACAAATTTGCTATGAGGAGAATTACGATATTGTCTTCAAGTTAAGCAATTATGTCTTACCGATTTCCTTGATGGTGATATTCTTAGTTGGCATTACTTTCCAGGCAGATATCTTGTTAGCATTAGTAGTTGTATCACTGATTTATGTCTATATCTTGGTCTCTCAGTACAAGATTACCAAACGTTATTATAAAGAGTAGAGGAGTTTTCTATGTTAGAAATCAGAAATTTAGAAAAGAGTTTTGGCAAGAAGCAAGTCTTGTTCGGAATTGACTTGACTGCGAAAAAAGGATCCATCTTAGGTTTGATCGGGAAGAACGGAGCAGGGAAGACTACCATCTTCCATAGTATCCTCCGCTTCCTTGACTACAGCGGAGATATCCAATTGGATGGCCAAGCAATCAGTCAGGAAACCTATAAGGAAATTGGTTACCTGCCAGAAGAGCGGAGCCTCATGCCTAAGTTGACCATCTATGAGCAAGTTCGTTACCTTGCCAATCTCAAAGGCATGTCAACAGCTGAGGTCAAGGAGAAACTTCCAATCTGGATGGAAAAACTCCAAGTAAAAGGAAAATTAACCGATAAGATCAAGAGCCTCTCAAAAGGGAATCAACAAAAGGTGCAATTGATCATTACCATGATCCATGAGCCGAAATTGATCATCCTAGATGAGCCTTTTAGTGGACTGGATCCTGTTAATACAGAAGTCCTCAAGCAGGTCATCTTTGAAGAAAAAGAACGCGGTGCAACTATTATCTTCTCAGACCATGTCATGACCAATGTAGAAGAACTCTGTGATGAGTTGGTCATGATCCGTGATGGATCAGTGATTCTCTCAGGTCCCGTACAAGAAGTTCGTAATAGCTTTGGCAAGACTCGTCTCTTCGTATCCAATGACTTCAGTAAAGAGGAGTTGGAAGCCTTGCCTCATGTGACTAAAGTGACTATGACCAAGCAAGGTCTATGGAAGTTGGTATTGGATGATGAGACAGCAGGTCCAGACCTCTTTGACCAGTTGACCAAGGGTCGCTATCTAGCAACCTTTGACCAACAAGCCCCAACCATTGATGAAATCTTTAAATTAGAATCAGGAGTAGAAGTATGAAACAGATGCTGATTGTTATCAAAGAAACTTATTTACGCCAAGTGAAATCATGGAGCTTTTTCCTGATGGTTCTTTCTCCCTTTCTCTTCATTGGATTGACGATTGGAATAAACTACTTCGTTGGCTCTTCTACCTCTGCTAAAAGCAACATCGCCTTGATTACAGATCAAGCTCCTGTCAAGGAAGGATTGAAAGACACCGATGGCTTGACCTTTGACTATAAGGACGAAGCAGCAGCTAAAAAGGCCATGAAAGAGGAAGAAATCAAGGGAATCCTCACAGTTGAAGAAAAGGATGGCCAGCTAGAGGCTCGCTACCAGAGTGAGGATGCCATGAAGCCAGATTTCAAATCAATCGTCATGGCAAAATTGAGTCAGGTGCAACAAATGCTCAATGTTTCTAAGGCAGACTTAAGCCAGGAGCAGTTAACAGCCCTTTCTCAACAGGTCTCATTGACTGAAAAAATTGATGAGAAAAAAGAAGGATTGAAAATGGTGCAGACCATGGTAGCTGGAGGAATCGGTTTTCTTCTCTACATGATTCTAATCTTTTATTCAAGTATCACTGCCCAAGAGGTAGCCAGTGAAAAAGGAACCAAGATCATGGAAGTGGTCTTCTCAAGCATTCGCGCAACTCACTATTTCTATGCTCGTATGATTGGTCTATTCGGAGTGATTTTTACCCATATTGGTATCTATGCAGTAGGTTTGGGAGGCGTTTGGATCTTTAGAGATTCCATTCCGCTTGTGAAAGATGTTTTATCTCCAGACTCTCCTATTACTCAACATATTGGACAATCCATTTCCTTGAATACCTTCTTCTTTATCATTCTTGGAATCTTCATGTACGTGGTACTCTCAGCTTTCCTAGGTTCAACAGTTGCTCGTCCAGAAGATACAGGGAAGGCCCTCTCTCCTCTGATGATGTTGGTGATGGTTGGATTCTTTGGAGTGACTACCTTGGGTAGCGCAGGAGATGTCCCACTATTGAAGATTGGATCTTACGTTCCATTCATTTCAACCTTCTTCATGCCATTCCGTACGATCAATGGCTATGCAAGTGGACTTGAATCATGGGGTTCATTCGGAATCGCCTTGGCCTTCACGCTCCTCGGCACCATGATCATTGGAAAAATCTATTCTAGCCTCATCTTACAAACGGATGACCTAGGCTTGGTCAAAACAGTTAAAAAAGCCTTGAGCTATCGTTAAAAGAGACACCTTCAGTAGATGCTGAAGGTGTTTTACTTTGTGAAATCATTGCTGTTTGATCTTCTTTCCTTTATAATGAAGGAAGAATGAAAAGGAGGCGGACATGAACTATATTGAGTTTGCTGAAAATGAGCGTCTGTCCACGATTGTCCTTGGGATGATGCGGATCAGTCAGTTGAGTGAAGATGAAGTGGAGGCCTTGGTGGAGGCGGCCTTGTCGATTGGGATCAACACTTTTGATCTGGCGGACATCTATGGCGATGGCCAGTGTGAGGTCCTGCTGGGGAAGGTTCTCAAGCGTCGTCCGGATCTTCGGGACCAGATGTGGATTCAGTCCAAGTGTGGCATTCGCAAAGACGGCTTTACCTATTTTGATTTTTCCAAAGATTATATTTTGGATTCCGTTGATGGTATTCTCAATCGTCTGCAGATCGAGCGCTTAGACAGTCTCCTCCTTCACCGACCGGATGCCCTCATGGAGCCGGAAGAAGTGGCGGCAGCGTTTGATCACTTGGAGCAAGCGGGCAAGGTCCGTCATTTTGGGGTGTCCAATCAAAATCCCATGATGATGGAATTGCTCAAAACGGCAGTCAAACAACCTCTCAAGGTTAACCAGTTGCAGTTGAGTGCCGCCTTTACACCGAGCTTTGAAGCTGGTTTTCATGTCAATATGGAAGGGCCTAAAGCAGCCATGCGAGATGGCAGCGTCTTTGAGTATTGTCGCTTAAATGATACGGTGATTCAAGCCTGGTCTGTCCTCCAGCATGGCTATTTTAAGGGGAACTTTGTCGGCAAGGAAGAGTTTGCGGCCCTCAATCATGTCCTCAATGACTTGGCGAAGAAATATCAGGTCACTCCGACAGCTATCGCCCTTGCTTGGGTCCTCCGCTATCCGGGTAAGATACAGGCAGTCATCGGAACGACCAAACCCCAGCATGTCCTTGAAGCGGGGAAAGCAGCAACAGTGACCCTAACCCGCAAGGAATGGTACCAAATCTACTTGGCGGCGGGCAATGATTTGCCTTAGAATCTTGTTAGTAAACCAGACTCCACTCCTATCAGTGGGCTGGTTTTTTGTTTTATATTTTACAGATTTTTCTTGACAAGTCTTAATTTGTTATGGTATTCTTTATGCAACATATGTTGCGTAACAACTGTTGCGCGAAAGGAGTCTTATGCCACCAAAGGTTAAATTTAGTAAAGAGACTATCATTGGGACGGCTTTACAATTGGTGAGAGAAGAGGGCCTGGCTAGTTTGACGGCTCGAGCTTTAGCAGAGAAACTGGGAGCCACGCCAAGGGTCATTTTTGGGCAATTTGCTAATATGGCTGAGTTACAAGCAGAGGTTGTTGTTGCTGCGGAAATGGTAGTGGTGGAGTATATACGAAAGGCTTTAGAAGATGAGAAGCCCTTCCGTTCTGTAGGGATTGCTTATATCCTGTTCGCCTCAAAAGAGCCCCAACTCTTTCAATTGCTTTTCCAAAATCCTAGCAAAGATCCGATTCGTCGCTTTCAAGATTTTCTTCCCATGAAGGATCATAGTTACCAATTAGTTCTGGATTCGATTGTCGCAGACTATCCTTTGACGTTAGAGGAGGCTAGTCGCCTGTACCAGCATTTATTTATCTACTCACACGGAATGGCCTCTATGGTTGCTTCTGGTATTTATCAGTTCAGCATGGAAGAAGTGATTGGTTTATTGACAGAAGTTTGTCAATCTCTCATCAAAGAAATGGTAGGAAAGAAATGATTCAACTAGAAAATGTTCACAAAAGTTACGGTCAAACCAAGGTTTTAAAAGGGATTGATTTGCAGATTCAAGACCAGGATGATGTGGTTATCCTAGGTCCTTCTGGATCAGGAAAGTCAACCCTCTTAAACGTATTATCCGGATTAGAAAAGGTAGATGAGGGGCATATTCTCATTCAAGGACAGGATTTGTCTCAACTCACTGATGCTCAATTGACAGCCTTTAGACGTGAGAAGATAGCCTTTATTTTTCAGCAGTATTATTTATTACCGAATCTGACGGTTAGACAGAATGTAAAGATGGGAGCTGACCTGGCAAGCAATCATGATTTTTTGCAGATTATCGAGGATTTGGGGCTTGGTGATAAGCTGGACAAGTATCCAAGTGAATTGTCTGGTGGGGAACAGCAGAGAGTCTCCATTGCCCGTGCCTTGGCCAAAAAGCCAGAGATTCTTTTCTTAGATGAGCCGACGGGGGCCCTGGATGAAGAAACAGGGCGCAAAATTCTCGACTATATCTGGAAGTTGAAGGAAAAGCTAGGCTTTACCTTAATCATGGTGACACACAACCAAAATATTGCGGATATGGGCAGAACCATCATTCGCGTCAATAGTGGCAAGATTACCCAAGTTGTGACCAACGATCAGCCTCAGAATGCCTATGAGATTGGATGGTAAGCCATGTTTTCAGTAAAAGATATTCGAAAATTAGTTGTCGTCAGTATCATCGGAGCTTGTGCGGTCTTTGTGGCCAATCTCTTCTTGAATTTTTATCTGGATATCGAGCAGTTGGAGATTTCTAAAACCAATCCCATGATTACGACCTACTATGATGCCCAGGTTTCGCTTTCCTGGATGGTGGCCATGGTCAGTGGGGTCGTCTTGTCCTTGACGTCGATCCTTCTCATGTGTTTTTATATCAAACAATTTGTCGATGACCACAAGGAACAATTAGGGATTTTAAAGGCTTTGGGATACAACAATGGCCAGTTGGCGAAACGGTTTTGGGCCTTTGGGCTCAGTTTTGGAGCTGGAGCGCTTCTTGGCTATTTTGCTTCCTTTCTCATGATGGGACATTTTTATGACTTTCGAAATGAAAAGGGGATCCTGCCAGGAATTACCATTCATTTTCATTGGCAGCTTTTGCTTGCTTTGGTGATCCTGCCAACGAGCTTCTTTATGGTTCTCGCGATTGGCTATGCTAGAAGACAATTACAAACGCCAGCACTTCGCTTATTGAAAAAATCTCCAACACCAATCAAGGCCCAAAGGAGAAAGAGGGCTCCTAAGAAAGAGAAGGCCTTCCTAAAAGAGCTGTCCTCATCACTGATTTGGGGGAGAAAATCTATCTTGTTTTTTGTGGTCTTTGGCTCCATGTGTTTTGCGGCCATGGTTCAATTGTCCTTTGGCCTCAAGGATTACACAGATGACATCATCCAAACCATGATGATCATGATTGGCTTGATCCTTTCTTTCTCGATTCTCTTTTTGTCATTGGGAATTGTGGTCTCTGAAAGTCGCGAAACCTTGGCTCTTATGAAGGCATTTGGCTACACTGATCGTGAATGCCAAGGTCATATTCTCGCTCCCTATCGTTTTTGGGCTTATTTAGGATTTGCCCTTGGGACGGCTTATCAATACGGCATCATGGAAATTTTGATTGGTGTGATCAAAGACACCGTTCCTGAAAAGATTGAGCATCACTTTGATGGGAATGTGTGCTTCTGGACTTTGATTGGCTTTGCTGTGGTTTATGAAAGCCTCTTTTATCTATCCAACAGAAAACTCCAAAAGCAAACCATCAAAGAAGTGCTCTTAGCTGAATAAATAGAAAAGAGAGTGGGACAGAAATCGGTAATTCGTTAGAATTCGATTTCGTCGTCCCACCTCCGCACAGTTGAGTAGGGCTGTAAAAGCTGATGAAATCAGCGTAGTAGAGCCCACTCAACCACTGCGTCTTGCTCGACAATCAAAAAATAATTGAGAGGCTAGGACTTTTGTCCCAGCCTTTTTCTTGTAGAATCATTGACAGGGAGAGGCTTTTCCGCTATTCTAGGGGAATAAAAGAAATGAAAGAGAGACAGCATGAAACGGAGTTATTGGCAGGACCTGAAAGGGGCCTTTTACTTAATCTGGCGCAACAAATGGTCCTTTATCTCTGTGGGTATCCTTTTGCAGTTTGTGGTTGGTATAGGAGCTGCGGCCTTGAGTTGGGTCTTTCAACTGGCCCTCCTCTTATCGGGTGAGTCCAACATTGACAAGAACAATATCCTCACGACCTTGACCAATCCATTGAGTCTAGTGGCATTGATTTTCTTTGCCATTGTCTTCGCCTTTCTCTTTATGCTGGAGATGCGGACCATGATCGCCCTGATCTATCTGTCTCGTACGGATCAGCACCTCTCTTTTAAAAAGGTTTTTCGCCAGTCTTTTGGTCGCTTAAAGGATTTTAGCGGTTGGAACCTGTTGCATTTTCTCTTTTATATGGTTCTGACTCTGCCTGTAGCGGGTCTCTTCATTGGCTCCACTCTGACGGACGGTCTCTATATTCCGAACTTTATCACAGGGGAGTTTAGCAAGACCACCGCTGGGGCTATCGGCCTCTTCCTAGTCCAAGTGCTTCTGATCTATCTCAATCTGCGTCTCATCTATACGGTGCCCAATATCGTGATTGAAGAGTTGCCTTTTGGCGTTGCCATGCGCAAGAGTTGGGAGATGACTAGAAAAGGTGGGATTCGCCTGATCCTGCGGATTTTTTCCTTTGAGTTTATCCTCTCTGTGACAGGAATTCTCTTGATTCTTGGCCTTGTCTTTGCGTCTAGTCAACTGGACAAAACGGGCCAGCATATCTGGGTGCAGACCATCTTTTTGGTCTTAATCCGCCTTTACATTTTCCTCTTTTCTGTCATGTCTAAACTGGGAATCTTGGGAATCATCCTGGACAATGGCTGGGAGGCTCCAAGTCGCTCGGTCATCAAGACTCGAGGCTCTCGCAAGATGAAGGGGCTCTTTGTCCTGACCTTACTTTTCCTCTTGGCTCAGTCAGGGATGGCAGCATTTGACTTAGCGACCTTAGAGGTAAATGACCAGATCAAACTCGTAGCCCATCGTGGTTATGTGGCCAAGGGAGTAGAAAATTCCCTCGAAGCACTCGAGGCAGCTGCCAAGGTGAAGGCTTCTTATGTCGAGATGGATATCCTCTTGACCAAGGACAATCAATTCGTCGTCATGCATGACTACAATCTCAAACGCTTGGCTGGAGTAGACAAGGATGTCAAAGATATGACCCTAGCTGAGGTGCAGGGATTGAAGATCCAGCAAGATGGTCATACCAGTCACATCCCATCCTTTGAGGAGTTTGTCACACGGGCTAAGGAGCTGCATATGCCGCTTTTGGTCGAGCTCAAGCCTCACGGTGCAGAACCGAAAAACTACGTGGATCTCTTCGTCAAAAAGATGAAGGAGTTGGGAGTTGATAAGGACTATCCAGCTATGTCCTTGGATCTGTCGGTGATGGAAAAGGTGGAGAAGAAAGCTCCGGAGATCAAGACCGGCTATGTCATTCCGATTCAATTTGGACAATTTAAAAACACCTCAGTCGATTTCTTTGCGATCGAAGACTTTTCTTATCAGGAGGATTTGGTAACCCAGGCCCATGAGATGAAAAAAGAGCTCTATGTCTGGACCATCAATGACGAAGAAAAGTTAACGGCCTATCTTCAACGGCCGGTCGATGGGATCATCACGGATGAAGTCGCAGAGGCACAAAGATTGAAGAAAAACTTGAAGAAGAACAAGACCTATTTTGATCGCTTCTTGAGCTTGGTATCTCTCAGTACCAGTGAATAGGAATACAGTTTAAATAGAACTCTAGCCAACTGGGCTTCAAGATGGTCAAATCGGAATATTCTGTGGAGAGGATGACTAAATGTTTGATTTTTCTCCCATATTCCTCTATACTAAATAGTATAAATAATGAAAGTCGTCCCTACAGTAACGCTGTCAGGGCGCTTTCTCTTTCTATAGCTTTCTTTTGTAGGTGCAATCCTTTCAGACCGAGGGACTGTTTCTTTGTTCGGAAATGGACGTCTTGCTAAAGAAAACTTTACTAACTAGTATTTTAGGAGGTATCTATGCTTCAGTCATTGATTGCTGAAATCAAGGAATATAAGAAACCCTCAATTTTAGCCTCACTCTATATGGTCTTTGAGGTCATGTTTGAGATTTCTATTCCATTCATTATGGCGACGCTTCTGGACAAGGGGGTTCAGAAGGGGGATATGACCACTGTTCTTACCTATGGTCTCCTCATGTTGGTCTTCGCCTTTCTCTCTCTTTTCTGTGGGATGCAGTCGGCTCGTTACGGGGCTTTTGCATCAGCAGGATTTGCCAAGAATCTACGGAAGGCAATCTTCAAGAAGATCCAAACCTTCTCCTTCGAAAACATCGATAGTTTCTCCTCAGGTGGTCTGGTAACCCGGATGATGACGGATGTGACCAATGTGCAGAACTCCTATCAGATGGTCATCCGGATCTGTGTCCGTGCACCGCTCAATCTGATCTTTGCCATTGTTGCCAGCTACTTGATCAATCCGCAAATGGCTAGTATCTTTGTAGGGATTACTATCTTCTTGGGGCTGGTCTTAGGTGTGATCACAAAGATCGTCTATCCACTCTTTACCAAGGTCTTTGATGCCTATGATAACTTGAACAACAGCATCCAGGAAAACATCACCAACATGCGCGTGGTCAAGTCCTATGTCAAGGAAGAAGAAGAGACGGTCAAGTTTAAGAAAGCTTCTCGCTTGATCTACAACATGTTCATGAAGGCTATTCGCATCGTGATTTTGAGTAGTCCAGCCATGATGCTCTCCTTGTATGCTTCCTTTATCTTGATTTCTTGGATTGGGGCACAACTCATTGTGGGTGGAAGCTTCACGACTGGTGAGCTGACCTCTATGTTTGCCTATGTCATGACCATCCTTATGTCCCTCATGATGTTTATGATGATCTTCGTGATGCTCTCGATCTCTATGGCATCTGTAGAGCGGATCAATGAAGTCCTTGGGACAGAGTCAACCATCGTCTCTCCGGAGAATGGTCTGACAGAAGTAGCGGATGGATCGATTACCTTCGACCATTTGGACTTTGCCTACACAGATGAAAATGGCGACAAGGCCCATGTCTTGTCCGATATCAACCTCAGCATTCGCTCGGGTGAAGTGATCGGAATCATTGGAGGGACTGGTTCTGGTAAGTCTAGTCTGGTCCAGCTCATCCCTCGTCTCTATGATGTGGAGTCTGGTAGCGTCAAGGTCGCTGGTCAGGATGTGCGAAACTATGATTTGGACTATTTGCGCAAGCAAGTTGCCATGGTGCTTCAGACCAATGTCCTTTTCTCTGGTACCATCAAGGAAAATATGCGCTGGGGAAATAAGAACGCGACGGATGAAGAAATCATAGAAGCTTGTAAGATCGCTCAAGCGGATGAATTTATCCAGAACTTTAAGGATGGCTATGATACCATGATTGAACGTGGTGGTGCCAATGTCTCAGGTGGTCAGCGCCAACGTCTCTGTATCGCCCGCGCTCTCTTGATGAATCCGAAGATCTTGATCTTGGATGATTCGACCTCAGCTGTCGATACCAAAACGGATAGTCTGATCCGTCAAGGTCTAGCGACTAGTCTCAAGGACACGACCAAGATCATCATTGGCCAACGGATCTCTTCTATCCAAGATGCAGATCGGATCGTGGTCATGAATGATGGGAAGATCGATGCGATCGGTAGTCACCAAGACTTGATCGAGAGCAATGCCATCTACCGTGAAGTCTATGACATGCAAAACCAAGGGAAAGGAGGACAAGCAGATGAAGAATAAGAAAAAAGCTAGCTGGGGCTCTCTCGTACGCTTGCTAGACTATATGTGGAAACAGTATAAGTTCGTCCTTCTCTTAGCAGCTGCCCTCATCGTGACAGCCTCCCTCTCTACGGTCTATATTACGTCCTCCATCCGAGCCTTGGTGGACCAATACATCCAACCCATGCTGGATAGTGGAAGCAAGGATTTTGGCCCCCTCTTAACTTTCTTATCGACATTAGCTGTGATTGGAGTGGTGGGAGTTTTGGCCAACTATGGCTTCTCCCTCATTATGGCGACAGTGTCTCAGGATGTCCTGCGCTCGCTGCGGAACCAGCTCTTTGCTCGTATGCAGAAGCTCCCTGTCAAGTACTTTGATACCCACCAGCACGGGGATATCATGTCTATCTACACCAATGACATCGATGCTCTTCGCCAAGCGATCGAGCAGTCTATCCCACAACTCATGCAGTCAGCCATCACCATCATCGGTGTAGCCGTCAGCATGATCATGATTAGCCCTCTCCTTTTTCTTCTCGTTCTTTCGATGGTCGGAGTCATGGCCTATGTCATCAAGGAGATCTCTGGTAAGTCTGGTCGCTATTTCGCTGACCAACAAAAGAATCTAGGGATTGAAAATGGCTTTATCGAAGAGATGATGTCAGGTCAAAAGGTAGTCAAAGCCTTTGTCCACGAAGAGGAAAGCATCGAAGCCTTTGAGCGGATCAATGACCAGCTCTTTGAATCATCTTATCAGGCCAACCGCTATGCCAATGTCTTGATGCCTGTCTTGGGGAACCTGGGAAATGTCTCCTTCGTTTTGACTTCATTGGTCGGAGGGATCTTCGCCTTGAATGGCATCAGTGGGCTTACCATCGGTGGCCTCATGGCCTTCCTCCAGCTCAACCGATCCTTCAACGGACCAATTACCCAAGTATCGCAACAGTTAAACTTTGTCCTCATGGCTCTGGCTGGGGGAGATCGGATCTTTGATCTCTTGGATGAAGAAGTCGAAGTGGATGAAGGGAAAGTGACCTTGGTCAACTATGAAGAGGTCGATGGCCGCATGGTGATCACTGATAAGAAGACCAACCTCTGGGCTTGGAAACACCCTCGGGAAAATGGCGACTACGAACTGGTCAAACTGGTCGGAAATGTCGTCTTTACCAATGTAGACTTCTCTTACAATGAGAAGAACCAAATCCTCTACGATATCAACCTCTACGCAGACAAGGGACAAAAGGTGGCCTTTGTCGGCGCGACAGGAGCAGGGAAGACCACCATTACCAACTTGATCAACCGTTTCTACGATATCCAATCAGGATCTATCACCTATGATGGGATCGATGTGAAGCTGATCGAGAAGGCTTCGCTCCGTCGTTCGCTGGGGATCGTCTTGCAGGATACCCACCTCTTCACTGGAACCATCGCAGAAAATATCGCCTATGGTCGATCAGATGCGACCCGGGAGGAAATCTTGGAAGCAGCCCGCATTGCCAATGTGGATTCCTTCGTCAAACATTTGGACCAAGGCTACGATACCGTCTTGAACGATGATGGAGCCGGTCTATCCAATGGTCAACGTCAGCTGATCGCCATTGCGCGTGCTGCCTTGGCCAATGCGCCGGTCTTGATCCTTGATGAAGCGACCTCTTCGATCGACTCACGGACAGAGAAGATGGTCCAAGAGGGGATGGATCGCTTGATGGCCGGACGGACCGTCTTTGTCATCGCCCACCGTCTCTCAACCATCGTCAACTCGGACGTGATCATGGTCATGGACAAGGGACGCATCATCGAGCGAGGCAACCACGCTTCCTTGATGGCAGAACGTGGGACTTATTACCGCCTCTATACTGGTGGTCTTGAAATTGATTAACAAAAAGTCTGAGCGTTGGCTCAGGCTTTTTGCTTATGGATGATGTTGTCTCTGAAACTTTCCTTAGGTGAAGACCAAATAGAACAGTTAAAAGCCTTCCTATAATCAATAAAGCGGAGAGAAAAAACGGGCCAGTTGGTCCGCTTTTTTATGACTTCACCCATTTCCATGGTATAATGGGAGGACTATTCATAGAGAAGATCAAAAGGAGACAAGAGTGGATCAAAAACATCACTGTCAAGTCCTATGGGCGAAAAATAAATACCTGGTGCTGAGTCATTCCAGCAACATTTACAAGGAGATCCGGGAATACCTCAAGCAAGACCAGGTGGAGGTCAGCCACGTCGAGGACCTGATCCAGCAAGCGCTGGCCTTGCCGGAAAATCGTGGCCAGGTCTCTAATGCCTTTCAGCATATCTGGGGCTATTTCAAAAAGCAGACGACTGCAGAGGAAAAGTCAGACTTCATGCTGCTCCTTGAGAAATACCAGCATGGGCAAGCTAGCCAAGAGGATCTGATCAAGGGGATCCAGAAGCTATTGGAACGCTATCCTAATCGCTACTTACAAGACTCGACGCTACTAGGAGGTCAATAGATGAGACTCTGGCACCAAGACTTGATTCCCAAACTCCCTCGTCCCCAGCTCCTGGGCCAACATCGGGAATGCTGCGCCCTTCGAGGCAATGGCTGGGGCAAGAAGCACGCGACGGTCAACTATGTCTTTGACTACTCGCCCTATCGCCTCTATGCCTATCACTGCCTGATCATGGAGGAGATGACGGCTCGTGGCTACAAGGTCAGCCCAGAGTGGTGGGAGTCGACCTACCGAGGCAAGACCTGCCCAGTTTATTCAGAACTGGAAGAGGAAGCCTTGAGCACCCCCATCTATCCCGAGCACCAGGCTACTTACCTCCAAGAATGCCTGGAGAATCTAGCAGAAAAAGGAATCCAACTAGACTAAGAAAAACGAACCAGACTAGGTTCGTTTTTTTACGCGAAAAACCAACAAAATGCTTTGAAAGCGTTAATTTCTTTCCCAAACATGCTATAATAATAGGAGATTATGTACAGGAAAAGGATAGAGGGATGAAGGCAGAAGCAACTCCAGAACTTGAGATTGAAAGATCGGAGCAGCACAGCTTAAATAGGATGATATATGAAAAGACATAAAGAGTTTTCTGAACTAACCAGGGTACAAATACCAGCAGCTCTGCATCTCATGCGTATGGGCTATACCTATCTTCCTCGCAATGGGAAAGAGATTGCAGAAAGAGATCTAGATACCAACATTCTTGTATCTGTTTTTAAGAAACAATTTTTAAAATTTAACAACTACTTGTCAGAGGATGACTTTGAGAGAGAACTAGCCAATATCAAGTTGGAACTAGATCAAAACGATTTGGGACGTTCTTTCTTTAAACGTCTGCAAGGTCAGGAAGATGCCATTTATATTGACTGGGAGCATCCTGAAGCCAATACCTTCCATCTGGCGCTTGAAGTTACTTGTCAAAATGGTCAGGATGAATTTCGTCCGGATATCGTTATTTTTGTCAATGGTCTGCCTCTTTCTTATATCGAAGTGAAACAGCCCAATGCGATTCGTGATGGCAAGACTGGAATTCAGTCAGAGCAGGACAGAACCAGATACCGTTTTGAAAACCGTAAATTCCGTCGTTTTAACAATATCACCCAGTTGATATCCTTATCTGATAACTTAGCGTATATCAGTGGACAAGGTCAGCAAAAACAGGGTTCTTATTACGGTTCAAACGCCTATTCAAAAACCAAATTTAATGCTTTCAAGGAAGAAAGAGAAGAAGATTTCCTTCATTCCCTTACTACGCTAACCGAGGAGCAAATCGACTTTGTCCTAGAAGATATGAAGCACTTTGCCCTTAAGTCTCAACCAGAGTTTACAACAAACCTGAACCCTGATACTCCTTGCAATGCCTTCCTGACTTCTTTATATCAGCAGGAACGTCTGCTCTTTATGCTTCGTTTTGGTCTGGTCTATGTCGAAGAAGAAAGCAAGGATGGGCAGATCCAATTGCAGAAGCACGTCATGCGCTATCCTCAGTATTTTGCGACACGCGCTATCGAAGAAACGATCGCAAAAGGTGTCAAGAAAGGGGTTATCTGGCATACCCAAGGTTCAGGTAAGACTGCCTTGGCCTTCTTTAATATCCGCTATCTAACCAACTATTTCTCAAAAGAGGGTATCGTTCCTCAGTTTTACTTTGTTGTCGATCGTTTGGACTTGGCAGACCAAGCCTTTAAGGAATTCACCAAACGAGGTCTCAAGGTTAAGCGCATCAATAACCCACAAGAACTGAATCAAAAACAAGATGGCTATGATGTCGCTGTGGTCAATATTCATAAGTTTAAGGATGATTCAGATCTGACAGACCGCTCTGGCTATGATCTCAATCGTCAAAATATCTACTTCATCGATGAAGCCCACCGTTCATACAATGAACGTGGTTCCTACCTGCCAAATCTCTATCAGGCAGATACCAAGGCCATTAAGATTGCATTGACGGGAACGCCATTGATCACCTATAAGAAAGATGGCAAGACCAAGGAAAGTCATGCGACTACACGTGATATCTTTGGGGACTATATCCACAAATATTACTACAACCAGTCTATAGATGACGGCTTTACCCTACGCTTGATGCGAGAAGATATCGAGACTTCGTATAAAGATAATCTCAGATCTATCAACGAAGAAATCCAACGTGGCGACTTATCCAAGGAAGATATCTTTGCCCATCCTCACTATGTGGAGCCTATGCTAGACTTTATCATCGAGGACTTTAATCGTGCGCGTGATTTGGTATTTGATGACCAGACCATCGGTGGCATGATTGTCTGTGACTCGTCCAAGCAAGCGCGTGAGCTTGAAAAGCAATTAGAAGAACGACGCAAAGCTGGCTCAACCACCTTGACTTCCGCTCTCATCCTCCATGATGAGGGAGACAAGGAAAAGAAGAAGGACAAGGTAGATGCCTACAAGGAAGGCAAGATTGATCTTATCATCGTCTACTCTATGCTCCTGACAGGTTTTGATGCACCTCGTCTCAAGCGTCTCTATCTAGGACGCAAGATCAAGGCACACAATCTCTTACAAACTTTAACCCGTGTCAATCGTCCTTACAAGGACTACCTCTTTGGCTATGTCATCGACTTTGCGGATATTTCCAAGGAGTTTGACAAGACCAATCGCGCCTATCTGGAAGAGCTCAACCAAGAATATGATACAACCCTGACAGGAGAAAAGGGCGAGAATGTTTTTGGCTCTCTCTTTGTGTCAGCAGAAGAGATTTCTGAAGAGTTGAGCAAGACCGAGCATATCCTCATCGACTATCCAACGGACAATCTAGAGTACTTCTCCCAAGCCATCAACGATATCAAGGATAGGAAGCAGTTAATCGATCTTCGTAAGGCCTTGGAGTCTATCAAGCAGTACTACAATATCGCACGCCTCCTTGGCTACGAACACCTGCTCCAGCAGATTGACATCGCTCAGATTGCAATCCTGCTCAATATCCTCTCTAGACGGATGCTGACACTATCTCTGATCGATAAACCAGATGACTTCTCTAGCCGGACTCTTTTAAATCTTGCCATGTCTGAAACCAGCTTTAGCTTTGTCAAGATTGCAGAAGAAGAACTCCGCCTAGCAGCTAATGACCTGGAAGACTTGAAACGTCGAGTGGCAAGTGGGATAAAAAACCAGCGTGATGAAAAGGATCCTGAGTGGGTCTCTCTCTACGAAGAATTCCAGCGCATCATGAAAAAACACCTGATCCATGGGCAAGAAGGCTTCACCATGGAGAATATTAAGGAAACCCAAAAAGACTACGAAGAACTCTTTAAGTCTGTGGAGGACTATCATACTCGTATGAGACGGTTGACCATGAACTTTAACGGAGATGAGATGGCAGCTCGTTCCTACAAGCACGTGACTAACTCAACCACGGTTAGCGATTTTCCTGCTATTTACCATGTCATTAAGGGTTCTAAAGTAAGACTAGACTATAAAATTGGTCAGAACCAAGGAGTGCTCGATAACGAGGACTTCCTCAAAAAAATGATTCGAGAAGAAGCTCGGATTGAAATGAAAACCAACCAATCTGCAAGTAATTTGACAAGAGAGGATTTTAATTATATCGTCGAGTCACTATTTGAAGGATATGAAGAGGAATACCAACACTAATGAATGAAACATACAAAGTCCAAGTCCAAGACTTGGTAGATGATTTGAAAGCTGTCTTTACCCACGCGGGACTAGGAGGAGAAGCGGGTGAGTACAAACTCCTCACCCAGTCCTTCCTCTACAAATTTTTAAACGACAAGTTTTTGTATCAAGCCAAGGTCCTAGATGAGTCCAACACCTATGAAAATTTGTTGGCTATGAGTGAGGAAGACTACGACTGGCTCTTGGAGGATATCGGTACCAGCACCGCTTGGCTCAAGCCAGACCAGTTGATCGAAACCCTTCACCGTCAGCAAAATGAGCCGACTTTTTACGAAACTTTTGAAAATAGCCTAAACCAAATCGCTATTGACAATAACGATATCTTCTCTGTACATACAGACGGCGACACAGCTATCCGTCTCTTTGATGAGCGTCTGATTACGGATACCATTTCAGATAGCAGTAAACGTAACGAAGTCGCAAAGACTATCATCAATCTTCTTGCTCGCGTTAAGTTTGATGAGACCATTTTTTCACAAGGCTTTGACTTTTTCTCAACCCTCTTTGAGTACATGATCAAGGACTACAATAAAGATGGTGGTGGCAAGTATGCTGAGTACTACACACCCCACTCTGTTGCTAAGATTATCGCGGATATCTTGGTGGGAGATGACAAACCCTCAAACGTGCGTATCTATGACCCATCAGCAGGTTCTGGAACCTTGCTTATGAATCTGGCTAGTCGTATCGGTGTGGATAAGACCACTGTCTATAGTCAGGATATCTCGCAAAAATCATCTAATCTCCTCCGTCTCAACCTCATCTTGAACGGACTACAGCATTCGATTCACAATATCGTGCAGGGAAATACTATCATCGCTAATCGCCATCCTGAAAAGATGGATTATATCGTGTCTAACCCTCCTTTCAAGCTGGACTTTTCAGAGTGGCGTGACCAAGTGGAAACCTTGCCAGAAGCCAGTGAGCGTTTCTTTGCAGGTGTGCCAAAGGTTCCAGCCAAGTCTAAGGACAAGATGGCGATTTATGAGCTCTTTGTTCAGCATATCATCTACTCCCTGAAACCAGACGGTCAAGCAGCAGTTGTCTTGCCGACAGGCTTTATCACGGCCCAGTCAGGGATTGACAAGACCATCCGTCAACACTTGGTGGATAATCAAATGCTGGCAGGTGTTGTCTCTATGCCGTCTAATATCTTTGCGACGACAGGAACCAACGTCTCTATCCTCTTTATCGATAAGAAAAATAAGGGCGATGTCGTCCTCATCGATGCCTCAAACCTGGGAACCAAGGCCAAGGAAGGCAAGAACCAAAAGACCGTGCTCTCTCCAGAAGAAGAGCAGAAGATCATCGAGACTTTTATCAAGAAAGAAGCCGTCGAGGACTTTTCTGTCACTGTCTCTTATGAGGAAATCAAGGAGAAAAACTACTCTCTCAGCGCAGGTCAATACTTTGACATCAAGATCGACTATGTAGATATCACAGCAGAAGAGTTTGAAGCTAAGATGACCGCCTTTCAAAACAAACTCTCAGACCTCTTCCAGGAATCGCATGCCTTGGAGCAGGAGATAGAGAAGCAGATGAAGGGGATTAGGTATGAGTGAGTTTACTTGGGAAATAACAAGTTTATCTGAACTAGGGACATTTAGCAGAGGTAAATCGAAACATAGACCTAGGAATGATGCTAAACTATTTGAAGGTGGCACATATCCTTTGGTACAAACAGGTGACGTTAAAGCTGCAAATCTCTATATAACTAAAAACGATTCGTATTACAATGATTTTGGGTTAAAACAAAGTAAGTTATGGCCAGCTGGTACACTCTGCATCACTATAGCGGCTAATATTGCTGAAACAGCAATTTTATCTTATCCAATGTGTTTCCCAGATAGCATTGTGGGATTTAATGCAAATCCTGAAAAAAGTAGTGAATTATTTGTTTACTATTTTTTTGAATATATTAAGAAAGAAATTCAAAAATCTGCTAGTGGAAGTATCCAAGATAATATAAATATTGACTATTTATCAAAAATGAGAATCAAAGTTCCTGAAAAAAAGTATCAGGATAAGATAGTTGAACTACTATCTTCAATTGATAAAAAGATTCTTTTAAACAACCAAATCAACCAAGAGTTGGAAGCCATGGCTAAGACCCTCTATGACTACTGGTTTGTGCAGTTTGATTTCCCAGATCCGAATGGCAAACCCTACAAATCATCTGGCGGAAAGATGGTCTATCACCCAGAACTCAAACGCGAAATCCCAGAAGGGTGGGGAGTGGAGAGTGTTGGTAACTTATTAGATAAAGTTACTAAAGCGGAAAAAATTGAAAATAATTCTATTGAATTTATAGGAAAAATACCTGTTATCGATCAGAGTCAAAAATATATTTCAGGTTTTACGAATAATGAGAATGGTTTAATCCAACCTCAAAAAGGACATGTAATATTTGGTGATCACACTAGGGTTGTAAAATATATAAATTTTGATTATGCCAGAGGAGCTGATGGCACTCAAGTCTTAATTTCAAATAATGAGAATATTTCAAATGTATTACTTTATCACATGATTGAAGATTTTGATTTATCAAATTATGGATATGCTAGGCATTTCAAATTTTTAAAAGAGAAAATTGTTATAGTTCCTGATAAAGAAGTATCGTCAAAATTTGAAATACAAGCAAATGTTATTTATGAAAAGATTAAGAACAATATTTTTGAAAACCAAGAACTCACCCAACTGCGTGATTGGCTCTTACCAATGCTGATGAATGGACAGGTGAAGGTGGAGTAGATCAGTTGTAGATAAGTAAATAAAGGAGAAATAATGATTACCGAATTGCAACTCCCTTCAGATCGGTTTATTGATACTACATATAGCGGATTAAAGCAAAAGAATTTCATTTACGGAAAAAACGGAACAGGAAAATCAACAATCACTCAAACAATATCTGATTCATTCCACGATACTCATGATGTACGAATTTTTCAAGGATTTGATTCTGTGGCGGAAAATTCAGTATTAAACGCTATTTCGTTAGGAAAAGAAAATGCAAGTATACAACCTCAAATTGATCAGGTAAATCTTGAAATTTCTGAATTAGAGAATGAACTTATTGCTAATGAGAGCAGACCAGAAAATCTTTACGCTAGATATCAAGCTAAGGAAAAAGAATATGAGGAACAAAATAAATCTATAAATGATAATTGTAGATCCTCAGCTAGTAAGCTAAAAAGAACGTATACTGATTTAACCGGAGTTAATTATGATATTCGAGACTTCAAAAAGGATATAGAAAGTATTGATAAAAGTGTTACTAGCGTTTCCTTAAGTGATACTGAGACAGAACAACTTCAACAATTGATTAATCAAGAAGAGATTAAGAACGAATCAAAACAATCATTTCCAAATATTAATGTAAGTGGATTTTTAAAAGCTACAAATGAAATTATCACAACAGAACTAACAAAAAGTATCATACTAGAATTTTCAACAATTGAAGAACAAAACTGGGTTAGACAAGGTATGAACTATCATAATAAAGGAGATGTTTGTGCGTTTTGCAACAATCCAATTTCTGATCAACGTTTGGACAAATTAAATCATTTCTTTAGTGATAATGTTAAGAAATTTGAGTCAAGATTATTGCATGCTATCGTACGTTTAAAAAATCAAAGAGATGAAATTGACAAAACTAAATTGATCAATCCATCTAACTTTTATCCAGAGTATCATAACCAAATTTCAGATTTAAATACTTCAATATTGGAGTTGACCAAATCAAATACTTATTTTCTAGATTTCCTTATTGAGAATTTGAGTAGACGCAAATCTGATATCTTTACAGCAATGCCTGAGATAGATTATGAGTTACCTGATAGCTTTTTATCTATTACAAAACAGTATGATAAGGTTTATGAGGAAAACAAACGATTTGGACAAGATTTATCAAATAAAAAGGAAAATGCTAAAAAAAGGTTGAGACTTAACTTGGTAAATGGAGAGTTATCTAAGAACGAATATAGTCAAAAGTCATCCAAATTGAACGAGTTAAATATAGAAAAGAATAGATTAGCAGATGAGTTGCAAACCAATCAAAATAATTTGCTTACTTTAAGAAAGCAAAAATATGACCTTATTTCCCAGACTGTAGACGAAAGTATTGCTGCAGAGAGAATTAACAAAACATTAAGAAGTCTAGGCAACCATTCCTTTCAGTTAGCGTTAGTATCAGGTGAACAAAAAGGTCAATATATGATAAAAAATATTGATGGTAGCACACGAGATGTAGATACATTAAGTACGGGAGAAAAAAATATAGTTTCATTTTTGTGGTTTTTAGCAGATCTGGATAATCCTTCAAAAATGTCAGAAAAGCCACAAGTTATAGTTTTTGATGATCCTATGAATTCTAATGATGATACGACTCAATATTTAATAATATCGTATTTGCAAGATTTGATAACTAATTTATCTGATAATCGACAGTTATTTATTTTAACTCATAATATTCATTTCTACCTAAATGTAAGATATGATTGGTGGAGGAAGGCACCTTCGACTAAGTTGACTTTACATCTTAAAAAGATTAATGGGAAAAGTAAAATTGACCCAATTGAAACTCAAAATGAAGATTTAAAAACTAGTTATGATGCTCTCTGGACAGAGTTGAGATGGCTTTATCAACAGGATAAACCAAATTTTATGTTAAATCCTATTCGACGAATTTTTGAAACTTTTTCGAAGTTCAATAACATATCTCCTAGTGTCTTATTTAAAAGTGATGCTGAGGCTAAAAAATTATTTGATGTTAATTCACATTCAATTGACGATTTAGAGGCTGAATTAAATGGAAAAACTAAGGAAGATATTATTTCAAAAGTCAGTGCTATTTTCCGTAGCAATAATGCACAGCCACATTTTGAAAAATACTGGATAGTATCGAATGAAGAATAACTATTACTTAAAAATTATCTCTCAATTATTAATTAATTTTAAATATAGAAATTTGAAATCCCAGCTAAATCAACTTTTGGCTGGTTTTTATTGTCTAAAGATGGTATAATGAAATTACCTAAAAGGTAATTCAAAATGAACAGAAAGGGACATATGAAGCTTATCTTTACAAATAAAACTGTTGAAAAGCAGTGTACAGAGCTAAGGCGAGCGAAAAAGGATTTTTCGGATAGGGCTGCTGTAAAGTTGCATCAGTTGATTACCTTTTTGGAAGCAGCAGATTCTTTGGCCAGTGTGACTGCTTTTCCTAAATACCACTTTCACCAACTCAAGGGAAAGAGACAGGGACAGTTTGCTATAGATATAGATGGTCGGAAAAGTTCCTATCGGTTGATTGTGGGTTTTCGTAAAGAGGATATAGAAAAGGTCTTTTCCAGTCCCATTGAAATCGAAATCCTAAAAATAGAGGAGGTCAGCAATCACTATGAGTAATAAAATTGTTGAGTACAAAGACCTGATTGCTTTTCATCCAGGTCAGTATGTCAGTGAGTTAATCGAAGATTACAATGTGACGCAGAAGGAATTTGCGGAGCGTTTAGGAGTTTCAGCAAAGACTGTCAGCAAGCTCGTCAATGCAGAGGAGTCCATTAGTAAAGAAACGGCACATAAGTTAGCCAAGCTAAGCGGAGTTTCCATGCAAACCTGGCTCAATCTTCAGAATGCTTATGATGTAAAAGTTGCAGAGATTGTAGAACAAAAAGAGCTAGAAGAAGGTAGTGAGAAAGAAATCTGTGAGATGATTGATTTCAAGTATTTTAAGGCAGAAGGCTACGTTCCAGATAAACGCTATAGCTTAAAGGAGAAGATTGTCGAGCTTCGCAAGATTCTCGGTGTGGCAAGTTTAGAAAACCTTACATCTTTTAACCATCTAGTCAGCTATCGGAATACGCGTGAGTTTACGACTAAAAGTATAGTGAACTCCAATATCATGCTGGAGTTGGCGTCTAAAAAAGCACGTGATACAACAACTACCAAGCTTAATCGTAGAAAGCTAGAAAGAAGCTTGCCTGATTTGAGAAAGTTGACAAGACAAGACCCTGAAGTCTTCCCTCAGCGCTTGTCTGATATCTTGTTAGACTGTGGTGTTGTCCTAGTCGGTCTACCTGCTTTACCAAATGCCAATCTAAATGGTGCTACAAAAAAATTTGGAAATGGTAGTGCCTTGCTTTTACTGACGGATCGAAACAAAGCATCCGATATTTTCTGGTTCTCACTTTTTCATGAAATAGGACATATTCTAGAGAATGATTTTTCATCTGATGATGGAAATAGTGAATCTTACCGACGTTCTGAGGAAGAGGCAGATCGGTTTGCAAAAGATCTTTTGATTAACCCCAAAGACTATGAAGCTTTTGTAAAAAAAGGAAACTTTGATAAATCGGATATTCTACGCTTTGCTGAGGAGATAGATATTCATCCTAGTATTGTTTTAGGTCGCTTGCAGAAGGATCAGTACCTTGGATATGAGCAGTTTAGAGAGTTGAAGGTGAACTATTACTTTGTTCAAGTACATGGTGACTGAATAGGGGATTGTGTCTTGATGTGACTGTAAACTATTTAGTCAAAGATTATCAAACCCTCACCCTCCTTAGTTTTCTAAGGAGGTTTTTCTGTCGAGTTGTTTTCTTGCTTCTTTGGAAAAAGAGTGTATAATGATGTAATATAAAAAGTTACAACAAAATGAAACCGAAAAGGAGACACCTATGACTTACGAATACAATAGCAAGATTTACTTGGCAGAAGCTGTGCTCAATGTGAAGGATCTGGTTCGCCAGACTGCTTTTTACACCCAAATTCTGGGGTTGGTGATTCTGTCTCAGACCGAGGAGGAGGTCCTTCTTGGGGCTGGAGGAAAGCCCTTGGTCCATCTCATCCAAACGGACCGGACCGAAGCCGTTAAGGCTAGCTATGGTCTTTATCACATGGCCATTCTCCTACCTAGTCGGGAGGACTTGGCGGATGTCTTCAAGCATATGGCTGAGCTGAACGTTCCCTTTGTCGGGGCTGCAGACCATGGCTACAGTGAAGCTCTCTATCTCGAGGATCCAGAGGGCAATGGCATTGAGCTCTACCGGGATAAGCCAGTGGCGGAGTGGGATATCCGTGAGGATGGTCGCATCATCGGGGTGACAGAGGAACTATCTGCCCAAGAGATCTATGAAATGGGGCGCAAGGTGGAGCCTTTCCAGATAGCGGCCTATACCCGCATGGGACATATCCACCTCTCTGTAAGGGATAGTCGAGCAGCGTCCGCCTTTTACCAAAAGGTGCTGGGATTCACCGATAAGTTCACTATTCCATCAGCCAGCTGGATTGCTTCTGGAGACTACCACCATCACTTAGCAGTCAATGAATGGGGTGGCAAGCACTTAGCCAAACGGCAAGCCCAACTTCCTGGACTCGCCTATTACGTTGTCCAAGTAGAAAAGAAAGAAGACCTGGTTGCCATCGCAGAGCGAGCAAAAGAGCAGGAGGCACCTGTCACCTGGTTGACCTCAAGTGAGCTCGAGTTCACAGACCCAGATGGGATTGTGACCCATGTCAGAAAGGGTTAGAAACCTTGATAAATTTGTCTTTTTGAGAGAAAAAATAAAAATAGTAAAAATTAGTGATAATCCAAGTTGTAACCCTTGACATTACATCTAGGACGTGTATAATAGTTTTTGTAATAAATAAACTTACAACAGAAAGAGGAAACATCTATGAAAAACATTTTATTTATCGTCGGATCTCTTCGTCAAGGATCATTCAACCACCAAATGGCTAAGAAAGCAGAAAGCCTTCTTGAAGGAAAAGCAACAGTAACTTACTTGGACTACAAGGACATCCCAATGATGAACCAAGATTTAGAAACACCAACCTTGCCAGCAGTGCAAGCGGCGCGTGATGCAGTCCTTGCTGCAGATGCCATCTGGATCTTCTCTCCAGTTTATAATTTTGCCATTCCAGGTGTAGTGAAAAACTTGATCGACTGGCTCAGCCGTGCCCTGGACCTATCAGAAACTCGTGGCCCATCTGCCCTCCAAGACAAGATTGTAACTGTCTCTTCGGTCGCTAATGCAGGACACGAGCCAATGTTTGCGGCTTACCAAGCCCTCTTACCATTCGTTCGTACACAAGTAGTGGGTGACTTCACAGGAACAACCGTTAACCCAGAAGCCTGGGCAACAGGTGAATTGGTCTTGACAGACGAAGCAATCGCAGGATTGGAAAAACAAGCCCAAGCTTTATTGGAAGCGTAAGAAAAGCTGAGACAGAAGTCTCAGCTTTTTTAGATACTAAACAGTTGTCCGAAGAGATAGGTAACACCCATGGTAAGTAGTCCAATGACCAAGTTACGAATCATGGCTTGCTTGGTAGGGGCTTTTCCGAGCTTGGCACTAGTGTAGCCGGTAAAAAATAGGGAAAGAGCTACGATGATCACCGTTGCGGGGATTCGGATTTCTTTGGGAAAGAGAAGAATGGACAGCATAGGAGGAAGAGATCCAAGGACAAAGGCAACAAAGCTAGAGATAGCCGCATGCCATGGATTGGTAAATTCTTCAAATTCCAGGCCATACTTTTCTTCCACCAAGGCCTTGAGAGGGTGTTTGAGAAAGGCCCGCTCGGTCATGATTTGAGCAGCCGTTTCGCATTCCCCATTTTGAATATAGGCGGCGTAGAGGGAGTCGCGTGCAGCTTTTGGATCACGGTCCAGAAGGGCTTGTTCTCTGCTCACAGCAGCTTCTTCAGTATCCTTTTGGGTGGATACAGATACGTATTCACCACCCGCCATAGAGAAGGCACCGGCTAGAATGGCAGAGAGGCCAGATAGGAAGATGATCCATAGATTGCTGGTCGCACTGGCAACCCCGATAACAACTCCAGCGATTGAGATAATGCCATCATTGGCACCCAGCACTCCAGCCCGTAAGATATTTAAGCGATCGTTAAATGAAGCATCAATGCCATGTTTTGTTTCAGCCATACTTGTCTCCTGATTTATTATTTAGAATGATTATAATTAAAATTAATTAGTTTAGCAAGTCTTTTGTCCTAAATGATAAAAGTCCGACAATTTAAGAAAGGACTATAGAGGATAGAAGGCCTATCTCATCTTAAAAAATGTACCGTCAGCAGAAGGAGCTAAGATATTATAATGCTTTGACAATCGAAATAATTTTAGATATAATTCTATAAATGAATTATGAATAGGAGTCAACCATGAAAAAATTAGTCGCAAGTGGAATCACTTTGCTTTCAGTCTTGACCTTGGTCGCATGTTCGGGAAATCAAACTGCAAAACCAGAGGCTTCTTCAGAGAAATCTTCTAGCAAGGTGGAAAAGAAATCTTCTTCCTCTAAGAAAACATCCTCATCTAAGAAGAAATCATTTTCTTCAAAGAAATTTGAGTTGACGGATGATACAAGTAGCTCTTCCAGCCAGTCTACATCAGGCTCTGGTGCTCAAGCAACAGCTCCAGAAGTTGTTTTGGTAACGGATCAAGAAATTGAAAATGCGAAAACCATTGGGGAAATCAAGGCGCTTTATGCTAAACTAGCTGAAAATTATAAGAAGCATGCCAATGAATTGGGAGAAAAGTTGCCAAAATCTGAACAAGAATCTTACTTCAAGACCATAGAACCTGGTATCAAGAAGATGGATGAAGAGTTGGCTTCTGTGAATGAAACACTTGCTCAATTTGGAGATGATACAACGCTTTTCCCAGAAGAGCACCGTGCAGCCTTTATTGAGGCCTTCAAAGCAACCCGTGATACCATGACAAATGCTTTGGTAACTGCTTATAAGTTTGTTGGAGGTTTGAGTAGCTAAGGCCCCTGTCTTCTCTGTGAGGACTTAGTTTCTACAGCTACAGATTGGATCTGAAAAGAAATAAAGAAAGAGAGAGTGGGACAGAAATCGGTAATTCGTTAGAATTCGATTTCGTCGTCCCGCCTCTGCACAGTTGAGTAGGGCTGTAAAAGCTGATGAAATCAGCGTAGTAGAGCCCACTCAACCACTGCGTCTTGCTCGACAATCCAAAGACAATTGAGAGGCTAGGACTTTTGTCCCAGCCTCTTTTTGCTTTCTATCTGAGCTAGTCTTTTAGGAGAAGTCGTGCTATAATCGTACTAGCAGATTATTGAAGGAGAAATTCATGAATCAAACAGTCGAATATCTAAAAGAACTCACAGCCATCGCATCTCCGACAGGCTTTACAGAAGAAGTGGCGACCTACCTAGTCAAGACTTTGACAGACCTAGGCTACAGCCCTGTTCGGACAGCTAAAGGAGGCGTAACCGTCGTCCTCAAGGGTGTGAATGACGAGCAACATCGCTATATCACGGCCCATGTGGATACCTTGGGAGCAATTGTCCGTGCTGTGAAACCAGATGGCCGTCTCAAGCTAGATCGCATCGGTGGTTTCCCTTGGAACATGATCGAAGGGGAAAACTGTACCGTCCATGTAGCCAATACCGGTAAGACCCACTCCGGTACCATCCTTGTCCACCAAACCTCTTGCCACGTCTACAAGGATGCGGGGACAGTGGAGCGGACCCAGGACAATATGGAAGTGCGCTTGGATGAAAAAGTGACCTCTGAAAAAGAAACCCGTGATTTGGGGATTGAAGTGGGAGACTTTATCAGCTTTGATGCTCGGACCATCGTCACAGATACGGGCTTTATCAAGTCTCGTCACCTGGATGACAAGGTCAGCGCTGCCATCTTGCTTAATCTCCTTCGCGTCTACAAGGAAGAAGGAGTGACCCTACCAGTGACGACTCACTTTGCCTTTTCTGTCTTTGAAGAAGTGGGACATGGGGCTAACTCCAGCATCCCAGCTCAAGCGGTAGAATATTTGGCAGTCGATATGGGGGCTATGGGAGATGACCAGCAGACAGACGAATACACGGTTTCTATCTGTGTCAAAGATGCTTCTGGTCCTTACCACTATGGTTTCCGCCAACACTTGGTGGCCTTGGCCAAGGAGCAAAACATCCCTTACAAACTGGACATCTATCCTTTCTATGGCTCGGATGCCTCTGCAGCCATGAGCGCAGGAGCAGAAGTCAAGCATGGCCTTCTCGGAGCAGGGATCGAGTCTAGCCACTCTTATGAGCGGACCCACGTGGATTCTGTGGTGGCGACAGAGCGTATGGTCGACGCCTATCTCAAAAGCGACTTGGTCAAATAAACTTCGTTTTCAAGGTTAAAACATAGGATTGAATCTGCCTGGTCCAGTTGACTGGGTAGATTTTTTAGGATAAACTGTCAAAAAATTCTTGACATCCCCAAAAAATGTAGTAAAATATGTAGTAAATCAGAAAGTAACTAGTCTAAGATTTTCAGGGAGCCTGCGGGTATTGTGAGCAGGTAGTCGGAGTTAGTGAACATTGGGCTGATTGTTTAGAGTAGGAGAGGATAACACATATTCTTCTCGGTAGGCACCCCTTATCGTGCGACTCCTTGTTAGAGGAGATAGAGATAATGGTCGCTTTCTACCCTTTTGACCATTAACTGAGGTGGTACCGTGTTAAACCTGATTTAATGCCCTCACAGAGTGTTACTCTGTGAGGTTTTTTGTATTCTGTTGAAGTTGGTCAGCTTGCTAACTTCGAAGAGGATTGGATGTGCTTGGATCAGGACTTGCATCGCTTCGTCCCTAGGAAAAGAAAGGAATTCCTATGAAAAAAATTTTACCAGCTGATACCTTAACCCCCATTCTAGCCTACATGCGTGTCCAAGGTGACCATAAGGTCATCCTTGAGTCGATCCCGCGTGAAAAGGAGAATGCCCGCTTTTCTATCGTGGCCTATAATCCAGTATTTGAGGTGACCTATCAGGATGGCATCCTGTATGAGAATGGTAAGGTGCTGGAGCAAGATCCTTTTGACTACCTCCACCAGGTAACAGTCAAGGGACTGACGTCTGATCTTCCTTTCGCTGGTGGGGCCATCGGTTTTGCGGGTTATGATATGATTGGAGTCTATGAGGAGATTGGATCCATTCCTCAGGATACCATCGGGACACCAGATATGCATTTCTTCATCTACGAGTCTTATTTGATTTTTGACCACAAGAAGGAAAAAGTCTATGTAGTAGAAGACAATATTTACTCTGGGCGGAGCAATGACGCGGTCCGCCAATCACTGGGTCAAGTAGTAACTGATCTGCAAACCCAAGCGCCCAACGAGTTCACTCCTCAGGCCTTGCAGGCCCTGCACTTCACCAACCATATCGAGAAGGAAGTCTTTATGGAGATGGTGGAGAAGGCCAAGAAACTGATCCGTGAAGGTGATATGTTTCAATGTGTCCTCAGTCAACGCTTCTCAGCAGATTTTGAAGGTGATCCCTTGGATTATTACCGAAATTTGCGCGTGACCAACCCATCTAACTATCTCTATTTCTATGACTTTGGCGACTACCAGATTATTGGGGCCAGTCCTGAAAGCCTGGTATCGGTGAAGAAGGGAGAGGTGACCACCAATCCAATCGCTGGAACCCGACCTCGTGGAGCGACGGAAGAAGAGGACCAAGCTCTGGCTCATGAACTCCTTCACGATATCAAGGAAACAGCCGAGCACCGCATGCTAGTGGATCTGGGCCGCAATGATATCGGGAAAATCGCTCAAAACGGGACGGTCGAAGTGACCAAGTATATGGAAGTCGAGTATTTCCGCTATGTCATGCACCTGACCAGTGTGGTCAAGGGGCAACTCCTGCCACACCTAACAGCTCTCGATGCCCTTAAATCCACCTTGCCAGCTGGGACAGTCTCTGGAGCTCCTAAGATTCGGGCTATGCGTCGGATCTATGAATTGGAACAGGAAAAACGTGGCGTCTATGCAGGGGCTATCGGCTACCTATCAGCGACAGGGGATATGGACTTCGCCATTGCCATTCGGACCATGATCCTCAAGAATCAAAAGGCCTTCGTCCAAGCAGGAGCAGGGATTGTCTACGACAGTGTTCCGGAGAATGAATTTTACGAAACGATTAACAAGGCAAAATCGATGACAAGAATAGGAGATGTTCAATGATTTTATTAGTGGATAATTACGATTCCTTCACCTATAATTTGGCCCAATACTTGGGAACTTTTACAGAGGTTGAGGTCTTGCGAAATGATGATGAGCGCTTGTATGAGCAGGCGGAAGAGGCAGATGCTCTCGTCTTCTCCCCAGGTCCAGGCTGGCCAGCAGATGCTGGGAAAATGGAAGCCATGATCAAAGACTTTGCAGGTAAAAAGCCGATGTTGGGGATTTGCTTAGGTCACCAAGCCCTGGCGGAGACCTTTGGTGGCAAGTTGCGCCTGGCTAAGAATGTCATGCATGGCAAACAAAGTCAGATTACCTTTGAAACGCCATCTCCCATTTTCAAGGACATTGAAAATGATGTGCCCATCATGCGTTACCATTCTATCGTCGTTGACCAAATGCCAGAAGAATTTGAGGTAACAGCCATTACCACGGACGACCAAGAAATCATGGCCATCCAACACAAGAGCTTGCCTATCTACGGACTTCAGTATCATCCTGAGAGTATCGGCAGTCCAGATGGTCTAAAAATGATCGAAAATTTTGTGAAGCTCGTCCTAGATTAGACCAGCAGTTCCAAGCAGCTAAAATTTCTATTGAAACGTATAGAAAAGACAAGAGGAAACCCTTATGAAAGAACTATTCTTACAAATCTCTAATCGCCAAGACTTGACGCAAGAGCAAGTCCAAGAAGTCTTTGATCAAATCTTGCAAAACCAACTATCAGAAAGTCAAATCGCTGCCTTTTTGATGGGACTCAAAACCAAGGGAGAAACAGCAGACGAAATTACCGGAATTGTACGCGCCTTAAAGGCCCATGCGACGGTATTGCCAGAGACTTTCTCAGATGCCATGTGTAACTGTGGGACTGGCGGTGACCAATCCTATAGCTTTAACATTTCGACGACCGTTTGCTTCGTTTTGGCTGCGGGAGGGATCCGCATGGCCAAGGCCGGCAATCGCTCTGTTTCTTCTAAGTCAGGATCTGCGGATGTCCTAGAAGCGCTGGGCATCAACGTGGCAGCCTCGCCAGAGACCCTCTCTAAAGCATTGGACGAGGTTGGCTTGGCCTTTATCTTTGCGCAAACCATGCATCCGGCTATGCGCTTCATTGGCCCTGCTCGTCAAGCGATGGGGATTCCAACTATTATGAACCTGGTCGGTCCTCTTGCCAATCCATTAGATCTAGAAACCCAACTCATGGGGCTCTACCGTGTCGAATTGCAAGAAATTGTCGCGCGTGCCATCCAGCAGTTGGGGCGCAAACGTGCCGTCGTCATCACTGGTCCTGACAATATGGACGAAGCAGCTCTTTATGGAACCAATACCTATACTCTCCTAGAAGACGGCAAGATCAGCCAGCATATCTTTACCTATGAAGATCTGGGGATGGACAAGGTGGAGCTGTCTGAAATAACTGGTGGCGATGCCAAGGAAAATGCTGAAATTCTCCTCAGTGTCTTGAAGAATGAGGCCAGCCCTTATCTGGAAACGACAGTTCTCAATGCTGGTCTTGGCTTTTATGCCAATGGAAAAGTCGCAAGCATCAAAGAAGGTGTAGAGCTTGCGCGTCAATTGATAGCGGATGGTTCTGCCCTTGCTAAATTGCAACACTTACAAGAGGTTCAAGTATGAGTAAAGCCTTTCTACCGACAATCCTAGAACAAAAAGAAAAAGAAGTGGCGCAACTGGTCATGGAAGACCTCCAGCCTCTTCGTCAGACCTACCGTCTCTATGATTTTCTCAAGAGTCATCAAGAGCACTTGCAAATCATCGCTGAGGTGAAGAAAGCCAGCCCTAGTATGGGGGATATTAACTTGGATGTGGATATTGTCGCTCAAGCCAAGACCTATGAAGAAAACGGGGCAGCCATGATCTCAGTCCTGACGGACCAAGTCTTTTTCAAGGGAGATCTAGACTACCTTCGTGAGATTTCTTCCCAGGTGTCGATTCCAACCTTGGCCAAGGACTTTATCATCGATGAGAAGCAAATCGTTCGCTCTCGTAATGCCGGAGCGACGGTCATTCTCTTGATTGTCGCAGCCCTGCCAGAAGCCCGGCTCAAAGAACTCTACGACTTTGCGACGGGACTAGGTTTGGAAGTGCTTGTAGAGACCCATAACTTAGCTGAGCTCGAAATCGCCCATCGAATCGGAGCGGACATCATCGGGGTCAACAACCGGAACCTGGTCACTTTTGAAACGGATCTGAATACTAGTCTTGAATTGTCCACGCATTTGAAAGACCAGCCAGTTTATATATCGGAGTCTGCTATTTTTGATGGGGAAGATGCGGCTCTTGTCGCTCCCTACTTTAATGGGATCTTGGTAGGGACTGCCCTCATGACAGCAGGAGATGTAGCAGAAAAGGTCAAGGAGTTACAAATTGACAAAGGTTAAAATATGCGGCCTGTCTACAGCGGAAGGCGTGGAGACGGCTGTCCTAGCAGGAGCAGACTATATCGGCTTTGTATTCGCTAAGAGCAAGCGACAAGTCAGTCTGGAGCAAGCCCACGAATTGGCGAGACTGGTGACTGGCAAGACCAAAATTGTTGGAGTCTTTGTCTCACCCAGTCTAGAGGACTTGGAGCAAGCCATTGCTCAGGTTCCCTTAGATATCGTTCAGATTCATGGGAATTTTGATGAAGCTCTGATACCAAAGATTTCAGTTCCCGTCATTCGAGCGATCCAGCTCAGTAATCAGGAAGACCAAGTGTCAAGCCAGGCAGATTATCTACTCTTTGATGCTCCAGAAGCTGGGAGTGGGCAAACCTTTGATTGGGACTTGCTGAAAGATCAGAAGATCCAGCAGGATTTCTTTATTGCAGGGGGCTTGACAGTGGACAATGTCCACCAAGCTCGAGAGACCTTTCAGCCCTATGCCTTGGATGTCTCTTCGGGGGTCGAAACAGACGGACACAAAGATATAGAAAAGATAAAAGCATTTATAGAAGGAGCGAAAGCATGAACTATCAACTACCGGATGAAAAAGGGTTTTATGGAAAATTTGGGGGCCAGTTTGTCCCAGAAACCCTGATGACAGCCGTGATCGAACTGGATCAGGCATACCGAGAAGCCAAAGCAGATCCAAGCTTTCAAGCGGAATTGGATGACTTGCTCAAGAATTATGTAGGTCGGGAGACTCCCCTTTACCATGCAAAAAGTCTTTCCAAGCACATCGGTGGAGCGCAAATCTACCTGAAACGGGAAGACCTCAACCATACAGGGGCTCACAAGATTAACAATGCCCTTGGTCAGGTCTTGCTGGCTAAACGGATGGGCAAGAAGAAGATTATCGCGGAGACAGGAGCTGGTCAACACGGGGTGGCGACAGCGACGGCAGCGGCTCTCTTCGAGATGGAGTGTACCATCTACATGGGGGAAGAAGATGTCAAACGCCAAGCCCTCAATGTCTTTCGGATGGAGCTCTTAGGAGCAAAAGTCCATAGTGTGACAGACGGATCGCGCGTGCTGAAAGATGCGGTCAATGCAGCCCTTCGTGCATGGGTAGCTGGAATTGATGATACTCACTACATCATGGGATCTGCCCTTGGACCAGCTCCCTTCCCAGAGATTGTCCGAGATTTTCAATCCGTGATTGGTAAGGAAGCCAAACGTCAGTTTGCTGAAGTCTCAGATGGAAAACTTCCTGACGCGGTCCTAGCCTGTATCGGTGGAGGCTCCAATGCCATTGGTATGTTCTACCCCTTTGTAGAAGACGAATCTGTAGCCATGTACGGAGCGGAAGCCTCTGGTCTTGGTTTGAATACGGACAAACACGCAGCAACCTTTGCCAAAGGTCGTCCAGGAATCCTTCACGGAGCCTTGATGGAAGTGCTTCAAGATGCCCATGGACAGATCATGGAGGCTTTCTCTATCTCTGCTGGATTGGATTATCCTGGTGTTGGGCCAGAGCATTGCTATTTTAATGAAATTGGCCGGGCAAGCTATGATTCCATCACGGATGAAGAAGCCCTCGAAGGATTTAAGTTGCTCTCTCGTTTGGAGGGAATCATTCCAGCATTGGAGTCCAGTCATGCTATCGCTCTAGCGCAAAAAGTCGCAGCAAAAATGACTCCGGACCAAACTCTCATCATCTGCCTATCTGGTCGTGGAGACAAGGATGTCATGCAGGTGAAAGAACGGTTTGAAGCAGAAGGGAAGTAGAGATGACCAAAACACTAACACAGCATTTAGAAGCCATTAAAGACAGCAAGCGTGGAATTTTCGTCCCTTACATCATGGCGGGGGATCATGAGAAGGGACTAGATGGCCTCTTTGACACCATCCAGCTCTTGGAAGAAAGTGGAGCATCGGCTATTGAAGTGGGGATTCCCTGGTCGGACCCTGTAGCGGATGGGCCAGTCATCGAGATGGCTGGACAACGCAGTTTGGCCAAGGGAGTGACCTTAACTGCTATTGTAAAAAAACTTCAAGAACAAGAAACCAAGATTCCCCTGGTCATCATGACCTATATCAATCCAGTCTACCAATATGGGATTGAAGCCTTCATAAAAGAATTAGCTTCTACCTCCGTCAAAGGTTTGATCATTCCCGACTTGCCAAATGAACATGCCGATATGATAGCACCTTACTTGGAAGGGAGTGATATTGCTCTTGTTCCCTTGGTCAGCTTGACCACAGGCATCGAACGTCAGAAGTCTCTAATCCAAGAAGCAGAAGGCTTTATCTATGCGGTAGCCATCAATGGGGTTACTGGAAAGATGGGCAACTACCGTGACGACTTGGATCAGCACTTGGCGGCCTTGAGAGACCTGGCCACTATTCCAGTTCTGACAGGATTTGGGGTCTCCACCCAAGAAGACATCCAACGCTTTAATCAGGTATCGGATGGGGTCATCGTGGGTTCGAAAATTGTTCGGGACCTTCATGAGGGCAAAACCAGCGAAGTCAAGGCCTTTGTAGACTATGGTTCACATGTTAATAAATGCTAAGGATAAGAAAAATTACAAAATTTAATAAATTTTCAGAAAATTACTTCTCTTCTGAAAATCTTTGTGGTATAATCTTAAGACAACCTTAAAAATTTATTAGGAGTAAACTATGAAAAAAAGAAATGTCATTGCTCTTGCAGGAGTAGCTCTTCTTTCAGCAGGTATTCTTGCAGCATGTTCTGGTGGTTCTAAATCATCAAGCTCAAGCTCAAAATCAAGTGAAGCAGGTCAAAAATTCTCTTACGTCTATGAGACAGAACCTGAAAACTTGAACTACATCACATCTGGTAAAGCTGCAACCCACGAAATCACAGGAAACTTGATCGATGGATTGTTTGAGAACGACAAGTATGGAAATTTGATTCCTTCACTTGCTAAAGATTGGACAGTTTCAGAAGATGGCTTGACTTATACTTACAAACTTCGTGATGATGCCAAATGGTATGATTCAGAAGGGGAAGAGTATGCGGACGTGACAGCTGATGACTTCGTTGCAGGAATCAAGTATGCTGCTGACCACAAGTCTGAAATGCTCTACATCATTCAAAACTCTATCAAGGGCTTGAATGATTATGTTGAAGGTAAGACTTCTAACTTCAAAGATGTAGGCATTAAAGCAGTCGATGATCATACCCTTCAAATCACTTTGAACCAGGCAGAGCCTTTCTGGAATTCTAAGTTGACTCTTGGGATCACTTTCCCAATCAACGAAAAATTCGTTGAATCAAAAGGGGATAAATTTGCCCAAGCAAGTGACACTAGCTCTCTTCTTTACAATGGTCCATACATCTTGAAGAGCTTCACTTCTAAATCATCTATCGAGATGAGCAAGAATGAAAATTACTGGGATAAAGACAATGTTCACATCACAGATGTTAAGCTAGAATACTATGATGGTCAAGACCAAAGTAAATTGGCGAACTCATTTGAGGACAACGCTCTTAGCCTTGCTAAATTGTTCCCAACTGGACCTGGATTCACAGACCAAGCTAAGAAGTTTAAAGATGAAATCATCTACACTCCACAAGATGCCAGCACCTTCGTTATCGGTGTCAACATCGATCGTCAGTCTTACAAGTACACTGCAAAAACAACAGATGAAGAAAAATCATCTACTAAGAAAGCCCTTTTGAACAAAGACTTCCGTCAAGCGATTAGTTTTGCCTTTGACCGTGAAGCCTATGCTGCCCAAGCAAATGGTAAAGATGGAGCAAGCAAACTAATCCGTAACTTGTACATCCCACCTACATTCGTTCAAGCTGATGGCAAGACCTTCGGTGAGATGGTTAAATCTGAGTTGGTGACTTATGGAGACGAGTGGAAAGATGCAAATCTTGACGATGGTCAAAATGGTCTTTACAACGAAAAACAAGCCAAAGAAGAGTTTGCCAAAGCGAAATCTGCACTTGAATCAGATGGCGTGAAATTCCCAATCCACTTGGATATGCCAGTAGACCAAACGACTCAATCTAAGGTTCAACGTGCTCAATCCTTCAAACAATCAGTTGAAAGTACACTTGGAAAAGAAAACGTCGTTGTCGATATCCATATGGTATCAAAAGAAGATCTCTTGAACGTAACCCTCTTTGCTGCTAAAGCAGAAGACGAAGACTGGGATATCTCAGATAACGTTGGATGGAGCCCTGACTATCAAGACCCATCAACTTACATGGATATCTTGAAAGCTTCATCTGGTGAAAATACGAAGACTTTCCTTGGATTTGACCCAAGTGAAAACAATGAAGCAGCTAAGAAGGTTGGTCTCTACGACTTTGAGAAGATGGTAACAGAAGCAGGAGCTGAAACAAAAGACCTTAACAAACGTTATGAGAAATATGCTGCAGCTCAAGCTTGGTTGACAGATAGTGCCTTGGTAATTCCTACAACATCAAAGACTGGTCGTCCATTCTTGACTCGTGTAGAACCATTCTCAGCACCATTTGCTTGGACTGGTGGTAAAGGTAAGGACAATGTTGTCTATAAAGGCATGAAGCTTCAAGACAAGGCTGTAACAACTGCTGACTACAACAAAGCTCTTGAAAAATGGAAGAAAGAGCAAGCAGAGTCAAACAAAAAAGCTCAAGAAGAATTAAAAGATCATGTGAAATAAGCATCTTTTATCGAGGCACTTTGCCTCGATTTTTTTCTTGTTCAGGATTTGCTATAAAAGCGCTTACATAGTATAATAGTTGTATTGATTACAAAATAGTGAGGTCTCTTTTATGAAAAAGAAAACAGTGGTGTCCATGGTGGCTTCAAGCCTTCTGCTAGCTCCCTTTGTCTTAAATCAAGTGGTAGCAGCAGATGAGAACCTACCAGAGCTTTCTCCAACAAAAGAAGTGGTGACTCAGGTGGCTCCGGAGCCTGTAACCTCTGAAGGAGCAGCTTCCCAATCTCAAGCAGATCAAGCAACATCCGCTCCAAGTGTGGAACCTAAGAAGGAAGTAGAGGCTCCTGAACCTGCAGGACCGAGTCCAATTGCTCCGGCGGAGACGGAGAAGGCTGACAAGCCAGTCGAACAAGAAAAGACCGTGACGGTAACTGAGAAAACAAACCACCCACAGGCACCTCAGGGGGCAGGTGTCCCAGCTAGTCCAGCGGCTTCGACGGGAACATCAACACCAGCTACAGGACAAGCCTTAACTTCTTATACAGGTAGCCTGGCAAATAGTGAGCTCAAGGATAAGGAATTAACGGTTCAAAATGCTGTTGATGAATTGCTTCAGTGGGCTGCGACGGATTCCAAACAGGTCGGTCAATCGGCTGCGGATCGGGAACGCTTTGCTAAGAGTCTAGGAATGATCAGTACTCAAGAGGACTTGAACCGCAAGGTCAGTCAAGAAGAGCTGACCAATATGTATAGCATTGCTAAGAAACTCTATGATGCCTATCGCTCTGAGAAGAAAGCTCCTCTCTTTTTAAATGGGCGGGCTCAACCCATCTTCCCTTATACAACTGGGGAAAAATCAGATGAAGACTATCACTATGAGGATAGCGAAATCGTCCGCTTCCCAGTCTATGTGGAGACCGATTACGATACAGATGCGGATGGCAAGCCTGACCTAGTCAAGGCCATTGTCCAGTTGCCTAAGGCAGTTGCCAGGGGAGACTTTAAGGCGGCGACCATTCTGGAAGCACGTCCTTATGTAGCAGGAACCTTGGATGAGAACTATGTGACCCTTGAAAGTTTGGGCTTACCGACAGATGGCTCCTATGATATGAAGAAATTGCGGAAGCAACCGGCTAAACGTCAGGCAGTTGGAAACTCGTCAACAGTAGAAGCGGCTAAGAAGGCCAAGGCTTCGGATTGGTATTACTACAGTCCCTACGAGTATATCTATGACTACGAAAATCTCAACTGGTACGACTATTTCTTGGTCAGAGGCTATGCTTTTATCTCCAGTGCAGGACTTGGTACCAAGGGATCAGAAGGATTTAACACTACAGGATCTGATCTCGAAATCAATGCCTTTAAGAATATTATCGAGTGGGTCAATGGCAAACGCAAGGCCTACACCGATAAGACCAGCAATGTCGAAATCAAGGCAGACTGGGCTACAGGAAATGTTGCTATGACCGGTCTATCCTGGGCTGGAACCACGACCTTTGGTGTGGCAGCGACAGGCGTAGAAGGCCTAAAGACTATCGTTCCGGCAGCAGGAATCGCCTCTTGGTATGATTATTTCAATAGCCAAGGAACCCAGTTTGGCAATGCACCTTATAGTGACCTTTCATGGCTCTCCCTCTACGTTAGCACGCGGATGCTTGATCAAGACGATTGGGCAGGTATTTGGCAAAATTATGCCAACTATATCAACCAGCTCAACAAGGATCAAAATGCGCATGAACGCAATTACAGCGATGTCTGGAAGGAGCGGGATTATACCCTTCATCCTGAAAAATTCAAGACCAGTGCCCTCTTGGTTCATGGCTTGAATGATGACAACGTTAAAACCAAGCATTTTGAACTCATGTACGATGCCCTCAAGAAGGCAGGCCAAGATGTCAAGCTCTATCTCCACCAGGGAGACCACGTCTATCCAGCAGCCATGTCTCGTGGTTATGGTATTCAGGCCAATGGCCAAGATTTCTATGATCTTTTGAATACCTGGCTTAGTCATTACTTGTACGGGGTAGAGAATCAAGTTGACAAATTACCAGCTGTCTTGGCTCAAAACAACTATGACCCAAGCAAGTGGACCACTTATGATAACTGGAAGACTTCACAACGCCTCTTCCTCAATGCCCAGTCGAAACGCTTGGAAGAGACGATTTCAAGCGACTACGCAGGAGCTGGCATAGAGATTGCTAAACGCAACGAAACTGTGAGCCAAGCTTCTTCAAAAGCCAACATGACCTTTGTGTCAGAGGTGACAGAAGATACTACCATCAAAGGGCATATCCCTGTGCACTTCAAGGCAGCCCTGGCTAAGGGGAAAGGCAAAAACTTTCAGATCAATGCCCTTTTAGTCGACGTCTCTGATGAGGAATTTGATGTGGTCGGCAACGGTGGCGTCAAAGCAGATAAAAAAGCAGACGGCTTCTGGATGGGAAGTAACCTTTCTAATCTCTCTGTAGCAGAGTTTGAGACCATTAAGACCAAATACAAGGTCATTGCCAAAGGATGGATCAACCTGGCCAACCCTGAGTCTGGCTATGATTCAGCTAGCTCAAGAAATAGTATCGAGCCAAAAGTTGGAGAATTCCACGACTATACGGTCCATCTCCAACCAAACCTCTACACGGTTAAAAAGGGCCACAAGCTAGCCCTAGTCTTCAATACCTATGATCCATCAGATCTAACAGTGGAAAATCCATACGAAGTCACCTTCAAGACAGATTCGATCCGTGCGAGCATTCCGATTGTAGAAGGGACGCGTTCGCAAGTAGCTACTTATCTTCCTAACGTAGCTGATACAGCATATGCTGCCCTTCCAGAGATTCAAGGAGCCAAATTGGTAGAACCAGCGGTTCATTCCATCGAAGAATACCATCTGCCAGTCCTTCCAGAGCCTGAAAAATATGGTAGATCAGAGATTCCTGCTGGTACAAATCTTCGTCCTCTCGTCAAAACGGCTGAGAAAGAAACTGCAAAACCAGAATCTCTATCTGTTGCTTATGGACAAACATTTGTCTATGAGACGGGTAAAGCAGTTGTTGCAGCGCAAGAAAAAGCAGGTCAGCTTCCTCAAACAGGTGAGCAAGAAAGTCAGTTTGGCCTATATGCCCTAAGTACCCTCCTCTTGTCTAGCCTTCTTTTCTGGAAGAAAAAGAAAGAAGATGTCCAAGGCTGAGAACGTAGCAAATATTTCTAAAAACTAGAATTTTGGTGTAGAATAGAACTATCAATGAGAGATTAGTGGAAAGCACTGATCAAAGGAGGAACTATGGTACACGTACTAACAGATGCAACATTTGAACAAGAAACTAGCCAAGGCTTGGTCTTGGTCGACTTCTGGGCAACTTGGTGTGGTCCTTGTCGGATGCAGGCCCCAATCTTGGAACAGTTAGCAGAAGAGATCCATGAAGATGACTTGAAAATCTTTAAGATGGATGTGGATGAAAATCCAAACACTGCTCGTAACTTTGGCATCATGTCTATCCCAACACTCTTGTTCAAGAAAGATGGCCAAGTGGTGAAACAAGTCGCTGGTGTTCACACCAAAGAACAACTCAAAGCGATTGTTGCGGAATTAAGCTAAGATAAAAGGAGCTCTTGGCTTCTTAGCGAATCAAACTCGTTCATTTCCGATGATGGAAGTGGGCGAGTTTTTTTCTTTTTATGAATTTGTTAACAGAATAAAATAAGGAATTGACAGTGCTTTCCTAAGGTGTTAGAATGAACCTGTGGTTTGCTATAAAATATAAGAAAGTGGGACAGAAATCGGTAATTCGTTAGAATTCGATTTCGTCGCCCCACCTCCGCACAGTTGAGTAGAGCTGTAAAAGCTGATGAAATCAGCGTAGTAGAGCCCACTCAACCACTGCGTCTTGCTCGACAATTCAAAGACAATTGAAAGGCTAGAACTTTTGTCCCAGCCTCTTCAGTCAATTAAATTTTCTAGTTAGTCTGCCAAAATCCATACGCTGACAGAGCGTTCTGAGACTGGGAAATCAGCCCAGCCGTCTTCTTGGATTTGAACGGATTCTTGGTAATTTCCTAGGGCATCGTAGTAGGTCTGTCCTGCATATGCTTGGCCGATTTCCATGCGTTTGGTAGATGCAGCCGCATTTGAAATCACGCAGGCGATAGGAGCAGACTCTTCCGTTCCAGAGCGAGTCCAACCAATGCAGTTAGGATCGTCAAAGTAATCCCTTTGTTCACCGTAGGATAAGTCTTTGCGGATACGAAGGAGTTGATCAAGCTCGGCTTGGAAATCCTGCTGGGCAAAGTCTCCTGAAATCCCGTAATAGTCTCCGTAAAAGACACATGGAAGTCCAGCCTCGCGTAGGAGAATGAGGGCATAAGCGGCAGGTTTGAACCATTCACCAACAGTGGACTCTAAAGCTTGTCCTCTCTGGGTATCGTGATTATCGACAAAGGTTACAGCACTTTCTGGATGATTGCTTGCGAGAGTACCATTGAAAATAGTGGTTAAATCAAAGTTTTCCCCTTCTTGGCTAGCTCTAAAGAGATTTTGGTGGAGGGCAACGTCGACTAAGTCGAACTGATAGTCAATGCTAGCTAGGTAGTCATTGTTGCTTTGTTCATCCCCGTTCCAAAACTCACCAAATACATAGAAATCGTCTCCATATTTGTCTGTGATTTGCTGGATGAAGTTCTTCATAAAGAAGGAGTCAATGTGTTTGACCGCATCTAGTCGGAAGCCTTGCACCCCAGTTGTTTCAATAAACCATTCAGCCCATTGGTTGAGGTTTTCGACCACTTCTGGGTGTTTAAAGTCAATATCAGCGTACATGAGGTAATCGTAGTTTCCGTTTTCGCTGTCGACCAGATCATCCTGAGCCCAGCCTTTGTTGTCCCCTTGGATCTGGTAGATCCCACTTTTATTGCGGGAAGCATCGTAGTCGGTACCGGTGAAGTGGTACCAGTGCCAGTGGAAGTCATTGTAGGCTCCATTTCGACCATCAAAGGTAAATTTGGTCCATCCTTTGATAGTAAAAGGCTCAGTCAAGACGATGGTCCGATCGTTAGGGTCCACTTCGACTACTTCAAATTTTTCAAGGCCATCGGCTGCTGCCTTATGGTTGAGCACCACATCGGCCATGGGCTGAATTCCAGCTTCTTTTAAGGCATGGATGGCTTGCAAGTAGTCGTCTTTGAATCCATACTTGGTGCGGACAGTCCCTTTTTGGTCAAATTCTCCAAGGTCAAAGAGGTCATAGACGCCGTAGCCGACATCATTGGCAGATGTCGCTTTAAAAGCAGGTGGCATCCAGATTTTACGAATGCCCAAGTCTGCCAGGTGAGGGGCATCTGCAGCTAAGCGGGACCAGTGTTGACCATCCGAGGGTAAGTACCATTCAAAATATTGCATTAAGGTTTGATTTTCCATTTTGTTCTCATCTTTCGTGAATAATGCCTTATTTTACCAAAAATGACAGGATAGGGCAAAGGTTTGCACTCTCGAAAACGCTGTCTTTATTAGATGAAAGAAAAATGTGCTGGAAACAAGCTCTCGCATGAGAAAAATGGGGAATTTGCCCTCATGAATAGGAACTATTTTTTCGGTTTTGTTCAAGTTGATTCAATCTGTCTAAAAAGGGACTATAAGTCGAAGAAGTGTCTTCATCATTTGATTGACAGGAAGGAATGTCTGTAGGATCTTCCCTGCTGTCAGTTTAGTTGTTATTCTGTTTGAATGCTGGTTGAAAGTCCCATAATTGAGGTCTTATAGACTCATTCTAGGAGAGATATCTATTATTACTAAAAGGAGGCTTCCATTGAGATCCATAGAACATTTCCAAGAACAAATCGCCATCATTTTTCATGAGGCAATGTCCATACCGAGCTTTACTAATACCGAGACAGAAAGGGAGATAGAAGACTATCTAGACCAACGAATTGGCTCTATTCCATATTTCAAGAGTCACCCCCAGCACTTTGGTCGCCACCCTCTTCCCAATGACCATCTTCATCGCAGTGTCAATTGGGCCTTGGTCGATAAGGGCAAGAAAAAGACAGTGATCCTTTTTCACCACCACGATACGGTAGATCTAGAAGATTACGGTCCCCTAGCCCCTATAGCTTTGGATTCCGAGGCACTGGTTCAAGCCTTGAAGGGCATTGATTTTCGATCAGAAATGCAGGAGGACCTAGATTCTGGCCAATGGCAATTTGGACGAGGTTCTTGTGACATGAAGGCGGCTTTAGCGCTCCAACTGTGTGTCTTAGAAGCCTACGCCTCCGATCCAGAAGGGGGTCAGGTCAACCTCCTCTACCTATCTGTGGGAGATGAGGAGTCCTATTCACGTGGGATGAGAGGAGCCTTGGGCCTACTTTGTCAGTTAAAAGAAGAGTTTGACTTAGATTATGTCTTAGCGGTGGATTCAGAGCCTTTTGAAGCCACTAGTGACAAGGAGAAGGTCCTGCACATCGGAACGGTCGGCAAGCTCATGCCAGTCGTCGTCACCCAGGGAGTCTTATCCCACATGAAGGAACCTCTCAAAGGAATCAACGCCCTCTCTCTCCTCATAGCAGTCGCATCGAAATTGGACCTCCATCCAGACCTATCCGACCAAGCGCTGGGAGAGCAATCTCCTCTTCCTTCTTGGTCTTATCTGCGAGATTTGAAGGATCAATATGATGTATCGACTGTCCTTCATGCTGCTGGCTATTTCAGTGTGCTACATCTGAAAAAGACCCCTCAAGAATTGTTGCAACGCATCATAGAGTTGAGCCAGGAAGCGGTCGATGAGTTTTATGTCAAATACCTGTCCCTCCAGGACCAAGCAGGACAAGACCATGTGATCTCTCAACCAAGGGTGATTAGCTATCAAGAATTGCTGGATCGTTGCCAAATAAAGGAAGGATTTTCAAGCTTCCAAGACCAGTGTGCGCAAAGAGCTTACAAAGATTTCTTAGCCGGAGTCGGCTATCAGACCATTGCTATCCAGCAGATCCAAGGTTACTTAAACTTCCTAGGTGAGAAAGCTCCATTAGTTGTCATTGGCTTTGCCCCACCTTATTACCCTTCTATGAATTGTCGGTCTTTACCGAATACCAGTCTAAAAATTGGTAGCCTTGTAGATGATTACCGCCACTATTTAGAAAGCAAGGGCTTGTCACTGAAGGTGGAAGAGTATTTCATGGGCATTTGCGACACCAGTTATTGTGCCTTGGAGAGAGATCTAGCAAGCTATCAAGTCGTATTGGATAGTTTAGCTACCCCCTCTCAAGTTTACGAGTTGGATCTTGAAAACATTGCACAGATCCAAGTGCCTGCGGTCAATTTAGGGCCTTGGGGCAAAGAACTCCATCAAAGAGGAGAGCGGGTCTTTAAGGGGGATCTCCTGGAGACCATCCCTAACTATCTATTTGGCCTTCTCTACCGTTTTGAGGAATTGCTTTAATACTTGAGTTTTCCATTGACAAAAGAGGAAAAGAGGAATAAAATATAGGCAATATGAATAAACCATTTTCTTTTATTAGAGAAGTGGAATAGGAGAAGGAGAATCTATGATTGAATTTCAAGGAGTCACAAAAGATTACGATGGGCATCTGGCATTGAACCACTTGAATCTGACCATTGAAGATGGGCAGATTGTCGGCTTGATTGGCCATAATGGAGCCGGAAAATCAACGACCATTAAGAGCCTAGTCAGTGTCATCACCCCAACGACCGGTAGCATCCTAGTAGATGGAAAGGACCTCTATAGCAATCGCCTAGAAATAAAGAAGAAAATTGGCTATGTAGCTGATTCACCAGATCTCTTTCTTCGTTTAACGGCCAATGAATTTTGGGAGTTGGTTGCCACGTCCTATGATATGAGCCAGCAGGAATGTGATCAGCGCTTGGATCATTTGCTCCACCTTTTTGACTTTACTAGTCATCGCTATGAAGTCATCGAGTCTTTCTCTCATGGAATGCGCCAGAAGGTATTTGTTATCGGGGCTCTACTATCTGATCCAGACATCTGGGTTCTAGATGAGCCCATGACTGGTTTGGATCCCCAAGCCTCTTACGACTTGAAGCAGATGATGCGGGAGCATGCGGATAAGGGAAATACCGTCATCTTCTCTACCCATGTCCTCGAAGTGGCAGAGCAACTCTGTGATAAGATTGCCATCCTGAAGAAGGGGAACCTCATCTTTTATGGAACTATCGAGGAGCTGAAGGGGCAACACCCAGAACAAAGCCTAGAGTCCATCTATCTTGGACTGGCTGGTCGAAGAGAAGAGGTGAGTCCAGATGCGTCTTAAGATGGTTCGTCGCCTAGTGGATGTCAACATCATTTATGCTACTCAGCCGGCCCAATTAGCGAAATTTCGTAAAAAGCAGGAGAAGGATCCGACTAGGAAGGTCAATGTTTCCGCTCAGTCCATTCGGACCTATATTTTTATCGGTCTCCTTTATCTTTTCCTCTTTGGGATTCTCTCGAGTGCCAATGATTTTGTCTCTAGCTCTGGTCCCTTTGTCAATATGATTACGCTCTTTGCGCTCTTAGCCATATCTCAAGGTTTGATGAGTTTTTACAATGTCTTTTACGAGAGCAAGGATTTGCAATTTTATCGTCCCTATGCCTTTTCGGATGCAGAAGTGATTGCAGGAAAGAGCATCTCGGTCATTCTAGTGCTCTTGATGGCCCTGCTTCCAATGATCAGTTATTTCATCATTCTGCCCATCCAAGCAGGGGGAAATATTCTGGTAGGGCTTCTTCTTGGCCTTCTTTGTGCCATGATTCTCCTCTCCATCCTCTTTTTGGGCACCTTGTTCTTATCCCACCTGATTACCAAATCAGCTATCTTTAAGAAGCACACGAGTTTGGTGTCTAACCTCATCATTGGCTTGAGTAGTCTCATTTCCATTGGAGCTTACCTCTATATCAATATGCTCCAGTCAGAGCACTCGGTAGCTGGTGATTTGGTCACTCAACCTAGCATTTTTCCTCCAATAGAGGTCTTCCATACCTTTATTTTGAATCCTTTGGATTCAGGTGCTCTGCTTGGGATCTTGGCTTGGATTCTGCTTCTATCGGTTCTCATTTGGCTGGTCAAAAGTCAGGTCTTGCCTCATTTTTATGATGCTGCCCTTGAGGTTTCTTCCAGCCATGCGGTTAAGGAGCGGGTGAGTCAGATGAAGGTGGGAGATCAGAAGGCCTTCCATCGCTTTACTGTTTCCTATCATAAACGGCTTCTAAGTGATGGTACCTTGCTGACGCAAGTCATCTTCATGATGGCGATTTTCCCTTATCTTTTCACATTTGGCTTGTTTTTAGGAGCGTCGCGAGCTTCCCTTCAAATTGAAAACTACGTCACACCCCAATATTTACTTCCCTTATCCCTCATCGCTTTCATGATTGGAGTCTTCAACTCTGTGGAAAGCTTGACCAGTATTGGGATCTCTTTGGAACGGGAAAATTTCGCTTATCTTCGTGCCCTTCCGATTGACTTCAAACGCTATTGTTTGAAGAAATTTTGGATTCTCTTTTCGGTTCAGTCTGCTTTGCCGATTGTGCTTTTGGTAGGGGTGTCCTGTTACTTTGGTGTCCATCCCCTCTCCCTTCTAGCCATGCTTTTGATTTGGTTTTTGACCAGTTTGAGCTTGAGTGTGATTGCTTTTCGACGTGACTACAAGCTCTTAACGACTAATTGGTCGACTGTAACAGACCTGATGAACCGTAATAGAGGAAATGCAGCCCTGAGAGGACTATTGATCTTCGTCTTTATTATCGTTATGCTAGTCCTGATAGGCTTTGCCTTCTATCTATCCGCTGTGGCTTTTACCACCCTGATTGCTAGTGTGATTTATCTTCTCATTGCTGGTATAGGTGCTCTTGCGACTTACTTTATTTATAAAGGTACTTTCTACAAATTTAACCAAGAAATTGGTGAATAAAAAAGAGAGTGGGACAGAAATCGGTAATTCGTTAGAATTCGATTTCGTCGTCCCACCTCCCTCCGCACAGTTGAGTAGGGCTGTAAAAGCTGATGAAATCAGCGTAGTAGAGCTCACTCAACCACTGCGTCTTGCTCGACAATCCAAAGACAATTGAGAGGCTAGGACTTTTGTCCCAGCCTCTTTTTATGTTGATTTAAATTTCATAGCCGATTAAGAGGCCACCTTCTTCAGCGTAGAAGCTGCAGAGGCCTGAGGTCGGAAGAGCTTCGATATCCGCATTGGCAAACTTTTCATGGACCAAGGCAGAGAGTTGTTCTACGAATTTTTCGTTGCGACGGTGAGCGATGGTGATATGTCCACCTTTATAGCCAGCTTTAAGCATTTCTTCAAAAGTAGTGGAAATGGCTTTCTTTTGGCCACGGGCTTTATGGAGGAGCTCAAGGGTTCCAGTATCGCTAGCTTGGCCAACCATTCGGATGTTTAAGAGGCCAACAACTGTTCCGATAATTTTATTGAGTCGGCCATTTTTGACCAAATTATCGACTTTAGCAAGGACAAAGATTAATTTGGTTTTTTCTTGGTATTTGGTGATGACTTCGACCACTTGATCAAAGTCAAGGTCTTGAGCGATGAGTTGATGAAGTTTACGAACGAGTAGATCCACTTCACCTCCAGCTGATAAGCTATCAATCACGTGAATGTTGGTAGTCGGATGATCTTCTTGATAAAGTTTTTTAGCGACTTGAGCACTATTGTGGCTACCAGACAAAGTACCAGTGATGGTAACAACGATAATATTGTCAGCTTCCTCAAAGGCTCTCATATAGTCATCAGGACTAGGACAAGCTGATTTGGAAGCAGTAGTCGTTGCATACATATCTTCCATCATTTTATCTGTATCCAGATTAGCGTCGTCTGTATAAATGGTCTCACCAATCTGAATGGTAAGGGGCACTGAAACAAAGCTGGTATCTGGTGCAGCACTTTCGTAAGTACGATAATCACAGCCAGAATCTGCAATAATTTTCCATTTCATTTTTATTACCTCAAAATGTAAAAAATTGTACATTGACAAGTAGTTAGTCTTTTTTTACAATTATATCATGAAGTTGCATTCTCTGAAAGCAGATACATTCAGATGATACAGATAGAAAGTAAGTGTTATGGCAGAAAGAAAGATATCCGAAAAATCCTTAGAAAATTTAAAACGGTCTAACCAAGAAAGCAATGCCATCACACGCGAATCCTTGGAGATTTCCTTGCTTCAGTTGTTGGATAAAAAGGACTTGAAAAAGATTACCATTTCAGAATTGGTGGAGAGAGCAGGAGTTTCTCGCGCAGCTTTTTACCGAAATTATGAGTCAAAAGAAGAATTGCTCGAATCCATCTTCCAATCAACTGTTTCGAAGATTACCAAGTCTTTAGAAGGCTATAATTTTAAGACCGATTTGTACCAGATTTGGATCTATCTCTTTAAAGAGGCCAAGAAGGAAGCCCGCATTATCAGCTTGGCCGTCGATTATAATTTTGAGAAACTGCTCACCAAGGCCGTTTATGAATTTCTGGAAAAGAGGAGTAAAAGTCAAAAATCCTCACAAGGCCCAGCTAGTTATCTGAATTCCTTCCTCAGCTCAGCTATTGTCTCTGTCCTAGCCAAGTGGATTAAGGATGGCATGAAGGTGCCGGCGGAGAAGATGGCTTCCTTAGGTCTTCCCTTGTTTCCTCAAAAGAAAAGAAAATAAGAAAAATGATCTACTAGATCGAGTGTTTACTTCGATTCCAGTAGATCATTTTTTACGTTATCTAGAAAACGGTCCAGTTCCTTTTGATTCTTGAGAGAGATGAATTTTTCGGGGTAGGTGGAGTGGATGTTTTGATACCTCTCTCTGGCAGTTTTTGTTCGTCCATCCCAGAGAATCCAACGGATGAATTCCCAGTCAAAGCGTTCAGGGCAGCCTGCTGCCATACTCTCACGGACCCGACCTTTATAACGGCGGTATCGTTTCCACCCTCTATAGAGGCAGTTCCAACGAGAGAAGTTGAGAAAGATAATCTGGTCTGCTTGCTCCATTCTCTCCTCATAGCAACACCAAGAGTAATTGCCGTCAATGACCCAGTCTTTATGCTCGCTGAGAAACTGTTTCATTTCTTGCTCCATCCAATCCCGGTCACTGTCTATCCAACCCGGTTGAAATTGAAGAGTGTCCATGTGGAGTTTAGTAATGGAGTAGTAGTGAGCTAGGTTTTCCGCCAAAGTTGACTTACCAGACCCTGAATAGCCGATAATCATAATTTTCATATCTTCTCCTCATTTGGAAGCAACAAAAAAAGCTCCGAGGAGCTCATTTTGTATGCAATGCTTGATTAGCCAAGTTTTGCTGCAAGACGTGCTTTATCACGGCTAGCTTTGTTTTTGTGGATCAAACCTTTAGTTTCTGCTTTATCGATAGCTGAGCTAGCAGCGCGGTAAAGTTCTTCAGATGGGTTTGCTTCAAAAGCTTTGATTGCAGTACGCATAGCTGATTTTTGAGCTGAGTTTTTTTCGTTTTGTTTAACGTTCAATTCAGCGCGTTTGATAGCTGATTTAATGTTTGCCAATTTTTTCACCTCCAATGATAATCTAACTCTCTTATTATATCTGAAAACTTTTCTTTTGACAAGCCCAAACTAATTTTTCTTCGAATCGCTATTTTTGAAAGATCATTTTGTCTTAAAACTCTTATCTCTTGAGATAGATTTCGTCGATCTCATGGTTGGCAGATTTGTGTAGGATCAGTTCAGCTCGGTTCCGGGTGGGCTCGATATAGTCTTTTAGATTTAAGAGATTGATCGACTCCCATACCTGATGAGCGAAGGCGAGGACTTCTTCTTCAGGCTGCTTGGTAAAGCGGTGGTAGTAGTTGCTTGGGTCATCTTTCGCACGGTCTAACAACTTTTTAAAGCGATCGATATACCAGGACTCAATATTGGCAACCTCAGCATCCACATAGATGGAAAAGTCAAAGAAGTCAGTCATATAAAGCCGATCATTTTGAGGATTCTGAAAGACGTTGATCCCTTCAATGATAATAAAGTCCGCAGCTTGGATGGTTTGCTTCTGGTCAGGGACGATATCATAAATCTCGTGAGAATAGACAGGGATTTGATAGCTTTGACCATTTTTGAGTTGGTTGAGGAAATCCAAAAGGAGCTCCATATCATAACTTTCAGGGAAACCCTTGCGATTGAGGATGTTTTGTTCAATCAAGGTAGCGTTGGGATACAAGAAGCCATCTGTAGTGACCAATTCAACAGTGGAACCAGAAAAGGTCCGAGAAAGAAGGATTTGAAGGAGACGACTCGTCGTTGATTTGCCGACAGCTACTGACCCTGAAATCCCGATAATGAAGGGCTGTTTTTTACTTTCCTGTTGGAGGAAGATACCTTTAGAAAATGCTAAATCTTCTTTCGCTTTTTTGTAGATTTGAATTAAGTGTGTCAGCGGTAAATAAATGTCTGTCACATCTTGTAAACTAATGAGGTCATTAAAACTCTTGATCGAATTCAATTCCTCTTCAGACAGAGGAGGGGTTGATTTCCGGTGGAGATTTTGCCAAGTTTGTCGATTGATTTTTTCGAAGTGTAGAAATTCTTTTTCCATTACAAGCCTTTCCTCCATAGTGACCTTTAGTATATCAGTTTTGAGATCTTCTGTAAACGATTTAAAAATAGGTTAAATTATGCTATAATGCTAATATGAGTAAAATGTACTATGATGAACATCCAGATGCCCAACATGATATCCACGAGTTAGATGTGGTCCTTCTAGGAGAGCAGATGAAATTTTTGACGGATGCGGGCGTTTTCAGTAAGAAAATGATCGACTTTGGGAGCCAGGTCCTCTTGTCTTGTCTGTCTTTTCAGCAAGGGGAGTCGATTTTAGACGTCGGTTGTGGCTATGGGCCACTTGGGCTTTCTTTGGTCAAGGCCCAAGGGATCCATGCGACTATGGTAGACGTCAATACACGGGCTTTAGATCTAGCTCAGAAAAACGCAGATTTAAATCAAGTTGAAGCAAAGATCTTCCAATCCAATGTTTATGATCAGGTTGAGGGAAGTTTTGATCATATTATCAGTAACCCTCCCATTCGAGCTGGGAAAAAGGTAGTTCATGAAGTGCTTTCTGGGAGTTTTGACCATTTGAATCCTGGTGGAGACTTAACCATTGTCATCCAGAAAAAACAGGGAGCTCCAAGTGCGAAGGCCAAAATGGAGGAAGTCTTTGGGAATTGTGAAATCCTCAAAAAAGACAAAGGTTATTATATTTTAAGGAGTGAAAAAGTCACATGAGAGCTGTAGATATCATTCAGAAAAAACGTGATGGCATTGAGTTGAGTAAAGATGAGATTCATTGGTTGATCGAAGGCTATGTGGCTGGAACAGTACCTGATTATCAAATGGCTGCCTTTGCTATGGCGGTTTATTTCAATGGGATGACGACCCGAGAAATTTCAGATTTGACCATGAAGATGGTGGAGACAGGGGAGCAATTCGACCTTTCCGCTATTAAAGGCATCAAGGTGGACAAACACTCAACAGGTGGTGTAGGGGACAAAGTAACAATTGTACTGGCACCTCTAGTGGCTAGTTTTGGCGTCCCAGTTGCCAAGATGAGCGGTCGTGGTCTTGGACATACAGGGGGGACCATCGATAAGCTAGAATCCATTAAAGGATTCCAAATTGAGCGGACCCAGGAAGAGTTCATTAAACAAGTACAAGAGATTGGCCTTTCTGTCATTGGACAGTCGGACCAATTGGTCATGGCGGATAAGCTTCTCTATGCACTTCGGGATGTAACAGCGACGGTTGATACAATTCCATTGATTGCTAGCTCTGTCATGAGTAAGAAGATTGCGGCTGGAGCGGATGCCATCCTTCTCGATGTCACCGTTGGAGAAGGGGCCTTTATGAAGACCATTGAAGAGGCGCGTGAACTGGCTCGTACCATGGTAGATCTTGGTAATGCTGTTGGTCGTAAGACCATTGCTGTCTTGACAGATATGAGCCAGCCTTTAGGAACCAGCATCGGGAACCGTCTCGAAATTCTTGAAGCCTTAGATATTCTTCAAGGCAAAGGCAGAGAAGATGTGACTCACTTCATTTGTGAATTGGCTCAAATTATGCTGGAACTTGGTGGGGTGACGGCCAGCTTGGAAGAAATCAAGCAGCATCTGACAGCCGGCAAAGCTCTGAAGAAGTTTGAAGAAATGGTCCTTGCTCAAGGTGGAGATTTAGACGATCTCTATCGTCCAGTTCAGGTAAAAGAACAAGTGCCTGTCTATGCAGAAGAGGATGGCTATATTGCAGCCTTGCCTGCGATGGAACACGGACTCTTCGCTATGCGTCTTGGGGCTGGCAGAGCAGTCAAATCAGATGATTTAGATTATGAAACAGGGATTGTTTTTGCTAAGAAAGTTGGGGATCCTGTTCAAAAAGGCGACCTTGTTGCAACTATTTATACAAATTTAGAAATTAGTCAAAAAACCATTGCAGAATTCCAAAAAAATGTTAAAATACTAGACAAGGTTGTAAGCGTTTCAGAAATTATTGAAATTGTTTCGTAATTCATTTGGGGGAGATTTATTAATGAAATTAAACAAATATATTGACCACACATTATTAAAACCTGATGCACAACAAGAACAAATCGAGGCTTTGATCGAAGAAGCGAAAGAATATGATTTTGCAAGTGTTTGTGTCCAACCGACCTGGGTCAACTTCGCTGCAGAAGGACTTCGGGATTCAGATGTAAAAGTGTGTACAGTGATTGGTTTCCCTCTTGGCGCAAATACACCAGCTGTTAAAGCATTTGAAACTCAAAATGCCATCCAAAATGGAGCCGATGAGATTGATATGGTCATCAATATCGGTGCCTTGAAATCAAAAAATCTGACATTAGTAGAAGAGGACATTCAGGCTGTTGTAGATGCAAGTGGTGATCGCTTGGTAAAAGTGATAATCGAAACCTGCTTGTTAACTGAAACTGAAAAAGTAGTGGCTTGCCAGATTGCCAAATTGGCAGGAGCAGACTTTGTCAAAACTTCAACTGGTTTCTCTACTGGAGGAGCAACTGTTGAGGATGTTGCCCTCATGCGCCAGGTTGTTGGACCGGATATGGGAGTGAAAGCATCTGGAGGTACTCGTAGCTATGAGGATGCACAAGCCATGATCCAAGCGGGTGCTAACCGAATCGGCACTTCCTCTGGAGTAGCCATCATGAAGGGAGAAATAGCCCATGGCGACTACTGAGTTGATTGACCTAGCTGTAAAAACAAGTGAGAATGCTTATGTACCTTATTCTCATTTTCCAATTGGAGCTGTTCTTGTGACAGATGAGGGGAAGATTTATACAGGCGTCAATATTGAAAATGCGAGCTTCGGCTTGACCAATTGTGGCGAGCGGACAGCCATCTTTAAGGCTGTTTCAGAAGGAGAGCGTTCATTTAAGGAATTAATTATTTATGGTCAGACGGAAAAACCAGTTTCACCCTGTGGTGCTTGTCGCCAGGTGATGGCTGAATTTTTCGAGCCAGACCTACCGGTTACTCTGGTAGCCAAAGATAAATCGACGGTCGTGATGACGGTCAAGGAATTGCTTCCATATTCCTTTACAGATCTTACCTAGTAACATCTGTAAAGGCGGTCTATTGACCCTTTCATTAATCCGCAACTTAGTTGCATATCTTATTTAGGAGGTTCAGAAATGAACAAGAAACAATGGTTAGGCCTAGGTCTAGTAACTGTCGCTGCAATCGGACTTGCTGCATGTGGAAATCGTGCGTCTCGCAAAGATTCTTCAGATGCAAAAACTGATTTAAAAGCTGCTATCGTTACTGACACAGGTGGTGTTGATGATAAATCATTCAACCAATCTGCATGGGAAGGTCTACAAGCTTGGGGTAAAGAAAACGGTCTTTCTAAAGATAACGGATTCACTTATTTCCAATCTACAAGTGAAGCAGATTTTGCGAATAACTTTAGCCAAGCTGCTACAAACGGCTACAAATTAGTTTACGGTGTTGGTTACAAACTTGCTCCAGCTGTTACAGCTGCTGCAGATGAAAATGCTGATATCAACTACGTTATCATTGACTCTGTTGTTGGTGATAAGAAGAACGTGGCATCTGCTGTTTTTGCGGATAATGAAGCTGCATACCTTGCAGGGGTTGCTGCTGCCAAAACTACCAAGACTAACAAAGTTGGTTTCATCGGTGGAGCACGTGGTGAAGTTATCACTCGTTTTGAAAAAGGATTTGAAGCAGGCGTGAAGTCTGTAAACAAAGACATTTCAGTAGATGTCCAATATGCTGAAGACTTCAACAACCCTGAAAAAGGTAGAACTATTGCAGCGACCCAATACGCTGCAGGAGCTGACGTCATTTACCAAGCTGCTGGTGGTACAGGAGCTGGTGTCTTCAAGGAAGCAAAAGACTTGAACGAGAAGAAAAATGATGACGAAAAAGTTTGGGTTATTGGTGTAGACCGTGACCAAGTTGACGAAGGTAAATACACTTCAAAAGATGGTAAAGAATCTAACTTCGTATTGGCTTCTACTTTGAAACAAGTTGGTAAAACTGTTCAAGAAATCGCAACTCAAACTGCTGACGGTAAATTCCCAGGTGGAAAAGTAATTACATTTGGTTTGAAAGATGGTGGTGTTGATTTGACAACTTCAAATCTTTCTGAAGATGCTAAGAAAGCAGTAGAAGATGCTAAAAAACAAATTATTGATGGTAGTGTAAAAGCACCTGAGAAATAAAACCTTCCAGAAGCGATCCATCCTTCTTGGGTCGCTTTTTTATGAGGTGTTGGGACATTTTGTCTCAATAGAACTTACTAACTTGTTTAGCAGGTCCTACTGAAATAAAATATAGTTTTCTAGAAAGGAATATTCGAATGGCACACGAAAACGTCATTGAGATGCGTGAAATTACCAAAATCTTTGGTGAATTTGTCGCAAACGACAAAATCAACCTCGAATTGCGTAAAGGTGAAATTCATGCACTTCTTGGTGAAAATGGAGCTGGGAAATCAACCCTGATGAATATGTTGGCTGGCCTTTTGGAACCAACGAGCGGAGAAATTGTGGTCAATGGGAAGTCTGAAAAACTAGATTCTCCTTCAAAGGCTGCTTCTCTAGGGATCGGGATGGTTCACCAGCACTTCATGTTGGTAGAAGCTTTTACTGTTGCTGAAAATATCATTCTTGGTAGCGAACTTACTAATAAAGGTGTATTAGATTTGAAAAAGGCTAATGCAGATATCCTTGAGTTATCAGAACGCTACGGCTTGGCTGTGGATCCTACAGCAAAAGTTGAAGATATTTCTGTCGGTGCTCAACAACGTGTAGAAATCTTGAAGACGCTCTATCGCGGAGCTGATATTCTGATTTTCGACGAGCCTACAGCAGTGCTAACTCCTGCGGAAATTTTGGAGTTGATGGATATCATGAAAACCCTTGTTAAAGAAGGAAAATCCATTATCCTTATCACTCACAAACTAGATGAAATTCGTGCCGTTGCAGACCGTGTCACAGTTATTCGTCGTGGGAAATCTATTCAAACCGTTGGCATCGAAGGTGCTACCAATAAAGATTTGGCAGAAATGATGGTTGGGCGCTCAGTTTCTTTCGTAACAGAAAAAGAAGAAGCACAGCCTAAAGAAGTGGTTCTTGCAATTTCTGATTTAGTCGTGAATGAAAACCGTGGTGTTCCTGCGGTCAAAGAGCTATCTCTTGATGTTCGAGCAGGCGAAATTGTCGGGATTGCCGGGATTGATGGGAATGGTCAGAGTGAATTGATTCAGGCTATTACCGGACTCCGTAAAGTCAAATCAGGTAGTATCAAAATTAAGGGACAAGAAGTTGTTGGCCTTTCCCCACGTAAGATTACTGAAATGAATGTCAGCCACGTGCCTGAAGATCGTCATCGTGATGGTCTTGTGCTCGAAATGATGCTTTCTGAAAACATCGCACTTCAAACTTACTACAAAGAACCACTTAGCAAAAATGGTGTTTTGAATTACAATCAAATTAATTCCTATGCCCGCAAGTTGATGGAAGAATTTGACGTTCGTGCAGCTAACGAGATTGTGCCAGCAAGTGCTCTATCAGGAGGAAATCAACAAAAGGCCATTATTGCTCGTGAAGTTGATCGGAATCCAGATTTGTTGATCGTTAGCCAACCGACACGTGGATTGGACGTTGGTGCGATTGAGTACATCCATAAACGTTTGATTGGTGAACGTGATAAAGGGAAAGCCGTCCTCGTTGTCAGCTTCGAATTAGATGAAATTCTAAATCTATCAGACCGGATTGCTGTTATTCATGATGGAAAAATCCAAGGTATTGTGAAGCCATCTGAGACCAACAAACAAGAGCTTGGTATTCTAATGGCTGGTGGAGAAATCAAGGAGGCTTCAAATGAATAAAAATACAAGACAAATTGCTATTCCTTTTATTTCTGTAATCCTAGGAATCATCCTCGGAGCCATTATCATGTGGATCTTTGGTTATGATGCTCTTTGGGGTTATGAAGAACTCTTCAAGACAGCTTTTGGTTCCATTAAAAATGTGGGTGAAATTTTCCGTACAATGGGGCCACTGATTTTGATCGCTCTCGGATTTGCGGTAGCCAGTCGAGCTGGATTTTTCAATGTCGGCTTACCAGGACAAGCCTTAGCTGGTTGGATTGCGGCAGTATGGTTTGCTTTGTCCTTCCCAGATATTCCGCGTATCCTAATGATTCCTTTGACGGTCCTTGTGGCTGCAATTGCCGGTGGTCTCATTGGTTTAATTCCAGGACTTCTGCGAGCATTTTTGGGGACGAGTGAAGTCATCGTTACTATTATGATGAACTACATCGTACTGTTTGCTGGAAATGAAATTATCCGGAACTTCCCTAAAAAGTTCATGGTCGATTCTGAATCTAGTATCACAGTAGGAGCAAATGCAAGTTACCGCCTCGGGTTCTTGACAGAATTGACTAAGTCACGGATGAATATCGGTATCTTTATCGCCTTGATTGCTGTTGCAGTTATTTGGTTCATTATTAAGAAAACAACACTTGGTTTTGAAATCCGTTCCGTTGGTCTTAACCCGAATGCTTCAGACTATGCAGGGATGTCAGCTAAACGTACCATCATCCTTTCCATGGTGATTTCAGGTGCCCTTTGTGGGATTGGAGGAGCTGTAGAAGGGATTGGTACCTTCCAGAACGTTTATGTTCAAGCTGGTTCCTTGGCTGTTGGATTTAATGGGATGGCAGTGGCTCTCCTTGCTAGCAATTCCCCTATTGGGATTGTCTTTGCTGCCTTCTTGCTTGGAACCTTGCAAACAGGCGCGCCAGGTATGACCACAGCGACTATTCCACCAGAACTTGTCAATATTGTGACAGCTTCGATCATCTTCTTTGTAAGTGCTCACTATATTATCGAAAAATACATCAAGCCTAAAAAACAAATGAAAGGAGTAGAGTAAGGATGAATATTGTTGCTATACTAACGATTCTTGTATCGAATATGCTAGTCTATGCTGCTCCCCTCATTTTCACTAGTATCGGAGGTGCCTACTCCGAACATGCTGGTGTCGTTAATGTCGGTTTGGAAGGAATCATGGTTATGGGAGCTTTCACAGGAGTCGTGTTTAACTTGACTTTTGCTGGCTCTCTTGGAGGCATGACAATCTGGCTTTCTCTCCTTGCAGGAGGTTTGGTTGGTCTTATTTTCTCTGCCATCCATGCGGTAGCGACTATTAACTTCCGTGCTGACCATGTGGTGAGTGGTACGGTATTGAATTTGTTGGCTCCTGCCTTAGCCGTCTTCTTGGTAAAAGCCATCTACGGAAAAGGTCAAACCAACAATATCGATTTATCATTTGGTAAATTTGATTTTCCTTTCTTGTCTGATATTCCTGTTATTGGCGATATCTTCTTTAAGAATACTAGCTTAATGGGATATGTAGCGATTGCATTTTCATTTGTAGCATGGTTTATCATGTTTAAAACGAAATTTGGTCTTCGCCTTCGCTCAGTTGGTGAACATCCTCAAGCTGCGGATACTCTCGGTATCAATGTTTACCTCATGCGTTACTATGGTGTGCTCATCTCTGGATTCTTAGGAGGAGTTGGGGGTGCCTTGTATGCACAATCTGCTTCTGTCAATTTCTCTGCCACTACCATTGTGGGACCTGGATTTATCGCCCTAGCGGCAATGATCTTTGGTAAATGGAGCCCAATCGGAGCCATGCTGTCCAGTCTATTCTTTGGACTTTCACAAGCCTTGGCGGTTGTGTCTACGCAGATTCCTTTCCTTGCCCACATCCCAGGAGTGTACCTCCGTATTGCTCCGTATGTGTTGACCATCATCGTCTTAGCAGCCTTCTTTGGTAAGTCGGTTGCTCCGAAAGCAGATGGTGTGAACTACATCAAATCGAAATAAAAGCCTCCATTATGGAGAAAGAAAGCACGAGTCATTCGGACTCGTGCTTTTTACATGTTTATGGATAAGGTTGCATTTCGGCAAGTAGGTTTTCTGCTGTCGTAGTCGGTAAGATCCGCAGGCGTTTTAGTGAGTAGAGGCCATCGTCTAGACTGGCTAGTCCATTATTGGTCGTTAAGCCCATTTTGTAGCCATTGTTTTTTGCTAGTTCCATGGTGACATCAGAGTAGCGACCAGCAGGGTAGACAATGGTGGTAGTGGTTTGATGGAGTTTCTTATCTAGTACTTGTTTGGAATTTGCGAGTTCAGATTCCTGACGAGAGATATCTGATTGAGCCAAGTCTGGGTGAGATACAGTATGACTTTCAAAGGTCATACCTTGCGCTTTCATTTCTTTGATCTGATCGAAGGTTAAAACACTGGGTCTTTCTTCGTCAGAAAAGGAAGTAATGATATTGTTGGTTGCGGTCATTTGGTATTTTTTTAGGAGAGGATAGACAATGGTATAAAAGTCTGCAATTCCATCATCAAAGGTCAACCAAACGACTTTTCTCCCTTCAGGCAGTTCATTTTTAGTAAGTGCCCGATAAGCTTCTTCAGGCGTCAAGGTATAGTAACCGGCTTCTTTAAGAGCTTTGAGATGACTCTCAAAAGTTTCTGGTGCCACGATGAGATTGGCATTGGCTTCTTCAGAGGGAGCCATCGTGTGAACAGCGTGGTACATGAGAATTGGAATTTTTACAGGTTGATCTTGTTTTACCCATTTAGTGGTGGAGCCTTGCTGATTCACAGTCTGACTTGTATTTGTTTCTTGCTTGTCAGCAACGGGAGTACTAGTAGCTCGTTTTAATAGGAGAAAGCCTAAAATAAAGATGCAGGATAGCAGAAAAGCATTTAAAATTAGTAGCAATCGTATTTTCTTTGGGACACGTCTTTTTCGGTGATTCATAGAGACCCCTTTCTAATTCATTATCATTATATCATAGGGGCAGGAAATCTCTTCAAGACAAAGTAACAAATAGAGTAAAATTTTGGGAAATCTCCTTGACTTTTGAAGGCATGGTTTGCTAGTGAGTTGATGTGGAGGTTTAAATCTGAAAATGAAGTATTCTTCTAGTGGAAGAGAACCATAGAACTAGTCAGAAGGGGCTAGTTTTTGATATAATAGACTATATTAGATTTTAAGGAGACCAACATGTCTGTAAAAATTGCCTTACTAGGATTTGGGACGGTAGCAAGTGGTGTGCCGTTTCTATTAAAAGAAAATGGTGATAAGATCTTCCAAGCTGCTCAGTCTGAAATTGAAGTAGCTAAAGTTCTTGTCAAAGATGAAGAAGAGAAAGCCCGCTTATTAGCTGCTGGTCATGACTATAACTTTGTGACCAATGTTGATGAGATCATTGAAGACAAAGACATTGCCATCGTTGTTGAATTGATGGGTCGAATTGAGCCAGCTAAGACCTTTATTACACGTGCTCTTCAAGCTGGAAAACATGTCGTAACAGCTAATAAAGATTTGCTTGCAGTTCATGGAGCTGAGTTGATTGCGATTGCCAAGGAGCATGGCGTTGCCCTCTATTATGAAGCAGCAGTAGCTGGTGGAATTCCAATTCTTCGGACCTTGGTTAACTCTCTCGCTGCAGATAAAGTGACTCGCGTCCTCGGTGTGGTCAATGGAACCTCCAACTTTATGATGACCAAGATGGTCGAAGAGGGCTGGTCTTATGAAGATGCTTTAGCTAAGGCTCAAGAGTTGGGCTATGCGGAAAGTGATCCAACCAATGACGTAGATGGGATTGATGCAGCCTACAAGATGGTGATTTTGAGCCAGTTTGCTTTTGGGATGAACGTTCAGTTTGACCAAGTAGGTCATAAGGGGATCCGCAACATTACTCCTGAGGATGTTGCTGTGGCTCAAAGTTTAGGCTATGTAATCAAATTGGTGGGATCTATCGAAGAAACTCCCTCTGGTCTCTCAGCAGAAGTAACTCCAACCTTATTACCAAAAGCACATCCACTAGCTGGCGTGAATGGTGTCATGAATGCCGTTTATGTGGAGTCTATTGGAATCGGGGAATCCATGTACTATGGTCCTGGTGCAGGTCAAAAACCGACAGCCACTAGTGTAGTCGCTGACATTATTCGCATTGTTCGTCGCCTCAATGAGGGAACAATTGGAAAAGCCTTTAACGAATACAGCCGTCCTGTGCAATTGGCTAAACCAGAAGATGTGAAGAGTGATTATTACTTCTCTATTCAAACTCCAGATATGAAGGGACAATTGCTCAAGTTGGCACAAATTTTCAACCAAGAAGATGTTTCCTTTAAGCAGGTTCTCCAAGCAGGTGCCAAAGATTCTGTGGCTCGTGTTGTGATTATCACTCACCAATTGAATCAAACACAATTGCACCACATCATTGAGAAAATTGATGCTGAAGCTGACTTTACCTTGTTGAATACCTTTAAAGTATTGGGAGAATAAGATGAGAATTACAGTACCAGCGACCAGTGCCAATGTCGGTCCAGGATTTGATTCTGTTGGGATTGCCGTGACTCGCTATTTGACCATTGATGTGCTAGAAGCGCAAGAAAACTGGTGGATTGAACATGACTTGGGGGAGGAGATACCAAGCAATGAAGAGAATCTCTTGCTTCAAACTGCTCTCCAAGTTGCGCCAGATATGGCTCCTCATCGTCTCAAGATGACCAGTGAAGTGCCTTTGGCGCGTGGTTTGGGGTCATCCAGCTCTGTTATCGTAGCGGGGATTGAGTTGGCCAATCAACTGGGCAAATTATCCCTAAGTGATGAAGATAAACTAGAAATTGCGACAAAAATCGAAGGCCATCCAGATAACGTAGCGCCAGCCATTTTTGGAAATCTGGTCGTAGCGAGCTATGTGGATCAGCAGACCAATCATTTGGTCCTTTCCTTCCCTGAATGTGCTTTGGTAGCCTTTGTTCCGAATTACGAACTCAAGACCAGTGATAGCCGAAATGTCCTTCCAAGTGAATGGACTTATAAGGAGGCTGTTGCAGCTAGTTCAATCGCAAACGTGGCCATTGCTGCCCTTGCTAAGGGAGACTTGAGAGTCGCAGGAAAAGCTATTGAAGCAGATCGCTTCCATGAACGCTACCGCCAACAGTTGGTTGCAGAGTTCCCTCAGGTGAAAGAAGTTGCACATCAACACGATGCTTATGCCACTTACCTTTCTGGTGCAGGTCCAACTATTATGACCTTGCTCCCTGTTGAACATGCAGAAGCCTTTGCCAAAGACTTAAAATCTAAGGGCTTAAATGGTCAGGTCTTCTCTTTAAATATTGACACAACTGGTGTGAAGGTAGAGAACAGCGAATCTTGATTTAATAAAAAAATGATTAGATAGGCTAAATTAGTCTATCTAATTTTATTTATCTATGATAAAATAGTTCTATAAATCATTTGTCTATCAAATTATTTTAGGATAATAAACAATTATTCGAAAGATAGATAGAATTGTAAAGGAGATTGTAATTCTAATGAAAGACTTTGAACGTCATCAACTTGCTACGGAACTTGGATTCCAGTATGATCCTGAAACATCATCTATTTATGGGGAAAACTCTGGTTATTTCTTCTTACTGAGAGAAACAGACACAAAAAATGTTTTTACCATTGCGCTTTCTGTGTCGCGTGATGATGCAGAAGAAGCAGCTGCTCAATTGCATCAAATGGTGAAAGACTCTTCTGTTTTGAAGAGCATCAGCCTCAACCAATATGTCACAACTTTCACTGCTAAAGCTGGAATGACTAAAGCAAAAACAATTGAAAACATTCGTCAAGCCTTAACAGAAATATTGCAATTCCTACAAACCAATGGATTCTACACTGTTTGTGGCTACTCTGGTGAAAAAGGACTGGTTGGTCTCTACCAAATCGATGACTCCCTCTTCTTGATGAACGAAGAATGCTTTAAAGAGTTAAGTACTCAACTAAAGATTGAAACCGATTCGTATAATAGTCAGAAAGAAAATGTTCTTATTGGAACAGTAGGAGCTTTTATTGGGGCCATTATTGGAGGGGCAGTAGCACTATTTATCGCTCGTATGGGCTATGTATCCTATATCGCTGGCTTGGTTCTGGGTGTCTGCGTTGTCAAAGGTTATGAGATCTTAGGAAAGAAATTTAGCAAAAAAGGTGCTGTGATCTCAACAGTTCTGATGTTGTTGACCATTGTATTAGTTCACCAATTTGACTATACTCTACATCTTATGAGTGAATATGAATTGAGCTTCGCTGATTCTTTTGATGCGGTTAACGCGACAGTCTTAAATGGGGATGCTCCACAAGAATATTTCATTAACTTCCTCTTGCTGGCTGTATTTACGGGTATTGGAGCATGGGGAGCGATTAGCTCAGCCTTGTCTACTCAAAAATCACGTGGCATTGCACGTAAGATTGGCTAATTAAATTAACAATTGTTTAAAAAAATTAAAACAGAATCGGTCCTTTGACTGCTTCTGTTTTTTTACTTCTGAGTCGAAAAGTGAGCTGGTTTTTGTTATAATGGATAAGATAACGTATAGAAGAGAGTTGTGAGATGGAAATCCTAAAGCAAATCAAAGAGGAGTTGGCTGGTATTGAAATTTTGTTCAATGAGCCACTCAAACAATATACCTATACCAAGGTTGGAGGAGCGGCAGATTATTTAGCCTTCCCTCGCAATCAATATGAATTAAAACGAATTGTCACCTTTGCTAATGCTCAGGAAATTCCTTGGATGGTCTTGGGGAATTCTTCCAATATTATCGTCCGTGACGGTGGGATTGAAGGTTTTGTGATCATGTTTGATCATTTCCATGACATCCGTGTCAATGGCTATGTGATTGAAGCAGAGGCAGGAGCTAAGCTCATCGATGTGACTCATGTAGCCCGATACCATAGCTTAACAGGCTTTGAATTTGCTTGTGGGATTCCAGGTAGCATCGGTGGAGCAGTCTATATGAATGCTGGCGCCTATGGTGGTGAGATTGCCCATATTCTCCAATCGTGTAAGGTCTTGACGCCAGAAGGAGAAATTAAAACCTTAACAGTAGAAGAATTAGCTTTTGGCTATCGCCATTCCAAGATCCAAGAGACTGGTGACGTGGTGATTTCGGCTAAGTTTGCCTTAGCACCTGGCAATTATGATCAGATCGATCAAGAAATGGCTCGCCTGACTCATTTGCGTGAGCTTAAGCAACCACTTGAGTATCCGTCTTGTGGTTCGGTCTTTAAACGACCAGTCGGGCACTTTGCGGGTCAATTGATCAGTGAAGCAGGATTGAAAGGGCATCGAATTGGTGGTGTGGAGGTTTCTGAAAAGCATGCCGGCTTTATGATCAATGTCGATCATGGTACTGCCAAAGATTATGAAGACTTGATTGCCCATGTCATTGCGACAGTTGAAAAATCAGCTGGGGTGACCTTGGAGCGCGAAGTCCGTATTATTGGGAAAGATTAACGGTTCGAGATGGAATAGGGGCTACTCTAGGGTAGACCCGTCCTACTTTAGAAGGGGGGTGAGTGCCTATCGATACCGAAAATAGGTGGGGCAGTCTTATAAGTCCCCGAGAGGTGTTGGTGGTCTGACGGGTTCGCTCGTCAGCCTATGAGACTAGTTGGTTGGTCTCAGAAGGAAACGCATGAAAAAGAAGGAATTTATGTGAATTGAAAAAACCAATTATTGAGTTTAGAAATGTCTCAAAAGTATTTGAAGACAGTGATACAGTGGTTCTCAAAGACATCAACTTTGAGTTGGAAGAAGGGAAATTCTATACCCTCCTCGGTGCTTCAGGATCTGGTAAATCAACGATTCTGAACATCATTGCTGGTTTGTTAGACGCTTCGACAGGAGATGTCCTCTTGGATGGTGTTCGGATCAATGATGTACCGACCAACAAACGGGATGTCCATACCGTCTTCCAATCCTATGCCCTTTTCCCACATATGAATGTGTTTGAGAATGTTGCTTTCCCTCTCCGTTTGAAGAAAGTTGACAAGTCTGAAATCGAGAGACGAGTAACAGAAGTCCTCAAGATGGTGCAATTGGGAGGCTTTGAGAAACGGTCCATCCAGAAACTTTCTGGTGGTCAACGCCAGCGGGTAGCCATTGCACGGGCGATTATCAATGAACCGCGAGTAGTCCTCTTGGATGAGCCCTTGTCTGCCCTTGACTTGAAGTTACGGACTGACATGCAGTATGAGCTCCGTGAATTGCAACAACGCTTGGGTATTACCTTTGTTTTTGTAACCCACGACCAGGAAGAAGCGCTAGCGATGAGTGACTGGATCTTTGTCATGAACGAAGGAGAAATCGTCCAATCAGGGACGCCAGTCGATATCTACGATGAGCCCATTAACCATTTTGTTGCGACCTTTATCGGTGAGTCCAACATCCTTCCAGGGATCATGATTGAAGACTACTTAGTAGAGTTTAATGGTAAACGTTTTGAGTCAGTCGATGGAGGGATGAGACCAAACGAACCGGTCGAAGTCGTGATTCGTCCCGAAGACTTGCAGATTACACTGCCTGAAGAAGGCAAGCTCCAGGTGAAAGTAGATACCCAACTGTTCCGTGGGGTTCACTATGAGATCATCGCCTATGATGAATTGGGCAATGAGTGGATGATCCACTCAACCCGTAAGGCTATCGTAGGAGAGGAAATCGGTCTGGACTTTGAGCCAGAAGATATCCACGTCATGCGTCTCAATGAAACGGAAGAAGAGTTTGATGCTCGGATCGAAGAGTACGTCGAAGTGGAAGAGCAAGAAGCTGGATTGATCAATGCCATCGAGGAGGAAAGAGATGAAGAAAACAACCTCTAACCTCTTTGTGGTTCCCTACTTTCTCTGGATCCTCCTCTTTGTCTTGGCTCCTGTAGTTTTGATTATTTGGCAATCCTTTGTCAATGTCCAGGGACAGGGTTCCTTAGAGAACTACCAAACCTTTTTTACAGCGCAGAATTGGACCTACCTCAAGATGAGTTTTAACTCCATTCTCTATGCTGGAATCGTCACCTTTGTGACGCTCTTGATTTCTTATCCGACAGCTTATTTTTTGACCCAGCTCAAGCATCGCCAACTCTGGCTCATGCTGATTGTCCTTCCAACCTGGGTCAACCTCTTGCTCAAGGCTTATGCCTTTATCGGGATCTTTGGTCAAGGGGGATCTATTAACCAATTCTTAAGTTTCATCGGAATTGGTCCGCAACAGATCCTTTTTACGGACTTTTCTTTCATCTTTGTTGCTAGTTACATTGAGTTGCCTTTTATGATCCTTCCAATCTTCAATGTCTTGGATGATTTGGATCCAAACCTCATCAATGCTAGCTATGACCTAGGAGCTAACAAGTGGGATACCTTCCGTCGAGTTGTCTTCCCACTGTCTATGAACGGGGTTCGCTCCGGTGTCCAGTCAGTCTTTATTCCAAGTTTGAGTCTCTTCATGTTGACGCGTTTGATTGGAGGAAACCGAGTTATTACCCTGGGGACTGCCATCGAGCAGCACTTCCTTACGACGCAAAACTGGGGAATGGGATCCACCATTGGGGTAGTCTTGATCCTTGCTATGCTCTTAGTCATGTGGGTAACGAGAGAAAGGAGTGAACGATGAAAAAGATTTCACGTATCTATTTAGGATTGATTTTCCTTCTCCTTTATCTGCCAATCTTCTACTTGATTGCCTATGCCTTTAATGCTGGCGGGGATATGAATGCTTTTACAGGCTTTACCTTGGAGCATTTCCAGAGTCTTTTTGAGGATACGCGTCTCATGTTGATCCTCTCACAGACCTTCCTCTTAGCCTTCTTGTCAGCCTTGATTGCGACCATTATTGGGACCTTTGGGGCGATCTACATTTACCAGTCTAAGAAGAAGTTTGAAGGACCATTTTTGTCCATCAATAACATCCTTATGGTGGCACCTGACGTGATGATCGGGGCTAGCTTCCTGATCCTCTTTACGACCATCAAGTTCCAGCTGGGCTTTGCCTCTGTCTTGATGAGTCACGTGGCCTTTTCTATTCCAATCGTGGTCTTGATGGTCTTGCCACGCTTGAAGGAAATGAACCGTGATATGGTCAATGCGGCCTATGACCTAGGAGCTACTCAGGTACAGATGTTGAAGGAAATCATGCTTCCTTATTTGACACCTGCCATCATCGCTGGTTACTTTATGGCCTTTACCTATTCCTTGGATGACTTTGCGGTGACCTTCTTTGTCACAGGGAACGGCTTTACAACCTTGTCTGTTGAGATCTACTCACGGGCTCGTCAAGGGATTTCATTGAATATCAATGCCCTTTCTGCCTTGGTCTTCCTCTTCAGTATCTTACTGGTGGTCGGCTATTATTTCATCACTAGAGAGAAGGAGGAGACAGTATGAAAAAACTCTATTCATTCTTGCTAGGGATTGTCGTGGTCATCCTCGTGTTAGCGGGACTAAGTGCCCGTCTTGAAGCCAAGACCAATCCAAAAGACAGTGACAAGCTGGTCATCTACAACTGGGGAGACTATATCGATCCAGAATTGCTCAAGGAATTTACCAAGGAGACAGGCATTCAAGTCCAATACAATACCTTTGATTCCAATGAAGCCATGTACACCAAGATCAAGCAAGGGGGGACGGCTTACGATATAGCGATTCCAAGTGAATACATGATCGCCAAGATGATGGACGAAAACTTGCTTGAAAAATTAGATAAGTCTAAACTGAAAGGCTTAGACAATATCGACCCACGCTTCTTGAACCTGGATTTTGATCCGGACAATCAGTACTCAGTTCCTTACTTCTGGGGGACCCTTGGTATCATATACAACACCAAGATGGTCGACAAAGCTCCAGAACACTGGGCTGATCTATGGAGACCAGAGTACAAGAATGACATTATGATGTACGATGGGGCGCGTGAGGTCATGGGGATTGGACTTAATAGCTTAGGCTACAGCCTCAACTCCAAGGATCCTCAGCAATTGCAAGAGTCTGTTGATAAGCTTTATACCTTGATGCCCAATATCAAGGCCCTTGTAGCCGATGAAATGAAAGGCTACATGATCCAGAACAATGCGGCTATTGGGGTGACCTTCTCCGGTGAAGCCAGTCAAATGCTAGAGGCCAATGAGGACCTCCGCTATGTCGTCCCATCAGAAGCCAGCAACCTTTGGTTTGACAACATCGTCATTCCAAAGACGGTGAAGAATAAAGAAGCAGCCTATGCCTTTATCAACTTTATGCTTCGCCCAGAAAATGCATATAAGAATGCTCTCTATGTTGGTTATTCCACACCGAACAAAGAAGCTAAGAAGATGCTACCAAAAGAGGTCCAAGAGGACCAAGCCTTCTATCCAAGTGATGACACGCTAAAGAACTTAGAAGTCTACGAACAACTTGGCAAGAAGTGGTTGGGCGTCTATAACGATCTCTACCTACAAGTGAAGATGTATCGGAAGTAGGATGGAATTTCTATTCTGTCGTATATACTAGTAACAAGCTTATATGCCTATTTATGGTTTTATAAGCTTGTTTTTTATAAACTAGAAAATAAAAAGATTATTATAGGATAAATTTTGAAATTCTTTTATAAATGTGGGATAATGGAAAAAAGTTGATTCAGACGGGAGATAGATTATATGCATCATAAAATATTAGTAACTGGTGGGGCTGGGTTTATCGGTTCTCATACCATCATTGAATTGGTCAATGCAGGTCATGAAGTTGTCATCGTTGATAATTTAGTAAATAGTAGCGAGAAAAGTATACAGGAAGTAGAAAAAATCCTTGACAAATCTATTACGTTTTATCATGAGGATATTCGAAATAAATCAAAACTTCTAGAGATTTTTCTAAAAGAAAAACCGACTGGTGTGATTCACTTTGCTGCGTTGAAAGCTGTTGGAGAATCAGTTCAAATTCCACTCACTTATTATGAAAATAATATTAGTGGAACGTTGACTTTGCTTCAGGTGATGGAAGAGGTTCAGTGTAAAAATATCATCTTCAGTTCATCAGCAACTGTCTATGGAGATCCACATACTGTTCCTATCTTGGAAGATTTTCCTTTATCTGTTACAAATCCATATGGTAGAACGAAACTCATGATTGAGGAAATCCTTCAAGATATTTACAAAGCGGATCCTTCATGGAATATCGTATTATTGCGCTACTTTAATCCAATTGGAGCTCATGAAAGTGGGAACATTGGTGAAAATCCAAATGGTATTCCAAATAATCTATTACCATATGTAACACAAGTAGCAGTAGGAAAGTTAGAGTCTGTTAGTGTATTTGGGAACGATTATCCAACACCAGATGGTACTGGTGTACGCGATTATATCCATGTGGTAGACTTGGCGAAAGGTCACGTTGCGGCTTTACAAAAAATTGCCTCGGGTTCAGGTCTGAACATTTATAATTTGGGTACGGGTCGAGGCTACTCTGTGTTAGAAATTATTCAAAATATGGAGAAGGTTGTAGGAAAAACAATTCCATTCAAGATTGTTGATCGACGACCTGGTGACATCGCAACCTGTTATGCAGATCCATCCAAAGCACATGAAGAACTAGGGTGGAGTGCTCAATTTGATATTCATCGGATGTGCCAAGATGCCTGGAGATGGCAGAGTAAACATCCAAATGGATTTGAATAAAACCTAAATTTAACTAACTGCTTGATATTTGTAACTAATATCAAGCTTTTTTATGCTTAAAATAATTGTTATTGATGGTATAAAATTCTGAGATTAGTAGATAAAAAAGGCCTCTTATTGTATAATGGTTAAAAAGAATTGTAATGGAGGACGAGGGAGATTGAAATCCTCAGATTTATTGATTATTATACCTGCTTATAATGAGGAAGGTTCTATTCAAACGGTAGTGGATAATATTATCCAAAATTATCCTCAGTACGATTATGTGATTATCAACGACGGTTCTCGAGACCGAACTTCTGAAATTTGCCATAAAAATGGATATAATATTATTGATTTACCAGTTAATCTCGGTTTAGCTGGAGCGTTTCAAACAGGATTATTATATGCTTATCGAAATGGCTATGAAAAAGCAGTTCAATTTGACGCAGATGGTCAGCATCTTCCAGAGTATATTGCTGCTTTAGAAGATGGAATTGATAAAGGGAATAAAATGGTCATCGGTTCTCGCTTTGTAACTGAGAAAAGACCAAATTCGTTTCGTATGTTAGGGAATACCCTTATAAGTTTTGCTATTAAATTGACAACTGGAAAAACCATTAATGATCCGACATCTGGAATGAGAATGTTTTCTAAAGATTTAATACAAGTTTTTGCAAAAAATATTAACTATGGTCCAGAACCAGATACTGTTTCTTATCTATTAAGGAATGGTGTTCCAATTTCAGAAGTTCAAGTTCGAATGGAAGAGAGACAAGCGGGAGAAAGTTATCTAACTTTTTCACGCTCCATTAAGTACATGATTCACATGTTTGTATCTATTCTATTTATTCAGAATTTTAGAGAGAGAGGAAAATAGAATGTCAATCTGGTTTCAAGTTGTATTAGTTGTTGTTTCATTAGGAACATGTGGGTTTATCCTTCAGAACATTAGAAAATCTCGCGTACAGATTAATGATGCCTTGTTTTGGATTTTCTTTTCATTAATTTTATTAGTTTTTAGTATTTTTCCAAAATTAGCAGAGTTTATTGCAGCATCCTTAGGAATTGCATCTGCTGTTAATTTTATTTTTCTTTTTATTATTTTCTTGTTATTAATGAATCAGTTCCAATTAACTGTACGGTTGTCAAAGTTAGATACCAAGTTTAAAAATCTTGTCCAAGTTATCGCTTTAAACAAGAATGAGGAGAAAGATGAATAATACTCCTTCTCAAAAAAGTATTTACATATGGAACCTGCTAGGAAATTTTGCGGCAGCAGCAGTCTCGGTATTATATTTGTTAATTGTATCTAGAATGCAAACCAGTGAGGTGGCAGACCAATTTAGTCTAGCTACCTCAATTGGTAATTTATGGATTATTATCGGACAATTTCAAGTTCGAAACTATCAAGCCACTGATGTCAACTCAAGTCATCCTTTTTCAGCTTACTTTTTTACAAGATTGCTGACTGTTGTCCTGATGTTGATTACTTTATTTCCTTACTTGAGGATAATAAACTATGATTTTACTAATAGCTCTGTGATGATTATTACTTGGATTATTGTGTATCGTGTAGCAGATGCTTTTTCGGACCTATTCCAAGGTTATTTTCAGCAACATGGTCGTTTAGATATTGCAGGGAAGGCCATGGTTTATCGATATACTTTAAGTGTACTCGTTCTTTTATTCGGACTCTTGTTGTCTCATTCTATGGTTTTGACTCTGATAGTCCTAGCTTTCATCAATCTGTTTTTTGTATTTGTTTATGATTATGCACATTTCAAATTGTTTGACAGGGTGAGTTTTATTCATATTTTTTCAAGGGATATTTTTGATGAATCCTTAAAAATTATTAAAATTTGTTTCTCATTATTTATTTATGGGTTTTTATTGACACTTGTTTTTAATGAGGCGAAGTTATCGATTTCTGGTGCTTATGCTAAAGGTATAGTCGAGACTGGTGCTCAAAGGGATTACAATATCCTGTTTATGCCAGTGTTTTTTATGAGTCTTTGCATTTTGGTAGTAAGACCTCTCATTACTCAAATGGCTGAACTGTGGCAGAAGAAACAGTTTCAGATATTTTACAAAATGTTCTTCAAAATAGTGAATTTTACTCTCTTAATAGGGATAGTTATTACTTTTTTTGCTTATTTAATAGGTGTCAATGTTCTAAGTTTAATATTTGGAATAGATCTATTAAAATATAAGATAGAACTGACTATTCTCGTTTTTTCAGGTGTCTTGTATTCATTTTCGATTATACTCGAAAATATCTTAATTATCATGAGAAAACACTATTATTTATTATCCGTGTATACCCTAATGTTTATAGTTACTAAACTGATAACAAATGAGCTGGTTAATAAGTATCAGATTATGGGAGCCTCAATTAGTTTTTGCATTGCTATGTTAGTTTATGTAATGGGAAGTTTTACAATCTTTAGTATTATAAAATCAAGAAAGAAATAGGAAAATGACAAGAGATATTATTTTTGTCACTCACCATTTAGGTGGAATCGGTGGTGTTCAGCGTGTAGTTGATCAGCTCGCTACACGTTTTGCTGAAGATGGAAACAAAGTGACGGTTGTCGGCTGTGCTGTTCAATCACAAGAAAAGTATGAGAAGGTACAAAAGAATTATCATGAAATTCTTCTATATCAGGAGGATATTTTCTTTGAAAAGCCGTGGTTATTCTTAAAAGAAAAGTATTACTCAAAAAAATTAGAAAAAGAATTAACTGTACTTTTGTCACAATCAAAGAATCCAATGGTCATTTTAGCAAACCCAATTGTTTATCTTTTGATGGAAAAAAGTTTGAAGAAATTTTCTAATTGTGCTTTCTTCATTGGACAAATGCATTCTTCTGCTGATTTTGTATTGGAATGTAAGGGAATTTATAAAGTTTATCCATATATTATTAAAAATAAATATCCGAAATTGGATTGTATAATGTTCTTATCGGATTCTTATTCGGAAGTGATTAGCAATCATTACAATATTCCATTGGAAAAATTTGTTGCGATTACAAATCCACTACCAAGATATATAGGAGAATCAGAAAATGATTATCAAGAGAAGTCAAAAGTGATTTCTTTTGTAGGTCGGCTAGATCCGGTCAAGCAAATTGATCATCAAATTCAGGCCTTTGCACAAGTGGCAGATGAATTTCCTGATGTTGTTTTTAATATATACGGATCTGGTAATTTGAAGGAAAGTCTCCAGTCACTCATAGATAAATTAGGAATGACAAAACGTATTATCTTAAAAGGGAAAACAACCCAGGTTAAAGAAGTTTATCAGGAGTCATTGTTTACCTTATTAACTTCTAAATCTGAAGCTTTTGGTATGTCAGTTGTTGAGTCAATGGTTTTAGGTACTCCAGTATTAACTTATAATTGTTCACAAGGAGTTGCTGAACTTCAAACTGATACGCCTGAGATGCTCTTTGATCCAAGTATTGAGGAGTTAGCAACTAAAATGCGGTATTTTCTAACCAATCCTGCTTTTCTAGAGGACATTGGAAGAAGAGGACGTGAATATGTCATAGGGACTTATGCAGAGGATATTATCATTCAAAAGTGGTATGATCTGTTTCAGCAGTTAGAAGAAAAGAAAGGTGTTACATGACAAATCTACTTTTAAAAAATGGTTCTGATTTCTTTCACAATATTTGGCAAAAGAAATTTTATATTTTGCTTATCTGGTTTCTGATATTTGGAACGTATTTTTATTTCGATGGTCCATTTAATAATGCGCCAATTAAAACATTTGTTATTGTTGGAGGAATTTTCACCCTTCTATCACTAATAGATATTAAGTTATACAATAAAATTTTTTCAGTAGTTTTATTTACTGGACTAATTTTTTGTGTCTATACCCCGAATATGGATACACCAGATGAAAATTTTCATTATTCTAGAGCTCTTTATATTAGTGATGGACATTTATATTTGCCTTCATCAGTAGAAGAGATGAAAGTGTCATCGGATATATCTGAAGTTGAAGAAGAATTTAAGAAGCCTTTATTACAAACTGATTTGGAAGAGAAACAATTATCTGACAAACAGGTAGTATATTCTAATTTAGGTAATACCAATGGCTATTCATTTGTAAGTTATTTACCCCAAACATTAGGAATTCTTATAGCGCGTCTCTTACATCTAAGTGTATTCAGTTCAATTTTTCTAGGTAGATTTTTCAATTTACTAGTTTTTGCCTTACTTGTTAGATTTGCTATAAAAAAATCTGGTGATAAGCAATTAATTTTTTCTCTATTAACTATTATTCCTATCAATATTTATATTTCTGCATCATTTAATCAAGATGCTTTTGCCAATGGTCTTATCTTTTTAGTTGTTGGATTATTCCTGTCCTATTTTGAAAAAGAGAGAGTGAGTAATAGAGATTTATTAATCTATACTTTTTTATGTATTTTAATTGCTTTTTCAAAATTACCATATGTGTTACTAGTTTGTTTATTAGTTTTTTTGCCCAAAGAGAAACTAAATAAAAAACAGTATCTTTTGATTGTTGGTTCTATTTTTATTGTCGCTTTAACCAGTGTGATTTGGTTGAAAGTGACAAGTGGGATAAATGCAACGATTGTTCATCCGAATCCAGCTATTAATCCAATGAAAAAGATTATTTTTACAATGCATCATTTCTCAGATTTTATTAGAATGATGATTAAAGAAGTTGTGAATTTTATTCCATTTAAACTGCAATCCTTGTTTACTTTTGGTTGGCTGACCTATGATACGAAAGCTTTTATGTGGTTCTATTTGATTTTCTTATCTGTTGCTCTATTTGTGCTTCCAAATGGAAAACCGATAAAACCATTTACAAAGTTTGGAGTAATACTTGTTTCGATGGGAATTATTTTCGGAATCCTAATGACAGCTTATCTAATGTGGGGTGAGGTTGCTGATATTTCCATTAAAGGGATTCAGGGCAGATATTTTTCAGGTGTTTTTGTCCTCCTTGGTTGTATTACTGATTTTTCAAGAAGGCTGTTTTGGAATCAGAATAGATCAGAACCTATTGAATACGATAAGAATAAAGTAGAATTTACCTATACCTACATTGCTTCTTTATTTATTCTTGTTTCAATTATTACAACTATCAGTCAATACTACTAATTTACTGTTTTATTGATTGTTTTAATGATATACTAGGGGAAACCCTAGTTTTTTGTTACAATAGAAGATGAAGAAATCAAGGAGAGAGTTAAATGACACTATCAGTTGTAGTCCCGTGTTTTAATGAAGAAGAATCGATCCCATTATTTTATGAAGAGATGGAACGTGTTCGGACAGCGATGGGAGAAGAATTTGAATATATTTTTATTAATGATGGGTCTTCTGATAAAACCTTAGATGTTTTACGAGAACTCAATCTCTTGAATCCTTGTGTCCACTATCTTTCTTTTTCACGGAACTTTGGGAAGGAAGCTGCTCTCTATGCAGGACTTCAGCATGCTTCAGGAGATTATGTTACCGTTATGGATGTGGATCTACAAGATCCTCCTGAACTATTAATCGAAATGAAGCAGAAGTTGGATCAGCTGTCAATTCTGGACTGTGTCGGCACCCGTCGGGTGACACGTGATGGGGAGCCACCGATTCGTTCCTTCTTTGCACGGATGTTTTATAAATTGATTAATCATATCAGCCAAGTGGAAATGGTTGATGGAGCTCGTGATTTCCGTTTGATGCGGCGTCCCATGGTTGATGCCATTATGGAGTTATCCGAGTACAATCGTTTTTCAAAAGGGATTTTCGCCTGGGTTGGATTTGAGACAGAATACCTCGAATATAAAAATGTAGAGCGCGTGGCAGGAGAGACATCTTGGAATTTTTGGTCTCTGTTCAAATACTCGATCGAAGGGATCGTTAACTTCTCAGATGCCCCACTAAATATTGCCTTTATTGGTGGACTGTTATCTTGGATTTTGGCTTTTATCATGGTGATTCTGATTGTAATCCGAACCTTAGTCTTTGGGGATCCTACTTCAGGTTGGCCATCCCTTATGACAGTGATTCTTTTCCTTGGTGGCTTCCAATTGCTAACCATTGGGATTTTAGGAAAATATATCGGAAAAATCTTTATGGAAACCAAGAAACGTCCAATCTATGTCATCAAAGAGAAAAGCAAGTAAAAGCAGAAAACTTCTGCTTTTTTTGCTATAATGATAGGGAAAAAGCATTTGAAAGGAAATTACCATGATTTTAATTACAGGTGCAAATGGTCAACTTGGAACGGAGCTTCGCCATTTGTTAGATGAACGAAATGAAGAATATGTAGCTGTTGATGTAGCTGAAATGGACATCACAAATGCAGAGAAAGTAGATGAGGTTTTTGCGCAAGTGAAGCCAACTCTAGTCTATCACTGTGCTGCCTATACGGCAGTTGATGCTGCTGAAGATGAAGGGAAAGAGTTGGACTATGCTATTAACGTGACTGGTACGGAAAATGTAGCGAAGGCGTCTGAAAAACATGGGGCAACCCTAGTCTATATTTCTACGGACTATGTGTTTGATGGGAATAAGCCAGTTGGACAAGAATGGGAAGTAGACGATCAACCAGATCCTCAAACTGAGTACGGTCGTACAAAACGTATGGGGGAAGAATTGGTTGAGAAGCATGTTTCGAACTTCTATATCATCCGTACAGCTTGGGTCTTTGGAAATTATGGTAAAAACTTCGTCTTTACGATGCAAAACCTTGCGAAGACTCACAAAACACTTACAGTTGTTAATGACCAACATGGTCGTCCAACCTGGACACGTACTCTTGCAGAATTTATGACCTATTTGGCTGAAAATCGTAAAGAATATGGTTATTACCACTTGTCTAACGATGCGAAAGAAGATACAACTTGGTATGACTTTGCAGTTGAAATCCTCAAAGATACGGATGTTGAAGTGAAACCAGTGGATTCTAGCCAATTCCCAGCTAAGGCAAAACGCCCACTGAACTCAACGATGAGCTTGGCAAAAGCGAAAGCTACAGGATTCGTTATTCCAACTTGGCAAGATGCCTTGAAAGAGTTCTATAAACAAGAAGTGAAATAAGAGAAATTTGAAGCGACCCTTAAGGGTCGCTTTTCTGTTTGCATTAGGCAAAAAGCCTAGAAAATGGTATAATTGAATAGACTGTAAATTGTTAGAAAGGGAATATTATGCAACACGTTTTTATTATCGGAAGTCGTGGTCTTCCGGCTCAATATGGCGGTTTTGAGACTTTTGTGGACCAATTAGTCTCCCATCAAGTGTCTTCGGAAATCCAGTACCATGTTGCCTGCCTTTCTAATGATCAAGCTTATCAACATTTTGACTACAAGGGTGTCGATTGTTTTACGATTAAAGCCCCCAAGCTTGGGCCTGCGCGTGTCATCGCCTATGATACGATGGCCATCAACTATGCCTTGAAGGTCATTAAGAAACAAGAAATTGAACAGCCGATTTTTTACGTCTTGGGCAATACCATCGGAGCCTTTGTGGCGCCTTTTGCTCGTAAGATCCATAAGATAGGCGGCCGATTTTATATAAATCCAGATGGACTGGAGTGGAAGCGAGCCAAGTGGGCTAAACCGATTCAAGCCTATCTCAAGTATTCTGAAAAGATCATGACACGCCATGCGGATTTGGTGATTTCAGACAACCCTGGTATTGAGTCCTATATCAAGGAAGCCTATCCTTGGTCCAAGACGACCTATATTGCCTATGGGACGGACTTGTCTCCGACCAGCCTGACCAGTCAGGATAATAAGGTCCGAGAATTCTATCACAAGTGGCAGACTCAGGAGAAAAACTATTTCCTAATTTTGGGTCGCTTTGTCCCAGAGAATAATTATGAGACCGCCATTCGTGAATTTATAGCCTCTTCAAGCAAGCGGGATTTGGTGATTATTTGTAACCATGAAGGCAATTCTTATTTTGAAGAGTTGCGAGCTCGGACTGGATTTGATCAGGATCCACGCGTCAAATTTGTTGGAACGGTCTATGATCAAGACCTCTTGAAGTATATCCGTAAAGAAGCCTTTGCCTATATCCATGGTCATGAAGTGGGCGGAACCAATCCGGGTCTCTTAGAGGCTCTTGCTCACACGGATCTGAATTTAGTTTTAGGAGTCTCCTTTAACCAAACGGTTGCCAAGGACACAGCTCAATATTGGACCAAAGAAGCTGGGAATTTGGCGCATTTGATCAACCAGGTTGATTCTTTAGAAGATGTATCTGAATGGGGTCAACGTGCCAAGGCCAATATGAAGCAAAACTTTACCTGGGAAAAAATTGTAGGTGAGTACGAGGAATTATTCTTATCATGAAAGTAAATATCTTGTTGTCCACCTATAATGGTGAACAGTATCTAAAAGAACAGGTCAAAAGTATCCAAGACCAGACTTATCAGGATTGGCAACTCTTGATCCGGGATGATGGGTCATCCGACGGTACGGTGGAGATCATTCAAGAGTTGGTGGCCCAGGATGAGCGCATTCGCTTTATCAATCAAGGTGCTATCGAAAATCTTGGTGTCATCAAGAGCTTCCACGCCCTCTTGAAATATGAAAAAGCAGATCTTTATTGCTTCAGTGACCAAGATGATGTCTGGCTTCCTGAAAAAATTGCTCTTCAAATAGCAGAAGCGGCCAAGCACCCTCAAGAAGTGCCTTTGCTGGTCTACACAGATTTAAAAGTGGTCGATGAAAACTTGAACGTGCAGCATGAGAGTATGATTCGCACCCAGTCTGATCATGCCAATACAGAACTGATTCAAGAGCTGACGGAAAATACGGTAACGGGTGGTGTAGCCATGATTAACCACGCGTTGGCTGACTTATGGACAGGCCAAGAAAAACATGCGCTCCTTATGCATGACTGGTACTTGGCCTTGTTGGCAACTGCCTTTGGAAATCTAATTTATATCGATCAGCCGACAGAATTGTACCGGCAGCACAGTAGCAATGTTCTGGGGGCTCGTACCCTTAGAAAACGGGTTAAAAATTGGGTTCGCCCTTATATTCTTTTTGCTAAATATTGGAATCTCATTGAGTCCAGTCAAGAACAAGCAAAAAATCTATTGGATCTGCCTGTCAGTTCCCAAACTAAAGAAATCATTGAAAACTTTGTCACCATTATGGATGTTCCACTAAAAGAACGCCTGAGACGGATTCGTCAGTATGGTTACCGTAAGAACCGAGCCTTTCATACGGTTGTGTTTACCAGCTTGATTCTGACAAAGTTTGCATATCGAGGTAAAAAATAATGTTTGACGTTTTTAGTCAGAGAAATCGAATTTTATTAAGAGAATTAATCAAAACAGACTTTAAATTACGCTACCAAGGATCAGCGATCGGTTATCTTTGGTCGATTTTAAAGCCCTTGATGACCTTTACGATCATGTATGTCGTCTTCATCCGCTTCTTACGTTTGGGTGGAGATGTGCCTCATTTTCCAGTTGCCCTCTTGTTGGCCAATGTAATATGGGGCTTCTTCTCAGAAGCAACATCCATGGGGATGGTGTCGATTGTTAGTCGAGGCGACCTATTGCGGAAGTTGAATTTTTCCAAACATATCATTGTCTTGTCTGCAATTTCAGGAGCAGCCATCAACTTTGTTATTAACCTTGTAGTGGTCTTGATTTTTTCATTCTTTAATGGGGTGACATTTTCTTGGACAGTTTTGATGGTGATTCCGTTGTTCTTTGAGTTGTTCTTGATGGCGACAGGATGCGCATTGATCTTAGCGACATTTTTTGTTCGTTTCCGTGACTTTGGTCAAGTATGGGAAGTACTCCTGCAAGCAGGCTTGTATGCGACGCCAATTATCTACCCGATTACCTTTATTGCAGACCGCAATCCATGGGCGGCTAAGTTGGTCATGATGAATCCCTTGGCCCAAATTATTCAAGACATGCGATACTTCTTGATTGATAAGGCCAACACCCCAGTCTGGCTTTTGGTAGAAAATAAGTTCTTGGTTCTGATTCCTTATGTTTTACCAATTCTTATTTTTGTTGCTGGCTTTGCTTACTTTAACAAACATGCTAAGAAATTTGCGGAGATTCTCTAATGACAGATAAACAAATTGCAGTAAAAGTAGACCATGTCAGCAAGTACTTTAAGTTGCCAACAGAGGCAACCAATAGTCTTCGAACTGCCCTGGTCAATCGCTTCAAAGGAATCAAAGGATACAAAGAACAACATGTTCTTAAGGATATTTCTTTTGAAGTAGAAAAAGGTGATTTTTTCGGGATCCTGGGAAGAAATGGTTCTGGAAAATCGACTCTCTTAAAAATTATTTCAGAAATCTATGTGCCAGAAAAAGGTACTGTCACCATCGATGGGAAACTGGTGTCCTTTATCGAGCTTGGAGTGGGCTTTAACCCAGAACTGACAGGTCGAGAAAATGTCTATATGAACGGGGCCATGCTAGGCTTCTCAACAGCTGAAATTGATGCCATGTATGATGACATCGTAGACTTTGCCGAGTTGCATGAATTCATGAACCAGAAGCTAAAGAACTACTCATCAGGGATGCAGGTTCGTCTAGCCTTTTCGGTTGCCATTAAGGCCCAAGGCGATATCTTGATTTTGGACGAGGTCCTTGCAGTAGGAGATGAAGCCTTCCAACGCAAGTGTAACGATTACTTCCAAGAACGCAAAAAATCAGGGAAAACTACTATCCTGGTTACCCATGATATGGGGGCCGTCAAGAAATATTGTAACAAGGCTGTTTTGATTGAAAATGGATTGGTGAAGGCTTTAGGCAGTCCAGAAAATGTTGCCAATCAGTACAGTTTTGATAATACAGCTCCTTTGCAACAGGGAGGAGAAGCTAGTGGAGTTGCTAATCCCAACCATGAAGATCAAGTATTGGTTGAAAACTTTCAGCTTCAGTTGTTAAGTTCGAACAAATTACGCCCCCAAGATACGATTCACTTCCAAATTGATTTTGATGTACTTGAAGATATCCAGACCTATATCGCACTTTCTTTAACAGATATCGATCGGAACATTTGGATCTATAATGATAATTCTATGGATCAGCTGATGAGTGGGGCTGGACATAAAACAGTTCATTACACTTGTTCCCTTCCAACAGTGAATGACTTGAAAATGAAATTAGAAGTGACAGTACGGGATGCTGAAGGACAGATGCTGGCCTTTTCAGATGCTACACAAACCCCACTAATCTTTATCAATCGAGATGATATAGCTTTGGATGATAAATCAGCAATGGATGCAGCAAGTGGCTTAATCCAACGCAATGGAACATGGTCAATGACTGACTAGACTGAGGGAGATATGGAAACGACGCCTTTTGTTTCGATAATTTGTACAGTTTTTAATAAAGAACCCTGGCTAAAGAAGACAATTGACAGCTTCTTAGCCCAACAAACAGAGTTTTCTTTTGAGATTATTTTAGTGGATGATGCCTCAACTGATGGATCTCGTAAAATCATAGCTGATTATCAGGCTAGCCATCCTGATTTGATTCGTGCTTTTTATCAGGATGAAAATCAGGGAATTTCTAAAACCTGGGTCTCTATCTGTAAAGAAGCGCGTGGAAAGTATATTGCCCGCTGTGACGGAGATGATTTTTGGTTGGAGCCTTTAAAACTGCAGAAACAGGTTGACTTATTAGAAAGTAAACCGGATTGCAAATGGTCCAATACTGATTTTGATATCTATGATGAGCGTGGCAATTTTGTTTCTAAGGCTGGCTTTGCTAATCATACGATTCCATTAGCAGATACCTACGAAATAATGCTTGCGACTAGAGGCTTTACCATGGCCTCTACATGGCTAGTAGATAGAGATCTGATGCTAGAAGTTAATCAAGAGCTAGATCTTACGACATCAGACGATACCTTTAATCTACAACTGGAACTCTTTCAACGAACTTCTTTAGCCTATCTGGATGAAGTAACGGTTGCCTATACTATCAACCAAGGATCGGATTCTCGTCCTTGTGATTTTAGAAAATTGGAACGTCGCTTCCATAAGCTACTGCAAACTCAATTAACCTATCTGGATAAATATCCAAATGCAGATTTTAAAGAGATGACAAAAATTCTCTTAGATCGCACTAATACATACGAGATTCGCTTATCTAAACCAATGGACTCCCTTTCACATATTGGGATGGAATCTGTTACGATTTATTTGGGAGATGAAGAAAACACCTATTCGGAAGATCGTACCATGACCAAACTGCTTCAAAAAGAAGATAGTTTCAACATCGATATTCCAAACGGAACGTCGGTTATTCGTGTGGATCTTTCGGAACGGCCCAGTTACTACTCTGAGGTTGAATTAAGAGATACAAGAGGGAAGCTTATTTCCCCAGTCTATACGAATGGTGTCATCTCTAACGGCTATTATCTTTTTAGCGAGCCTGATCCACAACTGATTTATGATGTTGAGCCAGAAGAGGTATACCAACTAAACTATAAGATAATTTCTATAGATAATCCTTCTGCACCGGATTATATTGGAAAAGTTTTTGCTGCCGAAATGTTAGAATGTCAAAATAGTTTGAAAAATCTTGAGGCAGAGTTACAAGCTACGAAAGAAGCATATAATACAGTCATCCATTCACGCCGTTGGACCATTCCAACAAAGATCTTGAAATTCTTAAGAATAAGGAAATAATATGCAACGTTTACTTTTATATGTTCACTACAATAAGTTTAATTTTATTAGTGGGCATGTACTCTACCAATTAGAAAAAATTCGTCCCTTGTATTCACGGGTGGTCTTTATCTCTAATAGTCAGCTACCAGAAGATGTGAAGGATCATTTGTCTTCCCAACAGTTGGTAGACGATATTCTAGAGCGTCAAAATAGTGGCTTTGATTTCGCTGCTTGGCGGGATGGAATGAAGACAGTCGGTTTTGATCAACTGGCTCATTTTGATTCGGTTACCCTCATGAATGATACCTGCTTTGGACCTCTTTGGGATCTAGAACCAATCTATCAGCGGTTTGAAAATGATAATGAAGTGGATTTCTGGGGAATGACCAATTACCGGAAAGACAAGGATTTTAACGAGCATATTCAGAGTTATTATCTTAGCTTTAAAAAACAGGTGCTGATATCTAGTGCCTTCCATGAATTTTGGCAAGGTGTTCAGGACTTCACCAATGTTCAAGATGTGATTGATAACTATGAAACCAAGGTAACAACGAATTTCTTGGATGCAGGTTTTCACTATAAGACGGTCTTTGATACCATACATGAAGATACAACTGGGATGCTCTATCCAGACTTTTCTTATTACAATCCTACAGCGATTCTCAATCATAAGGTTCCTTTCATCAAAGTCAAAACCATTGCAAACAATGAAGGAATCATGCCTTATATTTTTGATGAATTGGAGCGTGTATCGGACTATCCATTAGAATTGATTCTCAACCACATGTCTATGATTGACCGTCCGGACTATCCCTATCTCTTGTCACGTAAGTACTTGAAAAACCAAGAATTAGCTGGAGATTTCGGTAAAAAAGTTGCAGTTCATCTCCATGTCTTTTATGTGGACCTCTTGGAAGAATTTCTAGATGTTTTTCAAGCCTTTCAGTTCTCTTACGATTTGTGGATCACGACGGATGTAGAAGAGAAGAAGCAGGCTATTGAGCAAATTCTTTCCAATCGAGCACAAGATGCGACGGTTGTGGTGACTGGAAACATTGGACGAGATGTGTTGCCAATGCTGCTCTTAAAAGAGCAACTTTCTCAATATGATTATGTTGGTCATTTCCATACCAAGAAATCCAAAGAAGCAGATTTTTGGGCGGGTGAATCTTGGCGCAAAGAATTGATTGAGATGCTGGTGAAGCCAGCGGATCAAATCCTTGCCAATATGGAGGCCAATCCAAAAGTTGGAATCACCATCGCAGATATTCCAACCTTCTTCCGATACAATCGAATAGTGGTAGCCTGGAATGAAGCCCTCATTTCACCAGAGATGAACAAGCTCTGGCAACGGATGGGAGCGACCAAGACAATTGATTTCAAAAATCTCAATACTTTTGTTATGAGCTATGGGACCTTTGTTTGGTTTAAGTACGATGCTTTGAAACCACTCTTTGATTTGAATTTGACAGCAGCAGATGTTCCAGCTGAACCTCTTCCTCAAAATTCGATCCTTCATGCGATTGAACGCTTATTAGTCTACATTGCCTGGGATCAAAAGTATGATTTTAGGATCTCCCAAAACCCACATGTTCTCACATCATTTATCGATAATAAGCAGTTGAATAATCGGGAGGATCTCCAACCACATACCTTTGTGGACTTTAATCAAATCGGTGGAATTAAAGGAGCATTGAAGTATATCGTGATCGGGCCAGCACGGGCAATCAAATACATTATAAAAAGAATGATTATGAAAGCGAAGGCATGAAAAGAAAAAAGAAGTTTAATTTTAAAAGGTTTTTAAAAAACTTGAAAAATAATATTTCAAGGACTCAATTTTATTATGCAATCACGTTTGTCTTATTTTTCTTTTTTAATTTTTACTTAGCACAAAATAATTTAGCCTTACATAACAAAGCGACTGGGACTGTACTTAAGTATGTCAACTATTTGGGATTATTGTTTGGAATTAGTTTTTTATTGTTAATTGCATTAATGTCACATTTTAACTTTAAAAAATGGTTTCCTCTAAAATTACTGATTAGTTACTTAATTTATAATGTACTTTCTTATATTACGGAAATTACTTTGTTTCTTAACAATCCCAAATACAAGGTCTGGAACTTTCAAAAAAATCCATTTTTTAGAACGAATTCCTTTGTAGTTGTCGGTACGCTATTTTTTATAACAATGATTCTTGTTCTATATAGGTATCATTCGGATGGATTGTTTTCTAGAAAAAAGAATTTAGATGAAATAAAAGATAACTATCAATACATTATACTGTCACAGATTCTAATAACATTTATCGTAACAGATAAGAATTTCTCGTTATTGATTTATAGAACTGATAACTTTTTGTATAAAGCATTAGAAATAGGTAAATATTCCGCTCAACAGTTTTGGATGACAAACGAATTTTTAATGCTTGCTTTCCCGATTCTTTCAATATTTGGTTTTTTCTATACAAAAGGTCAGAGAGACTTTGTTAAGAATAAGTCTAGTTTATCATTAGCGTTCTTCTCAAGCGTAACAATTGCAATTGTTCTAAATTATTTTCTTCAATTTAGTTTAGGAAGAACAGAACCATTTTTAGGAATACATTTTACAATACCAGATGCGATCTTGTTCCAAATTTTAGTGCTGACAGCAATCATCTTATTTGTCTATATTGCTATCAACCAGTATTGGATAGCCTCTTGTTTGATTTTACTGGTATCTGTATCTTTTGTCATTGCAAATTTTATTAAATTTGGGATGAGAAATGAGCCAGTTTTACCAAGTGATTTGAATTGGTTATCCAAGCCAGTTACCTTACTCAGTTTTGTTGATACTTCTCAAATAATATATGCAATTGGTGGATTAGTAGCAATTGTGGTTCTTTCTCTTCTTGGAATGAGGTACTTTTTCAAAGGAAAAATTATTTCTTCTTGGAAAGCACAAGTTCTACTTGTATTATCAATGTTTCTCTTATTTATAAACGTATCATCTGTTTTTTCTGATAAAGAAAATGGGAAAATTAAATCGAATGTTCCGATAATAAGCACCCTCAATAATTATCAAGATATCGATTGGTTAGGGAATACCTCCAATGCTCGCTATAAAGGACTTACATATGTTTGGATGAACCAATTGACGACGGAAGTTATTCAGAAGCCTGAAGGTTATTCAAAAGATCGTATAGCTAAGATTGAAGCGAAGTACAATGAATTAGCTAATGGTATAAATAAGGAGAGACAAAACTATTTGAATGATCAGACTGTTATTTACGTCTTAAGCGAAAGTTTTTCAGATCCGAGAAAAATTGAAGGAGTTGAATTAACTCAAAATCCAATTCCTAATATTGAGAACGTTATGCGTAACCACACGAGTGGTCAAATGCAATCAGATGGATATGGTGGTGGAACTGCCAATATGGAATTTCAGACATTGACGGGTCTACCTTTCTATAATATTTCTCAAACAGTATCTGTTTTGTATACGGAGGTATTTCCAAAAATTCATAATGTTCCCTCAATTAGTAATTCTTATGAAACGAAGAAAAAGATCGCAATCCATCTCGCTGGGAAGTCAAACTATTCGAGAGATATCGTCTATTCTCGACTAGATTTTAAGGATTTTATCACGACGAATACAAAGGGAATCAAATATAGAAAAGAAGGGATTAGTCCAAGTGACGAGTCTACCTACGGTATAGTACTAGAAAATATAACTCCTCAAAAGGGACAATTCTTTTCAGTAATGACTATGCAGAATCATTCACCTTGGTTAGAAGCTAATCCAGAAACTTTGGATGCAAAAGGAAATGGATTTAGCGACGAGGAGAACTCTAAACTAACCTTCTACAGTCGTCTACTATACCAAACTGACAAAGCCACCCAAGATTTCCTAGAAAAGCTATCCAAAATCGATAAAAAGATTACAGTTGTCTTCTATGGGGATCATTTGCCTGGTTTGTATCCAGAATCTGCCTTTAAGAACTATCCAGAAGGTCAATACCAAACGGATTACTTTATTTGGAGTAATTTTGAGACTCCTAAATTAGACTATCCTTTAGTCAATTCAAGTGATTTCTCTGCTATGGTCTTTGAACAGACCAACTCTAAAGTCTCACCTTACTATGCTCTCTTGACGGAAGTTTTGAAGAAAGCAAGTGTTGACAAAAAAGCTTTAGAAGGAGAAGCGAGAGAGATTGCTGAAGATTTGAAGATGGTGGAATATGATTTGATCAGTGGTAAAGGCTATCTATCCAAAGATTTCTTCGAGGTACCATCGGCGAAAAATTAATGGAAAGAGACCAGCTTTCATCAATCTGTCATTCAGTGATTTGATCACTAAAATTATTAAAAATAGAACAGGCTTTCCTGTTCTATTTTTGTTGATTTTATGCTAAACTAGTAGAAGGGGGTTCCGCATATGATTAAGATTTTTGGGAAAATCCGATACCATTGGCAGCCTGATTTATCCATGCTAATTACCTATTGGTCTTTATCGGTTATACCCGTCTTTATTGGACTAGCTCTGATGTATGAGAGTTCCAGTATCCCGACGGTGGTACTCTTTTCATTCTTTCTCTTTATGGCCTTGCTGGCTGTAGGAGTGCATCGCTATTTTACCATATACGATGATGGGTTTTTACGGATTATCACGGCAAATCCATTAACTCCTATAAAAGTTCCGATTTCATCGATTGAAAAAGTGGAAGTTACAAAGAATTCCATCAAGTTGATTTTCAACGATGGATCAAGAAGTCGGACCTTCTGTATGCGTAAGTGGCCCAAAAAATACTTTATCAATGCCTTAGCCTTGAATGATCATTTTAAGGGTGAGATTGAGTTGACAGATAACTTTATCCATGTGGACTATTATCAACTCTACTATGCAGATAATGAAAAAAGCTCTTAATCTTTGATAAGAGCTCGGGTTGGACAATTTTTAACCGCTTCTTGGATAGAAGCATCGGTAGGAAATTCCTTTTCCAATCGTTCATCCTCAGAGGCGAACTTAACGATGCCATTATCGTGATAGTCAAAAATGTCCGAATATGTTTGGCAAAGGCCACATGCGATACAACGTTCAGGTATTAAGGTTATTTTCATATCTATATTGTAATGATTTTAACAGGAAAACACAAGGAGGAAGTTATGCCGAAAGAGCCATGGGAAGAAGAGATTTATGATGATGGAGAAGAAACATTGAAACGAACAAACAAATTGAATGGAATAAAAGCTGATCGCTTGTTAACCATCTTGGCGATTATTTTCTTTATTATTATTGTAGCGATGGTCTGCTTCTTAGTTTACCTTTCTACAGGTGGAAGCGATAAGAAGAAACAAATGAGCGGTTTCTACAATGGTGAAACAACAGTCGTTTCATCTAGTAGTGCAGCTCCTGTAGCAAAAAGTTCAGAAGCTTCAAGTGATGATGAGTCAGGAGAAGAGACTATCACAGTTCTTGCTGGTGAAGGAGAGGCAGCGATTGCGGCACGTGCTGGAATTTCGATCGCCCAATTGGAGCAATTGAATCCATCTCACATGTCTACTGGTTCCTGGTATGCGAATCCAGGTGATGTGGTCAAAATTCGATAAAGGATAGACTATGAAACAAATTCAAATCGCAATTGATGGTCCTGCATCCAGTGGGAAATCAACTGTTGCTAAGATTATTGCTAAAGATTTAGGCTACACTTATCTCGATACAGGTGCCATGTATCGTGCAGCGACCTATTTAGCTCTTCGTCATGATCTGACTGAAGAAGATGTTGACCAGTTGGTTGATCTACTGAACCAATATCCTGTCAGCTTTGGTCGCTCTGAAGACGGCCAGCAATTAGTCTTCGTAGCTGATGTCGATGTGACCCATCCAATTCGTGACAATGAAGTGACCAACAATGTCTCTTGGGTATCTGCCTTAGCTCCTGTCCGTGAGCGCTTGGTGGCCCAGCAACAACAGATTGCTGCTCAAGGTGGAATCGTCATGGACGGTCGTGATATTGGAACGGTTGTTTTACCAAATGCAGAATTGAAGATTTTCCTAGTGGCTTCTGTAGAAGAACGTGCAGAACGCCGCTATAAGGAAAATTTGAGCAAGGGCATTGAAACAGATTTAGAAGTATTGAAAAAAGAAATTGCTGAGCGGGACTATAAAGACAGTCACCGAGAGGTTTCGCCATTAAAACCAGCAGCAGATGCCATTCATTTTGATACGACTGGTGTCGGGATTGATCAAGTGGTTGCATTTATTGAAGAAAAAGCAAAAAAAATCCTTGACAATCCATCATAAACTTGATATCATATAAAAGTTGAGAAAAGCAGAAGTGAGAACTTCTCGCCTTGCGACTAACGTTGTCTGGCCCCTACGGATCAAGTTTCAGAAATGAAATATAATCATGTAGTGCGGGTTTGCGTTAGCAAGTCCGCTCTTGTTTTTCTCTAAAATAAAAAAAGAGGTGAAAACCATAGCAAAGCAAGACTTATTCATCAATGATGAAATTCGTGTACGTGAAGTTCGCTTAATCGGTCTTGAGGGCGAACAATTGGGAATCAAACCACTTGGTGAAGCGCAAGCACTTGCGGACGACGCTAATGTGGACTTGGTTCTCATTCAACCTCAAGCTAAACCTCCTGTTGCGAAAATTATGGACTACGGTAAGTTCAAATTTGAGTACCAGAAGAAACAAAAAGAACAACGCAAAAAACAAAGTGTTGTGACCGTGAAAGAAGTTCGTTTGAGCCCAGTTATTGACAAGGGTGATTTCGATACAAAACTTCGCAATGCTCGCAAGTTCCTTGAAAAAGGGAACAAAGTGAAGGTTTCCATTCGCTTTAAGGGTCGTATGATCACCCATAAAGAGATTGGGGCAAAAGTTTTAGCCGACTTCGCTGAAGCAACTCAAGATATTGCTATCATCGAACAACGTGCTAAAATGGATGGTCGTCAAATGTTCATGCAGTTGGCACCAGCAACTGACAAGAAATAATCTGTCAGAAAGTTAAAAAAAGGAGAAAATATCATGCCAAAACAAAAAACACATCGCGCATCAGCTAAACGTTTCAAACGTACAGGTTCTGGTGGACTTAAACGTTTCCGTGCTTACACTTCTCACCGTTTCCACGGAAAAACTAAGAAACAACGTCGTCATCTTCGTAAAGCATCTATGGTGCATTCAGGAGATTTCAAACGTATCAAAGCAATGCTTACTCGCTTGAAATAATCGCGTATTTGTAAGTAAAGAATTCTAGGAAATATTGGAGGAAATATAAATGGCACGTGTTAAAGGTGGCGTTGTATCACGCAAACGTCGTAAACGTATTCTTAAATTAGCTAAAGGTTACTATGGAGCTAAACACATCTTGTTCCGTACTGCAAAAGAACAAGTAATGAACTCTTACTACTATGCATACCGTGACCGTCGTCAAAAGAAACGTGATTTCCGCAAATTGTGGATCACACGTATCAATGCGGCAGCTCGTATGAACGGACTTTCATACTCACAATTGATGCATGGTTTGAAATTGGCTGAGATCGAAGTTAACCGTAAAATGCTTGCTGATTTGGCTGTTAACGATGCAGCAGCTTTCACAGCTCTTGCAGATGCAGCTAAAGCAAAACTTGGTAAATAATTAATAAAGAGATCCGCATGGATCTCTTTTTCTTTGAGTGAAGGAATCGGCTGTGACAGTGTTATCTTTTTTTCTTGCTGATTTCGTGCTATAATGAAAAAAATTTAGAATGTTTATGAAGGAGGACAAGACTGTGGGACATAAACGATTAGCCTGGGATGAGTATTTTGCAGCACAGGCTTTGTTAATATCAAATCGAGCAACTTGTAAGCGAGCCAAGGTGGGTGCTGTATTGGTCAAGGATCATAAGGTGGTTGCGACGGGTTACAATGGCTCTGTCTCTGGTACGGAGCATTGCTTGGATCATGACTGCCTCATGGTGGAGGGACACTGTGTTCGGACCCTCCATGCAGAGGTCAATGCGATTTTACAGGGAGCGGAACGAGGGATTCCCAAAGGTTTCACAGCTTATGTGACCCATTTCCCTTGCCTCAACTGTACCAAGCAGCTGCTTCAAGTAGGCTGCAAGCGGGTGGTTTATATCCATCAATACCGCATCGATGAGTATGCCGAGTATCTCTACCGTGAAAAAGAAGTAGAGCTAGTCCATCTTCCATTGGAAGTGGTCAAAGAAGCTATTGCAGAGGCAGACTTTATTTAAGAATGGCTTGTTGTCTCACTAGCTACAATTAAAAAGAAAGCTCGTTTTTGAGTTCATGCTTCACTGATTCGTCTAGAGGAAGGAGATTGTGATGAACCGTAAAATTTGCTACCCAATTCTCTTACTAGTCCAGGTTCTTGGAGCTCTTTTTCAAGTATTTATGCTCTTATCCGGAGAGCCTGGAAGCGGAGAGAATCCCCCTATTATCTGGTTGTCAATCCTTCAGATTCTTTTATGGCTACTTATTCAAGTCTTTCTCACAGTAAAAATCTGGAAAGACCGGGGGAAGCAGGAAGGGCTTCTTCTCTATGCTCTCTTCCTAGTTCTCAGCATCTTTTGGCCACAAGAGGTTCCTATTACTTTGTTTGGTACTGAGGTGGTGATGAGACTTTCTCAACTTCCAACCTTAGTTATTGTCCTGATAATGATCAATAAGTTGGAGTGGCCTCGTCTTCGTTCTTTGGTTGGTCAGGAAGGAACCTGGTATCCAATCGTTCCGTTGGTTTCCTTGGAGATCAGTATCTTACAATTGGTAGATCGGATTCCTGTTGTCCTACGCTTGTGGAATATACTGGATCATTCAAAATCTGACTTTTACTGGAGATTATTTGAAGGTGTGGACCAAGAAGTTCTGCTTGTCATCTTGTTGTCCAGTTTCCTCATCATTAAGAATCAGAAGGTCCTATTTGTGCTCAGTTGCCTTTATGCTTGTTACTATCTTCCTTCTGTCTTGATAGATCTCCTCGTTTTAAAGACGACTTCACTCATTCCTTTTTACCATTCTGTTATTTCTCTTTATCTGGTATATAGACAGAAGGAAAGTTTGCAGAAGCTCTTTGGGGCACGGTTAAGCGCCCTTTCGGACCAAGAAGGTGTTGCAAGTGGGGATGAAGAAGAGGTAGCTGAGCGGTTAGAAAGTCAAAGAGGTTCGGATGAAGTGAGCTCCGGAAATAAGGAATCTTCTTCCTTATTATCCGATTTACTTTCTTACCCAAAACGATACGGCTATCCTAATGTATTCGTCTTGATGAAAGAAAAATTAGTCATCGCTCCTCTTGTTATGTTATTTAGGAACCAATCGAGTGATAGAAGTGAAAGAGTAGTAACAAAGGGCTTAGTGGCTGGGCAAGAAAGGCCTACAGTGGAAGTGACAGTTGAGCAAGACAACAATAGCCAGCAGTCACTTGAGACATCCAGAGAGCCTGTTAACGGTGAATTAAGCAAGGAAGGAAATGCATCGTCTCTTTATTCTTATCTCTTTGCTCTTCCAAAATGGCTAGGTCTTGCTTATTATGGCTTGGGCATCGTCGGACTCATCTTGACCGGCCCTTTTGCCTTCATGATTTTTTATGCAACGAGTATCCATTTGATCTTATTTACCATAGGCTTTGCCTCAACCCAGTTCGCTTTGGCGATAGGATCTCGACTACTTTGGGCATCAGCATGTATTTTCTACGGTCTATCAGCTGTTTATGGCTTGCTGTGGCCACTACAGGTCCTCTCTTTCTGTTTAGCCATCGATGTCCTACTGGGTGCTTTCTTTTGGGTGAAACGACCAAAGGATACTAAGGAAAATAGTTTTTGATAAGAAAAAAGGCTCTATCATTGCGATAGAGTTTTTATTTGTTATTTCACTTCGCCACCTTCAACAACGAGGTCATCTGCTTTTGCAGCATCTCCATATGTTGGGTGAAGAGTTTTTTCATAAGCTTTGTGGAAGAAGTTTTCTTTTCCAAGCTTTTGAATGTCATCGTTAATGAAATCGAGGAGTTCTTTGTTTCCTTTTTGAACCGCTGGTGCGATCGTATCTGGATCACCAAGTGAAGTAATTCCAACTTCGTATCCTTTGTTTTCAAGAGCCCAAGCAAGGACTTCTGTGTTGTCTGTTGAGAAGGCATCGCCACGCCCATCTAGGAGAGCTTGATAGGCATCGCTGTATTGGTCATATTTTTGAAGTTTCACTTCTGGATGGTTCTTTTCAAAGTAGGTTTCAGCAGTAGTTCCCTTGGTTACGATCAAGGTTTTTCCTTCCAATTGTTTCACATCAGTGATGACCTTATCTTTAGGAGACACCACACCGAGTGAAACCTTCATGTAAGGAAGGGCAAAGTCTACTTGTTTCTTCCGCTCATCAGTAACGGTAAAGTTGGCTAATGTGATATCCACTTTATTGGAGATCAAGTATTCCGCACGGTTAGCTGCATCCACTGATACATATTTCGGTTTGACACCAAGGTCTTTAGCTAATTGGTTTCCTAGTTCGATATCGTAACCTTGGTAGGATCCATCATTATCAACATAACCAAAAGGTTTTTTGTCTCCAAAGACTGCGATACGAAGCTCGCCACTTTTCTTGATTTCTTCAATGGTACGTGCTTTAGAGCCGGTAGAAGAAGATGATGACTTGCTAGAGCCACATGCAGTGATAAAGAGCAAAGCGAGAGCGAAGGTAAAAAGAACTAAAATTGGTTTAATGAATTTCATAAAAATCTCCTTTATAGATATGAGCCAAATTGGCTAAAGTCAAATACATTTAAAAATTCTTGTGCTCGTTGGGTTTGTGGGTTGGTAAAGAAGGAGTGAGCACTTCCTTCTTCGGCAATTTTGCCCTGATCCAAGAAAATGATCCGATCAGCAATGGCTTGTGCGAACTGTAACTCGTGGGTCACCAGAATCATGGTCCGTCCTTCTTGGGCCAGGTCGTTGATGAGTTCTAGGACTTCCCGGACCATCTCAGGGTCTAGAGAGGCTGTCACTTCATCGAAGAGGATAATTTCTGGATGCATGAGGAGGGAGCGGACGATGGCTACCCGTTGCTTCTGTCCACCAGACAACTGCCTTGCGTAGCTATGTTTCTTCTCCAAGAGACCGACCCGTTCCAGTAACTCTTCTGCTTCCTTGATGACTTCCTCTTTAGCTCGTCCTTGAGCTTTTGTCGGACCTAGGATCAGGTTTTGGAGGACGTCTAAATGGGGGAAGAGTTCATAACTTTGGAAGACCATCCCAATCTTTTGGCGGACCAGGTGGAAGTCCTTTTGATTCTTGGTAATGGATTGACCATCCAAGAGGATATCGCCAGCTTGGATAGTTTCTAAGCCATTGATACATCGAAGGAGGGTACTCTTACCACAACCGGAAGGACCCAAGATCACTACGACCTCCCCTTTTTGAACCTTGAGGGAAAGCCCTTGGAGGATAGGAGTGTCTCCAAAGGATTTTTTTAGGTCCTTGATTTCTAAAATGGTTTCAGACATATTAATTCCTCCAGTGATTTTCTAACTGTCCTGCTAATTTGGAAATAGGGAAGCAGACAATAAAGTACAAGACTAAAATGGTTCCATAAATCCAAAAAGAAGTGGTTGGGATGGTCAGGCGGTTGCTATCAATGATTTGTTGGCCGACCTTGGTAACTTCTACAACTCCGATGAGGACCACTAAGGAGGTTGTCTTTATCATACGGGTAATCAAGTTAATAGCTTGTGGAAGCAATCGTCTGAGAACCTGTGGGATGATGATGTAGCGATATAGTTGGACCTTGCTTAATCCTAAGGCTTGTCCACTTTCAAACTGGTGTTTTGGAAGAGAAGTGATAGCCCCTCGGACTAAATCTCCCATCTCAGCTGTTCCCCAAAGGGTAAAGACGATAATAGCTGAACTTTCACCAGAAATGTTGATGTTGAAATTGCGGGCCAAACCGAAGTATACGATAAAGAGCAAGACCAACTGGGGCATGATCCGGATAAATTCCAGATAAAAGCGAGTGAGCAGACGAATGACTTTTGAATGAGAAGTCATCACGATTCCGAGTAAAGTTCCAAGGATCATGGATAGGAAGACAGAGATAATGGAAATCCCAATGGTCACGCCCAAGCCTTGGAGTATCCGAAGGAGATTATTTCCCTGAAAGAGTACTTGGATTCCCGAATCCTGCATGGCGTAATCTCCTTTCTATCCAACTAAAGAGAAGTGAAATCGGTAGTAAGAGAAGCAGATAGGCAATGACCAACATGGTCAGGGCGATGTCTGTCTCGTAATAGAGCCCGATCAAATCTTTTGCTACATACATGAGGTCAGCTAAAGCGACTACAGAGAATACAGAAGTCTCTTTAATCAGGAAAATGACATTGGCACTAAAGGAAGGCAGAGCCACTGCGGTTGCTTGTGGTAGGATCACATAGCGAAAGACCTGTCTGGGTGTTAGCCCAATGGAGAGACCGATTTCATGCTGGGTTTGACTGACTGCTTCTAGACCGCTTCGGAAGGACTCAGCCATATAGGAACCACCTAAAAAGATGAGACCAATGGTTGCACAGACTTCTGAAGAAAGGACGATACCTATCCTTGGTAAACCAAAGTAAAGGAAGAAGAGCTGAATCAAGAGCGGTGTATTTCGAGAAAGTTCGATGTAACAGCCAGCTAGTTGACTTAAAATCGGTAGATGATAATGTCGGATGATACTGACAATCAGTCCTAAAAGAAATGAACCTAAAATTCCCCATACAGCAATGTGTAAGGTCAAGAAAAAGGCCTGCTGGTAGAGTGGAAAATATTGTTCAACAATTGACCAATCCAAAAATGATTTCCTCCTCTCTAATGAGCAAGGAAAAAAGAAATGCTACCTTACTGATTAGAAAATAATACAGTCATTGTAACACGAAAAAAATCATTTGAATAATATGGATAATTTATCAAACTGATAGATAAAATTTATCACTCATCATAGCCGATGAAATGAATCATCAAATGCGGTATAATAGGTGTAAGAAACGCCAAATAACTTAAGCTTGTAAAAGAGGAGGAATACCGATGACTGACCAAGATCCAAAGTATCAATCAAACCAAGAGCATAATAATATACCTGAGGGGGCTGTTCAGTCACCAACGATGGAACAAGGTCCAGAAAAACAAGTTCAGCCACTAATGACGGATCAAGGCCAAGAAAAGCCAGTTCAGCCACCTATGATGGCACCAGGTGTAGAAAAACCTGCTCCTAATACAGGGCTTCTAACTTTTGTATTTTTCCTAAACATCGGCTATCTTGGACTGTTTATAGGCAGTGCTCTGATGGTAGGAGGATGGGCAATTGCCTTCCTATTCTTTTTGGGATTACATCTGATTTCTTATATTATTGCCACAGTCCTGCTTGGCATTGGAAGGATATTCGCCAGTAAGGAGATTCTATTTGTCTCTGTAGCTTTCTTTTTCATCTCCATGTTTTTGGCTGGTGATCCGGATTGGTTCCTATTTCGAATTCCATCTATCATTTCCACTATTCTTGTCTTAATAGGCACTTTGCTATTGTAAGGATTAGAGTTGGATAGCAGTTAAGTTCAAAAGATATAGTTTCAAACTATATCTTTTTCTTTTAATAAAAAAAGGAATACTTGTGCAAAATCGTGTTATAATAGTTAGGTTATATGGTCCCGATAAGGTGGTAGAAAGCATCTACCAGTTCTTTGTAACTCTATAACGATTATTTTTTAAGGGGGGACATTTTTATGTCAGAACGTAAATTATTCACGTCTGAATCAGTATCTGAGGGGCATCCAGATAAGATTGCAGACCAAATTTCAGATGCTATTTTGGATGCTATTATAGAGCAAGATCCAGAAGCACACGTGGCTGCAGAAACAGCTGTTTATACTGGTTCCGTTCATGTCTTTGGAGAGATTTCAACGACTGCTTATGTGGATATCAACCGTGTGGTTCGTGATACCATTGCAGAGATCGGCTATACCAATACTGAGTATGGTTTCTCAGCGGAGACGGTGGGAGTTCACCCATCACTTGTTGAACAGTCACCTGATATCGCTCAAGGGGTTAATGAAGCCTTGGAAGTTCGTGGGAATGCGGATCAAGATCCACTTGACTTGATTGGAGCTGGTGACCAAGGTCTCATGTTTGGTTTTGCGGTGGATGAGACAGAAGAACTCATGCCATTACCAATTTCACTCAGCCACAAGTTGGTTCGTCGTTTGGCAGAGCTACGTAAGTCGGGTGAAATTAGCTACCTTCGACCAGATGCCAAATCGCAAGTTACGGTTGAGTATGATGAAAATGACCAGCCAGTGCGCGTGGATACGGTCGTTATTTCAACCCAACACGATCCAGAAGTAAGCAATGAACAAATTCATGAAGATGTGATTAACAAGGTCATCAAAGAAGTGATTCCAGCTTCTTATCTAGATGAGGAGACTAAATTCTTCATCAATCCAACTGGTCGCTTTGTTATTGGTGGGCCTCAAGGGGACTCCGGTTTGACAGGTCGTAAGATCATCGTGGATACTTATGGTGGTTATTCACGTCACGGTGGTGGTGCCTTCTCTGGTAAAGATGCCACTAAGGTAGACCGTTCTGCTTCTTATGCAGCTCGCTACATTGCCAAAAACATCGTAGCGGCAGGTCTTGCTAAGAAAGCAGAAGTGCAATTGGCTTATGCCATTGGGGTTGCTCAACCTGTCTCTGTTCGTATTGATACCTTCGGTACTGGAACAGTCGCTGAAAGCAAATTAGAAGCAGCAGCTCGTCAAATCTTTGACCTTCGTCCAGCAGGAATTATCCAAATGCTGGATCTCAAACGTCCAATCTACCGTCAAACAGCGGCTTATGGACATATGGGACGTACTGATATCGATCTACCATGGGAACGTTTGGACAAGGTAGAAGCCTTGAAAGAAGCAGTTAACTAATGAGATAGAAAGGAGGCTGGGACAAAAGTCCTAGCCTCTCAATTATCTTTGGATTGTCGAGCAAGACGCAGTGGTTGAGTGGGCTCTACTACGCTGATTTCATCAGCTTTAACGGCCCTACTCAACTGTGCGGAGGTGGGACGGCGAAATCGAATTCTAACGAATTACCGATTTCTGTCCCACTATCTTTTTATGAAATTAATCTACAAATGTAAACAAAATGATTGACAAGCAAAATGGAAGGTGTATAATGAAACTACAAATGTAAATCAATTGTTCTTGATGAGAGCTAGAAAGGTAAAAGAATGGCAAAGATTTCAAGTGCGGAATGGGAAGTCATGAGAGTTCTCTGGACCAAGGGGGGAGCGACTTCTACTGAAATAACCAAGATTCTCTCCACCAAGCAGGACTGGTCAGCTTCGACGGTGAAAACCCTCTTGGGACGGTTAGCAGATAAGGGCTATTTGACAAGCCGAAGAGAAGGTCGGACCTATTTGTATCAGGCCATCCTCAATGAAGAAGAGGCAAATTTTACAGCTGTCAATGAAGTTTTAAGTAAGATCTGCTTGACCAAGCATGGTCACATATTAGAACGATTAATCCAGCAAACTCCTATGACCGAGGAGCAAATGAAGGGGTTGCAAGACCTCCTGGCTTCGAAAGTGAGCGTGGAGCGGGTTCAATGTGATTGCCAACCTGGCCAGTGTCACTGTGCCAGTCATGTGGAGGAAGAGATATGAAAGAAGAAACTTTTGTTGTCAATGGGATGACCTGTGCATCCTGTGTCATCAATGTTGAGAAAGCTGTCAACCATCTGGACGGTGTTGAAAAAGCGACAGTGAACCTAACCACTGAAAAAATGACGGTTGAATATCAGGGGAAACCTTTGAGTCCAGAGGCTATTTCAAAAGCGGTAGCGGATGCCGGTTATGAGGCAGTAGTATACAATCCAGATACAGCTAAGAGCCAAGAAGAGCGAGAAGGTGACAAGCTACAATTGATCCGAAAACGCCTCTTTTGGTCTTCCGTCTTCACCCTGCCTCTCTTTTATCTAGCAATGGGGCCCATGATTGGCCTACCGGCACCTGCATTTGTTTCACCTGATCAAGCACCAGTGGTTTATACTCTTGTTCTTTTGGCCTTGACCATCCCTGTGATGGTTTTCGGTCGAGCCTTTTATCAAAATGGCTTCCGAACCCTTCTAAAAGGCCATCCCAATATGGATGCTTTGGTGGCTTTAGCGACTAGTGCAGCCTTTCTTTATAGTCTTTATGGGACTTATCACATTTTGCTTGGCCACCATCATCACGTGCACCAGCTTTATTTTGAATCTGTAGCCGTGATCCTGACCCTAATTACTTTGGGTAAGTATTTTGAAACGCTATCAAAAGGGCGTACTTCTCAAGCCATCAAAAAGCTCATGCATCTGGCGGCTAAAGAGGCAACAGTCCTACGTGATGGAAAGGAAGTGAAACTACCTGTAGAAGACTTGGTCGTTGGAGATCAGATCCTGGTCAAACCAGGTGAAAAAATAGCCGTTGATGGGCATGTGGTTTCCGGACAATCAGCCATTGATGAAAGCATGCTGACGGGTGAATCTATCCCCATCCAAAAAACGGAAGGCAGTCCAGTTTACGCTGGTTCCATTAATGGACAAGGTAGTTTGGTTTATCGGGCTGAGAAAGTTGGTCGGGATACCTTACTAGCACAAATCATTCAGCTGGTGGAAGATGCCCAACAAACCAAAGCACCGATTGCCAAGATTGCGGATCAAGTGGCAGGGGTCTTTGTCCCAGTAGTCATGGGGATTGCCCTCTTATCAGGCCTCTTTTGGTACTTCATCATGGGTGAGACCTTCACCTTTGCTATGACGGTAACAATTAGTGTCTTGGTCATTGCCTGTCCATGTGCCCTAGGCTTGGCGACTCCGACAGCCATTATGGTGGGCACAGGCTTAGGGGCAGAGCATGGAATCCTCTACAAGAGGGGGGATGTCCTTGAGTTAGCTCACCAAGCGCAAGTCTTGGTCTTCGATAAAACGGGGACCATCACTCAAGGTAAACCTCAGTTGTCTTCTTCCTATACCTATGGTCAAACGAACCATGCCTTACAAGTCCTAGCTTCTCTGGAAGCCAAGTCCGAACATCCACTAGGACAAGCTATTTTGGATGCTGCGAAAGAAGAGCATATAGACTTATTAGAGATGGAAAACTTCTCTAGTCTAACAGGAAGGGGCCTCATTGCTAACTATGGTGGGAAGGTTTATCTGGCTGGGAATCAAACGCTCATGGATGAGGAAGGAATCGATATTCATCTTGCCAAGGCTGACTTGGAGGACTTAACTCAGGATGGACAAACCCCGATTTTCTTAGCTGAAGATGGACAACTCTTGGCCCTATTTGGGGTAGCAGACCGGATTAAGGAAGATAGTTTAGAAATGGTTGCTAGCCTGGAAAAAATGGGCAAGGAGGTCATCATGCTGACTGGGGATAATGAACGGACTGCTCGAGCGATTGCCAAGAAGGCTGGAATCCAGCAGATCATCAGTCAAGTCCTTCCTCAAGAAAAATCACGGGTGATCCAAGATTTGCAAGCAGAAGGCAAGTCTGTGATCATGGTGGGAGATGGAATCAACGATGCACCAGCTCTTGCAACTGCGGATATCGGGATTGCCATGGGATCTGGGACAGATATCGCTATGGAAAGTGCCGATATCGTCGTCATGAAACCGCAATTGATGGATGTCGTCCGAGCCTTGGAAATTAGTCGTTACACGATTAAGACCATCAAGGAAAACTTGTTCTGGGCCTTTATCTACAATGTTTTAGCCATTCCGGTGGCGATGGGGCTTCTCTATCTCTTTGGTGGCCCGCTCTTAAACCCGATGTTAGCAGGTCTAGCCATGAGTTTTAGTTCAGTATCGGTTGTACTGAATGCTCTAAGATTAAAGAGAAAAAAATTGTAAGAACTAGGAGAAAAATTACCTCCTCGAGTAAAAGAAAGGAAAATAATTATGTCAAAAACATATGAAATTACTGGAATGAAATGCCAAGGATGTGCCAATGCTGTCACTGAAAAACTATCTGCTGTAAAAGGTGTAGAAGAAGTAAAAGTTGATTTAGAGAAAAAACAAGTAACTATTGAAGGGAAACCTTGGAAATGGTCCTTGAGTCGAGCTTTAAAAGGAACTAAATATGAATTAGGAAATGAAGTGAAATAAACTCAGAAAAGGCGGTCCGAAAAGGGCTGCCTTTTTTTTAAAAAAACAACAAGAGAACACATAAATAAAATAGGCTTGCAACTAAAAATATAAAAAAATAGTAAAACATATAGTTGAGGTTTTCTAAGGATTGGATTGACCGATCAAAGGATAAGAAGTAGTGGAAAATGAAGCGTTTTTGTGATATAATAGATGCGGTAATTTTTTACCGAATGATTGAAAGAGCTTATACAAATTTACATGAAAAAAATTATAATTAATGGTGGTCGCCCTTTAAAAGGTGAGGTGACCATTAGTGGTGCAAAAAATAGCGTGGTGGCCCTCATTCCAGCAACTATTTTAGCAGACGAAATTGTGACCCTTGATGGTGTTCCAGATATTTCAGATGTGGCTAGCTTGATTGACATCATGACCCTCATGGGGGCAAAGGTGGAGCGAGATGGGGAGACTCTTATTATCGATCCACGTGGTGTACAAGATATGCCAATGCCATTTGGAAAGATCAACAGTCTTCGCGCTTCTTACTATTTCTACGGAAGTCTTTTGGGACGTTATGGCCAGGCAACTGTCGGTCTACCAGGTGGATGTGATCTAGGTCCACGTCCCATTGATCTGCATTTGAAAGCCTTTGAGGCGATGGGTGCTAAGATGACTATGGATGGTTCGAGTATGAACCTTTCCACAAATGGACAGCGTCTTCGTGGCGCAGCTATCTATATGGATACGGTTAGCGTTGGAGCAACTATTAATACCATTCTAGCAGCTGTTAAAGCGGAAGGTCGTACCGTTATTGAAAATGCTGCTCGTGAACCTGAAATCATTGACGTCGTGACCCTTCTCAATAATATGGGAGCACACATTCGTGGTGCGGGTACAGATATCATTACCATTGAAGGAGTGGACTATCTCCACGGGACGCGTCACCAAGTGATCCCCGATCGCATCGAAGCAGGGACTTATATCGCTCTTGCTGCTGCTGTGGGAGAAGGGATTCAAATTACGAATGTCCTCTACGAACACCTAGAAAGCTTTATCGCTAAGTTGGAAGAAATGGGCGTTCGGATGACGATTTCTGAGGATAGTGTGTTTGTTGAAAAGCAAGAAAATCTGAAAGCTGTTCACATTAAAACCTCTCCTTACCCTGGCTTTGCAACGGATTTGCAACAACCCTTGACTCCTTTGCTCTTGACCGCTAATGGAAAGGGAAGCATCGTAGATACCATTTATCAAAAGCGGGTCAACCATGTGGCTGAATTGATGCGCATGGGAGCGACCATTGAAACAGTTGGTGATCGCATTGTTTACCAAGGACCAAACCAATTAACAGGAGCTCCAGTTAAGGCGACAGACCTGCGTGCAGGGGCTGCCTTGGTGATTGCCGGTTTGATGGCTCAGGGTAGAACGGAAATTACCAATATTGAGTTTATCCTTCGTGGCTATTCGCATATTATTGAAAAATTGCAACAATTGGGAGCTGACATCGAGCTGATTGATGAAGCATAACGAACGATTTTTATGAACATTTGGACGCAACTAGCAGCATTTTCATGTTTTGAAACAGAGCGCCTCTTCTTGAGGCCCTTTCTATATAGTGATGCCGCTGACTTTTATACCATATCCTCCAATCCAGAGAATTTGCCTTTTATTTTCCCAGCACAAACGTCCCTAGAGGAATGCCAGTATGTTTTGGCGAATTATTTTCTAAAGAATCCTTTAGGAATATGGGCGATTTGTGACAAGGGAACAGACCGTGTGATTGGATCGATTAAGTTTGAAAAATTGGATGAAATTAAGAAAGAAGCTGAACTTGGTTATTTCTTACACAAGGATTATTGGGGCAAAGGCCTCATGACAGAGGTTGTCAAAGAAATTACCTTCTTGTCCTTCCAGGAATTTCATCTCAAACAAGTCCGAATCATTACCCATGTTGAAAATATTGCCAGTCAACAGGTGGCTTTACATGCCGGTTATAGTTTGAAACGGCAATTCAAGGGAAGTGACCGCTATACCCGAAAGATGCGGGATTATTACGAGTTCTGCATAGATAGAGGAGATCTCAATGAGTAAACACCAAGCGATCTTAGATTATTTGGAGAAACTACCGATTGGCAAACGTGTCAGTGTGAGAAGTATCTCGAATTATTTGCAGGTGAGTGATGGGACCGCTTATCGGGCGATTAAAGAAGCTGAAAATCGTGGAATTGTTGAAACGAGACCTCGTAGTGGGACAGTTCGTGTCAAGTCCAAAAAGGCTGTCCTAGAACATCTGACTTTCCGAGAGATTGTAGAAATTACCGGTTCGGAAGTCTTGGCAGGAAAAGAAGGGCTGGAACGAGAGTTCAACAAGTTTTATATCGGGGCCATGACAGAAGAGCATATTTTAGATTATGTCTCTGAAGGTGGACTCCTCATTGTGGGAGACCGGACCAATATCCAACGTCTCGCCCTCCAACACGACAATGCTGTTCTTGTAACCGGTGGCTTTGACGTCGATCCTTCTATTTTGGAACTGGGTCGCAGTGGTCAAACTCCTATCTTACGTACCAAGCATGATACCTATACCGTGGCGACCATGATCAACCGTGCTCTCGCCAACATGCAAATTAAAACGGATATTTTAACGGTCGAACAAGTCTATTCGCCCATGCATGAATACGGTTTTTTGCGGGAAACAGATACCGTACGAGATTATTTGGACTTGGTAAGAAAAAGCCGGTTTAGTCGTTTTCCTGTAGTCAATCAACACCAGATGGTTGTTGGAGTGGTGACCATGCGAGATGCAGGAGACAAGACGCCCCAGACAACTCTGGACAAGGTCATGTCCCGTAGCGTCTTTACGACAAACCTATCCTCTAGTATCGCCAATGTCAGTCAACGCATGATTGCAGAAGATTTTGAGATGATCCCTGTTATTCGCAGCAATCAGACCCTATTAGGGGTTATTACTCGTCGTGCGGTCATGGACCGGATGAGCAAGGAGCAATTGTCGGGCTTGCCAACCTTTAGTGAACAAATCAGTCAAAAAGTAGTTTTGCAAGCCAATCATTTTGAATTGACGGTTGAACCAAGTATGTTAGAAAAGAGTGGTGTTCTCTCGAATGGTGTTCTCACTGAAGTTCTAACAACAGTCACTCGCCAGCTCATGATGAATTCTGGAAAAAATTTAATTATCGAACAGCTCTTGGTCTATTACCTCCAAGCTGTTCAAGTGGACGATACCTTGCGGATTGAAACGCGTATTGTCCGACAGACTAGACGATCGGCTATTATAGATTTTGATTTGTATTTGAATTTACAGTTAGTTACGAAGGCCACCGTCACTTTGAAAATTAATTAGAATGGAAGTAGGAAATAGATGATTACATTGAAATCACAGCGTGAAATCGAAGCCATGGACCGTGCAGGAGACTTTCTTGCTAGTATCCATATTGGCCTTCGGGATTTGATCAAACCAGGTCTCGATCTTTGGGAAGTAGAAGAGTATGTTCGACGTCGCTGTAAAGAAGCCAATGTCTTGCCCCTTCAGATCGGTGTAGAAGGAAGTTTGATGGACTATCCCTATGCGACATGTTGTGGGATCAATGATGAAGTGGCTCACGCCTTTCCTCGTCACTATGTCTTAAAAGACGGTGACCTCTTAAAGGTGGATATGGTCTTGTCTGAACCCTTAGACAAGTCTGTTGTTGATGTCTCAAAATTAGACTTTGATAATGTTGCACAGGTGAAAAAGTTTACAGAAAACTACTCTGGTGGTTTGGCTGATTCTTGTTGGGCCTATGCAGTTGGTAATGTTTCCCAAGAGGTCAAAGATCTCATGGATGTCACCAAAGAATGCCTCTATAAGGGGATTGAACAAGCGGTTGTCGGAAATCGTCTGGGTGATATTGGAGCAGCGATTCAAGAATATGCTGAAAGCAAAGGCTATGGTGTAGTACGAGATTTGGTCGGTCACGGTGTAGGACCAACCATGCATGAAGAACCAATGGTACCCCACTACGGACGTGCAGGACGTGGCTTGCGCTTACGTGAAGGGATGGTCTTGACTATTGAACCGATGATTAATACCGGAACTTGGGAGATTGATACAGATATGAAGACAGGTTGGGCCCACAAAACCCTTGACGGTGGACTTTCTTGTCAGTACGAACATCAGTTTGTTATTACGAAAGATGGACCGGTTATTTTGACCAGTCAAGGCGAAGAAGGAACCTATTAAAACAAGTAGAGAGGAAAGAATGGAGCTGAAGATAAATAACGGTTTCGCTCTTTTCTCTTTTTATGACTTTGTTTAGGGGAGGATAGATATGAAAAAGTTTCTAAAATGGCTAGGCCAACGACCGTTTATTAAGGGGTTCTTGCGCTTTTATATGGCCTCTGAATCGGACATCACAAGTATAGCAGTGGCCTATTATTTATTGATTTCCATTCTCCCTTTATTGTTGATTGCAGCCAATATCCTTCCTTACTTCCAGATTCGTCCGACTCAGATTTTGCTAACCTTGCGTGAAGTATTACCTGCCTCCATGTACCGCATTGTCTTGCAAGTTATTTCATCGGTGCTTACCAAGCCGTCTACTGGTTTGCTTAGTTTCTCCATCATTTCGGCTTTATGGGTCTCCTCACAGTGTATCGCTTACCTGCAGAGAGCCTTCAATAAAAGTTATGGAGTGGAGAAGGAGAGGGGGATTATCTGGGCGAGAATCTTCAGTATTTTGATTAGTTTTGCTCTGCAAGGTCTGTTTGGTCTATCTTTGGTTCTTACTATGTTTGGCCGGATGATTATTCGTTCCGTCTATGAAATTTTCAAGTTTGATGAAAGTATCTACCTTCGCCTCTTAAATATTTCAGGACCTTCGGTTTACTTCCTGCTCTTTTTAACCTTGCTCTTGCTCTATTACACTCTTCCCAATATCAAAATTCCTAAGTTTCGCTATGTCTTTCCAGGAGCCATCTTTGTGACAGCAGTCCTTTATTTGACCTTGAATATTTTCTGGAAATATGTTGATCACTACATTACGAGTTTCCTAGATGCTCGTTTCTTCGGGTCAGTCCTTTTAGCGGTCATTATGTTCTGGTTTATCCTGGTAGCTAAAGTATTGATTATTGGCTGTATCTTAAATGCTAGTATTCAATATGCCATTGAAGCGAGATTTGAAACAAAAGACGGGGATGTGGTAGCCAAGTACAAGTCATCTAAAGTAGCTTTTCACCAAAAAGAGGCGTCATTCAAGCGTCGTTTCCATCTTAAAAACTTGAGAAAAAATCAGGAGTGATGTTAAAGAATAAAATAGGAACAAGCCGGTTTTCAGCCGGCTTTTTGTTTTATGTTTATTTAGTTGCATTTGCAATAAAAATGTGATAGACTCCTTATAAAGGAAAGGAGGAGCAGATGAAGGTTCTAAGAGAGATTGGCATCATAGCCCGAGCCTTAGATTCGATTGCCAATATTGAGTTCCGAGACTTGGAACTGGCAAGAGGCCAATACTTATATTTAGTACGGATTGGGGAGCAACCAGGAATTATTCAAGAGGAGTTATCCGATTTATTAAAAGTGGACCGCTCAACAGTAGCCCGCTCTGTTAAAAAATTAGCTGATAAAGGATTTATCCGAGAATTAACTGATCCTTCCAATCAAAAGATAAAAAAATGGATCCTGACGGAAAAGGGTCAAGCACTTTATCCTTTTATCCTTGCTGAGCATACTTATTCTGAAAAGACTGCCTTAAAAGGTTTTTCAAAGGCAGAAATCCTTCAATTAGAAGAATGGCTTGCTAAAATGAGAGAAAACGTAGCAGCGGATTGGGAGCTAGTGAAAAAAGGTCAAAAAAGAAACTATAGTGAGGAAAAGAAATGAAATTTACAGTAGATCAAGAGTTTTGGGACTTATTTCCCCAAGCACAAGTAGTGGTGATGACAGTAGAAGGTATCGACAATCATGTTGATGAGAGCAAGGATCCATATTTTAAGGATTTGCTCGACAAGGGAGTCGCACGATCAAAAGAATATATTGATGAAGATCAGTTCACTGCTAGTCCAGTCGTTCAGGAATGGCGTCAGGCATTTACAAAATTTAAGACCAAAAAAGGAGCTCGTTCGTCAATCGAAGCATTACTGAAACGTGTATCGCAAGGACGGGAGTTTTATCCCATTAATCCTTTGGTTGATCTCTACAATAGTGTTTCGCTAGCCTATGCTATCCCCTGTGGTGGTGAGGATATGGAAAAGTTAGCTGGAGGCTTATCCTTAGGAAAAGCTAAGGGGGGAGAGCCATTCTTTCCACTAGGAGCGGAGGAAGATGCTCCGGCTTTGCCGGAAGAGATCATTTATTATGATCAAGAAGGTGCTGTTTGCCGTTGTTTAAACTGGCGGGAAGCCCAAAGAACCATGCTGACAGAAGAAACGCGACAGGCTATTCTTGTGATGGAGGCAGTGACTGAAGAGCAAGCAGAACGGGCCAAAGAAGCGATGGATGAATTAAAAGGCTTGGTCAAGGAGTATTTTGGTGTGGAAGGAAAAATCTCTTATTTGAGCGCCCAAGAAGCTAGTCTGGAAGTATAAAAAATACCGTCAGAGCCATAAGAGTTCTGACGGTTTTTCTGTGTATAATGAGATGTCACTTCTTATTTCGGAAGACAAATAGTTTACTGAAAACATAATTCAAAATGACAATCATAAATTGGGCGGCAAAGGTTTCGATGGTATTGATAGCCGTCCGATTCATATTGACAAACTGACCAATGATTTGTGGATACTGGGTCACAAAGATGGTAGTCATCAGGAGGTCCAGCACGAGTGTCCCCATTCTAGCAAAAGAGAAGACAATTAACCGTTTCAACCAGCCTTTTCTTTCTTGTTTAAAGACAATGGTATCGTTGGTAGCAAAGGCAAAAAGTATTCCTGCAATATTTCCAATCAAGGTAGCTAGTTGTTCCTGGTCTGTCAGTTGGAAAACAATTAGCCGAGTAGCAACAGAAACAATCGTTGTAGCAACACCAAAGATCAGGTAGGCTAAGATTTCATTATCAAAGATTCGATTAAGTAGTTTTTTCATACAATTAGTCTATCATAATTTCCTTATTTATGCTATACTTATAAAGTTGATTTGTTGCTTTGAAATCTATTAGTTTGGGTCATCGGCAAAGATCAACCCTTGGTGCTTAGCTTCTTTCACCAAGCATATTAGACGCGGTAAAACCGCTAAAGGAGAAAACGATGAAAAACTATACTGTTCGTGACTTGGCACAGATTGCCCTAGTTGCAGCTCTCTATGTGGCCTTGACCATTACGCCCCCATTGAATGCCATCGGAAGCAATGAGATCCAATTCCGTGTTTCTGAAATGCTCAACTTCATGGCTTTCTACAATCGAAAATACATTTGGTCTGTTACCATTGGGTGTATGATTTCTAACTTCATGAGTTACGGAATTGTCGATTTGATCGTTGGTGGTGGATCTACCTTGGTCTTCGTAACACTTGGGGTTTACTTATTTAAACGATTTGAAAAGGAAGAGCTCTTTAATGGATGGATTCGCAAGGATCATTTCTTATTTTCAATTTTCTTTGCCCTCTCTATGTTCACGATTGCCTTAGAATTGCATATTATAAACGAAACACCATTCTTCTTGAATTGGTTGACTACTGGTTTGGGTGAATTTGCTTCTCTGATTGTCGGAGCGATTCTGATCAAAAGAATTTCAAATCATATTGATTTAACTCAATAAATTAAGAGTCTGAAGCCTTGCTTCAGGCTTTTTTTTGCTCATTGAAGTAGGATTTCGGACGGGTAGTAAAAAAATGCTTTTTTTTCTAGTGGGAAGTAGTCAGACAGGGCACAGTAAAGCGTTTTTATGGTAAAATAGAAGTATGGAAACCAGAATAAAAGAGTTAGTAAATCTACTCAACCAATATGCGGAAGAATATTATACCAAAGATGCTCCCTCGGTATCTGATCAAGAATATGATCGTCTATACCGAGAACTTGTAGAATTAGAAGAAGCCTATCCAGAACTGATCCAAGCGAATAGCCCAACACACCGAGTAGGAGGGACGATTCTAACAGGATTTGAAAAATACCAGCATACTTACCCGCTTTATAGCTTGCAGGACGCCTTTTCTTATGAAGAATTGGTGGCCTTTGACCAACGGGTTCGAAAGGAATTTCCATCTGTCACCTATGTATGTGAGTTAAAAATAGATGGTCTATCTATTTCACTTTCTTATGTGGATGGCGTCCTCGAAACAGGTGCTACGCGGGGGGATGGGAGTGTTGGAGAAAATATTACCGAGAACCTCAAGCGAGTTCGCGATATTCCTCTAGTTTTACCGGAACCTCTTACATTAACCGTTCGCGGAGAATGTTATATGCCCCGTGCGTCTTTTGATGCTGTAAATTTGTCCCGTCAAGAAAATGGGGAAGCAGAGTTTGCGAATCCTCGAAATGCTGCAGCCGGTACTCTAAGACAGTTGGATACGAAGATTGTTGCGGAGCGCAGGCTCGCGACCTTCCTCTATCAGGAAGCTAGTCCTACTGACCAAGCGACCCAAGAGAAGGTATTAGCCAAATTAAACGGACTCGGTTTTGTCGTCAATCCTCATCACAAGACAGCGATTAGTATCGAGCAAGTTTGGACCTATATTCAAGAAGTGGCAGCCATGCGAGACCAGCTTCCTTATGATATCGACGGGGTCGTGATTAAAGTAAATGATCTAGCTGTTCAAGAAGAACTTGGTTTTACCGTCAAGGCTCCCAAATGGGCAGTGGCTTACAAATTCCCAGCTGAGGAGAAGGAAGCAAAACTCTTGTCAGTTGATTGGACAGTCGGTCGGACTGGAGTGGTGACACCAACGGCTAATTTGACGCCAGTTCAGTTAGCAGGGACGACTGTTAGTCGTGCTACTCTCCATAATGTAGATTACATTGCTGAGAAAGATATCCGCAAGGACGATACGGTTATTGTTTATAAGGCCGGGGACATTATTCCAGCTGTCTTGCGTGTTGTCATGGATAAGCGCGTATCGGAAGAGAGATTAGAGATTCCGAGTCACTGTCCGAGTTGCGAGAGCGAGCTCCTTCATTTTGAAGATGAAGTGGCCTTGCGTTGTATCAACCCCCGTTGTCCTGCTCAAATCAAGGAAGGCCTAGCTCACTTTGCTAGCCGAGATGCCATGAACATTACTGGCTTGGGGCCAGCAGTGGTTGAAAAACTGTTTGCTAAAGAACTGGTTCAAGATGTAGCAGGTATTTATCGCCTGACTGTGGATGATCTCTTACAATTGGATGGATTTAAAGAAAAATCTGCCCAGAAATTAGTAGATGCTATCCAGACATCGAAGGGGAATTCTGCTGAAAAACTATTATTTGGTCTGGGAATTCGTCATGTGGGAAGTAAGGCTAGCCAGCTCTTGCTCCAGGAATTCCATTCCATTCCAGCTATAGCAGATGCAGAGGTTGAAAAGATTGCGGCGATAGACAGTTTAGGAATGGTGGTTGCTGAAAGTCTCAAGCGTTATTTTGCCCAAAAAGGCTCTCAACTTCTTTTAGAAGAGCTTAAGGATGCTGGGGTAAACTTAGACTACCTTGGACAAAAGGTTGCAGCAGATGCACCATTGTCTGGTAAAACAGTTGTCTTAACCGGTAAACTGGAACGTCTGACACGTTCGGAAGCTAAGGCTAAATTAGAAGCCTTAGGGGCTAAAGTCACAGGCTCCGTATCCAAGAAAACAGACCTATTAGTTGCAGGTAGCGATGCGGGAAGTAAATTAAGCAAAGCGCAGGAATTATCGATTGAAATACAGGATGAAGCCTGGCTTGAAAGTTTATAGAGGCATGTATGGAAAATAAGATTAAAAAAGCACGAGTGATATATAATCCGACTTCTGGTCAGGAAATCATTAAAAAGAACATCGCAGAAGTCTTGGATGTGTTAGAGGATGTAGGCTACGAAACAAGTGCCTATCAGACCACTCCTGAGCCCTTATCAGCCCAGTTAGAAGCAGAGCGAGCTGCAAAAGCCGGTTTTGATTTGATCGTTGCTGCTGGAGGAGATGGAACCATTAATGAGGTGGTCAATGGGGTTGCTAGCCTTGAACATCGTCCAAAAATGGCTTTTATACCTACTGGTACAACCAATGATTACGCACGTGCTCTGAAGATTCCGATGGGAGACCCAGTCGCAGCTGCACGGATCATTGAGAAGAACCAAACTATTCAAATGGACATTGGCCGTGCTTACGGAAGTAAATATTTTATCAATATTGCTGCCGCAGGAACCTTGTCCGAATTAACCTTTAGCGTTCCAAGTGAAGTGAAATCACGCTATGGCTACTTTGCTTATGTGGCCGAAGCTGTGAAAAAATTTCCTAAAAATAAAACCCGCAAGGTACGGATTGAACACGACAATGGGGTCTATGTTGGACCAGTTTCGCTTGTCTTCGTGGCTTTGACCAATTCAATCGGTGGTTTTGAAAGTGTGGCACCAGATGCTAAACTTGATGATGGGAACTTTACCTTGATCTTAGTCAAAACAGCTAAATTATTTGAAATGCTGTCTCTCATTATGCAAGCTGTAAATGGTGGGAAACACGTTAATGATTCAAATATTGAATACCTCAAGACCTCTAAATTAAAAATTGAAGTTTTGGATCAGAAAGAAGAGTTCAAGATTAATTTAGATGGCGAATACGGCGGAGATACACCGGTAGAACTGGAAGTTTTCCACAATCACTTAGAATTTTTTGCCAACATCGATGAAATTAATGACGATGCTCTGGTCCGTTCAGAATATAAATCAGAAGAATAATGGAGAATCATTGCTGAGAGTGGGTAATGCCAGTTTCTTCATACATAGTTAATTAGGAAATAGGAAATACAATACGATGCATCAGTATCAAGTGAAAATCCACTACCATCATCCCGTAGGTGATTATTTTGCCCGTGATATGTGGAAGTGGCATGAAGGAGTATGGGGAGAGGAAGTCTCTTTCTCCAAGCTCGATTATTTTGGAGTTGAGGGGCTCCTAGTTTATAACTGTGAGACACCTCAACACAGTGGCCATGTCATCATCAAGGAAGGAAACTGGCTTAGTCAGTCGGATGAATACCATATTGAGCTTTTACCAGAAGGGAAAGTGCGGGAAGTCTGGTTGATTCAAGGAGATGACACCGTTTATTATTCCTTGCAGGCTGCAATGACCAGTCATGAATACAGCCGTCGGAAGCCACGCGCTTTTGATATGGCGACGCACTATCAAGAATTTGATGCCAAATGGGGCTATCAGGGTTGGTTGGGATATCGCCAGCAAGATGATGATTACCGCTTTAAACTTTGGGCGCCTACTGCCAATAAAGTAGACCTTCTCATCTATGATTCTGTAGCCAATGACAGCAAGGTCTGGAAGATTGTCCCAATGGTTCGTGGTCTGAGAGAATCTAGCGACCATGTTCGCAATAACTGTGGTGTCTGGTATGCAGATGTCATGGGAAACCTCAGTGGACTAGCCTATCAGTATAAGGTTTATTTTGATTACCATACAGAGATTGCGCGTGATCCTTATACGATCGCTACCAGTGAAAATGGGAAAAAGTCTGCCATTCTTTCTCATCAGGATTGCATCTTCCCTGCCTTTCAGTCAGAAGCTTATGAAAAGGCTGACTGGCGTCTGGATAATCCTTGTCAGGCGGTTGTTTATGAAATGCACGTCCGGGATTTGACCATCTCTCCGACTTCCGGTGTGGATGAAGCCTATCGAGGAACCTACCGAGGAGCTTACCAGACTGGGACGAAGAACGCCCAAGGGGATGCCACAGCCTTTGACTATATCAAGGAATTAGGGGTCAATGTGGTCCAACTGCAACCAGTGACCGACCGCTATAAGACCTATGATGAAGACGGGAATGTCCTCTACAATTGGGGCTATGATGTGCAGAATTACTCTGCTCCAGAGACTAGTTACTCGACCAAACCTCACGATCCTAAGACCACCATGCGTGAGTTAAAAGAAATGATACACGCCTATCATGAAGCGGGTATTTCGGTAGTCATGGATGTGGTCTATAATCATATCTATTCGACAGAAGATGGAGCTTTCCAAACAACCGTTCCTGATTATTACTACCGGATGAATCCAAATGGATCCTTCCAAAATGGTACAGGAGTTGGGAATGAGACGGCCAGTGAGCATGAGATGTACCGCAAATTCATGATTGATTCCTTGACGTATTGGGTAACAGAATATAAGATTGACGGTTTCCGCTTTGACTTAATGGGGATTCACGATGTGGATACTATGAATGAAATCCGTGAAGCCATGGACGCAATTGATCCACGGATTCTCCTTTATGGAGAAGGTTGGGATATGGGGACAGGATTGGCTCCAGAAGATAAGGCCAAAAAGGACAATGCTTATCAAATGGCCCAAGTCGGTTTCTTTAATGATACCTCTCGAGATGCCATAAAGGGAGCTGAAGTCTTCGGATCCATCAAACGTGGGTATGTCAGTCGCAAGTCTACAGAAGATATCATTGCGCGCTCCGTACTTGGAAGTGCAGAGTTGGGATCCTTCCTAACTCCAAGCCAGGTCCTCAACTATGTAGAAGCCCATGACAACTATAACCTCTACGATTTACTTTCTTATGTCCACCCAAATGATTCTCAGGAAAAAATTAAGAAGCAGGTAGAAATGGCGACAGCCATGAATCTCCTCTTCCAAGGGATGGCCTTTATGCAGGTTGGACAAGAGTTCCTACGAACCAAACTAGTTGCAACGGGCGAAGATGGGGAAGTGACACCTCAAGATCGAGAACGGGCTATGAATTCCTATAATGCGCCAGATGCCGTCAACCAAGTCGATTGGGATTTAGTATCTGTCAACAAGGATACAATCGAATATGTGCGTCAAATCATTCATTTGAAGAAGACCCTACCTGCCTTGTCCCTCGAATCTTATGAGGAGATTTATCAACATGTCTTCGTGCATACAGCAGATATGGGCAGTGGTGTTGTTGTCTTTGAATTAAATTGGGACAAACACTACTATGTCATTTTTAACACCAGTGGACTACCATTCTATCTCCAGAATGCAGATCATCTTGAGCTCCTTGTTGGAAATAGTCGAAATAAACGTCCATTCTATGTTGAGAATTTAACAGCTTCCATATTTGAATGGAAGAAATAAATAAAAAAATGAGGCTGGGACAAAAGTCCTAGCCTCTCAATTGTCTTTGGATTGTCGAGCAAGACGCAGTGGTTGAGTGGGCTCTACTACGCTGATTTCATCAGCTTTTACAGCCCTACTCAACTGTGCGGAGGTGGGACGACGAAATCGAATTCTAACGAATTACCGATTTCTGTCCCACTCTCATTTTTTTTCTGATGAAGATGAGCTAGAACTACTTGAGTTGGAATCCTCACTCGAAGAAGAAGAACTGAACTGTTCAGGGTGGAGATCTTTATAGCTTGGTGCTTTGAAGAGATCAACCGTTGATTGATTGCCTTTTTGGCTATAGAGGCTGGTTGAGGAATTCCCTTTTTCTTTTTCAATTTTCTTCAATGCTTTCATCGAGTTGTTGTAGGAGTAGTCATCCGGGTTGACTTTACCAAGATCATTTCCAGTGTAGAATCGTAAGAGGTCCCCCGTTTGGATACTATCACTAATCTTGAGTTGTAAATTAGCTGCCTCACGGATTTTATCCAGTTGCTCTTTCGTTGATTCGTCTGGATTGGTGATTTCTTCACCAGTCTTGGTGTAATAGGTCCGGCCACTGTAACTTGTATACTCAGGAGTCACAAAGTAGTTAGCAGAACGGAAAGCTACGATTTGGCTATGATTTGGAGATAACAAGTCTTGACCCACTTGAAGGAAGTTCTTAGAATCAATTCCTAACAAGTGTTCCAATGTTGGAAGCATATCAATCTCTCCACCATAGGTCTCAATGACTTTCCCCTTGTTCATGCCAGGCACGACCACCATATAAGGTACCCGTTGCAACATAGCATTATCATAACTTGACCAAGTCTCAGAGTTCTTATCAAGCAAAGGAGCTAGAGCTGGATTGCGAGAATTAGAAATACCGTAGTGGTCTCCATAAAGAACGATAATAGAATTTTCGTATAAGCCAGATGCCTTTAGATAATCGAAGAAGGCCTTGATGGATGAATCAAGATAATTGGCTGTTGCAAAATAGCCATTAATCGTTTCATCTTGGGTTTCTGCAAGAGGGAAGCCAATTTCGTCACCAATCAGACTCGTCGTATAAGGATAGTGGTTGGAAACGGTAATGAACTTAGTATAAAACGGTTGTTGCATGTGTTCCAAGTACTTGATAGAATCCTTCAACATGATCTTGTCGTTGAGTCCATACTGGAAGGAGTTGGTATCATCTTGCTTGGTAAAATAAGAGGCATCAAAGAAGTAATGGTATCCCCATTGTTTGTAGGCTGTATTACGGTTCCAGAAGCTTCCGGCATTTCCGTGGAAAACAGCACTGGATTGGTAGCCATTCTTTGAAAGAATGAAAGGAGCTGCTTGCTGAGTATTGGTCCCACCGTAGTTCACCATAAAGGAACCTTGGTTCAAACCGAACAAGCCCGTTTCAATCATGGTCTCTGCATCCGATGTTTTGCCAGCTTTTACCTGGTTAAAGACATTGGCAAATGAAAAGGTTTCGTTTGAATGGTAGAGCGAGTTGATAAAAGGGGTCACTTCGTATTCTTTGCCATCGACTTTCAATTTATAGTCGATCAAGAATTGTTGGAAGCTTTCCAAATGGATATAGATAACATTTCGTCCCTTGGCGAGACCAAAGGTTTCAGGGTTTGGTTGAGCATAATGGCTAGCAACATACTCTTCAACTGGCTTCAAGTCAACCTCAGAAGCCTTTGAGCGTTCTTTATTGGCCATGTAGGTCTGGTTGGCACTGTAACCCAAAAAGGCAGGTAAACCAAGCGCACGAACCACATAGTAGTTGGAGAAGCCACGCGTTAACAATTCCGGACGGTCAATCTCCGCCAAGAAAAGATTGGCCGAGAAGAGCATAGCAGAGAGCGAAGTCACTGCAAAACTTGCCCGTTTGTTAAAGGGACGGCGATCTAGTTTGACCAATTTCTTTAAGAAGAGGAAAGCTAGAATCGGGAAGTCTAAAACATAGATAATATCCCAGGGACGGAACAATTCTAAGGCTGCAGCTCCAAGACCGGCAGAAACTTTACTAGATGCCAGCATGGTGTTGACTGTTACGAAGTCTGTAAACTCACGATAATAAATCGAGTTGGAAATCAACCAGATAAATAAAATAACATAGATGCTAAAAGATAGCATGTAAAAGAGTTTGGTTCTCTTAATATAAAAAGCGAGACCGATGAATAAGAGGCTGAGTGGAATCGGGTTAATCACTGCAAGAAAAACCTGATAAAAGCCTTGAATATCTAGATTAAAGTCTACTGCATAGGCCCACATGGTTTTAAACCAATAAAGCAACAGTAGGGTAAAGACAAATCCTAGTCTGGTACTCATAGCATCGAGTATCGTTTTGGTAATTTTTTTCACAAAAATATACTTCCTTGCCTTATTTCCTAAAAATTTTCTTACAACAGTATACCATAATTTAAAACGTTTTGAAAATAAAGCAAGTAAATAATGATGTTAAAAAAGAGTATGATTGATATTGGTAATCATTAGCTAAACAAAAGAAGTGCGATTGTTTAAAAAGATGGTGAATACTTCCTTAATAATAGGATTCTTAAGTGGGAGACTTTGTGAATTTTTGAAAATTTTGATACAATAGAAGTATGAAAAAGCTGACAATTAACCGACAAGTTGAGAAAAAAATCCATAAAGGTTATAAGATTTTAGAGAAGAGTGATTTTGGGCAACTCCCCTTTGACAATGAGGTGGTTGAGCTGGTCACAGCTTCGGGTCATTTTTTAGGGACAGGCTATCTTTCAGAGCAAAACAAGGGTCTTGGTTGGGTCATTTCTACCAAGAAAATCACCTTGGATCAGGCTTACTTTAGTCAGCTATTTGCTAAGGCCAAGTCCAAGCGCCAGTCTTATTATCAGTCGGAATTGGATACAGCTTTTAGAATTTTTAATCAAGAAGGCGACGGATTTGGTGGCTTAACCATTGATCTCTATGGAGATTATGCTGTCTTTTCCATCTATAATGCCTTTGTTTATCAAATCAGAGAGTTGCTTGTTGCAGCTTTTCAAGAAGTTTTTCCAGAGGTCTTGGGAGGATATGAAAAAATCCGTTTCAAGGATCCAGGTTACGAGTCAGCCCATCTTTTTGGTCAAGAAGCTCCAGAGCAGTTTTTGATTTTGGAAAACGGCGTTCGCTACCAAGTCTTTCTGAATGATGGCTTGATGACAGGAATTTTCTTGGACCAACACGATGTGCGTGCTAGCTTAGTAGATGGCTTAGCTGCAGGTAAATCCTTACTCAATATGTTTTCCTACACGGCGGCTTTTTCGGTAGCAGCGGCCATGGGCGGAGCAGTAGAAACAACCTCTGTTGATCTGGCCAAGCGGAGTCGCGAACTATCTGAAGCTCATTTTGTGGCAAATGGTCTAGCATTGGACCAGCACCGCTTTATCGTCATGGATGTTTTTGATTATTATAAGTATGCCAAGCGTCATGGCTTGACTTATGATGTGATCGTTTTAGATCCTCCGAGTTTTGCTCGCAATAAGAAGCGTATCTTCTCAGTTGCGAAGGATTACCACAAACTAATCGAGCAGTCCCTAGAGATCTTGAAACCAAAAGGTATTTTGATTGCAAGTACGAATGCTGCCAATGTCAGTCGGGATAAATTTAAGAAAGAAATTGAAAAGGGCTTCAAAGGCCAAAAGCATCGCTTTATCAGTGAAGTGGGACTTCCAGCTGATTTTCGATACAATGAAAGGGAAGAAAGTAGTAATTACTTGAAAGTTTTTACGATTAAGGTGGATCAATGAAATTAGTCGTTTCTGTAATGCCAAGAAATTTTGAAGAAGCACAGGCCATTGATGCCAGTCGTTATCAGGATGCAGATGTCATTGAATGGCGTGCGGATTATTTGGATAAGAATGATATCTTACAAGTGGCGCCTGCCATCTTTGAAAAATTTGCAGGGCGTGAAATTTTATTTACGCTACGGACACGGGAGCAGGGAGGAGAAATTGAGCTTTCTGGTGAAGAGTACGTAGCGCTTATCCATGATATCAACAACATCTACCATCCGGATTATGTCGATTTTGAGTACTTTGGTCATCAGGCCGAATTTAATCAGATGATGGATTATTCCAATCTTTGCTTAAGCTACCATAATTTCCAGGAAACTCCTGAGAATATGATGGAGATTATGTCTGAATTAACCAGCTTTACACCGAAATTGGTCAAGGTATCAGTGATGGCTCATACCGAGCAGGATGTTCTGGACCTAATGAACTATACACGTGGCTTTAAGACGCTAAATCCAGAACAAGAGTTCGTTACCATTTCTATGGGGAAAATCGGCCGAATCTCTCGCATCGCTGCCGATTTAACTGGTTCTGTTTGGTCCTATGCTAGTGTAGGAGTGGAAAGTGCACCAGGACAAATTAGCTTGTCCAGCATGCACAAGATTCGGGAGATCTTAGATGAAGATTGATGGCTATACGCGAATGGCGGCCGTGATTGCCAAGCCCATTCGTCATAGTATCTCACCCTTTATTCACAATCAGGCTTATCAACTAACCGCGACCAATGTAGTCTATCTTGCTTGGGAAGTGGAAGAAGAACAAGTCGAACAAAGTCTTCAACAGTTACGGGTACTGGATATGTTGGGCGCTAATATTTCCATGCCTTACAAGAAAAAGGTCTTGCCATTTTTAGATCAGGTAGATGGAAGCGCACAGCTTATTGGTTCGGTCAATACGATTGTTCAGAAAGATGGTCGTTTAACAGGCTACAACACAGACGGACTTGGTTTTCTAAAGAGTCTTCCTAAGACTTTTTCGATAATGAATAAGAAACTCGTTCTTTTAGGTGCGGGTGGTGCTGCGACTGCTATTGTTGTAGAGGCTATTCGGCAAGGAGTTGGCGAGATTCATTTATTTGTTCGTCCAGAAAGTTTAGATAAGTATCAGGCTATCTTTGCTCCACTATCCGAAACTCTTGATGTTTCAATTGTCCTTCATGACTTATCCAGTCGGGATCAGTTGAATGCAACGATAGAGGGGACGGATTTATTGATCAATGCTACAGGAATAGGAATGGACGGGTCTTCTCTCCCTATTCCGAAAGAGTTTAGCTTTCCTAAAGGTTGTCTAGTGGCTGATTTAGCTTATTTTCCTGCCAAGACACCATTTCTTCAATTAGCTGAAGAACAAGGGGCGCAAACCTTAAATGGCTTGGGAATGCTCTTCCATCAAGCTGCTGTTGCCTTTGAACTGATGACGGATAAAACATTCCCAGAAGAGGAAGTCTGGCAAGCTTTGAAATTGGAATACCCAGATTATGTATTAGAAAAATGATGGAAGAAAACAGAAAAACTTAATCAAGTATGCTCTGTTTTCTATTTTTATACAATAGTGAAATTGTAATCTTTTTCACATTGATTTGAAAGGAGATCCTTATGAAGGTGAATGTAGATCTACCAAAGAATGGTTATGAGATTGTCATTGAGAATGGAGCGATCCAAAAGGTTGGAACCTGGCTCAGTCAATTATGGAAAGCTCAAAAAGTAGCAATCATAACAGACAACCATGTAGGGTCTCTTTATGCAAGTCAGGTGGTAAAAAGCCTTGAAAGTGAAGGATTTACAGTGATTAGCTATGAGTTCCTAGAAGGAGAAGCTAGTAAAAATCTGACGACCGTTCAGAAAGTCTATGAATTTTTAGCGAAAAATGGGATGACACGATCAGACGGCATTCTCGCTCTTGGGGGTGGTGTTGTCGGTGATCTAGCAGGCTTTGTGGCTTCCACCTATATGCGGGGGATTCATTTCGTCCAAGTACCGACTAGTTTGACGGCTCAGGTTGACTCCTCTATCGGAGGTAAGACCGGAGTCAATACACTCTATGCAAAGAACATGGTAGGAACTTTTGCCCAACCGGATGGGGTATTGATTGACCCTGAAGTGCTGCGGACTCTTGGCAAGCGCGAGTTGATCGAGGGCATGGGGGAAGTCATTAAGTACGGTCTCATCGAAGATCCTGCCTTATGGGAAGAACTGGATCAAATGGATGGCTCCATTGAGTCTATTTATGAGCATGCAGAATCCCTGATTGCCCATTCCTGTCAAGTCAAGCGCAAGATGGTCGTCGAAGATGAGTTAGACCAGGGCATTCGTCTTTATTTGAATTTCGGTCATACCCTTGGTCATGCGATCGAAGCAACAGCCGGTTATGGCCAGGTCATGCACGGAGAAGCCGTTGCGATAGGAATGGTGCAAGTTACTAAGGTTGCAGAAGCCAAGGGATTGGTTCAAGCCGGTTTAACGCAGGCTATTTGCCAAATGTGTCAAAAATTTGGCTTACCAGTAGAATTCCATACTTGGGATAAGGAAAAGCTTTATCAGGCCTTGACCTTGGACAAGAAGGCGAGGGGCAATCAATTGAAACTCGTTTTGGTACCTGAAATTGGGACTTGTCAAATCCATCCAGTTCCGTTGGAAGAAATGAGAGACTTCTTACACTAGAAAGCGACAAAGGAGATACCATGCGTTATTTAACAGCAGGAGAATCACACGGACCTCGACTTACAGCTATTATCGAAGGAGTGCCAGCAGGGCTCCCTTTGACAGCTGATTATATCAACGTCGAACTAAAACGTCGCCAGGGTGGCTACGGTCGTGGAGCACGGATGAAGATTGAAAGCGATCAAGTCGAGATCACCTCTGGTGTTCGCCATGGCTTGACCATGGGAGGTCCTATCACTTTGAATGTCACCAATCTAGACCATCAAAAATGGCTGGAGATCATGTCTGTCAGTGATGTGGAGGAAAAGAAGAAGGGGCTCCGGAAAATTACCAAGCCTCGTCCAGGCCACGCTGATTTGGTCGGCGGAATCAAGTACCGTTTCGATGACTTACGAAATTCTTTGGAACGCTCATCCGCTCGGGAAACAACCATGCGAGTGGCAGTTGGTGCAGTAGCCAAACGTCTATTGGAAGAGATTGGGGTTCAAGTAGCTAGCCATATCGTCAATTTCGGTGGCATCGAAGTAGAGGTTCCGGAAAATCTAACAGTTTCCCAAATCAAGGAAGCGGTCGCTCAATCAGAAGTTTCCATCGTTAATCGAGAGCGAGAAGAGGAAATCAAGGCCTATATCGATAGCGTGAAGAAAGAAGGGGAAACCATCGGAGGGATCGTCGAAACGATTGTAGGTGGTGTGCCTGTCGGTCTGGGTTCTTTTGTCCAATGGGATAAGAAATTGGATGCCAAGATCGCTCAAGGGGTTGTCTCTATCAATGCCTTTAAAGGTGTAGAGTTCGGGCTAGGCTTTGAAGCAGGTCGTCGAAAAGGCAGTCAAGTCATGGACGAAATTCTCTGGTCTGAGCAGGATGGGTATACTCGTCGAACCAATCATCTGGGTGGATTTGAAGGCGGTATGACCAATGGAGAGCCGATTATCGTCCGTGGTGTTATGAAACCAATCCCAACCCTTTATAAACCCCTCATGAGTGTCGATACTGAAACGCACAAACCGTATAAGGCAACGGTAGAGCGGAGTGATCCAACAGCACTTCCGGCTGCAGGAGTTGTCATGGAAGCTGTGGTGGCAACGGTTTTAGCCACAGAAGTCTTGGACAAGTTCTCTTCTGATAATCTGGAAGAATTGAAGGAGGCTGTCGAGCGTCATCGGGCCTATACCAAAGCTTTCTAACTGGAGAAATAGATGGAAGAAAAGGTTGTTTATATCGTCGGTCTAGGACTGATTGGCGCTTCGTTAGCCATGGGGATCCGGAAAGCTCATCCGCAAGTGACTTTACTAGGCTATAATCGCAGTCAGGCCTCACGGGATATTGCACTTAAGAATGGCTTAGTGGATGAGGTGACGGCTGATATTGAAGCATTTGCTAGTCGTGCAGATGTTATCATCGTCTCTTTGCCCGTCAAGCAAACCATCCAAACCTTTCAGCAACTGGCGAGAATGCCACTGAAAGAAGGAGTCATTGTGACAGATGTGGGCTCTACCAAGGGGGCCATTGTAGAAGCTGGCGAAAATGCTTTTAGACATCTCCCAGTCCGTTTTGTCGGCGGGCATCCCATGGCGGGGAGTCATAAGACGGGAGCTGCCTCAGCTGACTCCACCCTCTTTGAAAATGCCTACTATATTTTTACGCCAACAGCTACGACAGACTCAAGTGCGGTCTTGGAATTGAAGGATCTCCTCTCAGGGCTTGGAGCCCGTTTCATCGAGGTAGATCCAATGGAACACGATCGGGTTACTTCTCAGATCAGCCACTTTCCTCACGTATTGGCGGCTACCCTGATGGGACAAGCAGCTGCTTATACAGAAGAGCATGCCCTAGCAGGTCGCTTTGCTGCAGGAGGATTTCGTGATATGACGCGGATTGCGGAGAGTGAGCCAAGTATGTGGACCTCAGTTTTGCTATCTAATCCAGCTTCGGTTCTTGATCGGATAGCGGATTTTAAGGATCGTCTTGAGCAAGTTGCTGATATGATTCGCCAAGGACAAGAAGATGCCATTTGGGCCTTCTTTGACCATAGTCGAGAGCAACGGCAACATATGCAGATCCATAAAAGAGGAGGGGTGGAAAGCACCTTCGATATTTTTGTGGATGTTCCAGACGAAGAAGATGTCATCCTTCGGATCCTCGAATTGCTTCGTGGTACCTCCTTGGTCAATATTCACATCAATGAGGAAAACCGGGAAGATGTCTACGGAATTCTTCAGATTTCCTTTAAGACAGCTGCAGATCAAGCACGGGCCGAAGCTCTGATCACCGAGAAAACGGATTATAGCGTAGTGATCAAATAGGTCCCAAGTAGGATTTTTACAAAAATAGCAGTTTCTAACACAAGTTGTACCAGAATCTTTGTATAATAGAACAAAACCAAATTGTTAAGGAGAAATCACATGTCAAACATTTATGATCTAGCCAATGAATTGTCACGAGGAATTCGTGACTTACCAGAATACAAGGCTGTCCTTGCTAGTAAGGAAGCCATTGATGCCGATGCCGATGCAAAAGCATTATTCGGTGACTACCTGGCTTTCCAACAAGAAATTCATGGAGTCATCCAGTCTGGACAAATGCCAACTGAAGACCAACAAAAGAAAATGCAGGACTTTGCTGGGAAGTTACAAGGAAACCCAATTGTAAATGAGTTTTTCACCAAACAACAGCAATTGTCTGTTTATCTAGGAGATATTGAACGGATTATTTTTGATCCAGTTCAGGATTTATTTAAATAAGGGAGAGGTGGAGAGCCCACCTCTTTTTCTCTCCATCTTAGGGGAGCTTCTGACTGAACGTTGAAAATGGCTGTTTTTTATGGTAGAATTTTTAGAAAAGCTTGAAGGGGTAAGCCATGAAATTACAAACCAATTGTAAGGGTTTAAATGGAATCATTCGTGTTCCGGGGGATAAATCGATCAGTCATCGTTCGATTATCTTTGGTAGCCTTGCGCATGGAACCACTAAGGTCTATGATATCCTACGTGGTGAAGATGTCTTATCCACTATTCAAGTATTTAGAGACCTAGGCGTTTCTATCCAAGATGATGGTCAAGTGATCACCATCGAGGGAAAAGGCTTCGAAGCCTTTCAACAACCTAAGAATAATCTGGATATGGGGAACTCAGGCACCTCCACTCGATTGATAGCGGGTGTCTTAGCAGGAAGTCCATTCCCAGTCACCATGGTTGGAGATGATAGCTTGTCCAAACGACCAATGGATCGGGTGGCGATCCCCCTTCGAGAGATGGGAGTCACTGTTCAGGGGCAAACTGAGCGAGACATGCTTCCTCTTCACCTTCATGGGACAAAAGAGTTACAACCAATCCATTATTCATTACCGGTAGCCTCTGCTCAGGTCAAGTCAGCACTTCTATTTGCTGCCATGCAAGCAGAAGGGGAGTCAGTCATTCTAGAGAAGGAACTGACACGGAATCACACCGAAGATATGATCCAGCAGTTCGGTGGCCATATCAGCGTGAAGGGCAAGGAAATTCGCCTGCGTGGGCCTCAAAGCTTCCAAGCCTGTGAGGTTACGGTTCCAGGTGATATTTCCAGTGCAGCCTTTTGGTTGGTAGCTGGTTTGATTGTTCCTAATAGTCAGATTCGTCTAGAGAATGTTGGCATCAATGAGACTCGTACAGGTATTCTAGAGGTTATTAAAAAAATGGGAGGCAAGCTTCAAATCTTGGATGTTGATCCCCTTGCTAAGGCTGCGACGCTTGTCGTAGAGACTTCCGACCTCCATGGAACAGAAATTTCGGGTGATTTGATTCCTCGCTTGATTGATGAGCTTCCAATCATTGCTCTTTTGGCAACCCAAGCTTCTGGGAAAACCATTATCAAAGATGCTGAAGAATTAAAAGTTAAAGAAACGGATCGCATTCAAGTCGTGGCGGATAGTCTAAATGCCATGGGGGCTTCCATCACTCCAACAGAGGATGGTATGATCATTGAAGGGAAAACACCTTTGCATGGTGCTAGTCTGCAAACCTTTGGTGACCACCGGATTGGCATGATGGGAGCTATTGCAGCCTTGCTTGTAAGCGATGGTGAAGTGGAGCTTGCGCGTGCTGAAGCTATTAATACCAGCTATCCTACCTTCTTCGCAGATTTAGAAAAGGTGTCTCATGCCTAAAGTACTACTCGGCTTTATGGGAGCAGGGAAAACAACCATTGGCTCTTTATTGGACCCAGCTTTTGCAGATATGGATGAACTCTTGGTCCAACGCTTAGAAATGCCGATTTCTAACTATTTTGCTCGCTATGGAGAAGACAGTTTTCGCCAGCAAGAGTCGCTTTTGTTGCATGAGTTACTCAATCAAGAGAGCTCGGTCATTTCAACTGGTGGAGGGATTGTCCTGAAACCAGAAAATCGCAAGCTTCTCAAGAAGAATCCTTGTAATATTTATTTACGAATTGATTTTGAGCGGCTTTATCAAAGACTGGCTGCCGATCCTGCAACTAAGCGCCCCCTCTTTCTTAATAAAAAACCAGAAGAGTTTCGTGCCTTGTATGAGCAACGCCTGCCCCTATATGAAGAAGTAGCCACACATGTGATTGATGTTGCTGATAAGACACCAGAAGAAATTGTGGAGATCATCCGATGCTTGTAGCTTATCTCGGTCCTAAGGGATCCTTTACCCACCATGTAGCTCTTGAAAGTTTTGAAGAGGCTACCTTATGCCCTTACGGGTCTATCACAGAAGTGATCAAAGCTTATGAGTCCGACCAAGTAGATTATGCGGTTATCCCTGTTGAGAACTCTATCGAAGGTAGTGTCCATGAGACGATTGACTACCTCTTTCACCAGGCTCGTTTCCAAGCTATTGCAGAAGTGGTCTATCCTATTAAGCAACAACTCTTAGCAGTTAAGCAGGATCAAGCCATTGAAGTGATCTATTCGCATCCTCAAGCATTAGCCCAAGGGAAAGCCTATGTCCAGGAGCATTTCCCTCAAGCCAGACTAGAGATGACAACTTCGACTTCCTATGCGGCTCGATATGTCTCTCAACATCCGGAACTTCCTATCGCAGCCATTGCGCCTTTGGAGGCCAAAGATGAATATGGTCTGGAAGTGTTAGCGAGTAACATTCAAGAGATGGATCAGAATTATACCCGCTTTTGGATTCTTGGTCAGCGGCCTTTTGAAGGCAGTCGCTCCTTGAAGAAAGTTGCCCGCAAGGATAGTCTGGCTATTACCTTACCAAGTAATATTGCGGGCTCCTTATGCCAGGCCCTATCTACATTTGCTTCAAGAGAATTAAATTTAACAAAAATTGAGAGTCGTCCATTGAAGACGGCCCTAGGGGAATATTTTTTTATCATCGATGTGGTAGATGCTGACGAATCACTCTTTGCTTCTGCCTATCAAGAACTGGAGTCCCTAGGAGTATCCATCAAAACCTTGGGCCACTATTGGGTCTATGTGCTAAACGACAATAAAACGGAGAACGTATGAGTAGAGAATCAGAAAAACTATCCTATCATGAACAAAAGAGATTGGATTATCTTTATTCCAACTACCATTACCTGAATGAAAAAGAGCAGTTGGAATACAAGTACCTAAAAAATAAATCAGAGGGACATTTCCAAGAAAACACCGTTTCAGCAAGAGCAGAGGAATTTGTTGCTCTTTCAAGTAGAGGGGAAGACAATTCTGACGAATTACCAGTCTATCCATCACGTAGCCGGAAGGACAAATCCAAATCCAATAAAAAGAATCGAGAGGAAGTAGCACCCCTTCCCAAACGGAAGAAAGGTAGCAAAATTCGCTTCAAACGTATTTTAAAATGGATTGCCATCATCTTCTTATTGGTTCTTGGTGGTATGGTCTTTATGTTTCTCAAAGGTTTGAATAGCAAACCCGGTGGGACCAATGCCCAACCAGCTGTTAAAGAGTATTTTAACGGCCAGAAGACCAAAGACGGAGTCAATATCCTGATCTTGGGAACAGATGGTCGGATCGGGGAAAGCTCGTCTGAGACGCGAACGGACTCCATCATGGTGGTCAATGTCAACAACAAGGACGGCAAGGTGAAAATGGTCAGTTTCATGCGGGATACTCTGGTTCATATCGATGGCGTGAGCCAACAAACGGATCCAGAATATCAAGATTACTATGACCAGAAGTTGAATACGGCCTTCACCATTGGAGAGCAGAATAACAACCAAGGGGCGGAGTTGGTCCGTCAAATGCTCAAAGATAACTTTGACATTGATATCCAATACTATGCCATGGTCGATTTCCAAACCTTTGCGACAGCGATTGACACTCTCTTCCCGAATGGGGTGGAGATGAATGCTCAGTTCTCCACCATTGATGGTGAAACCGTCTCTGAGGTTGAAGTTCCTGATGACTTGAATATGAAGGATGGGGTCGTTCCGAATCAGACTATTAAGGTCGGAAAACAACGGATGGACGGCCGGACCCTTCTCAACTATGCTCGTTTCCGGAAGGATGATGAGGGTGACTTTGGCCGGACAAGACGCCAACAAGAAGTCATGTCTGCCATTGTGCACCAAATCAAGGATCCAACCAAGCTCTTTACTGGATCTGAAGCACTAGGAAAGGTCTTTGCTATGACCTCAACCAATGTCCCCTTCTCTTTCCTATTGACCAATGGGATTGGCTTAGTCGGAAGCGCCAGCAAGGGGATTGAACGCATCACCATCCCAGAAAATGGGGATTGGGTCGATGCCTACGATATGTATGGTGGTCAAGGCTTGCTGGTCGATTTCGATGCTTATAAAAAGAAATTGTCCCAAATGGGCTTAAGATGATATAATTAAGGGATAGGAGTTTTGAAAACTCCATCCCTTTTAATTTGTAGAAAGATAGAACACCATGTTAAAGAAAAATGAAATTGTAGACGTTGAGATTGTCGATTTGACCCACGAAGGAGCAGGAGTGGCTAAGGTCGATGGCCTGGTCTTTTTTGTGGAGAATGCCCTGCCAGGAGAAGTCATCCGCATGCGCGTGCTCAAGGTCAACAAGAAGATCGGCTACGGAAAAGTAGAGGAGTACTTGGAAAAATCTCCTCACCGCAATGAGGAACTGGACCTGGCTTACTTGCGAAGCGGCATTGCGGACTTGGGCCACCTGGCTTATCCGGAGCAGCTGAAATTCAAGGCCAAACAGGTCAAGGATAGTCTCTACAAGATGGTAGGAATCTCTGATATCGAAGTGCCCCTGACCTTGGGGATGGACCATCCCGTCCAGTATCGTAACAAGGCCCAGGTGCCTGTTCGTCGTGTCAATGGTCAGGTGGAGACAGGCTTCTTTCGCAAGAACTCTCATGATTTGATGCCGATTGAAGATTTCTATATCCAAGATCCAGTCATTGACCAAGTGGTCTTGGCTCTTCGAGATTTGATTCGTCGGTTTGACCTCAAGCCTTATGATGAAAAGGAACAATCTGGCTTGATTCGCAATCTTGTGGTCCGCCGAGGTCACCATTCAGGAGAAATCATGGTCATTTTGGTCACCACTCGTCCCAAGGTTTTCCGTGTGGACCAGTTGATCGAGCAGTTGATCAAGCAATTCCCAGCCATCAAATCTGTTATGCAAAATATCAACGATCAGAATACCAATGCCATTTTTGGAAAAGAATGGCGGCTTCTCTACGGTCAAGACTATATTACCGACCAAATGTTGGGCAATAGCTTCCTAATCTCTGGACCAGCCTTTTACCAGGTCAATACCGAAATGGCAGAGAAGCTCTATCAGACAGCCATTGACTTTGCGGAGTTAACAGAAGACGATGTCGTGATTGATGCCTACTCCGGAATTGGGACCATTGGCTTATCCGTTGCCAAGCACGTCAAGGAAGTCTATGGCGTAGAAGTCATCCCTGAAGCTGTGGAGAATAGCCAGAAGAATGCTAGATTAAACGGCATCACAAATGCCCACTATGTCTGTGATACAGCTGAAAATGCTATGAAGAATTGGCTCAAGGAAGGCATCCAACCAACTGCTATCCTGGTCGACCCACCACGCAAGGGCTTGACCGAAAGCTTTATCAAAGCAAGTGCCCAAACAGGCGCTGACCGCATCGCTTATATTTCCTGTAACGTCGCTACTATGGCGCGTGATATCAAACTCTACCAAGAGTTGGGTTATGAATTGAAGAAAGTCCAACCGGTGGATCTGTTTCCGCAAACGCATCATGTTGAGGCGGTATCACTACTTGTACGAGCTACGAAGTAGCATAGTAGAAGTAGATGCTCCGCCCATGGGATAGCTGTCGTAGAGTAAGGAGTTTACGACGAAACGATACGGTAACAGCGAACCGCTGAATGTGTAAGCTTGTTGGTGAAACGCAGTTAATCCTCAAAAGGTTCACTGAACCTTTTGAGTCCACAAACGCACCACGTTGAGGCAGTATCATTACTTGTACGAGCTGAGGAATCAGCGAAGTAGAAGTAAATAATCTGCCCATGCGATAGGACTCGTAGAATGAGGAGGGGACTGACGAAATGATACGGTAAGTCCGAACCGCCGAGTGTGTAAGCTTGTTTGAGAAACATTTTTTATTTTCATAAGATTTAAACTTGATTACAAAAAAAGGAATTATTATCATGGGAATATTCGATGATTTTGAGTACAAAGAAAACTACCAAAATGAAGAAAAAGTAATTGAAGCACTTAAAAAGATTTTAAGAGCAATTCATCTAAATAATTATAGAGATATTATGGATTGTGTTGATGGTTCAGAAGTTGATGATGTAAAAGAGTTACTTGAATATATCGACGAGTCATTACAATTAAATGATTTTGATAAAATTGATGAATATGGTGTAGAATGTAATTTCCATCCGAATTATGAGTATTCTCAATTACAAGTTTATGAATTTAATGATCAAACTGGCTTTGCTGTTGAATATCAGATGACCTCCGATTCTGAATTAGTAGATTTAACCCTACAATTAGAATTTTTATACCAAGAGGATGGTTATAAAATAACTTCTATAGATGTAGATCCTGGATAAACCAAACTTAATTATCTTCGATATATGATAAATGCGTATATTAAGGCTAGATAATTTGATTGTAAGTTGCTTAAAATATCGGTTAGTTTTTCAAATATTGGGAGAATGAAAGATGTATCTATTGGAATTGTGCCAAAATGATCATTCTAAAGATTTTGTCGTGTTTGATTTTTTAGAAGATGGAAAAGACTTTGTTTCTCAAATACCTGGATATACCTTAGAAATAGAAGATGGGTTTGAAGTGGAGTATGTGAACCCCAAACACTTGTCGAATTATATGGAAATTATTTATAACGGAAACGTTGTGCCTTTATCTAGATTTTCGTTTAATTCTGAGGAAAATGTGATCATTGTTTGGAAAGATATTACAATTCTATCCATTAAACACGATATATGCTGATAAAATAGATGAGTATGACAAGTAGAAATGTCAGTCTAAACCCGTATTTTGAAGGAAGAATCTTATGCTAGGAGCAATTACTGGAGACATTGTAGGTTCAGTTTACGGATGGAACAATATCAAAACGAAGGATTTTCCTTTATTTTGTGAGGATTGTTTTTTCACGGATGATACGGTAAGTTCGAACCGCTGAGTGTGTGAGTTTGTTAGTGAAACGTAGTTAATCCTCAAAATAAAGAAACTAAAACTCCATTATTTTGAGATGAAAACCTAAACTGTTTTTAAGGAGGTGTTATATTGATAGAAAGCAGACCTGTGTTTGAAAAAATATCATCCTTTGATGAGTTTAATAAATACTACTGGTATCGTGATGAACTTTCACAGATATGCAAGTCATTAGGGCTTGAAAATAGAGGTACAAAACAAGAACTCAATGATATTATTGAGCAGTACTTTAAGGGAAATTTGATTAAAAAATCATCAACAAAAAGAAATAAGAAACTAGTAGAAGTCGTTACCTTAGATACGCCCTTACTTGAATGCGGATTCTCCTTTAATGCACACTTTAGAGAATATTTCTCAACTTTAACAGATGTTTCGCCCTTTAAATTTACTGCTGATATGGCGACTGCTTGGAGAAAAGTAAAAAGAGAAAATGATTTGAGTTTTACAATCCAAGATATGCTAAAAGTTTATTATGGAAACTCAGACTATGCTAAGTATGACCATTCGGTTTGTCAATGGAATCAATTTCTAAAGGATTTCTGTGCAGACGAAAATAGTCGCAACTACTCAAACAAATTAAAAGTTGCTTCTATTCTTTGGAAAGAAGTTAGAAATTCAAAAAATGAAAAAATTTACTCAAAGAATCTTTTAACCGAATATGTTGATAAAATAAAAGAGTATGGCAAGTAGAAATGTCAGTCTAAACCAATATTTCGTAAGGAGGAATACCATGCTAGGAGCAATTATTGGAGACATTGTAGGTTCAGTTTACGAATGGAACAATATTAAAACGAAGGATTTTCCCTTATTTCGTGAGGATTGTTTTTTCACAGATGATACTGTTATGACCTGCGCCGTCGCAGAAGCAATCATGAATGGTGGTCAGAAAGATGACTTTATTGACGCCATGAAGAAATATGGAAAAATGTATCCCGATGCGGGCTACGGTGCTCGGTTTAGTAGTTGGATCAATAGTGACAATCGTGATCCTTACAATAGCTTTGGAAATGGATCTGCTATGCGTGTTTCTCCCTGTGCTGCTGAAGAACTCGTTAATGTTCACATAATCCCACTAAATGACTATTCCTGTCTTGTATTAGATAAACTTGGAAACATTATTGAGAAAATTGACTAGTTTTCATTATCTAAATCTTGATCTAGGTAACTAAAGTGTAAACGAACATTTATATGAAAGGATTAGAGTAAACATGAGTCTCTTATTTGAAGAATTTAAAACCATTTGTTTCCATTTAAATCGAGTCGGAATTACACCGACACTGATGGGTTCTTTAGGATTGGAGTATAGAACGAAAGAAAATTGGGGGCCGTCTGACATTGACATTCATGTGCCTGGTGACGCTAGAGGTTGGGAAGCACCTGATCATCTCAGAATTTATGACTGGGACAAGATAATGAAAGTGTTGAAAGACTTAGGCTACGTCTTAATAGATATTCATGAGCATGAATTCCAAAAGGATAGAGTGAGTGTTGAATTTGGAAGTATCGATTCCTTACTTGATTTTGCAGGAGTTTCGGAATCGGATATAGAGCTTATTAACATTGAAGGCATCACTTTTCGTCTTCCAAGTCTGGAGCAGTATCTAAGTATTTACAAAGCTTCTTCTCAAGACTCCTATCGAAATGCTCACAATAACAATAAGGATTTTAAAAAGATCGAGTGGCTGGAAAGACATTTGTAAATTATCATATAAAAAGTAGTAAATTGTAAGACTGGCTGCTATGTTATTTTTATTATCATTTTTATTGCTTATTTAATTTATACAATATTGGCGAGTAATAGAATTAGTAAGGAAACAACATTTTAAAATTTAGATCAGGATATCCATTATTGAAAGTAACGATTTGCTAATTAGATGATCTATGTTAGAGAATTATCTATTATAATTTAAAGTGGAGTGATGAATGTCGTTTCTTTTGGAACTGGTGAAAATCTTTCCGTTCCACAGTATCATTTTAAAATGATTTTGTTTATTAGTATAAAAGCAGCATATTACCACATGTTGAGGTGGTATCACTGCTTGTACGAGTTGTGGCATCAACAAAGTAGAAGTAGATGTTCCGCCCATGGGATAGGACTCGTAGAATGAGGAGGGAAACCGACGAAATGATACGGTAAGTCCGAGCCGCTGATTGCGTGTCTCTGCTCTTCCTATCTGAGACAGCGAAAAGTAGAAGGGGATGGTATTGGTATCAATCAATGAGTAACAAAGTAACAGCATGATTCGAAACATTTGCTTGTAATTTGCGGAGGAATATCAATATGGATGGAATAACAAAAGATTCTATAAAAACGGCTAAACTAATGAAACAATTATGGCCCCAATTGACAGATAAAGAAGCTATTGATGAAGTAAAAAAATATACGAATGGCAAAAATACTGCAATCTTTACAGAAGTTAAAGGTGACACAATTGTAGGGTTAGCACTATGTTCACTCAGATTTGATTATGTTGAAGGTTGTAAATATAGTCCTGTTGGATTCTTAGAAGGGATTATTGTCGATGAGGAATATCGTTTAAAGGATATTGCTAAAAATCTCTGTACAAAATGTGAGGAATGGGCGAAAAATAAAGGATGTAAGGAATTTGCAAGTGACTGTACTTTAACAAATACGGATTCTATAAGATTTCATCTCAATATTGGATTTCAGGAGGCAAATAGAATTATTCATTTTAAGAAAAAATTATAATTTCGAAACGAGAATAAACTTGTTTAAACTTTATGTATCTTTAGAAAGTGTGAAAGATTGGACGAACAAATTTTTTTGATGGGTGGAAATCCGCCGATAAAGAACCATACGATTGTTAATAAAATTGTGTCATCAAGGAAGATCGAAAGAATTGTCATTTTTACAGTTTATCGAGACAATTGGAAACCGTATATGAAAAAGTACACGGAAGTTTTCCAAAGCCACTTTCCTAACCTAAACACTGATTACTTACTCTTGGACACTGAGCAGATTGATTTTGATAGCTATATAGATGCTGATGTCATTATCATCGGTGGTGGAAATACAGAAAAGTATCTAGCTACTTATGTCAATCAAGAGTTCAAAAATTATATCAAGCATATGCTGAATAAAGGGGCAAAAGTTATGGGATTTTCTGCAGGAGCCCTATTATTAGGAGAAAAGGTCTATATCTCACCTAATGATCATTCAGATCATCAGATAAAGATAAAGAATGGATTAGGACTCTTTAGTCAGTTTTTAATTAGTGTCCATTATGATTCATGGAATGATAAAGCTAATAAGGATAGAGCTGAAGAACTCGTTAATGTTCCCATAATTCCACTAAATGATCATTCCTGTCTTGTATTGGATAAACTTGGAAATATCATAGAGAAAATTGACTAGTTTTAATCATGCGAATCTGAATCTACGAAACTAAAGTATTAACAAAATGAATAATGAAAAGCCTTGATTATAGGGCTTTTTTTTGCATTTTTGTGATAGAATATAGGTAGTTATAATCGAGAGCAACTAAGAAGCAGAAAAAAATATTATACATAGAATAATAAAAATAAGGAAGATAAAATGACAGAAATTGATAAAAGGAATTTAAAAAATTATCTTTATATTACATTTGGAATTACTTATATAGCTTGGGGGATTCTTGCCATCTTTACTCAATCTCATATTTTGGGATTAGAAACAATTATAGGGAGAATGTTACACATAGTAGGTGCACTTGGACCAGCAATTGCAAGTGGCTTATATTTGAAAAGAAATAATATAAAATTTAAACATTTTGTATTTAGTAAGAAAGAAAATAGTAGTATTTATTTCATTATTCATTTGTTGGCAATTTTGATACTATTCTCTGTATCTTCCTTAGAATTAAACGGACTATCAATTTATTTGATGCCACTATTCTTTATTCAATTAATTATTTTTGGTGGTGGACATGAAGAATTAGGGTGGAGAGGTATATTACAACCCTTACTTGATAAAAAATATACATATTGGCAATCTAATTTGATTGTAGGATTAATTTGGGCGATTTGGCATCTGCCTTTATGGTTTATAGTAGGAGAAAGTCATCAAGGATTTCCTTTTATTTTATTTTTTATATATACATTATTTTTAAGTTTTGTTTTAGGACTTCTATACCGTCAAACGGAATCTGTGAGATACTGTATATTATTTCATGCGTTCGCAAATTTGTTAAATCTCTATTTTGTGTTGAAGATTAATCTTACTTTTATTATCATTTTTATAGCTTATTTAATTTATACAATATTAGCAAGTAATAGAATTAGTAAGGAAAGCAGGTAGAAAAAATGGCTTCAAGTAAGGAATACTTAAATTTCATATTAGAACAACTATCCGAGTTGGAAGAAATAACATATAGATCAATGATGGGCGAATATATTGTTTATTATCGTGGGAAAATCATAGGTGGAATTTATGATGATAGATTTTTAGTGAAGCCTGTTAAATCTGCAATAGCATATATGCCAAATGCAAAGTATGAGTTACCATATGATGGAGCAAAGGAAATGCTGTTGGTAGATGATGTTGACAACAAAGATTTTTTGACTGGCTTATTCAATTCAATGTATGATGAATTACCTGCACCCAAACCAAAGAAAAATAAATAATTCAATTGGAATTTGTGGAGAAAAAATGATTTTAGAAACGGAAAGATTGATTCTTCGCCCATGGGAAGAAAAAGATGCCAATGATTTATTTCAATATGCCAGTAATCCAGAGGTTGGTCCAATTGCAGGTTGGCCTGTACATACTAGTGTTGAAAACAGTAGGGAGATTATAAAAAGTGTTTTTTCCTCACCTGAGACATACGCTGTAGTTTTAAAAGAAACGATGCAACCAGTGGGGAGCATAGGATTGATGATTGGTTCTGCAAGTAATATAGGTATTCCTGATACTGAGGCTGAGATTGGCTACTGGATTGGGGTTCCGTATTGGGGTCAGGGGCTGATACCAGAAGCAGTTCATGAGATAATGAGACATGCATTTGATGACTTGAATCTGGAGAAAATGTGGTGCGGTTATTTTGACGGCAATACAAAGTCAAAGAGAGTCCAGGAAAAATGTGGGTTCCGTTATCATCATACAAAAGAGAAGGTTCCATGCGCATTGGAAGGTGTTCTTCGCACAGAACACATAACCTGTCTATCAAAGGCAGAGTGGATTTCAATTCAGTAAATCCCAGTTTGTCGAGCTAACCCCTTTTAACGAGTAAAATGAATTTATAAATTTCTAAAAGAAATAGAAGAAAATTTGTGTGTAACTGCAACGAGTAGATTGCAGTTTTTTATTTTGAATAATTAGTTGAAATAATAAGATACTTCATAAGGGAATGTTTACGAAACGAAATTGCTTATAAAAAATGAAAATAGATTGAAACTTTCTGAAAATTTATGGAAAAACCTTGACATTACATTTTTATTTTGATACTATCATTCTGACTTCGAAGAACAAAAATTCTTTTTGCTAGAGAAGAATAATAAAAAAAATTTAAAAGGAGCTTGTTATGTCATCGTTCAAGAATAATAAAACAATTAAGTATGTCTTGAGAAAAACATCAGTTGCTTTTGGTTCTGTTGCTGTCGCAACAATGATTGCAACTGCAGGTATTGCAACTGTATCTGCCGATGAAATTTCATCAGCATCAACATCCGTTACTTCGACTACAACAGTAACTGGTGAAGAAACAAAAGAGGTTGCTGTTCCAGAGAAGTTGGAAGAAGCTAAAACTGCTGCAACAAATGAAGGTCTTGAAGTAAAAGAAACAGAGACTAAAAAGCAAGATTCAGAGGAAGCTGCTGCTAAAGATTACGAAAAACAAGTTACTGAAATTAATAAAACTGTAGCTGACTACAAAGCTGAAGTTGCAGCAAATCAAGAAGCTTTTGAAAAAGAAAAAGCTGAAGTTGATGCAAAAAATGCTGCTACACAAGCAAATTACGACAAAGAGCTTGCAGTCTACAACGAAAAACTTACTGCTTATCAAAAGGAATTAACTGAAAAAACAGCAGAAAAAACAGCTGTAGAGAAAAGCAATGAAGAAGCACGTGTTGCTTATGAAAAAGCGCTTGAAGAATATAATACAGCTCTTGTAGCTTACAATGCATCTCTAAAAGCAAATCAAGAAGCTACTGAAAGCAATAAATTAGCTCAAGCAGAGTATGAAGCTAAATTAGCCGAATACAAAACTAAAAAAGCTGCTTATGATGAAGCACAAGCTGCTTACTTGATTGAACTCGAAATTTACAACAAGAAAAAAGCACAATACGATGATGCTAAAGATGCCTTCAATAAGACAGTTGCAGAGCGTGGTGGAAATCCTGCAAAATACAAACAAGATTTGACATTCCTCTCTGAAGAACTTGCTGATGGTGAAACAACTAAAATCACACACCAAACAACTGGATTAACAACCTACTTGACAAAAGAAGGTCAAGCTCGTATGTACGGTGATGGTAAAGCTACTAAGATGTATGAAACTAAGAATCTTCAAGATTCTGATGTGACAACTACAAACCCATATGCTAACAATGAAATCGAGTGGGGAGTTGTAAAAGTCGGAGACAAATTTGATGTGACATACACAGGACTTACTCAAGCTAAAATTGTAAAAGGTAGCGAAGAAAAACGTATTGCAAAAGTTGTTTATAAATACGAAGTGAAGAGCCTTCCATCATCAGATGGAAAAGGAATCGTTCAAATTTATAACGATCCAGCGGTTACAATGACAATTGGTAGCTCAACTGATACTGAAAACCCAGTTACAGTTGGTGTTGACATTGAGTTTTATGATGAAAATGACCAATTGATTGATTTGTCACAACACAATGCAATCCTTGCCCTTAACTCACTTAACCACTGGAATGGTGCATCTTATGTTGAAAATGACAAACCTCGTACTCTAGTTGTTGAAGCTAAAGATAGCGAAGGTAATACAGTTCGTGGAACTTGGGATCCATATTCAGATGGAAGTGAACCAAAACTTGATGGTGCAGACGTTGTTGTGAAAAGCGGTAAAGCTGACTTCGGTAGTGCAGAAGTTGATATCAATGCTGATAATCCTTTGAAAATTGTTGCTCAAAAAGCAACATGGGTTGATGATGCCTTCAAAGTAACTGAAGAAACAGCAGTTGATGCTACAACAGTGAACGCATCTGGTGGCGGAAATGGTCACTCAGTTGGTACTGAAGATTACACATTCGGTGATAAATCAGACGTTATCGGTTCTTACACTGTAGACGCTACATCAGGTGTTTTGAGATACACACCAAAAATGAAACACCAAGATACTCCTCACGTTGAGTCTGTAAACATTGGTGACAAAGAGTTTATTAAACTTCCAAATTCAAGTGTAGACCAAGATCCATCGACAAAAGAAGTATCTGCTAAAGAACAAAACCAATACATGGCTCAAGGTGCTACATTTAATGCAGACTCTTCAAGTGAAACTAAGGGTTGGGATGATCCTAAGAGTCCTTACCTTTACTATGGTGGTGCTGCTGTTATTTTGAAAGATGGTCATCTTGAATTTACAGCAAAAGGTGCTAACGCAACAGGCGAAGCAACTCTCTATTGGTTCTCTATTAACTCAAATGTTGGCTTCCCTCAAGATCCAGGTGAAGAGCCAGTTAAACCAACAGAACCAACGCCTCCAGTTAAACCTGAAAAACCAGAATTGACAGAAGTACCAACTGTTAAAGAAAAACCAGTTCCACCGACAGAACCAGAATATAAAACTGTACCTGTCTTACCAAGTGAACCGGTTAAACCAGAAGCACCAGTGTTACTTAAGGATCCTGTAAAGAAGGAAACAGAAAAACCAGTTGTTGAATGGCATAAGAATGTTGTGGTTATCAAGAAAGATGATAAACCACAACCTAAGCCTGAACCGAAACCAGAGCCTAAGTCGAAACAAAAATCAGAACCTAAGCAAAAAGAGTCAGAATCAGTATTACCAAATACCGGTTCAGTTGAACAATCATTCATGACTTATTCAGCACTTATTGGTTTAGCTACTGCCGGTTATGCTTTGTCAAGAAAGAAAAAAGCAGACTAGTATTATTACTACCAAAAAAGGTTAAACAATTAGTTTATCTAGAGGCTTTAGTCCTATATTGCACAGGACTAAAGCCTTTTAAATTATGTGATTTTCAGTCCATCTCGCTCCGTGAGGTGCGAGACAAATGAACCACCCGCTATGAGGGTTATACCAAAAAACTCCAAACGCGATACAATTAAGGTGTTCAAGCCAATTGTAAAGCGAAAGAAGAAAAGTATGGCTCAAAAAGCACATAGTTTATCTCACGCAAAGTGGATGTGTAAATATCACATTTGTAGTTTGACGATAATGTCAGCATACTTCTTAAAATTGACTGTCTGTATTTGTAAAACTTCTGTCTTCAACTGCTCAATTGCAACCAAAGAATCCTTAAGTTGTTCTATTTTTTACGAAGAACATCTGCCTGCTACGTAAGAGCTTTAGCAACATCATCAGGTGTTTTCAAAGAGATCAAACGCCCCTTGATATCCTTGAGAGAAAAGCCCAGTGATTTCAAAGACAATATCTGATGGAGCATCTCTAAATCTTTATCTGTATTAAGCCTGCGACCACCCTCACTTTCTGCCGATGGGAAAGCAAGCCCCTCTTTATCGTAATATTGTAGAGTACGGATGGTAATGCCGATTTTCTTTGCTAGTTGTCCAACTGTCATAAAACCTTCTGGAATCACTCTATATTTGGTCATACTTACCCACCTCCTCATAAATATTGTAAATCGTTACGTAAAGTCATGAACAAGACTTTTTGAAAAAATAATTTTTTTGTAACCGCTTTTTTCTGCTATAATATTACTAGATAGAAATGTGGGAGTTTCAATCATGGTTACAAAACGGTTTTTGAAAAATGTTATTGTTGCGATGGTCTCGGTTTTTATGTCTTTGACCGTTTTGCAAGGTGTTCAAGCCCAGCAAACTGGACTCGATTACAAAAGTCTCAACCTGTTGCCTTTTACTGGTAATAAGCAGCTCGTTCTAGGTGAGTTTGATCATTTAGGTCGTGCGACTTCAGCTCACATACAGTTACAAGATAAGGATGAACCAAAGCAGAAAAGAGAGCCCCGACTTACTTATAACCCAGTTGGTTGGCATAATTATAAAATGTCCTATGGAAACAAAGGAAAGAAAGCCTGGTTGTTCCATAGAGGGCATCTGGTAGGCTATCAATTTAGTGGCTTGTCTAATGAAGGGAAAAATTTAGTTCCTTTGACAGCTTGGACTAATAGTGGAAATTATAGTGGGACTGCAGATAGTAATAGTGAGGGAATGCTCTACTATGAAAAGCGCTTGGATAGTTGGTTGGCCACTCACCCTAATTACTGGCTAGACTATAAGGTGACTCCGGTCTATACAGGTGATGAATTAATTCCGAGACAAGTCATTTTACAGTATGTAGGGATTGATCAAGAAGGAAATCTACTCCGTATTAATCTAGGAAGTCCGAAAGAATCTGTAGATGCTTATGGGATTACCACCGTCACCTTGGATAACTACTCTAAGAACGCAACGATTGATTATTTAAAAGGAACAGCGACTCCATCACTGGTTCCGACGGAACCAAGTAGTCAACCTCAACCTTCAAGTCCTCCTGTAGATATGCAACCAAGTCAAGGTCCTCAACCGAGTCAATCAGTAGAAGCTGCGCAACCAGTTCAGCCAGTCGAGCCTGCTGCACCAAGTCGTCAACATGCTCCAGTAGTTTATGTGGCAAGAAATGGAAATGCGGATGTTTATTGGTATTCAAAGGATAATATGCCGAGAAACACTAATTTTGCGAATGTAATCGAAATGTCAGAAGAGCAAGCGCTGAATCTTGGAAAGAGGCATACATCAAAAGAATAAAGCTAAAATTTAAGCATATAAAAAAGCCCTGTAGGGCTTTTTGTGTGCAAGCTAATCTTGGAAAGTTAGAAGTTATGAATTATCTCCTCCAATATCTTGCAAAGCTTTTTATTAAGTTGTATACTAGAACATGATTTTGTGTAATCGTTCGCATAAACTGATGAATGATGAGAAAGAAAAGTAGGAGACGAGGACAGATGGAATTAACAGCGATTTATCACCGGCCTGAATCGGAGTATGCCTATCTATATAAGGACGGCCAGCTCCACATTCGCATCCAGACCAAGAAAGAAGATATCAAACGGATTTTCTTGCACTATGGGGATCCTTTTATTTTTATCGAGGACCTCTATGAGGTAACCAAGGAAATGGACAAGGTAACCTCAGATGATTTGTTTGATTATTGGCAGGTGTTGGTATCAGTTGGTCATGCACGTGTCCAGTATCTCTTTGAATTAGAGGACACAGCGGGAGAGAAGATCTTGTACGGAGATCGAGGTCTGGCAGCCTACACCAAGGAGAACCTGAACTTCGTTATGAACGGCTTTAAGCTTCCTTTTATCCATGAGATTGATGGGTGTGCTGTTCCGGACTGGGTGGCGCAGACGATTTGGTACCAGATTTTTCCTGAGCGCTTTGCTAATGGCAATCCAGCCCTTTCCCCTGAAGGCGTCCGTCCGTGGGATGCGTCTATTGCCCCTACAATGTTGGATTTCTTTGGTGGAGATTTGCAAGGGATCATTGATCACTTGGACTACTTACAGGAGTTAGGGATCACAGGGCTCTACCTTTGCCCGATTTTTGAATCGCCGAGCAACCACAAATACGATACCATCGATTACTTTGAAATTGATCGGCATTTTGGAGATAAGGAAACCTTCCGCCAGCTAGTGAAAGAGGCTCACGCGCGTGGGATGAAGATCATGTTGGATGCCGTCTTTAACCATATTGGCTATGATTCACCCCAATGGCAGGATGTGCTCAAAAACGGGGAAGATTCGGTTTACAAGGACTGGTTCCATATCAAAGAGTTCCCAGTTGAGACGGATAATCTCTGGAACAATCGTGACTTAACCTATCATGCTTTTGCCTTTGCGGGCTATATGCCTAAACTTAATACAGCTAATCCTGAGGTGAAGGCCTATCTCTTGAAGGTGGCGACATACTGGATTGAAGAGTTTGATATCGATGCTTGGCGACTGGACGTGGCCAATGAAATCGACCATCAATTCTGGAGGGATTTCCGCAAGGCGGTCTTGGCCAAGAAGCAAGACCTCTATATTCTCGGGGAAATCTGGCATTCATCCCAACCATGGCTCAATGGTGATGAGTTCCATGCGGTGATGAACTATCCCCTCTCTGAAAGTATCAAGGATTATTTCCTGCGTGGGCATAAGGAGACGCAACGCTTCATTTGGGAGATCAATAGCCAGTCTATGTACTACAGGCAACAGATCTCTGAGGTGATGTTCAACCTCTTAGACTCCCATGATACAGAGCGTATCTTGACGACGGCCAAAGGCGAACTCCAGTCCGTCAAGTCTGCCCTCGCCTTCCTCTATCTGCAACGGGGAACGCCATGTATCTACTATGGAACGGAGCTAGCCCTCATCGGCGGCCCAGACCCGGATTGCCGGCGTGTCATGCCTTGGGAGCGCGTGTCAGCGGACAACGATATGCTGAACTTTATGAAGGACTTGATTCAGCTACGAAAAGAAGTAGCAGAGTTGATTCAACATGGTAAAGTAAGCTTAGAAGAAGTTGATCCAGATGTGGTGTCAGTAGAATGGCAATATGAAGGACAGCTCCTTAAAGCTTGCTTTAACCACTCCAAGAAAGACGTTGTCCTAGAAAGAGAACAAGCTGATCTGATCAGTCTTGGAAGCATCTCGGATGATCAATTGATCATTCAGCCAAATGGCTTTGTTATTTATAGAGAAGATTAGTAAGAAAGAAGCTGGAATCGAAAGATTGCAGTCTTTCTTTTTTATTAATGGTTTCTTTATTTGTGCCCTTATATTATAATGGGAGATGAGAAGGGGGAGACGGTGATGAAGATGTTAGCAATCAATCCTATTTCGTTTAAAAAAAGAATGACAGAATTTCTGTTTGATTATCTTTTCATTCTAGCTTATTTAGTACTTCTATTTTTAGGTTCGATGCTTATTTACATTATTTTTTTTAATGGCGTCCCAGATTTTACAGAAATTCAGTCGCAGTGGCTTGTATTTTTCACCTCTGTTTTGCCAATCACGCTCCTGTTCACATTCTTGGATTATAAAAATGATGGCAGTTTTGGGAAGATAAATGCGGGACTTGAATTGGTCTACCAGAAAAAAACAGTGCAGGCTAGCTTGATTAGAAATGTCATCAAATTTTTACCTTGGCAACTCGGTCATATGGGCACGATTCATGGCTTCTATAGTGATTTTGATGGGTTATCCATTATCCTTTCTATTTCAGCGACTTTACTCGCAGTTTCCTTACTGGCAATGACGATATTTCGGAAAGATAAGAGGCATCTAGGAGACTTGCTAGCCCATACGCAAGTGCAACTAAAAGAAGACTAGGGTACAGATTGTTTATCTTATCCTTAAAGAAAAAGACAAACATAGTTAGGAAGTATCTGTATGAATGAGACTGTTGAGTTTACAAATCTTTGTATGGTAAGAGACTGCGATAGAGTTCTTGTTATTGATCGTAAAAAAGAGGACTGGCCAGGTATAACCTTTCCTGGAGGTCATGTCGAAGTGGGAGAATCATTTACGGAAGCAGTAATCCGTGAAGTGAAGGAAGAAACTGGCTTAAAGATCGCTTCTCCCCAGATGTGTGGAATGAAAGATTGGGTGGAAGACGACATTCGTTATGTAGTTCTCTTTTATAAGACAGAAAAGTTTGAAGGAGACTTAATATCCTCTGAAGAGGGGGAAGTCTGGTGGGAGGACCTGAAAGAATTACCAAATCTAGACCTCTCCTTAGATATGGAAGATATGCTTCGTATTTTTCTTGAAGAAGATCTTTCTGAATTTTTCTACTACCAAGATGGAGAAAACTGGAAGTACGATTTAAAATGAAATATTTAAATTGTTTTTTAAAAAAGAACTAATGAATGACAAATAAATGTAAATAATTTTAATATTAAAGAGAAGCTCAATCAAACAATTATTGTCATAATATTATTTTAAAAAATAATAGAATTTTTACTTCGTATTAAATCGTAACATAGTAGAGTGGCAATCGGAAGATTGTTTAATACTTTCGTTTTAAATCATATTTTTTAAATGGAGAAATTTGGGAGGAAAAATTCCTCTATTTTTTTGCTAAAATCTAAAATTTCAAGGGAAATAAAAATAGCATAAATATTTGGTATAATTTAGTTTAAAATATTGACTTTAATTGTTAAAAGTAGTACTATATTTTTGAATTATTTTAAATAATTCAACGTATTTAAGAAACGGTGTTGGTTTTTTAAATATGATTATTAAAAAAGTGTAGGAAGAAGGAAATATTTAATGGTGAAAAAGTTTAAGATTAAGCCGTTTTTAATATTTTTTGTCTCGATTCTGACCATCTTGGGAACATTGTTTTCATCAAATAATGTTGCTTTTGCAGATGGGAAGGAATTGACAGGTGTAGTAACTGACATCAGTGTCCTCAACATGTCGGATTCAAAATTGGAACCGAATAGTGATGGTACTTATCAGATTATTACAAATCGTTCAAATCAGTTCTTCGTTCAATTTGACCTGAAACAATATGATGGCAAATTGGCTAATGGCGATTACTTTGATGTTGATATTCCAACTCCAGTAACCGTCTATAACGGAACAACTGAATTGTTCGATAAGGAAACAAAAGTTAATATCGGTACAGTAGTTGTTACTGCTAATGGTGATAACCAAGGTGGTAAAGCACGTGTTACTTTGAAGAACCTTGATGAGTTCCAAGCTAAAACTGGTGGAGACACCGTCAAGGGTGTGAAAGGAAATTATGCAATTACTTTCCTATTTAAGAGTGACCAAACAGCAACACCACTAACTTTTGAAAACAAGGGTGTTGGTAAAACAATCACACATACCTTTACATCTAAGACAGTTGACAGCAAGCAAGAAGGCTTCGAAAACTTTGCTAAGGTTGGTAACGATGTAGTAAGTAAAGAATGGACTTCAGCAAAGTTAGCAGCAATTGGTTCAGTAGGTAAAGGTGACGTATACTCTCCATGGAGAATTCGTGTCAATACTGGAAGACAAGACTATGGTAAAAACTTAGTTTTGAATGACTTCCTTCCAAATACATCTGAGTTTGCTCCTATCCAGTATATCCCAGAGTCATTGGTAGTTTATTCTTCTGCCACATTGAACGATGGTACTTCTCAAGTTCCGGATGATGCTAAGAAGATGGTAGAAGGTACTGACTATACTGTAGCTTGGAATGAGAACTATACTCAGTTCAAGCTTATCTTTGCAGATGGATCTAAATCGTATTGGGTAGAATACCACACCACAACACCAGGTGACGGTAGAAAAGTTCAAAACGTTATCCAGTTGACTACATCAGATGGAACTGCACTTCCTTTCCGCAGTAATCGTACAAATTTAGAATTCAAAGCTGAACGTGTATCTCTTGTAAAAGGACAAATCGAAGCTTCTACAGCCTTTAAGATTAAGATCAACAAGACAAATGCTTTCACATTGGTTCCAGTTGCAGGCGCTGTTTATACAGTTAAATCAGAAGATGGGACTATCTCTACAGAATTGACTACAAATGAAAAAGGTGTGGCAATCTCTGATGAGTTTGATCAAAAATATGTTGGTAAGACATTCATCATCAAAGAGAAAACAGCTCCTGCTGGATATACTCTTGATGAAAAAGAATATAAGGTAGTTCTTGGAGCCGAAGGTTCTAAGATTAACCTTCAAGACGAACCAATCGCAGCAGATTTCTCAATTACTGCTAAGAAAGTAATTGCTGGAAATCGTCCAGTAGCCTTGAAAGATGGTGAGTTCAAGTTTGATTTGTACAATGCAAATAACTTGACTACTCCAATTGCTTCAACAACAAACAAAGCAGATGGAAGCATCACATTTGAAGGTTTGAAAGCTAAAGGTCCTGGTACCTACAACTATGTCATCAAAGAAAATACTGAAACAAAAGTTCCAGGTATCACATTTGATGAAAACTCATATGAAGTAACAGTTGTTGTTAAAGCTGAAGGTGGAACACTTAAAGCTGAGGTTACAACTCAAGCACCAACTTTAACAAACACATATGAGCCATCACCAGCTCGTGCTACATTCAAAGCAACTAAAGAATTAGTTGGTAAAGAACTTGCTAACGAACAATTTGAGTTTGAATTGAGCGAAGGTGGAAAAGTCATTGCAACATCATCAAACGGTAAGACAGTTAATGGTGTTGAAGCAGCAACAAATGAAGTAGTCTTCTCAGTTCTCTACACTGAAGCTGGAGACCACGAATATACAATTACAGAAAAAGCTGGTACAGCAGAAGGAGTTACATACTCTAAAGAAAGCTATACAGTTCATGTCAAAGTTGTAGATAACGGTGAAGGTAAACTCGTAGCGACTGTTACAGAAGCTGACGAAGCTCGTAAGTTTACAAATACCTATAAAGCTACTCCAACAGAAGCTGTTATTAAAGCTACTAAGGAATTAGTAGGTAAAGAACTCACTAAAGAACAATTCGAATTCGAATTGAGCGAAGGCGGAAACGTAATCGCAACATCATCAAACGGTAAAGAAGTTGAAGGTGTTGAAGTTGCAACAAATGAAGTTGCCTTTAAACTTTCATACACTGAACCAGGTGAGCACGAATATGTCTTGACAGAGAAAGCTGGATCAGTAGCAGGAGTTGAATACTCTAAAGAAAGTCACACAATCCATGTCTCAGTAGTAGATAATGGTGAAGGTAAACTAGTTGCAACTGTAACAGAACCAGACTCAACTCGTAAGTTTACAAATACTTATAAAGTTTCGCCAACTGAAGCTGTCATTAAAGCAACTAAAGAATTAGTAGGTAAAGAACTTACTAAAGAACAATTCGAATTCGAATTGAGCGAAGGTGGAAATGTTATTGCAACATCATCAAACGGTAAAGAAGTTGAAGGTGTTGAAGTAGCGACAAATGAAGTAGCCTTCAAACTTTCATACACTGAACCAGGTGAACACGAATATGTGTTGACAGAGAAAGCTGGATCAGTAGCAGGAGTTGAATACTCTAAAGAAAGTCACACAATCCATGTCTCAGTAGTAGATAATGGTGAAGGTAAACTAGTTGCAACTGTAACAGAACCAGACTCAACTCGTAAGTTTACAAATACTTATAAAGTTTCGCCAACTGAAGCTGTCATTAAAGCAACTAAAGAATTAGTAGGTAAAGAACTTACTAAAGAACAATTCGAATTCGAATTGAGCGAAGGTGGAAATGTTATTGCAACATCATCAAACGGTAAAGAAGTTGAAGGTGTTGAGGTAGCGACAAATGAAGTAGCCTTCAAACTTTCATACACTGAACCAGGTGAGCACGAATACGTGATTACTGAGAAAGCTGGATCTGAAGAAGGTGTTACTTATTCAGAAGAAAGCTACACTGTCCATGTTTCAGTAGTAGATAATGGTGAAGGTAAGCTTGTTGCAACAGTTAAAGAAGCAGATTCTCCACGTAAGTTTACAAATACTTATGTAACTACAACTACAACAACTACTACAACAACCACGACTACAACAACAGAGGAACCTACAACAACAACAACTACAACAACAGAGGAACCTACAACAACCACAACTACAACAACTGAGGAACCTACAACAACCACAACTACAACAACAGAGGAACCTACAACAACAACAACTACAACAACTGAGGAACCTACAACCACAACAACCACAACAACTACAACAACAGAGGAACCTACAACAACAACAACTACAACAACTGAGGAACCTACAACCACAACAACCACAACAACTACAACAACAGAGGAACCTACAACAACCACAACTACAACAACTGAGGAACCTACAACAACTACAACCACCACACCAACTCCGGAAAATCCAGATAACCATGGTGAAGGTGGTGGTGAAACAACCACAACAACTACCACAACAACCGAGGAACCTACAACAACCACAACTACAACAACTGAGGAACCTACAACCACAACAACTACTACAGTAAGTGAAGATACAACCACAACAACTACTACAGTAAGTGAGGATACAACTACAACCACTACTACAGTAAGTGAAGATACAACTGTAACAACTCCGGAAAAACCAGATAACCATGGTTCAGGTAATGGTGATGGTGGAACCACAACAACTCCAGAGAAAACAACTCCAGCACCAGGAAACCCTGGCGGAAATGGAGATGGTAACGGTGGCGGACGCAAAGTCCTTCTCCCAAGTACAGGTGAAGTCGTAGCAAGCGGATTGATCCTTTCAGGAGCAATTGTTCTTTCAGGAGCAGTGTTGTTGAAACGTAAAATTTCAAATAACTAATATATAACTAACTGTAGTGTATTAGCACATTTGATTTAACAATAAAGTCTCAAGAATATAATTCTTGAGGCTTTTTTATGCGAATAATACTGTTGTGCTATTAATTTTTCCTTTCAGCTAAGGAAAGGTTAAAATTGTACTTTTGATTTCTTAGGTGTATAATGTACTATTAGATACAAATAGATAATGAGGGTTTTGAATGGAATTAAAAGATTTTACAGAAAAAGAACAGGAACAAATCAACCAAGGTTTGAGCACTGCCGAGATTTCTGATAAGGAAGCGGCGAAGAAGTTGCTTGCTCTTGTACCGCAAGAATGGATCAAGCGCATTCCATTCTTTGTCAGAGGGCATGCGACAACAAAGACGATCGAACGTGTGGCCATGCGCTATCCTAATCTCTATGCCGTTGCCAAACGCCAAGGAGACCTTCCTGAAAAAGAACGGGAAGAATTGCGTGTCATTATGACGGAAGTCTTTGAAGAAAAGATGAACAAACATAAGATTAAATAAGATTCATTATTCATTGAAGAGCTGGATAGTCTGCCAGCTCTTTTTTGCTACTTATAAAGTTTCCTTAATTCGTAAAAAATAGTTGGAGCTAAGTCAGTTTTAAACTATAATATAGGATAAGGAGATTCGATAGGAAAAAGAAATGAATCATGGTACAAAACATGACTCAATGTTATAAAACATCTTAGTATATAGAAAAGGAACCATTTTATGAAACCATTTAAAAAATTCATGCTCCTTACCAGCTGTGCCTTGGGGATCTTTGCATTAGCGGCTTGTGGTAGCAACCAAAAGCAATCCAAGGAAAAACAGGCAAGTTCCACAGTGCAGCAGTCCCATTCAGACAAGGAGCACTACAAGGGAACTTACAGCAACCTCAATAGTAAGGAAAGTGTCGAAGAAGTGCGGGCTCTCTTATCTGCTTATTTGGATCAGGACAGTGTAGATAAATTTTTGGGTCTAGTAACCGACTACGATAGCATTGTTGGCTCGGTCGGCTTGATAGGTGACTTCAGCACCTTCAAAAAGACGGAATACGATGTGGAGAAGATCAGTGACTTGTGGACCAAGCAGAAGGGCGATTTCGTCGGGACCAACTGCCGGATCAATAGTTATACTTTGCTGAAGAACCGCATCGAGATTCCTAAGCAGCAGGCGGATAGTGAACTCTTGTTTGTGGACAATGATGCTATTGACAAAGGAAAAGTCTTTGATGAGGCAGACAAGGAAGCCTTTAACATTCTCTACTCACGAGTTTCAACAGAAGCTACAACGGATGTCAAGGTCCATGCTAAGAAGATGGAAGAGTATTTTTCTAATTTCAAATTCAATGAAAACGCGCGTATGCTTTCTGTCATCGTTCATGACAATTTAGACGGTAATACCCTTTTTGTTGGTCACGTGGGCGTTTTGGTACCTGCCAAGGAAGGCTATCTCTTTGTCGAAAAACTTACTTTTGAAGAACCATATCAAGCCATCAAGTTTGCGACTAAAGAAGATGTCTACAAATACTTGGAGACCAAATACCAAGATTACACCGGTGAAGGTCTAGCTAAGCCCTTTATCATGGACAATGAAAAATGGGTTGAAACCAAATAGAATTTCCAGCTAGTTAAGTTTGATGGAATTCCAGCTAAGGAAAGGAGCTAAAGATGAGTAAAAAATGGAGCTACTTTGCTCTAGCCCTTATTCTTATTGGTTTTCTATTAGTAGAATCAAGTATGTATGTCCTACCCTACATTGAAGGATTAAAAGATTTAGAACAAGTTGCTTTCGGATTTGGAATTTTTCTCTTAGTGGCTGTCATCATCTTATTAACCAAGACTAAAAAGCATACTGATTAAGGCCGAGTCAACAATTGTACTGTGTATTTAGAATTTATGGAGGGAGAAATGGAATGGCAAGTTTAGGATCAGGACCAGTATTATTAAGTGTTGGTTTTATTGGCTTCTTCAGCATTACGTTATTCGTTCGTCGCTGGTTGGCTAGCCGACGTAGTGGTGGTCCCTTCTTTGCACCCTTCCATATTAACAGTGGCATCTTCTACATTCATGTGCCTTTGTGTTTCAGTCGGCGAATGATCCCACTGAAAGAGATTAAGCAAATTACCTACTTGCTACTCCGTGGTCGCGCTGGTGGTGGGAGTCGCTATGCTTTCTATACCGAACTCAGAAATGGTAAGACCATTCCCCTCTTTTTCGGGAAAAGCAAGCGCAATGAAGTGTTAGTTGCGAAACTCAAGCGAAATGCTGGTAGGTATGGGTTTAAAGTACATGATTCACGTTAGAATACAATCATCTGTAGAAATAGAATTTACGAATTGTTTCCTTTAAAAATGAAAGCGAGTAGTCCTATGATCGATTCGATGAAAGAATATATCCGGCTTAAAAAGCAGTTCCAAGCGCAAGAGAAGGATTCATCCAGCGTGCTAGCTCTCTATGAATTTGCAGATCGTCTAGCTTTACTGGAAACTCCAGAAGCTAAGCAGGTCTTGGTGGATGTTTACCAAGAGTTGGGCTTGTATGCCAGTGCCTTTGCCCTCTTCACAGAGCTAGTAGACAAGTCTGATCGCAAGCAAGTTAAGAAACTTTTTATCTTAGAAAAGATGAGTCATAGTCATGGAGATCGCTTTGCTCTCCCGCGTCCCTTTACTGAAAAAGAAAAAGAGGCTCATAAAGAGAAAATCAATGAATTGCCAACCTTCCGCTATCATCCGGACCCACTAGCAACGGGTGCCTTTAAGGAAGGAGAGCCTAAGACCTGTCCTTCGTGTGGGGAAGCCCACACCATTTATTATGCGTTGAGACCCTATTGTGAAGAAGAGCTAAGTCATCTCTGTCCGACTTGTATTGCTACAGGTCGTGCTGCCCAAAAGTTTGAAGCAGAGTTTATCCAAGATGCTGATTGGCAAGGGGTCATGGATAAGGAAAAAGACCAGATCCTCTTCTTTCAAACTCCTGGCTATAGAAGCTGGCAGGGCGAATATTGGCTCTCTTGTTGCCAAGACTACTGTGCCTATATGGGGACAGTTGGCACTCGTGAACTCGAAGAAATGGGAATTGCAGAGCAAGTCTTAGCAGAATACGAGGCACGTAATGAATTTCAGGATGTGGCTGAATACTTAGTCAAGGATGGTCCTATGTGTGGCTATCTCTTTCGATGTCTCCATTGTGAACAATACCATCTTTGGGTTGATGCGGATTAGGGGGGATCTATCTGATTTATCATCCTGTTACGGAGGAAAAATGAGCAAATTATTTTCAAAATCCTAGTAGCCACTTGGCTAGTGACTATGCGAAAATCATAGAAATAGAGTTGCACCTCTCATCTAATTTCGGTGGGAGGTTTTATAATTTAGAGATTTGTGATATTTAGATAGAGCTGGTAAGCATTATATTTCGACTTTCATAAGTTTTGTGTTATGCTAAAACTAATATCATGGAAGGGTTTTCTGAAAATGCATTTAGCTGATTTAATGGAAAAAAGTGAGGGTGGGCAGTTTTTAATCCTGTCTCATCTGCAAAAGCATTCTCCAAGCAGTCTGTCAGAAGTGATGGCTGAGACGGAATTTTCCAAAGCAACCTTGAACAAATATCTTGCACTGATCAATGACAAGGCCCAAGAAAATCAGCTGGCCCTTTCCATTGAGGTAGTAGATGAAAATCTTCGCCTTCTTGTGGATTCGGATACCAAGGGGCGGGACATTCGGCGGGCTTTTTTGGACAATGCCATCAAGTACCAACTATTGATCTATTTGCTGTATCATGGCCAGTTTCAAGCTCAGCAACTAGCTCAGGAACTCTTGATTAGTGAAGCGACATTAGGGCGTCATATTTCGGGCTTAAACAAATTATTAGCTGAGTTTCAATTTTCCATCCACAATGGGCGCTTGAAAGGGCCTGAACATAAGATTCGCTATTTTTATTTTGGCTTGCTACGAAAGATCTGGGCTAGTGCAGACTGGAAACAAGAACTGGACAAGAAAGAAAGACAAACCGAAATTGCAACCTTAGAAGAGCTCTGTGGAGCAAAATTGTCTCAAGGACAACGCTTGGATTTTGTTCTCTGGTCCCATATTACCCAGCAACGACTCAAGGTTAATGCCTGTCAATTCCGAGAAATTGAACAGAAGATGAAGGGCTATACGGACAATATATTTTATCAACGTTTGTTTCATAGGGTAGACCAGCTCTTTTCAGGGAAACACATTGCTCTTAGCTATGAGGATGGAGAGATGTTGATCCTCTTTGCTTTTCTAGTCACCCATCGGATCCTCCCCCTTCATACCATGGAGTATATCTTAGGATTTGGAGGGGAGATTGGGGCTTTGACTACGCAGCTCATTCAAGAGATGAAAACGCAGAAGTTATTAGCGGATTATATCGAAGGTCCTGTGACCTATGAGCTTAGCCAAATTTGTGGGCAGGTTTATCTTTTTACAGGCTACCTCCTTCAAGACAAGTATAAATACCAACTTGAAAACCATAATCCGTATATCTTTAGTAGTCATGATTATAGAGAAGTAGCAGATACTATCTTTAGCAAACTTCCGATCCTTTGCCAAGGGACGGCTCTGGATAAAAAAATCAAGTGGGAGTGGCTTCAATTAATGGATTATATCGCAGAAAATAGTGGGAGACAGATTAAGATCGGCCTAGACTTAACCGTAGGCTATCTAGGCTACACACGAATGACGGAAGTCCTCAAGCGCTATCTGGAATATAATCGTTTTATTACCATTGAAGCCTTTGATCCAGCTACGGATTACGATTTGATTGTGACCAACAACCCGATTAGTTTTACAGAGCGGATCCCTGTCTATTACTTGAAATATGATTTGGATCTGATCGATCTAGCTAATATTCGTCAGATGATTTATGGGGATGCCAATTCTTAGTAGATTACAAAGAAGACTCGGGTCTTCTTTTTTTGCTCGAAAATGCTTAGATTTGTCTGAAAATTTAATAGAACAGAAGTGTGGAAATCTCTTCTGTCTCAAGCGATTCAAGAGACGCCCCTCATATTTTTTAAAAATTAAAAAAAAATTGATGAACATGAAAGCGGTTTATTTTGTATACTAGACAATGTAAGGAGTACGTCTCCTAAAGAATATTTCTTTTTCCAGGAGGACATTTCATGTCACAAGAAAAATACATTATGGCCATTGACCAAGGAACAACTAGTTCTAGAGCCATCATTTTTAATAAAAAAGGAGAAAAAGTAAGCTCTAGCCAAAAAGAGTTTACTCAAATTTTCCCTCAAGCTGGTTGGGTTGAACACAATCCAAATGAAATCTGGAACTCTGTTCAGTCTGTTATCGCTGGTGCTTTTATCGAAAGTGGCATCAAACCAGGACAAATCGAAGCTATCGGAATTACCAATCAACGGGAAACAACTGTTGTTTGGGATAAGAATACTGGCCTTCCAATCTACAATGCCATTGTTTGGCAGTCTCGCCAAACAGCTCCTTTAGCTGAACAACTTAAGAGCCAAGGCTATGTCGAAAAATTTCACCAAAAAACAGGTTTGGTCATTGATGCCTACTTCTCAGCAACTAAGATTCGCTGGATCTTGGATCATGTAGAAGGAGCACAAGAACGGGCTGAAAAAGGAGAATTGCTCTTTGGAACCATCGATACTTGGTTGGTTTGGAAGTTGACAGACGGAGCTTCTCACGTAACAGACTATTCAAATGCTGCTCGTACCATGCTCTACAATATCAAAGACCTAAAATGGGATGATGAGATTTTGGAAATCCTCAATATTCCTAAGGCTATGCTTCCAGAAGTTCGTTCTAACTCTGAAATCTATGGAAAAACAGCTCCTTTCCATTTCTACGGTGGAGAAGTGCCTATCTCTGGTATGGCGGGTGACCAACAAGCGGCTCTTTTTGGACAGTTGGCCTTTGAACCTGGTATGGTTAAAAATACTTACGGTACTGGATCTTTCATCATCATGAATACCGGTGAAGAGATGCAGTTATCTGAAAATAACTTGTTGACTACCATTGGATATGGAATCAATGGTAAAGTCTACTACGCTTTGGAAGGATCTATCTTTATCGCTGGAAGTGCCATTCAATGGCTTCGTGATGGTCTACGCATGGTGGAAAGCTCACCTGAATCTGAACAATATGCACGTGATTCTCACAACAACGATGAAGTTTATGTGGTACCGGCCTTCACAGGTCTAGGGGCACCATACTGGAATCAAAATGCTCGTGGTTCTGTCTTTGGCTTGACTCGTGGAACAACCAAAGAAGACTTTATTAAGGCGACTCTTCAATCCATTGCTTACCAAGTACGTGATATCATTGATACTATGCAGGTTGATGCTAAGACGGCTATTCAAGTCCTGAAGGTGGACGGTGGAGCAGCTATGAATAACTTCTTGATGCAGTTCCAAGCGGATATTCTTGGTATTGATATCGCTCGTGCTAAAAACTTGGAAACAACAGCTTTGGGGGCAGCCTTCCTTGCTGGCCTGTCAGTCGGCTACTGGAAAGACCTAGATGAATTGAAAGAACTCAATGCAACTGGTGAACTCTTCGAGCCTTCTATGAACGAATCTCGTAAAGAACAACTCTACAAGGGATGGAAGAAAGCTGTTAAAGCTACCCAACTCTTTGCAGAAATTGAAGACTAGTCAAGACTTCAGTAGGATAGAAAGTGAAGAATTATGGAATTTTCAAAGAAAACTCGTGAATTATCGATTAAGAAAATGCAAGAACGCACCCTGGATCTTTTGATTATCGGGGGAGGGATCACAGGTGCTGGGGTAGCCTTGCAGGCAGCAGCAAGTGGTCTTGAAACAGGTTTGATTGAAATGCAGGACTTTGCGGAAGGGACATCAAGCCGTTCAACAAAATTGGTCCACGGTGGACTTCGTTACCTCAAACAATTTGACGTAGAAGTGGTATCAGATACGGTATCAGAACGTGCAGTAGTGCAACAAATTGCTCCTCATATTCCAAAACCAGACCCAATGCTCTTACCAGTCTATGATGAAGATGGGGCAACTTTTAGCCTCTTCCGTCTTAAGGTAGCCATGGACCTCTATGACCTCTTGGCAGGTGTCAGCAATACTCCAGCTGCCAACAAGGTCTTGACCAAAGAAGAAGTGTTGGCTCGTGAGCCTGAGTTGAAACAAGAAGGTCTAGTCGGAGGTGGGGTCTACCTAGACTTCCGTAACAACGATGCTCGTTTGGTGATTGAAAATATCAAACGTGCCAACCAAGATGGGGCCCTCATTGCTAACCACGTAAAAGCTGAAGGATTCCTCTTTGATGAATCTGGCAAGATCACAGGTGTAGTGGCGCGTGATCTCTTGACTGATGAAGTCTTTGAAATCAAGGCTCGTTTGGTGATTAATACAACTGGTCCTTGGAGCGATAAAGTGCGTAACCTCTCAAACGATGGAGAGCAGCATTCACAAATGCGTCCAACCAAGGGTGTTCACTTGGTCGTAGATTCAAGCAAGATCAAAGTTTCTCAACCAGTCTACTTTGATACTGGTCTTGGAGATGGTCGGATGGTCTTCGTCTTGCCACGTGAAAACAAAACTTACTTCGGAACGACTGACACGGACTACACTGGCGACTTAGAGCATCCAACAGTAACTCAAGAAGATGTCGACTACTTGTTAGGAATCGTGAATAACCGCTTCCCAGAAGCTCACATCACCATCGATGATATCGAAAGTAGCTGGGCTGGTCTTCGTCCGTTGATCTCAGGAAACAGTGCTTCTGACTACAATGGTGGAAACAACGGCACTATCAGTGATGAAAGCTTTAATGCTTTGATTGCAACAGTTGAAGGCTATCTTTCTAAAGAAAAATCGCGTGAAGATGTTGAATCAGCAATCAGCCACTTGGAAGGCAGCACTTCTGAAAAACATTTGGATCCATCTGCTGTTTCTCGTGGATCAAGCTTAGACCGCGATGACAATGGTCTTTTGACCCTGGCTGGTGGGAAGATTACAGACTACCGCAAGATGGCTGAAGGAGCGATGGAGCGTGTCTTGACCATTCTCAAGGAAGAATTTGACCGTCAGTTCAAATTGATCAACTCTAAGACCTATCCAGTATCAGGTGGAGAAATTAACCCAACGAACGTGGATTCTGAAATCGAAGCCTTTGCTCAACTTGGCGTATCTCGTGGCTTGGATAGCAAGGAAGCTCACTACCTAGCTAACCTATACGGTTCTAATGCACCTAAGGTCTTCGCCCTTGCTCATAGCGTGGAACAAGCACCTGGATTGAGCCTAGCAGATACCTTATCACTTCACTATGCAATGCGCAATGAATTGGCACTTAGCCCAGTTGACTTCCTTCTTCGTCGGACGAACCACATGCTCTTCATGCGAGATAGCTTAGATGCAATTGTCGAACCTGTTTTGGATGAAATGGGACGCTTCTATGAATGGTCAGAAGAAGAAAAAGCTGGCTACCGTCAAGACTTGCAAGTCGCTTTGGAAAACAATGACTTGGCAGCATTAAAAAATTAAGAAAAACAAAAAGGGGTTGGAAAGAAGAATATCTGACCGGCCCCTCTTTATAATGGAGAAATAAATCATATGAAAGAATTATTTGGTGAATTTTTAGGGACCTTAATCCTGATTCTTTTGGGAAATGGGGTTGTAGCAGGAGTGGTTCTTCCGAAAACGAAGAGCCATAACTCAGGTTGGATCGTCATTACTCTTGGTTGGGGGATTGCAGTTGCAGTGGCAGCCTTTATCTCTGGCAAGTTAAGTCCGGCACATTTGAATCCAGCGGTGACGATTGGGGTTGCTCTTAATGGTGGACTAGCTTGGGCATCTGTGATTCCTTATATCATCGCTCAATTTGCTGGAGCCATGGTGGGGCAAGTCCTTGTCTGGTTACAGTTCAAACCGCATTACCTAGCAGAAGAAAATCCTGGAAATATCCTTGCAACCTTCAGTACAGGTCCAGCTATCAAAGACACTACTTCCAATCTAATCAGTGAAATCCTTGGAACCTTTGTTTTGCTATTGACCATCTTTGCACTTGGTCTTTATGACCTTCAAGCAGGACTTGGTACTTTTGCCGTTGGTACCTTGATTGTAGGGATTGGTTTGTCTCTCGGTGGAACTACAGGCTACGCTCTCAACCCAGCTCGTGACCTAGGACCTCGTATCATGCACAGCCTCCTTCCTATTCCTAACAAAGGAGATGGTGACTGGGGTTACGCTTGGATCCCAGTAGTTGGTCCAATCATCGGTGCAGTACTTGCAGTAGCAGTCTTTAAAATGTTTTAAAAAATGAAAGAGGCTGGGACAAAAGTCCTAGCCTCTCAATTGTCTTTGGATTATCGAGCAAGACGCAGTGGTTGAGTGGGCTCTACCACGCTGATTTCATCAGCTTTTACAGCCCTACTCAACTGTGAGGAGGTGGGACGACGAAATCGAATTCTAACGAATTACCGATTTCTGTCCCACTCTCTTTTAAAATACTGTATCAGATAAAGAGAGCTTTGTACGTTCTAACTTAAAACAAGCTATAAGAAATGTAAAACGCAATAAAGAAAATAATGATCGCAATAATGTATTGAACTGGTTTAGGTAGGTTATTCAATTTATCCATGAATTCTTTCATTGTTAGATCTCCTTATTATTTGATTGTCTTATAATTAGTGTAGCATGAAATAAGGCCCAAAACAATAGACAATAGGAGTGTTTTTGTCAAGATATAAAACCCTTTTCAAAATTATTATAATCAGTTAATCTATTACTAAATAAAGATAAGATAGATTGTAAAATACTTTAGAAAATAACAGGCTAGAGTTTGACACTTTTTTCACAAAGGAGTATACTGTTAGCATAGTTTTGGAAGGAACTTATGATAGATTCACCCAAAACTGACTGTCAACCTTTGCTGTTCTTCTATGAACGTTTGCTGGTATCGGGGATACCAAGGAGGAATCATATGTCTAAAGTAGCTATTGTCACAGGTGCAGGTCAAGGGATCGGTTTTGCGATTGCAAAACGATTGGTACAAGATGGCTTCAAGGTCGGAGTCTTAGACTACAATGCTGAGACAGCAGAAAAAGCAGTAGCTGAGTTATCAGCAGAGAATGCTTTTGCGGTCGTTGCTGATGTCTCCAAACAAGCTGAAGTGGCTGCAGCTTTCCAAAAAGTTGTGGATCATTTCGGAGATTTAAATGTTGTCGTTAACAACGCTGGTGTTGCTCCAACTACACCACTTGATACGATTACAGAAGAACAATTTGAACGCACTTTTGCCATCAACGTTGGTGGTGTCATCTGGGGTGCTCAAGCTGCACAAGCTCAATTCAAGGCGCTTGGCCATGGCGGAAAAATCATCAATGCAACTTCACAAGCAGGTGTTGTAGGTAACCCTAACTTGACTGTCTATGGTGGTACTAAGTTTGCAGTTCGTGGTATCACTCAAACTTTGGCACGTGACTTGGCTGATTCAGGTATTACTGTCAATGCGTATGCACCTGGTATCGTTAAGACTCCAATGATGTATGATATCGCTCATGAAGTTGGTAAGAACGCTGGTAAAGATGACGAATGGGGTATGCAAACTTTCGCTAAAGATATTACCCTTAAACGTTTGTCCGAACCCGAAGATGTCGCTGCAGCGGTTAGCTTCCTTGCTGGTCCTGATTCAAACTACATTACAGGACAAACCATCATCGTGGATGGTGGGATGCAATTCCATTAACATTCAAATAGGGGTTGGGATTTTTTCCACCTCTTTTCTTATGTGCACCTTATTCCTCTCGTTCGCTTTTTTTGAAAAATTAGGGTAGAATAGAAGTCGTATTTTAAAAAGAATAGATCAATAGTGATAGAGGTGAATTCTCTTCTATCCATCAAAACGAAAAGAGGTGACCATATGTGGAAATGGATCAAACGACTCATCGGACTGACCTTCCTCCTAGTTATTGTCTTAGCAGTTTTCTTGATACCAGCAAAGGTTTCGACTCAAGAGCAATTTAAAAATGTAACAGTGAATACTTCGCTGGTAGATCTGGCTCAAGAAGGCTTCTCTACAGCAGACGTGACTGCTTCTGGCCTGCAAACAGAGCTTCAACTGAATTCTCCTCAATTGCGCCAAGTTATTAAATCCATGGCAGGGGAAATGACAGATGAAACTCTCCTCAATACAGCAGTTGCTATGAATGGAGAGTATATCAATGTTCAGGTTCCGATTGAACTGGGACCGGTGGAAACCATGGTGAGCATGGACTTTTCAGCTAGTGTGACGGATCAACAATTGACCTTGAACCTAGAACGGGCCCGTCTTGGACATCTGCCGATTCCACGTAGCTTGGTTGCTTCAAAGATTGCTGAAAAAGTTAACCAAGAGGGCACAGGAGCTACTATGATAGGGAATCAAATCCAATTGACCATGCCGACAAGTGGCTACCGAATCCATTCTGCGAAGGTCGAAAAAGGGAACATGGTATTACAGATTATTGTTCCAATTTCCTATTAAGCATCAACCATAGGTTTCTGATGAGGCTGATGGTTTTTCTAATTGACAAAGAAATGAAAAAAGAGTAAGGTAGAACAAGAAAACGATTTCAAATACAGGGAGATTTAGGATGCCGTTATATGAATTTTGTGCAGAGAACATAACACTGTTAGAGAAGGCTTTTCAAGCAGGAGCGCGTCGTGTAGAATTATGTGATAACTTAGCGGTTGGAGGTACGACTCCAAGCTATGGTGTGATCAAAGAGGCTGTGAAGCTTGCTAAAGATTATCAGGCAAAGGTCATCGTTATGATTCGTCCACGAGGTGGAGATTTTGTATACTCTGAGCAAGAGCTAGACATAATGTTAGAAGACTGGAAAATTGCCCGTGACCTGGGTGTTGATGGTTTAGCTGTTGGGGCTTTGACTGCTGACAATCAGCTGGATAAAGATGCTATGCTTCGTTTCATCGAAGCCAGTCAAGGATTTGAATTGACCATGCATATGGCATTTGACCAGATTCCTTTAGAAGATCAAGCTGCGAGTATCGAGTGGATGAAGAAAGTAGGCGTGACGAGACTATTAACAAGAGCCGGCAGTCCAGAAACAGACTTAGAACAACGGTTGCAACGCTACGAAGAGTATGCCCAGCTTGCAGATCGCCAGTTAGAAATCTTGGCAGGTGGAGGAGTCTCTTTGGAGAATCGTCAGCTTTTCCTTGATGTTCCAGGGGTGGATCAGGTCCATGGAACTCGTGTTGTCTTTTAAAGATATATGAGTTGAGGAAGAAATCTCAGCTCTTTTTTCTTGATTTTTGGTATACTGGAGGAAAGGAGTAGTACGTGTTTTTACCAGATTATTTTGAGAAATACAGTATAGACAATGAAAAAGCTCTAGCTTATGGGTTTTCAAAGCAGGGAGAGAAGTTTCACTATGATCAACAGATCCTGGATGGAGACTTCAAACTTTATGTGACTGTCCAAAGTAAGCAAGTGCATTTTTGGCTAGTGGATCAGGAGACAGGCGACGACTATGTGCAGCTTCATATGGACCAGATGGTTGGTCAATATGTTGGCCAAGTCAGAGAAGCTTGCCAGCAGGCCTTAGAGGATATCAGAAGCTCCTGTTTTACTGTCAAAGATTTTTTGTATCCTCAGACCAAGCGCTTGGTGGATTGGATCAGCCGGCAATATGACCGTCCTATCGAATACCTCTGGGACCGTTCTCCGGACTCGGGCGTCTTCCGTCATCAAAAGGATCTCAAATGGTTTGGCGTCTTGATGAAGATAGACTGGTCCAAGCTAGATGCGAGGCAGGAAGGGAAGATTGAGGTCTTAAATCTTAAACAGGATCATGTCAGCCAACTCTTAGAAGAACCCCATTTCTATCCGGCTTATCATATGAACAAGAAGTACTGGATCAGCATTCCCTTGGATGGTCGAGTGGAGGATGATCTTCTCTTTGAGCTTGTGGCTAAGAGCTGGGCCCTGACTAAGAAGTAAGGGTTTAACCCAATTGATTTGTGAAAGTGAATAAAACATAAAAAAAGAATGTTGAGGGTCAACATTCTTTTTTTTATTAGAGAATTTCCTGTCCTTATTGCTCTTTGGTCAATGAGAAGTGGAAATCTCTGTAATTGCTATAGTCAAATTCTGTATTGATATCTGTTGTGAAGGCTATCGGAGTATAATGACCTTCCTCAAGGATAAATCCTGGTTTGAAGCGGAAATTTGCTACTCCTAAACCAGTAATACCAGGAAGAAGAGCATCTGCGCCATTAAGACCTTCTGACTCCCAGTAATAGACATTACCAGATGCTTGAATAGCTCTTGCAGTATAGGTGGCTGTGCGGGTTGGTTCACTATCATTTTTAAAGCTAACGACAGTTGTAATATCTCCATTAGCTTCAATAGTCATTTTGATGCTATCCGCCTGAGGGCTAGATCCTACCCAAGTGCCGACAAGTGCTGCAGGAACAACTGCTTGATCAGTTGAAGATGTATCTTCTGCCTTGTTCGGTTCAGTTGAAGCTGACGGGTTACTTGCCTGACTTGAAGGAGTAGTATTTTCTTTTGCTTGAGAAGAAGAAACTGTAGCTTTTTTATTTAAGCTAGCTTTTGGTTTTTTCTCAACTTTTGAGCTAGAAGCTTTTTCGGATGAGGAAGTTGTTTTATCTTTTGAGCCACACCCTCCCAAAGCAAGTCCAAGTGATGCAGCCACAAGAGAGGCTGCAGTCCAACGAATCAAAGATCGTTTCATAATATCACCTCTTTATCTTTCTGACTTAGATTATACTCCTATTGTTACAGATGTCAAGTGATTTTTGTAATAAATGTAATATTTTCGTAACATAGTTTTGTATATAAAATTACTCAAGAAATAGAAGGGTGGGATTGAATCATAGATAAGCGATAATTTGGGGTAAAACCTCTTCCAGTTTGTCCTGATTGATACGGGCAAAGGCATAGGGACAGCTTTGAATATAGGCAGATTCGAAGAAGTGGAGAGGGAGACCGCTATGTTTCAGTCGAGCGACCGAAGGGACCTGTCTTAAATCTAGTAAGACTCCTCCAATGACCGGCCATACAGGGACGGATAGGGAATGTTGCTGGAGTAGGGAAGAAGCTTGCTCTTTTTGGATGAATTGCTGTTGGTGCAGAAGCTCTTTGTTTTTTGCAAACATGCCATTATCAATATAGAGGCTCAAGGCCTTCTGCATGACCAAGTTACTTTCGTAGTCGAGTGTACCCTTGAGTTTTAAGACAGGGGCAAGAAGAGCTTGGGGCAGGACCATAGAAGTGATGCGGAGGGCAGAAAAGAGGCTGGTAGAAAAGGACTTGATGTAGATGACCCGGTCAGATGCATCCAGATAATGAAAGCTAGGAGAAAAATGTGGATCATAATCTCCCAAGTAATCGTCCTCGACAATATAGACATCATAGAGTTCTGCTAAGGCCAAAATCTGTTCCTTCTCTTGTTTGCTATAACTATGTCCCAGAGGATAATGGTAGCGGGGAATGGTATAGAAAAATTTGATCCTGCCACTTTTGAAAATGGCTTCCAGTTGGTCAAAGTCAATTCCTTGAGGCAAGCGATTGATGCTTTGATAAGGTAAGTCTTGCTCCTGAATTAATTTATTGATGCGGTAATAGGTTGGTTGCTCTACTAGGATTTCTTCTTTTTGGTTTGGGAAGGCGACCTGGCTTAGGAGGTAGAGGGCTTGCTGGGTTCCTGAGGTGATAACGATTTGTTGCTCCTGGGTATAAATCGCATCTTCTCGCAGGAGAGAAGCAATAGATTGACGGAGATCGACAAGACCTTCTTGTTTTTCATAGTAGTTGAAGAGGTAATTATCACGACCGACAAGGGTTTCGTTGATACAAGTCCGAAAGTCTTCAAAGGCCTGGAAGCGATCTTCCTTGAGGCGAAGAGGCAGGTCGGTATGCTTTCCAGTCTCTTCCTCCAGGACATAATAGCCGCTTTGGGGCTTAGCATAGATATAGTTCTTGTAGCTGAGCTCGAGCAGGGCCCGTTGGACGGTATCCTTACTGCAGGCATACTGACTGGCTAGTTGGCGAACGGAAGGCAGGCGGTCTCCAGTTTTTAGGATCCCCTGGTCAATCTGGTTTTTCAATGTAGTAAAAATCTTTTGGTATTTGGTTGTCATAACTGTCCCCGTACAATTTTTCTTTATTGTAGTCAATTGGGTGTAAAAAAGCAACTAAAAAGTGACTCCCTATAAGAGAGTCACTGTCTTACATGACATACACAATCGCGATATATTGGAGAGCAGAAGCGGCTAAGATGAAGAGGTGCCAAATCATATGGAAATAAGGTTTCTTTTTGGCGTAAAATCCAGCTCCAACTGTGTAGCATAGGCCACCCATCAACATCAAGCCCCAGAAGGTTGGACTTGTTTGGCTAATGATCTGTGGGATAATGAAAATCACCAACCATCCCATAATCAAATAGAGGGCTAAGCTGAATTTTTCATTTACCTTCTTAGCAAAAATTTTGTAGAGTATCCCAAAGATGGTCGTCCCCCATTGAATCAGGATAATGGCATAGCCGAACCAGTTGTTCATGAGAGAAAGAACGACGGGTGTGTAGCTACCTGCAATGGCAATATAAATCATGGAGTGATCGATGATCCGAAGGACATACTTCTGAGGTGAGTCATAGGCCATAGCATGGTAGATGGTCGATGAGAGAAACATGAGAAAGAGACTGATGACAAAAATAGAAGTCCCGATAGCTGATAGAGTCCCATGTGTTTCATAACTATAAATAGCAGAAGTTGGTAAGAGAAAGAGCATCAAAACGGCACCGACTGCATGGGTGACGCTATTAGCGATTTCTTCCCCAAAGGATAATCGTTTACTTAATTTACTAGCATAATTCACTTTTATTTTTCCTCCTCAGAATGAACATGGATATAGGATAGCGTTTCTTGATAGAGTAGCACGGTACGACAGGCAGATTCGATAATGGGTGCTAAAGGTTCTTTCTCTTCATGAAGAAAGTCCACAAAACTATTGTAGAGGTCTGCGGAGTTGGCTTGACTCTGCAAGAGGTTCAAGGTAGCTGCGATCTCTTGAATCGAAAAAACCGTCTTTAAGGTCGTAATAGCAATGAGACGGGCAACTTGCTGTCGCTTGTATTTCTTCTTATCTGGTTTTGGCAGGTAGCCGTGTTTAACGTAATTATTAACCATGGAGGCTGTCAAGCCCTTGTCTGTTTCTGAGATAAAAGGCGCACACACCTTATTGACATAGAGGAGGACTTGGTCCAAATAAAGATCAATATCAGGAATTTCTTCCCACCTGGGATAACTGTAGTTGAATAAAATAGTTATTACCTCTTTGTTATCTAGTTTTAATAACTAGATGATAACATGATGGTAATTTTATGTCAAGCGAAAATGAAATATGGTACAATAATTCTATGAAACTATTAATTCCAACTGCAAAAGAAATGAATCTGGATACCCCAGAAAAAATGGGGAATCCTATATCAAATGAGACACAAGCGGTCATCGATGCCTTAGCTTCATTATCTCTAGAAGAGTTAGCCTCACTTTATAAGATTTCTAAAGAACGAGCAAGTGAAGAAGAGCAACGGATCCAAGCGCTCAAGTCGGGTACAGCTAAGACCTATCCAGCTTTGAAGCTCTTTGACGGCCTCATGTATCGGAATATCCGCCGTATGGACTGGACAGAAGCAGAAGCTGCTTATGTGCAAGACCATCTCTTGATCACCTCAGCTCTTTATGGAGTGATTCCAGCCCTTACTTCGATTGCTCCCCATCGTTTGGACTTTCTAATGAAGCTTAAGGTCCAGGGTAAATCCTTAAAGCCCTTTTGGAAGGCTGTCTATGATCAAGCTCTTCAGGAGGAAGAACTGATTATTTCATTGCTCTCCAGTGAGTTTGAAACAGTCTTTTCTAAGGAGATTCAAAATCGGATGGTGACTTTTAAATTCTTTGAAGAGAAGAATGGGCAGTTGAAGGTTCACTCGACCATTTCTAAGAAAGCGCGTGGGGCTTTCGTGACAGCCTTACTAGAGAAGCAAATTACGAAGGTCGAAGAGATGAAGCAGCTAACCTTTAATGGCTTTGCATACCAGTCTGACTTATCGTCTGAAAAACAATTAGTCTTTGTGAAATATGAGTAAGTAAAAGAGAGTGGGACAGAAATCGGTAATTCGTTAGAATTCGATTTCGTCGTCCCACCTCCGCACAGTTGAGTAGGGCTGTAAAAGCTGATGAAATCAGCGTAGTAGAGCCCACTCAACTACTGCGTCTTGCTCGACAATCCAAAGACAATTGAGAGGCTAGGACTTTTGTCCCAGCCTCTTTTGTTTTTTCGAGGGATCAAAAAAGCCGTGTTCCCAGCTCCCTACTAAAGGAAGTTAGCCATGAACACGACTAATTGAATGATTAGAATTTAGTGGGAGCCCTTTAATTTTTTCAGAAGAGATTGCAGTTGTTTTTGCTCTTCTTCGCTAAAGACACTCATAACTTTTTGAACATTTTGTATATGATCAGGAAGTACTTCGATAATTTTTTTACGTCCCTTTTCTGTCAAAGAAACAATGCAGGCACGACGGTCATCTGGATCCGTTTCGCGCTTGATCCATCCATCACGCACCATATTTCGAATCACGACAGTCATATTTCCAGAGGTCGCTAAAATACTGTCAATCAGGTTCTGAATACGGAGATCCCCCTTACTGTACAAGGTTTCTAAAACGGAAAACTGAGTAGGGGTCAACTGATGTTCCTTAAAGACATGAGACTCTGCTGCACGAAAAGTCCGTTCCGCCTTGTGAAAGACAATCATAGTTTTTAATTCTGTTTGGGCTTCTTCAAATAGTTTTTCTAAATTCTTCATACTATTATTTTATCAATAAATAGTATTAGACGCTATTAAGCCTTAATATCAAATACATTACAGGTGGGTGACAAGATAATGGAATTATCAACACAAGAAATAGGTCTGTTAACTTCACTTTCAAATTATTTACAACTCGAATAGTTAGAAGGAGTAAAGTTTATGTGGAATCTTTAGTAAAATCTTGCTCCAAGTCAGATTTATGGTGTATAATATAGGTATTGTAGCCAGCTTCTGGTAGAATCTTAGTCTAAATTGGTTCGTCTGTAACTGGTCCCAGATAGAAAGTAGGTAAGGTATGAAAATTTCTGATCGTGTATTAAAGATGGAAGAAAGTGTCACCCTGGCAAGTGATGCCAAAGCAAAAAAACTAAAGGCAGAAGGAAAAGATATCCTCTTTCTAACCTTGGGCCAGCCTGATTTTCACACTCCTGAGAATATTCAAGATGCTGCAGTTCAAGCTATTCGGGATGGGCGGGCTTCCTTTTATACGGTTGCTTCTGGCATGCCAGCATTAAAGGCTGCCGTCAATACCTATTTCGAACGCTACTATGGATACACTGTATCACCAAATCAAGTCACCTTTGCGACTGGAGCGAAGTTTTCGCTCTATACCTTCTTTATGGCTGTGCTCAATCCAGGTGATGAGGTCATCATTCCAACACCATACTGGGTCAGCTATGGGGACCAAGTCCTGATGGCAGAAGGAGTTCCTGTATATGTCAAAGGGCACCAAGCCAATGATTTTAAGGTATCTGTTGAGCAATTGGAAGAAGCTCGTACAGAAAAGACCAAGGTCTTGGTCTTAAACTCTCCTTCTAATCCGACGGGGATGATTTATAGCAAGGACGAACTCCTAGCCATTGGAAATTGGGCGGTTGAACATGACATTATTATCCTAGCGGATGATATCTATGGTCGCCTGGTTTATAACGGCAATGAGTTTGTTCCGATTTCAAGCTTATCGGAAGCCATCCGCAAACAAACGGTTGTCATTAACGGTGTTTCAAAAGCCTATGCTATGACAGGTTGGCGGGTTGGTTATGCGGTTGGTGATCCCGAAATCATCGCAGCTATGAGTAAACTGACTGGTCAAACAACTTCCAACCTGACGGCCGTATCGCAGTATGCTACGATTGAAGCCTTGACAGGTCCACAAGACTCGGTAGAGGTGATGCGTCAAGCCTTTGAGGAGCGTTTGAACACCATCTATCCTCTTTTGAGCGAAGTTCCAGGTTTTGATATCATTAAGCCACAGGGAGCTTTCTATCTCTTCCCAAATGTCAAAAAAGCCATGGAGATGAAAGGTTATACGGATGTGACAGAGTTTGCAACTGCCATCCTGGAAGAAGTGGGAGTTGCCCTCATTACAGGTGCTGGATTTGGAGCCCCAGAAAATGTGCGTCTTAGTTATGCTACTGACCTGGAAACGTTGAAAGAAGCTGTTCGCCGCTTGCATCAATTTATGGAAAATTAAAAATTAAGAGGCTGGGACAAAAGTCCTAGCCTTTCAATTGTCTTTGGATTTTCGAGCAAGACGCAGTGGTTGAGTGGGCTCTACTACGCTGATTTCATCAGCTTTTACAGCCTTACTCAACTGTGCGGAGGTGGGACGACGAAATTGAATTCTAACGAATTATCGATTTCTGTCCCACTCTCTTTTCTTTAGAATTATAAGTAATCGCCAGAAAGGATCCTATTCGCCTTTTTCACAGGGACACGGGTCTTAGCTCCGTTATTTCCTTTGGGAAGGCGGAGTTTTTGACTAGGTTTTTCTGGCAGCTGTGGAGTCACAGGTTTTTCAACTACTGGACTGGTCACTTCTTTATAGAAATAGGTTACTGTAACCAGGTTAGAAATGTGGAGTTTATGGGAGGTCAGTTCTCCTTTGTCAGCTGATTGGAAGGTATAAGTTTTTCCATTAGCTTGGATCTGAGCATGTGCTGTTGGTAGACCAGCTTCGTAAGCCAAATCAAGGCTCCGCTCGACGCTGTTTTCTTGGGAAGGCGCAATTTCTTGTCCCTTTTCATCCACAAAACGAGCTCGTTTAATAACGTCAGGATTCAAATCGATATCGTCATAGAGATGAATGACTTCAATGACCGGTGCTGTAGCAGAACCTTTTTCTGGAGCGCTATTGTATGCAAAGCCATCTTTGATACCAAGATCAGAATATCGCACACGGTACCATGTTTTTCCGTTTTCGTCTGTAACCGTTGCTGGTCCATTTCCAGAGACATCATATTCGGTAAAAGCATGGGCTTCAACTGTCTTGTAGACGACATCTGTTGAAGAAGCAACTGGAGAAAAGTCTGGTTTCAAAGTCCGACGACGATGGATAACACGAATTTCAGAGATTCGTGGATCTACTGGAGTTTTAGCAGAAGCTGGGGTTGCTTCCTCAACGGTTGGGGTAGTTGTTTCTTCGTTAGGAAGTGGGGCTAGTGTTTCGTTGGTAACTACAGTAGCTCCACTCTCTGAAATGACTGAAACAGGAGTAAGCGTATCTTGTCGCTCAGAGATAGGAGCAGTGATTAGTGCAGTCTGCTCATCCGCAAAAGTGGTTGTTGCGAGACTGAGGGCTAAAACAGCTGCACACAATCCCGTAGTGAGTTAAATTTTCTTTTTCATATTTTCCTCTTTATACATACTGATAGTATAACTTGCAAGCTTTTTACTTGTCAAAAACAGCTGCTATAAAGGGATGAAATTGCAGGGGTTTCCTTTGAATAATCAAAATATAGGATAGAATATTTAAATCGGTTCAAGAATTTGAGAAAGTTGAATTACTTTTTTTAAAATGTCTGTTTTCGTCAAAAAAAGCCGAATTTTTAGATTGTGAGAGATAGCTATCGGCTCTTATTTGTGGTAAAATGAAAGGTGATCATGTCTTCGGACAAGTACAATGAGAAAAGGAAGATGTATTATGAAAAAACGGATTACCATCATCGAAGTAAAAGATTACGTTGGTCAAGAAGTGACCATCGGGGCTTGGGTGTCGAATAAATCAGGAAAAGGGAAAATTGCTTTCTTGCAATTGCGTGACGGAACTGCCTTTTTCCAAGGGGTTGCTTTTAAACCAAACTTTATCGAAAAATTCGGTGAAGAAGTGGGTCTTGAAAAATTTGATACCATCAAACGCTTGAGCCAAGAAACATCTGTCTTTGTGACAGGGATTGTCAAAGAAGACGAGCGCTCTAAATTTGGTTATGAACTGGATATTACAGACATCGAAGTCATTGGTGAATCGCAAGACTACCCAATTACTCCAAAAGAACACGGAACAGATTTCTTGATGGATAACCGCCACTTGTGGTTGCGTTCACGCAAACAAGTAGCGGTGATGCAAATCCGTAACGCTATTATCTATGCAACTTATGAGTTCTTTGACAAGAATGGCTTCATGAAGTTTGATAGCCCAATTCTTTCAGGAAATGCGGCAGAAGATTCTACAGAACTTTTCGAAACAGATTACTTTGGGACACCAGCTTACTTGAGTCAATCAGGACAGCTTTACCTTGAAGCTGGAGCTATGGCCCTTGGTCGTGTCTTTGACTTTGGTCCAGTATTCCGTGCGGAGAAATCAAAAACTCGCCGTCACTTGACTGAGTTCTGGATGATGGATGCGGAATACTCATACTTGACACATGATGAGTCACTTGACTTGCAAGAAGCTTATGTTAAAGCTTTGCTTCAAGGTGTTCTAGATCGTGCTCCTCAAGCCTTGGAAACTTTGGAACGTGATACTGAGCTTTTGAAACGCTACATTGCAGAGCCGTTCAAACGCATTACTTATGATGAAGCGATTGATCTCTTGCAAGAGCATGAAAACGATGAAGATGCGGACTACGAACATCTCGAGCATGGAGATGACTTCGGTTCTCCACACGAAACTTGGATTTCAAACCACTTTGGTGTACCAACCTTCGTGATCAACTATCCAGCAGACATCAAGGCCTTCTACATGAAACCAGTTCCTGGTAACCCAGATCGCGTGCTTTGTGCAGACTTGCTTGCGCCAGAAGGTTATGGAGAAATCATCGGTGGTTCCATGCGTGAGGAAGACTACGATGCCCTTGTCGCTAAGATGGAATCACTTGGTATGGATCGTACAGAATATGAATTCTATCTTGACCTTCGTAAATACGGTACAGTCCCACACGGTGGATTTGGTATTGGTATCGAGCGTATGGTGACTTTTGCAGCAGGTACAAAACACATCCGTGAAGCCATTCCATTCCCACGTATGTTGCACCGTATCAAACCTTAATAACTATAAGAGAGTGGGACAGAAATCGGTAATTCGTTAGAATTCGATTTCGTCGTCCCACCTCCGCACAGTTGAGTTGGGCTGTAAAAGCTGATGAAATCAGCGTAGTAGAGCCCACTCAACCACTGCGTCTTGCTCGACAATTCAAAGATAATTGAGAGGCTAGGACTTTTGTCCCAGCCTCTACTTTAAATGAAAGAGGTGGAGAAAATGTAGGCAACTCTAAGTAAGTCTTTTAGAAACACAAAAAATATCTATTGAAAGAGAGAAAACAATGTTTAAAAGAACTTACAAACGCAATATTCCACTCCTAGCAGGTCTGGAATTTACATCTTATTTTGGAATTACTAGTTTTTGGATTTTATTTTTTATCCAAAATGGTCTTTCCTTGCTTCAAATCGGTCTATTAGAGAGTATCTTTCATGGGACAAGTCTCTTATGTGAAATCCCATCTGGTATGTTGGCCGATCGATTTAGCTACAAGACCAATCTCAATTTGGCTCGCTTGGCCAGTATTGTGTCCTCTATCTTGATTTTGTTTGGTCAGGGGAATTTTTGGATTTATGCGATTGCTATGATGGTCAATGCTTGGTCCTACAATTTTGACTCAGGGACCAGTACCGCTTTCTTATATGATTCTGCTGTTGAAGCTGATCAAAAGGACCGATATCTTCAGATTTCTAGCTTTTTATCTGGTGTGGCAGAAGTCACCCGAACCTTAGGTACAGTTGTGGCAGGCTTCTTTATTCACGGAGCATTGGCCTGGACCTATCTGATTGCTATTGGACTATCCTTGCTATCCATTCTCTTGATTTTTCTAATGAAAGAGCCAGAGAGTAAGAGCGGTGAAAGAAATCACTTGACCATAAAGCGTATATTGGAGGTAGTGAAACAAGAGTGGCAGGAAAAACCAGTCTTGTTTTACTGGATGTTCACCTATCAGCTGGTAGGAACCATCATGTGTATGTTTTATTTTTACTACCAACAGAAAATCAGTGACCTAGCTAGTTGGCAAGTATCGCTCATCATGTTGATTGGAAGTGGATTTAATCTTCTAGCAGTTTATCTAGCTAGTCAAATCGGGAAAAAATGGAACAGTAATCAAGTCTTTCCAATCCTGGTTGCACTGACAGGTTTGGCCTTGCTGTTGGTAGGGTGGAGGACTCCATTCGCCTATCTGAGTGTCTATCTCTTGACCAATGCCCTTTATGCAGTGTATCAACCCATTTACTACAATGATTTACAAGCTTATTTGCCTTCTAGTGTACGAGCAACCATGCTTAGTATCAATTCGATGATGTTTAGTTTGTCTATGATTGTGATCTTCCCACTGACTGGTTGGTTGATTGACACTTGTGGATTTGTAGCTGTTTTCCTTGTACTAGGCCTTGTGATCCTCCTATCTTTCCCTCTCTTACTGATTGGATTAGGGAAAATGGGCAATCTATTAAATAAGGGGACAAAGATGGAATAATATTCCTGACGTACATTGGGTCGTTTTTCAACTCTCTCTGCTTTGCAGGGAGAGTTTTTCTCTCTTTCTAAATTGTGGTAAAATAAGTACATCCATTAGAAAGAGAAACTAGTAGTATGAAAGACTTATTGAAATACTTCAGGAATTATAAAAAAGAATCCATACTGGGACCGTTTTTCAAGTTGTTAGAAGCAACTTTTGAATTACTGGTTCCACTTTTAATTGCCCATCTGGTCGATCAGCTCATCCCCCGTCAGGATCAAGGGGGGATATTTGGACTGGTTGGTCTCTTATTTGTTTTTGCTGGTTTTGGGGTTCTTGTAGCGATAACGGCCCAATATTATTCGTCAAAAGCAGCGGTTGGCTATACCAAGGAATTGACTAATGACCTATATGAGAAGATTCTCAGCTTGTCTAAGGAGCAAAGAGACCGTTTAACCACCTCAAGTCTCGTGACGCGCTTAACCAGTGATACCTATCAGATTCAAACGGGGATTAATTTATTTTTACGTCTATTTCTCCGTGCGCCGATTGTCGTTTTCGGATCGATTTTTATGGCCTTCACCATTAGTCCGCAACTGACCTTATGGTTTATTGGTATGGTTGCCCTCTTGACCTTAATCATTGTCCTTATGTCTCGTCTGGTCAATCCTCTTTATGCGCGCATAAGGAAAATTACGGACCGAATGGTTACCATTACGCGTCAGCAGTTACAAGGGATGAGGGTTATCCGCGCCTTTGGGCAGGCATCTCACGAAGAAGCAGAGTTTAATGAGGTTAACCAAGACTATACGAAGTGGCAATTAGTGGTCTCTAAATGGTCTAGTTTAATCAGTCCCTTAACTTTTCTCGTCGTGAATGGAACCTTGATTTGTATTCTTTGGCAAGGGCAAGCCTCTATTCAAATGGGGACCCTCAGTCAAGGAATGTTGGTTGCTTTGGTCAATTACCTGCTTCAAATTTTGACGGAATTGCTGAAGTTAGCCATGTTGGTGACATCGCTCAACCAAAGCTATATTGCTGCTGGTCGGATAGTCCAGGTCTTTGAAGAAAAAAGTGAAGAGCTGGATCAAGAGTTGGATGATGTATCTGTTTCTGACCCTCAACTGGCCCTCCAGATCCAAGACCTTGTCTTTACCTATCCTTTAGCTGCAAAACCATCCTTAGAAGGGATTCACTTATCCCTGAACAAGGGCCAAACTTTGGGAATCATAGGAGGGACAGGTGCTGGTAAATCTACTTTGGTTCAATTGTTAGGTCATCTGTATGAAGCAAGTAAAGGAAGTCTAACTATTTTTAAAGATGGAGAAAATCCAAAGACTCTTCGTCAATGGCGTGACTGGGTAGCAGTAGTTCCACAAAAGGCTGAGCTCTTTAAAGGGAGTATTCGTTCAAACCTAACATTAGGATTAAATGAGGAACAGAACGAAGAGCAGTTGTGGTGGGCCTTGGGAGTTGCGCAAGCAGCTGATTTCGTCCGTGAGAAAGAGGGAGGACTAGAGGCTCCCGTAGAAGCTTTTGGACGGAATTTTTCTGGTGGTCAACGGCAACGTTTAACCATCGCTCGGGCTGTCCTTCGCCAAGCACCATTTTTGGTCTTGGATGATTCTACATCTGCCTTGGACTATTTGACAGAAGCAAGACTATTACAGGCTCTAAAAGAGGAGTTGACGGAAACAAGCCTCATCCTCATCTCGCAGCGGACCAATAGTCTACGAAGTGCTGAGCAAATTCTCATCTTAGATAAAGGTCGTCAAGTCGGCCTAGGAAGTCATGAAGACTTGGTGGCAACCAATCCTTTATACCAAGAGATTCATTTCTCCCAACAGAAGAGAGAGGAGGGGGCAGAATGAAACAGAAGACTTATTTACGGCGCTTGCTTGCTGATATAGCCAAACAGCCCATTTGGCTAATCTTAGCCAGTCTGGGAACCATCTTACAAGTCTTGTTGACCGTCTATATCCCTATCCTAATCGGGCGGGCAATAGACTTAGTGGTCCTCCCTGATGCAGCTCACCTCATACTCCCACTTATCCTGCAAATGGGTCTAGTGATCCTCTTTGCAACCTTGATTCAATGGTTGAATCCTTTAATTTACAATCAGATGATCTATCGATACAGTGAGGACTTAAGGGAGAAGGTCATCCAGAAAGTACATGTCCTTCCTTTATCTTTCCTGGATCGTCAAGGTACTGGGGATTTGGTCAGTCGCTTGACCACGGACGTTGAACAACTGAACAATGGTTTATTCATGGTCTTCAGTCAGTTCTTTGTTGGTCTTCTTACAATCTTAGTGACCATCGCTAGTATGGCCCGATTGGATTGGATGATGATGGGGATGGTTTTGATCCTGACTCCTTTATCACTCTTTATCGCTCGTTTTATTGCCAAGCGTTCCTACCATCTCTTTCGGATGCAGACCCAAGCTCGTGGGGCTCAGACGCAGATGATTGAAGAATCTCTCAGTCAAGAAAGCTTGCTCCAAGCTTTTAATGCGCAGGGTCAGTTTAAAGACAAGTTTATTGAGATCAATGGCGACTATGCTGGTTATTCTCAAGAGGCGATTTTTTATTCCTCTACCGTTAATCCTGCGACGCGCTTTGTCAATGCCCTGATTTATGCGTTGGTGACAGGATTTGGAGCCTTCCGAATCCTATCTGGAACGGGCTTTACTGTTGGCCAGTTGGTGACCTTCCTCAACTATGTCAATCAGTATACCAAACCCTTCAATGACATCTCATCTGTCCTTGCTGAGTTGCAAAGTGCCTTGGCTTGTGCGGAACGTCTCTACAGTGTCTTGGATCAAGAGGAAGTGAAAGAAAGTGGCAAGAGAGACTTGCAAGAAGAGACTGTCAAAGGAGCTGTCCAATTTGATCATGTCAGCTTTGGTTATCGCCCTGATCAGACCCTCATAAAGGACCTCTCCATTTCCATCCCGCCAGCTAGTAAGGTAGCTATTGTTGGTCCAACTGGGGCTGGGAAATCTACACTAATTAACCTTCTCATGCGATTCTATGATGTGGATCAGGGGCAGTTGAGCTTAGATCATGAAGCTGTAGATAGCTATAGTCTAGAAAGCTACCGCAAGCAGTTTGGAATGGTTCTACAAGAGACTTGGCTCAAAGTTGGAACGGTTCATGAGAATATCGCATTTGGTCGACCAGATGCTAGTCGGGAAGAAGTGGTTCAAGCAGCAAAAGCTGCCAATGCTGATTTCTTCATTCAACAGCTTCCAGATGGCTATGATACCTATCTAGCGGATGCGGGAGACTCCCTCTCTCAAGGACAAAGACAGCTTCTGACCATTGCTCGGGTCTTTCTTGCAGTACCTAAGATTCTGATCCTAGATGAGGCGACCTCTTCCATTGACACGCGGACAGAGTTGCTCATTCAGGAGGCCTTTCATAAGTTGATGATGGGTCGAACGAGCTTTGTGATTGCCCATCGTCTATCTACAATTGAAAATGCGGATCTCATCCTAGTTATGGTAGATGGAAATATTGTCGAATACGGGAATCATACGGAGTTGATGGCTCAAAAAGGCATATATTACAAAATGCAAACTGCCCAACTTTCTAGTAATTAAGACAGAAAAAGACTGGATCTTTGTCCAGTCTTTTGTATTTAATCCTGCTGATCTTTTAAAAGATAGAGAAGAGAGAAGGCCAGGAGAGCCATAGCAATACCTAATACTGTAAAAATAAAAGCATTGCTTTCGGAGATGAATCCGATGGTACTAAGAGCAAAAGGTGTAATGGCTGCTCCAAAGCTACAACCTAAAACGGCAACAGAAGTAACTTGATTCAAGCGTTTAGCAGGGATCTTCTCTGAAATAATCTGAAAAACCATTGTGAGGGATGTACTATAGGTATAACCTGAGAAGAGAGCAGAAATTCCAAGTAAAGGAATGCTAGGAGAAAGAGCTATCGCAATTAATGAAAGGCCGAAAGCAATACCCGCAAATGTAATGAGCTTATTCTTAAAGGTATGGACAAGTCCAGAGAATGTGAGACCTGCGAGGATACCAATTAGTTGCATACCGCTTAGGATGAGACTAGCTGAGTTGTATGATTCTTTGAAAGTATAAGCAACAATACTTGGTATGCGAAGAGTAACACCGACATTACATAAGACAATCATTGCGGCTACAAGAGCTAAGATAATGGTTAATTTCCACTCTTCTTTTTTTAGCGGCTCTTTATGGTTAGCAGAAGCATGATGTTCTTCTTCGTGTTTTTCATAAGGAACGAAGGTTAAGAAAAGGAAGAGAACAATTAAACCAGCTCCATAAGCTAAGAAACTTGCAGTCCAACCAAATTGTAATAGAAAACCAACTAATAAGGTGACTAAGGCAGTTCCGACTACTTCAGCAGAACCACGAAATCCAAGTGTTTGGATTCTTTCGCGACCATGGTAGCGTTCGCTAATGATGGAGATTGCCTTTGCATTGATCAATCCGACTCCCATCCCAAAAATTAAACGTGAGAGAAAAAGAATCGGATAAGCTTGGTTGATGAAGGGAATCATTCCAAAAAAGGAAAGAATCAAGAGACCGGTAACAATCATCTTTCTTTCATCTAAAAACTTCTCGATAAGAGTATTTAAAAATAAGGTGACCATGATACCAGCAGATGGAAGAGATACCAAGAGTTCAATCTGGCCTTTAGGTAAATCCTTATAATAATTAAACATGGAAGGAAGTGTGCTTGAGATAGAGAAAGAAGTTGTTAGTACCAGAGATAAAGAAAGGATACTAACTTTTTCTAATAATTTTTTCATATTTACCTACATTCTTTTATTACGTCTTTTGACACTCTACTATGGTATAGTTTTTTGATTCATTTAGCAAGTTATTTAGATGAAATTTCTTAATATTTTTCATATTTGGAAGAAGAAAAAAACTGGAGGTTTAACTCCAGTTTTTATTTCTATTAAACGTTTAAGACTTTATCCAAGAATTCTTTCAATCGTGGGTGTTGTGGGTTGTCGAAGATTTGGTCTGGTTTGCCGTCTTCGAGGAATTCCCCATCAGCGGTAAAGATGACACGATTGGCTACTTGACGAGCAAATCCCATCTCGTGGGTAACGATAATCATGGTCATGCCTTGTTTAGCCAAGTCCTTCATAACGTTCAGTACGTCCCCTACCATTTCAGGGTCAAGGGCAGAAGTCGGTTCGTCAAAGAGCATGACATCTGGCTTCATTGCCAAACCACGCGCAATGGCCACCCGCTGTTTCTGACCACCTGACAAGCTATCAGGAGAGACATCAGCTTTGTCAGCCAGTCCAACCTTTTCCAAGAGTTCCATTGCTAATTCCTTAGCTTCTTCCCGACTCATACGTTTGTGCTCTAAAGGAGCAAACATGATGTTTTCGATAACACTCATATGAGGGAAAAGGTTGAAGTGCTGGAAGACCATCCCGACATTTTCACGAACGATATCAATGTTTGTTTTTGGATCAGTAAGATCATAGCCGTTCACGGTAATCTGTCCCTTGGTTACTTCTTCGAGAAGATTGAGACTGCGTAGGAAGGTTGATTTACCTGAACCAGATGGTCCGATGATACAAACCACATCTCCTTCGTAGAATTTTGTTGAGATGCCTTTTAGGACCTCATTTTCACCGTAATATTTGTGGAGGTCATGGACATCAATTTTTAATTTAGCCATTAGTTAGCCCTCTTTTCTAATTGTTTTGCAAAGCGTGTCAATAAGGTAATGATGACGAGGTAAAAGACCGCAAGGATTGCATACATCTTGAAACTTTGGTAGTTTCGAGCGATGATAATCTTACCAGTTTGGAAGAGCTCGACCAAACCGATCGCAGACACGATAGTCGTATCTTTCAGTGCAATAACGAATTGGTTGACGAAGTTTGGAAGCATCAGTTTAGTCGCTTGAGGCAATATGATCTTGCGCATGGTCTTGCTATAAGAAATCCCGAGGCTTCGACTAGCTTCCATCTGTCCGGCAGGGACTGCTTGAATCCCTCCTCGAACAATCTCAGCAATATAAGCAGCAGCATTGAGGGAGAGAGCGATGGTACCTGCAAGGAAGTCATTGATTGGTGATTGATGACCTGTCATGGACTCGATCAAATTAGGAATTCCCCAGAAGATGAAGGCAGCAAGGATCATCAGTGGGATACCACGGATGACATCGACGAAGATCTCAGCTGTCCAACGAAGCCATTTATAAGGACTGACACTGAACATTCCAAAGATGATCCCAATCACCATAGCGATCGCAAATGATAGAAGTGCTAGTGCAATAGTGACACCAAGTCCACTTAACAATTGTTTGTAGTTGTTTTGGAGCAAGCCCCAGATAGTCGTTTCATCTACTGCAGTAGATTCTGTGGATTCTTCGCTATCGCTTGAAAGGTACTTATCCAAGATCTTTTGGTATTCGCCACTTTCTTTTAAGTTGGCCAAACCGTTGTTAAACATTTCAATCAATTCAGGGTTTGAATCCTTTTGAACTGCAAAGGCAGTCTGACCACTTGGAGTTCCTTCGATAGGTGTTTTGAATTTACGTCCTTGTTTAATGGCGTATTTGATCACAGGTTCGTCATCCATGATAGCAGCTACAGAACCAGAGTTTAAGCTGTCATACATAGAAGCCCCATCTGAGAAGGTTTTGATTTTATAGCCATACTTGCTCTTGTTTTCCTCGAGGAAAGTTTGAGAAGCAGTACCATTTTTGACACCAACTGTTTTTCCTTTTAGATCTTCGTAGGAAGAAATCTTACTACTTTCTTGAACTGCTAGGATCGAATTCGTTGTGTAGTATGGGTCAGAGAAGTCAAAAGTTGCCTTACGAGCATCTGTTACAGTCATGCCTGCAATCATTCCGTCCGCATTTCCATTCTGAACATCACTGACGGCGGCATCAAAACCAGGGTTGCTAATTTCTAGAGTAAAGCCTTGGTCTTTGGCAATGGCCTTAATTAATTCCATATCAATCCCAGTGTATTTGCTTTGATCATTTTGGAAGACGAAGGGAGCAAAAGAGGAATCACTAGAAATTTTGTATTTTTTCTTCTTAGGAGTCGCCTTTTGGCCAGCTTTTGTGCTCGTTTCAGGAACAGCAGAAGTGCTGGCGGTAGTCGTTGTTGAAGATGATGATTGGCTGCTACCAGTCCATTTTTCAATAATTTGGTCTAGTGTACCATCTTTCTTCATTTGAGCAAGGGCAGTATTGAATTGTTTAATAAGGTTTTCATGGGACCCATCTTTTTTGACTCCAAAAGCAAAGCTTCCAACAGCTTCTCCTTCCATATTAATAGAAAGATCTTGGCCTTGCTTAATGGCATATTCGATAACAGGTTGGTCGTCCATAATGGCATCCACTGCACCGGTTGATAAACTATTGTTCATCAAATCACTGGTATCGAATGTCTTGATTGTATAACCGTACTGATCTTTGTTCTTCTGAAGGAAGCGTTGAGCAGCTGTTCCGTTTTTGACTCCGACCGTTTTTCCTTTGAGCTGGTCATAGGAAGTGATTTTGTTAGCTTTCTTAGTCGCAATCACGACTTTTGTATCATAGTAGGTATCAGACATCGCAAAGACTTGCTCACGTTCCTTGGTCTTGGTCATCCCTGCCATAATGGCATCGGCTTGACCAGCTTGAACTGCATTGACCGCTGCATCAAAGCCTGGGAACGATTTTTCTAAGGTCCATCCGTTAATTTCAGCGACCTTATCCAAGATTTCAACATCAATTCCTTTATAAACTTGGTCTGAGTCTTTGAATTCGAAGGGCGCATATGCCGTATCGAAAACGACTTTTACAGTTTCAGCCTGTGCTTGACTCGCAAAGGCGAATAGTGGAAATAAGAAAAGCAAACATGCTACTAGTTTTTTCTTCATTTCGTTCTCCTTTATATCAAATCCAGTTGTCTCGAGAAGAGCAATGGAAGGGATACCCAAAAGGGCTCAAAAAAATAAAGAATTCATACTGAAAACAAGTATGAATTTCATCATTTATTAGTTACGAGGATTATCATACCATAAATGAAACCTAAAATCAAGAATTTTAACCAATCCATGTTATGTTTTCTGACATCATTAAATATTGCAGTCTCTGATTTTCTTTGCTACAATGAAACTATAAGATAAAAGGAGGAAGATAATGAAGAAAGGTAACATTTTTCAAGATATAAAAACTGACACCTCATGGTCAGTACTTGTTTCTACACTATTCTATGTGTTCTTAACTTTCCTATTTGTTGAAGGTGGGCTTTGGCTTGGGAGTGAGTTTGTAGGACCATTTTCTCTAGTCATAGAGTTTTTAACGGAGCTCTTTTCACCAGGAAATGGAGGCGCAAGTGTTCAAGAGTTCTTCTACCATTATTTTCTCTATTATGAGCTTTTCAGTTTTGTATTCATTCTCATCCTCTTTATTTTTTGGGTGAAGTTCATTGAGAAGAATCCCTTATCGACGTTAGGTTTTGTAAAAAGGAATTGGCTTAAGTATCTATGTTGGGGGATCTTGCTTTCCCTTCTTCAAATGGGAGTCATTGCACTTGTCTACCAGGTAGGTGGAATCGGGACTTTTGAGCTAAATGAATTAAGTTTAGAACCCATCCTCTTTATTCTCGGTTTATTTCCATTTTGGCTCCTTCAAGGAGGGACTGAAGAAGTAGCGACGCGGGGTTGGCTCCTCACTCGGATTGCAGCAAGAGCTAATCTACCATTAGCGATCGCAGTTTCTAGTAGTCTCTTTGGCTTTCTTCATCTGGGAAATTCAGGAGTGACCTTCTTATCCGTCCTGAATATTGTCCTTGATGGGGTGCTAGCTGGTCTGCTCCTTGTCTACACCGATAGTATCTGGCTAGTGGTCGCTCAACACGGTACTTGGAACTATGTACAAGGAAATCTCCTTGGTTTTCAAGTCAGTGGGACGGGCGCAGATGCGTCTATCTTTAGCTTTACCATGGGATCAGGACCTGACTGGCTAACTGGAGGAGCATTTGGTGCAGAAGGATCGATCATCACCACTTTGGTTCTTCTATTATCCGTCGTGATTGTTTACCGCTTAGGTGAAAGAAGAGAAAAAGTTGTTAATGAACAAGTGTGAAATGGCTGATAGGAAATAAAAATAAAAACGAAGACTGGCAAAAGTGCCGGTCTTTTTTATCAATTATATAAAACAAGCCGAACACCTAATGATGAGTTCGGCTTGTTTTATATAATGGGAATAATTAGCTTGACTTGGGCACCATTATGAATATTTTCTAAATGCATCGTTCCATTATGAAGTTTCATGACGCGTTTTACGAAAGATAAACCAAGTCCATAGTGACTTTCTTGAGAAAGTGTTCTTGCTTGGTCCTCTTTATAGAAAAGATTTCCAGCATGTTGTAAAACATTTTTTGAAAATCTAGATTGATTATTCCATATAGTTAGAACTAATCGATTATTTTCTTGTGACATTGTTAGCTGTATCTTTGCATCATTATCTTTTTGATGTTGTATTGCATTATTAATAATATTTGTGATTGCTCGAAAAAACAAATTGGAATGAATGGCAATTTGTGTTGATGGAGTTACTGTATTTGAAAAAACAAATTGTGTATTTCTCGGGAGTAACGGAGTGATCTGTTCCTTCAATTGATGAGTTACTTGTTGAATTGATATGTTTTCAAGTTGAATATCATGGTCATAAAAAGTTTTGGAGTATTGGATGAAGTGGTTAAAATAATCATTTAATTGAATACTTGCTTGCTCCAGATCTTTTAGACATTCCATTGCTTGAGGTGTTTGCTCGGTGGATTGTAAGAATTCGGCATTTCCTCTGATGACAGTTAGAGGGCTACGAAGATCATGTGCAGCGCTAGATACTTGAAACATGAGTTCTTTTTTTTGATCTTTTTCATTTTGAATTCTATTTTTTATTTCAGATTGCATTTTTTCGATCAGATCGTTTGTTTCAATGAATTCTTTAATCTGCAAATGGTGATGTTCATTTTTGGTGAAATATAGACCACTATGATAAACCATGTTCAATTCTGTTTGAATCTTGGTTAATAATTGTTTAATATTTATTACAATGATAAAAATTAAAATGATGCAAAGATAAATCCAAGAACTGACGCTAAAAAATAAAGCAAAGTGATTGGCATTTTTCTCATTAATTCCAGATACAGAAGATAGAAGAGCTGGAACTATGTAAAAAAGTATCAGACATAGAAGAAATTGCCAAATGATTTTAAGGTAAGTACGCTTAATGAGTTGCTTGATTGTCAATTCTTTTTCCATTTGTATCCTCCTCCCCATATTGTTTTGATGGGGTCAATTTGATGGATCTTAAATTTTTGTCTGATTTGATAGATGTATTCAGTAATGGATCGTAGTTGTGCATCAGAGTCTACAGGATAGAGGTAATTGTAAAGTTCTTCTATGCTAAATATTCGGTTCTCATTTTTTGCTAAAAGATAAAGTAAATCAAACTCTCGCTTAGTTAATGAAATTCTCTTTGATTGATAATAAACTTCTTGACTATCTCGATAAAAAGCTATATTTGAATCCATCTCTTCTTTAGAGGCGTTGTGAGATCTTTCTTCTCTACGAAGGTGCATTTGAATTCTTGCAATCAATTCTTTAATGCTGAATGGTTTTGTGATGTAATCATCGGCTCCGGCTTGTATTCCTTTTAGTAAATCTTCTTCAAAATCTTTAGCGGTTAGAAATAGAATTGGAGTAGTAATTTGTGAACGAATGGAACGACAGATTTCTAAACCAGAAATAGGCATCATGACATCAAGTAGAATTAGATCGAATCCAGTAAAGTCGCAGATATTGATCTCCTCTATATATTTACGAGTTTCCACGTGAAAGTTATTCGCTTTTAATGCATTCGCTATTAATCGTAAGATTTTTTCATCATCGTCAATGGCTAAAATTTTATACTTCATAGTCCCTCCAATTGTATGAGCATATTATAGCAAATATAAAATGCAATTTGTTAGAAATGAAGAAAATAATTATTCTGATAATTTCCTGATTTTCTCCTGTTATACTTGCTCCAAGTGAAGGTGGAATTTCACTAAAAGTCAGAAGGGAAAAAGAATGAATGATAACAATTCAAAAGCTACATAAGGAATATAATAATAAAATTGTCCTTCAAAACGTGTCTTTCAAAGCCAAAAAAGGTGAGATTACTGGATTGATTGGACCTAATGGATCCGGAAAATCAACTTTAATCAGAATTTTACTTGGTTTAGAAAATAGTCAAACGGGGATAGCGTTGATCAATGGCAAAAAATACTCTCAATTGGGAGATAATCCTTTTGGTATTGTTGGATCATTCCTAGATAGTTGCCAACCTTATCCAACTAGAACAGGATTTCAGCATCTTCGGTGGATTGGCTTGGCTTGTGGCGTTGACAAAAATAGGTGCAATGAATGTTTAGAGTTGGTGGGGTTAAGTGAAGCTAAAAATAAAAAAGTAAAAGACTATTCATTAGGAATGAAGCAACGTCTTGGGTTAGCAACAGCATTATTAGCAAATCCTGATATCTTAATTTTAGATGAACCAATCAATGGACTAGATCCAGAGGGTATACGCTGGGTACGCAATTTTTTGCAGTCTTTTGTCAATGAAGGTAAAACTGTCTTAATGACAAGTCATTATATGAGTGAGTTAGAATTAACTGTAGATCATCTAGTTGGTATTTCTAATGGGAAAATTGTTATTGATGCTCCTACAAAAGATATTTTGAAACAGTTTGGATCTTTTGAGGAAGCATATTTTAAGGCGCTCGAAGGGAAAGAAGGTGAATAATATGTTGAAACGTTCCTTTTTTAGTGACCTCTATAAATATTGTAGTTTAGTTACTTTTAAATCCACTTTTTTTCTTATTTTGGGAGTCAGCATATTTTTTACAATTCAAAATATCCAGGTGATAAATGCCTTAGTAGAAGGAAATGGCCAAGCAGTTAACCTTGATCCGTCTATGTTATCATCGAATCCAGTCTATACAGTCAGGGATGCTCTCTTATCCTCTCCCTACCAAGCAAGTGTTATTTTCTTGCCAATCTTGGTTTCACTTGTTTATTCAACCCATTACCAATTTGGTGATGATAATTTTACTCAGTTATTGATCCCAAACTGGAAAGTTCGTCTTACTGGGTTTATGGCAAGTTCGATTGTTTTATCGTTACTTTCTACTTTAATAATTTCTATAGTAAATGCTGTTATCTTACTCATTTTTCTAGATTCAACTTTAAAGAATTATTTAGAATTGACTTTGTTCTTAGATGTTACGGTAAGAGTTATGATATTTGCAATCGTTCTTACTTTATTAGCTTTACTTTTCGTAATAGTAACGAAAAAATCAATGACTTCATTAATTGCAGATGTTTTATTATTGGTAATCAGTTTATCAGGTATTCTAAGAGGAATTTCCTCTAAAATAGAAAATCTATTGCCTTTGATTGGAGCAAAGTCATTTGCTTTTGGCCGAATTGAAGGGACTCAAACGAGCCAATTGTATGGATTTACACTTTTAGTAGTAGAAGGGATCTTGTTCTTGGTGTTCATAATGGTTGTAGAAAAGATTCGAATGGGGAGGAAGAATGGCAAAAGTATTTTTCAGTCTTATCGTCAAAAAATATAGTTTAAAACCCGTGAAGTACCAGATAACCATACAGTCATTTTTGATAGGTTTTGTGTGTCTCTTAAGTATTTTACCAGTTGCAATCAATGGTACAATTGTAGAATTATCTTTAAAGCAAGCTCTTGTTTTTGCATCAATGCTCTCTGTTGGTATTGGGAGTGTTAATGTATTTGTAGAGTTACAATCACACGAAACAAAACTAGTTTATTTGGTAAGTGGAAAAAGGATCTTAAGTTCAATTCGGATCCTGTTCGTAGAGTTATGTGATGTAGTACTACAATCAACCTTATATTTCATTGTACTGCTTATATGGTTTCATTTTTTTAGTAGCGAAAATGGTGTCAGTTTAGAAATTTTCAGTTTCTATTTGATTGGCTCCATCCAATACTTTTTGATTTCTTACTTCTTAAGTTATTTTTTCAAAAGTCCAATGGGGAGTTTAGCTATTTTGCTACTTTTTCCTATTTTGGTACAACCATTCATAGAAAGAGTAGTGGAACCATTGACTAGTTATCTATTTTATAATATTGTTGCGGATACCATATTAGGTAGTGCTTCCAATTTGCAACTCTGTATTTACGTTTTTGGACTTGTAAGTTCACTTGGAGCGACTCTCTACCTCTTGGTAAGGAATCAAGAAGTTAAGTAGTAAATAAAAATGATACTGATGAGCGAACCTTGCTAATTTTGTAAATCAATGACATTGATGTTAATTACGTATTTCATGGTTTTAGAATAAAAGACAAGACTTTCGAAGTAATTGCGAGAGTCTTGTTTAGTTTCCATGCTAATGCGTGTCTAATTAATGATGTTGTAATTCGGACATATCCCGATTTAACGGATCATTTTGTAACATGTTGTCTTCCCTCTTCATTCCTCATCTCAGAGAATTCTAGTGATTTATGGTAAAATAAGGTCTATATATGTGAGGATAAAGAGATGATTAATCGAATTACAGATAACAAATTTAAACTCGTTTCCAAATACCAACCGTCTGGGGATCAACCGCAGGCTATTGAACAGTTGGTGGATAACATCGAGGGTGGTGAGAAGGCGCAAATCCTGATGGGAGCGACTGGTACGGGGAAGACCTATACCATGAGCCAGGTCATTGCCCAAGTCAATAAACCGACCTTGGTCATCGCCCACAATAAGACGCTAGCAGGCCAGCTCTATGGAGAGTTCAAGGAATTTTTCCCGGAGAATGCGGTCGAGTACTTCGTATCTTACTATGATTACTACCAACCAGAAGCCTATGTGCCTTCGAGCGATACCTACATCGAAAAGGATAGCTCAGTCAATGATGAGATTGACAAGCTTCGTCACTCCGCGACTTCAGCATTGTTAGAGCGTAACGATGTCATCGTTGTCGCATCTGTTTCATGTATTTACGGTTTGGGTTCGCCGAAGGAATATGCCGATAGCGTAGTGAGTCTGCGTCCAGGTCTGGAGATTTCTCGTGATAAACTACTCAATGACCTGGTGGACATCCAGTTTGAGCGCAATGACATCGACTTTCAACGGGGGAAATTCCGTGTTCGTGGGGATGTGGTCGAGATTTTCCCAGCTTCGCGTGATGAGCATGCCTTTCGTGTTGAGTTTTTCGGGGACGAAATTGACCGCATTCGTGAGGTTGAAGCTCTGACTGGTCAAGTCCTTGGTGAAGTGGACCACTTGGCAATTTTCCCAGCTACCCACTTCGTGACCAATGACGACCATATGGAAGTGGCCATTGCCAAGATTCAAGCGGAACTTGAAGAGCAGTTAAAGGTCTTTGAAAAAGAAGGCAAGCTTTTGGAAGCTCAACGTTTGAAACAACGGACCGAATACGATATTGAAATGCTACGAGAGATGGGCTACACCAATGGCGTCGAAAACTACTCCCGTCACATGGATGGCCGGAGTGAAGGAGAGCCTCCCTACACCCTTCTTGACTTCTTCCCAGAAGATTTTCTCATTATGATCGATGAAAGTCACATGACCATGGGACAGATCAAGGGCATGTACAATGGAGACCGCTCACGCAAGGAAATGCTGGTCAACTATGGTTTCCGTTTGCCGTCTGCCTTGGATAACCGGCCACTACGTCGTGAGGAGTTTGAAAGCCATGTCCACCAGATCGTCTATGTGTCTGCGACACCGGGTGATTATGAGATGGAACAAACCGATACCATCATCGAGCAGATCATTCGTCCGACAGGTCTACTCGATCCTGAGGTGGAAGTGCGTCCGACCATGGGTCAAATGGACGATCTCTTGGGTGAAATTAATGCGCGTGTAGAACGTGGAGAGCGGACCTTTGTTACCACCCTGACCAAGAAGATGGCAGAGGACTTGACCGACTATTTCAAAGAAATGGGTGTCAAGGTCAAATACATGCATTCGGATATTAAGACTTTGGAGCGGACAGAAATTATCCGTGATTTGCGTCTGGGTGTCTTTGATGTCTTGGTCGGGATCAACCTCCTTCGGGAAGGGATTGACGTACCGGAAGTGAGTCTAGTTGCCATCCTCGATGCGGATAAGGAAGGTTTCCTCCGTAACGAGCGGGGACTCATCCAGACCATCGGTCGTGCTGCCCGTAATAGTGAGGGGCACGTGATCATGTATGCGGACACCATGACCCAGTCTATGCAAAAAGCTATCGATGAAACAGCCCGTCGTCGTCAGATTCAGATGGCTTATAATGAAGAGCATGGCATTGTGCCACAAACCATCAAGAAGGAAATCCGTGACCTGATCTCTGTTACAAAGGCGGTGGCCAAGGAAGAGGACAAGGAAGTGGATATCACCAGTCTCAACCGCCAAGAGCGCAAGGAACTGGTCAAGAAACTACAAAGCCAGATGCAAGAAGCCGTCGAAGTGCTTGACTTTGAGTTAGCAGCGCAAATCCGTGATATGATGTTGGAAGTCAAGGCCTTGGATTAGATAGGATAATGCGAATGAAGATTATCATTAAAACAATGGAAACTCCTGAAGAGATAGAAGGAAAATCTCTCGTTCATTGGCAAACGTGGAGAGAGGCTTATGACAATCTTTTACCCGCGGAATTTCAGGAGACGATGACTTTAGATAGATGTCGTTTCTTTAGTCAAAAGTATCCAGAAAATACCTTGATTGCGATGGATGGAAAGAAAGTCGTTGGATTTATCAGCTATGGAAATTTTCGTGATGAGGCCATTCAAGCTGGTGAAATCATTGCTTTATATGTTTTAAAAGACTATTATGGAAAAGGTATTGCTCAGAAATTAATGAAGGAAGCTTTGAGGACTCTTGATCATTTTTCTGAAATTTATTTATGGGTATTGAAAGATAATAAGCGAGCCATTGCTTTCTATCAAAAAATGGGTTTTACTTTTGATGGGCAAGAAAAAATACTTAAACTTGGAAAACCCGTTAAGGAATTGCGGATGATGTGTTCTTCAAATAAAAATTCCTAAAGGACCTATCTATCAATCTTTGAACCATTATCAATTAATCAAGTAAAAAAATAAAAGAGATAGAAAGAACCAAATAAATGAAGGAGAAGTCGAATGAAAATTCTAGTCATCAATGGGCATCCGGATAAGGAAAGTTACTGTCAGGCTATTTTTCAAACCATTGTCGAAACTATTGACTTAAAGCACCACGAGCTTAAAGTGATCAATCTCAATGAAGAGGACTTTGATCCTGTTCTTCGCTATGGTTATCGAAAGCGGATGGAGGAAGATTCCTTTATCCTTCGTTCTCAAGAATGGATCCAGTGGGCGGATCACCTGATCTTTGTCTATCCCATCTGGTGGAGTAGTATGCCGAGCCTTATGAAAGGTTGGATTGATCGGGTCTTTACGCCAGGGATTGCCTACTCGGCTAATGATCAAGGAAGCTTTATCTGGAATTACCTCAGAGGCAAGCAATTTAAGAAGTTACTCAAAGGCAAAACGGCTAGTATTTATGCGACTTCGATGGCGCCTACTTGGTGGTACAAGATCTTTTCAGGCCCTCTCAACATTCCTGATAGTTATGGTATCTCTGTTTTGAAAAATGCCGTCTTGAACCACTGTGGGATTAAAACCAAGCGTGTCTGCATCTTGGGTGAAGTCGGACGAGATGTGAACACCGCTAGCATGCGGGAACAGCATCTTCAAAAGGTAGCAGCAGAAGTCAAGAAACTTTGATCAGAGACAGGAGACTACTAATAAGTTATTGTCTTTAGTTGTATTTTGATTGGCTTTTGGTTAAACTATTAACATAATCTATAAAACATAGGAATGATTCAATATGCTACTTTTTATCTATATGATCTATGTCATTTATTCACTGTCAAAAATGAAAAGAGAAGGTATAAGAGTCTCAATTTTCACTAAGTTGATTGTATACGGCTTATTGATACTCTCTTCGTTTATGCTCTATTTTAGTTTATTGTCATTTTTATTTAGCCCTTTGCCATTTTTTGGCTTTCTAGCTACTCTTGCTATTGGGGGCGTGAAGCTCTCTCTGAGATTGATCATTGCCCTTCTTTTACTTTTATTATCGCTCAGCCTATTCTTAGATAGTAAAAACAGTGATCCGGATACGCCTTTGATTGATCATTGGCTTCGATTAGGAGTTCATATCCTATTGATCATTATTTAAAAGAAGATTATTCGTTTTTTAAATCTCCACCAATGTTTACATAGGAGAGTTCAATCATGGGAAAGTATGTGAACCTGTTTACGAACCTGTATCTGATTCTTTTACTTTTTGTTTTTGCTAACTTTGTATTAGGCTACAATGGTTACGCCTTTACTCCGCTCCTGTGGAATCCTTGGTTGTATCTAGGAGCTGTGACAGTTTTTTGTCATATCTGGTATCGCTTTTATCGAACTCACACAGTCAATTGGAAGAATGTAGTGGGTCTACTGTTTAGTTTCTTTGCTAGCTTGATCTTAGTATTATTCATTGTGTTTTTCTTTAGTTTTGATGGTCATGGTTCGGTAATGATTCACTCAGAATATTATTTAAAAGAGAAGTCAATTGTCTTTCAAAGAGGCTCCCTTTTAGATGCCTTTGATGAATACCATGAGCTGGTGAATCCGTTTGTGATGAAAAAAGAGATAAAGAAAAAAGTTTATATTGATTAATTGTCAATATCATAGAAAGGAAATATATGTCACGTACAACGCCTACTATACTGTGCAATCTTTGCATGGTCGAAGATCTTGAAAATGGGAAAGTAGTCCTCCAATACCGCTCACCTGAAAAGACTCACTGGGCTGGCTATGCTTTTCCAGGTGGCCATATTGAAGAAGGCGAGAGTCTGGTCGAGTCAGTTATCCGTGAGATTGATGAAGAAACTGGCCTCACCATTTTCAACCCCCGATTAGTCGCTGTAAAAAACTGGCAGTTAGAGGATGGCATCCGCTACATCGTCTTTTGCTACAAAGCGACAGAATTCATAGGCCAGCTAAGATCGTCTGATGAAGGAGAAGTTTCTTGGGTTGAGAAGGACCAATTAGAACAGTTGGACTTGTCCTACGACATGCTTCCTCTGCTGGAAGTGATGGAAGACCCGGATTTGTCCGAGTACTATTATCGTAAACGGACAGACGATGATTGGGAAAAATTTCGCTATTAAGGAGTTGGGTACACCAGCTCTTTTCTTATTCTTGTAAGAAGTGGAAAAAAGTAGTATGATGGAAGGGTTTAGGAATAGCTGATCTAGGGGGATTTATTATATATGAAGGATTTTCACTTTGATGCCATTGCGGCATTTGAAAATTACGAGATTGAAACCATGAGAGATGGCCATGTGGTGGTGACAACCAAGGTGGTCGAATCGTCGCTCAATTATTATGGAAACGCGCACGGCGGCTATCTCTTTACCCTGTGTGACCAGATCAGTGGCTTGGTCGTGATTTCACAGGGAGTAGATGGTGTGACCTTGCAGTCTTCCATCAATTATTTGAAAGCAGGGCGCCTAGGAGATATCCTAACCATCCACGGGGAATGTGTCCACAGTGGACGGACGACTCGGGTTGTGGATGTCGATATTACCAATCAGGAAGGTGCCAATGTCTGTAAGGCCACCTTTACCATGTTTGTAACGGGAGAAAGAGATGAATCAGCAAAAGTACGCATTTAAAAACTATATTTTTGATTTTTATGGAACCTTGGTCGATATCGAAACCGATGAGTCGAGTCCAGTCTTATGGGAGACCATGACCCAGATCTACCAGTCCTATGGTGCTCATTATACAGGGGAAAGTTTGCAAGTCCGCTATAAGGAGTTGGTGCAGCAAGCTGAGCAAAGTATCGCTAAGGAAAAACAGGTTACATATCCGGAGATTGATTTGACCGTGATTTTCGTTCAACTCTATCTAGAGAGTCATCCAACAGGAGCCAGTGTCCATCATTTCAAAGAGTGGGGACGCTTGATTGCTCGGACCTTCCGTGTCCTCTCTCGCAAAAGATTGGAGCTCTATCCGCACACGAAAGAAGTCTTAGAAGACATGAAAGCTGCAGGGTGTCGGATCTATCTCTTATCCAATGCCCAAGCGGACTTTACCAACCCAGAGATTGATTTGGTTGGCTTGAGAGAGATTTTTCATGACATTTATCTGTCGTCTGATGCAGGGATTCGCAAACCTCAGCGCGAATTTCTCATGAAAGTTATCAAAGACCACCAGTTGAATCCGAATAAAACAGTCATGATAGGGAATGACTTCACTACAGATGTGGCTGTAGCGAAAAGCATCGGCATGCAAAGTATCTTGATCAATACCTTCCCCTACTCGGACGAAGAATTACAGAATAAGAGTCAAGCAGGCGTGCGCGTGATTCAAGACATTCAGGAATTGCAAGAGGATTAAAGGTTACCATCAATTTTAGGAGGCCAAGTTGCCTCTTCTTTTATTGACAATGCTACAGTTAAACAGAATTTGTCAAAATTTCCCTTTCATGGTATACTATGGGAGTTAATTTTGATAAGGAGATTGAAATGAATAACTTACCAAACTGTCCAAAATGTAATTCTGAATATGTCTATGAAGATGGTGCCCTCTTGGTCTGTCCAGAGTGTGCTTATGAATGGAACCCAGCTGAAGTTGTGGAAGAAGAAGGTGTTGTAGCCATCGACTCGAATGGAAATAAATTGGCTGATGGTGATACTGTCACCTTGATCAAAGACTTGAAAGTGAAGGGCGCACCAAAAGATTTGAAACAAGGAACGCGCGTGAAAAACATCCGTATCGTCGAAGGCGACCACAATATCGATTGTAAGATTGATGGCTTTGGTGCAATGAAACTCAAATCAGAATTTGTGAAGAAAATCTAAGGATAAGAAGAAGGGCCTAAACCCTTTTCTTTTGGGAGAATACTATGAAATTCAAACTATTGTTTAGCTATCGTTTTCTATTGTTTATCTTGAGTGTGATCGGCGTTTATCTGCAACTGACCAAGCATGGTGGCTTTGGGATGATGCTCTATTACACCATTTTGTCCAACATGTTGGTCATGTTCTTTATGGGGGACATGGTCTGGCGCATGCTTCGTGGTCGTTCGACCCAGACTCAGGGCTATCTTCGCTTAAAGGGCGGTGTCACCATGTCTATTATGATCACCTGTGTCATCTACCACTTTATGCTAGCACCCATCGCGACACCTGAGAAGTTTTACCGCTTGGAAAACTTCCTCTGTCACTACATTGTTCCTTTGATGTTCTTCTTTGACACCCTGGTGATTGATAAACCGAAACAATACCGTAAGTCGGATCCATTAGCTTGGACCGTGCTTCCCTTGCTCTATATGGTCTTTGCCCTTCTCAACGGTTTGGTCCTTAAGTGGCCAGTACCAGGGGCAAAAGACAGTCCTTTCCCTTATTTCTTTATCAATGTCAATCGTTTTGGTTGGCTCTATGTGGTCAAGATGGCGAGCATCATTTTTGTTGCTTATTTACTAGCTGGATGTGGCTTGTTTGCCTTGAAGAGGATTGGGAAAAAAGGAACAGATCATCATTAAATAGAAGATTTGTGGATGTAAATCCGAACATTCATAGAAAATAATGAGTTTTTTCTTGCATCCCACTATAAACTGTGATATAGTATGGATAATTAAATAGTCCTTTAATCCTGTCCCGTGAGGCAGGCAAGGAGTCTGATCAAAATAAGGGGTGAACTAGATGCGTTCTAGGTCTTATCTCTTGATATTTTTCTGAAGCCTCCTTGAAAAGGGAGGCTTTTTTCTATCAATTAGGAGGAAAAGATGAAGATCAAAGAAGTCGTTGATGATTTGACCATGAAGCGAGCGATTACACGCATCACTTATGAAATCATTGAACGGAATAAGGATCTGAGCCAAATTGTTTTGGTAGGGATCAAAACTCGTGGAGTTTTCATTGCCAATCGCATCAAAGAAAGGTTAGCACAGCTAGAACAAATAGAAGTTCCGGTCTGTGAATTGGATACCAAGCCTTTCCGTGATGATATCAAAGTAACAGAAGATTCAACCGTTTTACCAGTAGATATTACTGGCAAAGATGTCATCCTGATTGATGATGTCCTTTATACAGGTCGGACCATTCGAGCAGCCATCGATAATCTTGTCAGTCGTGGACGTCCATCGCGTGTCAGCCTGGCAGTCCTAGTGGATCGTGGTCATAGAGAATTGCCGATCCGACCAGACTATGTTGGAAAGAACATTCCAACAAGTCGATCAGAGGAAATCATTGTCGAGATGACTGAGTTGGATGGTCAAGATCGCATCTTGATCGAGGTGAGTGAATAAGGTAGTTTTCAAATCGTCGCTATATACAGGAGCGACTGAGGAAGCCTCCTGTATCGTTTTCACATATGCATATCTTTGGAATGGAGTTACAACATGTCTACAAATCAAATCGCACTTAAAAACCTTGTCTCAATGGAAGCTTTATCAAACGAAGAAGTTATGGCTTTGATTAAGCGTGGGATTGAGTTTAAAAATGGAGCAAAAGCTCATTACGATGAGCAACACATCGTGTCTAATCTCTTCTTTGAGTCGTCAACACGTACGCACAAAGCATTTGAAGTGGCTGAGTTGAAATTAGGTTGTGACCTCCTTGGCTTTGATGTGAAAACGAGCTCTGTAAACAAGGGAGAAACTCTCTACGATACTATTTTGACCATGTCAGCTCTCGGAGTTGATATCTGCGTCATCCGTCACCCAGAAGTAGACTACTACAAGCAATTGATTGAAAGTCCAACCATCACAGCCTCTATTGTCAACGGGGGAGATGGATCTGGTCAACACCCAAGTCAAAGTTTGCTAGACTTGATGACCATCTATCAAGAGTTTGGTCATTTTGATGGACTCAAGGTTTGTATCGCTGGTGACTTGGATCACTCAAGGGTGGCAAAATCCAATATGCAAATCTTGAAACGCTTGGGAGCAACCCTTTACTTTGCTGGTCCAGACGAGTGGAGAAGTGCGGAATTTGAAGATTATGGAACCTTTGTGACGATTGATGAAGTGATCGAAGAGGTCGATGTCATGATGTTCCTCCGTGTGCAACACGAGCGTCATGATTATGAGTCACTCTTCTCAAAAGAGAACTACCATCGTTTGCATGGCTTGACACAAGAACGCTATGATCGTATGAAAGACACAGCCATCTTGATGCACCCAGCTCCAGTAAACCGTGATGTGGAGATTGCTGACCACTTGGTAGAAGCTCCTAAATCACGCATCGTGGAGCAAATGACCAATGGTGTCTTTGTCCGCATGGCTATCATCGAAGCGGTTTTAGCTGGACGTAAATAATATGTAAAAAAGAAAGGAGAAGTGAGAGAGTCTACAAAAAGGTGGTCTTTTCTCACTTTTCTTTTTGGAGTTTGTAAGGAGAATTTATGGTAAAACGTCTCTTAGTATTAGAAGATGGGACGGTTTTTGAAGGAACTGGTTTTGGAGCTGATACCTATGTCAGTGGGGAATTGGTCTTAAATTCTGCCATGACGGGTTATCAGGAGTTGATTACCGACCAGTCCTATAAGGGGCAAATTTTAGCCTTTACTTTTCCAGTTATCGGTACAACTGGGATAAACCGAGATGATTATGAATCTATTTTTCCTGGGTGTCTAGCAGTGGTGGTGCATCAATTAGCGAGTCATCCCAATAATTGGCGCAAACAGTTATCCTTGGATGCTTACCTGAAGAAACACAATATTCCAGGGATCCAAGGAATCGATACTCGAAAGCTGGCTAAAATTGTTACAGAACATGGAAGTATCAAGGCTACAGTGGTCAATGAGGGGGATGCGATCGAGCATATCTTGGACCAGCTTCGGGCAACCGTCTTACCTTTTGACCAAGTCCGCCAGGTGTCGACCAAAACCCCCTATGCTGCACCAGGGTTTGGTAAGAGTATCGTCTTGATCGACTTGGGCTTACGGCATTCCGTTTTGCGTCAATTGATTGCACGAGGTTGTAACGTCACGGTCGTTCCTTATTCAGTTAAATTGAAGGAATTAAAGGATTTGCAGCCAGATGGCATCATTCTATCCAGTGGTCCAGGGAATCCTCATCATATCGATGGTATTTGCCAGGTAATTGCTAAAATCGATCCTCATATTCCGATCATGGGGATTGGCTTGGGGGCAGAATTGCTGGCCCTTGCCCACGGAGGAAGCCTCGCGAAATTAAAAAGTCCTCATCGAGGTCTAAACATTCCTGTAAAAGAGGTGGCTACTGGAAAAGTCGAAATCACTAGTCAGAATCACCAGTACAACATCGAGCGCGATACTCTTCCACGAGATTTTCTGATCACCCATGAGGAACTTCATGATCACTCGATCGAGGCCTTTCGTCACCGCTATCTTCCCTTGATTGGTGTTCTCTACCATATTGAGTCCAGTCCAGGACCAAGGGAAAGTCTCTATTTCTATGACGAATTTATGGATCTGATTGAAAGTAAATTAGACGAAAGAAGGGAGGAGTTATGGTCATGAATCAAGTAACGCTGTTGTGTGCAGAATCCTTCAATGATGTCAGTTTGCTTGGAGCACTCACGTCTTGTCCCTTATTAAAAGAACGTGGTTATCAGACAGAAGTCCTCTATTGTGGAGACGAGAACGACATCACCAAAGAGGCAGGAGATGCTCTTTCGGTTATTCGTTTAAAGTTGGATAGTCTCAAAGAAGCCCTTCTAGCGACAAAAACAAAAAATTTACTGTTGTCTTTTGCGGATAAGCAAGTCCTTGGGCTATTATTCCGATTGGAGGAAATTGGATTTCTCAAGGAACACAAGATCCGTATTCTAGGAACTTCGCTTAGGCAGTACCGTACCTTTTACCACCAGGCAGACCAAAAGTCATTTCTACAGGACTTGGGCTATCAAGTTCCTTCCTCATCCTTGGTTTCGACAGTCAGAGAGGCTATTGAGTTTTCAGAGCAGATCCAATTCCCAATTGTTGTTTGGCCACTTGCCAGCAAGCATGGGCAAGGTCGTCGGATTGCTAATAACTTGGACGACCTTTGTGAGGCTGTCGAAAAGGGACTAGAAGTATCGCCACAGGCTCAGTGTTTGTTGGAGTTCTCGACGGTTGGTTTCAAGGAGTTGGAATACATCGTTGTCCGAGATCGTCAGGATAATTATTATCTTGCTGGAAACATTGAGAGCGTCGACCCGGTGGGGATCCACTCCAGTGATTCTTATCAAGTCATCCCTAGTCTGACGCTGACGGATACCGAGCATCAGACCTTGAGAGAGGCAGCCTTGTCTATTATCCGGCATTTGAGACTGGTTGGAGCAACTTCCATCAAGTTTGCGCTAGATCCAAAGAGTTACCAATTCTATATTCTTGAGGTCAATCCATTTGCTTCGGATTCCTTCTCGACCATGTCCATGGCCTTAGGTTATTCGATTTACCACCAAGCCTTATGCTTAAAGTTAGGCGACCACCTTTTGGACCTTCCTCATCCTACGATGAAGGGTCTTACAGCCCTGTTTGAACCCACTCTAGATCGTATTTTCTTTAAACTACCCGTCTTTCCAATGGAAAAGGTGACAAAAGTTCTCAATACACAAATTCATTCAGTTGGTGCAATTCATGGGTTTGGTACAAGTCTAGAAGAAGCCTATCAGCAAGCTGTTGAAAACTTCGGTTCGGATCAATGGCCTAAGCATATTCTGAAGGAAGTTTCAGACGATGAATTGATCCAACGGATCGCCAAACGAATGCCATATCGTTTCTCATCTATCTTAGAGGCATTTCATAGAGGATTCGAGATGGAAGAAGTGAGTGACCTGAGCCGTATGGACCCTTTTTATCTCCAGTTTTTATATAATCTTTACTTGTATGAGCGACAAGAGAAGGAGCAACTATGTCCTGAGCTAAAATTACGTCCTTTGGATTTAACAGCTAGATTCGGTCAAGTTGGCGAAAGGGTTTCTTACTATACTTCTATCTGTGGCGAGAATGAGGCACCAGATTGGAGTCAATGGACCTTATTGGTTGATCGAAGCGCTCCAGAAGATTCGAGCCAGATTCTTAGACTGATAGATCGCTTGAAGCAGGAGCATGAAAAGGGAAGAAAAGTAGTCCTTCTGACACATCGTCCTTTTGCAGGACATGCAGCAGATACTTGCTTGCGAATCCCTCTTTCAATTTATGAGACTTACCAAGACCAGATTAACAGCCAGTTTGGTCAAGTAGAATATTTGGATGAATAGAATAAGAGCTTCGGTCAAGATAACCGAAGCTCTTTTAGGATAAAAACAAACTGTTTATTATATAAAATAGTTAGCTGACTATTTAAAAACATGAGCTCATTTTTTGATACAGTTAAGTAGTTCTAAAACTTTTCGCAGTTAGAAAAGTGCCTGAAACAATTTTGTTTCAGGCACTCGGGAGTTTTGAGACCTTAGGCTCAAAACTAAGTCATGGAACTTCTTGGAAGTTCGCTGACGTCCGTACTCACCTAAGGAAAGTTTCCAAGTAGATTAAATATTTTATCTGAAATTCTTTGGTTATTTTAACAGAAGAAATTTTAAAAACAAAACACTGGATTAGGAATGGCTAACAATTCCGATGATGGTATCCACTGCACGTTCCATGGTTTGAAGGCTGACATATTCAAAGCGACCATGCATATTTTCGCCACCAGCGAAAAGGTTTGGAGTTGGAATTCCCATGAAGGAAATCTTAGAACCGTCTGTACCGCCGCGGATTGGTTCGATGATTGGCGTAATGCCCAAATCTTCCATAACTTCCTTAGCCAGGTTGACTGGTGTCATGTCTTTCTCGATGACCTGTTTCATGTTGTAGTACTGGTCTTTAAGGGTCAAGAGAACACGTTCGGCACCAAGTTCTTGGTTCATCTTGCTTGCGATGTCTTCCATCATGGCTTTACGGGCTTCAAAGTTCTCTGTCTCGAAGTCACGTATAATGTAGCTAGCATGCGCTTCCTCAACAGTCCCATCAATATTCATTAAATGGAAGAAGCCTTGGTAGCCATCTGTTTTTTCAGGGCGGTCTTCTTCAGGGAGTTGATTGTGGAAGTCAATGGCTAACTGGAGAGCATTGACCATTTGGTTCTTTGCAGTACCTGGGTGCACATTACGCCCTTTGAAGGTGATTTCAGCTCCTGCAGCAGAGAAGGTTTCGTATTGCAATTCACCAAGAGGACCACCGTCCACTGTATAAGCGAAGTCTACATTGAAATCTTCTGCATCAAACTTATCTGCTCCGACTCCGATTTCTTCATCTGGTCCAAAGCCAACTCGGATTTCGCAGTGTTTGATTTCTGGATGGGCAGTCAAGTATTCGATGGCTGTCATAATCTCAGCAATCCCTGATTTGTCATCTGCACCAAGAAGGGTCGTACCGTCAGTAGTGATCAAGGTTTGACCTTTGTAGTTATGGAGGTTAGCAAAGTCGGCTGGATCAAGTGAATAACCAGAATCACCGAGAGCAATAGTGCCACCATCATAGTTTTCAATGACTTGTGGGCTGATATTCTCAGCATTGAAGTCAGCTGTATCCATATGAGAGATAAAGCCAATCTTTCGGGTAAGACTTGGATCGTTTGCTGGCAGCGTTCCAATCGCAAAACCATTTGGAAGGTAATAAACATTTTGCAGTCCAACTCGTTCCATTTCAGGAAGCAGTACATTCTTTGCAAACTCTACTTGAGAAGGTGTACTAGGAGTTGTTGTTGAAGTCTCATCAGAGCGAGTGTTGACTTTGACATAGGTTAAAAAACGTTCTAATAATGTTGGGTATTTCATTTGTTTTTCCTTTTCTAGTTCTGTACTTGTAGAACATAGCGCTTGATAGCGGTGGCGACACCGTCTTCTTCGTTAGAAGTAGTAGTGACATCAGCCAAAGCTTTAATAGGAGCTGGAGCATTGCCCATAGCAACTCCAAGACCCGCGTACTCAATCATTTCAATATCGTTGTTCTCATCCCCGATAGCCATGACCTCTTGCCTTGGTATTCCCAAGTATTCTTCCAGTGCCTTTAAGCCGGTCGCTTTATTTACCCCTTTAGGAAGGATCTCAAATAGGATTGGTTGGGAGCGAATAGTGTGGAAGCGCTGGGCTAATACTTCTTCATAGGTTTCTTGAAAGACATCAATCTGCTCTTTCTGATCGATAAACATTCCTTGGAAAATCGGTCGTGCCTCAAGAATTTCTTCTAGGCCAAGTGACACGGGGACTGCAGAAACGATGCTAGCATCCATTTTAGCTATTTCAGAAGGTTCCTTATTCAAAATGATATAACGATTTAAATCGAATAAACTCAATTGAGGGTAAATCTTCTGAGTCAGTTGATCAAGATAAACCAAATCTTCTTCAGATAAGGCATTATAACTGATGATAGACCAATCTGATGATTTGACAGTTGTACAACCGTTGTTAATCACAGAGTAGGAGTGATTACTTTTGAAGCCAATTTCTTCAAAAATTGGACGTACACCAGAGAGAGGGCGACCTGTACAGATAACGACGTGTACACCAGCAGCTTCAGCATCCAAAAGAGCCTGCTTATTAGCAGGACTAATGGTTTTGTCTGGTGATAAAAGGGTCCCATCTAAATCAATAGCAACTAATCGAATCATAGCTCGTCCTCCTTAGCTGGTAGAAAGCTAGCAATGACTTTACCGATGACTCTCGGCTCCTCTTCTAAAGGAATAATCTTATCACTATACTTTTTATTGAGGGAAACGAGACGAATCCCTTGGGCTTCACGAAAGACACGCTTGATCAAGGTTTGCCCATCGTACTCAATAGCATAGATGGCACCAGCAGTATCGTAGAAAGTTTGCTTGATTAGGGCAACAGATCTCTTTGGATATTTAGGTTCCAGCGAGTCTGTATGAATCCAAAGTGCTAGATCATAAGCTAGTTTTTGATCAAACCAAACCAAATCTCCCTTAGAAGCACTTTGACTTGCAGCATAACTATCGAAGACCGTATATGGTGTGTATTTCTTCTCGATACGTTTCCGTTCGGCCTGCAAAACCAACAAGCGATTGGCTTCCTCTAAGAGTGAATCTTGAAAATCCTCATCCAGTTGCTTATAGATAAACTCAATCTTAGAATCCTCCAAGGTATCTGGTTGTCCATAACGAGGATCTAGGTCAGAGATGGGGATTTCAAAGAAACTAGCAATCTTTTCTAAGTTTTCACTGACTGGGAGAGAAGTCCCTTTTACATAGCCAGTCAAGGTACTAGCTGGGATACCAGTAGTACGAGATAAATCGACCTGTTTCTTATTCTGAACCTTTAATAGTTCTCTTATTTTCTCGGAAATAATGCGCAAAGCCTCTTTATCTTGTGGGCTTGCTTTTCCACGTCCTCTTGCCAAGATCTTCACCTCCTTTTTACATTACAATTCATTATAGCGAATTAAATCGAAAAAGTAAATAGAAATCCTTTATTGTTCATTAATTATTTTAATTCGAATTAAATAGAAACATAATATATTCTATTAATATATTTTAAAACTTGATATTTTTAGGTATAAGGTCTAAAATAAAGGAAAAGACTTCATGGAGGTAAAAGTATGATTCGGACCGTTCAAATTAAAGATGCAGGTCAAATTCGTGATTTGTGCCACCAGGCATTGGGGTATGATTCGACCCTTGAGAAAGTAACAGCTCAGATCGATAAATTCAATCAGCCAGATTCGGGTCACTTTTGCTTTGTTTACGAAGAGGACCAAACTGGGAATATTTTAGGCTATGTCGAAGCAGAAGCCTATGAGAGTATATATAGCGATCCAGGTTTAAATGTTTTAGGACTAGCTGTTTTTCCTTCTGCTCAAGGACGTGGGATTGGTCGGCAATTGATGGAGCAAGTTGAAGCTCTTGCTCGAACTCATAACTTTTCTTTTATTCGTTTGAGTTCTGCCTCCCATCGTAAAGATGCCCATGTTTTTTATGAACATATAGGTTATGAAGGAAATAAAACACAGAAGCGATTTTTGAAAATAATGGATTAAGATAGGCAAAGGCCTATCTTTTTTGTTATAATATACTGAATAGTTTTATAAGGATGAAAAAATGAATTTAGAAGAATTAAAGAAACGACAAGAGAAGATTCGGAACTTCTCGATTATCGCCCATATTGACCACGGAAAGTCAACCTTGGCGGACCGAATCTTAGAAAAAACTGAGACCGTTTCTAGTCGGGAAATGCAAGCCCAGCTCTTGGACAGCATGGATTTGGAACGGGAACGTGGGATTACCATTAAGCTTAATGCCATCGAGTTGAATTACACGGCAAAAGACGGAGAAACCTACATCTTCCACTTGATTGACACTCCGGGACACGTGGACTTTACTTATGAGGTTTCGCGTTCACTTGCTGCCTGTGAAGGGGCCATTCTCGTAGTGGATGCGGCTCAAGGGATTGAAGCCCAGACTCTGGCAAATGTTTACCTGGCTTTGGATAATGATTTGGAAATCCTGCCAGTTATCAATAAAATCGACTTGCCAGCTGCAGATCCAGAACGGGTACGAACAGAAGTAGAAGACGTCATTGGTCTGGATGCCAGTGAGGCAGTCCTAGCTTCAGCCAAGGCTGGTATCGGGATTGAAGAGATTTTGGAACAAATCGTCGAGAAAGTTCCAGCTCCTACTGGGGATGTTGCTGCTCCATTGCAAGCCTTGATCTTTGACTCAGTATACGACCCATATCGTGGAGTTATCCTTCAAGTTCGGGTGGTTAATGGTATGGTGAAGCCTGGCGACACCATCCAGCTGATGAGCAATGGCAAGACCTTTGATGTGACTGAAGTAGGGATCTTTACTCCTAAAGCGGTCGGTCGTGATTTCCTTGCGACAGGAGATGTTGGTTATATTGCAGCCTCTATCAAGACTGTTGCGGACACTCGTGTCGGAGACACTGTGACCTTAGCGACCAATCCAGCAGCTGAGCCTCTTCATGGATACAAACAAATGAATCCAATGGTCTTTGCAGGTCTTTATCCAATCGAATCCAATAAATACAATGACCTTCGTGAAGCTCTCGAAAAATTGCAACTCAATGATGCTAGTTTACAGTTTGAACCTGAAACATCGCAAGCGCTTGGTTTTGGTTTCCGTTGTGGATTCTTGGGCCTCCTTCATATGGATGTTATCCAAGAACGCTTGGAGCGCGAGTTCAATATTGATTTGATCATGACAGCACCGTCTGTTATCTACAAGGTCAATTTGACAGACGGAGAAGTGCTGGATGTGTCTAACCCGTCTGAGTTTCCAGATCCAACCAAGATTGCTTCAATCGAAGAACCTTATGTCAAAGCGCAAATCATGGTGCCACAGGAGTTTGTCGGAGCTGTCATGGAATTGGCCCAACGTAAACGTGGTGATTTTGTGACCATGGACTACATCGATGAAAATCGAGTCAATGTCATCTATCAAATCCCACTGGCTGAAATTGTCTTTGATTTCTTTGATAAATTGAAGTCTTCTACTCGTGGCTATGCTAGCTTTGACTATGAGTTGTCTGAGTACCGTCCATCCAAACTAGTTAAGATGGATATTCTCCTCAATGGAGATACCGTCGATGCCCTCAGCTTTATCGTTCACAAGGACTTTGCCTATGAACGTGGTAAGTTGATTGTTGAGAAGCTCAAGAAGATTATCCCTCGTCAACAGTTTGAAGTGCCTATCCAAGCAGCTATCGGTCATAAGATCGTGGCTCGTACAGATATCAAGGCCCTTCGGAAGAACGTCTTAGCCAAGTGTTATGGTGGGGACGTCTCACGGAAACGCAAGCTTCTTGAAAAACAAAAAGCCGGTAAGAAACGAATGAAAGCTATCGGTTCAGTAGAAGTACCACAGGAAGCCTTCTTGTCAGTTCTTTCAATGGATGAGGAGTAAGCTTCTCTCTGAAATATTCCAACAAATCAAACGTCCCGTTAGGGGCGTTTTTGTATCGGACTAGACAAATAGCGCTTTCAAATCTTCATTGAACGTGATACACTAGAGGTATCAAAAACCATCACAAAGGAGAGGAAAGATGAAAAATAAGTTCCTACTAGCGACTGTCTCGGTCTTATCAGCTGTTGCCCTTGTAGCTTGTAGCACACCTAAAAAAGAGTCTAGAAAACCATTGTCATCTGAATCTAGTTCCACTGAGGTGGTAAAAAAGAGCAAAAAATCCTCTAGTAAAAAGACTTCTAGCAAGGTGGAGTCAAAATCATCGGATGATACCAAGAGTTCTGTTGAAACCAAACGGGTTGGTTCTCCAGATTATGGTTATATCGATATCCCAAGCAAGTGGATTAAATTTACAGATATAGATGGTGGAGACAGCATTCAATTTACAGATGGAAGTGCCTACAATATCGTTACCATGAACGGGTATACTAAAGAGAAAGCAAATGTTGGTGAAGGGGAAGTCTTCAACGCAGAGTTGATTGCGAACCGAATTGCTTATTATTGGAATGACAATAAAGAAGTAGAGAAAATGTGGGGAGCGAAGACTACTGTCTCAGGGAATGAAGCCTTGCAGCTGAATATTATCCTTAAATCTGGACAGTACCTCATTACTTGGGTCTTCCAAAAGGATGATAAGGTATACTTGATGTCTTTTGAAGGGGATCCAGAGACCTTGGCTCAATTCATTCCTTACATTGAAGAAACTTGGAGTTTGGATGAGAAAGGTCCAAAAGCCTAAGTTCTTATGAAGAATAAGCCAATATGTCTAAGCTAGAAAGGGTCTGATAAAAGTCATGAGGCGCTGGAAAAGCAGCTACTATGGGAAATTGAATTTCTCTTAATCGAAGATCTTGAGGGTAGGATAGAATGAATGGTGTCTTCCATTTATTTTAACCTGCTCTTTTTTGTTGAGTATGGTATAATGCTCTTATCCATTTAGCAATTAGAAAGTAGTTTATGTCTCAAGAAATTGACTTAGAAAAATACCATCAGTTAGCGGTTCAAAAGCAAAAGGAGCACCGCAAGGTATTGGCGAATCTGAAAAAGAAGCCTCTTAAAAATCTAGATAAAATAGCCCAAGAGATCCACGATGAAGTCTTTCAAGAAATTGATTGTACAGCCTGTGCCAACTGCTGTAAGACCCTAGGACCCGATTTTAAAGAAGCAGATATCACGCGCATCGCCAAGTATTTCAAGATGAAGCTTCCAGCTTTTGAGGCGGAATTTCTTCAAGTCGATGAAGATGGGGATAAGGTTTTTAAATCCATGCCTTGCCCTTTCTTGGGTGGTGATAATCTCTGTTCCATCTACGATGTGCGTCCCAAGGCTTGCCGAGAATTTCCTCATACAGACCGCAAGAAAATCTACCAGATCAACCATCTGACTATCAAGAATACCCTCACTTGCCCAGCAGCTTATTTATTTGTAGAAAAATTGAAGGATCGTTTGTAACTATAATTTATTCTTGTTGTGTTTTATAAAAAATTATTGGATTGATAATTTATTTAGACTAGTATAGAGTAATTTTAAATTTTTTAATAAATACTAGTATAGTTAGAATTTTTATAGACATATTAATGATACACTAAGTATATTGATGAAAAAAAGGAAATTTAATGATTCTGAAAGATAAGTATAGCCATATATTTAAAATTAGCAATTCTGATTATAATAAAGCAAAAAGTTATTATGATAAATACCTACAGCTTTTTGATAAAATTCTTAAAGAAAGCAAACCTTTCAGCGATGATTTAAGGCTTGAAATCGAATCTTCAAATCCATGGAATAAAGCAGGTTTTTCAAAAAATGGTTATAATTTCACTTCTTTAGCAGAACCTGATTGTTTTATTTTAGGTGAGTTACTGATTGAGAATATTGAACAGTTATTAAAAAATGATTCTAAATCCAAAGATATAGTACAATCTAGATTTAAAGACTTTGAACAAGCTTTTGATGGTAATTTTATTGATCCTAAGGTTATAATTCTTGGTATAAATCCTAAAATGACTGTCCAGCATGAGCCATATGGATTAGATACAACCATATATAAGAAACCTTTTGACAATAGAAAAAGTATTCTAAATAATGACTATTATTTCGGACCTAATGGTTTGTTTTATGCAAAGATGGGAAAACATGTTCAATTAAAAGAAGCTCATTATGATATGATTTTTAATTTAGATAAAGTTACTCCAGTTGCACTTTGGGAATTTTTTCCTTATGCTTCCGAAAACGAGAATGAGTGGCAAAAAGGACATAAAATGACAAAGGCTTTGAAAGATTATTTTCAACTAAAGAAAATATTGCCAAGTCAAATTTGGATGGTTTGTTTATTAACTTATGCCATAAAAAAATCAAATAAATTAAAAATTTTTTTAAGATAAAATAATAAACACTTTAGAGAAAATTTTTTGAATAGTTACTTCAAATTACTATGTTTAGAAAGTAATACTTGCATTGAGATTTTAACTAAAAAAAGTCCAGCTTCAAAATATTTATCTATAGGTAATGTTAAGTCTTTTTATGAAGAGAATTTAAGAATACGTACTGATTCTATTGAATGTTTTTTTGAAGATTTATGGGACATTACAATAAATAATATTTAACAGTAATTAATACTTAATATAAAAGATAAAATTCTATTTTTGCTTTTTAGAGAGAACAGTTATTTTGTCATACTTAATCAGTGTTGTTTTTATGTAACATACTAACAAAATATTTTGCTAATTGTTAAAAATATAAAAAATAAGAATGAGGTATTAATTTGGCATATACATTTTTACTTTTTGACCTAGACCACACCTTGTTGGACTTTGATACAGCGGAGGAAGTGGCCTTAACGCAATTTCTCCAATATCAGGGGGTTCAAGATATCCAATCCTTTAAAGATTACTACAAACCCATGAACCAAGGCCTCTGGAAAGATTTGGAGCAAAAGAAGATTAGCAAGAAAGACTTGATTAACAGCCGGTTTGCCATTGCCTTTGCCCATTTTGGTAGAGAGGTAGATGGTGAAGAGATGGCTCTTCGATACCAGGACTACATTAGTCGACAGGGACAGACTTTCTCAGGAGCAGAAGACTTGTTAGCTAAGCTAGTAAAAAGAGGTTACCAGCTCTATGGTGCTACCAACGGCGTTACTGCCATTCAACAAGGGCGTTTGAAGCAATCAGCCATTACCCCTTATTTCAAAGAAATTTTCATCTCTGAACAATTAGGAACTCAAAAACCGGAAGTGGCCTTTTACGAAAAGATTGCGAACCTGATCCCAGGATTTGCCAAGGAACAAGCTCTCATGATTGGCGATTCTTTGACGGCGGACATCGCTGGAGGCAATGCTGCGGGGATTGATACCGTCTGGTACAATCCGGATCACAAAGAAAATACCAGTCCAGTAGTGCCGACTTATGAAGTGGATTCTTATGAGGCTTTATTGGCTCTCTTGCGAAAGGATTAGCCTAGTACTGATACCAGTTGCTTTCAGTTAGAGGTGAAAAGGAATTGACCTGAAAAGAAGGAGAGTGTAAACGGGGTTAAATGATTAGAAAGAGTTTATTTTTTCAATTTCTTATTCGACTAGCTTATATCCTCCTATTAGCTGGTGCAGCTTTCTATCTGTTATTCTTGTTAAATGGGATGGATTGGGATCAAGCTACTATCCAGGAAAGAAAAGGGTTTCGAGCGTGGATTATGCTTGGCTGTACGGTTTCTTTCATTCTCATTCGGCAAGTATTCGAATTTGTTCGTCTGATTTGTAAAACAAGCAGAAAAGGCAGAGAGTTTTCGCAGGAATGGATCGAATCAATCTCTTTGCAGGAAATAGAGAAGGAAGCGGAATTCAGAGAACCGAGGTTGAAATTACTTGTATATAAGGGCTATTTGATAACCTACCGGTCTTGTTTCGACTATCTGAGAATAGATGAGGACATTTGGAAAATCCAACTTCAGAAATTTCAAAAGTATAGTTATAGTAGATACTCTGGTAGAAACAAATCACTTCTTCCTCCTAAGTATTTTCTTGTGTTAAGGGATTTTGACTACAAGGAATACTATCTCGCTATTAGCTATCAGAAAGAGGAGTGGCATCACTTTTGGTCCTATCTGTTCAGGGAATATCCATGGATAGAGTGCAGCGGTGATGTGGAGGAACATCAAATATAAGCGTTTCTTTAAGAATCTGAACAAGCTTTGTTCAAATTTCATTCCATTACAAACTAGCTCTCGGGCTAGTTTTTTGTTATTATGGATAAATGAATATATTTAAACAAATACCATTCAATATCAAGAAATGGGTCGGCTACCTAGTTCGTGCATTCTTCACGGTGGTCGCTCTCTTGATTTGTTTTCTCTTTTATTTTACTAATCAAGAAGAAAAAGAAATCCAACAGCAAATTTCTGGCTTTTATCAGGAAGCAGGATTTAAAGGAGACCTACATTTTAAAGCAGCTAAACTCCATGGGATGTCGACCAAATATGCTTATACCTATCAAGAAAGAGTTGAGGGAAAGACGGTTCAGTTTGACTTTCCCGATGCGACTCATCTATCAAAAGAAGAAACTGGGAAAAACTATGACACGGCAGGAGAACTGGCTCAACATTACAACAGTTGGTTAGTAGCTCCGTTCTTCGAAAGAGCATTTACGGAATCTCAAGGATTTCAACAATTAAAGCAAGAGATAAAAGAGCGATTCCATCAACAGGGCCTCGAGGTAAGCGAGATTCGTCTCCAGTTACCAATACAAAATCCCGATTTTGAAGATCAGTTAGCAAGAGACTTGCTAGCTGCCGAGAAAGCTGGAGAAACGGATCTTCGAGGGATTCTAACCTTGGATTATGCTACCTACCGCCAAATTAAGGGATTTTCCTTTACCGTTACAGTGACTTCCCTCGCCAAAGAATTTGAAGGAAAGCACTTGGATGTATCCGGTCTTCCTCCTGGGAACTATGTGATTGAATCGGATTCCAAAAATGAAGGATCTTATTACTTTGAGATCGATTAAAAAATTTTTAATAGTGTCAAGTTTTTTTCTTGACAGGTCTATAAAATGTGTTATAATAGATTATGTGCTAAATAGCTTGTCTATTTCACCGAAAATTAAAATATAGAAAAGAGACTTATAAAAATGGCAGTTAAAATTCGTTTGACTCGTATGGGTTCTAAGAAAAAACCTTATTACCGTATCAACGTAGCAGATTCACGTTCACCACGTGATGGACGTTTCATCGAAACAGTTGGAACTTACAATCCACTTGTTGAAGAAAACCAAGTAACTTTGAAAGAAGACCGCGTTCTTGCATGGTTGGCTGATGGAGCTCAACCTTCAGATACAGTTCGCAACATCCTTTCAAAAGAAGGTGTCTTGAAGAAATTCCACGATTCTAAATTCTCAAAATAATCATAAAGTAGGTTGATGTATGGATACGATTGAAAATCTTATTATTGCAATTGTGAAACCCTTGATTTCACAACCGGATGCCTTAACCATCAAGATCGAAGATACTCCTGAATTCTTGGAGTACCACCTTGACCTTGATCCTAGCGATGTTGGTCGAGTGATCGGTCGGAAAGGTCGCACCATTTCTGCGATAAGAACGATTGTCTACTCTGTCCCAACTGAAGATAAAAAAGTAAGAATCGTTATTGACGAAAAATAAAAAGGCGGGACATTGTCCCGTTTTTTTGTTACAAGGAGAAGCTATGAAACAAGTGACCATTGGCCAATTGCAAGCCTATTTAAAGGAACATTACCAAGACAGTCGTACAGAAGAAGGTCTGTTTATCAAGCTCGTCGAAGAGGTTGGTGAAGTTGCCGAGGTCTTAAATGGACGTTCTGGACGAAAAGAAGGGGTTAAGGACTCAAATGAGGAATTGGCTAAAGAACTGGCTGATATAATTCACTATACAGTCTCTATCGCAGCTATCAATGACATCGACCTCACCAAAACTATCTTTGAAAAGGATAAAACAGCAGCTGTCAAATACCAGCACGATAAGGATTTGGAGCAGTTTCTAGCAGAAAAGAGCATTTGAGAAAATCCCTTGAACGTGATAAAATAAACATAAGAATATTTAGTGAATTATTGTATAGAATGAGTGGTTTTGATATGAACCGATTTGAAGTAACTACAAAGATTGGTTGTCTCTCTGTTACTTATAAAAAAAGAAATAGAGTACTAGTCTGTTTAAATGGTGCTGGTTTGATACCAACTTATGAAAATTTTCTACCAATACTTGAAAAACTTCCTTCTTCAATGGGCTACCTTACAATTGATTTTCCAAATACAGGAAGGAGTTTGATTCATAATCAGGCAGGACTAAATTTTGACAGTCTGGTTGATACGGTATACGAAATTCTGGAAGGATTGGAAATTTCTGATTATATACTATGTGTTCATAGTTTAGGTGGTGTTTTGGCGTTAAAGTTGATGAGTAAACCAATTAAGTGTCAAGCTTTGATAGCAATTGAACCAACAACAAAAAATATAATGTTTGCTGATTTTTCAAAAAATCCTTATCCAGAAATGGAAGAGCAAATGAGGATGATTGAAGAATGTGGTCCGGAAAATTATTTTAAGGGACTAACTCAAGCAACATTTGAACCTGAAACTGATAGACTGATTTGGGAATTGATGGAAGAAAAGGGCTTAGAATTGGAAAAGCAAGTTCCTGGATTTCAGATATCTGTAACTATTACCGCTGAAGATTTTGATAGCTTGTCCTTAGCAGATGATATTCCTGTTTTCGTATTTTGTCAGGCGTACAGAGAAAAAGAGTATAGAGATTCAGAATATTGGAATTCTAATACAAAACTCATTCTAGGTGGAAACCACCACTATCTACAGTGGTCAGAATCGGAAAAAATTGCAGCTCTTATTAGAGAACTGTAGAGATAAATTAATTAAAAGAGGAATGTAAAGAATAAAATGAATTATTTTAACGTTGGGAAAATTGTCAATACCCAAGGCTTGCAAGGAGAGATGCGGGTCTTGTCTGTGACAGACTTTGCGGATGAGCGCTTTAAAAAAGGAGCGGAGTTGGCTCTCTTCGATGAGAAGGATCAGTTTGTCCAAACAGTGACCATTGCCAGTCACCGTAAGCACAAGAACTTTGATATCATCAAGTTTAAGGATATGTACCATATCAATGCCATCGAAAAGTTCAAGGGTTTTAGCCTCAAGGTTGCCGAGGAAGACTTGACGGATTTGGAGGATGGTGAATTTTACTACCACGAGATCATTGGCCTTGATGTTTATGAAAATGACCAGCTCATCGGTCAGATCAAGGAAATCCTGCAACCGGGTGCCAATGATGTCTGGGTGGTCAAACGCAAAGGTAAACGAGACCTTCTCTTGCCTTATATCCCACCAGTGGTCCTCAATATTGATATCCCAGGAAACCGGGTGGATGTAGATATCTTGGAAGGGTTAGACGATGAAGATTGATATTTTAACCCTCTTTCCAGAGATGTTTTCACCCCTGGAGCACTCTATCGTCGGAAAGGCTCGTGAAAAAGGTCTATTAGAGATCAACTACCATAATTTCCGTGAAAATGCAGAGAAGGCGCGGCATGTGGATGATGAACCCTATGGTGGCGGGCAAGGCATGCTCTTGCGAGCTCAGCCGATTTTCGATGCCTTTGATGCCATTGAGAAAAAGAATCCGCGCGTGATCTTACTGGACCCTGCTGGTCGGACCTTTGACCAAGCCTATGCAGAAGAGTTAGCTCAGGAAGAAGAATTGATCTTTATCTGTGGTCACTATGAAGGCTACGACGAGCGGATCAAGACCTTGGTAACAGATGAGATTTCTCTGGGAGATTATGTTCTGACGGGCGGTGAACTAGCAGCCATGACCATGATTGATGCGACAGTCCGCTTGATTCCAGAGGTGATCGGAAAAGAATCCAGCCACCAGGATGATAGTTTCTCGTCTGGTCTCTTAGAGTATCCTCAATACACACGACCTTATGAATACCGAGGGATGACGGTTCCAGATGTCCTCATGAGTGGTCACCATGAAAATATCCGTCAATGGCGTCTTTACCAGAGTTTGAAAAAGACCTTGGAGCGTCGCCCTGATCTGCTAGAAAACTATGAATTGACAGCAGAAGAAGAGAAGATGTTGGAGCAAATTAAACAAGAAGACTAACAGCGACAGCTGTTTTTCTTTTGCTCTAAAATTAGAAAAAATCTTTCCCATCCTACTAGTTATTGGTAACAAAATGTGGTATTCTTATGAAGAGAGAAGAGAAATGAAAAAGTTTTGGTGGGGATTGCAATGGGTAAAAAAATAGGAAAATCAGTCTTTACAACGGGTGTCGCTGCGACAACCCTCTTTTCAGGTTTGGCTGGACATAAGACGCAAGCGGAGGAGATCACTCAGAAGGATGCTGGGGATCAGCAGTCGACGGATATGACTGGAATGGATTCAAGTTTTATGGATATGGATATCTTAAATGAACAGTTAGCAAAAGCTGAAAAAAGAGTAGAAGACCAACGTTTGCTCTTGAATCAGGCTCAATCTGAATACAATGTAGCCAAGTCTGGTCTTGAAGCTGCTGAAGCGAACTTACAGAATACTGAAACAAGGATTCAAAACTCCAATCAAAGCACTATTGGCAAAACTGAAAATGAAGTTGCGGTTGGTGAAGCAGTTGTTACTTTAGAAGAAGACAAGGTACGCCAAGCAACAGAAGCCGATTGCCAAGTCCGTTCTGCCATCAAGAATCAAGAGAATAAAATCGCTGCCCAACAATTACTTGTAGATATTGCAGGTAATGAATTGAGAAAAGCCAAACAACCCATCCAGAACGATGAGACAGTATTAGCCAACGCACAGCAAAAAGAGGGGCAGGCGCAAAATGAAGTAAAACTAGCTCAAGCATTAGTGGTTCAACTGACAGAAACTGATGCCAAAGTGCCTCAGGTCTTAAAGCAGATTTCTAGTGAGATCGCGGGAGTACAGGAGAAAGTTGAGAAATTAACTCATCAAATCTCCCAAAAAGAAGTGGAGTTAGAACAGGTCCGTGAAGCGGCAATGCTAAGTCCCATCAATCTTCAACAGGCAAGCTATGAGGGTTTGCTTCAAGAGTGGGCCAAGGCGGGTGACCAAGGCGCTGTCGATGCCTTGTCTCTTTATAGCCGTAGGAGTGAAGAGGAGCAGCTGGCAGGTGGAAAGGTCACTAGATTAGATAACGTCTTAAAAGCGTTAGAAATCGTAGATACGATTAATCAGTACCGTCGCCAGGCTGGTTTAGAGGAGCTCTTGGTAGATCCTTATCAATTGCCTGCTAGTCAACTTCAAACAGAGTATTATGTTAACCATCGAAAAGGCTTGTCCAGTTACCAAGAGAATGAGAATGTTGCCTGGGGCTATCGACCTAGAGAAGCGGTTGCCTTCTGGTATAGTGAAAAAGACCACTATCGTCAATTAGCCAAGCAATTCAATTTACCGACGGATGAAAGTCAGCTAGATCCTAGTCAGATCTTCAGAAAAGTGGGACCGGAGCTATTTGCTAAGGTTGGCCACTATATCCACATGATGGGGAATCAATACAAGGCTATTTCAGTTGCCTATGCTCCAGATTTAGAAGTATCTCAAGCAGCTTTCTTTGAAGAAGGAAGTCCGCTTTATACCAGCGAAGAACTGACCAAGTGGATGAGAAAAGTTGCCAATGCAAGGACGACAAAAGCGGATGTGAAGGCTGTAAAAAATACATTGGAGAGCCTAAAGGTCGAAAAGATTAACCAAGAATCCCGCATCAATATCCTTTCTGGGCATTTATTCGATGTCAAGAATTCTCTTGCAAGTCATGAGCAACTATTGGCACGTGCACAACGTAACTTAGCTTCTGCGATGAAGAAATGGCAGGCTGCGTCGATAGAAGTCAAGGAAGCCGAAAACTCACTGGCAGTATCACGAGCTCGTATACAAGGTAGTATTAGCCCGAAAGAAGAAGCCTTGAAAAATGTTACTCTGGCATTAGAAGAAGATAAAAAGCAATTAGAAGCTTTACAGAATGCAGCGAAGGAGACTAGATCTAAGCTTGAAGGCGCACATGCTCAACTTCAAATCGCTCAAAAACAATTAACGCAAGCTAAAGGTCATCTTAAACTGTTTACTAATTCATCTGAACTGCTAGTTGATGCCCAAGCCTTGGTGGCTTCCGCAAAAACTGAACTTGAAGAGAAAAAAGTAGAATTTGAAACAGCCTTTGCAAGTTTTATGGCTTATCAAAAAGAAGCTAGTGAGTTCAGGAGTCGGATAGAGAAAATTCAGTCAAATGAGGATGGAAACCAACCTGTAGTAGCAGGAGGGGAAGAAGTTACTGATCAGGCCCAAGTTTCGATACTGGCTTCTACTCAATCAGAAGATCACTTGCAAGACGAAGCTGACCTTGAGAAAGCTACTGGAAAAGACGAACACAAACGTAAAAAAGGATTATCCAAATGGTTGCGAGGGTTTGGGTTTAAAAAAGATGACTAGTTGTTAAAGTGAGAGTGAGACAGAAATCAGTAATTCGTTAGAATTCGATTTCGTCGTCCCACCTCCGCACAGTTGAGTAGGGCTGTAAAAGCTGATGAAATCAGCGTAGTAGAGCCCACTCAACCACTGCGTCTTGCTCGACAATCCAAAGACATTTAAGAGGCTAGGACTTTTGTCCAGCCTCTTTTTCTTGCGTAGGAATTTGAAATTGGAGATTTTTAGTAGGATTTACAGGACTATGATTGATGGTCAAATAGTTTGTTTAAAAGTGAGAGTGATAGAAAAAAATGACAGAAAATGAAAGAAAATGATATTTAGTGCTTGACTTTGAAAGATAAGAGAGTATAATAGTCCTTGTAATCGTTTCCGAAAGGAGGTTCTATGTTAAAATCTGAACGAAAACACATCATTTTAGAAAAGGTTATCAAAGAGCGGATCGTCTCATTGGAAGATTTAGTAAAAGAGCTAAACTCTTCAGAATCAACGATTCGACGCGATTTGGATGAATTAGAAGCTGAGAATAAACTGAGACGGATTCACGGTGGGGCTGAAAGTCTTCATTCCTTGCAGGAAGAAGAAAGTAATAAAGATAAAGCAATCAAAAACGTGCAAGAAAAATCTGCCATTGCAAAAAAAGCAGCAGAATTGATCAAAGATTTTGAAGTTGTCTTTATCGATGCAGGAACCACCAATGAATTATTGGTTCATGAATTGGCCAATCCAACTGTTACAGTTGTGACCAATTCCATTCACCATGCAGCTAGTTTAGTAGAGAGAGACATTCCAACGGTCATCATCGGAGGGATGGTCAAGACGTCGACGGACGCTAGCATCGGAGGAATAGCCTTGAATCAAATCGGCCAGCTGAGCTTCGATCGAGCCTTTATCGGAATGAATGGCGTCGACCTAGAGTCGTACAGTACACCGGATCTTGAAGAAGGGGCTGTCAAACGGGCCATTCTAGAGAATGCAAAGAATACTTACATTCTTCTTGACTCGTCAAAACTTGGTCGGACCTCTTTTGTCAAGGTAGCTCCGGTTAAGAGAGCAACCATCATTACCAATGCTTCGGATACAGAAATCCTTTCTAAATTAAAAGAAAAAACGGAGGTTATAGAGGTTTGATTTATACAGTAACACTGAATCCTGCCATTGACTATATTGTCCGTCTCGATCATGTAGAGACAGGGGCGGTCAACCGGATGGCTTCGGAAGATAAATTCGCCGGTGGTAAGGGAATCAATGTCAGTCGTGTTTTGAAGCGGCTCGATATCGAAAATACAGCGACTGGATTTATCGGAGGTTTCACAGGGCGCTTCATTGAAGACGTACTGACCAGCGAAGCTATTTCTACCAACTTTGTGACAGTGGACCAAGATACACGGATCAATGTCAAGATCAAGGCCGATGAGGAAACCGAGATCAATGGGAACGGCCCAGAAGTGACGGAAGCTCAGTTGCAAGAATTGCTTAGCATCCTGTCAAGCTTAACAGCAGATGATGTAGTAGTATTTGCTGGATCTGCCCCATCTTCACTTGGAAATACCGTTTACAAACAATTGATTGCAGCAACTCGTGCGACAGGTGCGCAAGTGGTTTGCGATTTTGAAGGTCAAACCTTGATTGATTCCTTGGAGTTTAACCCCCAATTGGTCAAACCAAACAACCATGAGTTGGGAGCTATTTTTGGCGTTACCTTGACGGAATTGCCAGAAATTGAACGCTATGCCAAAGAAATCTTGGCCAAAGGAGCGCAAAACGTTATTATATCCATGGCGGGTGATGGTGCTCTTCTGGTAAGTCCAAGTGGTACCTACTTCGCAAAACCCATCAAAGGGCAAGTGAAGAACTCAGTCGGGGCTGGTGATTCCATGGTAGCAGGTTTCACTGGGAAACTCGCAACGACAGGAGATGTCATCGAAGCCTTTAAATGGGGCGTGGCTTGTGGCACAGCGACCACCTTCTCAGATGACTTGGCGACAGCGGACTATATTAAAGAAACTTATGAAAAAGTAGAGGTAGAAAAACTATGAAAATTCAAGACGTTTTAAATAAAAACGTGATGTTGTTTGACCTTCAGGCAACAGATAAAGAGGGCGTGATCAATGAGATGGTCCAATCGCTCGTCGACAATGGTGTGGTGACAGATTTTGACACCTTCAAGGCTGGCATCATGAACCGTGAAGCACAAACTTCAACTGGTTTGGGTGACGGGATAGCTATGCCCCACAGCAAAAACGAAGCTGTCAAAGAAGCAACGGTCTTGTTTGCAAAATCAAACAAAGGTGTGGACTATGCTTCGCTTGATGGCCAACCAACAGATTTGTTCTTCATGATCGCAGCTCCAGAAGGAGCAAACGACACTCACTTGGCAGCCCTTGCTGAATTGTCTAAGTATTTGATGAAACCAGGATTTGCGGACAAACTTCGCCAAGCAAGCACCCCTGATCAAGTCATTGCAGCCTTTGATGCAGAAGAGCAAGAAGCTGCTGTCGAAGAAGCAAAAAAAGCAGAAGCAGTCAAAGAAGCAGCTTCATCTGATAAACCGCTCATTGTTGCCGTTACAGCATGTACAACAGGTATCGCCCACACTTACATGGCAGAAGAAGCCCTCATCAAAAAAGGTGAAGAAATGGGTGTTACAGTACGCGTTGAAACAAACGGTGCATCAGGTGTCGGCAACCGCTTGACAGCTGAAGAAATCGCCAAAGCTGAAGGGGTCATCATTGCTGCAGATAAGGCAGTTGAAACCGCTCGTTTTGATGGCAAAAAATTGATCTCTAAACCAGTCGCAGCTGGTATCCGTCAAACCGAAGAATTGATCCAAACCATCTTGGATGACAAAGCAGAAGTCTTCCACGCTGAAAATGCTGCACAAGCTAGCGCTAGCCAAGAAAAATTGAGCTTAGGTGGAGCTTTCTACAAACACTTGATGAGTGGGGTTTCTCAAATGCTTCCATTCGTTATCGGTGGTGGGATCTTGATCGCCCTTGCCTTCTTGATCGACCAAATTCTTGGGGTGCCTCAAGATCAATTGTCTCAACTTGGCTCATACCATGAATTAGCAGCTCAATTTAAAACAATCGGTGGTGCAGCCTTTGGCTTCATGCTTCCTGTACTTGCAGGTTACATCGGATTCTCAATCGCTGAAAAACCTGGTTTTGTAGCAGGGTTTATCGCAGGATCTATTGCTAGCTCAGGTTCAGCATTTGGCAACATCGCTTTCGGGGCTGCTAAAGGTGAATTACCAGCAGCTGTATCATCTGGTTTCCTTGGCGCTTTGGTTGGTGGTTTCCTTGCAGGTGGAGTGATTCTGGTCCTTCGTAAAGCTCTTGCAGGTCTTCCACGTTCTCTTGATGGTATCCGTTCCATCCTTCTCTTACCATTGCTTGGTGTTGGTTTGACAGGTTTCTTGATGTTCCTCATCAATATTCCAATGGCTGCCATCAATACTGGTCTTAACAACTTCCTTTCAAGCTTATCAGGTAGCTCAGCTGTTCTTCTTGGACTTCTCGTTGGAGGTATGATGGCTGTCGATATGGGTGGACCAGTCAATAAAGCAGCTTATGTCTTCGCTACAGGCACACTTGCTGAATCTGTTGCTTCAGGTGGTTCTATTGTTATGGCAGCTGGTATGGTTCCTCCATTGGCAGTATTCGTAGCAACTGTCTTGTTCAAAGATAAATTCACACAAGAAGAACGTGATTCTGGTTTGACAAACATTGTCATGGGTCTTTCCTTCATCACAGAAGGTGCCATTCCTTTCGGTGCAGCTGACCCAGCTCGTGCCATCCCAAGCTTCATCGCAGGTTCAGCATTGACAGGTGCTCTTGTTGGTCTTGCAGGCTTGAAACTTATGGCTCCTCACGGAGGAATCTTCGTGATCGCCCTTACTTCAAATCCACTTCTTTATATCTTGTTCGTATTGATCGGTGCAGTTGTAAGTGGTATCTTGTTCGGATTGCTTCGCAAACCTAAAAACTAAACATGACGAAAAGGCTGGGATTTCCCCAGCCTTTTTTCTTCTCTCTCTGAGAGAAAACAGTGTGAAAAGACATGGTTCTGCAATAGAATCTTGTTTTAATTTATGGTATAATTTTCATAACGCTTATTTTTAGGAGAACAAGTATGGATATCCAACGTGAAAAAGAATTCGTCAGCCAGTATCATTATGATGCTCGTAACTTTGAATGGGAAAAAGAGAATGGAACTCCCGAGACCAAAGTAGACGTCAACTTTCAATTGATTCAACGCGATACAGAGTTAAAGACAACCTCTTTAATCGTTATTTTGACCTATATGATTGTCTTTGATGGTTTTGTCATCAGCGGGACCATTACCCAAATCAACCACATTCACAATCGTTTGGTCAGCGAGCCAAGTGAGTTCAGCAAAGAAGAAGTGGAAGAACTAGCTCGTCCTTGCTTGAATATGCTGAATCGTTTGACCTATGAGGTAACTGAAATCGCCCTTGATTTACCAGGGATTAATTTGGAGTTTTAATGCATGAAATTAGCAGTCATCACAGATTCTTCTGCCTATCTATCAGATGAATCAAGAGGACACGATAATTTATTTGTCCTAGATATTCCAGTTGTCATTGATGGAGTATCTTATGTAGAAGGTAAAAACCTGACAGCAGAAGAGTTCTATCAAAAGATGGAAGCTTCCTCTGAGCTTCCGAAAACGAGTCAACCTAGTATCGCGGAATTAGAAGAACTCTTGTCGCAATTAGAGGCTAAAGGCTATACCCATGTTTTAGGGATTTTCCTTTCTTCTGGTATTTCTGGTTTCTATCAGAATATCCAGTATATGAAAGACGAATTCCCAAATTTTACGATCGCTTTTCCAAATTCTAAGATTACCAGCGCTCCTCTTGGGTGGATGGCTGAAGAAGCTGTTAAATGGGCTGATGAAGGCCGTTCTTTTGATGAAATTCTAGCCAACATCCAGACACAAATCGATGGGACTTCTGCCTACATCATGGTTGATGATCTCAATCACTTGGTCAAAGGGGGGCGTCTTTCCAATGGAGCGGCGATTCTAGGGAATCTCCTCAGCATCAAGCCTATCCTCTATTTTAACGAGGAAGGCGTGATTGAGGTATACGAGAAAGTTCGGACTGAGAAAAAAGCCATCAAACGCTTAGCTGAGATTGTCAAAGGAGGAACTGCGGATAAAGACTATCAGATCATTATCATCCATGGGAATGCACTGGATAAAGCAGAAACGCTTCGCGATATTCTTCATCAAAACGGTTTTGCTGGTGAGATTCCATTTGCGACCTTCGGCAGTGTCATTGGTACGCACTTAGGAAATCACAGTGTTGCTATCAGTTTTGTACCGAAAGTATAAGGAGAAATCATGCCAATTAGAGTAGTGATTGCAGGTTTTAAAGGGAGAATGGGCCAAGCGGCTTGTCACATGGTGTTAGAAGACCCCGAGCTTGAACTAGTTGGCTTGGTTGATCCCCATGCGTCTGAAAACGAGCTGGCGGGTGTTCCGGTCTTTCATGACAAAGAAGGGGTTTTGTCGCTGGATGCGGATGTGTGGATTGACTTCACCATCCCTAAAGTGGCGTATGAACATACCCGCTTTGCTTTGGAGCATGGACTAGCGCCTGTGGTTGGGACAACTGGATTTACAACAGAAGAAATCACTGATTTGATTGAATTGTCTCGTGAGAAGAATCTTGGAGGCCTCATCGCGCCAAACTTTGCTATTGGTGCAGTCTTGCTCATGCAATTTGCATCGCAGGCAGCTAAGTATTTCCCGAATGTAGAGGTTATCGAGTTGCACCATGATAAGAAGAAGGATGCCCCGAGTGGGACTGCTGTGAAGACAGCTGAGCTGATTAGTCAGGTCCGTCAACCACAAGAGCAGGGAGCGCCAGATGAAGAAGAGAGTCTTCCAGGTGCTCGCGGTGCTAACTACCAAGGCATGCACATCCATTCGGTTCGTTTGCCTGGTCTGGTAGCCCATCAAGAAGTGATTTTCGGTAGTCAAGGAGAAGGATTGACCTTACGCCACGATTCCTACGATCGGGTGTCCTTCATGACAGGGGTCAATCTAGGAGTAAAAGAAGTAGTCAAGCGTCATGAGCTTGTCTATGGTTTAGAACATCTATTATGAGATTAAAAAAACTGCCTTCTGAATTTCAGGAGGCTTTGCCAATATTAGAAAAGATTCGAAAAGCTGGATATGAAGCTTATTTTGTCGGGGGCTCTGTACGGGATGCCATTTTAGGTCGTCCTATCCACGATGTAGACATTGCCTCCTCCTCTTACCCGGAAGAGACCAAGGCTATTTTCGAGCGGACCATTGATGTCGGGATTGAACACGGGACGGTCTTAGTTCTTGAGAATCATCAAGAATATGAAATTACCACTTTTCGAACAGAGGATGTCTACGTCGACTTTCGAAGACCTAGTGCGGTTAATTTTGTCCGTTCCTTAGAAGAAGATCTCAAGCGCCGCGATTTTACCGTCAATGCCTTTGCCTTGAGTGAAGAAGGGGAAATCATTGATCTCTTCAATGGACTGGAAGATTTGGAGAATCGGATTCTAAGAGCTGTTGGTGTGGCGACAGAACGCTTCAACGAGGATGCTCTTCGGATTATGCGTGGTTTTCGGTTTCAGGCCAGTCTTGGTTTTGATCTAGAAGAAGCAACCTTTAATGCCATGACAGATTGCGCTCCTTTGTTGGAGAAAATCTCTGTCGAACGAGTCTTTATTGAGTTGGATAAGCTCCTCTTAGCTCCTTTTTGGCGCAAGGGCTTAGAAGGTGTAATTGCTAGCCAAAGCTATCAGTACCTCCCTCTCTTACAAAATAGCCAATCGTCCCTAGAGAAACTGTTCCAGCTGTCCATGGACTATACCTTTACGAGTTCTGAGCAAGCTTGGGCCGCCTTACTCTTGACCTTAGATGAGAATAAGGTATCTGCTTTTTTCAAGAAATGGAAAACCTCTCGTGACTTCGCTAAGAAGGTGGAGCAGTTGGTTGAAATCTACCGGTTGCGTGAAAAGGCTAGTTTAAATCGTCGGGATGTCTATCGCTATGACCGTAGCCTTCTCTTGTCAGCGGAAGTACTACGTCAGGCTCATGGATTGCCCGTAGATTTCCAAGTCATCGAAGAATTGTATGATTCTCTAGCTATCCATGATAAGCACGAAATCGTAGTCAATGGTGGGATGTTGATGAAGGAATACGGCTTAAAACCAGGTCCAGGTCTAGGACAAGTGCTTTCTGCCATCGAATGGGCCATTGTAGATGGCGAATTAGAGAACGACAAACAAGCAATTGGTGATTTTTTGAGCCACTATCTTGAAGCCAAGAAGGGGGAAGCATGAGCGATTTTATTGTTGAAAAACTAACCAAGTCCGTCGGGGATAAGACGGTCTTTAAAGATATTTCTTTTATCATTCATGAGCTGGATCGGATTGGACTAATAGGGGTCAATGGGACAGGGAAAACAACTCTCTTAGATGTTTTGTCTGGTCGTGCAGGCTATGATGGAGATCGTTCCCCTTTTTCTGCAAAGAATGATTATAAGATTGGTTATCTGACCCAAGAACCTCAATTTGATGATAGCAAAACTGTCCTTGATACAGTCTTGTCAGATGATGTGAAGGAACTTCAATTGATTCGTCAGTATGAGTTGTTGACGAGCCAGTACGATGAGAGTCAGCAAGCAAAACTGGAAAAAGTCATGGCGGAGATGGACTCTCTCAATGCTTGGGAAATTGAAAGCCAAGTCAAAACAGTCCTGACCAAATTGGGGATTCATGATTTGTCTGCTAAGGTGGGGAGTTTGTCTGGTGGTCTGCGTCGCCGTGTTCAGCTGGCACAAGTTCTCTTGGGAGACCATGATTTGTTGCTGTTAGATGAGCCGACCAACCATCTGGATATTGATACCATCGAATGGTTGACCAATTTCTTGAAGAACTCTAAAAAAACTGTTCTTTTCATCACCCATGACCGTTATTTCTTGGACAATATTTCAACACGTATTTTCGAATTGGACCGTGCAGGTCTAGTCGAATACCAAGGAAACTACCAGGATTATGTCCGCTTAAAAGCTGAGCAGGACGAACGGGATGCAGCTCTTCTTCACAAGAAGCAACAACTCTATAAACAAGAATTGACCTGGATGCGTCGCCAACCACAGGCGCGTGCTACCAAGCAACAGGCTCGGATCAATCGTTTCCACGACCTCAAAAAGGACCTATCTCATCAGACGACGGAAACTGATCTGGAAATGTCCTTTGAAACCAGTCGTATCGGCAAAAAAGTCATTGAATTTCAAGATGTTGATTTCGCCTATGATCAGGGACCGATTCTGCAGCAGTTTAATCTATTGGTTCAAAACAAAGATCGGATTGGAATTGTGGGAGATAATGGTGTTGGAAAGTCAACCTTGCTCAACCTCATTGCTGGGAAACTTCAACCGACTGCTGGGAAGGTCCTTATCGGAGAAACGGTACGGATTGCCTACTTCTCGCAGCAGATCGAAGGCTTGGATGAAAGTAAGCGAATGATCAACTTTCTGCAGGAAGTAGCGGAAGAAGTCAAGACCAGCGCAGGGTCTACATCAATTGCCGAATTGTTGGAGCAATTTCTCTTCCCTCGTTCGACCCACGGAACCTTGATTGAGAAACTATCTGGTGGTGAGAAGAAACGCTTGTATCTTTTGAAGCTTCTCATTGAAAAACCAAATGTCTTGCTTTTAGACGAGCCGACCAATGATTTGGATATCGCGACCTTGACAGTGTTAGAGAATTTCCTACAAGGGTTCGGCGGTCCGGTCATTACGGTTAGTCACGATCGCTATTTCCTAGACAAGGTTGCTTCTAAGATTCTAGCATTTGAAAATGGTAGCATTCGTGAGTTTTTCGGCAACTATACCGACTATCTAGATGAGAAAAAGTTTGAGCTAGAAGTGGTAGCTGAAAGTAGCAAGCCTGAAAAAGAAAAGGTAGTCAAAGTCCGAGAAGAAAAGAAACGAATGAGCTACCAGGAAAAGCAGGAGTGGGCGACCATTGAAAGTGAGATTGAAGAGATTGAAAACAAGATTGCAACCATCGAGGCTGAGATGAATGAGAATGGTTCTGACTTCGGTAAGTTGGCCAGTCTCCAACGTCAGATGGATGAAGAAAACGAGCGGCTCTTAGCCAAATATGAACGGTATGAGTACTTGAGTGAGTTGGCAGAAAACTAAAGGAGGAAGAATGCATCATATTAGCAAATACAGTCTGTTATTGTCATCATTTTTATTTTGTGGTATTGGTTTTATTCTCTTTGTGAATCCAATCGAAAAAATTGCCACCTTTAGTTGGTTGATTTCTCTGGGCTTTTTCTTGATTTCAGTTTCGCGTTTGTCGCGTTACTACCGTCTACGGACTCAAGCGACCTTGTCGGATCCCTATTTATTTCAAAGCGTGGTCTCGCTAGTCTTTGCAGTCTATCTCTTACTATATGGCTACAAGACCTTGCCGATTGTCTTTCCGATGACACTTGGAATTTGGCTCTTATATAAGTCTGCTTTGAGTTTACGTAAGGCTCACTATCTTTCCAAACGATCTGAAGAATTATCCAAGAAGTTTACTTTTTGGGGGCTTATTCAATTGTTTACAGGATTGTTTCTCATTGTTAGTCCTCTATCTATTAGTATCTTCTTGTTACATATTTTGGGATTGTTCTTTTTCATAATTGGCGTTCAATCCTTGAGACTCTTTTTAAAACTTCATAACGAAGAGTAAAGAAATCTGTCTGTGTTTTTGCAGACAGGTTCTTTTTTTGCAAATGAAATTGAGAGAATTCTTGAAAAACAATTGAAACCCTTTTCACATTTTGGTATACTAGTGTCAAGAGAATAGGAACAAAGGAGTATAAAATGTCCAAAAAAATTATTGGTATTGACTTAGGTGGAACATCTGTCAAGTTTGCCATTTTGACGCAAGAAGGAGAGATTCAAGAGAAGTGGTCTATCAAGACCAACATCCTTGACGAAGGAAGCCACATCGTTCCTGATATCATCGCTTCCATTCAACACCACTTGGAGTTGTTAAACTTATCCGCAGAAGATTTTATTGGAATTGGGATGGGATCTCCTGGTGCAGTGGATCGCTTCGAAGGAACTGTCGTTGGAGCATACAACCTCAACTGGAAAACCGTACAGCCGATCAAGAAAGATATTGAGTCTGCTTTGGGAATTCCTTTCTTCATCGATAATGATGCCAACGTAGCTGCCCTTGGGGAACGCTGGAAAGGTGCTGGCGAAAACCAACCAGATGTCGTCTTCATGACACTTGGAACTGGTGTTGGTGGCGGTATCGTTGCGGAAGGAAAACTCTTGCACGGTGCTGGTGGTGTAGCTGGTGAGCTTGGTCATATCACAGTAGACTTCGATCGTCCATTTGATTGTACTTGTGGTAAGAAAGGCTGTTTGGAGACAGTAGCCTCAGCAACCGGGATTGTCAATTTGACCCGTCGCTATGCAGATGAATATGCAGGAGATGCGACCTTGAAACGTCTCATTGATGATGGCGAAGAAGTTACAGCTAAGACTGTCTTTGATCTTGCTAAAGATGGAGATGAGTTGGCCTTGATTGTCTACCGTCATTTCTCTCAATACTTGGGTATTGCTTGTGCCAACATCGCTAGTGTCTTGAACCCAGCCAACATCGTCATTGGTGGTGGTGTATCAGCAGCCGGTCAATTCCTCTTGGATGGGGTTCAAAAGGTCTTTGATGAAAACACCTTCCCACAAGTCCGTACGTCAACCCAATTGGTGCTTGCTAATCTTGGAAATGATGCAGGAGTTATTGGAGCAGCGTCACTCGTCTTACAATAGAATTTATTTGAAAGAGATCCAAATCGAATCATTTGGACCTCTTTTCTTTTATCCTGTGTTATAATGAAGGTATTACAGTATTTAAGGAGAATGAATGACAAAAGCAGATATCCTTTTTAAAGAAAATATTCGAAGAATTATGGAAGAAGGCGTCTGGTCTGAGCAAGCTCGGCCCAAGTACAAGGATGGCACAACTGCCAATTCCAAATACATCACTGGGGCATTTATGGAGTTTGATCTGGCAAAGGGCGAGTTCCCGATTACAACTCTTCGTCCTATCGCCATCAAGTCAGCCATCAAGGAAATGCTCTGGATTTACCAGGACCAGTCCAATAGTCTGGAACTCCTAAATGACAAGTACCAAGTTCATTACTGGAATGACTGGGAAGTAGGAGATACGGGAACAATTGGAGAGCGTTATGGTGCTGTCGTTAAAAAGCACGACATCATCAACAAAATTCTCAAACAGCTAGAAGCCAATCCCTGGAATCGTCGCAATATCATTTCTCTATGGGACTACCAAGCCTTTGAGGAGAGCGAAGGGCTCTTGCCTTGTGCTTTTCAAACCATGTTTGATGTGCGTCGTGTCGATGGGGAAATCTATCTGGATGCAACTTTGACCCAACGTTCAAATGATATGCTAGTGGCGCACCATATCAACGCCATGCAGTATGTAGCCCTTCAGATGATGATCGCCAAACACTTTGGCTGGAAGGTTGGCAAGTTCTTTTACTTTATTAACAACCTCCACATCTATGATAACCAATTCGAACAGGCAGAAGAGTTGCTCCGGCGTGAGCCCTCTGCTTGCCAGCCTCGCTTGGTACTGAACGTGCCAGATGGTACAAATTTCTTCGATATAAAAGCCGAGGATTTTGTACTGGAGGACTATGATCCTGTCAAACCTCAGTTGAAGTTTGATTTAGCTATATAGAGATTATTGTTAGTTGACAAAAATAGGAAGACCGTTTGTTATTTTTTAAATAATGATTCGTACTTCCTATTTTTAAAATTTAATGATTAGTAATATCGTCAAATTTTAAAAAATTGATCAATTTTTGAGACATTGTATTTTGAATAGTTAAATTAATTTGGTAGAATTAATAAGGTTAGGCATTAGCCGTAAAATATAAATATAAGTTTTAAAATTTTTGGAGGAATTTAAGTGAGTAAGGATTTATTCAATGATCGTATTAGCAGATTTTCAATTCGAAAATTGAATGTCGGAGTATGCTCGGTTCTTTTAGGGACGCTAGTGATGGTTGGGACAGCTTCAAGCGTCGCAGCTGATGAAAACGCAGAGAACCAAGTAGGGGTTGCAACGAAAGAAGAAGCAGGCCAACCTGCGATTACAACGGAAGCACCCGTTTCAACAACTAGTGAAGTTTCAACTTCAGCTACAACATACCAAGCTGAAGCTCCTGTAACTGCACCAGAAACAGCCCCAACTACAACAGCTCCTGTTGAAGAAAAGGCTCCACTAGCAACTCCTGCAGTGGCAGAAGGATCAACAAACCCAAGTAACAAAGGGACAGAAGAAACAGCAACTGATAATAAAGAAACAGTTTCTGCAGCTGTAGTAGCACCTGCGCCAGAAACACCAGCTGTTCCAGTAGCAACCTCGGATGTTCGCCGTCGTAGCCGTCGTGCTCTTGGTGACGCCAACGATCCTAACTTGATCGCGGATGATGTTGAAGATGCAACTTCAACTCCAAAAGTTGAAAAACCTGGCTTTACAACAGATCTTGATGCCAAATCTATGACTAGCCAAATCTCTTGGTTGGACTTTGGAGATGTAGCTAACTGGACAGGAGCAAAAACAATCCAAGTCGCTAAAAAGGAAGTTAAACCAAATGAACTAGAAGAGGCCTTAGCTCTTCAAGTTGGGGCAACCTATACCAAGGAAATCATGCCTGGTTATGTAGTTACTGTAAAAGTCAAATCTTTGAAACCATTCCAAGCAACTGAAATCTATAAAAAACGGATGGAAGAACAAGGGGCTACAGAAGCTGAAAAAGCGACCTATGATCCAAATGCAAAAAATGGATATGTAAAGGGTGTTACTTCACCAATTGCTAGGCAATATTTTGCTGATGGCAAAGAAGCCGACGTTATCGCTGATGCCCAAAACCGTTGGACTGAAATCAAACATGAAAACGTTGATACGAAAGCCAAAAAGACTACCATGAGTTCTGCATATAATGGTGGGAATATTGGAATTCAGTTTGAAATCTCTGCAACCTTCCGTGGAAAGAAAGTTAAGCCAGCTATTGTTATGGCTGATGGTGAGTCTGCTAACCCTGGTGAATTTGTTATGTTTACTACCAACGGACAAGGTTGGCAGCACATTGGGGAATGGAAGAAAACTACTAGACCAGCCACCTCTGTTCCTTATGAACCACAAGATACAGAGAATCTTTTTGGTTCTAAACCTAAATATAATAACATTAACCTAAGACAACTTCGTGATAATTCTACTCAAGCTGGACCAGATAAGAAACCAGTAGCATGGAAGTACTTTGGAAATCCTGACCAAGTTACAGGTGGTCTAGGAACCGGTATCTTTGGACCAAACATTTCTGAAGGAAATAGAACAGTTCCACTCGTTATGACACGTGGAGCATCTGAAGTGGGACTTTATATCGCTTCAGCTGGTAAACAGTCAGCAATGCTAGGATTCTTCCCACTTGATGAAGGGGATGCTCCTGAGTCATATGGTAAGGCAGTCCATACCATTGCAACTGTAGACGGTGTTACTGGAGCTAAAGTAAATCAACCGTACATTGGTAACGTGAGCCCAGATATGGATGAGAACACCACTCAAGACTGGTTCGGTGATGATAAGGCAACTACGGCCGATGAAGGAATTAACCAATTGCTTCCAGAGGAACTCAAAGGGACAACCAATGAGATGATCCAAATGGACCGTACCAAACCAGGTAACTACAAGATGTCAATTCAAGCTCATACGGATGGAGCTTCAGAAGCACATATCTATGGTTGGGTAGACTTTAACCAAAATGGTAAATTCGATGAAGATGAACGCTCAAATCTCGCTACAATCACACAAGATGGCACTGTTGAGTTGACCTTTGCAAACAGCAAGACTTACGTCGACCCAAGCGTTAAAGAGTTAGGTGCTCGTGTTCGTATCGCTAAGAAAGCGAACGAGATCGAAAGCCCAACTGGCATGGCCTTCTCAGGTGAAGTAGAAGACTTCAAGACTCAAATCACCCACCCACCAAAAGGAGAATTTAAGGAAACAAGTGGCCCTCAAGGTACGAAACAATCAGCAACTGTTGCCTTTACAGCACGTGGAGAACACAAGTTTGAACGTGATTCTAATGCTGTTATTGATGAAACTGTAGAACCATACATCGTTGACAAAGATGGCAACCGCGCAACCCTTGACGCAGACGGTTACTACGTCGTTCAAGGACAAGGTAAATACAAGATTACTGCTAAGGGCAAAGATGTAGACGTTGAGTTTATCCCAGAAGATAACTTCCTAGGAACAGCTGATGGTATCTCTATCCGTCGTTCAGATAATAATGGCTATGATACTGGTTGGTCAACAAAATTCCCAGACAGCGAGCCTAATGTGAATGGCCAATTAAATACTATGGATGGTCAATATGTTCCTACTGTAACACCGATTGACATTGAAGGGGTTGACAAGACTTCTAAAGATATTCAAGGTGCAACTCAAAAAGAAACACCTACCTTTAATACAACAGCTTCTAACTCAGCTGGTGACAAGATTGCGGTTACTCCAAGTGCAGAATATCCTGCTAAATTGGTAGATCCAGCTACAGGTCGCACGATTGATGAGCCATCTGTAACAGTTGAAGGGGAAGGGACATACACGATCAATCCTTCAACAGGTGAAGTAACCTTCACTCCAGAACCAAGCTTTACTGGTACAGCTAAAGGTGTGGATGTTACATTGTCAGCGCCAGTTGGTCGAAACAAAGATGGTAAGATCCAACAGGAGTACATCAAGACTGCTACAGCTAAATACACACCAACGGTTACTCCAATCACAGTGACTCCTACAGACAAGGTTTCTGTGGATGTTCAAAACGTTCCTCAAACACAAACTCCTACATTTGAGTTGAGCAACGACAAGACTGCTGAAATCACAAGAAAGAAATTGGTGGATCCCGCAACTGGTCAACCAACTGATGAAACAACAGTGACAGTAGCAGGTGAAGGTAGCTATACTATCGACCCAACGACTGGAGCAGTAACATTTGCGCCAGAAAAAGACTTTGTTGGTACTGCAAAAGGCGTAACTGTTCAGGCAACTGCTACTATTACAAATGCTAATGGTAAGACTGCAACCATTACTTCAGATGCGACCTACACACCAACTGTTGTGCCAGCAGTTCCAACTGCAAACCCTGCAACTTCTAAAGATATCCAAGGTGCAACACAAATAGGGACACCAACCTTTGCAGGAACTACTGTTCAAGTAAATGGTGAAGATAAAGCTATTACCATTAAAGACAATAGCTACACATTGCTAGATAAAGATGGTAACGAAGTTTCAAGCACACCAGCCTTTGCTGAAGATGGTACAACTGAAATTGGTACTTTCTCTATTGATCCAGTAACAGGGCAAGTAACCTTCACACCAACAGACAAATCATACACTGGTAAAGTAACCCCAGCTAAGGTTCAAGCTGAAAGTTCAAACGGTATCAAGGTGGATACAACTTACACACCAGAAATCGTTCCAGTAACCCCAACCGCAACACCAGCAGAAACTATAAATGTTCAAGGTGCGACTCAAAAAGGTAAACCAGAATTTAAAGGTGGTACTGCTGAAATTGATGGTGTTGAAAAGACTGTAGCCATTAACGAAGCTGTTCCGGCTAAATTTGATGATGGAACTACAAGTAAGAAGGTTGAAGGAGTAGGTACTTACACAGTAGCTCCAGATGGAACAGTTACATTTGTACCAGAAAAATCATTTGTTGGTAAAGCACCTGCAGTAACTGTAGTTCGTGAAGACATGAACGGAACAAAAGCTTCTGCAACTTACACGCCAACCGTAACACCTGTGACACCAACAGCGTCACCTGCTGAATCAGTAGCCCCTCAAGGTGTAGTTCAAACTGGTACAGTTACTTTCACAGAAGGTGATCCAGTTGCGCCAATCGACAAGGATACGATTACCCTTCTTGATGAAAATGGTCAACCAGCAGCTTCAGTAGATGCTAAGTCACCAGATGGCAAGGTTATCGGTACATTCACAGTTGATAAAGCAACAGGTGTTGTAACCTTCACCCCAACAGATAAGACTTATTCAGGTGATGTTGTTGCCGTTAAGGTTCAAGCGAAGGATGCCAACGGTACCCCAGCTGAAACAACATACACACCTAAGATTACTCCGGTTGTTCCAACAGCAGAAGATGTAACTTCAAAAGACAAACAAGGCCAAACCCAAACAGGTAAACCTAAGTTTACAGAAGGCAATCCAAACATTCCAATGGATGATGATACGCCAGCTACATTCGAAGATGGCTCAACAACGAAAACAATTCCTGGTGAAGGAACCTACACAGTAGCCCCAGATGGAAGTGTAACCTTCGTACCAGAGAAGTCATTCACAGGAACAGGAACAGGCGTGACTGTGAAACGTGTAGATAAGAATGGTACACCAGTAACAGGTAAGTACACACCAACAGTAACACCAGTAACTCCTACAGCAGCTCCAGCTGAATCAGTAGCTCCTCAAGGTGTAGTTCAAACTGGTACTGTTACTTTCACAGAAGGTGATCCAGTTGCGCCAATCGACAAGAATACCATTACTCTTCTTGATGAAAATGGTCAACCAGCAGCTTCAGTAAATGCTAAGTCACCAGACGGTAAGGTTATCGGTACATTTACAGTTGATAAAGCAACAGGTGTTGTGACCTTCACCCCAACAGATAAGACATACTCAGGTGAAGTCGTTGCCGTTAAGGTTCAAGCGAAGGATGCCAACGGTACCCCAGCTGAAACAACATACACACCTAAGATTACTCCAGTTGTTCCAACAGCAGAGGATGTAACTTCAACAGATAAACAAGGTCAAACCCAAACAGGTAAGCCTAAGTTTACAGAAGGTGATCCAGTAGTTCCAATGGATGATGATACACCTGCAACCTTTGAAGATGGTTCAACAACTAAGACTATCCCAGGTGAAGGAACCTACACAGTAGCTCCAGATGGAACTGTTACATTTGTTCCAGAAAAATCATTCACAGGAGCAGGAACAGGCGTAACTGTGAAACGTGTAGATAAGAATGGTACACCAGTAACAGGTAAGTACACACCAACAGTAACTCCTGTAACACCGACAGCGACACCTGCTGAATCAGTGGCACCTCAAGGTGTTGTTCAAACTGGTACTGTTACCTTCACAGAAGGTGATCCAGTTGCGCCAATCGACAAGGATACGATTACCCTCCTTGATGAAAATGGTCAACCAGCAGCTTCAGTAGATGCTAAGTCACCAGACGGCAAGGTTATCGGTACATTCACGGTTGATAAAGCAACAGGTGTTGTAACCTTCACACCAACTGATAAGACATACTCAGGTGAAGTCATTGCAGTTAAGGTTCAAGCAAAGGATGCCAACGGTACACCAGCTGAAACAACATACACACCTAAGATTACTCCAGTCGTTCCAACAGCAGAGGATGTAACTTCAACAGATAAACAAGGCCAAACCCAAACAGGTAAGCCTAAGTTTACAGAAGGCAATCCAAACATTCCAATGGATGATGATACGCCAGCTACATTCGAAGATGGCTCAACAACGAAGACAATTCCAGGTGAAGGTACTTACACAGTAGCCCCAGATGGAAGTGTAACCTTTGTACCAGAAAAATCATTCATCGGAACAGGAACAGGTGTAACAGTTAAGCGTGTAGATAAGAATGGTACACCAGTTACAGCTAAATACACACCAACCGTAACACCGGTAACACCAACAGCTGAAGAAGTGACTTCAATTGATAAACAGGGCCAAACACAAACAGGTAAGCCTAAGTTTATAGAAGGTGATCCAGTAGTTCCAATGGATGATGATACACCAGCTACATTCGAAGAAGGTTCAACAACGAAGACAATTCCAGGTGAGGGTACTTACACAGTAGCCCCAGATGGAAGTGTAACCTTCGTGCCAGAGAAGTCATTCACAGGAACAGGAACAGGTGTAACAGTTAAGCGTGTGGATAAGAATGGTACACCAGTAACAGGTAAATACACACCAACCGTAACACCAGTAACACCAACAGCGTCACCTGCTGAATCAGTAGCTCCTCAAGGTGTAGTTCAAACTGGAACAGTAACCTTCACAGAAGGTGATCCAGTTGCGCCAATCGACAAGGATACGATTACCCTTCTTGACGAAAATGGTCAACCAGCAGCTTCAGTAGATGCTAAGTCACCAGACGGCAAGGTTATCGGTACATTCACAGTTGATAAAGCAACAGGTGTTGTAACCTTCACCCCAACAGATAAGACCTATTCAGGTGATGTCGTTTCAGTTAAGGTTCAAGCTAAGGATGCCAACGGTACCCCAGCTGAAACAACATACACACCTAAGATTACTCCAGTTGTTCCAACAGCAGAGGATGTAACTTCAACAGATAAACAAGGTCAAACCCAAACAGGTAAGCCTAAGTTTACAGAAGGCAATCCAAACATTCCAATGGATGATGATACGCCAGCTACATTCGAAGATGGCTCAACAACGAAGACAATTCCAGGAGAAGGTACTTACACAGTAGCCCCAGATGGAACAGTCACTTTCGTACCAGAAAAATCATTCACAGGAACAGGAACAGGCGTGACTGTTAAACGTGTAGATAAGAACGGTACACCAGTAACAGCTAAATACACACCAACTGTAACTCCAGTAACACCAACAGGTGAACCAGCCACAACTATTGGCCCTAAAGGTCAAGAACAATCTGGTAAGCCAAACTTCAAGGAAGGTGATCCAATTGTTCCAATGAACGATGCTGTTCCGGCTACATTTGACGATGGTTCAACAACGAAGACAATTCCAGGTGTTGGTACGTATACAGTAGCTCCGGACGGAACTGTAACCTTTAAACCTGAGCCAGAATTTACTGGAAAAGCACCATCTGTAACTGTTGTCCGTGAAGATATGAATGGAACAAAAGCTTCTGCAACGTACACACCAACTGTACTTCCTGTTACTACATTTGTAGACAAAGAAGGTAAAGCAATTCCGGGATATCCAACTGAGGACAATGAACAACCTAAGAAAGAAATTCCAGGATACCGCTTCGTAGAGACTAAGAAGCTTCCAAATGGTGACACAGAACATGTTTATGAGAAAGTGAAAACTAATCATAAGGATAAGGAAGGTAACGAGATTCCTGGTTATCCGATCGAGGATGGCGAAAATCCTAAGAGAGAGATTCCAGGATACCGCTTTGTAGAGACTAAGAAACTTCCAAACGGTGATACAGAACATATTTATGAAAAAGTTCCGACACCAGATCCAGTTCCGACACCAGATCCAATGCCAACGCCAGATCCGGTTCCTACACCAACCCCAACTCCAACCCCGGCACCTACTCCGGATCCAGTTCCAACCCCAGATCCAAAACCAGTTCCAGAAACTAAGGAAATTAAATTCATCAATCCTTCTGATGAAACAGCAGTTCTTCCTGAAACTGGTACTGAGGAAACTTCTAAAACAGGTCTTGCTCTACTAAGTGCTTTAACAGGTCTTTCATTATTTGGACTTGCTAAACGCAAAAAAGAAGACTAAGGTTTAAGAAATTTCTCATAAAAAACCGCGTTAATTCGCGGTTTTTTTGATGGGAAAAATAGGCAGTTTTGTTCAAGGAAGCAATAGTTAGAAACAGTCTTTTCTTGAAAAATTTGATAAAATAGATGTATCAGTGTAAAGGATGTAGAAATGAGTAAGAAAGTAATTGGCATTTGGGCTCAGACGAAGAATGGGGTGATTGGCAAGGACCAAGTGATGCCTTGGCATTTACCTGCTGAATTACAGCATTTTAAACAAACGACAATGGGCCATGCGATCCTTATGGGAAGAGTTACCTACGAAGGTTTAAATAAACGCGTCCTTCCTAATCGAACAAATATCATTCTCTCTAGAGATGACAAGTATGATGTAGAGAATGAAAGCGTTTTGTTAAAAACTTCGGTTGAGGACGTTTTAAACTGGTATAAGAGTCAGGATCTGTCGCTCTTTATTATCGGTGGTGAGAAGGTCATCCGTCTCTTCGAGCCTTATCTAGAGGAGCTTTATCATACTGTCATCGATGCCGAATTGGAAGGAGACGCCTATTTCCCAGAAGACTTCCATTGGGATCTGTTTCAGTTGCTTGACGAGCGGACAATCGAAAAAGATGAAAAAAACCCTTACGATTTCACCATTAGACATTTTAAAAGGAAGGAAGACTAGTTCATGGAACGTAGTATCTTTGGCTTTTTTACGGCTGTTTTATGCGTAATTTGCCTAGTATGTGCTTCTCAGACCCTTCGGAAAAAGCGCTATGGATTAGCCATTCTATTTTTGCTAAATGCCTTTACCAATCTTGTGAATTCTATTCACGCCTTTTATATGACTTTATTTAAATAAATTATTAACAGAATTTAGAATCGGGAGAAGAAAATGCCTACAAATCAATCTAATGATATGATGGTTTATTGTTCCTTCTGTGGGAAGAATCAGGACGAAGTACAGAAGATTATCGCTGGGAACAATGCCTTTATCTGTAATGAATGTGTTGAGTTAGCTCAAGAAATCATTCGAGAAGAATTAGCTGAGGAAGTCTTGGCAGACCTTTCAGAGGTTCCAAAACCAATCGAACTTCTCAATATCCTTAACCACTATGTCATCGGTCAAGATCGTGCGAAACGAGCACTAGCAGTAGCTGTCTACAATCACTACAAACGGATTAACTTCCATGAAAATCGTGAAGATGACAACGATGTGGATCTACAAAAATCAAACATTTTGATGGTCGGTCCTACAGGTTCAGGAAAAACTTTCTTGGCTCAAACGCTTGCTAAGAGTTTGAATGTGCCTTTTGCTATCGCCGATGCGACAGCCTTGACTGAAGCAGGTTACGTCGGAGAAGACGTTGAGAATATCCTTCTTAAGCTATTACAAGCAGCTGACTTCAATATTGAACGTGCAGAGCGTGGCATCATCTATGTTGATGAAATTGATAAGATTGCTAAAAAGAGCGAGAACGTCTCGATCACCCGTGATGTATCTGGTGAAGGAGTATAGCAAGCTCTCTTGAAGATCATCGAGGGAACTGTTGCGAGCGTGCCACCTCAAGGCGGACGCAAGCATCCTCAACAAGAGATGATTCAAGTTGACACCAAAAATATCCTCTTCATCGTTGGTGGAGCCTTTGATGGGATTGAAGAAATTGTGAAGCAACGTCTAGGTGAAAAGATCATCGGGTTTGGCCAAAACAACAAAGCCATTGATGAATCTAGCTCTTACATGCAAGAAATCATTGCAGAAGATATCCAAAAATTCGGTATTATTCCTGAGTTAATTGGTCGTCTTCCGGTTCTTGCCGCTTTGGAGCAACTGACAGTTGAAGATCTGGTTCGTATTTTGAAAGAACCAAGAAATGCCTTGGTGAAACAATACCAAGCTCTCCTATCCTTTGATGATGTTGAATTAGAATTTGATGACGAAGCACTTGAAGAAATTGCAAGCAAAGCTATCGAACGCAAGACAGGTGCTCGTGGCTTACGTTCTATCATCGAAGAAACTATGTTGGATGTTATGTTTGAAGTTCCAAGTCAAGAAGACGTCAAACTGGTTCGAATCACTAAAGAAGCAGTTAACGGAACTGAAAAACCAATTTTAGAAACTGCCTAGAAAGAATTTCTATGAAAGTAAATACTCATAATGCAGATATCTTGTTGAGCGCTACCAATAAAAGTCATTATCCTCAAGATGATATCCCAGAAGTTGCACTTGCCGGTCGATCAAATGTCGGCAAGTCTTCTTTTATTAATACCATGCTAAATCGTAAGAATTTGGCCCGTACGTCTGGAAAACCAGGGAAAACACAGTTATTAAACTTCTTTAATATCGATGACAAACTTCGTTTTGTCGATGTACCTGGCTATGGATATGCTCGTGTCTCTAAAAAAGAGCGTGAGAAATGGGGCAAGATGATCGAGGAGTATCTGACAACCAGAGATAATCTAAAAGCAGTTGTCAGCCTAGTCGATCTTCGTCATGAACCCTCAGCAGATGATGTCCAAATGTACGAATTTTTAAAATACTACGAAATCCCTGTTATCTTAGTTGCCACGAAAGCTGACAAAATACCAAGAGGAAAATGGAACAAGCATGAATCCATGATCAAGAAGAAGTTGGATTTTGATAAATCAGATACCTTTATCATCTTCTCATCCGTTAATAAAACGGGAGTAGAAGAAGCTTGGAACGCAATTTTTGATTTTAGTTTTTCGGAATAATTCGTATTATTACTAAGTTGTTATTTATTTGTTTGATTTATATCGATATTGTAATTAAAATGTAATATTCAACTCAACATTTTAAGGTTTTTCTGTGCTATAATCATCTTAAAGAGTTTTCATTAAAGCTTTAGGAGATTATCACATTGAAAAAAATACTAAATAAATCGAAATTGATTGGATCGTTAGTGGCTCTGGTTGCTGCAGGAACAGTAGCGGCAGCAATGAGCGAGCATGTAGGAAACGTCGGTGCTAACGATGAGGCTTATTCTCAATACGCAGATCCAACAGAAGCTTTCATCTCACAAATCGGTGAATCTGCTCGTCAGCTTGGTCAAGAAAATGATCTGTATGCATCAGTTATGATTGCTCAAGCTATCTTAGAAAGTGGATCAGGTCAATCTGGTTTGTCATCTTATCCACACTATAACCTTTTTGGTATTAAAGGAAGCTATGCAGGTCAATCAGCAGTGATGCAGACTTGGGAAGATGATGGTGCGGGGAATGCCTATACCATCAACGATGCTTTCCGTTCATACCCTAGCTACTATGAATCATTGCAAGACTACGTTGCAGTTTTGAAACAAGGTCATTTTGCTGGCGCTTGGAAGAGCAATACAAGTAGCTATCAGGATGCTACAGCTGCCTTAACGGGTGTCTATGCTACTGATACTAGTTACTATGCAAAATTGAACCATATCATCGAAACTTACAATCTTACTCAGTATGATTCACCTAGTGTGTATGGTGGCTATGAAGGTACTGTCTACAATCCTTATCGCCAACAATATACAACACAAGAAATCTTGAACCTGGATATCGCTTGGGCAAATCGTTTCTTGTAAGATATGAATTAAATTGAATTATAAGCAGACCTTTAAGGTCTGTTTTTTCTCTCCATCGTTTTAAATCGTTTCTTTATAGAACACATTATTTTTACTAATTTTTTCTGAAAACCTTTTCAGAAAGTCTATTCTATGATATAATGAAGAAGTTCACAAATTCAATATATAAGGAGATTCAGATGGGAGAATCAAATTTTGTTCTTAAGGTAGAAGCAGCATGTCAGAAGAAGGAAGAGCTATATACAGCTTCTAAAGCTCGGTATGCTGTCCGCTCTATGTTTGCGGGTGCATTTCTAACAATGAGTACAGCAGTTGGGATTGTAGGTGCAGATTTGCTCAATACCTTCTTGCCAGGTTCTGGTCGTTTCTTGTTCCCATTTATTTTTGCTTGGGGATTGGTTTATTTACTCTTCTTAAATAGTGAGTTAACGACTTCCAATATGATGTACCTGACAGCCGGTGTTTATTTAAAGAAAATTAATTGGAAGAAAGCTTTAGAAATTTTACTCTATTGTACGTTCTTTAATCTGGTTGGTGCCTTGTTCCTCGCATTTCTCTTCAGTCAGACAAGTGCTTTTGCAAATCTGAATCCAAAAGGCTTCCTTGGTTCGGTTGTAGAGATGAAGTTGCAACGTTCTAATCAATTGGTCTTCTTTGAAGGGGTTGTTGCCAATATCTTTGTTAATATAGCTATTTTGTCCTACTTATTCTTTAAAGATGAAACAGCGAAAGTTCTGATGGCTTTGTCAGCTATTTATATGTTTGTATTTCTTACCAATGAACACATCGCAGCGAACTTTGCTTCTTTCTCATTAGCTACTTTTAATTCTATTGCGAAAGATTTGCCTCACTTAGAGTTCTTCAATGTGCTTCGTCACTATGCTGTCACCTTTGTAGGTAACTGGGTAGGAGGAGGAGTGATTATGGGCTTGGCCTATGCATGGCTCAATCGTACTAAGACTATCTATAAAGATTAACTATTTTTAAAAAAAGTTTGCAAAATACTTGCATTCTTTTTTTTTATGTGATAAACTAAATAACGGTTTGAAAAAACTGCCTAAGACAGTAGGGGAGCTCGACTCATAAATATCCTACCGAGGACAAAACGTATCATGTAAAAAGAAGCGTATTGTACTTTCGTGTCTAGGTTTGGGCGCGTTTTTCTTTTGGAAAAATTCCCCAAGCAAAATAATTACGGAGGTGAACACACTAATGAGTGAAGCAATTATTGCTAAGAAAGCGGAACTAGTTGACGTAGTAGCTGAGAAAATGAAAGCTGCTGCATCAATCGTCGTTGTAGACGCTCGTGGTTTGACAGTTGAACAAGATACAGTTCTTCGTCGTGAGCTTCGTGGAAGCGAAGTTGAGTATAAAGTTATTAAAAACTCAATCTTACGTCGTGCAGCTGAAAAAGCTGGTCTTGAAGATCTTGCATCTGTGTTTGTTGGACCATCTGCAGTAGCATTTTCTAACGAAGATGTTATCGCACCAGCGAAAATCTTGAACGACTTTGCTAAAAACGCTGACGCACTTGAAATCAAAGGTGGTGCAATCGAAGGCGCTGTCGCATCTAAAGAAGAGATTCTTGCTCTTGCAACTCTTCCAAACCGCGAAGGACTTCTTTCTATGCTCCTTTCTGTACTTCAAGCGCCAGTGCGCAACGTTGCTCTTGCAGTCAAAGCGGTTGCAGACAACAAAGAAGACGCAGCTTAATCTTAAGCTACGCAGCGTAGCCTAGCTACAAAAAAATATAAATAAAAAATTTGAAACTTATTTGGAGGAAATAACAATGGCATTGAACATTGAAAACATTATTGCTGAAATTAAAGAAGCTTCAATCCTTGAATTGAACGACCTTGTAAAAGCTATCGAAGAAGAATTTGGTGTAACTGCAGCTGCTCCTGTAGCTGTTGCTGCAGCTGGTGCTGCTGACGCTGGTGCTGCTAAAGATTCATTCGACGTTGAATTGACATCTGCAGGCGACAAGAAAGTCGGCGTTATCAAAGTTGTACGTGAAATCACAGGTCTTGGTCTTAAAGAAGCTAAAGAACTTGTTGATGGAGCACCTGCACTTGTTAAAGAAGGTGTTGCTACAGCTGAAGCTGAAGAAATCAAAGCTAAATTGGAAGAAGCTGGAGCTTCAGTTACTCTTAAATAATAGAGTAACGTAAATTGAATGCGAAAGCATAGTATATTAAGGTTAAGAATTGCTTAAGGTGATTTAAATCTTAAATAGGGGAGTTATTCCCCACCAAATCCCCGCCAAGATCTAACTTGGCGGGGATTTTTTTTTACAACAAAATAGGCTATATAATTCCTTTATCAGTTTTACCTTATGCAGAAATTATAGTGCTTTCTTATAAATTTTAAAATGATTTTGGCATGCTCGACTATTTTATAACTGGTTAATAGAGATATAAAAACAGTTTATTCTCACCTTTCAAACCTATGGTCAATCCATTGTATTATGTTTCTGATCTATTAACCTTTACTCGGAGAAAATTCATTTAGAGATCAAGACAATTGTTTTAACTAGTGAGAAGAGTTGCTAACTAATTGCTTTGACATATAGAAGGAGACGGAACAAAATTATCCAACTAAACCAAAAGAAAATTGCCGATTCGGATAATCAGAATCTTAATATATTATTGAGTGAATATAAGCTTCTTTCTATCATGGTGGATAACAGTGCTTTATTTAATTACATGTTATACATTTTTTCTATGAAACACATCCACTATCTCTTTCACTTATGGCTATTGGTAAAGGGGGACAAATTAAAATCAAAGTAGATTGATTTGTAGATTGTTATTGAATGGGGTAAATAAAATGGAACTAAAGTAGGTCGTTTTTTCGAAATTATCATTTAAAATACTTCGATTATAAGTACTCAGAGAATTTATGCTTTGTGTATAACTACAAGTTGAATTTTAATCTTGATTAATAATTTGCTCATATATCCTGGAAATAGTTGACAAAATAGTTTGAGGGAGGATAAAATGTTTATAAGGTAAGTTATTTCGTTTATGTATACGTAAATAGCTTATCAATAAAAAAGGAGAAAATTATGAAACCAAAAGGGAAGTTAAATGTAGATGAACGTAGAAGAAAGTATAGTCTGAGGAAAGTTTCAGGAATAGGGGCGGTATGTGCTGTGATTGGGACTGTAGTTTTTTGCTCATTTCCTCTTAAAACAGTTTCTGCTGCTGAAAAAGATATAAGAGTAAACTATAAATATGTTACTACAGATGAGTTGACTGAAATAGAGAAAAAACTCATTGTAAACGAGTTACCAAAGGATCTTGTAGATGGGTCAGATTTGTTTGTTATCTATCGTAAAAATACTGTAAATAATGTTTTACCAAATACTGGAAGTAACATGTTGCCCATCGCTTCTGTTGTTGGAACAGGTCTATTGTTAGTTGCTTATATCATAAAGAGAATTGGTAAAGTAGATAAGAAGATTGTCAAGTGTATCTTTTCTATCTCTTTGGTTGGAGGAGCTTTGAGTGTGACAACTGTATCTGCTTTAACAATTGCTACTTTGTCCAACTATAACCATACCGAAATGATAAAAGCAGGTTTCATGCTTCCAGATGGCAAAGTAAATATTTCTGGATATCAATTTGTTGGTTATATTGATGGTAAAGATATAGATACAAATCAAGTGACACATGTAACTCAACTACCTTCACAAGAAAATAAAATACAGGATACTTTTGTACCAGTGGATAATCCTAAGAAAGATATTTTGGAAGATGGTGGTAGAGGTAAAGTGGAGCCAATTAAACCAATAACTCCACCAAAAGTAGACGAACCAGTTAAGTATTTAGAACCTAAAGTTATTAATAAAATTATTAAAGTAGATGATTCAGGGAATATACTAGAAGATTTAACTGGTTATACAAAAATTAGCGAGAGCCAACCTGTTGAAACACGAGAAGTTCAGAATGGACAGTTAGTCATTGTACATACAGTAACGGAGGTTTACAAGAAAGATACTGTATCTGAAGAAAAAACAACTGTTGATATTCTTAAGGGAACAAGCGTTGACATCCCATCTGAATTAGTTGAAATATTATCTGAGGAAGTTGTGGAAGATGAGATTACAACACCAGCTACTCCATCGGGTACTTCAACTCCTGTAAACCCAACTGATGAAACTTCTGCAAAGATTAAAAACTCTACCGGGACTGAATCTTCTTCAGAATCATTAGTTGGAGAGGATAACAAAGAGAAAATTTCCGCTCCAGTAGAGAATTTAAACTCTAACTTAGGAACTATTGCAGACGCAACAACAGTTAAAACTAAGAAAGTCATTCGTACTGTTCGCGTTACTGAAGATATACCATTCGAGATAGTTATCAAGGAAGATAGTTCTCTATCTGAAGATGAGGTTAAGGTAGAAACAGAGGGAAAAGTTGGGAAGAAAGTTTCTATTCAGAAAATTACTTTAGTTGATGGTGTGGAAAAGATAAAGGAAACAACCTCAGAGACAGTTGAAGCAGCTCAAAATAAAGTTTTCCTAATTGGAACGAAGAAAACAGCAAAGCAATCTACTGTTAGTGGAGTAGTGCCAAGTGCAGGCTCAGATGAAACTTTTGTAACTGAATCAAAAGAAACAACACCAAAAACTTCTCTCTCAGGTTACTATACAGTCGATGTTACTGAATCTGAAAATAAAACAGTTGAAACTGACCGAGAAAAAGTGCGAGAGTTGGTAAAAGATAAAACACCATTTCTAAATCTTGTATCACCAAATGGAGAAAAGTTGGTGAAGATTAAGACGATAGAAATTTATGATAATACAATTCTCGAAGGTCAGCGACAATTACAAGATATTCAAGCTAGCTATGTGACAGTAAATGTTAAGAAAAAACGGGATCTAAATAATAAAGAACCACAAACTGAATTGATTATGACTAAAGATATTCCATTACTTACTAAGGTTTATCGCCTAGGTACAAAAAATAACGGTTTATCTAAGAAAGATGTAGTTATTTCAGGACATGCATATAATAGCAATGACAATGCTATAGAGGAAAGTTTTATTTCAATTTATAAAGGTAATGAGCTGGTTGCAGAGGCAAATACTGATTTTGATGGTTATATGTTTACTCGTTTAATCCCAAATCAATCTTATATTTTGAAATCTAATGGCTTCGAAGCTAAAGTTACAGCTCTATCTTATGGTGATCCGATAATTGAAAATATAAAGGGTCATTTTGAATTAGGAAAAAAATATTCAGATGATATGATTGACTACCATCTAAAAGACAATGTAATTTACGTTAATGATGGTCAATATCAAAGTTTGAGTGACGATGGGAAAAAAGTAGTACTATCTAAAGAAATTAATGCCAGAGTAGGTGATATTCTTGTTATCCCACCATCTAAGATTTATGAGACTTCTAAAGCTATTAAAATAAATTCTATTAGCACTATTAATAATCAGTCAGTTATTGAATATAGTGTGCCATCATTGTACGAGGTTGTACAGAATATCAATACAAAAGCTTGGTCGTCTAATATCAACCGTGCTACTTTTATTCCAGCTGAAGGAGTTACTGTAAAAAAAGCATCAAATACAGATCAAGGTCTATTTAGAAGTGTCTCTCTTGAAGGAACTCTTCCAACTTTATCAATTCCATTACTTAGTAAAGATAAAATAAAAGGAAACCTGTCATTTAATATTTCAGGTAAGGTTTGGTCAGATGCTGTAGATTTAAATTTTTGGATTCCTAAAATAGATTTTATGAATTTTGATATCAATAAAGAATTGAGTTTTACTACAGAAGGTTCTTTAGAATTTAGTACACCAGAAGATATAGTAAGTGAGATTCATTTAGGAGAATTGATTTTACCTACACCGGTTACAGGGGTGACTGTAAATATTCCTATAAGTATTAAGATCACTGTTGAAGGGAGTTTAAGTGTTTCAGTATCAAGTACATATTCAATTCAAGACTCAATCAAATTAAAAAATTGGGCTCCTGAATATAAGCGTACTGTCAACCATACAATGAAAGTGGGAGAAATAAAAGCTAAAGCCACGGTCAAGCGTGGTCCAGAAATAAAAGTAAAACCTAAAATATTAGGAATAGATACAGTTTCTGTTTCTGCTAATGCTGGGTCAGCCATAGAAGCTTCATATTCACAAACAATATTATCTGTTGAGAAGAAAAAAGAAGATAAAACAAATCTAATTACTGGTGATAATGAAAAACTTATTACATCACCTATTTCTATCAATGATAAAAAGATATCTATCGAAGAGTATGGTTATCTAACTTTAAAGGCTGAACTAGAAATTTTGAAGCAAGTTAAAAAATTGGGATTAATTCAGGAAGACATGGCATTAAATGATGAATTAACCTTATTTGATGGTAAAATAAAATTTAGAAATTATGAGTTTGATTTAGGAAAGGATTATAGTAATGAGCCAGTTCATAATCCAGAGGCTATATTTGAAAAACTAACTAAACCATTCATCTTTGCTAGTGGTGTAGGAGGCTGGGCTACTGGAATGGATGTTTCTAAAGATGGCAGTTTCAAGGGAACGTACCATGATACGAATATGGGAATTACTGGTCCAAATTATCCAAATGGTCAAATGTATATTTCTAATTTTAAAGGTAATTTTAAAAATCTAGTTAAAGTTAATGACTATGAATATAAGATGACTTTAACTGATTTAGATTATTCAAAAGTGGGAGAAACAAAGATTGTTAATGGTGTGAAAATTGATACAACTGAACCTTACGGAATAGCAGATAAGAAATCCCCAGGTAAAGAGTTCGTTCTTTATTTGAGAGATCGGCCAGTTAAAGATTTACCAAAAGAAGTTGGTGATTGGATTTATGATTTCAAAAAACGTATGCCAGAGAAGCTAACAAGGGCAGTAATTTTTAATAAAGATAAAGGATGGGCCTTTGTAGAAAGTGATTAGCCGGTAAGTAATGTGTCTTTTGATGATTAGACAGCTATTCATGTTGTAATCATGAACTGTTATAGTCTTGAATAATATAGACCAGTGAAGTTTACTTATATCTTACATAATGGTTATTTATTTGTGACTCAATACTAAATGGGAGAATTGTTAAATCATTAATGTGCACGAATAATAGAGTAACGCAAATTGAATGCGAAAGCCTAGTATATTAAGGTTAAGAATTGCATAAGGTGATTTAAATCTTAAATAGAGGAGTTCTTCCCCACCAAATCCCCGCCAAGTTAGATCTTGGCAGGGATTTTTTCTACAATAAAATAGGCTCCATAATTTCTATGTTAGTTTTAGACTAAATAGAAATTATGGAGCCTATTTATCTAAATCCAATCATCGCCTTCAACTGGTGCATAAGCCCACCACACCCAAGCTAAACCAAGATCAGTAGCTTGAATAATATTATTTTGCATAGTAATTAAATTATGATGAACTGCAAAATCAATGTATTCATCTAGTTGATTTCTTTTATCAGCATAGCCTTCTTCAATTAATTTCGAGATTGATTCAGGTAAACTCACGTAATCTAAAAAGCTAGTGAAGTAGGTATCTGTTATTAGTTTTTCACGAATTTCAAAATTTGAACCTTTGAATTCTCTTTGTAAATGATTTTTAATTGACATTCTTTAACTCCTTTAAATTTATATTATGTCTGAAAAATGTGTTAAAACTGTTAGCTATACCCTAGGAAATAATAGAAAGAAATCATTTGACCTAAAAGCTGATCAAGGTAGCAAAACTCTTGAGTCAGAAGAAGGTGGTAATGATAAAGTCAAGTATAAGATTGATGGGGATGTTTTAACTTTGGACTTGAGTAAATTTAAGTCTAACGATAGCGAAACATTTGCTTTCTTCAAAGATGCAAAATTCAAACGTCAAAAATAATCGTATCTAGAAGGGATAGCTGAGGCTATCCTTTTTTTCATTCCTTACTTTTCAATAGCTTTTTTCCTTGCTAGCCTCCTAGGGATCTGATATAATAAGGTTGCATTGAAGAAGGCGTGTGAGCTTTCTAGAATCAGTTAAAAAGTACTTGAGGGTGCTTTTTTATTGTATAGGGAGGAGAAAGGTATGGGATATATTTGGTCCTATTTGAGAAAATATCCAAAATGGTTGTGCTTGAACTTTACAGCGGCCATCTTTTTTGTGATTGTTAACCTCGGTCTACCAACTGTTTTGGCCCGTATGATTGATGAGGGAATTAATCCGAGAGATATAGAACGAGTTTATTTCTGGGCCTGGGTTATGTTTGGTGTGATCATTGTCGGAATTCTTGGTCGAATCGTTCTAGCTTATGCGGTTGGGAAGATTACTACAACCATGGTTATGGATATGCGGAATGATCTTTATGAGAAGCTTCAGGAATATTCGCATCATGAGTATGAAAAGATTGGCGTTTCTTCTTTAGTGACGCGAATGACGTCAGATGCTTTTGTCTTGATGCAGTTTTCTGACCAGATGTTAAAACTTGGGGTCATTACCCCTATCATGATGGTGTCAAGTATTCTGTTGATTTTACAAACAAGTCCTTCGCTTGCCTGGATTGTGGCGATTTCGATGCCATTTTTAGCCGTAGTCGTCTGGTATGTCGCTGTCAAGACAAAGCCTTTGTCAGAGAAGCAGCAGGAAACTCTGGATAAGCTCAATCAATATGCGCGAGAAAATCTTACAGGTCTCCGGGTTATTCGTGCTTTTGCACGTGAGGAATTCCAGGAAGAAAAGTTTGGCCAAGCCAATGCAGTCTATGCGGACAACTCTAATAAACTCTTTAAACTGACCGGTTTAACAGAGCCCCTTTTTGTTCAAATCATCATTGCGATGATTGTAGCTATTGTGTGGTTTGCTTTAGACCCTCTAGGGGATGGGATCTTAGAAATCGGGAACCTTGTCGCTTTTATCGAATACAGTTTCCATGCCTTGCTTTCTTTCCTTTTCCTAGCCAATCTCTTCACCATGTACCCACGGACAGCAGTGTCTAGTCATCGTTTGAAAGAAATCATGGACATGCCGATTTCCATTGATCCTAATGAAAATGGGGTTACTGAGACAGCAACCAAGGGTTATCTGGAGTTTGACAATGTCACTTTTGCCTATCCAGGGGAAACAGAGAATCCAGTCTTGCATAATATTTCCTTTAAGGCTAAACCGGGTGAAACCATCGCCTTTATTGGATCGACCGGTTCTGGTAAGTCCTCGCTCGTCCAGCTCATTCCACGTTTTTACGATGTCACCCTAGGGAAAATCTTGGTCGATGGCGTGGATGTCCGTGATTTTAACGTTAAAGCCTTGCGCCATAAGATTGGATTCATTCCACAGAAGGCCTTGCTCTTTACAGGTACTATTGCTGAAAACCTTCGCTATGGGAAGGAAAATGCGAGTATTGAGGAGTTAGATAAGGCAGCGGATGTAGCCCAAGCCAAGGAGTTTATCGAAAGTAAGGAAGAACAGTTTGACACTCATTTAGCTGAAGGGGGAAGCAACCTTTCTGGCGGTCAGAAGCAACGTTTATCCATTGCACGTGCAGTTGTTAAGGAGCCGGATATCTATATCTTTGATGATTCCTTCTCGGCTCTGGACTATAAGACAGATGCAACGTTGAGAAATCGTCTCAAGGAAGTGACAGGAGATGCGACAGTCTTAATCGTTGCCCAGCGGGTTGGGACCATTATGGATGCAGATCAAATCATCGTCTTGGATCATGGAGAAATCGTTGGTCGTGGAACCCACGAGGAACTGTTAGCAACCAATGAAATCTACAGTGAGATTGCTCGCTCTCAGTTGAATAACCAATCATTAACAGAAGAATAGGAGGGAGGAGAAAATGAAAGAAAAACGTTCCAGTTTTGTACGTCTTTGGGGCTATCTAAAAGCCTATCGTTTTGCCGTTATTTTCGCTACACTCCTAAAGATTCTAAGTGTGGTCATGAGTGTTATTGAGCCCTATATTCTTGGGCTCGCTATTACGGAATTGACCGCTAACCTGACAGATATGGCTAGAGGAGTTGCAGGAGCTGAGATTAATGCTGGCTATGTTGGCTGGGTCATGATTGTCTATCTCTTCCGCGGAGTTTTGTATGAGCTTGGATCTTATTATTCGAATTACTTCATGACCAATGCTGTTCAAAGCATGATTGAGGATATGCGTAATGACTTATCTGAAAAAATAAATCGTATCCCCGTTTCTTACTTTGATCAGCACCAATTTGGAGATCTTCTTGGTCGCTTTACTAGTGATGTCGAAACAGTTTCTAACGCCTTGCAGCAATCCTTCCTTCAAATTGTGAATGCCATTTTCACCTTAACCTTGGTCATCGCTATTGTACTCTATCTTAACCTCACTTTGGGGTTAATCGTGATTGCTTCTATTCCAATCACCTTCTTCGGTGCCCAGTTGATTATGAAGAAATCCCAGCCTTACTTTAAGGAGCAGGCTGATGTCCTTGGGGCTTTAAATGGTTTTGTTCAGGAAAACTTAAGTGGTTTCAATGTCTTAAAACTCTATGTACGTGAAGAATCATCGCAAGAAGACTTCCGTGACATTACCCGTCGTCTCCAGCAAGTTGGATTTAAAGCGAATTTTATTTCTGGACTGATGATGCCAGTTCTTAATGCGATCTCTGATTTGACCTACCTTTTGGTGGCTGTTATCGGAGCTATTCAAGTTCTTGCCGGACGTCTTACAGTTGGGAATATGCAGGCTTTTGTTCAGTATGTCTGGCAAATCAATCAGCCAATTCAAAATTTGAGCCAATTAGCTGGAACCTTGCAAAGTGCCAAATCTTCACTGGACCGGGTCTTCCAAGTCCTTGATGAGCCAGATGAAGTGCTCGGTAAAAATGAATCTCTGGACACGGAATTGACAGGGCAGGTTAGCTTTAACCATGTGGACTTCCAATATGTGGAAGATAAACCCCTGATCCGTGATTTTAACCTAGAGGTCAATCCTGGAGAGATGGTGGCTATTGTCGGACCGACAGGAGCAGGGAAAACGACCCTCATCAACCTCCTTATGCGTTTCTACGACGTGACTAAGGGATCTATTACAGTGGATGGGCAGGATATCCGCGACCTATCTCGCCAAGACTACCGCAAGCAGTTTGGGATGGTCCTTCAGGACGCTTGGCTTTATGAAGGAACCATTAAAGAAAATCTGCGCTTTGGGAACTTGGACGCAACAGACGAAGAGATTGTTGTTGCTGCCAAGGCTGCCAATGTCGACCACTTTATCCGGACACTTCCGGGGGGCTACAACATGGAGATGAACCAGGAGTCTAGCAATATCTCTTTGGGGCAAAAACAATTGTTGACCATTGCGCGTGCTCTTCTGGCCGATCCAAAAATATTGATTTTAGATGAAGCGACTTCTTCAGTGGATACCCGTCTAGAACTCTTGATTCAAAAGGCTATGAAGAACTTGATGAAGGGAAGGACTAGCTTTGTCATTGCCCACCGCTTGTCTACGATCCAAGAAGCGGACAAGATTTTAGTCCTTAAAGAAGGACAGATCATTGAACAGGGGAACCATGAGTCTCTCTTGGCTGCAAAAGGATTTTATTACGACTTGTATATGAGCCAATTCTCCAAAAAAGAAGAAGTGGCAAAATAAGACAAACAAAAAGAGCATTAGCTCTTTTTTTGTTTGGCAAATCACTTGCTTTTGTTAAAAGTCGGATTTCTTGAAAGGGGGTATTTTATTTGCTATAATCGAAGCAGAAATGGAGGCTTTATGCGCTTAACCAGCCAATTAATCACTGAAACGTTCTCAGATCTGGATAAAGTCGAGCGGTTGAATATCGAGGCTTTCCCTGAAGAGGAACGGATTCCTTTATCGGAGTTTTTACGCTATACGGACAATGATGATGCTCATTTTTTTGCTTTTTACAATGAGGAAGAGTTTGTCGGATTTGCCTTTGCTATTTCAAATGCCAAGGCCTTTTACGTCAGCTTCTTTGCTATTATGCCACACTTGCGAAGCCACGGCTATGGTCAAGAAATCATTGAAAAATTAGTCGAGTTTTACCAACGGACCATGTTGTTAGAAGTTGAGCGATTGGATGAAGAATGTGATAATCTAGAACAACGACGGGCTCGGATGGACTTTTATTTGCGGAACGGCTTCAAAACAGCCAATGCCTTTTTAGAATACGATGATCTGAGTTTTGAGATTCTTTATCGAGGCGATCAATTTGATGAAGAGGCTTATCGGGACATCTTCCATAAACTGCAAGCAGAGAATTACTTTGATTTCCGTATTGAATACAGACGCTTTAGTGAAGATTAAAAAAGTGCTTCTCTGTTACTTAGCAGAGGAGCTTTTTTTAATCAATGGATGAAGAAGTAAATAAGTATATGAATTTGTACCCTGATACTTCATAATAATATAGCTTAACCCATAAGTTACATGTTGCAATCCATAAATCCAGATAAAAAGAATTGCCGTAGCAGATAAAAGCTGTTATACTAGATAAGATTGAAAAATGTAAAGGAGAACACATGTTACGAAAAGGTTCCTTAACAGGTTTGCTGTTATTTGGTATTTTCTTCGGTGCAGGGAATTTGATCTTTCCACCTGCGCTAGGTGCCCAGTCGGGTAGCCATTTTTGGCCAGCTATTGCTGGATTTGTCTTATCAGGAGTAGGGATTGCGATTATTACCTTGATTGTTGGTACACTCAATCCTAAAGGGTATATCCATGAGATTTCACGAAAAATTGCTCCTTGGTTTGCCATCGTTTATCTGGTAGCCTTGTATCTGTCTATTGGTCCCTTCTTTGCCATTCCAAGAACAGCTACTGTTTCTTACGAGGTTGGGATCGCTCCACTGTTAGGACAATCAAGTGGTAGACTGAGTCTCTTTATCTTTACCTTAGTTTATTTTTGTTTAGCCTATTTGATTGCCTTGTACCCTTCTAAAATTCTAGATAGTATTGGTCGGATTTTAACACCTGTCTTTGCTATCTTGATCGTTGTGCTCGTTGTACTTGGTGCTCTCAAGTACAGCGGAAATGCGCCTCAAGTGGCAACAGAAGCTTACCAAGCCTCTGCCTTTGGTCAAGGTTTCCTTGAAGGGTATAACACCTTGGATGCTCTTGCTTCAGTAGCCTTTAGCGTCATCGCAGTGACTACTCTTAATCAACTTGGTTTCACCAGCAAGAAAGAATACATTAAAACCATCTGGATCGTTGGGATCGTCGTAGCCATTGGCTTTAGTATTTTATACATTGGTTTGGGTTACCTTGGAAATCATTTCCCAATTCCAGCAAAAGTAATGGCATCTGATGCCAATAAAGGGGTCTATGTCCTTTCAGAAGCGACCAAGGCTATCTTTGGCCCAGCTGCTCAAATCTTCCTTGCGGGTATGGTGACGGTGACTTGCTTCACTACAACAGCCGGTTTGATCGTGTCAACAGGGGAATTCTTCCATAATACCTTCCCTAAAATCTCTTACAAGGTCTATGCGACAATCTTCACTTTGATTGGTTTTGCGATTGCCAATCTTGGCTTGAGCGCCATTATTGCCTATTCATTACCTGTCTTGATGATCCTCTATCCAATCACCATTACTATTGTGTTGATTGTGATTGTAAACAAATTTACTCAACTATCAAAACCAGGAATGCAACTAACTATTTTCTTAGTTAGCTTGGTGGCGATTGCAGATGTTCTTGCAAGCACCTTCAAATTTACAGGTCTGGCAAACGTCATTAAAACTTTACCATTTGCTGCCCAGTCCCTTCCGTGGTTACTCCCAGCAGTTGTTGGTATTGTCCTTTCTCTTTTCTTGCCAAATAAACAAAGTGCAGAAGAAGAATAAGTCGTCAATTGAACTCCAGAGTGAAATACTTTGGAGTTTTTGTTTGGCTTTGAAACTAGTTTCTAAATGATCGTTTAGAAACCAAAGCGTAGCAGAAATTTTTAATTTAGGAGCTGGAATGTTATACTAGTTGTAGCATATCAATATACGGAGTATTTTATGAATCAAATCGTTTTCTCCTTCTCTGTCTTTCTGGCAGGGATTCTCTCCTTTTTCTCTCCTTGTGTCTTCCCTTTGCTTCCGGTATACATCGGGGTCTTGCTAGGAAGTGATCAGGAAAAATCCATTCAGATTTTTGGGAAGAAGATTCGCTGGCATGGTCTTGTAAAGACCTTGTGTTTTATCGCAGGGATTTCTGTTATTTTTCTCATTATTGGTTTCGGGGCAGGTCTACTTGGTCAAATTATGTACACCAACTGGTTCCGATACTTGATGGGCGCGCTGATCATTATCCTTGGTCTTCATCAGATGGAAGTCTTTCACTTTAACTTCTTAGAAAAGCAAAAGACAATGGATTTCGGGGCAAACAAGCACAAGAATGAATTATTTTCAGCTTTTCTCCTTGGGCTTGGTTTTAGCTTTGGATGGACGCCATGTATCGGTCCTGTTCTTGGCTCTGTACTTGCCTTAGCAGCATCCAATGGCCAAGATGCCCTTATGGGAGCCGTTTACCTTTTCATTTATACATTAGGGATGGCTATTCCATTCTTACTTCTAGCTCTAGCATCTGGGATCGTTCTCCCATACTTTAATCGTCTAAAACCCCATCTCTTGTTACTAAAGAAGATTGGTGGCTTGATCATCATCATCATGGGGATTTTGTTACTTTTGGGACAATTGAATAGCTTGTCTGCTATCTTTTCATAAATCAAATGGAGGTTTACTTATTATGAAAGTTATTAAATACGCCTGTTTTTCGCTTCTTTCTCTGTCTATCCTGACTGCTTGCTCTATGAATCAGTCCGAGAGTGGCATGAATAATCAATCAATGAATAATCAATCAATGAATAATCAATCAATGACCAACACAACAGCTAGCAAACATCCTTTAGTAGGGAAAGAAGCGAGTGACTTCGAGCTAAAGGATATGAAGGGGAACACGGTTAAACTTTCAGACTATAGAGGCAAAAAGGTTTACTTGAAATTCTGGGCGACTTGGTGTGGTCCTTGTCGCCAAAGCATGCCTGAACTCAATAAATTAGTTGAAGAAAAGGACCGGGACTTTGAGATTCTTACCGTTATGGCACCGGGAATGCAAGGGGAAAAAACAGAAGAAGAGTTCGTTAAATGGTTTGCCCAACAAGACTATCAATCGGTTCCTGTTTTGTACAATCCAGATGGATCTGCCTTTATGAATTATCAAGTTCGTTCAATCCCTACGGAAGTCTTTATCGATAGCCAAGGAAAGATTGGACATGTTCAATTAGGGGCTATTTCAAACGAAGATGCCAAGAAGATTATCAAAGAGTTGAAATAAAAGAGGCTGGGACAAAAGTCCTAGCCTCTCAATTGTCTTTGGATTGTCGAGCAAGACGCAGTGGTTGAGTGGGCTCTACTACGCTGATTTCATCAGCTTTTACAGCCCTACTCAACTGTGCGGAGGTGGGACGACGAAATCGAATTCTAATGAATTACCGATTTCTGTCCCACTCTCTTTTTATTAGTTGCTTGCACCAGATGTAGCATCAGCAGCTCCGTCACCGTGTCCTCCAGTATCTGATGCACCTGAAGTTGCATCTGCATCACCATGGCCACCAGCAGGAGCAAATGGTCCGCTACCGCCTACAAGGCGTTGACCTGTTGTTTGAAGATACCAGTCCAACCATGGTTGGAAGTTGAAGACGATCTCATTGATACCAGCATATGAGCCATCTGGATAGTACATTGCTTGGTAGTTATGAGTATTGATCACGCCTTCAGGAGATCCTGGAACAATGGTACGAACATATTCCTGGTTTCCGTTGCGAAGAGTGCCGATTACCCATTCAACGTTTTTCATACGTGCTGGTGGAAGGGAACCGTGAACGGTTGACATCCGGCTACCTGATTGAGGTGGCACGCGTTTTGCAAACATGGTATCTGGATCTTGGTGGGCATTGTTGTAGTAGAGGAATTGGTTGTTGTCATCAGCGTATGTCAATTCGAAAGGCATAGCTTTCAAGAACATATCGATTTGATTAACAGTCAGGATACCGTGGTCCAATTTGACATAAGTATCGCCTGATACAGCACCTGTAATTTCTGCAACTTTTTCTACCCAATCTGGATCATCTGGGTCAACCTCAGTGATGGTAGTAGCGATTGGTTTTCCGCAATCCAAATCTTCTGGTTCAATTGGTTTTGGTTTTTTCAATTTAGAAACGACTCCTACGTATTTCACAAAGTTATCTAAACAAGTTTCAAGGAATTTTACAGTTCCTTCGTTGATGATGTTGCCATCCGCGTCAAAAGCTTCTTTCGCTTTTCCGAGAAGGAATTCGTTCCCTGGAAGGGTATAGGCATTGACACCTGGAGCATCCAGAATCTTACGAAGGTGAACTTGGGCACGAGAAGTCCCTTGGTCATAGTAAGAAGCACCCACGATCATGACCGGTTTGCTTTCAAATGGATGTACTTCATAGGAAAGCCATTCTAAAACAGATTTTAATCCTGCTGAAATAGTGTGGTTGTGTTCAGGTGTTGCAATAATGACACCATCGGCACGGGTAATTTTATTGTTAAGGAGACGCAATTGGAAGCTTTCGTCCCATTTTTCATCTTGGTTGAACATTGGAACTTCATCGATTTCAAGAACTTCTAATTCAAATTTGATCTTAAAATGACGACGGATGAATTCCAAAAGTTTGCGGTTATATGATTGGTCGTAGTTCGATCCTACAAGTCCTACAAATTTCATGCTAGTATGTCTCCTATCTTACAAGTTTTCCCAGTCGAAGTCTTCGGCATCTTTACGAAGCAATTCTTGAGCGTTGCGCAATTTTTCAGTCACTTTAACAAAGATACGGAAGTCATCAAAGATAGCGTCGAGTTTCTTGATGACGTCAAGATCTACCAAGTCACCATTTTGATCAAATGCTTGAAGAGAGTGAGAAAGCAAGAATTCGTCTGGAAGGACAGTTGCTTTTATTTCTGGTGAGTTCAAGATTTGACGAAGTTGCAATTGAGCACGAGATGAACCAAGTGTACCATAAGAAGCACCTGTAATCATCACTGGTTTACTTAAGAGTGGGTAAATCCCATAAGATAGCCAAGCAAGTGCACTCATCAAGACAGCTGGAATGGAATGATCATATTCCGGTGTGCCAATGATGACACCATCAGCTTCCTCGATTTTTGTAGCAATCTCTAAGATAGCTTCAGGAACTTGTTTGTTAGCTGGCTTGTTGAAGACAGGGATATCTTTGATCTCAACTAACTCAATCTCTGCCTTGTCAGCAAAATGCTTTTGCATGTATTGAAGCAGTTGGCGGTTTGTTGAACGTTTGGAGTTTGTTCCAACGATCGCAATAAGTTTTGTCATGGAAATTCCTTTCTGAAATTAAAATTACAAATAATCATGTAGCCCACTGGTATAGGCGAGGCGACCTGACTGATAGACTAGAATAGCATCCATGCCAGGTAAGGTTTCAACAATATTTAAAATGTTTGTCGGTTCTTCACCGAACAAGCGGGTGGTCCAAATCTCCCCATCGACTGATTGATCAGAAATAATCGTGAGACTTGCCAGCTCCGTTTCGACAGGATAGCCGGTTTGGGGATCAAAAATATGATGGAAGGACTGGCCGTCAACTTCGAGGTGACGAACATAGGTACCTGACGTCACGACGGACTTATCTGTTACAGATAGAACCAGTAAATGTTCCCCTCTTGGAAGCTGAGGATTTTGAATCCCGATTCGCCAAGGGCGGTGACTGATAGGATTTTGACCAAGGGTAAGGATATTCCCTCCCAAATCAATTAAAGCCTGTTCAATGCCCTGACTTCTGAGATAGCCAGCTAGTAAATCGGCACTAAACCCCTTAGCTAAAGCGCCTAGATCAATTTTCATCCCTTTTCTTTTGAGAAAAACAGTTTGTTGATCCGGATCTAAGCAAATCTGATGAGGGTCAATGACTGTTAGGGCTTGTTCAATTTCTACTTGATCAGGCTTCCTAGCATCTGAAAAACCAATTCTCCAAGTTTGGACAAGTGGACCAATCGCAATGTTTAAATGACTTCCTTGCGCCTGACTATGGCTAGTTCCTAGAGCAATCAGTGAAAAAAGATCTGGATGAACCTTTACGGGTTCAATGCCAGCCTTTTGATTGACCTCCATCAATTCAGAAGAAGGGTCATTAGCACTAAAGCGATGCTCATAGGATCGCAGGAGACTAAAACAATCGACCAGTATTTGGTCAGCTTGTTGATGAGAAATCGAAACGGTTATGGTGGAGCCCATTAGGCGTTCGGATCGACTAGTTAGTTCCACAAATAGTAAACCACCTTTCCAATATTCACCTACTTCAAGTTTATCAAAAAGAAAGCCATTTCACAATCCCCCCAAGCAAATTTATTGACATTTTTCAGGACTTATGCAAATTGATTTGAAAATAAAATCACAAATTGTAAGCAAAAAAATTGGAAACGATATCATTTTCATGTTATAATTGTATGGTAAATAAAATTAAAGGTAGGATTTTTTCTATGAGTAAAATCGTAGTTGTGGGTGCTAACCACGCTGGAACTGCATGTATCAACACAATGTTGGATAATTTTGGAAACGAAAATGAAATCGTTGTGTTTGACCAAAACTCAAATATTTCATTCCTTGGATGCGGAATGGCTCTTTGGATTGGTGAACAAATTGACGGACCTGAAGGCTTGTTCTATTCAGATAAAGAAAAATTAGAAGCTAAAGGCGCTAAAGTTTACATGAACTCACCAGTTCTTTCAATCGACTACGACAACAAAGTTGTAACTGCAGAAGTAGATGGTAAAGAACACAAAGAATCATATGAAAAATTGATCTTCGCAACTGGTTCAACTCCAATCTTGCCACCAATTGAAGGTGTTGAAATTGTCAAAGGGAACCGTGAGTTCAAAGCGACTCTTGAAAATGTACAATTCGTTAAATTGTACCAAAATGCTGAAGAAGTTATTAAGAAACTTGAAGACAAGAGCAAACACCTTGAGCGCATCGCTGTTGTAGGTGGTGGTTACATCGGTGTTGAGCTTGCTGAAGCATTCGAACGTCTTGGAAAAGAAGTTGTCCTTGTTGATATCGTTGACACAGTATTGAACGGATACTATGACAAAGACTTTACACAAATGATGGCTAAAAACTTGGAAGACCACAACATCCGTTTGGCACTTGGTCAAACTGTTAAAGCTATCCAAGGTGACGGTAAAGTAGAACGCTTGGTAACTGACAAAGAAACATTCGACGTTGATATGGTTATTCTTGCTGTTGGTTTCCGTCCAAACACAGCTCTTGCTGATGGTAAGATCGAACTCTTCCGTAACGGTGCTTTCCTTGTAGACAAGAAACAAGAAACTTCAATCCCAGGTGTATACGCTGTTGGTGACTGTGCGACTGTTTATGACAACGCTCGTAAAGACACTAGCTACATTGCCCTTGCATCAAACGCTGTTCGTACTGGTATTGTAGGTGCTTACAATGCTTGTGGACATGAGCTTGAAGGAATCGGTGTGCAAGGATCTAACGGTATCTCTATCTATGGTCTTCACATGGTTTCAACTGGTTTGACTCTTGAAAAAGCAAAAGCAGCAGGCTACAACGCTGTTGAAACTGGCTTCAACGACCTTCAAAAACCAGAATTTATCAAACATGACAACCATGAAGTTGCCATCAAGATTGTTTATGATCAAGATAGCCGCGAAATCCTTGGTGCTCAAATGGTATCACGTGATGCTGCAATCTCAATGGGTATCCACATGTTCTCATTGGCTATCCAAGAGCATGTAACGATTGAAAAATTGGCATTGACAGACCTATTCTTCTTGCCGCACTTCAACAAACCATACAACTACATCACAATGGCAGCACTTACTGCTAAATAATGTATTCTATAAAAACGCTCATTTGGGCGTTTTTTTGCTGTTGTCTTACTCAAGCGCTATGAAAAATAGTATAATATAAGCAATCAATCTGGGAGTTAAAGAGAAATTATGAAACAAAGTCAGCAAATCCAAAGAGAATTTCAATCGACCTCGAGATCTATTTTATCTCAGGTTAGTAGAGGTGTTTTAGTAGGGCTTGTAGTCGGTGCGATTGTCTCGAGTTTTCGATTTTTTATTGAGCATCTCTTTCATGTTGTCCAGGGATTGTATAAGGATCTAGGAAGAAGTCGTTTCAATTGGGTCATCATCCTCTCTATGTATCTTTTTATTATTTTGCTAGCTAGCCAGCTCATCAAAAAGAACAAAAACGTTAAAGGATCTGGTATTCCTCAAGTAGAAGCAGAATTAAAAGGATTGCTTCAGATAGACTGGTGGGCTACGCTTTGGCAGAAGTACATTTTAGGGATTTTAGCAATTGCAAGTGGTTTGATGTTGGGTCGTGAAGGCCCCAGTATCCAACTTGGCGCCATGGGAGGAAAGGGGCTGGCTAAGAAACTTGCGCTTAGTCCAGTAGAAGAAAGAGCCTTGATAGCCAGCGGTGCTGCGGCAGGTTTGGCAGCAGCCTTCAATGCGCCGATTGCGGGTCTTCTCTTTGTAGTAGAAGAAGTCTACCATCATTTTTCTCGTGTCTTCTGGGTATCGACCTTGGCTGCTAGTTTGGTCGCAAACTTTGTCTCTCTCAATATTTTCGGTCAAACACCTGTTTTAAACATGCCGGACCACATCCCCCATATCGATTTATCCAGTTATTGGATTTTCTTAGTCATGGGAATTTTTCTGGGCCTAACTGGTTATTTCTATGAAGTTGCTGTTTTAAATATTGGTCGTGTTTATCAAAAGCTTGGTAGCTGTTTCAAGGTGACTTCTCCCTATTTTCCACTCTTTGCCTTTCTTTTGATCCTACCAATTGGTTATTATTTTCCTCACTTATTAGGTGGTGGCAATCAGTTGGTTTTGAGCTTAGCCCATGTTCCTCTTAGTATCCAGACGTTAGTCTTTTATTTTGGGATACGGTTTATCTGGAGTATGATCAGTTACGGGAGTGGTCTTCCTGGTGGCATCTTTCTTCCGATTCTAGCTCTAGGTTCTGTTTTAGGAGCCTTTGTTGCGGCTGTTTTGTTGAAGTTTGGTCTCATACATTCTAATCAACTTCCCTTGTTTGTTATTTTAGGAATGAGTGGTTATTTCAGTGCCATTTCAAAAGCGCCCTTGACAGCCATGATTCTAGTGACTGAAATGGTAGGAGATATACGAACCTTGATGCCGATTGGCTTGGTGACTTTGACAGCTTACATTACAATGGATCTGCTAAAAGGGGCCCCTGTCTACGAGGCTATGCTGGAGCAATTGATGCCTGAGGTGACCAGCGGTTCAGATGTCTTAACCCTGATCGAAATTCCAGTATCAGAGAAAATAGCAGGCCGTCAGGTTCGAGATTTAGACCTACCTAGAGACCTCCTGATCACAACTCATCAGCATAATGGAAAAAACAGTACGGTGCATGGTAGTACCCGCCTCTATCTAGGAGATAGCATCTACCTCGTGGTAAAAGAGGCAGATATCGGTCGGGTAAAAGAATTACTTCTTTAATTCATTTTATTAAAGTTTTCTGACAATTGTTGAAAAATGAGAAAATCTTTGCTATAATAGACCACGTAAAAAACGAATCCAGGAGAAATTCTCATGAAAAAACTTGCAGTAACACTCTTATCAGTCGCTTTATTAGCAGGCTGTGCCAATACATCTTCAAAAAACACAACTACAAATAGTTCCTCTTCGACAGTGAAATTGTCAAAAGAGGACCAAAAAGCCTTGGACCAGGCGACAAGTGAATACAAGGAGTTTGTGCAAGGACAAATTGATCAGTTGTTAAAAGATACAGAGGAATTTCAAAGAGTCCTAAAAAGTGGTGATTTAGAAGAAGCTAAGAAGGTCTATCCTTTGATTCGGATGTCTTATGAACGCTCTGAACCAATCGCTGAAAGCTTTGGGGAGTCTGATGTCAAGATTGACTTCCGTTTGGTTGACTATGTCGATGAAAACAAATCAGAAGAAGGATGGTCAGGCTTCCACCGTATCGAACGCATTCTCTGGGAACAAAATACAACCGAAGGCACTGAAAAATATGCAGAGCAATTGGTAAATGATATCAAAGAGTTGAAAGCTAAGATTGCGACAGTAGAAGTAACGCCAGATTTGATGTTGACAGGTGCGGTTGACCTCTTGAATGAAGTGGCGACACAAAAGATCACTGGGGAAGAAGAAATTTTCTCTCATACAGATCTCTATGACTTCCGTGCCAATATCGAAGGGGCTGAGAAGATCTTTGCTCTCTTCAAACCTCTCATTGAGAAGAAGGATGCCAAGCTAGTGAAAACCCTTGAAACAGAATTCAAGGCGGTGAATGACTTGTTAGACAAACATATGACAGATGATTCCAACTATAAATCATATACAGATCTAACAGAAAAAGATACCAAAGAACTAGCAGAAGCAGTTACAAAATTGGGGGAACCACTCTCTCAAATGGGAATCATTTTAAACGGTAAATAACAATGACAAAAGACGAAAAATTTTTTGAAAAGAAGATGGATCGTCGCGAATTTCTGAAAAAAGCAGGTATTGGGGGAGCAGGCTTAGCACTTGGTCTATCTGGTGCTTCTGCTTTTTTCGCTAATAAGGATCAAGGTTCCAAGAATATCGCAGACGGTCAAGAAGAGATTAGTTTTTATGGTAAGCACCAAGCGGGGATTACCACCCCCATGCAGAAGAATATTTATTTTGTGGTGCTCGATCTCCGGACGACAGATAAAAACGAATTGATTCAGTTGTTTAAAGACTGGACAGATTATAGCCAGAAATTAGTCAATGGGGAACTGGTCAAAAAAGATGGATCCAACGCTCTCTTGCCTCCAAGTGATACAGGAGAAACAGTCGGACTAAATCCTTACCGCCTCACCTTAACCTTTGGTGTTTCGGCTAGCTTTTTGACCAAACTAGGCCTTGAAAAGAAACGTCCTAAACTCTTCCGGGATCTTCCAGCTTTTCCTAAGGAACAGTTGAGAGAGCAGTATACGGGTGGTGATATTGTCATCCAAGCATGTGCAGATGATGAGCAGGTAGCCTTTCATGCTGTCCGCAATCTGATTCGTAAAGGACGCAATAAGGTGACCATGAAGTGGAGCCAATCAGGATTCGCTGCTATTGGGGATCGCATGGAAACGCCCCGGAACCTCTTTGGCTTCAAAGATGGAACTGCCAATGTCACGTCAGAGAAAGATTTTAATAAGGTAGTTTGGGCTGATAGTCAAGACTGGATGAATAACGGCTCTTATATGGCTGTCCGTCGGATTATTATGCACTTAGAGACTTGGGACCGGACCAACCTGCAGGAGCAAGAAAATACCTTTGGACGCTATAAAGAAAGTGGCGCACCATTTGGAAAGAAAAACGAGTTTGACGAAGTGGACCTCTCCCTCTTACCAGTTGACTCACATGTCCGTTTGGCTAAAGAAGTGGATCTGCCAATTTTGCGACGCTCTTATTCTTACTCTGATGGGATTGATCCGAAAACGGGGCAGTTTGATGCAGGATTGCTTTTTATTGCTTTTCAAAAGGATCCAGACCGCTTTGTGAAAATCCAAACCAATCTTGGGGCAGACGATAAGATGAATGAATATGTGACCCATATTGGCAGTGGCCTCTTTGCCTGCTTCGGAGGTGTGAAGGAAGGAGGGTACATTGGTCAAGACTTATTTGAATAAATTGTTAGTCGTCCTAGTAGCCTGTCTCTTTTTCATCGTCACCCCTGTCCAAGCTGAGTCTTATAGTGATCTCTTTATCAAAATTACAGATGCAACGACAGCAGTTCGGGATAAGGATCAAGAAAAAGCTCACACTCTTGTTGCAGAGATAAAAGAAGAATTTCTTAAGAAAGCCAATCATGATTCCAAGGCAGGAAAAGAAGTCCAGAAAAGTCTGGACTTGGAAGGTGAGATTACAGAAAAGCAATTGGTGACTGTCTCCACTTCCTTGCTAGCCTTTGAAAAAGAGCAAAATCCAGTCGATCTGGATGCTGAAAAAGAGAAGCTAGAAACTCGCTTGAAGCCTTACTTTGAGAAGCTTCAAGAGGCGATCACGACAAAGGATCTCCAAGCGACACGAAAGGCTTATGCCGATTTAAACAATACCTGGACCCGGAATGAAGCGGTTGTCAGAGATCATAGTACCGCTTACTATGGAAAGGTAGAAACAGCTATCTCCTTCTTGAGAAGTGCGATCGAAACGGAGCCTACAAACTTTGACGCCATCCAATCCTCGTACAACGACTTAAAGAATGTACTGGATCAATTTATCAGTGGGGAAAAGATTGAAGAGACAAGCTCCAATCTGACCCTTTCAGACGGGATCAAGCTCCTTAAAAAAGCTCTTAGCCTCTTTCAAGCCAATGAGACTAGCCAAGCTAGTCAAGTCATGAAGGAGTTCATTACCATTTGGCCAACAATCGAGGGCGATGTCAGCACGACCAATCCAGCTCTCTATACCCGAGTAGAAAGTCAAAGTCCAGTTATTATGGTCAAGGGAAAGGAAAGCAAGTACCAAAAACAACTGGAAGCCCTGATTAGTGATCTGTCTGCTATTGATACCACCGCCTCTTATTCGGCGGTTGACGCTATGTTGATCCTCTTACGCGAGGGTGTCGAAGCGCTCTTGATTGTTATGGCTTTGGTGACAGTTCTCAAATCTGCTAAATTGATCAAAGGTTTGAAATGGGTCTATGCAGGCGCTCTTCTAGGTATCCTAGCCAGTGCAGCCATTGCAGTCGCTCTTCAATTCTTATTCCCAGCTGTGACCTCAGCTTCCAACCGTGAGGTGATCGAAGGGGCAGTAGGGATTATCGCAGTAGGCATGATGATTGTCATTGGGATTTGGCTACATCGTAAGTCCTCTGTAAAAAAATGGAATCAATTCATGGAAAGTCAGATGAAGGCTGTGACAGCAACTGGAAGCTTTATTTCTATGTTTGCCCTCAGCTTCTTAGCTGTTTTCCGTGAGGGGGCTGAGACCATCCTTTTCTATGTGGGGATCCTCCCTCGTATTCGCTCCTTTGATTTCTTCCTAGGGATTGGCTTGGCACTTGCAGTTTTAGCCATTCTTGCTATTCTCATGACCAAGGCAAGTCATCTGGTCAAGCCACATAAGATTTTCTTCATCCTGACTTGGATGATCTATGCCCTGGCCTTTAAGATGCTAGGGGTGAGCCTGCACGCGCTCCAATTAACCAATATGCTTCCCAATCATATCTTGAGTAATTTCCCGACGGTCGATTGGGCAGGGATCTATCCGAGCTGGGAAGTTCTTGCTTGCCAAGTTCTATTCGTTCTTATTGTCGGGTTTGTAACGGTGAAGCAGCATGAAAAATGAAGATAGTAAGCTTACTATTGTAGAGCATTTAAGCGAGTTTAGACGACGCTTCATCGCTTGTATCCTTTGTTTTTTCGTTGTCTTTTGTGGAGCCCTCTTGTTTTCTGACCAGCTTTATGCCTTTTTGACGGCTGGATTTCGAGAGAAACTCTTGGTCCTTGGCCCTAATGACATTTTAAGCATCTACCTTCAGTTGGCAAGCTTAATAGCCTTTACCATCACCCTGCCCTTCACTCTCTTTCAAGTCTGGCAATTTGTAAAACCAGCATTGAGAAAGGGAGAAGCAGGAGCTATTCTGCTCTATGTGCCGGCAAGTTTGCTTTGTTTCTTGCTAGGCTTACTCTTCGGCTATTATCTGGTTAGTCCAGCTATTCTCGAGGTGCTCCTAAAGTTGGGACAAGGCCAGTTTACCATCCAGTTAACGGCACAGAACTACTTGGCCTTCATCTTTCATACGACAGTGCCTTTGGGTGTCTTGTTTGAATTGCCGGTCCTTGTAGCCTTTTTGACTTCGATTCATATCTTAACGCCAGACTGGTTAAGGCGGTATCGCCGAATAGCCTACTTTCTATTGCTGGTACTAGCAGTCATCCTGACCCCTGCTGATTTCATCAGTGATTTAGCAATGACCGTGCCCCTGATCTTGCTTTACGAAGTGAGTCTGGGCATCAGTCGCATCATCTTTAACCGTATACAAAAAAGGAGATAAATATGGGAATTTTACGTGATATCGGTGCACCAGGACTGATTATTATCATCCTGGGAGCCCTCTTAATCTTTGGACCAAAGCGTTTGCCTGAGTTAGGACACTCGCTTGGGAAAATGTTCTCTGAATTCAAGTCAGCCGTCAACAATGGTTCTGCTGAAAAAGAAGAGGACAAAGAAAAGACTGGTAAGACTGAAGAATAATAGCTTACCTTTCATGATATTTTCTGACAGAACTATCTTTTGTTCTTTCATTTTCAATAATAGCAAAAGCAGGAGTAGATCATTAAAACGATATCTAAGTATGAATCCTGCTTTTTGTTATTATTGAACCGTCTGAAAATTTTTGTAAATTACAAATTGAAAACAAATCAACTTTTGATAGCGTTTTCCTTGAATCTAAATTTGGCCAGGAGTATAATAGAGGGTGGAAAAAGTACATTAAAAAGGAGTGTGTCATGATGATCATTAGTGTGATTTTTGCTGTAGCTTACTTTTTGTTGGTTGCCCTTGTTGCGGCTCTTGTTTTCCGAGCGATAGGAAAGATTTTTGAGCTCTTCGATGGCTACCTGATGTACCATTAAGAGATAGACAAGCCCACTCACTATGAGTGGTTTTTTACTATAGGACGGAGATAATTATGAAGACGGAATATGAAAAGATGATTGCTGGCGAGTTTTACAGTCCCATGGATCCAGAATTGAGAAAGTTGGCACAAGAAGCTCGGGCCAAGCAATTTGCCTTTAACCAAGAAGCAGACGGTGAGAAGCGGAGTCAACTCATAAAAAGTTGGTTCGGGTCAACTGGAGAAAATCTATCCTTGCACCCCTTCTTGGCTTGTGACTATGGGGTCAATATCCACTTGGGAGAGAATTTTTATGCCAACTGGAACCTAACCATGCTGGATGTCTGCCCGATCAGGATCGGAAAGAATGCCATGATTGGCCCCAATTGCCAATTTCTCACCCCTCTCCATCCGCTAGATCCGCATGAACGTAATGCAGGAAAAGAATATGGAGCTCCGATAACGATAGGAGATAACTTCTGGGCGGGTGGTGGAGCTATCATCCTTCCAGGCGTAACCTTAGGCGATAATGTCGTCGTCGGAGCAGGAGCAGTGGTGACCAAATCCTTCGGGGATAATGTAGTCCTAGCTGGTAATCCAGCCAGAATCATTAAGGAAATAGAGGTGAAAGAGTGAAGTTTTACTTTATCGGAGGACTGGGAAGTAATGAGAATCATATGAGCGAATTTGCTCATTACTTTCCATACCCCATCACCTATCTAGATCCCTATAATCTGAAACTGGAATCTCCCCAAGATTTAGTTGGCTGGTTTGAAGCCCATGCCGATTCTAATGAAAAGACTTGTATCATTGCCCATTCACTGGGTGGAGATTTGGCTCGATACCTAGCATTCAATATGCCTCAAATTACACATCTGGTTCTGCTAGATGGTGGCTATCTTAACATGGACCAGATCTTACCACTAGAGCAGGAAATCGAAGAGACACTCGCCTATCTGAAGCAACAGGTATTTCCGTCTCTAGAGGAAGCTGTTGCAAGTGAACTTGGAGATACTGTCATTCCTTCGCCAGCGACTATAAAGGCCATCCAAGCCAGTTATCGTTGGAATCCTGATCTCCATCATTATGAACTGGCTTTGGATCCACAAGCTGTTCTTTCCTTGCTGAGACTCAGACGAGAGCTCCGATCTTATCAAGCTCCACTAACGGATACCAAGGCCTTGTTTATCGGTCCTAAATACGAGGATGAGCCTGAATGGAGAGCAAGAGCACTTGAAAATTTAGATCCTTCTATCAAGAAGGTGCTCTTAAAGGATCTAGGCCACGATTTTTATACAGCAGTTCCCGAGCTTGTCAGCAAAGAAATCATCAATTGGATTCAAGTTTGTTCATAAATAACTCATATATAGAATTTTATCTAACTAATTGTCTAGTAATTTCCGAACATTATTTATATAATCAGCATTCTATTTGAATCGCCTCCGTATCTTTGTTATAATCTTGAATGGAAACGTCGGAAGGCGTAGTGATGACGCATCACGATTTAAAATTTAGAAACGAGATTCCAATCCGTATGTTAAACGAATTTCCAATCTTTGATTACGAAGATATTCAATTAATCCCTAACAAGTGTATTATCAAAAGTCGTGCAGAAGCTGACACGACCGTTCAGTTTGGTAAGCACACCTTCAAGCTACCAGTGGTACCTGCCAACATGCAGACTATCCTGGATGAGGATGTGGCCGAGCAACTGGCTAAAGGGGGATATTTTTACATTATGCACCGCTTTGACGAAGCTAGTCGCATTCCCTTTATCAAACGCATGCACGATCAGGGCTTATTTGCTTCCATCTCGGTTGGAGTAAAAGACTATGAGTACGACTTTGTGACTCAACTCAAGGACGATGCACCAGAATACATCACCATCGATATCGCTCACGGTCACTCAGATAGTGTGATCCAAATGATCCAGCATATCAAGAAGGAATTACCAGATACCTTTGTGATCGCAGGAAATGTCGGAACACCAGAGGCCGTTCGGGAATTGGAAAACGCTGGAGCAGATGCTACCAAGGTCGGGATTGGACCTGGTAAGGTGTGTATTACCAAAGTGAAGACAGGCTTTGGTACTGGCGGTTGGCAGTTAGCAGCCCTTCGTTGGTGTTCAAAAGCAGCCCGCAAACCGATTATTGCGGATGGCGGAATTCGGACGCATGGAGATATTGCGAAATCCATTCGTTTTGGTGCCAGCATGGTCATGATTGGTTCTCTCTTTGCAGGTCACATTGAAAGCCCAGGGAAAACCGTTGAAGTCGATGGGGAATCCTTTAAAGAGTACTATGGATCTGCTTCCGAGTACCAAAAAGGGGCCTATAAAAATGTTGAAGGCAAGAAAATTCTCCTACCAGCCAAAGGTCATCTGCAAGATACCTTGACAGAGATGGAGCAAGACTTGCAAAGTTCTATTTCCTATGCTGGAGGCCGGAAGGTTGCTGATCTGAAGCATGTCGATTATGTCATCGTAAAGAACTCTATCTGGAATGGTGACTCTCATTAAAACTACAATTACTTATTTATCTTGCGGATTGGCGCAAGGTCTCTACAAGGTGCCGGAACACCTAACAATAAGTAAGTCTTAGATTGATCCAGGAATACTTGGATTCTGTAGAGGCTTACTTGGTAAGTCTCTATTTTTTGTTCCAAACTGTTTAGGAGAAAACATGAAATTATTAGAAGAACGCATATTGAAAGACGGAAATGTCCTGGGAGAGAATATCCTCAAGGTTGATTCCTTCTTGACCCACCAAGTGGATTACCAGTTGATGAAAGAAATTGGGAAGGCTTTTGCGGAACACTTTAAAGATGCTGGTCTGACCAAGATTGTGACCATTGAAGCTTCCGGAATTGCTCCTGCCCTCTATGTGGCAGAAGCTTTGGAACTTCCCATGATCTTTGCCAAAAAAGCCAAGAATATCACCATGAATGAAGGGATTTTGACAGCAGAAGTCTATTCCTTTACCAAGCAAGTGACCAGTACTGTTTCCATTGCTAGCAAGTTTTTAACACCAGATGATCGCGTCTTGATCGTTGATGACTTTCTGGCTAATGGACAAGCAGCTAAAGGTCTGATCCAGATTATCGAACAAGCTGGTGCGAGTATAGAAGCCGTCGGTATCGTCATTGAGAAATCCTTTCAAGATGGCCGTGGACTGCTAGAAGAACTCGGCTACCCAGTTGTTTCACTTGCTCGTTTGGACCGTTTCGAAAATGGTCAGGTTGTATTTAAGGAGGCAGACATCTAATGCAAAAACAGGAAAACCATTCACAGGCAGCCATTCTAGGCTTGCAACACCTATTAGCTATGTATTCGGGTTCTATTCTAGTACCGATTATGATTGCGGGCGCTTTGGGATATAATGCCCAGCAACTAACCTATCTCATCTCTACAGATATCTTTATGTGTGGGGTAGCCACCTTCCTGCAATTGCAGTTAAACAAACATTTCGGGATTGGTCTTCCGGTCGTCCTTGGGGTGGCCTTCCAGTCTGTAGCACCTCTTAGCATGATTGGGGCTAGCCATGGTAGTGGCGCTATGTTTGGTGCCTTGATTGTCTCAGGGATTTACGTAGTCCTAGTCTCAGGATTCTTCTCTAAAATCGCCAACCTCTTCCCATCCATTGTGACGGGATCTGTCATTACGACCATTGGTTTGACCTTGATTCCAGTAGCGATTGGGAATATGGGGAACAATGCAGCAGAACCTACGGTTCAAAGTTTGATCTTGGCTGTGATTACCATCCTCATCATTCTTGTGGTCAACATCTATACGACAGGTTTTATCAAATCCATCTCTATTTTGATTGGGTTGATTGTTGGGACAGCCATCGCAGCTTCAATGGGCTTGGTGGACTTCGCACCTGTAGCACAAGCTCCAGTCGTTCACGTTCCAACGCCATTCTTCTTTGGAGCTCCTAAGTTTGAAATTACTTCAATCGTCATGATGTGTATCATCGCAACTGTATCAATGGTAGAATCAACTGGTGTTTATCTTGCGCTTTCAGATATTACAAAAGATCCAATTGATAGCACGCGCCTCCGTAATGGCTACCGCGCTGAAGGGTTGGCCGTCCTTCTCGGTGGTATCTTCAATACCTTCCCATACACAGGGTTCTCACAAAACGTCGGATTGGTGAAATTGTCTGGTATCAAGACCCGTCTTCCAATCTACTATGCGGCTGGTTTCCTCGTTCTTCTTGGGCTCCTGCCTAAGTTTGGAGCTTTGGCGCAAATCATCCCAAGTCCAGTACTTGGCGGAGCTATGCTAGTCATGTTTGGTTTTGTGTCTATTCAGGGGATGCAGATCCTTGCGCGTGTTGATTTTGAACACAATGAGCACAATTTCCTCATCGCGGCTGTATCAATCGCAGCAGGAGTAGGGTTAAACAATAGCACACTCTTTAATGGCTTACCAAGCGCCTTTAAAATGTTCTTTGCAAACGGAATTGTTGTTGCCAGCGTCTTGGCAATTATTCTCAACGCCATCTTGAACCGCAACAAAAAATAATCTAAACAAACTGAGGATCCGTTAGATCTTCAGTTTTTTAATTTTTTTGACATTTGAGGAGACATATAGTAGAGTGGTAAGAGAAAATTTCAACTTAACAAGAAGAGAGTATCATCCATGTATCTAACCCATCATTTTAAAGAGCGCTTGCGCTTGTTTATCAGTCTATTTATCCCTCTCCTGGTCTATCAACTTGCTAACTACTCTGCTAGTTTTGTTGATACAGCCATGACTGGTCAGTATCGGACCCTTGATTTGGCTGGTGTTTCTACGGCTACGAGTCTATGGAATCCCTTTTTTACTTTTCTGACAGGAATTGTTTCTGCCCTAACGCCGATAGTCGGGCATCACCTAGGCAAAGGAAACAAAGAACGGATTGCTAGTGATTTTTACCAATTTCTTTATATGTCATTTGGTATGGCTGTTCTCTTAATAGGCTTTGTCTGGGGAGTTGCGCCAATCATACTCAAGCAGATCGGCTTAGAAAATGTTGTTGCTCAGATAGCCATAAGCTACTTATATTTCCTTTCGCTAGGAATCCTACCCTTGTTGCTCTTTAGTATCGTGCGAACCTTCCTTGATACGTTAGGAATGACACGTCTATCAATGTACCTGATGCTCTTGCTCTTGCCTTTGAATGCCTGTTTTAACTATGTCCTTATCTATGGAGCCTTTGGTGTTCCTGAGATGGGAGGAGCAGGAGCGGGCCTTGGAACCTCTCTGGCTTACTGGGTTCTACTAATTATTGCAATTTTTATCTTATGCAAGCATCCCAAGGTAGCTCCTTATCAATTGTGGAAGCCACAACCTTATGATCTTAAAGGGATCAAAGAAGTATTGCACCTTGGCCTTCCAATCGGGGGAATTGTTTTTGCTGAAGTCATCATCTTCTCGCTTGTTGGACTGCTCATGGCAAAATTCCCATCACTCACCATTGCTAGTCACCAATCTGCCATGAACTTTTCAAACATGATGTATGCTTTCCCAGTTAGTATCTCAAGCACCATGGCAATTATTGTGTCTTACGAACTAGGAGCTGGAAGACCGGAGGTAGTGAAACAATATTGCCGTTTAGGACGATTGACAGCCTTTGGCTTTGCGATTATCACCCTCGCCTTTCTATATACATTCCGCTACCAACTGGCTGGATTATATGGCAAGGATCCAATCTTCGTTCAGCAAACGACTATATTCATGACCTTTAGTCTCTTTTTCCAAGTAGCTGATACTTTTGCAGCACCCCTTCAAGGGATTTTGCGGGGTTATAAGGATACAACGGTTCCATTCTTATTAGGAGTTTTTAGTTATTGGTGTATCTCTATCCCTCTTGGGATTTTCCTTGATCATGTGACTGACCTCGGTCCCTATGCTTATTGGATTGGCCTCATTTCTAGTCTTGTCGTGAGTGGTATTTGTTACCAACTTCGCCTATTGCAGATACAAAAGAAATACCAAATTTCCTAAAACAAAACAACCAGAATACGCTTCTGGTTGTTTTGTTTATTTAGTGCGCATTTCACCTTGAGGGAAGTAGGTTCCTTCAGGCATATCATTGATAATGACATGGACAGCAGATTTGGGTGCACCTGTATTCCGAACGACAGCCTCGGTTACTTCCTTGGCCAAAGCTTTCTTTTGTTCCAAGGTGCGTCCTTCAAATAAATCAATTCGTACAAATGGCATAGAGCCACCTCCTCTATAAATCTTAGATCTATTTTATCACATTTTGGGATACAAAGCTGGGCAAAAATATGGTAAAATATAATGAAACACTTTTAGAGAGAACAGAAGGAAAATGGCACAATTATATTATAAATATGGGACCATGAACTCGGGGAAAACCATTGAGATTTTGAAGGTGGCCCATAATTATGAAGAGCAAGGCAAGAGCGTCGTCATCATGACCTCGGCAATCGATACGCGCGATGGATTTGGAGTTGTTTCTAGCCGGATTGGTATGAAACGGGAAGCCGTTGCGATCGAAGACGATACAGATATCTTTGGCTTTATTAAAAACCAAGCAATCAAACCCTACTGTGTCTTAATCGATGAAGCTCAGTTTTTGAAACGCCATCATGTCTATGATCTGGCAAGAGTCGTGGATGAACTGGATGTGCCGGTGATGGCTTTTGGCCTCAAAAATGATTTTCGAAATGAACTCTTTGAAGGTTCCAAACACCTCCTCTTGTTAGCCGACAAGATCGAGGAGATCAAAACCATCTGCCAATACTGTTCTCGCAAGGCGACCATGGTCTTGCGCACCCAAGCGGGCAAACCTGTCTACGACGGAGAGCAGATCCAGATCGGTGGACACGAGACCTATATCTCGGTTTGTCGCAAGCATTATTTTAATCCAGACATACCAACTGAAAGCGTCTAGAACGTTTTAGAGAGTATAAAAATGTCTATTTGTTTAAAATATATTACAATAGAGAATTATTTTGACGTTTTAAATCTAGAAGTTCATCCAAACCAAAGGAATTTTATTGCATCCAATTCCATTAGTTTAGCTGAAGCCTATGTATATGATAAAAATGGTGATTTTATAGCTCCCTTAGCAGTTTATGATAAGGAAGTATTAATTGGTTTTGTTATGATTGCCTATGACCGGAAAATTGGGATCAGTAAGGGGAACTACTTGTTATTTCGTTTTATGATAGATAAACGATTTCAAGGTTTAGGCTATTTTAAACCGACTATGGATGCAGTTATTGACTTTGTTCGAACAGAGCCAGCTGGAAAAGCTACAAGTCTTTGGTTATCTTATGAACCGGAAAATAATCAAGCGAGATCTTGCTATCTCCATTATGGATTTAAAGAAACTGGCGAAGTCATAGAAGACGAAATTGTAGCAATCTATGATCTAACAACCAAGAATTAAGGAGCAAACATGAATATCTATGATCAACTACAAGCTGTAGAAGACCGTTATGAAGAGTTAGGAGAATTACTGAGTGACCCTGATGTAGTCTCTGATACCAAACGCTTTATGGAGCTTTCAAAAGAAGAGGCTTCCACTCGTGACACGGTGACAGCCTACCGAGAGTACAAGCAAGTCCTTCAAAACATCGTTGACGCTGAGGAAATGATCAAGGAAGCAGGTGGCGATGCAGATTTGGAAGAAATGGCCAAGCAAGAGCTGAAAGATGCCAAGGCTGAAAAAGAAGAGTACGAAGAAAAACTGAAGATCTTACTTCTTCCAAAAGATCCAAACGATGACAAGAACATTATCTTGGAAATCCGTGGGGCAGCAGGAGGAGACGAAGCCCAGTTGTTTGCTGGTGACCTCTTGCAGATGTATCAAAAATATGCGGAAAGCCAAGGCTGGCGCTTTGAAGTTATGGAAGCTTCCTATAATGGCGTTGGTGGGATCAAAGAAGTCGTAGCCATGGTTTCTGGTCAATCTGTCTACTCAAAACTCAAGTATGAATCTGGTGCCCACCGGGTACAACGCGTTCCTGTGACGGAAAGCCAGGGTCGTGTCCATACCTCTACAGCAACTGTTCTGGTTATGCCAGAAATCGAAGAAGTTGAGTACGACATTGATCCAAAAGACCTTCGAATTGACATCTACCACGCATCTGGTGCGGGTGGACAAAACGTCAACAAGGTTGCAACAGCCGTTCGTATCGTCCACTTGCCAACCAATATCAAGGTAGAGATGCAAGAAGAACGCACCCAACAGAAGAACCGTGAAAAAGCCATGAAGATCATCCGTGCGCGTGTAGCTGACCACTTTGCTCAGATTGCTCAAGACGAGCAGGATGCTGAGCGGAAGTCTACTATTGGTACTGGGGATCGTTCAGAGCGGATTCGGACTTACAACTTCCCTCAAAACCGTGTGACCGATCACCGGATTGGCTTGACCCTTCAAAAACTGGATACCATCTTATCTGGTAAATTAGATGAAGTGGTCGATGCTTTGGTCTTGTATGATCAAACTCAAAAACTAGAAGAGTTGAACAAATAATGTTGTTGGGACAATTATTAGCCCAGTATGAAGATGCATTAATAGCCGTTGGAGAGGAAGCAGAAAGCCTCTCCTTCGTATATCGTGCTTTAAAAAACTGGACCTTTACAGACTTCGTCCTTGACTTGCAAAAAGAAGTGGAAGCAGAGGATCAAGTCTTGCTTGATTCCATCTTTGAGCAGTTGAAACATCACGTCCCTGCCCAATATATTATTGGGAGCGCAGAATTTTGTGGCCATGTTTTCACAGTGGATGAGCGCGTGCTGATTCCTAGGCCTGAAACAGAAGAACTCGTCACCCTCATTATTGAAGAAAACAGTAGGGAAACCTTACGCGTACTCGATATTGGGACGGGAAGTGGCGCCATTGCCATTAGCTTAGCCCTGGCTAGACCTTCTTGGCAGATTCAAGCTTGTGATGTGTCAGAGGAGGCTTTGGAGCTTGCTCAAGAAAATGCTCAAGAGTTAGAAGCAGTCGTTTCCTTCAACTCTTCAGACGTACTGGATGAACTAGAAGGTCCCTACGACCTGATTGTTTCCAACCCACCCTATATCTCGCATGATGATCTAGAAGAAGTTGGAGCCAATGTATTAGCCTCTGAACCGCACTTGGCACTCTTTGCGGATCGTGATGGATATGCCATCTACGAAAAGATTGCCCAACAAGCACCGAGTGTATTAAGACCAGAAGGAAAGATTTATCTAGAAATTGGCTATAAGCAAGGTAAGAAAGTAAAAGAACTCTTTCAAGAGGCTTTTCCCAACAAACGAGTTCGCGTTCTGAAAGACCAATTTGGACAAGATAGAATGGTAGTAGTAGACAATGGATAACATTGAGAAAGAATTAGAAGCAGGCCGTGCGGTTATTCTGCCAACTGAAACAGTCTATGGTATTTTCGCTAAAGCTTTGGACCAAGAGGCAGTTGATTATATATACGAGTTAAAACGTAGACCGAGAGACAAGGCACTGAATTTAAATGTAGCCGGCGAAGAAGATATCAGACTTTATTCGAAAAATCAACCTAGTTATTTAACAAAACTGATTGATTCATTCTTACCAGGGCCTCTCACTATCATTCTTCAGGCGAATGACAAGGTCCCAGACTGGATTCATTCAGGATTGGATACAGTTGGTTTCCGTATTCCGGCTCACCCAAAAACATTGGAATTAGTTCGTAAATACGGCCCTTTGGTAGGTCCCTCGGCTAATCTTTCAGGTCATGTAAGTGGAACAAAGTATGAGGCTATTGTAAGCGAATTTGATCAAGTGGTTCATGGTATAGAGGATGATGACTTCTTGACTGGCCAAGATTCAACTATTTTGGATATTTCTGGTTCTAAAGCCAGGATTTTGCGGCAAGGTTCTATAACGAAAGCTGATTTGCTTGCACATGTGCCCGAGCTTTCCTTTGAGGATGATGAATTTCCTCAGTGATAATGTACATAAATATTTTTTTATAAAGGAGAAGACCTATGATTTTTGACAAAGAAGATTACAAAGCCTATGATGCGGACCTATGGAATGCCATCGCAAAAGAAGAGGAGCGCCAGCAAAACAATATCGAGTTGATTGCTTCTGAGAACGTCGTTTCAAAGGCAGTTATGGCTGCACAAGGGTCTATCCTGACCAATAAATATGCTGAAGGTTACCCTGGTCATCGTTACTATGGTGGGACAGATGTTGTAGACGTCGTTGAAAGCTTGGCGATTGAACGCGCTAAGGAAATTTTTGGTGCTAAGTTTGCCAATGTTCAACCCCACTCAGGTAGTCAGGCCAACTGTGCTGCTTATATGGCCTTGATTGAGCCTGGAGATACTGTTATGGGGATGGATTTGGCTGCTGGAGGACATTTGACACACGGAGCTTCTGTAAGCTTCTCAGGGCAAACTTATCACTTTGTGTCATACAGCGTAGACCCTGAAACAGAACTCTTGGATTTTGACGCAATCTTAAAACAAGCCCAAGAAGTGAAGCCAAAACTCATCGTTGCTGGTGCATCAGCCTACTCTCATATCATTGATTTCTCTAAATTCCGTGAAATTGCGGATGCAGTAGGAGCTAAGCTCATGGTTGACATGGCCCATATCGCTGGTTTGGTCGCAGCAGGTCTTCACCCAAGCCCAGTTCCTTATGCACATATCACGACCACGACCACCCACAAGACCCTTCGTGGCCCTCGTGGTGGCTTGATCTTGACCAATGATGAAGACTTGGCCAAGAAGATCAATTCAGCTATCTTCCCTGGTATCCAAGGAGGACCTTTGGAGCATGTCATCGCAGCTAAAGCAGTAGCCTTCAAGGAAGCACTGGATCCAGCCTTTAAAGAGTATGCATCGAACGTCATTAAAAACAGTCAGGCTATGGCTGATGTCTTTTTACAAGATCCTGATTTCCGTGTCATTTCAGGCGGAACAGAGAACCACCTTTTCCTTGTCGATGTGACGAAAGTCGTTGAAAATGGGAAAGTTGCTCAGAACTTGTTAGATGAAGTCAACATTACTCTCAACAAGAACTCTATCCCTTACGAAACTTTATCACCATTCAAGACCAGTGGAATCCGTATCGGGGCAGCAGCCATCACCGCTCGTGGTTTTGGAGTAGAGGAAAGCCGTACAGTGGCTGAACTGATGATTAAAACCTTGAAAAACGCAGATAACCCAGCTGTGTTAGAGGAAGTGCGAAACCAAGTCAAAGCCTTGACAGATGCCTTTCCACTTTATGAGGACTAAACCATCTTATGGATATTTACGTAAAGAAAGCCATCATTCATCAATTTAGCCCAGATGATACCGACCTCTACCTGGCGGACAAATTCCTCAATATCACACCTAAAATTGAGGAATACTTGCGCAAAAAGATTGAACGGGTCTACTCCGATGAAGCCAAGACCGGTATTTTTGAAGAGGATAACCCTTTTCTTGAGATGATTTCGGATGATTTACTAGAAACTTCAGTAGCAGTTGCGAATCGCTGGAAGGAAGAATTTGTCATCTCTGAGAATCAAAAGACCAATGATTTGGTGTTTATTCAATTCTCAAAAGAAGGGGTGGACCACTTTGCCTTCCTCCGAATTGCATTGCGTGAAACCTTGACACACTTAGGTGGCGAAGTGGACAATCCAATCAAACTGACACAAAACAATCTGCCTGGTTTTGGTACTGGTGCCGACGAAGCCTTGGTTATTAATCTTCAAAGCCGTAAGTACCACTTGATTGAAAAACGGATCAAGTACAACGGAACGTTCTTGAACTATTTCTCTGAGAATCTCCTCCAGGCCCAACCGAAGATTTCTCCTAAAAAGTCAATCAAAGAAATAGAGAAAACGGCCCAACGGATTGCTGAGAACTTCCAACAAGATGATTTTCAGTTCCAATCCAAGGTCAAATCAGCAATTTTCAACCAACTGGAAGAAGAGAATGAATTGTCACCTGAAAAGTTAGCCAATGATTTGTTCGATGACAACTTAACAGCTCGACTCAGTTTTGTCGATCAGGTGAAAGAGACTATTCCAGATCCTGTTCGCTTCGATGAGATTGATGCCAGCCGCCAATTGAAGAAATTTGAAAACCAAAAACTCTCCCTTTCAAACGGAATTGAGCTTTTGGTCCCTAACCATGTTTACGAAGATGCTGAATCGGTAGAGTTCATCCAGAATGAGAATGGGACCTACTCGATCCTCATCAAGAATATAGAGGACATTCAGAATAAATAATGATGAAACGAATAATAAAAATTTTCTTTTGCCTCTTGCTCGTCTTTTTCATATACAAGGGCTATCAGATACACCGGGATGTAAAACAGGTCATGACTTATCGTACCCTAGTGCGTGAAGTACTGGCTGAGGAAGATACTGGTACAAATGAAGATCTGATCCTTGCTATGATTTATACAGAGACCAAGGGCAAGGAAGATGATGTCATGCAGGCCAGTGAAAGTGCAACAGGCCAGACAAATTCTATCACCAATAATAAAGAAAGTATCCGCCAAGGAATTCAAACCCTATCTGAGAATCTACGAAAAGCAAAGGAGAAGGGAGTCGATCCCTGGACAGCTGTTCAGGCTTATAATTTCGGACAGGATTACATTGAATATGTAGAAAAAAATGGCGGGAAAAACAGTCTTGAATTAGCTCGTAAATACTCAAAAGAAGTGGTTGCACCGAGTCTTGGTAATGTCACAGGGAAGACCTATCTTTATCTCCATCCTATTTCATTTTTACATGGCTCAGAGCTCTACGTTAATGGGGGAAATTATTATTATTCACGTCTCGTTGAAATGAATCAGTTCATCATGAAACTATTTTCCTGGTTCTAATACAAGCAGTCACTCTAAACAAGGGAAGAATCCCTTGTTTTTTTATGGAGCAAACTGTCATCTGTTTATAAAGAAGCTGTAAGCCCGTCATAAGATAAAAAGGATAGACTAGTTGGGAGGCAAAGGGATAAAACCTGCTTCCTTTTTCTGTAGGCTTATATTAAAAATTTAAGTCCTAAAAAAAAACCAATTTTCATTGGCTTTTTAATCTGTTACTTCGATTGAGAGATAAGGAAGACCTAAGATTTTTCCGAAAATACCTAGAAGTGTTTTCATAGCTGAAGCTTTAATAATAGCTGTTTGACCAGCTTTTACGATCACTTCCTTAGAACGAGTGAAGGCTCCTCTTTGATCTACGTAGACCTTAACCATATCAAGCCCTTCAGGAAGCGGAAGTATAACGGTTTCGTCTTTGCTTAAGTTGGCAACACATTCTCCATTGATATAAACGTTTACCTTCATTAATACACCTACAAGGCCAGTTTGACGCGATACTGTAATTTCTGACATTTTGTTTCTCCTAAACTTTAAAAGTATTTTACTTAATAATTCATAAAAATAACGATAACTTTATCATAGCATTGTTTTCTTTAAGAATCAAGTTAAATCTTATACGAAAGATAGTGTATGTATTTATTAGAATAGATTCTTCAAAGTAAGTTTAAACCATAAATAATTACGCTTGAAGAACTTACAAATTTATGCTATTATCATGTTGAAAATAATTATCTCATTCTGTTTTAAATTATAAAAGAAACAGTTGTATATACACAAATAATTATATTTTAAAGTAAATAATAAGTCAGGAAATGTATTATGAAGATGTTTATACTTTCTATATTGGTTGCGTTTTTATATTATCTGATTAAAGCTCAATTTAAGAGTATTAATTTAGATATTCTTATATTTTCATTTGTAATAACTTCTCATTTGATTTTTTCTTATTACTTCTTACCAATAGAATTATTAATCGGACTTACTGGAGCAAACATCTTATATACCATTTTTAAGAAGCTAAAAGGTAAAGAAACTATGCAATTCTTCATGAAAAATTTTATTATTGGAATTGGTGAAGTTAATTTCCTTACTTATCTTATTTACATGTGCATGAGCCTCGCTCCTCTCTTTCATATATTTATTATCGGAGCAGAAGTAAGTTCTGGAAAAATGATTATAATCATCTTAAGTTTACTATGGGGATTATTTTTAACATTTGCACGGATTTATAGCAAACTTTTGAAATGAATAGATTAATTATTTCCTATAAGATACGTGTTTTATAAATACTATTCAAATAAAGATCTCTATATATATTTTCATCTTTTTTGACTATAGTAGCAACTCAAAAAATCACTTGAAAAATCAAGTGATTTTTTGTATTTAAATAAATTTTTATGTATCTATCTAGAGATTAACTCTGACATCAAAAGGGCACTTGTAATATCATTTTGCGTTTCTAGCAATTTATTATTTTGCTCTAAAAGATTATTTTGTTTAGAATTTGATTGTTTCAGTTCAGAGTAATGAGAGTGTTGTTGCTGAATGGAGAATTCTAGACTATCACGCAATTTCTTACCATCATCAGCCAGTTGAGATGAAAGGTTATCAACTGATTGATAAAGATTATTAATGGTGTAGAGCATCTGATCTTGGAATTGATCTGTTTTCATAAGATTGACACTTTCTTTCCATGTATCTGCCCGTCCCTCGTTTAATAACTGCCAAATAACTGATAAACTTTTAGAATCATGATACGATTTTGGTAGTAATGCAATCATACTAGTACCATTTTCAATTCTATTATTATAGTCTTGCAAAGCCGTAGACAATTTTTCATTTAACTTGAAAACCTTTTTAATTGCTGCTTTAGGGTATCTATTTTTCCAAGCATCAGTTGTTTTTAGCAATTCTATATTCTTATTATAGTCATTAATTAATTTATTTAAATAATCAGTAGGGATTGCGTCAGTAATTAATTGGTTATAAACATTCTTTTCAATAAATTCTGATAGAGGCTTATTTGTATACTCTTTTAAGACTGTTTGTGAGTGAATATAACGATCGTTAGCAATCTTTTTAGATTTTGATTCTGCTGAAGGATCTCTTACAAATTTTTCCCAAAGAGAAATAGTTAGTGGACTTGTGATAGTCAATAAAACTGCAAATGCAATTACAAATCCTATAAAGAATGAGAAGGATAAAAATGGATATTCCAAAAATTCCAACGTGACTAGACTAATAAAAGGTTCTAATACCCATTGAAAAAAATGCTCACTACCCATACTGTATACATTCATATAAAAAATATACAACAAAACTAAACCAGATAGCATTGCCGATAGACTTAATGTAAAGAAGCCTGGAGATTTTGTTTTACTAATCTGTTCTTTTGACCAGTCTAAAAAGTATTCGGGATTCTCAGCTTGTAGATTTTCTAAGAATATTTTACTATCATTCTTCCAAGATTTATCAAGTTTGGCTAAGTTAGTTTCTGCCATACTAATATTTTCGTTAATTTTATTATGTATAGCCTCCTCAACATCTTTTTGAGAAAAAGGTAATTTTTGTCCGATCATTGAGTTTGTTATTTGATATTGAGTTAGCCCGAGATCGAACAAATAGTCATTATACTGTTTTCTTTCTGAGGCATAATAATAGTTGCTCCAAGCTAATTCTACAGGTTTTTTCTCAGCTACAGCCATAGAAATAACATCTTGTAAATGATGATTAGACAAATTATTTAATTGGTGACCTTTTAGGATTAACTGATTGTTTTCTTCCATAATTTCCTCGTAAAATTAGTAGATTAATTATTATACTTAACACAAATTTCTTAATGAATGTTAAGTATTTATAACATAATAACTATAATAAAAATCACATTCTTTGTCAATATCATTAAAAGCAACACAACAAAATCTTATTTTTTTATATCTCAAAAATATAAGGGTTCTATTTGGATTTTTAACTAAAATATAAGAAGAATTAGTATCTAAGGCGTTATATTTAATAATAAAATATAGAGCAGTATATAAAATTAAGAAAACCATCAAAATAGGTTCTGATGGTTTCCAATCTTTATTCGTAATTATAATGCTGTTACATTAATTAAATCACATAAATGTAGTACTATAATCTATTCCCACTCAACAGTTGCAGGTGGTTTACTTGTGATATCGTAGACAATGCGGTTGACGTGGTCAACTTCGTTTACGATACGTACAGAGATTTTTTGGAGTACTTCCCAAGGGATTTTGGCAAAGTCAGCTGTCATCCCATCGATGGAAGTGATAGCACGGATAGCGATGGTATAGTCGTAAGTACGGCCGTCCCCCATAACCCCAACGGAACGAACGCCAGTGTTAACAGTGAAGTATTGCCAGATATCGCGGTCAAGACCAGCTTTAGCGATTTCTTCACGAAGGATAGCGTCTGATTCGCGGACTGTTTCAAGTTTCTCTTCAGTGATTTCACCCATGACACGGATCGCAAGTCCTGGGCCTGGGAATGGTTGGCGCCATACGATGTGGTCTGGCATACCAAGTTCAGTACCAAGGGCACGAACTTCATCCTTGTAAAGAGTGTTTAAAGGCTCGATGAGTTCAAACTGCATGTCTTCTGGGAGTCCACCAACATTGTGGTGAGACTTGATAGTTTGAGCAGTATCCGTACCAGACTCAATCACATCTGTATAGAGTGTCCCTTGAGCAAGGAATTTCACATCTTTTAGTTTGCTTGCCTCATCGTCAAAGACATAGACAAATTCGTTACCGATAATCTTCCGTTTTTGTTCGGGATCAGAAACACCAGCCAATTTATCAAGGAAACGTTTGGCAGCGTCTGCTTTGACGATATTGAGACCAAACTTTCCACCAAGCATATCCATGACTTGGTCAGCTTCTCCTTTACGAAGAAGACCGTGGTCTACAAAGATACAGATCAATTGATCCCCAATCGCTTTTTGAAGGAGAACTCCAACGACAGAAGAATCAACACCACCAGAGAGGCCAAGGAGGACACGTTTGTCTCCAACTTTCTCACGGATTTGTTTGATTTGCATCTCGATAAAGTTATCCATGGTCCAGTCACCCTTGGCACCACAGATATTCAAGGCAAAGTTGCGAAGGATATCATAGCCGTGTACTGAGTGACGAACCTCTGGATGGAATTGGATACCATAGATTTTCTTATCAGGATTCTCAATCGAAGCATACGGACAGTCAGCAGAAGTACCTGTACGAACAAAGTCGGCAGGAATTTCTGTTACAGCATCTCCGTGGCTCATCAAAACCAACTGTTTATCCGGTGTTCCATCAAAAAGGGCAGAAGATTCAGCTAAGTTTAGCTCAGATTGACCATACTCACGGTTACCAGCATCTCCTGCAGGTACAACCTTTCCTCCAAGCTTGTGAGTCAATAGCTGCATTCCATAACAGATCCCAAGAATTGGAATTCCAAGTTCAAAAATTTCAGGATCAATATCGAAAGACCCTTCTTCATACACTGAGTTTGGTCCGCCTGAAAGAACGATCCCAACTGGATTGATTTCACGAACTTCAGCTGCCGTAATTTTGTGGCTCTTCAATTCTGAAAAGACACCAATCTCACGAATACGACGTGAAATAAGCTGATTGTACTGGCTACCGTAGTCAAGCACGATAATTTTTTCAACATCATGCAAATCAGTTGATAGGTTTGTCATCTTTTCCCCTTCTTTTAGAAAATTCTTTTCCTCTATTCTAACACAAAAGGCCATTCATTACCAATCAAGACTGACTAGGATTGAAGATTTGATAAATTTGCGCTACAATAGGTTGTAACAGATAGAAAGAGTAGCAATATGATCCCAGCATACATTCAAATTCACGACCAAATCAAGGCAGAGATTGACCAGAAAATCTGGAAAATTGGACAGCGCCTCCCAAGTGAACGAGACTTGGCAGAAAAGTTTCAAGTGAGTCGCATGACCCTCCGTCAAGCCATTACACTCTTGGTAGAAGAAGGAGTACTGGAACGCCGTGTTGGTAGTGGTACTTTTGTCGCTAGCACGCGCGTCCAGGAAAAGATGCGGGGGACGACTAGTTTTACTGAAATCATGAAGGCCCAAGGAAAGATCCCTTCGACACAGGTTATATCATACAAACGCACCATACCAAGCCTTCAAGAAGTAGATAAGCTTGGTATCGACAAGACTGAAACAATCGTTCGAATGGAACGGGTTCGTTATGCGGATGGTGTACCAGTCGTTTATGAAGTCACCTCGATTCCAGAAAAATTTATCAAAAACTTCAAACGGGAAGAAGTCACTAGCCATTTCTTCCAAACCTTAGAAGAGCACGGCTATCGAATTGGCAAATCTCAACAAACCATTTATGCACGCTTGGCCAAAGAAAAGATTGCTGAATATCTGGAAATTCCCAAAGGGCAGGCCATCCTTGGTTTGACCCAGATTTCTTATTTTGATAATGGAACCGCTTTTGAGTATGTAAAAAGTCAATATGTTGGCGAGCGCTTTGAATTTTATCTAGAAAATAATTAGAATTACATAATTTATATTACGTAATTCTCAGGAGTCTTTCGCTAGGAAACAGCGATTTTGTTTTAAACCATTTTCCTTGTTTCTTGTGAGGCAAAATAGGTAAGTCCCGCTAGTCTTTAGCGGGCTTTTTTGATATAATGAAAGGTATGGAAATTGAGAAAACCAACCGAATGAATGCGCTCTTTGAGTTTTATGCAGCGCTCTTGACGGATAAGCAAATGAACTACATCGAGCTTTATTATGCCGATGATTACAGTTTGGCTGAAATTGCGGAAGAGTTTGGAGTGAGCCGTCAGGCGGTCTATGACAATATTAAACGTACTGAAAAGATTTTGGAGGACTACGAAATGAAACTCCATATGTATTCCGATTACATTGTGCGCAGCCAGATTTTTGATCAGATTTTAGAACGCTATCCGGAAGATACTTTTCTACAAGAGCAGGTTGAAATTTTATCAAGCATTGACAATCGGGAGTGATTATGGGCAGTCTCGTCATTTATCAAGGAATACCTTGCAAACTATTAGTCGCAGAGGAAGTATTTTCTGCTCGACTACAGATTATCTCGCCCAATGATATCTCCAAAGCTATGCAAATAGGTTTTAGCTGTTGGGGATATCCAAATGAAATCATGAAAGAAGTCACACCCGAAGAACTAGAATGTTTGCAACATTTCGGACGATTTCCACTGAATTGAAAAATTAGGAGAAAATAATGGCATTTGAAAATTTAACTGAACGTTTACAGAACGTCTTTAAAAATCTTCGTAAGAAAGGGAAAATCTCTGAAGCGGATGTCCAAGAGGCGACCAAAGAGATTCGTCTAGCCCTCTTAGAGGCCGACGTTGCCCTTCCAGTTGTAAAAGACTTTATCAAACGCGTCCGCGAACGGGCCGTAGGGCATGAGGTCATTGAAACCCTCAACCCTGCCCAACAAATCGTGAAGATTGTCGATGAAGAATTGACAGCCATTTTGGGTTCTGAGACAGCAGACATTATCAAATCTCCAAAGATCCCAACCATTATCATGATGGTCGGTCTTCAAGGGGCTGGTAAAACAACCTTTGCTGGGAAATTGGCCAACAAATTGGTCAAGGAAGAAAATGCACGTCCTTTGATGATTGCGGCCGATATCTATCGTCCAGCAGCCATTGACCAGTTGAAGACTCTTGGTCAGCAGATCAATGTCCCTGTCTTCTCACTTGGTACAGAAGTCCCTGCAGTAGAGATCGTACGTCAAGGTTTGGAACAAGCGAGAGCCAACCACAATGACTATGTCTTGATCGATACAGCCGGTCGTCTGCAAATCGATGAAAAACTCATGGGCGAGTTGCGCGATGTCAAATCTCTTGCTGAACCGAACGAAATCCTCTTGGTTGTGGATGCCATGATCGGTCAAGAAGCAGCCAATGTGGCGCGTGAGTTTAACGAACAACTCGAAGTGACCGGGGTCATCTTGACCAAGATTGATGGGGATACCCGTGGTGGTGCAGCCCTTTCTGTCCGTCAGATTACCGGGAAACCAATCAAATTCACCGGTACTGGTGAAAAAATCACTGATATCGAAACCTTCCACCCATACCGCATGTCTGGTCGGATCCTCGGTATGGGGGATATGCTGACACTGATCGAGAAAGCTTCTCAAGAATACGATGAAAAACGCTCTCTTGAACTCGCTGAAAAGATGCGGGAAAATACCTTCGACTTCAACGATTTCATCGATCAGTTAGACCAAGTTCAAAACATGGGACCAATGGAAGACCTGCTCAAGATGCTTCCAGGAATGGCCAACAATCCAGCCATGAAGAACCTTAAGGTTGATGAACGAGAAATTGCTCGCAAACGTGCGATCGTGTCATCCATGACACCAGCTGAACGGGAGAATCCAGATTTGTTAAATCCAAGCCGTCGTCGTCGGATTGCGGCTGGTTCAGGAAACAGCTTTGTCGAAGTCAACAAATTCATCAAGGACTTTAACCAAGCCAAACAGATGATGCAAGGTGTCCTCTCTGGCGATATGAACAAGATGATGAAACAAATGGGGCTGAATCCAAATAACATGCCGAAGAATATGCCTGGTGGCATGCCTGATATGTCTGCTCTTGAAGGCATGATGGGACAAGGCGGGATGCCTGACTTATCAGCTCTTGGCGGAGGCGCTGGGATGCCTGACATGAGCCAAATGTTCGGTGGTGGTCTCAAAGGAAAAGCCGGTGAATTTATGATGAAACGGGCTATGAACAAAATGGCCAAACAAATGCGCAAAAATAAGAAAAAGCGGAAATAATTCTTTCTAATGAGGGCCTGGAACACACTGTTCTGGGTTCTTTTAGAAACTACTACTAGAGGAAACATGTTAAAAAAATTATTTCAACAAGTCATTCGTTTCTTTGCAAGATTGTTTTCTTCGCACAGCAAGCCCTTTGAATTTCCTAAAGGGTCAAAGAAACCACCGATCAGACCAATCATCTTTGTACCTGGGAGTTCAGCCAGTATCCAGCGATTCAATAGAACCATCCGCATGCTCCATCGCTTTTCTAGAAAAAAGCAAAGTCTTTTAAAAATAAAAGTCAACAAAGATGATTCTATAGAGATGGAGGGAAGACTGAATACGAAAGAGCCGAATCCGATGATTGTGATTGGCTTCGAGAACAATCGAGACGGCTACAGCAATATCAAGCAGCAAATCGAATCCCTTAAGATTGCTCTAACCTACCTCCTTGATCACTATTATTTTACAGAGTTCAAGGCAGTTGGGCACTCCAATGGTGGACTAGTTTTGACTGGTTTATTGGAAAGTGGCTTTTTAGAAAAGAAAAAACTGACCGTGAGCAAGCTCGCTATTATTGGCAGTCCTTACCAATTCAATCAGGAAATGTATGATGATTTTCAAAAATGGAAGCATCGCTTAGAAAAAGGAGTAGAGGTCCTTAACTTTGTCGGTAGCTTTGCTGGAAAATCAGACGGGATCGTCCCCCTTTCTAGTGCACAAGCAGCACAATCTATTTTTGAGAAACAAGCCTATACAGAAGTGAATTTAAACGGTCGTAAAGCTCATCATTCGGCTTTACCCACTAATCCAGATCTAGTGAAACAATTAAGTCTATTTTTGAATCTATAAGTAAATTACATAATTTCGGTTATGTAATTTTTTATTTGTCTCTTGCAATCCTTAAGTAAATATGGTACATTTTTGGTAGCGATTACACATACTTAAGGAGGATTTTATGAAAAATCCCAAATTATTAGAAACAATGAAAGATTATAAGGGACGAGATGAGGTTCCCGCAGATTTTGATGCTTTTTGGGATCAAGCCCTAGCAAAGATGACTGAACTGCCTGAATACAAGCTTGAAGAACGAGATTTCAGCATTCCAAATGTTGCTTGTTATGAATTAACCTTTAAAGGAACACGAGATGGGCTTGTTTATGCGCGGGTTGTTCTCCCAAAAACGGATCAAAAGGTTCCAGTTATTTTCCATTTTCATGGCTATATGGGCCGTTGTTGGGATTGGTCTGACATGCTGCCTTATACAGTAGCCGGCTATGGTGTTGTGACTATGGATGTAAGAGGTCAGTCAGGCTTTTCAACCGACGGAGATCGTTCACCACTTGGAAATACGGTAAAAGGACAGATTATCCGTGGAGCCGTGGAAGGTCCGGATGAGCTCTTTTATAAGGATGTCTATTTGGATCTTTACCAGTTAATTGAAATTGTAGCCAACCTCCCTCAAGTTGACGACAGCAAACTTGCTAGCTACGGAGCATCTCAAGGTGGAGCCTTGGCCCTGATTGCTGCTGGATTGAATCCTCGTATACAACGAACGGTAGCCATTTATCCATTCTTATCAGATTTCAGACGAGTATTGGAGATTGGGAACACCAGCGAGGCTTATGACGAGCTTTTCCGTTATTTCAAGTTCCATGATCCATTCCACGAAACCGAAGATCGTTTGATGCAGACATTGGCCTATATTGATGTAAAAAACTTTGCCCATCGGATCAAAGGACAAGTTCACATGATAACCGGACTAGATGATGATGTTTGTTATCCTGAAACGCAGTTTGCCATTTATAATCGATTAGAATGTCCAAAAGAGCATTTAATCATGCCAGAATATGCCCACGAAGCTATGAATGTTCAAGTCAATGATCGAGTCTATAATTGGCTCTGTGGTAGTAAGATTCCATTTCGATATGTAGAAAAATAAGTTACAGAAAAAAACAATCAGCAAATCCATGTGATTTGCTGATTTTATTGTATTTAAAAGAGATCTAGTATAGAAAGAAAAACTAAAAATTTATGTACAATTGACCAAACAAGACTTAAACCATTGATACAAATGAATTAGAAGCATAAAGTACATTCTTTAAATAGTGTACTTTATTTTTATTTTGTACATTATTCTGGAGTGTTATTTTGTATGTTTTCTAGTACATAATATCATCTAATCGAAGAAATTGATTTGTACATTTTCGACTCTAATAGGTGTAGAAGAAGTGGTGGTTCAATTGTACATTTTTTGAAGCTTATTTAAGTTTCAATTGAACACAAGATATAGATTTTTATTTTGTTGATGGTATAATAAATAATACATAGTGTTATGTTATGAGGTGATAATTTGGCAAATAATAGACAAATTGAAACGTTAGGCGTTTCATATCTGGCAACATTTATTAACAGAAATAAGTTGCTTCAGACTTATTTCGATAACAATGATAAAACTCCAGCGTGGGATGGGGAAATTCATGTTCTTAAAAATGCTAGTGAGAAAAAGAGCGAAATATTTGGGAGAGTACCTGTCCAAATTAAAGCAACTAAACGTAAGAACAATTCAATGAAATCTTTCCCAGTAGATATGCGTGATTTAGAATTGTATTCAAAAAACGGTGGGGTAGTTTTATTCGTAGTTTGGTTAGATGAGAATAGCAATTTAAAAGATATTTATTATAAATCACTGCCACCTTTTTCTATAAAGAAAATAATTAAAAGAAGTAAATTAAAAAATAAGTCTGCAAATTATAAAACACTTTCGGTACAGATTCATAAACTAGATGAACAAAAAATTTATTCGATGTTAGTTGATTTTGTTACTAATAGTCAGAAACAGCATAGTTTTATAAATATCGATGGGATGTCAATTGAAAATATACCCAATAATAAAGAGATCAAGCTTTACTTTTATGGTCAGGGGCATGAAGGAATATTTAATTACCAGAAGGAACACGACCTCTTTCTTTATCTTAGGGATCCTGAAACTGCCATCGAAATTCCACTTGAAAATTCAATAGAGATTGTTGAAACTTTCGAAGCAACAGATTTAATTATTGAGATAGGAGATTATATTTTTGAAGATATAGAGAGACATTATTTTCCTGACGGAGAGGTACAGCTTCATTTTGGGGAAGGTTTTAAAATATCCTTTAACAATGGGAAAGCTCAACCTAAATTTAATTATTCAAGACCTAATATGCTGTCAGATGCTATAAAGTGTACTCAGGCACTTAAAGAACTAGGAAAAGTAGGATTTTTCACACTCAATGGTATTAGTATAGAACTAGATGAACGGTCTTTATCGGATATTAATTCGCTTGATTTAGATAGCCATATAAAAGAATTGTCGAAAATATCAAATTTCATAAAGAAAATGGGGATAAAAAAAGAGCTTGATTTATCCCTCTTTAATGAACAATCTCAAAGAAATTTAAATATCCTTAATTCAGGTCTAGTATTAAAAAACAAGGTGGCGTTAAATTACGAGGAATCGAAATTGTTTAATCTTAAGATTGCTAACATACATATTAGTACTCTATATGCATTTCATGAAGGTAATAATGGAACTATGATAGATATTTTCACTGAAACTCCTTGGTGCAGGAGAGGCGAGGATGAGGATATTTCTTTATTTGAGGTTTTTAGGCCCGAAGATTGGTTAACAATTGATAACTGTAACTTTGATTCGGTTATTGCCTCATACCAAAGATTAGTTGACTGTAGTGTAGAAAACGTGTGTGCTGACGATACCATAATAAAAATAGTTGCTGCAGCCGATATGACAGAAGAAGTTTCAAAAAAAGAACAGTTGCTTAACTGGGCTCAACGTCTTTCTGACTGGAACATGAACCATATAAAAGAAAATAGCATAAGCATCATAAATGATCTTCAAATTAAATATAGAAATCGTGAATTAGATAATACTGAAATAGAGAAGCTTACTAATATTTTATTAAATAATAAAGATAATGATGAAATTTGTTTTGGTGCATCAGTGTTATTAAAATCAAAACCACAAGCTGATTTATTTTGGACTAAGTTAGATAAAGAAACTCAAGAAAGATATCAGGTTTACCCTATTTATAATTTATATAAGGTATTATAACTTAAATTTATTGCAACTCGAATTTTTCTTAATCTTAATATGATAAAAGAGTTTTTATCTGATATGTTAGTTGAAGAACAAGAAAATAAAGGAAAATCAAATTTAAAATCGAAATATTTAGGATGAAGATGTTAACAAATAATCCAATTAATCATAGTGTACTTAAATTGTCAAAGGATTTCGATAATGCTTTTAAACATAAAAATATAGTGGAAATCTATAGACTAATAGAATTTGGAAAAAATATGGAAAATACTATTGATGATATTTCCAAAATTCAATTATTTTATTCTATTGGGACAGCATATGGTGATATATTTGAACTAAGTAATAACCTAGTATTCAACATAGATACCGATTGTACAGTTCAACAAATTTATTACTTTAGAAAAGCTATCGAAATTTCAAATAATATTGATATAGATCCTGAGAACAATAGCTTTATTCACCCATTATTATGTTCACTATACACCAATTACGCAAATCTATTAGATGCTTGTGGTAGAAAACAGTTAGCTATTAAGATGTATTGTAAATGTATACAAATCAATCCAAGATTCACAATGGCTAGTGGTAACTTGGCTATTTGTCTACATCATTATCGTAATTTTTTGAATGATAACGAACATCTTCACTTTATTAAAAAAATTAAAAATTTAATAGAAACAAGTATAACTGTTTCAGATCCAAACAGAGTTAAAAACGCAGAAAAGCAATTTATTAAACTTTACGAACAATATCTTGATTATAAAGATTTAGATGAATGCTCTTGTAAAAACATTGATTATAATCCTAATTCACAAAAGTATCGTGAATGGTGTTGGAACAACGGGCTGTATCTTAATCCACTTAATGACTTACAAGCTGACGATATAAATAGATATGATGACAATCTTTTACTACCAAGTTTATTGTTTCAATCGGATAAAGATTTAAACAAATACATTTCTATGTTTAATCAAATTAAGCAAGAATATGTTTATGCCCGTTATCTCTGTTTTAATAGCATTGAGGTTGATTCGGTTCATTATGCTGACGAGAATGTTAATCTTATTGATTGTCTAGACTACGTACAATACTCTATCAGACTTGAAGGATTAAAAGCGGCTTTTAAAACACTCTATTCATTATTAGACAAAGTTGCAATGTTTATAAATGAATATTATTCTCTTAAAATTAAGACTAGACAAGTAAATTTTCATTCAATTTGGATGTCTAATAGCGATTTAAATAAATTTTTGAATAAGAACATTGGCCTGTCATCTATATTTTGGATAGCGAAAGATTTTGATAATGGTGATAATTCTTTAACAGCTAATCCAAACTCAAAGCGATTGAAAATTATTAGAAATTATTTAGAGCACAGGTTTACTAATATAACATTGAATATTTTTGATGGAAGTGAAAATAATAATGAAACGAGACTGTATCTAACTGAATCTGAACTTCAAGAGTTTGCATTAGATTTATTAAATCTTGTAAGAGAAGTTATTTTTTCACTCAAAAATGCCATTCAAATAAGTGAAAATGAAAAACAATCTACTCTAAGCAGTGATGTTGCTTTAATTCCGATAAATTATGAAGAAGTAGATTCGAAAGATAAATTATAGTATTGAACATACAATTTATAGTCGTTATAAAAAGCAATAGTCTAAATTCATTTAACTAATCGACTTAACTAGAGCTAAACTATTGATAAAACTGAATTAGAAGGATAAAGTACACTCATTAAGCAGTGTACTTTATTTTTGTTTTGTACATTTTTTGTTGATTGCTTAATCAATACTACATCTCTATCAGGCAATTCAGACTCCATTTAGTCCTCTAAAACTCACGTTGAGGCGGTATCACTGCTTGTACGAGCTGAAGCATCAGCGAGGTAGAAGAAGATGTTCTGCCCATGGGACAGCTGTCTTAGAGTAAGGAATTTACGACGAAACGATACGGTAACAGCGAACCGCTGAGAGTGTTTCTCTGCTCTTAAAAGTGAACGAAAGAAATAATGAAAAGCGTGAAGGTAGCTTCTCTAATCGAATAGAGGGTAAGAATCAGAGTAATAGTTCAAGTATGGCTTCTGGATACTATAGTCTGACATGCTATCAATCTATTTCAGAAGCTGGACAAATTGTAATAACTTTCCTTGAAGGAACTGAGGTAGATTTATAAGAGACTGTGACTGGGAAGTTGCAGTCTTTTTAGGGGTTTAATGGTATAATGTAATTATAAATGTGGATATTGTCTAAATACTCTGGAGGACGCATAATGTTGAATTTAGTAAAAGGTCACCGAGTTACCTTGGTAGAAAACCTGTTTGAATCATTTACAAAGTTAACTGAACATCATTTGATGGCGAATGTACACTCAGAAAAAATATTAGAGGTTTTTCAACACTTTATTGCGATTCATGACGAGCCCTTGTTTTTTATTTTGGAATTGCCTGTCAGTATTGATAGAGAAAAAGTAATAGCAAAGAATATTATCAAGGAATCCCATAAGGATGTTTATTATATTGATGGTTGTTCAAGAGAGGAATGCCTAGAACTGTTGATTAGATACGGTGATTTGCTTGTTAATGATGGACTAAGTAAGTTTGGATTTGGTGGGCATAAAAGTCATGATGAGATCATGCTTGATAGCTATAATGTTGTGACAATTTATAGTAAAGAACTATCGAAATTTAATGACTTTTTTGAACCTCATAATATTCAATTTGTAGAAGAACTAGTGACAGCTTGGAAAACTTTTTCTAAGACCTCACCAGGAATCTCTGAAATCTATGAATGTAATGGAAAAACTGTTTATGATTTGCCTGAAGAATTAGCTGAATGGAGAATATATTTAGCTGAAACTCGAACAGAATAGGCATATCTATAGGATTAAAAAGAGAATACTTCAATTCCTTAAAATTTGATTTAGAGTAAGGTGGAGATTGAAGTTGTAAGATAAATAATGGTTATTTATGGCAGAACTCTGGTTCTGCCTTTTTTATTTATGAAGTATATGAAATATGGCATAAAAGACTAAAGAAAAAAATGCAAAACATTTAATATATTAGAATTTTCTTGCTACTTTTTAAAAATATTTTTTCCTTACAGAATCCTTAAAATTATTTTTTATACTATTTACAAGATTAAAGGAGGAATAAAATATGAACAAATATATTTTAGAAACAAATGAGCTAACAAAAGTTTTTGGAAAACAAAAAGCTGTAAATAATGTGTCATTAAAAATTGAGGAAAATTCAGTATATGGATTACTAGGACCTAATGGTGCAGGTAAATCTACGACATTAAAGATGATTACAGGTATGTTACACAAGACGTCAGGTGAAATTATGTTTGAAGGACATGAATGGAGTAGAAATGATTTATCAGATATTGGTGCTTTAATCGAGATGCCACCCTTATACGAAAATTTAAGTGCAAGAGAAAATCTTAAAGTTAGAACATTATTACTTGGATTGCCTGAAGCAAGAATTGATGAAGTTTTAGAAATTGTAGATTTAAAAAATACCGGAAAAAAGAAAAGCGGTCAATTTTCTTTGGGGATGAAACAAAGATTAGGTATTGCAATTGCTTTATTAAATAATCCTAAACTATTGATACTAGATGAACCGACAAACGGATTAGATCCATTAGGAATTCAAGAATTACGTGATTTGATACGTAGTTTTCCTGAAAAAGGGATAACAGTGATTTTATCAAGCCATATTCTGGCAGAAGTAGAACATACTGCAGATCACATAGGAATTATTCATGATGGAGAATTAAAATATCAAAACATCATTGATCATAATGAAAATTTAGAAGAACTTTTTATGGATGTTGTAAAGAATGGAAAGAGAGTATAGATTAATGAAAAATTATATTTTTGCAGAAACTTTGAAACACAAACACAGTTTTTTGTTGAAGATATTATTTATTGCACCAATTATATCTTTACTTGTTGCGTTTGTATTAATGCCATTATATTTTAGTGTAAATGCATATAATTGGTGGTATGTGATGATTATGCCAGCAACTTTCGCTTTAATACCAGCAATGATGCATAGAAAAGAAGAGAGAAAATTAAACTACCGAGCAATTTTTCCACTCAATATTGATTTAAAAACGATATGGATTTCAAAAATATTAACAGCTTCAATTTATCTAAGTATAACTGCTATTTTGCATATGCTAGGAGTATTTGTTTTTCAATTTTTCATTGGAGAACAATTAACAGGAAACTATGCATTCACGACATTATTATTCGCAAGTGTATTATTGGTTATAACTAACATATGGCAAGTTCCATTTTGTTTTTTCCTGGCTAAAAAGTTTGGGTTTATAGCAAGCATTGTAGTAAACGCTGTATTAGGTCTTGTGTTAGGAATTTTGTTAGCTGACGGTTCTATGTGGATTTATTGCCCTTATTCTTGGGGGATTAGATTGATGGTACCCGTTATGCGTATTTTACCGAACGGTATCCCAACAGAAGTATCAGATCCAATGATTTTAAACACATCCTTACTTGTTCCTTGTATTTTATCAATATGTTTGTTTACATTATTGACTTTCATTACTGCAAAATGGTTTTCTAAGCAAGAGGTGAAGTAATGATGAAAATATTAAAATCAGAGTTTTATAAATTGAAGCATACATGGATTCCCTGGGCTCACTTTATCTTACCTGTTTTATATGCACTAATATTTTATGGAGCAGCAACATTTACAAGTCTAAAAAATTTTTCTGATATGGATATCATACTGAATTATTTTGTGCTTTTAGGTGCTATCTTACCAATAATATTTGGTGCTATCACATCTAAGGTTGTTGACATGGAAGCAAGTGCTGGACGATTTCAAGTGATTCTATCAACTACAAAATCCAGAAGCAAGGCTTATGGCGGAAAACTTATAATGCTCTTATTGAGTTTTCTATTTTCTATAAGTTTAGCAGTTTTTATATTTGCAATGCTATTTGGTAATCAAGCGACTATGGCTTGGTTAATTGAATTATTATTAGTTTTTATAGGATGTTTATCTACATATATGATTCATTTATGCGTATCACTTATGTTAGGTGGTGGTGCATCTATTGGATTGGGATTTGTGGAAACGTTGATTGCTTTACTTTCAATAACCAATTTAGGTGAAAATATCTGGTATTATTTACCTTGTACTTGGGCATCGAGATTATCTGCAACATATATTGTTGGAAGTGAATTGGCTGATAGCTCATATTTAATTAAAGAGTTTACCATGTGGGGCTATGTAGCAATACCTATTACAGTAGTCATTTTTACTGGCTCTTTATTATGGTTCAATAGGTGGGGTGGAAAGTCAATCAGTGAATAATAGCTCTAAATGTATTTGTAAATGGAATATGGTATAATAATAATAAAATATTTATAAATATGGAGGTGGTTTGGTATGGCAAGAATTCTTGCTATAGATGATGAATTAGATATGCTGACTCTAATCAAGAATATTTTAATAAAAGGAGATCATATTGTTGATATTTACCAAACCACGGTAGATATTGATGAAAATAGTTTGGGGAAATATGACTTAATATTACTTGATGTAATGATGCCAGAGGTTGATGGAATCAGCTATTGTAAAAATATACGTAGCAAAGTGGATTGTCCGATTATCTTTTTAACTGCAAAAGCAATGGAAACGGATATAGTAGATGGCTTATTAAGTGGAGGAGATGACTATATTACCAAACCATTTGGTGTTGGTGAATTGTTAGCAAGGGTAGAAGCTCATCTGAGAAGAGAACAAAGAGAAAAACATTCGAGTTTAAACCTAGGGAATATAAGATTTGATTTATCCTCCAATCAAGTATTTGTGAAGGAAGAAGAAATTCATCTGACAAAGTCTGAGTATCAAATTTCTAAACTTTTAGCAAAGAGAAAGGGACAAGTTTTTTCAAGAGAACAAATATATGAAATGATTTTTGGATTTGATGGGATTGGTGATTCTTCTGCCATATCAGAACATGTAAAAAATATTAGAGCAAAGTTCTTAAAATTTGGTGAAAATCCAATTTCTACAGTTTGGGGGATTGGTTATAAATGGAATTAATTAGAAAAGGACAGTCGCTCAAAATAGTATTTCTTAAATACTTAATGACTGTTGGAGTTGGTTTAGGATGTGCCATCGTACTAGCTTTATTAACTTTTACAGCGTTTTATAGTGTTGGTTTGATTGTTCCGGCTAACCATACAGAAAATTTATTACAAAAAGATAAATATAAAATTTTAAATAAAATTGACTTTGATGAAGCATTGATACCTAAAGGAGCTAGCTATATGTTTTTATCGCCAGATGGTGAAGTGATAAAAACTAATATGGATGAAGCTATTCAACTGAAAGCTAAGAATTTTCACAATCATGAGGGATTTTCAACTCCATCTTCTTCATTTATAGAATTTAAAAGGAATGATGGATATGTATTAATCCATTATTCACTAGAGCCACGCTACAATAATGATTGGATGGAAAAATATTTCCCTAGCATAGATTTACTATTAATATTTTTATTAATCATTTTCTTTTTAATGAGTGCATTTGTGGCTACTCTAATCTGGGCAAAACGAATAACAAGGCAATTATCTCCAATGCTAGATGCATCAGATAAAATCGCCAACCATGAATTAGACTTTGAAATAGGAAGTTCAAATATCAAAGAATTTAATGATGTCTTAAATAGCCTTGATATAATGAAAAAAGCCTTAAGTGATTCATTAAGAGAGAATTGGATTAAAGAAGAGAATAAGAGAAGTCAGATATCGGCATTAATGCATGACTTAAAAACTCCGGTTTCTATTGTCCAAGGTAATGCTGAATTGTTAAAGGTAACTGATCTAACTGATGAACAAAAAGATTATGTAGCGTACATTATAAAAAATTCAACACGTATATCAGATTATACAAAAGCTCTGATGGAGATGAATCAGTCAATTAAATTAAACTCGTTGAATTTACAAAAAGTAAAGGTGTCAGAAATAATCGAAAGAGTTAGTGAAATAGCGAGAGAGATTACACTAATACATGACCGTACTATATCTAAATCTATTAATTGTGAAGATTCAGATGTAATGATAGATATACAATTATTTGAAAGAGTCATTCAAAATATATTTAGTAATGCTATTCAATATTCACCAGACAAATCCAACATTGAATTACTAATAATGACTACAGATAAGATACTTTCAATATCTGTGATAGACGAAGGCCCAGGATTTTCTAATGAGGATTTAAAACGAGGAACGGAGCAATTTTACCGTGGAGATAAGAGTAGACATTCAGCTACAAACTATGGTTTAGGTTTATATAATTCTTGGAAAATAATGTTATTACATAATGGACGCATCATATTAGAAAACAACTCGGATAAACATGGTGCAAGTGTAAAGTTAGAATTACCATTACTATAATAGAACAGGAATTGTTTTCAAATGGAATTTATTAAAAATATATCCTTTTTGCTTTTGGTGTAGAATAGAAAATTTACTCCGCTATCAAGCAAGAATCTTACATAGTAGAAAGCTAAATGAACTTTGATAACTGAACAAATTCTAAATGTTAACTTATAAATTTCTAGTAGGAACGGAAGAAAATCTGTGTTTAACTGCAACTAGTAAGTTGCAGTTTTTTATTTTGAATAATGATATAATAGGATAAGAAAATAATGAAAACGCTATATATTTGAAAGTTGATTAGGAAGTAGAAAGTATGAAAACAATTGATATGATTATTAAATCATCAACTGAATTTTATATCGATTTAGTTTATCAGCTTTCAGATACGGTGAGACACATTTTAACTTTATTATTAGGGAAAGCAACTAGATAGCGTATTATTAAGATATTTTTACATATTGGAAACTAAAGTGTAGACGAACTGGATGGGTTACTAGTGAAAACTGCAAGAAGTGTTGGAAAGTGAATCGGAGAGTGCTTGATGAATTTTATTAGTAAGATAGCCATAAATAAAGGCTGGTCAGATGATAAAAAATATTGTGTGACAGATCAAAATCAGCAAAAATATTTCTTGCGTGTTTCTGATAAGGAGAAGTTAGATTCTAAAAAATCTGAATATGATATGATGGAGAAAGTAGCTTCTCTTGGAATTCCGATGTGTAAACCGATTAGTATAGAACTCTGTGATGATGAAGTGCATTCTTTACACGAATGGATAGACGGGAAAGATGCAAGAGAAACCATTTTAACTGTTTCGAAAGAACAACAATACACTTACGGAGTAGAAGCAGGAAGTATACTTCGAAAAATTCATTCACTTCCTGTTACAGAAGTTCGTGAAGATTGGGAACCCTTTTTTAATCGTAAAATTGATGACAAAATCAAAAAATACAAAGAATGCCCCGTTCAATACGAGAATGGTCAGATTTTTATTGATTTTTTAAATGCAAATAGAGAATTATTAAAAGATAGACCTCAGGTTTTCCAACATGGAGATTATCATATCGGGAATTTCATGATTGGTGAAGATCGTAATATTTATGTCATTGACTTTGATCGATTTGACCTTGGAGATCCTTGGGAGGAATTCAATCGTATTGTATGGTCTGCTCAAGTTTCACCTTCTTTTGCCTCTGGTATGATAGATGGATATTTTGATCATAAGGTTCCAGATTTATTTTGGAAACTTCTTGCTATCTATATTCTAAATAACATAGTTGGTGCTCTTCCATGGTCTGTTCCTTACGGAGTTGAAGAAATATCAGTAATGCAAAATCAAGCTAAGGAAATTTTAGAATGGTATGATGATATGAAGCAAATCATTCCTAGTTGGTATTTGATTGAGAAAAAAGCTGAATAATAAAAGAGTTGATTAAAGAAGAATTTGGTAGTTGGGACGTTAAAAGTAAAGAGACTCAACAAGTTTACAAGTTAGCAAGTAAATTTTTTAAGTGACAATTATCAGCTATAAAGTTGAAAAATGGTAACTATAAAATAGTTTCATTCTACATTTTAATTTTAAACAACAACTCAGTTACTTTCGTTCTTTAATATAGGAGTATACTAGCACCACATGTTGAGGCGGTAAGTTTGCTAGTCAAGGAGTAAAACGACGAAGATTAGCATTTACTTCCGCCCATGCGATAGCTGTCCGTGATTGACAAGTGCTAGCACGCAGACAGAACGGAGATAGCGAACCGCTGAGTGTGTCGCTCTGCTCGTAAAAGCTTAGAAACCTTTGAACGAAAGGGATAATGAAAGCCTTGATTGCAAGGCTTTTTGCTTTATGGTGGGTAAGTATCAGAGTGAGAAAATTTTTGGAATGAGTAGAAGTGATAGCTAGAAATTATCAGTTTCTATTTCCATTTACCCTGTGGGTACGTGTTTGTTTCCATTGACAAGGAGTTTGTGGGAATAGAAATGTACCCACCTTGTTTGAATCAAGTGAAGTGTAGTTGAAGGAAATCTGTTGAAAGCAATACTTCATTTTACCGAATAAGTAATAATTTAGGCAACTTCAAATCGATTAAAAAAAACTATTTTAAAGGTTAAGAGTAGACAAAAATTGTCCACTCTTTTTTGCAAACTCAATTTATCAATAAATGAAATGAGGGAATGTAAAATGAAATATTTTGAGGTTGAGTTAGAAAATCCTGATGAATTTTTAAAACTACAAACAGAAGATTTTGTGAAAGCTAATCGCTTGCTACTAATGAAGATAATCCAGAGCGTTACAGTCTATGAAGAAAACTTCGTCATATCCTTTAAATCTGGCATCGAATTGGAAGTATGAGTCTCATTCCATAACTTTTATATTGAACATATCATCTTGTTGTGTTATACTATAAATTGATATAAACAAAGATGTAGGAGGAACCGAAACTATGACAGCCTCAATGCGTTTAAGATAAGCTGGCAATAAAAAAAGCAGAATCTATACCCGATGATAGGCTTTTTTGTTGTGCTTATTTATACGATATTGAGCATTCATTAGTTACGGTGAGGATATTGGTTATTTAACTATACCTTTATTTAACTATGTCTTTAATATGAATGTTTCCAAATTGTATGTATGCAGACCAAAAGCCACATTGTGGGGTTTGGCCTGCATTTTTTATTGCCTAGAATGCTATTAAAAATAGAAATTCAAGCAAAATAATATGCAGGAGATAATATAAATGGAAAAATACAACAATTGGAAACGAAAATTTTATGCAATATGGGCAGGGCAAGCAGTATCATTAATCACTAGTGCCATCCTGCAAATGGCGATTATTTTTTACCTTACAGAAAAAACAGGATCTGCGATGGTCTTGTCTATGGCTTCATTAGTAGGTTTTTTACCCTATGCGATTTTGGGACCTGCCATTGGTGTGCTAGTGGATCGTCATGATAGGAAGAAGATAATGATTGGTGCCGATTTAATTATCGCAGCAGCTGGTGCAGTGCTTGCTATTGTTGCATTCTGTATGGAGCTACCTGTCTGGATGATTATGATAGTATTGTTTATCCGTAGCATTGGAACAGCTTTTCATACCCCAGCACTCAATGCGGTTACACCACTTTTAGTACCAGAAGAACAGCTAACGAAATGCGCAGGCTATAGTCAGTCTTTGCAGTCTATAAGCTATATTGTTAGTCCGGCAGTTGCAGCACTCTTATACTCCGTTTGGGATTTAAATGCTATTATTGCCATCGACGTATTGGGTGCTGTGATTGCATCTATTACGGTAGCAATTGTACGTATACCTAAGCTGGGTAATCAAGTGCAAAGTTTAGAACCAAATTTCATAAGGGAGATGAAAGAAGGAGTTGTGGTTCTGAGACAAAACAAAGGATTGTTTGCCTTATTACTCTTAGGAACACTATATACTTTTGTTTATATGCCAATCAATGCACTATTTCCTTTAATAAGCATGGAACACTTTAATGGAACGCCTGTGCATATTTCTATTACGGAAATTTCCTTTGCATTTGGGATGCTAGCAGGAGGCTTATTATTAGGAAGATTAGGGGGCTTCGAAAAGCATGTATTACTAATAACAAGTTCATTTTTTATAATGGGGACCAGTTTAGCCGTTTCGGGAATACTTCCTCCAAATGGATTTGTAATATTCGTAGTTTGCTGTGCAATAATGGGGCTTTCGGTGCCATTTTATAGCGGTGTGCAAACAGCTCTTTTTCAGGAGAAAATTAAGCCTGAATATTTAGGACGTGTATTTTCTTTGATCGGAAGTATCATGTCACTTGCTATGCCAATTGGGTTAATTCTTTCTGGATTCTTTGCTGATAAAATCGGTGTAAATCATTGGTTTTTACTATCAGGTATTTTAATTATTGGCATTGCTATAGTTTGCCAAATGATAACTGAGGTTAGAAAATTAGATTTAAAATAAACAATATTGGAGGAATATTTATGTATCTTATTTTCATGTAACTCTTCCTGCTAAAATCGCAGGGTTTTCCCTGCATACAAGCAAATGAAAGCATGCGATTATAGACAGGAGGAAATGTTATGGAATTAATATTAAAAGCAAAAGACATTCGTGTGGAATTCAAAGGACGCGATGTTTTAGATATAAATGAATTAGAAGTATATGATTATGACCGTATTGGTTTAGTAGGAGCAAATGGTGCTGGAAAAAGCACTTTACTCAGGGTACTTTTAGGAGAATTAACTCCCCCAGGATGTAAAATGAATCGTCTGGGTGAACTTGCCTATATTCCCCAGTTGGACGAAGTAACTCTGCAGGAGGAAAAAGATTTTGCACTTGTAGGCAAGCTAGGTGTTGAGCAATTAAATATACAGACTATGAGCGGTGGTGAAGAAACAAGGCTTAAAATAGCACAGGCCTTATCGGCACAGGTTCATGGTATTTTAGCGGATGAACCTACGAGCCATTTAGACCGTGAAGGAATTGATTTTCTAATAGGACAGCTAAAATATTTTACAGGTGCACTGTTAGTTATTAGCCATGACCGCTATTTTCTTGATGAAATAGTAGATAAAATATGGGAACTGAAAGATGGCAAAATCACTGAGTATTGGGGAAACTATTCTGATTATCTTCGTCAGAAAGAGGAAGAACGTAAGAGCCAAGCTACAGAATACGAACAATTTATTGCGGAACGTGCCCGATTGGAAAGGGCTGCGGAGGAAAAGCGAAAACAGGCTCGTAAAATAGAACAGAAGGCAAAAGGTTCTTCAAAGAAAAAAAGTACTGAAGACGGAGGGCGTTTAGCTCATCAAAAATCAATAGGAAGTAAGGAAAAAAAGATGTATAATGCTGCTAAAACCCTAGAGCACAGGATTGCGGCCTTAGGAAAAGTAGAAGCTCCGGAAGGCATTCGCAGAATTCGTTTCAGGCAAAGTAAAGCATTGGAGCTCCATAATCCATACCCTATAGTCGGTGCAGAAATTAATAAAGTATTTGGGGATAAGGCTCTGTTTGAAAATGCATCTTTTCAAATTCCGTTAGGAGCAAAAGTGGCGTTAACTGGTGGTAATGGAATCGGAAAAACAACTTTAATCCAAATGATCTTAAACCATGAAGAAGGAATTTCTATTTCGCCTAAGGCAAAAATAGGTTACTTTGCACAGAATGGTTACAAGTACAACAGTAATCAGAATGTTATGGAGTTTATGCAGAAGGATTGTGACTACAATATATCAGAAATTCGTTCAGTGCTAGCATCTATGGGGTTCAAACAGAACGATATTGGAAAAAGTTTATCTGTTTTAAGCGGTGGAGAAATTATAAAATTGTTGCTTGCTAAAATGCTCATGGGTAGATATAACATCCTAATAATGGATGAACCCAGTAACTTCCTTGACATACCAAGTTTAGAGGCTTTGGAAATACTAATGAAGGAGTACACCGGAACTATCGTGTTTATCACCCACGATAAACGATTACTCGAAAATGTAGCAGATGTAGTTTATGAAATTAGAGATAAGAAAATAAATCTGAAACATTAAATTTAAGGTAGTCGCTGGTCAGTATAGTCTGTTCTGGTTGGCGACTCCATTGTTAAAGAGTATAAAGACTTTAGATTTTATGAATATTAAAAATAGGAACAGTCAATTGAACTGCTCCTATTTTTCTGCTAAATATATTGTAGTTTTCTTATATGTATAATGATAGATTAGCGGATTCTCATCTACGGTACTTACTTCAAATATGAAGAAGTGATCGCGGTTATCTCTGGACTTTTCCTTATTGAGGACAAAGTAATTCTTACGTGAAGTCGCCATTGTTTTTAGGATATCATCAGTTAGGAAGGTCAATGGAATATTCATGTTAGAGTAGCGGTAGAAGTCACGTTCAAAATCTTGGTAGCTCTCGCTATAATAGTCCATTTGTAGGTGATTACGCTGAAACTCAAGCTGATTCATAGAGCACCTCCTCGACAAGTTCAATACTAATAATGTCTTTTAATTTCAAATTGATGTGACCTGTTGTAGTTTTTATCAAAATGAAATCTTTGGTCAGACTTGGTATTGTTCCAGTGTAGGAAACACGCTTGTTTTTTTCAATCACTTGAATGCGTGTGCGTAGCTGCCCGGCGTATACTTGACTGAGGAGTAATAATTTCTTCTCTAGTGATAAGTCAGACATGTACGTTACTTTGTTTGTATCATCAGAGAGTGCTGATGCATGTTCAGATAGGAAAAAGCCCATCCATTTTTGCATCTTTGTATCCTGGTACTCTCTTGCTGATTGAAATGGTAAATATGAACGGTCAATCATATCAAATCCTTTCTATGCAGAGGCAAGGGTATTTTTATCAAATTGAATCGTAAAACCTTGAATTCTCCCACCTGTGTAACATTCTTTAAAGCGATTGATTACCTCAGTATAGATTATCACAGATGAGCTTGTTGGCTTAATGCTAAATGTAAATTCCAATGGTAATCGGTTTTCAGATTTAGCATGTACTAGTCGTATCGATATTTCAGTTGTTTTGAGTTTTCTCTGACGAAGTTTTGAAGTTGCTGTTTCAACGATTCCATGTAAAAATCTTTCAAGCATTTCAATATCATTACATCCTTTGCTACGGATTTCTGAAAATTGTACTGTATTTTTTTCTTGTTTCATTTTAATCCCTCCAATCCACCCGCGGAATGACCACCGATAAGTTTACTGCGTTCAATATTTCTGGAACCTTCAGTTAGGACGGTTCCTTTTTGTATGGCTAAAAAACCAAACTGTTCTCTGACAACATCAATAGCTGTCTGAAGTCTATTATCTTTTTCAATTTGTTCTACATCATCAAAGAGTGATAGTAGAGTATAGCTTTCATCTACGAAGCCACTATAAGATACACCAATTTGTCTCACTGCACCAGAGGTGTATTTTTTCGGAATAATACAAGTACATGACTCACCATTGTTTTGGGGAGATTTGCGGGTTCAATTTTATTCTGAGCATTTATAGATTTTTTCATCTCAGTCCTAGAATAGCCAATATGAATAGAAACGACAGTAGTCAATACTAGGGCTACTGTTCCGTTCCACAGTATCATTTAAAAATCATTTTCACACCCTTTCGTCTATTAGTATAGAAGAAAGCTCTCAGCACACGTTGAGGCAGTATCACTGCTTGTACGAGCTTAGAAAAAAATGTTGACGAAAAAGCCTTGGTGTCAAGGATTTTTTGCTATCCTCAAAAAGATAATTTTATAATTGACAATTTGTCAGTAGAGCAGTATAATTTATAATCAGGAGGAATAAAATGCGAGATGTAAAAGATCCGGAAATTCGACGGGCTGAGATTATGGATGCTTCTATGCTCCTCTTTATGGAGAAAGGATATGCGAACACAACAACTCAGGATATAGTCGATAAGGTAAATATATCACGAGGTTTGTTATACTATCACTTTAAGAACAAAGAAGATATTCTATATTGTCTTGTGGAACGATATTCAGAGAAATTATTGAGAGATATTCATGTGATTGTCAATGATGACGACAAAACTGCTATTGAAAAAATAAGAGCCTTTATAGATGCCACAATAATCTCTACAGATAACGTTTCAGCGGAGGGAACTGAGTTACAAAAGACGGTTGATCTTAAAGAAAATCGTTATATGTTAGATAAGTTATCCCATAAGCTCATTGAAAAACTGACTATATATTTTGAGAGGATAATAAATCAAGGCATCTCAGAAAAAGTATTTTCTGTAAAATATCCATCTGAAACAGCAGAATTTCTTATGACAGCCTATGTTTTTGTTTCAAATAACATAGGTATAAAAACATCAAAGAAAGAACCTGTCAAAGATTACTTGAATGCATTTAAGATAATGCTGGAACAAAACCTAAATACAAAAGGACTCTTTAGCAATTAAAAAAAGATAGAATGTTTGTAAAGAGAACTATGTACCGATAGCTGAATCAAAACAAGCTATCGGTATTATTTCAAAATATGACTGACAAATTGTCAATAGAGGTGAAAATATGTTAGAGATAAAGAATTTTAGTAAAAGTTATGGGGATAAGAAGGTTGTGGATAACCTATCTATTTCAGTACAGCCTGGAGATATTTATGGTTTTATTGGAGCAAATGGTGCGGGAAAAACGACAACGATAAAGGCAGTTGTCGGTATCCATGATTTTGAAGACGGAAGTATAATTATCAACGGTCATTCTATTAAAGAAGAACCTGTTATTTGTAAAAAAATGATGGCGTATATCCCAGATAATCCAGATTTGTATGAACATATGACAGGACTTCAATATATTAATTTCATTGCTGACCTGTTTGAAATTCCTACAAAAATACGCAGGGAGAGAATCCAAAATTACGGTGATTTATTTGATATGACTGAGCATCTTTCGGGGATAATTTCTTCATATTCACATGGTATGAAGCAACGAACAGCCATTATTTCTGCACTTGTACATTCTCCCAAACTATTGATTTTAGATGAACCTTTTGTTGGGCTAGATCCCAAAGCAACTTTCCTACTAAAGAAAATTATGCATGAGTGTGTTTCAGATGGAGGTGCTATTTTCTTTTCAACCCATGTATTGGATGTTGTGGAAAAATTATGTAATAAGATTGCCATTATCAAAAATGGAAAGTTAGTTGCAAGTGGTAATACAGGAGATATCAAAGGTAATGAATCATTGGAAGCATTTTTCATGGAGGTGCAGGGCAATGAGTAACATTTGGATACTAATTAGAGCACAATTGATAAATTTTTTTCCCATTAACCAGATTAGAGAGACGGGAAATAAAAAACAAAGTTCAATGGCTATTGCGAGTTTTGGCATAGTAACTCTTGCCTTATTTTGCTTTTTTTATAATATCCTAACAGCTAAAACATTGGTACAAGTTGGACAACAAAACTTGATTCCGGCATATATGGTCTCTGTCTCAAGTTTTTCGATATTATTTTTGACAGTTTTTTATTCGAATGGCATTTTATTTGGCAGTCGAGATATGGAAATTCTCCAATCCTTACCTGTTAAAAGTTCGTATATTATCACCAGCAAGTTCATGTTTATGTACTTATTGAATTTTTTAATAGGCTTGATGTTTATGCTTCCGGGTGGAATTGTATGGGGCTTGAACGGAAGTTTAAACCTCCTACAGATTATATTGTATTTTACTTCTATATTTTTTGCCCCTTTGATCCCCATGTGTATAGCGGCATGCATGGGACTCGTTATTGTTGTCGCTTCATCTTTTTTTAAAAGAAAAAATGTTATCTCTCTTATTTTTTCATTTGCGATGCTAGGTATAATTGGATATTTTGCATTATCAGCTTTGCAATCAGGTGATGAAAGTAGTATTGGGGTTACTCTGGCTAAGCAAATTACTGGACTGTATCCAATTTCTAGACTATTTATGTCATACTACAATTTTCCAATGTACTATGGGATGGGATTTTATATAGTTCTTTCAATAGTCGTCTTTTATCTATTTGTCAAAATTGCTTCGTTGAAGTATGGACTACTTAATACACTTGCCAATACAAAATCAAGTTATGCTAATGACAAAGTATCTTATGAAAGAAAATCGGTATTTTTTGCCTTGTATCAAAAAGAGCTTGGACGATTTTTAAGTTCTTATATGGCAGTCTTGAATGCTGGGCTTGGAGTGATTCTTTTATGTGTCTTTAGTATATGTTTCCTGTTTAATTCTGTAGGTCAAATAGGAAATTCTGCAGGAATTGAAAATATAAATGAGTATCTTTCAAACTTAGCTCCCGTCTTTATTGCATCTATGCTTTCACTCAGTTGTCCAGCAGCTTCATCTATATCTTTAGAAGGTAAAAATATTTGGATTTTGAAAAGTTCTCCGGTTGAGATAAAAATGATTTTAAATGCTAAGATAGCTGTCAACCTTACACTTCATTTGATTGGATATATGATTTCTGTATCAGTATTTATGCTGAAACTTGATATGAATCCTATTCAAGTTATGAATCTAGTTATTGTTCCTATATGTTACTCCCTTTTTATAACGGTAATCGGAATTTCATTAAATAAAAAATATCCTAACTATTATTGGGACAGTGAGATGATAGTCGTCAAACAAAGTCTACCTGTTATTGTGACTGGAATTATTGGTATGATTGTACTTATTACGCCTATTTTTCTTAATTGGGTGTTAAATATTCCGATTACATTTGTTTTGCAGGTAGTATCAGTAGTTTTATTGGTTATTACAATGGGTGTTTATATAACAATGAGCAAGTCGAATTTTATCTAGTTAAAGGAGGAAAATAAGATGAAAAACAGACTGACAAAAGATATTTTGGTGTTGCTAGGGATGACAGTCATAATAGTTGTTATTTGTAGTTTTCTCCCAGAGGAAGTTCCTATCCATTTCAATGCAAAAGGTGTTGCAGATATGTTTGCAAATAAATATTATCTTCTACTGGCTACAGTAATTCCATACTCTGCATATTGGAAGATTGTTAGGGGGAAGGAAAATAAAAAGATTAAATGAAACCCCATCTATATTTACAGATTGCATCAAAATTAAGAACAACTATTTTAAGAGGTGATTATGTGCTTGGACAAAAAATTCCTTCGATAAGGAGTTTAGCAGAAAATGAGAAGTGTAATCCAGCAACAATCCAAAAAGCAATGAAAGTTCTCGAAGAACAGAATTTGGTTATTAGCTGTGGAACATTAGGATATTTTGTCATAGCAAGCGAGCAAGAAATAAAGGAGTTAAGATATCAAGAATCGAACAAGCTAGTGAAAATTTTGTTTGAAAATCTAGGTGAGCTAGGATTTTCGGAAGATGAGATTGTCAATTTATTTTTTTGAAAAGATGCTTAGATGAAGTTGAATGGAAATTTATTAGGATTATTTTTGAAAGTATATAAAAGCCTTGATTTTAAGGCTTTTTTCATTTTCCAATAAATAACTTGACATTATTAGTTACTTTTACTTCTTCAAGTAATTCTGAGGAATAGACGACAACTTTAAAATCAAATAAGCTAAAAACGCTCTAAAATCATTAAATTGACATAAAAGTGTTTTTTATTGTCAAAATATACAATTGAAAAAATTTCCAGTTTTTTTAAAATCACTTTCTCAGATGACAATTTAATCAAAATATGATATAATGCAGAAAAAGTAAAAATAACAAAAGTAACTTACAGAAGTAAAATAACAAAAGTAAATAGATAGCCACGGCGGATATTCCTTTCATTGTTTAGAAGGATTTGCTGTGGTTATCGTTGTTGCTGAGCTAATTAATTGCTCTTATTACTTAGATGAAGTTACTTTTATTATTGAATTAATTTAAATAATAATAACGATCAATGAAAGTACTCATCGATATTCCCTTTATGCAGTTAGAGCACAAAGGAAAATGGTACTGACTTGATCGTTTTTTTGTGTATTGACATCATAAAACACAGTCAGAACCTTCAGTCATAATAAACAAGGAGGTAGCATGAGATTTGTTGTATATAAACATTCACTGATTCTAGGTGATAATAATATCGTTACAAAGCAATTGATTGCACTCAAACATGATGATGGCACATTACAATTCACTCATTTTCATAGATATGTAAAATCTTCCGCAAAAATTAAGTCTATCTCAGACAATGGCAACAAACGTTTTTCATACGTTGTTAAGTTTTTGAACTATATATTTGGAACAGTTGGGGTAAATAATCTTGATCAACTAACTTTTGAAATGGTCAAGGAATTTTTTACGCTTTATGGTTTAGCACAATTACCTGAAGATAGAACAAATAGAAAGAAAAGTACAGTCGAAAAATGTGTAAATGCCGTTCTTGATTTTTTAACTCTATACTTGAATGAACGAAAAGGGAAGGCTAAATTGAAGCCAAAAGACCTTTATTCTATCAATACGTTCACTAATAGACGAGGTAGAGTCATCAAAAGAAAAGAGTTGAATTTTGAGGTATTTGTTGATGGAAGCAACACACAGAAGTCAATTTTTAGGGATATGCCAAACAGCGCCTTTGAAATGCTTTTTGCTCACATTGCTCAATATCACAAGGATTTACTTATGGTTGTTGCTTTGGGAGCATTTGTTGGTTTAAGACCATCAGAAGCTTGTAATGTAAGGCGTGAAGATAGCCCTTTGGGGGCAGGTATCATATTTCACCAAAGTGATAATCAAGTATTTAAAATTGAGATTGATCTGCGAAAAGAAATGCCCCTTAGAAGCGATTTAAAACCAACTGGACGAATTAAAAAGGAAAGACTTCAAGCTGTACCTTATATCTTCTTAGAGGTCTTTTTAGACACCTACAATGACTATATGAGCTACCTAGAAGGTAAAAGGTATGAGAGAGATTATGGTCCATTAAACCTTAACAAGCAAGGGAAAGCATTGTCATACGATGTGTACTATCAACGATTTCGTAAGATTATTCGCGAAGAAATGATTCCAATATTTCTTAAATCTGATGACCCAGAGGTTGTCTTTTTTGGTCAACTCTTGCAAGAAAATAATATTTCACCCCATATCTTTAGGCACTGGTACACCACACAATTGGTTTTGTCAGGTGTTAATGAAGTTAGTGAACTGATGTCTGCTAGAGGGGACAATTCACCAGAAAGTGCTTGGGTTTATTTACAAAATAAAGGAGAAATTGCAAAACAATATGGTCAGGTTAATAATGGTGTTTTTGAATATATGAACTGGCAAGCAGAAAAATTGTTTGGAGAAGATTAAAAGGAGTAGCTATTGGTAGTAGATTTTAAAAATTATCTTGAAAGAATATTAGTCGAGTTAGGTGCTGCTACAATAAAACACCGTGAGAAAGTCAGTGGATTCTTACTAGACAATGAATGGTTTGGTGTGTCTATAAATCTTGATGACTATACTATTTCTGAAAAAGATGCTGAAGTTCTTAAAAATCACATCAAAGACTATCTAACAACACCTCCTGGAATTAAGAGTATGGAAGGAATCTTTTCAAAAAAATTTCCTTCTACAAGTGAATTATTCGTACAATTTGCTGAAGAAGAAAAGCTGAGTGAAACAAATCGTTTCTATCTACTTTATTTTTTAGCATACTACTTAACAAAAGATTTGTTTCTATATGGTGATGCTGAAGTAGAGACCTTAGTAGAAGTAGCAACAGAAGTCCTTACGAAGTCACAAGGCAATATCCTCATTCAATTTATTAAATGGCTACTCAATAAAGGCGTTACTCGTTATCGAGTAAGTTTTGAAATGACAAAGCGTTACACGATTGAGAGTGCAAATGGAGCGTATGAATTAGATGAATACCTTGAATTAATGTACTACCTATTCAACGAAAACTACATCATAAAAAATGATATGTTGTGTAAAGCAGCAAATTCAAAAAACTATGCAGATACATGGTTGTATCTAGGGTTACATTTTATTTGCGCACTAAGATCAACAGACTTAGAAAGATTAGGACATCCTAAATTAACAAGAGAACCATTAGAAGTTTTAGAAGCAGTAGTAGATGGAACTTGGAGTAGTAGTGAAGCTAGAAGGACTTTACTAAGTATTACAACAAGATTGACTTATTTAAACTTAACACCTAATAAAACCAAAAACGCTTCTAATGTTGCTCAGTTAAAGTTTCATGTCCCAGAAAGTTGTCAGGTTCTTATTGGAACGTTATTGGCTATCTGTGAGGCACATTTCCAACTTCAAATACCATTCAATGCAGAAAATCCATTGATCAGACAAATTAAAACTTATGAAAAGATTACTAGTTATATGGGGGAGGAAATCGGAAATTTATTTTTAGAGCGTAACTTTAGTAGTCGTTCTGCAAACAAGTCCTACTTACAATCTGTCGCAATGTTAGCAGATGATGTTCTTGAAGAAAAGTCAGAACTGAATATTAAAGGTTATTTTCTAGCAGCATTAGCTCGTAGCCATAAAGGGGATTTTAATGAATTTGCACAAACTACAACAACGTATCTAAAAGATGCCCAACTCGGACAACTAAAACCTGAAATGGTTGCAAAAGAGCTATTTGAACGAGGCGTATTATCCATGATTCCGTCTATGCTCTTGACCATTGTAACTAGAGGAAAGTATAAAAAATTAAGTCCAAGCCAACAAACTCAAATGATTAAAAGTTTAGATTTAACGCCAATTGAAATTGAAAAAACGTTGGAATTGAGTATTAGGGCTGATTCACGTTCGCAACAAGCATTAAAAACTCTAGTTGAAAATAATGTTGATCCTGAACAATTACTGACGATCTGTCATCGAATTGGTAACGGAGAAGCTTTTTCTAAGCAAGGAGAGAGTATGTGTCTTTTATCTGCACTAGGGAAACTATGTCCCTATGATGACCGTCAGCATTGCGTCGGCTGTCAGTATGAATTACAAACAAAATCTACCTTGCTTTTGTTAATTGGTGAGTTTAATCGACTCAATAAACAATATCAAAAATTAAAGAATGAACTTGAACGAGGAAAGGTTCGAGCCATTCTTGAGAAGCAGATTAAACCATGTCTTACAGAAATGTTGCAAGCTTTATCAGAACAGTATGGCGAAGCTGTATTGTCTGATTATGAGGATATTATTAAGGAGTTAGTCAGTTGAATAATCAATCAAAATTATTTCGTAAAGTAAATGAAATTATCCTGTTTGATGACAATATGATTGAGAGCGCAAAAGAATGTTTTCAAGACTATGTTGAAAAAGGGATTATTCTATCCACCAATTTTGAAGAAAATAAATGGGAAACGACTAATGAATATTCTAACGTTAGCTTCATTTTTAACTTGAATAAATTCCAATATAAAAGGTTTTATGAACAAGTATTTCAATTATCTTTTGATGATTTTGTTACCTACTTAAAGAGTTTTATAGTGCTATCTATGGAACATCATGTTTTAATCACTCTCCAAGCCTTTTTAAGAGATATAAAGAAATTAGTCAAAGAACTAAAAGTGAACGAAGTCTTCTCATTAGCAAATATGAAGATTTCCAACCCCTCAGTATGTATAGATTTTCTTTCTACACTACCATGTTTAGAGAGTAACGAATTAACCCAACTGATTGAGCAACTAGACGAACTTTTAAATGTTAGTTATCAACTGAACACTAAAAAACAGCGAAAGTTAGCCCAATTTCAATCCTATTTTTTATTTAATGATATTTTAAACGACTATTGGGTTAAATCATTATTAGATGAGGAAAGATTGTTTTACTACCCTCTTTACTTATGGTGGCAAATAACAGCAGTAGTACCACTTAGACCAAGGGAGTTTTTGCTCACTCAGAGAAATTGTCTCACAGAAAAAGACGGAAAATATTACTTAACTCTCAGACGAAATAACTTAAAAGGAAAAGACAAGGGAGTATCCCATAAAATTTCAGAGGATTATTATTTAACAACTTACGAAGTACCATTTAAGCTTGCGAGTGAGATTTTAAATTATTTAGAACTAACCAAAGATTTATCATCTACTCAGTTGGATACTCTATTTGTGACAGACTCTCATTATCGGAAATGGAAACGTATTTCTGGTACTAAAAACCGTTTCTTGACATACAGTAACTTAAATACAATTTTAAAATATTTCTTTAATGAGATTGTATCTCAACAGTATGGGTATTTTGTCCATCATATCAATTCCCCAAAGCAATTAGACGATCATGAGATTAATTTCATTCATATTGGAGATACTAGACACATTGCAATGATCAATTTGATAGCAGAAGGAGCTAGTCCAGTAACAGCAATGCTCTTAGCTGGACATGATAGTATCACAACATCTTCACATTATTTTTCAAATCTGAGTCAGTTTATTGAATGTAGGAGCTATCAGCTTTATCGTAAATTAACAAACTCTCAAACGTCTTACGCTATAAGTAAAACTCAACATAAATACACCATTAATAAAAACTATGTTCCTCTTGATAATAAGGGCAGATGTTATTCACCTCGATTTGAGGAAGGTGATTATTCAGACTGTCTTAAAGTCATTAGCTCACATGCAGAGCTTGGTGCTTGTACTAGTTGTCCATTTTACAGAAAAGCTGGAAAAGATTATTTCTCTATGGATAAATCCTTTAAGAAATCAATCGACGAGGAAGCTTTAATTGTAGATGAGGCTATAAAAAGAGTTCGACAAGGAAAGGGGAATATAGAAGATATTGGTGAGGCATTATTAAAACTTAAAACAGTTAGTCATTCTTATCAAGAATATCTAACTGAAAAACATTTATCCTTACAGGAGTTCTCAAATGGCTAGAAAGAAGTATATTGATAATCAAGAATTGCTATTATTATTTGAACATTATTTACTGGAACATTGTTCGAATAATCCTAGACTATTCAAAATTCCACAGTTTGGAAATTACCTTAGAAGCAACGGATTTTCGCAGGTTGCAGACACAACGATTAGAAGAAACAAAGAATTTAGACAAGCCCTTAATGATAGATTGGAACTATTTGAAGACGACACTTATCAAACAGTTATAACGTATAAAACTCTAGATGTAGAACGTTTCTTAATGACCAATAGAACCCCTAAAGCAATCAAATCAGCATTGATGGAACTTAACAATTATTATAAAAGAGTTGTTGATGCAGCAATAGAATATAAGGAAGAAGCCAGTCAGCTCAAAACAAGAGTTTCAGAGTTGAAAAATGAGGTAGCACAACTTAATAAAAAGAATGCTGAAATAAAGGAGCAGACAGCGTTAAACAAAGAATTATTAGAGGAAAACAAAAAGTTAAGGAATCTTCTTAAAACTAGTTTGTATCCTGATATTGCGAATGAATTGTTAAAAGAAGAGGGCTTGTTAAAATCTGATCAGCAACTAGTAACTAAGAAGTATCTTAGTGAGAATGTTATTACTTCAGACACAAAAATATCTTTTGAAAAACATACTCATACTGAAAAGCAAACAAGCAAAAGTAAGATTTTGGAAATAAAAGACTTACTGGATAACAAGACTAAGTATTAGGAGGAGAAAATGTCAGACTTAATCACTGATTTTCCAGCCTTATTGAACTATTGGGACTTTGACAAGAATATCAAAATAGATGTAGAAAAAATAACAATTACCAGTAAAAAACACATTAACTGGAAATGTCCTACCTGTTCTTATGAATGGAAAGCAAGTACATCAAAATCTTATAAGAATATTCAAAATCATTCAAAAATCTGTCCTGTATGTGAGCTTGGAAAAGTGTTCATAAAAGGGGAAAACTCTATATCTGCAAGGATTCCTAACTTTCTAAGGTACATAAACTTTCATTATGAAAATATAGAAACCATTCAGGAAGAGATTGATAATTTATCTTTTTCTTCAAAGAGGTTATTTCACTTCAAATGTCCTACCTGTCATGTTGGTTGGAAAGATGTAGCAAACACTTCTAAATTAATCAATAAACATAATCAAGAGCTTGTTCATGTCGGATGTAATGAAAGTACACATTTTGTACCTTACACTAAAGCATACCCTAATCTTCGGAAAATTTATCTTCCAGGGGAACAAAACGATGTAGAGTTTAATGATTTGAAGTTAAGTGACAATGTTACAATCCCTAGAAATTGGAAATGCGACAAATGTGACCATATCTTTAAGTTGTCTATTGATCAGCTAATTTCAAGAATCAAAAGATATAGTTTCTATTGTACTAACTGTAAAGCTACATTTGATACCCCAATTAAAGTGAAAGCGAACCCCCTATTACATACAGATAGAAATCTTTTTAAGCAATTTATTCCAACTCATGTAAAAAGTAATATGATTGATAGTTTATCCAACATCTTAGTAAGATGGCAGTGTTTTAAATGTCATGGTCAATATGAATGTAGTGTTGTCAAAAGGCATCTTGAAGGCTGCCCTTATTGTGATAATAAATTGATGTTAAAAGGATATAATACTTTACAAGAAACTCATCCTTATTTAGAGAAATTTTGGGATAAAAGTAATGATAAACCTATTTCTGAATACTGGTATAAGTCTTCTAAATGCATAAATTGGAAATGCCCTTGCTGCAAAGTCAGTTTTTATTGTAGTCCAATTGAAATGATTTTAAGAACCGACTTAGAGAATAGTAATTTTCAAACTTGTCCTAATCGTTGTGATTGGGATACACTTGTTTTTAACAATGATATACTCTATAATTTCCCAAAATTACAGGAAGAATGGAGCGATAAAAACGGATTGCCTGTTCATTTAGCATTGAGCCACATCGAAACAAAAAAATATTGGTGGAAGTGTTCTGTTTGTCAAGGTGAATACCTTTGTTCAATTCCAATAAGAAAAGAAGTAATAGATAGCTGTCCATATTGTAATGATGAACAAGCATTAAAAGGTTATAATACAATTGCAGATACTTATCCTGAGTTGTGTGACCTTTGGAGTAGCAAGAATGTAGAAAAACCTGATGAGGTGACGAAATCGTCAGAAACCGAGAATAAAATATTTAATTGGATTTGTGATTGTTGTGATTTAGAATTTCAGGAGAGATTAGGGATTGTTCTAGGTGTGTTTACAAACAATAATTCTAATAGTCTCAATTCTATATGTCCTTACTGTAATAAAAAAATTCCTAAACCAAATGAAACACTAAGCTATGTTAAACCGTACTTAAACAATGAATGGGTAAAAGAACTGAATGGTGATATTGATACCTTCTTTTATAATTCAAATGCTTTAACCAATTGGATTTGTCGAAAATGTCACAGAAGTTTTAAAGCAAAAATTTCTGATCGCCACAAAAACGACCAATGTTGTCCATATTGTTCTTTTAAGAAGACTGCAAAAGGTTATAATGATCTTGAAACAACACATCCTTGGTTAATTAAAGAATGGTCATCATTAAATAAACAAGAAATATCTTCAGTAAGGGCAAATTCAACATATAATGCATGGTGGAAATGCCCTGTATGTACTGGAGAATATCAGAAAGTTATTAAAGAAAAATTTTACAGAGAAAATTCTTGTCCATACTGTAGAAATCAAAAAGTATTAAAAGGATTTAACGATTTAGCAACAACGCAACAAAGTCTAATGAATGAGTGGGATTATCTAAATAACTCCTTGATAGTAAGTCCAACTGAAATTACAGAGTTGAGTATTCTGCCTGTATGGTGGATATGTCAAGAAAATCTTAATCACCGTTACAAAATTCAAGTAAAAGAAAGAATGGCATACAAAAAACGCAATAAAAGGTCGTGTTCCATTTGCAAAGGCCACAGAAGAAAGCAAGAACACTTTGTACAGTTTGAAAAAATATAGATAAATAAAAACACTCTAAATTTCATTAAATTGATATTAGAGTGTTTTTTTATTGTCAAAATGTACATTTGAAAATTTTTTAGTTTTCACTTAAATAAAGTACATTTTCAACTGAATTGAGAGTAGTAAAAAATTCCAGTGTTCACTTAAATAAAGTACATAATTGAGTATAATTGGCTTAAAAAATTTTTTTGGTTATACTCTTGATACAAAACAGTCCTATATAACCCCTATAACATCTTTCCGAAAAACTATAATTTTCTTGAAAAATATATCTGGCTATGTTATACTACTAGTATAGAAAGATTTGGAGAAAAACATGAAACGCGAGATCTTATTAGAACGGATTGATAAACTCAAAAAAATCATGCCTTGGTACGTTTTGGAATACTATCAATCAAAACTGGCCGTTCCATATAGTTTTACGACCTTATACGAATACTTAAAGGAATACGATCGATTTTTCACCTGGGTCTTGGAATCTGGTATATCGGATGCTGACACCATGGCTAATATCCCTTTAGAGGTTCTGGAGCACATGACCAAGAAAAACATGGAATCCTTTATCCTTTACTTACGTGAACGTCCTCTGCTCAATGCCAATACGACGAAAAACGGGGTTTCGCAAACAACCATTAACCGTACCCTTTCGGCACTTTCTAGCCTTTATAAGTATTTGACTGAGGAAGTTGAAAACGAGCATGGGGAACCTTATTTCTACCGTAATGTCATGAAGAAGGTTGCGACCAAGAAAAAGAAAGAAACCTTGGCTGCTCGGGCTGAAAATATCAAGCAAAAGCTCTTTTTAGGGGATGAGACAGAAGGTTTCCTCAACTATATCGATCAGGAGTACCCTCAAACACTCTCCAATCGTGCCTTATCTTCCTTTAATAAGAACAAAGAACGAGATTTAGCCATTATCGCACTACTTCTCGCCTCTGGTGTCCGTCTCTCTGAGGCAGTTAACCTGGATCTTCGAGATCTCAATCTTAAGATGATGGTCATTGACGTCACTCGAAAAGGTGGAAAAAGAGACTCAGTTAATGTTGCTGCCTTTGCTAAGCCTTATTTAGAGCAATATCTTGCTATTCGAGACAAACGTTATAAGACAGAAAAGACTGATACAGCCCTCTTTCTGACCTTGTATAGAGGTGTTCCAAACCGGATTGATGCTTCTAGTGTTGAAAAGATGGTGGCCAAGTATTCAGAAGACTTCAAAGTCCGCGTAACCCCCCACAAACTGCGCCATACTCTTGCAACCCGTCTCTATGATGCTACCAAATCCCAAGTTTTGGTCAGCCACCAGCTGGGACATGCTAGCACACAGGTAACGGACTTGTATACGCATATCGTTAATGACGAACAGAAAAATGCCTTGGATAGTTTATAAGATACATAATATAAATTATGTAATGTTTTAGTGTTAGAATAAGAGCGTAAGATTTTTTATGGTATCTTACGCTCTTTTATTCTTTCTATAAAAATTCGATCCAATAATTACGGTGGGGCTCAATAATAACTGGTTTTCCCCAGAATGATTTTAGATAGGCCAAGTTTGCAGGGCTGACCGGTCTTTTTTCACCATTGTACTTCTCTGCACTCTCTTCCGTTAAAAAGCATTTAACTGCTTCATATGGAGTACCATCGCTCGCTATTCGATCAATTCCTAAATAAGCAATTTCATCACCGGCTTTTGGAAAATCTGTAAATAGTTTACCAATAAAATAAACCGTCTTATCTTTCATTAATTCATAAGCCTTACTATTTTCCAGTCTGTTATTCGCTGCAGCGTACATAATACAAAAACTATCTACAATATCTTTCAAAGGCATTAATTCTTCTTTGCTGACTATAATTTCGTCGGGAGCAAGTCCACCAAGGATTAAGTTTTGATAATGAGGTTGCTGAATGATATTATCTAAAGCCATTCCTAATGGTAGTTGGACAGCTTGATAACCTAATGGTTCTAGCTCTTGTTTTTTCTGGTCAAGGTGTTCTTGTGTAATACTGATATTCAAATCATATGGACTTGAAGGTTGTTGTTTGCTAAAAAAAGCCACTACTATACGATCTAACTGTTCAAATAGACCAAGATTTTCAACTGGAATTTTCATCATCGAATATGATCCCCTTTTTTGTTCAGATTTCCTCTATATTCTACTCTCATTATTTTTGAATATCAAGAAAAGAGGCCGTGTCATGAACTAACTTTTGATGATAAATCTTAAAAATTTTTGTTTGACATAATCTTTTTTCTTCATTAGCTCTTACCTCATGAATAGCTAACTATAAAAGATAATACAGAAGATCCTACCATTCTTCAGCCATGGACTAGTTGAGTTTTACCACTTCGTCAGCTTTTTCCCAAATTACTGGATTATGGGTTGCAATAATGATTATACGATCTTGATTCTTTAACATTAAGAGCAAGTCCATCACCTCTTGTGAGGTTTCTGGATCCAGTGCTGCAGTTAGTTCATCTGCCAAAATTAAAGGTGGATCTTTGAGGATGACTTTGGCCAATGCGACACGTTGTGCCTCGCCACCAGATAGTTCATAAATCTTTTGATCCAGAGAAAGGTAAGCCAGTCCTACTTTTTTTAGCACTTCTTCTTCTTGCTGCTTCTTCTCCTTTTTCGTTAATTTTTGCCCAATCAATCCCAAATCTAAATTTGTAGCGATAGTCTCGTTTTCAAGTAGGCCAAAGTTTTGAAAGAGATAGCCTAATTCATGCTTAAAGAAGTGATGCAGTTTGATTTGTTTCAGTTCTTGCCCTTTATAGCTTATACTCCCTTTTTCATAAGGCTCTATCTTCGCCAAGATATTGAGCAAGGTTGTTTTACCACACCCACTATTTCCGATCAGAGCATAGACCTTACCTTCTGTAAATTGCAAACTCAAATCTTGAAAGACCGTTCGTTGGCCAAATGATTTGGTTAAATGTTCTACGCTAATCATATTAGGCTCCTTTCAGTACAGTGGCTAACAAGTGGTCTTCTTTATGAGACCGGTACAGGAGAATGAACCAAGCATTAGTAATAAATAGAAAGAGAGTGACAAGAGCAATCCACCATTCTTGAGTGAGAAGGAATACCAGGAGGCTTCCTAATAGCAAGAGGCTACTTTCTGATAGCAAAATCATTTGGTGAATGTTTACAAATCCCAGACCTGCAATCTTCTTCAAGAAGATTTGTTTTCTAAACTCTTCAAAATATAGGAAATTCATAGTGTTAAAAAGAAGAACAGAGGTTGCTATACCAAAGACTCCTCCTGCAATCGCCATGAGATTTTCTATTTGTATGTTTTGGGCCATTTGCTGGTAAACGTCCACTGCATAGTCGTACTGACTAACACTTTTTTCAAGATTATACTCAGCGACTAGCTTCTTACTATTCTGAAGCCCATTAAAATAAAGGTAGGAATCTAGGTGGGTGAAATATGGATTCTCATAACCTCCAAAACTTTCAGGTTGCATAACCACTAAAACAGGATCTGTAAAGAATTGCTTATAGCTGATTGGTGTGTTGTTGTAGATAAAGCGTTTTTGATGATTCGGAATATACGTTACCTGCGCCTTCATTGATAAGGTGATATTTCCTTGATCATCTCGAGGAGATAGATAATCTTCATATCGTTTGATCATCTCCTCTTCTCGACCTTTTAATTTTTCCGGAAGTAAGAGACCAAATTCTCCTGCTTGTAAGTGATTTAAGTGATCTTTTTCTTCAGGAGAAACTGGAACATTCTGAATATCAAGATAATTTGGAGTTACATAGAGAGTTCGTGCAAGAGGATCGTAATCTGTGATTGAAAATTCTTTACCTGTATTGGGATCCGTCATAACTCCTTTTGAACTAAAAGATACGAGATTATGATAAGCTAAAAGACCACCATTTTCGATGCCAGACTCGATGAGCTTAGACCATTTTGCTCTGTCCTCAATTTGCGTCTCTTTGTTTGTTTTCTGTGAAAAATCCTCCCGACTTGTACTAATTTGGACCCAATTCGACTGTTTTAACCAAGCCTCACTTCCCTCTTGGTGAGTTTGCCAGACTGATCCAAAAATACTGATTCGATGAATCGCAAGGCCAATTAATGCCACAGCGAGAAATTGACAAATAAAGAGGAAAACCAATATGCGCTTCAATGGAACCTTCCCTTTTAAAAGGGGGACTAAATGAATCGTTTGAATACTATATGCAAAGAGGAAGGATAAGAAAACAGACAAAATTAGTAACATCCCATTGTAAATAATACTACTGAAAATAACGATGGAATAGGAAAAAGGTGTCAATTGAAAGCAATAAATCAGAACAGCACCCATTATACTTGCGCCAATACATCCCAAAAGCAACTCTATACTATCATCTTTTAGAGAATGTCCGAAAAGTTGCAAGCGTCTCATTCCTGAAATATATCGAATCCCAGCACTTCTCATTTCTTGTGTTTTTTGAATAATCGTAAAAGCGCTAAAACTAATGATAAAAATGACTAAGGCAAGTGATTGTGAACCTGAGCCAAAAAAGGCAATAAAGGTCAGCAGAAGATTCGGTTTCTCAATAAAAGTTTGTGAGAAACCAAGAGTATGAAGAGTTTGATCCAGCTTTTCAGTTTCCAATTCACCTGTTAATACATAATAATTCGTTAGCAGGCTTTCTTTGGCAGCCAGTTCTTTCTTCTCTCTTTTAATCCCAAGAGGAAGTTTTCCCTCTCCGTAGATTTCATAGGTGAAAACAACCTGCCCCTTAGAATCTGTTCTTTGTATCTGACGGGCAATTATACTATGATTTTCCCTTGCCAAGCGGTCTAAACTGGAAGATAAGTCTTCATATGTGACGCTCTTATCTTGTCTTACCACACCTACTACCGGAAGACTGCGGTGGATAAGCGTATTTGGAGAAATAAAGGCAATCCAAATCAAAAAGCTAGAGATGAAAAGGTTTGATAAAATAATAAAGACACGTTTCATATCATCACACTTTCTAAAGCAGAAAAGGAAAGTAATACCTAGCTAGTCAATTAATTTAATTGTATCGTGATTACTGAGTATAAAAATTTTAATTATATTATTGTAAACGAATACACTTTTCCACCTTTACTATACTACAAAATCCTTCGTAAAACAATAATTTCTATGTGAAACTAGTTTCAAAAAAGAGATCCGCTTCTGCGAATCTCTTATGACTTTATTCCACCACTGCTTCAGCAATTTCTTCTGCAGTGATACCTGCAAAGTAACGACCTAGATTAATGGTTTGAAGGGCTTTGAGGACGTCTTCACGTTCGTATTTAACGCCACGAAGAACATCTTCTACTGCTGCAACATCTTCGATACCAAAGAAGTCACCGTAAATCTTGATATCTTGAATTTTTGATTCAATGACATTAGCGAAGATTTCCACCTTACCGCTTGGGAATTTTGTGCCACGACGGACATTGTATTCAGGAGACTTTCCATAGTTCCAATCCCAGGTACCGAACTTGGTTTCCTTGATACGATTGATTTCAGCCAATTCTTCATCCGAGAAGACATATTCTGTCATCTCAGGGTATTCTTTCTTCATGTAGTCCAAAAGTAGGTCCCGGAACTCTTCCACCGTGATTTTTTCTGGCAACTCATCGATGATATTGGTCACACGAGCACGGACTGATTTAACCCCTTTGGACTCAAACTTGTCTTTAGACACCTTGAGAGCATTGGCAAGGACTGACAAATCAACGTCAAAAAGAAGGCAACCATGGTGCATGATCCGACCATTGATGTAAGCTTGGGCATTTCCACAGAATTTCTTGCCATCAATCTCTAGGTCGTTACGACCCATGAATTCAGCCTTAACCCCAAGTTGAGCCAAGGTGTTGATCACAGGAGTAGAAAAACTCTTGAAGTCAAAGGCCTTGTTTTCATCTTCTTTTGAAATGATGGTGTAGTTGAGGTTGTTCAAATCGTGATAAACAGCCCCACCACCACTGATCCGGCGAACCACTTCAATCCCATGCTCCCGAACATAGTCACGGTTGATTTCTTCGATGGTATTTTGGTGACGACCAACGATAATCGAAGGTTTGTTAATCCAAAGAAGGAAGATTTGATCCTCATCCAAGAGGTGCTTAAAAGCATACTCTTCTAAAGCAATATTAAAAGCAGTATCATTTGAATAATTAATAATGTATTTCATAGTAATTCCAAAAATTCGTTTTATAAATCCTACTCATAGTAAGATAAGCATTAGACAGAAATAGTTGAATTTCACTTGAATTTCTGAAGTAGTAAAAAGAAATGTAACGATAACTCGTTACATTTCTCGGAAAAATTGAGACAAGTGGCTCAATTTTTAGGCATGGAACTCTAAGAGAGGTCGCTGCCGTCCGTACTACTTTAAGAAAATTTAGTTGAAAGAATAGTATTATTTCTTCTTAGGTGAGTGAACTGCCAAGCCAAGTACATCCGCAAAGGCTTCGTACATCACTTCTGAGAAGGTTGGGTGACCATGAATGGTCTTGAGCATTTCTTCCACAGTGATTTCCATCTCAATGATGGTTGAAGCTTCGTTGATCAATTCAGCTGCTGCAGGACCAATGATATGAACCCCAAGAACTTCACCGTATTTCTTGTCTGCAATGACTTTAACAAAGCCTTGAGCCGCATCTGATGCAATGGCACGACCGTTCGCCGCAAAGTTAAATTTACCGATTTGAACGTCGTATTTCTCACGAGCTTGTTCTTCTGTCAAACCAACAGCCGCCACTTCTGGAAGTGTGTAGATGGCTGCAGGAGTCAAGTTCAATTTTGCAACAGCATGATTTCCCTTAAGAGCATTTTCAGCGGCAACTTCACCCATACGGAAGGCAGCATGGGCCAACATCTTAGTACCGTTGATATCACCTGGTGCATAGATACCTGGAACAGAAGTTTCCATGTATTCGTTAACCTTGATACGACCACGGTCTAATTCAAACTCGACTTCACCGATTCCTTCAAGATCTGGAACACGACCGATTGAAAGAAGAGCTTTGTTTGCGATGATATCATCTTTTCCTTCAACCTTGATACGGAGTTTGCCATCTTCTTCAATGATTTCTTGCAATTTCGTATCCGTCAAGATGGTCATACCCTTGCGTTCAAGGATCAAGCGAAGGTTCTTAGATACTTCTGCATCCATAGCTGGAACAATACGGTCCATCATTTCGATAACAGTAACTTTTGAACCAAAGGTCATGAAGGCTTGACCAAGTTCGATACCAACAACCCCACCACCGATGATGACAAGGCTTTCTGGAACTTCATTCATTTCAAGGATGTCGTCACTGGTCATGACAAGGGATGATTCCATACCTGGAACGTTAATCTTGCTAACTTTTGAACCACCAGCAAGGATGATTTTCTTGGTTTCAAGCAATTCTGAGCCATTGACCAAGACATTCTTATCTTTCGTAATGGTACCGATACCCTTATGAACATCCACTCCGTAGCTACGAAGAAGTCCAGCAACACCACCAACCAAGGTATTTACGACCTTGTTCTTGGTTTCAAGAACCTTATCCATATCCACTGAGAAACTTGGATTTTCAATGATAATACCACGGTTTGCCGCATGACCAATATTTTCAATGATTTCAGCGTTGTGGAGGTAAGTCTTAGTTGGGATACATCCGCGGTTCAAGCACGTTCCACCAAGTTCAGATTTCTCAACGAGTGCAACCTTACCACCTAATTGAGCTGCCTTAATAGCAGATACGTAACCAGCAGGACCCCCACCGATTACTACGATATCATAAGCATCATCGCTCTTATTGTCATCGTTTGAAGCACTTACTGTGGCTGGTGCTGGACTCGCTTCTGGTGCTGCTGCTCCAGCGGTTGGGATGTTTTCCCCTTCTTCACCAAGGTAACCGATCACTTCTGTTACAGGAACAGTTTCGCCGTCCCCTTTCAAGATAGCAATCAAGTAACCGTCTTCTTCCGCTTCCAACTCCATGCTGACTTTGTCTGTCATGATTTCAAGGAGAACTTCTCCTTCTTTTACAAATTCGCCAACTTTTTTATTCCACTGAACGATTTGTCCTTCGGTCATATCTACGCCGGCTTTCGGCATAATTACTTCTAAGGCCATTTTATTTCCCTCTTTTTCTTGTTTCTATTCTCTCTCGTTGATTAGACCAACATTGAAATCGGGTCTTCAATCAAGGCTTTCAAGTCTTTCATGAATTTGGCACCAGCCATCCCATCGACTACTCGGTGGTCAATGGTCAAGCCCAAGCTCATGATTGGACGAATAACAATTTCACCATTCACAACCACTGGTTTTTCAACCGTTGCACTAACGCCAAGGATGGCAGAATTTGGTTGGTTGATAATTGGTCCAAATGATTGAACGCCAAACATTCCCAAGTTACTGATGGTAAAGGTTGAGTTTTGCAATTCACTTGGAGCAAGCTTACCATCCAAGGTACGTCCGATAACATCCTTGAAGGCTACGACCAACTCTGACAAGGTCATCTTTTCAGCATTGTAGACAACTGGAGTCATCAATCCATTGTCCATCCCAACTGCCATCGCTAAGTTGACATAATTGTGAGTGATGATGGTTTTGCCATCTTCTGTTAATGACGCATTGATGTATGGATGTTTCATCAAGGTCTTAACCACTGCTAGAGAAAGCAAATCTGTTACAGTGACTTTCTTGCCAGTGGCCTCCATAATTGGATCCAATACCTTCTTACGAAGGGCCAACATTTGAGACATATCAATGTCATAGTTCAAAGTAAAGGTTGGTGCTGTCAAGTAAGATTCCACCATCCGTTGAGCGATTACCTTACGCATTGGTGTCATCGGAATCCGCTCGATCTCACCATAAGGTGTCACATTATCAGGAACTTCTTCGACTTTCTCAATTTGAGCAGGTGACTTAATGGTCTCATTCTCAATATTTTCAGGAAGGAAAGCAAGGACGTCCTTCTTCATAATTTTACCACGATGACCAGTTCCTTGGATTTCTTGCCAAGCAATATTGTGTTCTAAAGCAATTCGTTTTGCAAGTGGTGAAATGCGAACCACATTTGTGTCTTTATATGTTTCCACGTCTTCTTTGTGGACACGACCGTTTGCGCCTGAACCAGAAACATCATAGAGGTTGATCCCAAGATCATCCGCTAATTTTCTAGCCGCAGGAGTCGCTCTTAGCTTATCATCAGCCATGACCTCTCCTATTCTATTATAAGATACTAAGGGCGTCAAAAGTCTCAGTGAAAATAGGAAACTTGACGAAGAAACTTTAGTTTCTAGGAAAGTTTATCTTTTTCACCCAGACTTTAGCCCGAGTTCAATTTTATGATGCAAAGGGCGTTTAAAAGCGACTGAAAAATAGGAAATCAACGCAGACTTCGATGAAGTCAAGGAGATTTATCTTTTTTCCGAGCTTTTAGCCCATGCTCTAATCTAAGATATCAAGGACGTAGAGAACTTTGCATCACTAGATACAAAGTTTCCTAGTCTAATTTAATTAACATTACATAATTTATGTTATGTATTATTCTTTGTTGTATGTTTTACGAATGGCATCTTTGATGCTTTCAACTGTTGGGATCATTGCATTCTCAAGATTTTGTGCGTAAGGCATTGGCACATCTTTCCCCGCACAACGGCGGATTGGTGCATCCAAGTAATCAAATGCTTCTGATTCAGAGATAATAGCTGAGATTTCACCGATATAGCCACTTGTTTTGTGGGCATCATTAACAAGCACTACTTTTCCTGTCTTCTTGACAGAGTTAATGATAATCTCTTTATCAAGTGGAACCAAGGTACGTGGGTCTACTACTTCTACTGAGATGCCTTCTTCTGCCAATTCTTCAGCTGCTTGCATCACGCGACGAAGCATTTTCCCGTAGGTTACGACAGTGACGTCAGTTCCTTCGCGTTTGATTTCTCCGACACCAAGTGGAATCGTGTAGTCTGGATCAACTGGCACTTCCCCTTTTTGGTTGAATTCTGATTTGTATTCAAGAATGATAACGGGGTTGTTATCACGGATAGATGACTTGAGCAGTCCCTTCATATCCGCTGGCGTACCAGGAGCAACAACTTTCAAACCAGGAATATGAGTAAACCATGATTCCAAAGATTGGGAGTGTTGAGCTGCAGATCCAACTCCATTGCCAGCAGCACAGCGAACGGTCATCGGCACTTGCCCTTTTCCACCAAACATGTAGCGAGTTTTAGCAGCTTGGTTGACAATAGCATCCATGGCAATTACTGAGAAATCCATGAAGGTCATATCAACGATTGGGCGAAGTCCGGTCATGGCTGCCCCTGCTGCCGCACCTGAAATCGCAGCCTCAGAAATCGGACAGTCACGAACACGTTCTGGACCGAATTCCTCAAGCATTCCTACTGAAGTTCCGAAGTCTCCACCGAAAACTCCGACATCTTCCCCCATCAACAATACGTTTTCGTCGCGACGCATTTCCTCAGACATAGCAAGGATAATGGTATCGCGGAAAGACATTAATTTAGTTTCCATAATTCTTTACTCCCCCTTAGTCTGCGTAAATATCTTCGAAAGCTGATTCGAGTGGAGGGAATGGGCTTTCTTCCGCAAATTTAACTGAAGCTTCCACTGCTTCTTTTACTTCTTCTTGGATCTGATCCAATTCTTCTGCGCTCGCAATCTCATTCTCAAGGAGATACTTGCGAAGGTTTTCGATTGGATCTTTCTTCTTCCACTCTTCAACTTCTTCACGGGTCCGGTATTTACCAGGGTCTGAAGATGAGTGACCGAGCCAACGATAAGTGACACTTTCAATCAAGACAGGGCCTTTACCAGAGCGGACATGTTCAACAGCTTTTTGGAATCCTTCATAGACATCGATAACATTGTTTCCATCAGGAATAAACATTCCAGGAATACCGTAAGCAGCACTACGCTCGTGGATATGCTTGACATTGGTCATTTTTTTGATGTCAGCAGAGATTCCATAACCGTTATTGATACAGTAGAAAATTACCGGAAGATTCCAAATAGAAGCCATATTCACTGCTTCGTGGAAGACACCTTCGTTGGTTGCGCCGTCCCCAAAGAAGCAGACAACAATCTTGCCAGTCTTATGCATTTGTTGAGTAAGAGCAGCTCCTACTGCAATCCCCATACCACCACCAACAATACCGTTGGCACCAAGGTTACCTGCATCCAGGTCGGCGATGTGCATGGAGCCACCCTTCCCTTTACAAGTACCGGTATACTTACCAAGGATTTCTGCCATCATACCATTCAAATCGATTCCTTTAGCGATGGCTTGTCCATGTCCACGGTGGTTAGATGTCAGCAAATCATCATCGTTCAAAGCCAACATCGCTCCAACGTTAGCCGCTTCTTCCCCAACAGAAAAGTGCGTCATTCCTGGCACTTTTCCTTTTTTTACTAACTGTGCAATTTTTAAGTCCATGCGACGGATTTCTTCCATTTTACGGAACATTTCCAATAAGAGACTTTTATCTAATGTTGCCATTATTTCGCCTTTCTAAGCAATTATTCATTCTATTCTATTTTATTCTATCTCACTATGAAAACACTGTCAAAATAAATGCTCATTTCCTTTCACAAACTAATCTGTCTAGAATACTGATAGATATGAATTCCCAAACTGTTATATAAAAGATTCACAAAGTCGTTTTTTAATATGGATAATCAAAAAACCGATAGGGAAGACCTATCGGAATCATTTTATTGATGGCGTTGGCCGAAGTCATGAATCATTTGTTCTAACTCTTCACGACTTGGAGTTGTTAACATGTAAAGGTAGTCCCCTTGAAGCTCTGCAAAGGCCGCAGGCATATCTTTCTTCACACGGAATTGATCTCGGTATTTGGCCAAGACTTCTTCCTCTGAAAGGACATAAGCTGCATTGGCACGGCGTGAAGTCGCCAAGCAATAAAATGGCTCAAACTCAGAAGCTGGGAAAGGTTCTCCGGCTACGATGGCAGCATAGCCACGGTACAAATCAATCGAGTGAGCATAGTTGTAGACATCGATGGTAAAGCCACCTGCAGGGCGATTATTGTACTCGATCGCAATATAGTCATCCCCATCACGGAAAAATTCAATGTGGAAGAATCGTTCTTTCATACCAAAAGCTTTAACAATCGCTTCTCCGTATTGACGCAATTTTGGATCCATCTCTTTTAGGACATAATAAGAATTGTCCATCTTGTAGAGCATCAAGTCAAGTGGCGTATAAGCATAGTCAAAAGTCGTTGAGAAGACAATGTTGCCATCGCGATCGACCAGACCATCAAAGGTACAAATCTCACTAGAAGTGACGAATTTCTCAAAGAAATACTCAGTATGTCCATCCCATTCAGCCTTGAAATGGTCCACATCTTCTGCTGTTTCAAGCTTGAAGGTTGCTGCTGCTCCTACCCCATTGTCAGGCTTGGCGATTAATGGCAACCCAATCTTCTTCACAGCCTTGTCGATGTCTTTTTCAGCTTTGACCACTGCACCAGGTACGACTGGGACTCCAGCTTTCTTGAAGAGTTTTTTCATTTCTGATTTAAACTTGGTTTTCTTCAAATCTTTTGGCTTGGCACCGAAGACATTGAATTGCTCACGAAGCGCTGCATCTAATTCCAACCAGTATTCATTGTGGGATTCGATGCGATCGATTGGCCCGTGTTTGTAGAAAAGAAAGGCTACTGCACGCTTCACTTCGTCCCAGTTTTCCATGTTATCAACTCGGAAATACTCTGTTAAACTATTGCGCAATGGCTCGTCTAACTGTTCATAAGGCTCCTGACCAATTCCCAAGACCGTGATGCCTTTGTTAGCCAGCTCGATGGTAAATTGTTGAAAGTTTTGCGGATAATAAGGTGAAATAACAAGATAATTCATAGAGGTCTCCTCCTTTTTAGCTTATAAATACATCTGACCTAGGAAATAAGGCATTTGCTTGCGCCACCAGTCCCAATCATGGGCGACATCATGGCCCCACTCAGCGAACCATGCAGGAATATTTTTGTGATCAAAGGCTTCTTTCAGTTTGTAGAAAGATGGAAGCCCGTCTTGTTCCCAAGCCCCTAAACCAGTACAAACAACGATTTCAGCCTGACGGTAACGATCGATAAACCAGCCATCATTTTGGTTCCAGATATAATCAGATGGCGAGTTTTGATAAATGGCTTCATCTCCACCAAATTCACCAACAAAGAAACGAGCATCATAAACACCACTTAAAGCGATCACTTTGTTAAAGACATCTGGATGTTGCAAGAAGAAATTAAGCGCATGATAGGCTCCCATTGAGCAACCAGTTGTCATCATCGGGTCAAACCAGCCTGTTTTGTGTTTGATAAAAGGAATGGCCTCTTCAATCACATAGCGCTCGTAAGCACGGTGCATCTCTGCTCGATCATGAGGGTTTTTCCAATCACAAAGCCAGCTTTCACTATCAACACTCGAAAGGGTGAAGAATTGAACCCGACCTTCTTCGATAAACTGAGCACAAGCATCAATCATACCAAAGTCATAGTACTCGTTATGGCTTCCACCTGATGAAGCAAAGACTACAACAGGAATCCCTGCGTGTCCATAGCGATTCAAATACATTTCACGGTTAAGTTGACCACTCCAGTGGCTTAAATGTTCAATATTCATAAGTTCCCTCTTTTTCTATATTTCTTTATTTACAGTCTATTAATCCCATTTTTCTGCCAAAAAACGAAGGCATTCTGGAAGATTCTCAGCCCAGGCTTCTTCGTGGTGAATAGCCCCAGATTGAATCCGAATAGCAATATTTTCCAAAGCAACACCTTGTTGAATAACGTCATGATAGTACCGAAGGGATGAGTCAATATAGGCTTGCTTGATATTCCCCGCCATTAGCGTTTTATCTGTATCATCCGCCTCTTCAGTCCCCACATAGATGTAAATACGTTGATCTGCATAAAGATTCTTGCGCTCAATATAGCGGTCAAAGGCCTCTTGGTGCAACCAGTTAGCAGAGGAGAAGACTCCCAGACAACCGATTTGGTCTTGGTATTCCAAGCCCAAAAATTGGGTGATATTCCCACCAAGCGAAGATCCAATCATGGCTGTATGTTCTCTATCAGCAAGGGTTCGATATTCTTGATCAATAAAGGGCTTGACAACATCCATGACAAACTCCCCATACTCGACACCCTTGCCACCAAATTGCATACCAGGGATATTGGACTCCTTGTACTTCCAGGCAGAGTACTCGTTCATCCGTTGCAAACCATCGTTATCAATGGCAACGACAATCATGCGACTAATGTCTGGATTCCGCTTAATGGCTGGAATGACTTTCCAGGAATGACCTGCATAGGCTTCCTTGCTATACAAAACGTTTTGCCCATCGTGGAAATAAACCACAGGGTAGCGACGATCTGTATCTGTTTCATAATTCTTAGGTAATAAGACTCGCACACGACGGAGTTTTCCGGTATAAGGCACTTTCAACTCGTGTGTCTTCATCTCTAAATAAAAGTAGGATTTATTCATTGTCAGAAAACTCTCTATATTCTAAATTTTTATTTATTATACCATTTTTATAAGAAAAAGTCTGGATTTCTCCAAACTTTTTCATTGATTGACTTTATTTTCCAATAAATGTAGCCAGATCTTGTAAAGAACGTTCGGCAATTTTCTCATACCGTTCCTTCTTATCCCGAATGCGAGGGCCTTCCAGCTCTTTAATAATTCCAAAGTTGACATTCATGGGTTGGAAATGCTTGCTGTCGGCATGGGTAATATAGTGAGCGAGACTTCCGATGGCTGTTGTTTCTGGGAAAATCGCTACTTCTTCTCCTTTGAAAAGACGTGCCGCATTGATCCCAGCCACCAAACCTGAAGCCGCTGACTCGACATAGCCCTCTACTCCTGTCATTTGCCCCGCAAAGAAGAGGTTGGCTTGCTTCTTAGAACGGTAAGTCTGTTCAAGCAGATTTGGAGAGTCCATGTAAGAATTACGGTGCATGACGCCATATCTCACAAACTCCGCATTTTCCAAACCAGGAATCATTTGAAAGACTCGTTTTTGCTCGCCCCATTTAAGGTGAGTTTGGAAGCCAACGATATTGTAGAGACTAGCAGCTGCATTGTCTTGGCGCAATTGGACTACCGCATAAGGGGTCTTAAAATCCCCGTCACGAGGTCCTTTGTAGTCATCTGGATACTCGAGACCAACTGGTTTCATAGGACCATAGAGCATGGTTTTGACGCCTCGTTTGGCCATGACTTCAATTGGCATACAACCTTCGAAATACTTTTCTTTTTCAAAAGAGTTGAGCGGGGCTTCTTCCGCATTCACCAAAGCCTCATGGAAGTCCATAAACTCTTGTTTGGTCATGGGACAGTTGAGATAAGCCGCTTCTCCTTTGTCATAACGAGACTTGAGGTAAACCTTGTTCATATCGACGGTATTGACATCGATGATTGGAGCTGCTGCATCATAGAAATAGAAGCCATCGCCACCATTAAGCGCGTGGATCTTTTCTGCCAAGGCATCGCTGGTTAGAGGCCCCGTTGCGACCACTGTGATGGCATCTGTCGGCAATTCAGTAATTTCATCGCGAATCACTTCAATGAGAGGGTGTTGGGACACCTTCTCCGTCACCCGGCTAGCAAAACCTTCTCGGTCCACTGCCAGTGCTCCACCGGCTGGTACCCGGGTCGCTTCAGCTGCTTCAAGGATGACAGAACCTAGACGGCGCATTTCTTCTTTGAGGAGCCCGACAGCATTGGTGAGAGAATCCCCACGAAGAGAGTTGGAACACACTAACTCAGCAAAGTTATCTGTTTTGTGTTGCGGAGTAGATTTTACTCCCCGCATTTCATAGAGCTTCACCGGAATTCCCTGTTGGGCAATCTGGTAAGCTGCTTCAGAGCCAGCAAGGCCAGCACCGATAACATTGATATAAGATTGAGACATGACACTAATACCTCTTTGGGTATCCAAACATCCCACTAAGCTGTTAGACACCCACAAATCTTTCTAATTTTCTACTTGGTCCATTATACCAGAAAGCCAAGTAAAAAGACAGGGAGGGTTTCCTTCCTGTCTTAGACCTAAGTCTGTTATTTGTTTTCTTATAGACACAACCAAGCAGCAAAGAGGGCTGATAGGATACTGAACAAGGACCCGATTAAATAATACTCTGCGAAGGCTGGATTCTCCGAAATTTTATTGTAGCGGGCGATAGATTTGGCCGTAAAGACCAGTCCGATAGAAGCAAATTTGCCGTAGACAAGACAGGCACCGATAATCAACCGCTCTAAGAAGCCAATCATGGAACCAGCCCCAGTGATGGTATCCATTTTCTCCTCCATCGTCGGCTGGTAATTAGCAAAAAGAATTTTAAAGACGATATTGGTCGGTTTTCCCACTAGGAGGACATAAAAGATTAACTTTAAACTGTCAATAGGCAAATAAGTCGTGCCATTTTTAGCTCCCCAAAGGACTAGGAAACTAATGATACCGACATGCAAGACTTGATCCAAGGCAAAAGTCCAGGTGGTTGGTAGTTTCAATTGTTGCTGCACGATCGGTTTCAAGAAATCTATTCCCGCATGAGTCAACAAAATGATCAAGCAAATCCACCACAAATCCAGATGGCAGAGGGAAACGACGAATAGAGGCAGAGCTACATACAGAATGTGAAGGCCGAGCACCTTCTTATCCTGGTCCTTGTGGTCCGCCATCTTTTGGCTTTGAAAATAATAATCCGACAACAAATGACAACTCAACAAGAGAAGCAAGTATGGATTTGTTACGATATTAGATAATCCTGTCATAAGCCTCTCCTTACGCTAAACTTTGAATACTAGCTAGTGCTGCTGCTCGCCCCCGTAAGTAAACACGGATACTACTACTTTTCAGCCGTTTAGAGAGAGCACTCGGGTTGATGGCTAGCGATTGGGCCAAATCCTGCTGGCTAAAATTCTCACTATATACACATCTCTTAAGAAGATCTAGCAGGATTTCTTCCTGACTGCCACGCCAACCCGAACGAATAGCTTCACCGGAAGCGATGAGGGCATTCACAAAGAAGTCTTGCTTTTCCTTCCCACTTGAAAAATAGATCTGGGTATTGCCGTAGTCATTTTTCTGATGGACCAGATTGATGGCGCTGCGTGCATTCCAATAGGCTGGCCCATCCGCACCGATACTTTGTAAAGGATCAATATCCGTTAAAATCTCCCCGAGACCAATCCCGAAACGAAGTTGAGTCGGCTTTAGTTCTGAACGCAGGGTATCAATGATTTGAAAAACCGGAGCCTCCACTTTTAAAAGCGCTTGAAACTCATCCCCCAAAGTTAGGGTAAAAGCCGATGCTAGGCAGTTTTTAAAAAGCTCATTGATCTTTTGAAGCGTTTTTTCCAACTGTTTTTGCAGGTCAAAACGCTCTTGAACCATTTTGGAATCAATGACATCTGCAATCAAAGCAAGATACATAAGCCCACCTCCTTGTGTCTATTATAACGAAAAAAAACAAAAATGTCTATTATAACAGACATTTTTAAAAATTGCCGTTATAATAGACATCGAATGATTCTAAAAGATTATTTCACTTTTTCTTCTTCATAGTCGCCGTTGCTACATACGACCTGCTTACCACCACCACGAACTTTTTTCTCAACTAGATAGTGACCACATTTCGGACAGTCACGGCCGATTGGCTTATCCCAAGAGGTGAATTCGCAGTCTGGGTAGCGATTGCAGCCATAGAAGAGACGATTCCGTTTGGTTTTACGCTCGATAATTTGGCCTTGGTGACAATCTGGACACTCCACTCCAATTTCCTTAACGATAGCTTGGGTATGGCGACAATCAGGGAAATTGCTACAAGCGAAGAACTTACCGAATCGACCCAACTTGATGACCATCGGACTTCCGCAAACCTCACAGTCAAATCCAGCAGCCTCATCCTTGATTTGGATTTTTTCCATTTCCTCTTCAGCTTTTGCTACTTCTTTTTTAAAGGGTTGGTAGAAGGAATCAATGACCTTTTGCCACTGTTCTTTCCCGAGTTCGACATCATCCAGCTTCCCTTCCATCTCTGCGGTAAAGGTTACATTGACGATATCTGGGAAGAATTCAACGATCAGTTTATTGACGATTTCTCCTAATTCGGTTGGCTCGAAGCGTTTGGCTACAAGCTTCACATAATAGCGTTTTTGAATGGTCTCAATGGTCGGTGCATAGGTTGAAGGACGACCAACACCGTTTTCTTCTAAAGTCTTAATCAAGGTCGCTTCAGAATAACGAGCTGGTGGTTGGGTAAAGTGCTGTTCAGGTTTACTGTTGACCTGAGTGACGGTGTCCCCTTCTTCCATGTCCGGTAGCATCTTATTTTTGTCCGAATCATTGTAGATCGCCAAATAGCCGTCAAACTTCACCTGACTACCATTTGCTGTATATTGAACCCCATTTTGCCCCAAACGGACATTCATGGTATCAAAAACAGCTGCCGTCATCTGACTAGCCACAAAACGATTCCAGATCAAGGTGTAGAGCTTAAGCTGGTCCTTGTCTAGGTACTTGGCAATTTTCTCAGGCGTATTGTAGACACTAGAAGGACGAATGGCTTCGTGAGCATCTTGAGCACCAGAAGCATTCTTAACCCGACTACCATGCTTAGAATACTTGTCTCCAAATCGATCAACGATAAAGCTAGCTGCTTCATTTTGAGCGACTGGACTAATCCGAGTCGAATCCGTACGCATATACGTGATCAAACCTTGAACACCAGATCCAATATTGATTCCTTCGTACAATTGCTGGGCCACCATCATGGTCTTACGTGTACGGAAGTTAATCTTATTGGCTGCGTCCATCTGCATGGAAGAAGTTGTGTAAGGAAGCGGCGCATTGCGTTTGCGCTCTTTCTTCTCTACCTTTTCAACGATATACTCTTTCCCATCGAGATGTGAAAGAACGGCTTTCACATCCTCCTGGTTTTGAAGCTTCATCTTCTTGCCATTCATTCCATAGAAATTGGCTTGGAATTGCTTGGTCCCCTTTTTAAAGGTTCCATCAATTGTCCAATATTCTTCTGGTTGGAAGGCATTGATTTCTTCTTCCCGGTCAATAATCAATTTAAGAGCAACGGATTGCACCCGACCAGCCGAAAGTCCCTTCTTCACCTTTTTCCATAGAATTGGTGAGATGGAGTAGCCGACAATCCGGTCCAAGACACGACGTGCTTGTTGAGCATCTACCAGATCCATATCGATCTTACGGGGTTCTTGAAAGGCATTTTTTACCGCATCCTTGGTAATTTCGTTGAAAACAACACGGTTCTTATCTTCCTTATCCAACTGAAGAATATGCGCCAAATGCCAAGAAATAGCTTCTCCTTCACGGTCCGGGTCACTTGCGAGAAAGACTTGTTTGGCTTTTTTAGCCTCTTTTTTCAAATCATTAATCAAAGGACCTTTTCCGCGAATATTGATGTACTCTGGTTCGTAATTGTTATCAAAATCAATAGACATGGTAGATTTTTTCAAGTCACGAATATGACCCACGCTGGCCATGACCTTATAATTTCTACCAAGATACTTTTCAATCGTCTTAGCTTTCGCAGGAGACTCCACGATGACTAAATTCTTTTTAGTTGTTGTGGTTTTCTTTTTTGTTTTAGTAGCCACTTTTTTACCTCTATTTTGTAATAAACCTCATAGAGTGTAAACTATTTTTTTCGGGATGTCAACCGTGAAGTTCTCCTATAGGAAAACTCATTTTAAAATTCAAACTCATCTAGGACATCTTTTCCACTGGTGACCAGCTTTGCACCTTCTTGAATGAGGTGGTGACAGCCATCTGAACGTCCATCCAAGATTGAACTAGGAATAGCTAAGACATCTCGCCCTTCTTCCATAGCACGCTCGCATGTGATCAGACTTCCAGACCGCATCCGCGCTTCCGCCACAATCACTGCTCTAGAAAGCCCAGCAATAATCCTATTGCGCTCTGGGAAATGGTGTTTCTGAGGACCTTGACCTGGACCGTATTCGGTAAGAACTAAATGGTTCCCACTCATGTACTTCTGCAATTGTTTATTGGATCTAGGATAGAAGACATCTAAGCCAGTCCCAATCACTCCAATTGTTTTTCCTCCATTTCGAATAGCAGCATAATGGGCTGCAGCATCAATCCCCTTGGCTAATCCACTCACCACAATCAATTCATTATTTAACTCGTTAATGATTTTCTCGACGGATTGAATCCCTGTGCGACTACAGGATCGACTTCCTACGACCGCAATCTTTGGCTGTTTAAGAAGATCAATATTGCCTGAGTAAAACAACAAAACAGGTGGGTTATGCATCCAGAGAAGTTCTTCAGGGTATTCCGGATCCATAATGGAAATCGAATCGAACTCCTTGAACTCTTCTCTCAAGACCTTGTCATCAATCCGGATATACCGTTCCATAAATAGTGTTTGATTGCGACAACCTGCAATTTTTGCCATTAATTCTAAAGAGGGCCACTCCCCATTCATTTCCCAGTAATTGACAATGTTAAAAACCTGTAAATTTGATAGGCCAGCAACCTTTAATTTATAAAGTTCATATTTGTTCATTTGTAAACCTCAATTTCTACTATCTATTTATAATATTCGTAAAAGAAAACAAAAAAAGCTCTAAAAATAGAACTTTTTAATGATTTTCTAAGATGTTAAAATGACAAACTGCCCCCAAAAGATTACTTGAGTTGTGGTAACGAGCTGCTTGAATCTCCACTAAAGAAAATCGTTGCTCCCCACTTTCCTCCATCAGGCTTTTATACTGATGGTTAATCTCTTCTAAAAGAAGGGGTTGACTACTAATTCCCCCACCAATCGTCACTTTTTCAAGCCGAACCAAAGACTGAAGGTTATAGATTAGGATCGCAATTTCCCGACAATAAGAAGCAAATAAGTCTTGCAATTCCTCATGATGACCAGCTTCAAGGACTTCAAAAACTTGAACTCCATCTTCTTCAGGCAATTCTAAGAGCCGACTAGCATTAGCCACAAAATTGACTGCAGAGCCTAAATTTTGAACCAAACTGGAAATCCCATGTCTCAAAATCTCGGTCTGATATTGCTTTTGTTCAGGAGTCATTTGCTTCTCCCCTAAGCTTGGCCAACGAAGATAATCCTTGAGATTCCAGGTGGAAATTAAGGAACCGTTGGAAGTCAAGGCTAAGCCTACCCCAGTTCCTAAAACAAAGGTTGCGCCACAATCACAATCCTGGAGGTTTCCAATTCGTGCTTCTGCCAAGCCTGCAGCATCCCCATCGTTGAGGACGGTCACAGGGACTTGAAAAGTCTTATTTAAACGAGAAGCTAAAGGAATATTCCTTAAATAAGGAATGAGGCCACCTTTGAAGACAAATCCCAGTCGACTATTGATTTCACCCGGACAAGAGATGGCGATCCCAGTGATTCGATTCTGGAACAAGCAAATCACGCGCTCAAGAGCTTCCCAGAATTCCTCAATAGTAGCTGGTGTCGGAACTTTAGAGGAATCACTCACCTGATAGGCTTCATCCACTAAGGCATATTTAATAAAGGTCCCGCCAATGTCAAAGGCTAATAGCATTTCCTTCCCTCCTAATCAACATCCGTCATGGACTTAATGGGTTCGAAGCTTCGGCGATGGATAGGAGTGACCCCATGTCTTTCCAAGCCCTCAAGATGATTGCTTGTCCCATACCCCGCATTCTGAGCAAAATCATAACCTGGATACTCTTGGTCATAGGCTGCCATCATCTGATCTCGTGTCACCTTCGCCACAATAGAAGCCGCAGCGATAGACAGAGAATTAGCATCTCCTTTGATGATGGATGTCTGAGAAATAGGGAGAGCCAATTTCATAGCATCAATCAAGAGGTGTTGAGGTTGAGGATCCAATTCTTGAATAGCCTCTAGCATGGCTAATTTGGTTGCTTCATAAATATTAACCTGATCAATGACCTGATTATCTTTTATCCCAATCCCGACAGAGAGAGCCTGGTCTAAAACCGCTTGATAAATAGCATAGTGCTTCGATTTTGGAATTTTCTTACTATCGTTTAAACCTGGAATCTTACAATTTTCCGGCAGAATAACGGCTGCTGCGACGACAGGACCTGCCAAAGGGCCTCTCCCTACTTCATCCACACCTGCAATAAGATGAATCCCTCGAGCATAGAGTTCTTTCTCATAGGCTAGCATTTTTTCTAAACGCAAGTCTTCGTCCACTTGTTTTTGGAGTTCGCGTTTTCGTTTGCTGATAGCCGCTTGAACGCCCGCTCGACCATCAAGGATCAACTCTTCAAATAAGGGATGATCCAGCCTATTAATCGTTGCCAAACACTCTTTGATTTCTTTAATCGTTGGCATCCACTTCACCTACACGATCAAGGGTATAGCGACCCAAACGACCATCACGTACATCCTTGACGAACAAGCTGTAAAAGCGATCGTAATCATCTCGGAAGCCTAAGCGTTGAGTCATCTCCATAATGATTTCTGGCGCTTCCTGCTCCAAATCCATTTGTTTATAGCGTTCTTGTAACTCTTTTGGGTAATGGGATTTAAAATACTCAAGACCAAAAATAGTCACCTCATCCATTGGCAATAACTGGTCCTTAATGGCACCCGTTAAAGCTAATTTTAGAGCTACATCTTCATCTTCAAATTTTGGCCAAAGAATCCCTGGGGTATCCAAGATTTCGAGGTCCTTATTGGTTTTCAACCACTGTTGCCCCTTGGTCACTCCTGGTTTATTTCCAACAACCGCAATCTTTTTCCCTGCTAGGCGGTTCATCAGCGTTGATTTACCAGCGTTGGGAATCCCAATAATCATGGTCCGAAGGGTTTCGATTTGAATCCCCCGTTCTTTCTGGCGAGCAATTTTATCGGCCATCAAAGACTTGGCAGCATCTGTAACCTTCTTAACCGTAGATTGCTCTTTGGAGTTGATAGCCAAGGTTTTGATTCCTTGCGACTCAAAATACTCCTGCCATTCTTTTGTAGCGACAGGATCGGCCAAGTCTACCTTGTTCAGAATCATCAACTTAGGCTTGTCACCAACAATTTTTGTTAACATAGGATTTTGACTTGATAGAGGCAAACGAGCGTCCACCAAAATTGTCACAAAATCCACAAATTTAATATTTTCTTGTACTTGTCTTCTAGCTTTGGACATGTGTCCAGGAAACCATTGAATAGTTGCCATGTTCTCCATTCCTTTCCAGTTCAGTCTTTTCTATTATAACATGTTTTATTTAATTCTCAGCGTCAAATGAGAATACAAAAAATGAAGCTACCTAGGTAACTTCATTTTTTTCTATTCCGTCCAATTAATCAACGATTTCAATTGATCGTCCATTGTATAGGTAAAAGTATCTATATTTCTAGTAAAGGAGTTCTTCAAATCATTCTGGTCAGAAAAGTTTTGAAAATTATACTTCTTAGAATCTTTTTCAAAAGTCTGAATAGTTTTTCCAGGATTTTCATGAGCATTGTCTTTCCCATGATTTTCAACCTGTTCAATAACTGTAATTTTCGAAATTACAATATAACTTGTTTTTGTTTTACCATAGGAGGTATTGGTAATAGAGTATACATAGATTAGCTGTGGGATTTTGGAATCAAATGTACCTCCCCAGTCAACTCCATCTTTTATTGCCGCAAAAGCCATCCCTTCAAATTTTGGAAGGACTTTGTAATTGCGATCAGCCACATAAGCCTTTGCTGCATCCTCTACATTTTTAGAGATGGCTTCTTGTGTATCCTCATCCACTTTTGACAAGGAAGTCACATAAGCCCCTTCCTCAAAATCAGCCAAAGTGACCTTGTATTTCATACTGTCTTTTCCTTTCTCAACAGTTTGACCGTTTTCTTTCAACGCATTTTTACCACTTTCATTGAGACGAATTTCAATTTCATCTCCAACTGCAATGGGATCATTACTTGAAACTTCTTTTCCATTCAGATAATAATCAAATGGAAAACCATATTTAGCGGTTGCCTTTGCAACAATTTCTACATCTTTTCCTTCAAATTGAGAAGGTTTTGATAAAGTTCCATTTGGAGAAATGCCCTTGATTTTTGGATAAAAACCCTTAAAGGGGTCAACACCTACAAGCGGGATTAGATCTGCCTCCTGAGTTACAGATGTACCAGTAAAGTGAAGGCCAGGTATCATGTTTTCAAGATCACTTTTATCGTAAAGTAATTTAACCGTAATTTTATCGTGGTTGTTTAGGTTCTTTCGCTCTTTTACATCTATCAGCTCATCCCCTTTATAAACGCTAAATTCTACTTTTGAAACTAACTGATCAATATTGTAATTTGAACTCTCCGTTTTGGAGTGATCCGCTTTAAGTTTCTTCTTGATATCCCGGTCTAAATTTTCCTTATTTAAACTAACTGACTTCTCAACAATAAATCCTTCACCATCATTCCCTTTGATTTCCAGCTTTACATAATCCTCTAAATTAATGGTGTCACTGCTTCCACGGTTCAATAGGAAATAACTTGCAACAGCAATGACAGCAAGAAGGACAAAAATCCCTGCTAAAATTCCTCTAATGTTTCTTTTTGGTTTTTTAGGTTCTGGGGCTTGAGTTGGACTTGGCCCTAATTGAACTGTCTTTGGTTGAAAAGCAACAGCTTTTGGTTCAGCTTTGGCAGCTACTTGAACTTTAGCACCACATTTAGAACAAAAGGCATCACCAGCATTGATGGGTGCCTGGCAATTGGTACAGTTTTTCATAAATCATCTCCTTATTATTTATCGAGCGTCCTTACGGACAGAAGTCAATACTAGGGAAGTTGCGACCATAAATAGAGCTGAAAAAGCAATCAAGACTCCCCAATTTCCAAGAATCGCAAGTAGATCATAAGCATAGGTTCCTACCCCATCTTTTTGATAAACTTGCCAGTCAGTATGACCTTGAGACGGGACCAAATTGTTCATGTTTGCAATCCGAAAGAAGGCCGTTGTTCCCCATCTCGTAATCGTTGCATGTGAGATCCACACTAAAAATGGAATTTTTTCATCCAAAGATTGGAGAAAATTTGAAAACAGCAGTTGAACCATCAATACTAGCGGCATGGCTGTCATCGCTTGGGACGATTTTTTGACAAATGCCGAAATCAATAAGGCCAACATATCGGAAGTAAAAATCACCAAGAACAAAGTAACCCCAAAAAGAACTATCTGACTTCCATTTCCTTGAGCATGTGGATAAAGTATAACAATGGTTCCTATCATTAAGACAGCTTCGGCTAAACAAAGAACCAACTCTGTTAATACACGTGCCGCTACATAAGAAGGTAAGGACAAGCCTTTAATTTGGTACTCAAACTTGATGACTTTTCTCTCATTACAAATACTGGTCACTGAGTTAAAGAGACCAATCCAGAGAGCTGCAGAAATAAACATGATCGAAGAAGTTCTGGTAATGTGGTATTTATTAAAAACTTCATTAGCATTAAAAGCGATCGAAATGATGAAAGGAAGGAGAATCGCTTCTGATACAAAAAATAGGGATTTTTTGTTGATGAGGAGTCGAAGGAATTTACTAAAATAAATCGAGACTTGCTTCTTATCCAGCATGGACACCTCTCCTTTCATTTTCAAACCATAGCACATATCTGTCAACAAGAGCTGCATTTTCAGCTCCTGAAATTTTATGGACGATGTCTTCTAAGCTATTAGCCGCAAAGACTTTTAGCGCATTGTCAACAGATCCAAAGTAACAAAGTCTTCCGCATCCTTCCGAACTCTTTCCAACCACCATGACCTTGTCAAAGAGATGACGAATACGATCGGGTGTATGAGTGATAACACATAAGATTTTTCCTTCATCCGTAATCTCTCTCAGTGTGGTCATGACCTCCATGACCATGCTCCCATCAACACCGGAATCCGGCTCATCCATAAAGAGAATCTCAGGGCGCGTGATGTATTCCATTGCTATTGTAAGTTTTTTCTTCTGGCCACCTGAAAGAGAAGAACACTTAGATCCTTTTACCGATTCTAAATCCAACTTTTTCAGAACTGATAGGACTTCTTCTTTTCGAAGTTCAGGATTTTCTGCTAATTCAGATGGGCCATAGAGTTTGGCTGCATCTTCTAAATTCTTATAGACCGTATCTTCCATTCGGTAATGCTCATCCGGAGACTGAGGAGCGAGGGTGATCACCCCTTGTTTCTTCCCATCACTTAATAAATCCACTCCATTAAAATAAGCACTGGTATTTGAATAAACAAGTCCTGTCACTGCTTCCATAAAGGTTGATTTCCCAGCACCAGAACCACCCAGAATAAGTATCATCTCCTTAGGTTTAAATTCTACCTGAATGTCCTTAAGAATGGTTTTACGGTTTAAGAGATTTCCGACTGTTACATCTTGAATAGCAATCGTGAGTGATGAATGAGAAAAGTCCTGGCACTCTCTAGTTGAAACAGATGGATCTGCAGCTGCTGACTGAAGATCTTGGTAAATGATCTGATCTCCTAGTCTGACAACCAACTGATTTGATAAAACTACACAATCAATCCTAGCAAGCGAGGACAAATCCACCGGAAATGCATCTTTTTCAATGGTCTTCCATTCTGGGGATTGCATTTCTACAATGATGAATTTTGAGCGAAAAACATGGCCGTCAGCATCACAAAGGTGGATAATGGAACGATGATTTAATAGAGCACGTTGATTTGTCTGATAGATCACACCATCCACCTCAATCATCCCAGACAAACAATCAAGAAACCATTGATCATCAAGAAAACGGAAGACAGCAATAGAAGGGGACTGATAATCATCAGCCAGATGCAAATCTGCCTGACTCCCTTGAGATAGACCATCAACGCTTAAGCCATCAAAAAGTGGAATAGCAGAGAAATCCCTATTAAGGTAGGTAAAGATGGTTGGATTCTGCATAAATATAGCCCTTTCAAGAAAAATAAATTGCTAGACAGTCAAAACCACCCTATGAAGGGTGGTTAGACTCTATGGTATTTACTCCACGAGTGATTTACTAACTAATGGTTTAGCTTAGCGAATTTGTTCAAAGTGCAAGTGAACAGCGATGTGATCTCCATAACCACTTCTTTCCAAATCGCGTTGCAAACGATAAGAAATATAGTGTTCTGCAATGGTAATATAACCAGCACCAAGTAAACGGTGCTCAACCATTGATTGGATCATACTGATTGTGGCACGTTCCACTTTCGCTTCTTCCAAATCCATCACAACTTTTTTAGTCACTTGCGCCAAGTTTTGGCGAAGATCATCGGTCAAGACATAGACTGTTTGTGCTGCCTTCAAAACAGCTTGATAGATTTTATCTGGATCAAATTCTACAACTTCACCACTACGTTTAATGACTTCCATCTTATTCTCCTTGATCATCAATATACTTCTATTATCTAAATAAATAGGGGATTTGTCAAGAATCTAAAACATCAATAATCCGGACGAAGAACTCCCGTAATGATTTCTTTGGTCGCGTGGTAATCCCCATCCACTACAACCTTGATGATGCGCTTCGCTTCCTCAGCAGGAGCTGGCACTAATGGCAAACGAGTCGGACCAGCTTCAAAGCCCATATAGTTCAAGACTGCTTTAACAGGAGCTGGGCTTGGATAAGAGAAGAGAGCATTGACTTTCGGGATAAATTGGCGCTGAATGGCCGCCGCTTTTTTAATATCATTATTCTCAATGGCTAGGAACATTTCGTGCATTTCATCCCCATTGGTATGGGAAGCTACTGAAATCACACCATCTGCCCCAAGGTTCATGGCATGGAAAGCATCTCCATCCTCTCCCGTATAAATGAGGAACTCCTCTGGCTTGTGCTCGATTAGATAAGCCATATTGGCAAGGGTTGTACACTCTTTGACCCCAATGATATTTGGATGTTCCGCCAAACGAAGCATGGTTTCTGGTGTCATTTCGACAACCACGCGCCCAGGGATGTTATAGATTATGATTGGCAAGTTAGAAGCGTCTGCAATAGCCTTAAAATGCTGGTACATACCTTCTTGAGAAGGTTTGTTGTAATAAGGGACAATCGCTAATCCGGCAGCAAAACCACCAAATTGGTCCACTTCTTTTACAAACTCAATCGAGTCGCGAGTTTCATTGGTCCCGACACCAGCAATCAAAGGAACCCGTCCGTTGACTACCTTTTGCACCGCTGCAAAAAGTTCTAATTCTTCATCGTGAGTAAGAGTTGGACTTTCAGCTGTGGTACCAGCTAAAAGAATCCCATCTGTGTGATGAGCCAAGAGATGTTCGATGAGTGGAGGAATGGCCTCAAAGTTTATCGAACCATCTTCATGGAAGGGAGTGATAAAGGCAGTGATCATTCTACAATTTTTTAAGTCTTGATAAGACATACATACTCCTTTTTGAGACAACCATAGGGAAGAGGGACAGCACCAAAAGTTGATAGCTGTCCCCTATACACATTATTTAGTTAATGAATCATTTCAACTCAAACTTCAACTCAGCTGTTGGGCGCACGAGTCCACGTTCATGAAGGGTTTCTGCAATTTGAACTGAGTTCCAAGCAGCTCCTTTAAGAAGGTTATCAGAAACCACCCACATGTGAATCCCTTTTTCTGCATCCAAGTCTTTACGGATACGACCAACAAAGGTATCGCGAGAACCAACCGCATTGATAGCTTGTGGGTATACTTGATGAGCCACATCATCTTCTAGAACTGCTCCTGGGAAGGCAGCAATAGCCGCTTTCACTTCTTCGATTGGTGCTACTTCTTTTGTTTCAATATAGACTGACTCTGAGTGAGCTGACAAGACTGGAATACGTACACATGTTGCTGAGACAGCGATGCTATCGTCTTCCATGATTTTCTTAGTTTCATTGGTCATCTTCATTTCTTCATATGTGTAGTCATTATCAGTGAAGACGTCAATTTGAGGAAGGGCGTTAAAAGCGATTGGGTAATGTTTCTTATCACCACCTGAAGGTAAGATTTCCGCATGCAAATCACGTGGATCCACTCCATCATTCAATACTTCACGCAATTCACGTTGGGTTTCCAGAATGGCTCCCATACCTGCACCTGAAACAGCTTGGTAAGTAGACACGATGATACGGTCCAAGCCCCATTTTTGACGAACTGGTTCAAGAGCTACCATCATTTGAATCGTTGAACAGTTAGGACAGGCGATGATGCCGTTATGAGCATCAAGCGCATGTGCATTTACCTCAGGTACAACCAATGGCACATCCGGGTTTTGACGGAAGTAAGATGTATTATCAACAACTACTGCTCCTGCTTTAACAGCATATGGTGCATATTTAGCTGAAGTTGATCCTCCAGCAGAGAAGAGAGCGATATCAACCCCTTCAAAAGCATTTTCAGTTGTTTCTTCAATGGTCACGTCTTGCCCTTTGAATTGCAAGACTTTACCTGCTGAACGCGCAGACGCAAGGTAACGAATCTTATCGATTGGAAGTGTTGATTCTTCCAACATTTTGATCATTTGAGCACCAACGGCACCTGTAGCACCAACAACAGCAACTGTATATCCCATAATAAAACCTCTTTCGGAATTTTCTAAAAATTTGTGAATTTTATCTATTATACTATTTTTCCCTACAAATGAAAAGTGTATTTTACACTTATAAAAACAAAATAATCCCGATCTAAGACCGGGATAGTTTCTAGATATGAAATAGCTTTTATTAAAAATTAATGGATTTCATAATCCAAATCATTCAAATCCTTCTTGCCTTGAGTATCTTCCAATAAAAATGGCACTTGTTGCATCCCTTTGATACCCGCCACTAGTGAAGTTGGGAAGGTTACTATGGCTTGGTTGATTTGGCTAATATTACTATTGACAATGCGTTTAGAAGCTGCCAAATCTTCATTTTCGTCTGCAATTTCTTTTTGCAAGGCCAAGAATTGGTTAGAAGATAAGAGATCTGGATAATTCTCACCTACTGCTCGGATTTGTGCCAAAACATCGTTTTGATTGGCAATGACTTGGTTGGATTCTTGGATTGACGCACCTTGACGAAGGGCTACCAATTCCGTGAAGACCTTTTCCTCATGTTTGGCGTAGGCCTTAGCCGCCTTCAACATTTCAGAAATGGTATCGTAGCGTTTGACAAGAGTGATATCAACCGTTCTCTTTGCTTCTTCAATCATGACCTGATAACGATTCAAGCGATTGCTTTCACCGATAAACCACATAACAACGACAAGAGCAAAAACGACAATGGCAATAAATAACCCTAACATAGTTATTCTCCTTTAAATATATTGGTTAATTCATCAATGAGATCAATCTCCCTACAAAGTTTTTGATACTCTGCAGCAATCGAAAGACTTTCGATTGCATCTTTTCTATTCGGTGTTGGGAAAAGGTAGCGGTTAGTATATAAGGAAATATAGAGTGTATCTTGTACTAAATAAACACACATAGCATTTTGAGAAATTTGCTGATCAAACCATTCTAGTATCTTGGGTTTTAAGAATTTTCGAGCAGCCAGTTCATCTGTACAATAGATATTGTAATTTTCATTGTTTTGGATATCTTCTGTTTCAATTTGGACTTCATTAGGTCCAGCACCCGGATAGGCACCTTTTAGTTCTCTTTTTAAAAACAAAGATTTCTTGGTTGGAACAACTCTCAAGTGCCCTGGAAATGAGATAGGAGCTTTTAAAGAAAAAATCTGACCAGCAAAATCTTTAACTTCTTCTCTGACCGTATGAGTTTCCCCACTAGAGTCTCTCTTTGTTCGCGTCTCAATATGATAAGCATAGAGATTGGCTACTACGAGATTCTTTTCATCATGGAAAGATAATTGATGAAAGAGATCAAACTTAGTCGATCTCGGACTAATGACCTGCAGGACATTCATTGGGTAGTCAGCTGTCAGAGTTAGCTCCGCTTGAGGAAAAACTTCTTTCAGGATGGGACAAAGAAAATCTGTAATATAAATCTCTTCATTGGATCGAACCTGATCTCCGAATAAGGCTTTTCGTTTTTTGTATTCTGGTAAATAATAAAACACCACTACAAGAAGAATGATAACAATCGCTGCTCGCCATCTAACAAGTTGGAAGGAGAGAAAAGCTAGAATACCACCAAGAATAGTGGCGTTTCTCCAATGAATATTATTCTTCATTTGTTCATTCATAATGAGCAACTTAGCCTGATATTGTTCTAATTTTTCCAGTTCACTGATACGTTGAAACGTTTCTTGTGACCACTTGTTGTTTGGACTGTTTTGATCATACACTATAACCATCTCCTTTCAAACACAAATGAATCCATTTATTTACATCATTATATCACCGGTAGTCATAAGAGGCAAACAAATTTATGTATTTGCTTACAATGAATTTTTACAAAAAAAATCCCCTACCAAACGGTAAGGGATCGAGGCATCTTTCGATGAGAACAGCCGGTTCACACAACTGTTCAAGGTCCGCTCCTGCGTTACAATTGAATGTAGACCTCCTCAGCGCAAAAGGCTCCTAAGAGCCAATCGACTCATCGCATGAAGCTAGTCTACCATGAAATCACATGAACTGTCAAGAGGGTCGTTCTAGACTTCCTTTAAAAAGTTTGAGCTGAGCTAAGCTCCTCTGGTTTTTACATTAGGAGCTTCACAGTCCCTTCGATGGTCTTTTGCATCCAGACAATATCATGCCATTGATCAAATTTATAGCCAATTTTAGGAAAATGAGCAACTTTCACATAGCCTCGTTTCTCATGTAGGGCGATACTAGCTGGATTTGGCAGGGCAATACAAGCTAAGAACCGCAAATAACCACGCGCCTCTATCTCGATCTCTAATGCCTCATACAAACGAGAACCCAGTCCTTGCCCACGATGATCTTGATCCACATAGACGGATACTTCTACCGCCCAATCATATGCTGATCGATCATAATAGCTTGAGGCATAGGCATAAGCAAGGACTTGACCGTCTACTTCAGCTACTAAATAGGGAAAACGTTGAAGGATCTTTTCGATACGCCCTTCAAATTCCTCAATCGTCGGAACCTGGTATTCAAAAGTGATGGCTGTTTTCTCAACATAAGGGGCATAAATCCTGACAAGTTCAGGAGCATCTTCAAGGGTGACGGGTCTTATCTTCAGCATGGTCTTCTCGCTTTCTATCTCTCTATTATACCCCAAAAACACAAAAATAGAGGTTGTCCACCAACCTCTATATATGTTTATTAGAACAAGCCTAAAGCAGTACCATCTTCTGCTACATCCATGTTCAAAGCAGCAGGACGTTTTGGTAATCCAGGCATAGTCATCACTTCACCTGTCAAAGCAACAATGAAGCCTGCACCAGTCTTAGGTACCAATTCGCGAATGGTAATGTCAAAACCAGACGGCGCCCCGAGGAGACTTGGATCATCTGAGAAACTGTATTGGGTCTTAGCCATACAAACTGGCAACTTATCCCAGCCATTTTTCACGATTTGAGCAATCTGAGTTTTAGCTTTCTTCTCAAAGACAACATTGTCGGCCCGGTAAATTTCTTGGGCAATCTTAGTGATTTTTTCTTCAACAGAAAGGTCATTATCATAAAGACGACTGTAATTGGCTGGATTTGTTTCAATTGTCTCCACTACTGTTTCTGCTAGGGCCAACCCTCCATCAGCACCATCAGCCCAAACGCTCGCCAATTCAACAGGAACTTGAATAGAAGCACAGAGTTCTTTCAGAGTTGCAATTTCAGCTTCTGTATCTGTGACAAATTCATTAATAGCCACTACTACAGGAATTCCGAATTTACGCATATTTTCTACGTGGCGTTCCAAGTTCACAAAACCTGAACGAACAGCTTCTACATTTTCTTCAGAAAGAGCATCTTTGGCAACTCCACCATTCATCTTCAAAGCACGAATCGTTGCGACAATCACCACTGCAGATGGACTAACAGGAAGATTTGGTGTTTTGATATCCAAGAATTTTTCGGCTCCCAAATCCGCCCCAAAACCTGCTTCTGTCACTACGTAATCGGCTAAACGAAGAGCGGTTGAGGTAGCTAAAACAGAATTACATCCATGGGCAATATTAGCAAAAGGTCCACCATGAACAAAGGCTGGCGTTCCATAGATGGTTTGGACCAAGTTTGGCTTGATCGCATCTTTCAGAATCAAGGCAAGCGCCCCTTCCACTTCCAAATCACGGACATAAACTGGACTACGATCATAGCGATAACCGATCACAATATTAGCTAAACGGCGCTTCAAGTCTTTAATATCCGTCGCCAAGCAAAGGATGGCCATAATCTCAGAAGCAACGGTGATATCAAACCCGTCTTCACGAGGAATCCCATTGAGCGGTCCACCGAGACCAACCGATACGTGTCGCAAAGCACGGTCATTCAAGTCCACTACCCGTTTCCAGATAATCCGACGTTGGTCAATGCCTAGCTCATTTCCTTGATGCAAATGATTATCAATCAATGCCGAAAGAGCATTATTTGCTGTTGTAATGGCATGCATGTCACCCGTGAAATGAAGGTTGATATCCTCCATTGGGAGTACTTGAGCATAGCCTCCCCCAGCTGCACCACCTTTAATCCCCATAACAGGACCTAAAGAAGGTTCGCGAATGGCAATCATGGTTTGTTTTCCAATTTTATTTAATGCATCTGCCAAACCAATGGTGATGGTAGACTTCCCTTCTCCAGCCGGAGTCGGGTTAATCGCTGTTACCAAGATGAGTTTTCCTGGTTCTTCCTTCTGAACGGCTTGGATCTTGTCAAAGGTTAATTTTGCCTTGTACTTTCCATAAAGTTCCAAGTCATCAAATTGAATGCCCAATTTCTCAACTACATCTGTGATTGGTTTCAATTCAATACTTTGTGCAATCTCGATATCTGTCTTCATCTGAATCTCCTCACTATTTTATAATCCTATTATACAGAAATTTTGCGAGGATATATATTTTAAATGTCAAACTTTTTCCATTCGTTCGGATTTTGCCTTTAAAATAGACCTTATCAGCCTTCATTCTAATTTCTTATACCCTTCTATATGAAATAACTATTAGTCCCTTCATTGTCCACTCTACCGCCTTTGCATCCCCTTGACCAACAATCGTATGAGCCGTGTTCCTGGCTTTACTAAAATATAAAATTCTTGTAAAATAAGCCTATGAATATTTTGATTACTTCCGGTGGGACGAGTGAAAAGATCGATCAGGTTCGTTCGATTACCAACCATTCCACTGGTCAACTTGGAAAAATTATTTCCGAACGTTTTTTAGAGGCAGGTTTTTCTGTGACTCTGGTGACAACTCAAACTGCGGTTCAGCCTAAAGAACATCCTCGTTTAAGAAAGATATTTATCAAAAATGTCGCTGAACTTCAAACCGTCCTTGAAAAAGAAACTCCAACTCACCATGTGCTCATCCATGCGATGGCCGTCTCTGACTACAGCCCCGTTTATATGTCAGGCTTTCAGGCTGTCAAAGAAGCTAGCAATTTAGAGCAATTTCTCCATCAAACCAACCAGGAATCGAAAATTTCATCAGAGGAAGATTACCAGGTTCTCTTTTTGAAGAAAAATCCTAAGTTGATTTCTCTAGTAAAAACTTGGAATCCAAACATACGCTTGATTGGCTTTAAACTGCTTGTTGATGTTGCACAGGATCAACTCCTAGCCGTTGCTCGTGCAAGCCTCGAAAAGAATCAGGCAGAAATGATTGTTGCCAATGACTTAAGCGAAATTCAAGACGGAAAACATCGAGCTTACTTAGTTACGAAAGATGCTACTCAAATAGCTGAAACGAAATTGGATATTGCTCAAAAAATTTATCATCACATTAGGAACAAAGGATAAAACCTATGGCGAATATACTACTGGCTGTAACTGGGAGCATTTCTGCCTACAAGACAGCAGACCTCACCAGTCAATTGACCAAGCTCGGTCACCAGGTAAAGGTTCTGATGACTCCTGCAGCTACAGCTTTTATTACCCCTCTAACACTTCAGGTCCTCTCCAAACAAGCTGTCCTGGTAGAAGTCATGACAGAAGAGGATCCAAAACAAATCCAACATATTGACTTGGGGAAAGAGGCCGATCTTTTTCTAGTCGCACCTGCTAGTGCCAATACCATTGCAAAATTAGCCCACGGCTTTGCAGATACTATTGTTACCAGCACTGCTTTGGCCCTTCCGTCTGAGGTGAAGAAATTCCTAGCACCCGCTATGAATACCAAGATGTTGGACCACCCCGCTACACAAAACAATCTTGAAACTCTAAAAAGCTACGGCTACCAAATCATCCCACCGCGCGAAGCTTTACTAGCTTGTGGCGATCAGGGATCTGGCGCTTTAGCTTCCATCGAAACCATTCTAACTACTATACAGGAGTCGCTCTCATGAGAAAATCTTCTTCATCCATTGCACAAATTTCTATTTTCTTCGCTATCATGGTGACCATTCATTTTACATCAACCATGATCTTCCAATTCTTCCCCTTTTTAATTCCACCGACCTTCGTCCATATCCCAGTTGTCATTGCCTCCATTCTTTATGGACCTCGTATTGGTGGGACCTTGGGACTTTTAATGGGACTCTTTAGCCTCACCATCAACACCATTGTTCAGCTACCAAGTAGTTATTTATTCAGTCCCTTTGTTGAAAAAGGGAACATTTACTCTCTGATTATTGTGCTGGTTCCCCGTATCCTCATTGGGATCACCCCTTACTTTGTGTACAAGTTGATCCATAATAAATCCGGACTGGCAATCGCTGCCGCGGTTGGATCTTTCACCAACACTTTCTTTGTGCTTTCAGGTATTTTCATCTTCTTTTCACAAAATTATCCAGGTGGTATCCAAGCCTTCCTCGCTGCTGTTTTAACTACTAACTCTTTGATTGAGGTCCTTGCGACAGTCATTCTGACACTAGCTATCATCCCACCTCTCTCAAAAGTTAAGAATTCATTGTAATGCATTTTCGTTTATCACACTTTTTAAATGAAGGTGTGATTTTTTTGTCGATCTCAGCATATAAATTTGAAAACAATTGCTATTGAATCTAGTTTTTTCAGAAAAAAAATGCTATAATGTAAGCGATTAATTATAGAAATAAGGAGTTGCACTATGACTTATCAAGAAAACTTCCAAAAATGGGCTGATTTCGCTGATCTACCAGATTACCTTCGTCGTGATTTGGAAAACATGGATGAAAAAACGAAGGAAGATGCTTTCTACACAAACCTTGAATTCGGTACTGCAGGTATGCGCGGACTGATTGGTGCGGGTACAAACCGTATTAACATCTATGTAGTCCGTCAAGCAACTGAAGGTTTGGCTCGTTTGATTGAATCTAAAGGTGGAAATGAAAAAGAACGTGGTGTAGCCATCGCCTACGATAGCCGTCACTTCTCTCCAGAATTTGCCTTCGAATCAGCAGCCGTTCTTGCAAAACACGGTATTAAATCCTATGTCTTTGAAAGTCTCCGTCCAACTCCAGAACTTTCATTTGCTGTTCGTCACCTCAACTGCTTCGCAGGGATTATGATTACTGCTAGCCACAACCCTGCTCCGTTTAATGGATATAAGGTTTACGGTGAAGATGGTGGTCAAATGCCTCCACACGACGCGGACGCATTGACAACCTACATCCGTGCTATCGACAATCCATTTGCAGTTGAAGTTGCTGATGTAGAAGCTGAAAAAGCATCTGGTTTGATTGAAGTTATTGGCGAAGCTGTCGACACTGAATACCTCAAAGAAGTAAAAGACGTTAACATCAACCCAGCCTTGATTGAAGAGTTTGGCAAAGACATGAAGATTGTCTACACTCCTCTTCACGGTACTGGTGAAATGTTGGCTCGTCGTGCTCTTGCGCAAGCAGGATTTGACTCTGTTCAAGTCGTTGAAGCTCAAGCAACTCCAGACCCAGACTTCTCAACTGTTAAATCTCCAAACCCTGAAAGCCAAGCAGCCTTTGCTCTTGCAGAAGAACTTGGTCGCCAAGTAGGAGCTGATGTTCTTGTGGCAACTGACCCTGACGCTGACCGTGTCGGTGTTGAAGTCCTTCAAAAAGACGGTAGCTACCTTAACCTTTCAGGTAACCAAATCGGTGCCATCATGGCTAAGTACATCTTGGAAGCCCACAAAAATGCTGGTACACTTCCAGAAAATGCAGCCCTTTGCAAATCAATCGTTTCAACTGACTTGGTAACGAAGATTGCTGAAAGCTACGGCGCAACCATGTTTAACGTCTTGACTGGTTTCAAATTCATCGCTGAAAAGATTCAAGAATTCGAAGAAAAACACAACCACACTTACATGATGGGATTTGAAGAAAGCTTCGGTTACTTGATCAAACCATTCGTGCGTGATAAAGATGCGATTCAAGCTGTCCTTGTCGTTGCTGAGCTTGCTGCCTACTACCGTTCTCGTGGTTTAACACTTGCTGACGGTATCGAGGAAATCTACAAAGAGTACGGCTACTACGCTGAAAAGACAATCTCTGTTACACTTTCTGGTGTTGACGGTGCTGAGCAAATCAAGGCGATTATGGCGAAATTCCGTGAAAACGGTCCAAAAGAATTCAATGGAACTGCCATTGCTGTCGTTGAAGACTTCAAAGCACAAACATCTACTGCTGCTGATGGCACTGTAACAGCCTTAACTACTCCTCCAAGTGATGTATTGAAATACACACTTGCGGATGGTTCATGGATTGCCGTTCGCCCTTCAGGTACAGAACCAAAAATCAAGTTCTACATTGCCGTTGTTGGTGAAAGCAACGAAGATTCTCAAGCTAAAATTGCTAACATCGAAGCTGAAATCAATGCCTTTGTAAAATAAGCAACCACAAAAGATGAGATCAACCAATCTCATCTTTTTTTCGTATCAAAATACAGCATTTTTTCGCCCTTTATGGCATACTAGATTTATAAGAAAGCGAGGTAATCTCATGGAACAATTTTTAGAAGATATTAAAGATCTTGAAGTAACCACTGTTGCGCGTGCGCAAGAAGCCATCGATCAAAAAGAAACAGCAACCTTCTTTATTGGACGCAAAACTTGTCCTTACTGTCGTAAATTCGCTGCTAAATTAGCAACTGTCGTAGCCGAAACTAAAGCTCATATCTACTTCATTAATAGTGAAGAACCAAGTCAACTTGATGCTTTGCAAGCCTTCCGCTCTACCTATGGCATTCCAACTGTTCCTGGATTTTTACATGTCGAAGCCGGTGAAGTTAGCGTTCGCTGCGACTCATCCATGTCAGAAGAAGAAATCAAAGCATTCGCTCATCTATAAAAAATTAGCTAGAGATTATTATCTAGCTAATTTTCATTTTCTGTAAAAGTCGTCCAAATCTTCTGCTGAGGTTTGGCAAAAGGATAGGCCGAAAATTCTTCTGGTTGCAACCAAACAGTCGAATCACTGGTTGCTTGTTCTCCTTCTTTTACCAATCCGTAACGAAGTTGAACCTGCCACTTGCGATGCGAAAATACATGCTGGACCATGGGATAAGATCTGTCTTGCCAATCAATAACCAAATCATAGTCCTGTTCAAAGGAGAGAATCTCTAGATTGCCCACTGCTTGTTCTTTCTCATCCAGTAGAGACAATTGGCCCAGGTTCTCAGATAGACTATCCACTTCAATCAAGGGAAAATGCCAGAAGCCTGACAAGAGTCCTTCTCGCTCATTTTTTTCCAGCAGGTAGCGCCCTTGACTATCCTTTATAATAAAGGCTGTTAAATAAACGGGTACTGGTTTCTTCTTTGGAGCCTTGATGGGATAGCGATCCATGGTCCCATGCTGATAGGCCGAGCTAAACTCTTTTACAGGACTCTCTTCGGGCCGTGGATTGACTGGGGACTCGATATCTGAGCCCAAATCCATCAAAGCCTGATTGAAATCACCCGGACGCTCTGGATCGATCAAGACTTCCATCATGGCTTGAAAAATCTTACGATTAGTCGGAACTCCGATATCGTAGTCAACCTCAAACAAACGAGCTAAAACCCGCATGACATTGCCATCCACTGCTGGCTCTGGCAAGCCAAAGGCAATACTGGCAATGGCACCAGCTGTATAAGGTCCAATTCCCTTGAGTTTAGAGATAGCCTCATAGCTTGATGGAAAAACACCCCCATGGTCCTCCATGATTTGCTTGGCAGCTTTCTGCATGTTGCGGACCCGTGAGTAATAGCCCAAGCCCTCCCAAGCTTTTAATAGTTTTTCTTCAGGGGCTTGAGCCAGATCCGCAATCGTCGGAAACCAATCCAAAAAACGCTCATAATAGGGAATCACGGTATCCACTCGTGTCTGCTGGAGCATAATCTCTGAGATCCATATTTTATAAGGATCTTGCGTCCTTCTCCAGGGGAGATCCCGTTTATTGGCATCGTACCAGGCTAATAACTTTTCTCGGAAAGAGGCAATTTTTTCCTCCTCCCACATATTAATCCCATAGTCTTTTAAATCCATCATATTCCTAGTATACCATAGAATGGGTTCTAGTTTAGAGATTCTGACTCTACAATAAAAGCCTAGGAAACTCCTAAGCCTTTCAATCATTCTTATTGTTCAACAGCTTGAGCCGCCGTAATCAAGGTCAACTTGTAAACATCATCTGCATTACATCCGCGGGAAAGGTCGTTCACTGGCTTGTTCAATCCTTGCAAGACTGGACCTACCGCCGCAAAGCCACCAAGACGTTCTGCCATCTTGTAACCAATGTTACCAGCTTCGATACCAGGGAAGATAAAGACATTGGCTTGACCTGCTACCTTGCTTCCTGGAGCTTTCAATGCTGCTGTTTCAGGTACAAAGGCTGCGTCAAATTGCAATTCCCCATCAATTTCAAGATCTGGACGAAGCTCATGAGCGATTTTTGTTGCTTCAACTACTTTATCAACACTTTCACCAAAACCTGAACCTTTTGTTGAGTAGCTCAACATGGCGATTTTTGGATCAATCCCAAACATCTTCGCTGTGATAGCAGAGTTGATGGCAATTTCAGCCAAGCCTTCAGCATCTGGATTGATATTAATAGCGCAGTCCCCAAACAAGTAACGTTCAGATCCACGGACCATGAGGAAGGCACCTGAAGTACGACTAACATTTGGACGAGTTTTAATAATTTGAAGTGCTGGACGAACGGTTGCAGCTGTTGAGTGAATTGCACCTGACACCATTCCATCAACAATTCCAAGATGTACCAACATGACACCAAAGTAGTTGACATCATCTTGCAAAATTTGGCGTGCTTCTTCTTCTGTCATTTTACCCTTGCGACGTTCAACTAAGGAAGTTACCATCTCTTCAAAACCTGAGTAAGAATACGGATCGATGACTTCGTATCCTTCCAAAACTCCTTCAATTTCAAGGTAAATGCCAATCTTATCTGGATTCCCAAGCAAGACAGGGGTTACGTCTGTTTCTTTGACAATGCGTTTTGCTGCTTGCAGAATACGAGGCTCTTCACCTTCTGGTAATACAATACGAGCATTCTTACCAACGAGGTTGGCTTTGAGGCTTTCAAAAACTTCCATGAGTTTCTCCTTTGAAAAAATTAAATATTTGATAACTGTTTTAAGACTTGGCTAAAATCATCTGGCAAAGAACTTTCAATTCGAAGTTCTTCTTCCAAAAAAGGATGATAGAAAGCCAAGGAATGGCAATGCAAGGCTTGTCTAAGAATCCCATCTTCTAACGACCCTCCATAGAGATCATCTCCCAAAAGTGGAAAACCGATATGGGAAAAATGAACGCGTATCTGATGGGTCCGACCTGTATGCAACTGGATATCCACTAGATGAATATCACCAAAAGACTGAACAACTTGGTAGCTGGTATGAGCATACTTGCCACCTTTTGCTACCTTTCGGGTAATGATGGAGTCTTCATCACGCGCAATGGGGGCAATGATGTCACCCTTACTTGCCAACTCACCCTTCCCCTTTACCAATGCAAAGTAACGTTTTTGGATGGTCTTGGCCTGAAGTTGTTTATCTAAGCGAGCATGGGCATAGCCATGTTTAGCAAAGAGCATGATCCCACTGGTATCCTTGTCTAAACGGGTGACAATATGAACCAGCTGATTCTCATACTGGTTTCGAACGTAGTAGCCCTTGACAAAGTTTGCAATGGTATTGGAATGAAGGGAACTAGGAATGGATGCCACTCCTGCCGGTTTGTTGAGGACCAAGAAATGATCGTCTTCATACAAAATTTCCAAATCCCGATCAATGGCCTCCAAGGCTTCATAACCTTCCTCAGAGGGAATATCAATCGTTACCTTATCTCCGATATCCAGAAGATAAATAGCATTTTGTTCAATGCCATTAACTAAAATCTGGCCTCCAGAAAACTTGATCTTGGCCAATAAGCCCTTTGAAACCTGGTGCTTCTTCAGGAATGTTTTGACCTTGACGTGTTCGTCTGCAATAAACTCGAACCTCATTCGTCAATATCTCCAATAAAAGCATCCTTGACCCGATTCCAGAAACTGGTATGACTTGGGCTCGCTACGAAATTGATCTTGTGGTTATCAATCTGGTATTCGATATGGACGATATTTCGATAAGAATAAGTTGAATTATCAACAGAGAGAATGTGAAAGCCTGGCCGGCTAGGAGTGATTTCAATCTTATCTTTTTTGGGAACAATAATCGATGACCCCAAAGTTCGATAGACACGATTATTCAGACTAGCGATTTCAGCAATCTGAAGCGCTTCGATCGTCGGGTGAAGTACAGCTCCTCCCAAAGATTTGTTATAAGCTGTGCTACCTGTAGGGGTCGAAACCGTAATACCATCCCCTCTGAATCGCTCAAAATGAACGCCATTGATGGTTAAATCAGCCACCATGGTTCGATCGCTTCGTTTAATCGTCGCTTCGTTAAGGGCTCGCATAATCTTCGTATCCCCATTATCAAAAGTCACTTTGACATTAAGGATTGGGTAAGATACCTTGGCACCTGTATCGAACTTGAGATTTTCTACCAACTTGTCAATCTCATCATCTAAATAGTCTGTATAAAATCCAAGATGCCCCGTATGCACCCCAACAAAACGAACCCGATCTAATTGACTCTCGTACTTATGAAAAGCAGAGAGCAACATGCCATCCCCACCGATAGAGATCACGATATCCGGATGCTTCTCAGTTAAGATAAAATTATTCTTTTTTAATTTATAACGAAGTTGTTGAAAAACCTCTTCGCTCTGGCGTTTTCGATTTCGAATAATCGAAACCTTTTTACCTGTAGTCCTCATCTGTATCATCACTATTTCCGACGCCATCGTTTAATTTACGATGCATTGGATCAAAAAGAGCTTGCGCCTCCTGAATGGCATCACGAATGGCACCCATTTCCTCATCGAGTTGATAAGCCAAATTCGCGGTGACTTCAAGACGCTTCTTAATCTCGTCCGGAAAATCTCCTTTATATTTGTAATTTAATGAGTGTTCAATGGTGGCCCAGAAATTCATAGACAGGGTACGAATCTGAATCTCTGCCAAAATCGTTTCATAGCCATTAATGGTATCTACTGGATACTCTACCACTACATGATAGCTTCGATACCCACTTGATTTCTTGTGACGAATATAGTCTCGTTCTTGAACCACGCGCATATCCTGACGCTTCCGCAAGACTTCTAGGACTTCGTCTACGTCGTCTACAAATTGAACCATGATCCTCAGACCAGCAATATCTTGCATATCTTGAGCCAGGTTCTCTTCAGAAATACTTCTGCGTTCCATCTTTTCGAGAATACTCTCAATCGGCTTCACACGACCGGTCACAAACTCGATTGGGGAATGCTTTTGTTGTTTGCGGTACTGCTTTCTTATCCCACGAAGTTTAATCTTCAACTCCCCAACTGCTTGGATATAGGGATCTAAAAAATTTTCCCAATCAATCGCCATTGAATCACCTTGTCATCTCAAAGTTTTTTGTATAAAATAAACACATCTATTATTATATCATAAAGAGCTTGCAAACGAAAGAAAAGGACGTAGCTATGAATCATTTAGAAATTGAATTTAAAACCTTACTAACCAAGGAAGAGTACCATTCTCTAGAAGACTTTTTCAAAGACCAAAAACCTATCCGACAAACCAATCACTATATTGATACGCCCGACCATGCTATCCGGAATCATCGGATGGCCTTGCGAATTCGTACCTTAGCTGATCGGGCTGAGCTAACCCTTAAAGTGCCGCAAGATGCGGGACATTTTGAATACAATCAAGCCCTTACTTTTGATCAAGTAGAAGCCTTTCTCTCCAAGAAAAAACTTCCTCAAGGTGAGATTGCCAGCTTTCTCACTGATTTAGACATTCCTCTCACTTCATTAGATGTCTGGGGAAGTCTAGAAACAGAGAGACGAGAGAAAAGAATCTCTAAAGGTTTATTAGCTTTTGACCGTAGTCGCTATAACTCCATTGAAGATTATGAATTAGAAATGGAGGTGGATGCCGCCTCAGATGAAACTTATTTTCACGAATTTCTCAAGGAAAAACAAATTGAATACAAGCCTGCAAAAAGTAAAGTAGCAAGATTGGCCCAAAGTTTGCTAAAAAGCTGAAATTACTGAATTTTTTTGCTAAAATAAGACTAGACAAAAATATCTAAATGAGGATCAAACACATGTCAGAAAAAAACAATATGAAGCTCTTCGCACTCAACTCCAACCAAGAAATTGCACAAAAAATTTCAGAAGTTGCTGGCATCCCACTCGGAAAGCTTTCTTCACGTCAATTCTCAGATGGTGAAATCCAAATTAATATCGAAGAAAGTGTGCGTGGATATGATATTTACATCATCCAATCTACTAGCTTCCCAGTGAACAATCACTTGATGGAATTGTTAATCATGGTAGATGCTTGCCAACGAGCAAGTGCCCATACCGTAAACGTGGTCCTTCCATACTTTGGGTATGCTCGTCAAGACCGTACTGCTGCTCCTCGCGAACCAATTACAGCAAAATTAGTTGCCAACATGCTTGTCAAGGCAGGGGTAGACCGTGTTGTAACCCTCGATCTTCATGCGGTTCAAGTACAAGGCTTCTTCGATATCCCAGTAGACAACTTGTTTACGATTCCTCTATTTGCTGATCACTATATCAAACAAGGTTTAACCGGTTCAGATGTAGTGGTTGTCAGCCCTAAAAATTCTGGAGTGAAACGCGCCCGCAATCTTGCAGAATATCTAGATGCCCCAATTGCTATCATCGACTACGCCCAAGACGACTCTAGTCGTGACGAGGGCTACATCATCGGGGATGTTAAAGGTAAAAAAGCAATCCTCATCGATGATATTTTAAATACAGGAAAAACCTTCTCTGAAGCTGCAAAAATTGTCCAACGCGACGGCGCTACTGAGATTTATGCCGTTTCAAGTCACGGACTTTTCGTTAAGGGAGCTGCGGAATTACTAGACCAAGCACCGATTAAAGAAATTTTAGTTACAGACTCTGTAGCAACCAAAGAACAAAAACCAAAAAATGTAAAATACATTACTGCAAGCGAATTGATTGGAGAGGCCCTTGTTCGTATCCAAGAGCGTAAACCAGTTAGTCCACTCTTTGCATACCACAAGAAATAAGGTGATGGCGTGATTTATTTTGACAATGCGGCAACCACTCCCCTAAGCCCAGGAGTAATCAAGGTGATGACAGAAACGATGGAAACTAGTTTCGGAAATCCCTCTAGTCTCCACTCCCACGGTCGCCAAGCGAAAAAGATTCTTAGAGATGCTAGGGAATGTGTTGCAACTTGTTTAAAGACCTCTAGTCAACAGATTATCTTCACTTCTGGCGGGACCGAAAGCAATAACACCGTTATAAAGGGCTACTGTCTCAAACATAGACAGCAAGGGAAACATATTATTACCACGGCTATTGAGCACCATGCCGTCCTTGAACCAATTGAGTACTTAGTTAAAGAATATGGATTTGAAGTAACCATCATTCAACCGGTCGATCAAAAAATTCGCCTTGAAGATATTCAAGCTGCACTTCGTCCCGATACTATTTTAGTATCCACTATGTATGCCAACAACGAAACGGGTGATCTCTTACCTATCAAGGCAATTTCTGACCTTTTAAAAGACCATCCTGCTGCTTTTCATGTCGATGCTGTTCAAGCCGTTGGTAAACTTGCTGTAGCCCCTGAAGAGCTTGGAGTTGATTTTCTAACTGCATCGGCCCATAAATTTCACGGGCCTAAGGGAGTTGGACTTCTCTATGCTAAAAAGCCTGACTTCTTCAATCTCTTACACGGGGGTGACCAAGAAGACAAGCGTCGAGCTAGTACAGAGAACTTGATTTCAATTGCTGGAATGGCTCAAGCCCTCAAAGAAGCAACTGATCAGTTAGACGCAAATTATCAGTATATTCAGACCTTATCTAAACGTATCCTAACCGGCCTAGAAGATTTAGATTTCTATCTGAATGGCACAGACTCCAAACTTCCTCATGTCTTGAACATTGGCTTCCCAGGTATCAGCAATGATATCCTACTGCTTCGTTTAGATATGGCAGGGATTTCAGTCTCAACTGGCTCTGCTTGTACTGCGGGGACTGTTCAACCAAGTCACGTCCTTGCAGCTTATTATGGTGAAGATTCCCCTCGCTTGAAGGAATCTATTCGCATTAGTTTATCCGAATTCAATACTTCTGATGAAGTCGATATTTTTATTACAAACATTCATAAAATTTTAGGAGAATTACATGGCATTTGAAACATCTGTCTCATTAACAAACTGTGATTACACATACGCAATCCACCCAAATATCAAGAAATATACCCTACGTGACAATACTTTTACACAAACAAAGGTTGGTAACTACGAATTAAATCGTTTATTAGAAGCTATTCCAAATAGCGGAGATGGCTTTAAGTTAAAGATTATCATCAATAAGGATTTAACAGGATTTAAAATTAACATTACTGACAAGTCAGGCCTTCGTTTGGTAAATATTTTTAAAAATCCAGAAAACAAAATTATCCAACAAAAATTCTACTTCCTCATGGACAGTTTAGTTGAACGTGAAATTTTTGAAAGGATTGAAAACTAATGACCAATGGTCCTGTAGTCCTCACCTATTTGGATGCATACCAAAAAGAACGTCAGGTTAGCTACGATAACATCGATCACTGTCTATTAGCCTTCTCAGGCTGTGTGACCATTCCAGATTCCTATCAGGTTGTTTCTGTTACCTACAAGGAGCATCCCTTACCTTTCACTGGAAAAATCGGTGACTTTTATCGCTATCTGATTCAGTTTGATCAGAGTTTAAGAAATTCCAATTAACAATGAAAACACCTTTTTGGTGTTTTTTTAGTATAAGATAGTTGCTTTTTTCACAAACTTTTTATACAATAGATTTGAAAGGTTGTGATATTGTGAAACAAGATAAGACTAATCCAATTCCTCGTGCTACTGCTAAACGACTCTCCTTGTATTACCGCATTTTCAAACGCTTTAATGCAGAGAAAATTGAGCGAGCAAATTCAAAACAAATCGCTGAAGCCATCGGGATTGATTCCGCAACTGTTCGTCGTGACTTCTCCTACTTTGGAGAGCTAGGACGACGTGGTTTTGGTTATGATGTCAAAAAGTTAATGAATTTCTTTGCTGATCTCTTGAATGATAACTCCATCACCAATGTTGCTATCGTCGGGATTGGAAATATGGGGAGTGCCCTTCTTCACTATCGCTTCCATGAGCGAAACAAAATGAAAATTGTCATGGCATTTGATACGGATGATCATAAGTTAGTCGGCACTAAAAGTAAAGATGGTATTCCGATTTACGGCATCTCCACACTAAAAGAAAAACTTGAGGGACAAGAGATTCAAACAGCCATTTTAACCGTTCCAAGTGTAAAATCTCAAGAAGTTGCAGATTTACTGGTTGAAGCTGGTATCAAGGGAATCCTTAGCTTTTCTCCAGTACACCTAACAGTTCCAAAAGATGTGGTAGTCCAATATGTCGATCTAACCAGTGAATTGCAAACCCTTCTCTACTTTATGCGCAAAAATTCATGATAAGCAAAGAGGCTGGGACAAAAGTCCTAGCCTCTCAATTGTCTTTGGATGATCGAGCAAGACGCAGTGGTTGAGTGGGATCTACTACGCTGATTTCATCAGCTTTTACAGCCCTACTCAACTGTGCGGAGGTGGGACGACGAAATCGAATTCTAACGAATTACCGATTTCTGTCCCACTCTCTTTTTTTATACCAATAAATCTGTTTCTTCCCGGTAGCTATAATAATCATCAGTTGAGACAATCAGATGGTCCAGGAAAACAATTCCTAGACAATTACAGGCTTCAATCATTTGTTGGGTGACACCATCATCATTTTTGCTGGGATGAATGATTCCAGAAGGGTGGTTGTGAACCAAGATTAAAGATGTCGCCATATGCTTGATGGCATAGTGCAAGATTTCTCTCGGTTCTGCAATACTACGATTAACTGTTCCGATAAAAATCACTTGCTGATGGATAATTTGATTTTGGGTATTCAGATACAGGGCCAGTAAATGCTCCTGTTTCTCATGGCCTATTTTTTGCTGCATCATTTTTGCCAGCTTCTGACTACTCATGATTTGTTCCGTTTCAATCACTTCAGAAGTCTGTATTCGTTTCCCTAATTCAATAGCAGCTAACAGCTCAATGGCTTTAACTTTCCCAATTCCTGGAACTTCCTGTAACTCCTGAAAACTCATACTAGCCAGTTCTTTTAAACTCTTTAGTGAGGCCAACAGGTCTTGAGCGATCTCGTAGACTGGTTTATTTTTGTTCCCCGTCCGTAATAAGATGGACAGCAATTCTTGATGACTGAGCTTATCGGGTCCTTCTGTTAGCAAGCGTTCTCTAGGTAAGAGACCTGATTCTTGAAATACAATATGATACATAAAAAACCTCCTCAATTAATAATTCGCAATTGAGGAGGAAAAAGGACGATTCTGTAAAAATTAAATTGGACAAACTACTTCTCTTAGGTTTTCAAGAATTCGAGTTTCTTCATTTGAGAAGTTAATTCTATAGCATTCTTGTACTTGTTCCAAAGACGCAAGGAATTGACGAATTTCATATCGAATTAAGTGTTCTTGATCATTAGGAAGGTTTTCAATGGTTTTGAAGACCTGTTCAACTTCGTAGATTCCCTTGGTAATAAGGCCTGTTTTGGGGAAATCATTGACCAGTAAGCCATAGAAGTTTCTTAACAAAGTATAGATATCTTCTGTGAGCATTCAGTTCCTCCAAACTTCTTTCTATCACTCTTCTATTATAAAATAGAAAGCATGCAAAAATATGTCAGTCAGGTAACATTTCATGACTATCCTCTTACAAGTTGGCAGAAAATTAACAGAAAAAAGAGGTCAAAGACCTCTTTACAGATTGAAAACAAAGTAATTAAAAAAACTTTCCTTAGGTGAGTACGGACGTCAGCGAACTTCGTAGAAGTTCCATGACTAATTATTGAGTCTAAGGTCTCAATAATTCCGAGTGCCTGAATTAACAGTGTTTCAGGCACTTTTCTCACAGCGGAAAGTCTTTCTTCTTCTTAAATGACTAAAAATAAAATTCATTTTTTGAAAATACTCCAGCTGTTTTATGTATAATAACAATTTGTCTACATTCAAAAAAGAGGTCAAAGACCTCTTTTTAAGTTGATTATAATTGCATTTGATTATAAGATTTTGTGAAAGCTTCCAGTATATCTTTTGGTGCTTTTGAGTAATCTACTGAAGTTTCCAAAGTACCTTTTACAATCGTACGATAAGTTGCTGCAGCATCCTCACAAGTCACTAAGGTGATTTCATTAACCCCTTCACGATCTGCAATGACATCGACCCGATCTGGTGTCACTGTCTCAACAGAATTGATGACATAGGTATACACCTTTTCCTTATCAGTGATATAGATTTTCATTCCAGCTTTGGCATGTTCTAACGGGGAAAAGAGCATTTCATTTGCCCCTGCCAAACCAAAGACATGGTGACTAGCCAAGGAGTAATTCCTTTCCCCCATAACCTGGTCCTCTTTCATGGTACCTGCCCCATAATAGAGTCCCACATTATCTAAGCCTTTAAAAATCGGAAGGTTCATCTTTAACTCAGGAATTGCTATCCCCCCAATAACAGGCAACTTCTGCGCCTGCCACTGGGCATTGATAACAGATTCTGTAGAAAGCGATTTGACTTCTTTAAAATCAAAGCTAGTCTTGGCATCTTTATTCTTATCTATGGTCTTTTTCGATACCTTGCTGACCTGGTACTGATTGGTATGCCACACCATGATCATGTTCCGAATCGGAGCATTAAAGATCAAGGCAATAGACAAAAGGATTAGTAAGGTAGCAAAGATATTAATCAAGCGATTGCGTAAGCTTGTTTTCTTCTTTTTTCTTCTTGAAGCCATTTTTTATCCTACCCTTCACTTTCAGTTTCAGTATCTGACTCATCTTTTTCGTCAGCTTGAACCGTTGTAAAGGTTACGATTTGGGCATCTTGATCCAGACGCATCACTTTCACACCCATGGTCGAACGTCCAGTTTGAGAAATATTGGCGACGCTGGTACGAATCATGACACCTGTATTGGTGATAATCATCAAATCCTCATCTCCTTTGACAGTCATGAGACCGGCTAGAGGACCATTTTTATCAGCCACATTAGCAGTTTTAATCCCTTTACCACCACGTCCTTTTGTTGGATACTCATCAGCACGCGTGCGTTTACCGTATCCCTTTTCAGTGATGATCAATACTTCATCTTGATCTGTAATCACGCTTGCACCGACCACTTGGTCGCCTGGGCGAAGGTTGACACCTCGTACCCCAGTTGCAGAACGCCCCATGTTCCGTACAACAGACTCTTTGAAGCGGACAGAATAACCAAATTTAGTCCCGATAATCACGTCCGTATTTCCGTCTGTGAGGAAGACATTGATCAGCTCATCCTCATCTTTGAGGTTAAGAGCTTTCAAGCCATTTTGACGAATATTGGCAAACTCAGCTACACTGGTCCGTTTTACCAAACCTGAGCGGGTTGTAAAGAAGAGATAAGCGTCTTCACTACGATCCTGAGCGACGTTAATAATGGTCTGAATGGATTCTCCGTCATCTAACTTGAGCAAGTTGACAATTGGAAGCCCCTTAGCTGTACGGCCGTATTCAGGGATTTCATAGCCTTTCAGACGGTAAACCCGTCCCTTATTGGTAAAGAAGAGCAAACGATCATGGGTGCTGGTAGAAACCAATTCACGGACAAAGTCATCATCTTTGACCCCTGTACCTTGAACACCACGTCCCCCACGTTTTTGAGCAGTAAATTCATCTTGATCCAATCGCTTGATGTAACCCTTGTTAGAGAGAGTAATCAAAACATTGCTTTCTTCGATCAAATCTTCGTCTTCTAGTGATAGAACTTCTCCTACCATCAATTCTGTCCGACGTGGATCTCCAAACTTCCGTTTGACCTCGTCCAATTCTTCCTTGATAATCGCAACTACACGCTCTGGCTTGGCTAAAATATCAGCAAGATCAGCAATCAAAGCAACGAGATCATCGTATTCGCTTTGAATCTTGTCACGTTCCAAACCAGTCAAACGACGAAGACGCATATCCAAGATAGCCTGACTTTGACGCTCAGAAAGCTTGAATTTACTCATCAATTCTGCTTGTGCTTCTGCATCTGTCTGACTATTACGGATGATTTTAATCACTTCATCGATGTGATCGAGAGCGATTAAGAGACCTTCCAAGATATGGGCACGAGCTTCCGCCTTCTCTTTATCAAAGATAGTCCGACGAGTCACCACTTCTTTTTGGTGCTCAATATAAGATCCTAAAATCTCACGAAGAGAGAGAATCTTAGGGACACCATTTTGGATAGCCAACATGTTGAAACCAAAGTTGGTTTGCATTTGAGTCATCTTGAAGAGGTTGTTTAAGATAACATTAGCTGAGGCATCACGGCGCACTTCGATGACGAAACGAACTCCTTCCCGGTTAGACTCATCCCGAACTGCTGTAATCCCATCAATTCGTTTTTCTTGAACCAAACGAACAATATGCTCATGCACTTTGGTCTTGTTGACCATATAAGGAAATTCTGTAACGACAATGCGTTCACGGCCTGTCTTGGTCTCTTCAATTTCCGTCCGAGACCGTAAGACAATTGAACCTTTTCCTGTTTCATAGGCCTTATGAATACCTGATTTGCCCATGACCAAGGCCCCTGTTGGGAAATCTGGTCCAGGAAGCACCTCCATCAGCTCACGTGTAGTCACATCAGGATTGTCCATCATTAGCTTGACAGCATCAATAGACTCACCGAGGTTGTGTGGAGGGATATTTGTCGCCATCCCTACCGCAATCCCTGTCGCTCCATTGACTAACAAGTTAGGGAAGCGAGCTGGAAGGACGTTTGGTTCGCGTTCACTGGCATCATAGTTATCCGTGAAATCAACTGTATTCTTGTTGATATCCCGAAGCATTTCAAGAGCAATCTTGCTCATACGAGCTTCCGTATACCGTTGGGCCGCGGCTCCATCACCATCCATAGAACCAAAGTTCCCATGCCCATCTACAAGCATGTAGCGATAGCTCCACCATTGAGCCATCCGAACCATAGCCTCATAAATAGAAGAGTCCCCGTGTGGATGGTATTTACCCATAACATCCCCAGTAATACGGGCAGATTTCTTATGTGGTTTATCTGGTGTAACCCCAAGTTCATTCATTCCATAAAGGATCCGACGATGAACTGGCTTTAAACCATCTCGCACGTCAGGAAGAGCCCGAGACACGATAACACTCATAGCGTAATCGATGAAACTGGTCTTCATTTCAGATGTTAAGTTAACATCAACTAAGTTATTATCCTGCATTAAAACAATGCCTCTCTTTAATTAATTCACCATACTATTATAACACATTTAGGACTTTTTTTCTCTTTCGGAACACAAGAGTAAAAACGTTTACATCGTCCAAAATAGGCGTAAAACCGTGACAAAGAAAAGTAAAAGTGGTAGAATAAATGCGAATGGGGAAACCCCAAAAAATAGAAGGAGACGTTTAGAATAATGACATTAACTAAACAACATAAAAAAGTTATCCTTGTTGGTGACGGCGCTGTAGGTTCATCTTATGCTTTCGCACTTGTTACTCAAGGTATCGCACAAGAATTAGGTATCATCGAAATCCCTCAATTGTTTGAAAAAGCGGTTGGTGATGCTGAAGACCTTAGCCACGCTCTTGCCTTCACTTCTCCTAAGAAGATTTATGCTGCTAAGTACGAAGACTGTGCGGATGCTGACCTCGTTGTTATTACTGCGGGTGCTCCTCAAAAACCAGGTGAAACTCGTCTTGACCTTGTTGGTAAAAACCTTGCCATCAACAAATCAATCGTTGAGCAAGTTGTTGCTTCAGGATTTAACGGTATCTTCCTTGTAGCTGCTAACCCAGTTGACGTCTTGACTTACTCTACTTGGAAATTCTCAGGTTTCCCTAAAGAACGTGTTATCGGTTCAGGTACTTCTCTTGACTCAGCTCGTTTCCGTCAAGCACTTGCTGAAAAGATCGGTGTTGACGCTCGTTCAGTCCATGCCTACATCATGGGTGAACACGGTGACTCAGAGTTCGCTGTTTGGTCACATGCCAACGTTGCCGGTGTGAAATTGGAACAATGGTTGCAAGCAAACCGTGACTTGGACGAAGCTGACCTTGTAGATCTCTTCATCTCTGTACGTGATGCTGCTTACTCAATCATCAACAAGAAAGGGGCTACTTACTACGGTATCGCCGTTGCCCTTGCTCGTATTACTCGTGCTATTCTTGATGATGAAAATGCTGTACTTCCACTTTCAGTCTTCCAAGAAGGACAATACGGAGTTGAGAACGTCTTTATCGGTCAACCAGCGATCGTTGGTGCGCACGGTATCGTTCGTCCAGTAAACATCCCATTGAACGACGCTGAAACACAAAAAATGCAAGCTTCTGCAAAAGAATTGCAAGCGATTATCGACGAAGCATGGAAGAACCCAGAATTCCAAGCAGCTTCTAAAAACTAAACAAATAATGAAACACCATGTCTTAGGACATGGTGTTTTCTTGATCTCATCGAAAAGGGCTCTGAGAGTCCGATACTGCTCTTAAAGATTCACAGGTATCTTTCCATCCAGATACAAAAAAAAGAGAGCCTCTCCGCTCTCCTATCCTTATCCACCCTGAGGGAATCGAACCCCCATCTCAAGAACCGGAATCTTACGTGATATCCATTACACTAAGGGTGGCAACTGTTATAGTATATCAAATTCTCGAGAATTTTACAAGTAAAAAAAGCTTACCGAGAGGTAAGCTTTTTGAATATTACAATTCGATATCGCCAAACAAGTCAGCCATTGAGAATCCAGTTTGAGTTTCTGGAAGTTCAAAGTCACGTTTTTCTTGTTTTGGACGACGTGGACGTTGTTGACGTTTTTCTTGTTTTTCGCCTTCTTCTTGAGCTGGACGTTCTTCAAGAGCTTTAATAGAAAGTGATACACGTTCATCAGCAGCATTTACTTCAAGAACTTTAACAGTTACTTCTTGTCCAACTTTAAGCACATCTTTTGGATTTTCAACACGTTTGTGTGAAATTTGTGAGATGTGTACAAGTCCATCGATACCTGGCAATACTTCAACGAATGCACCGAAGTCAGTCAAACGTTTAACAGTACCTTCGATGACATCACCAGCAGCCAATTTTTGTTCTACGCCATCCCATGGTCCAGGTGTTGTAGCTTTCAATGAAAGTGATACGCGACCTTCTTCTTCGTTCAAGTCAAGAACTTTCACTTCGATTTCTTCACCAACAGTTACGACTGATTTAGGTGAAACGTTGCGTTCGTGTGACAATTCAGTCAAGTGAACCAATCCATCAACACCACCAAGGTCGATGAAAGCACCGAAGCTAGTGATACGGGCAACTTTACCAGTTACAACGTCACCAACGTTCAATTTACCAAATACTTCAGCGCGAGCTGCAGCTGATGCAGCTTCAACAACTTCACGACGAGAAAGGATGAAGCGGTTTTCTTTTGCGTCAACTTCTTTGATTTTAGCATCAAATTCTTGACCTACGAAACGTTCAGTGTTACGTACAAAACGAGTATCAAGCATTGAAGCTGGAATAAATCCACGAAGTCCTTCAAATTCTACTGAAAGTCCGCCCTTAACAGCGCGAGTTCCTTTAACAGTAACAACTTCTTCTTCACGTCCGACCAATTTGTCCCATGCTTTGCGAGCTTCCAAACGTTTTTTAGATACAAGGTAAGTTACTGTATCAGTATCTTTACCAACTACTTGACGAAGAACAAGCAATTCAAGTGTTTCACCTGGTTTTACCAAGTCGTTGATGTCCGCATCACGATCGTTTGTCAATTCGCGAAGAGTCAAGACACCTTCGACACCAGTTCCAGAGATTGCAACGTTAGCTTGTGTAGCGTCAACTGTCAAAACTTCAGCAGTAACAACATCACCTGGCTCAACTTGGCTAACACTGTTTAGCAAATCTTCAAATTCATTCATCTAAAAAATCCTCCAACAATCAAGTTTTCTAAACTTGACATACTTATAATTATTTTTCCTAAGCAAGCACTCGCAACGTAATCAAAATGATCTACAACGACATCTTCATATAAAGAAATAAAATACCTGAGTAGATATTTTACCACCTTATCTGATATTACCTAGAACTGGGGTAGCTGGATTCGAACCAACGCATGAGGGAGTCAAAGTCCCTTGCCTTACCGCTTGGCTATACCCCATTGATGATATGGAGAGAGAGGGATTCGAACCCCCGAACCCGAAGGAGCGGATTTACAGTCCGCCGCGTTTAGCCTCTTCGCTATCTCTCCAAGCAAATCAACAGACACAATTATACCATTGATTTCATGAAAATGCAACCCCTTATTTGTTCAAATTGTAATTTTCGATGGCACTTTCCACTGCTTTTTCCAGTGATTTATAAAGACTTTCTACGGCTCCGTTTTTCACTAGAGCGAACTGAGCTCCCATATCAGCAATCTCAGCAATAGCCTTCTTCCCAATCGTTAATTGGTAGCCATCAAAGGTTTCCTTACCTACAACCACTTTACTATCTGCAATTTGAATTTCGATTTTTTTATCTTTTTTACTCATTCTTCTACCTCATTTCAACCCCTTTATTTTACAAAAATTTTCACATGCTTGCAAGCCGAAAATGTTTCATGATTAAATTATTTTATTTTGCTAGTATTTATTCCTATGAAAAAAGAGGGAGTCCCCCCTCTTATGATTGATTTATTCAGTTACCTTGAAGATCCATCCTTCTGGTGCTTCTATATCACCAAACTGGATGCCCGTTAATTCATCATAAAGCTTGCGGGTAATTGGTCCTACTTCTGTTTCTGAATAGAAGACATGGAAGTCATCTCCGTGTTGAACTCCACCTATTGGTGAAATAACTGCGGCAGTTCCACAAGCCCCTGCTTCGACAAAGCGGTCTAGATGATCGATTGGGACATCCCCTTCGATCGGTTTCAAACCAAGACGATGCTCAGCAAGATAGAGCAAGGAATACTTGGTAATAGATGGCAAAATTGATGGGCTAAGTGGAGTCACAAACTCATTATCAGCTGTGATCCCAAAGAAGTTAGCAGATCCCACTTCTTCAATCTTGGTGTGGGTCGCTGGATCCAAGTAAATCACGTCTGAGAAGTTCCGAGACTTAGCTAATTTACCAGGTAAGAGGCTAGCGGCATAGTTTCCACCGACTTTCGCTGCACCCGTCCCATGAGGAGCTGCCCGGTCATATTCGTCTTGGATTAAGAAGTTGGTTGGAACCAAGCCACCCTTGAAGTAGTTTCCAACTGGCATAGCAAAGATAGTAAAGATGTATTCTTCTGCTGGCTTCACTCCTATGATATCTCCGACTCCAATCAAAAGCGGACGAAGATAGAGTGTTCCACCTGTTCCATACGGTGGGACATATTCTTCATTGGCACGCACTACTGCTTTACAAGCTTCCACAAACATATCCGTTGGAACTTGAGGCATCAAAAGACGATCAGCAGTCCGTTGCAGGCGTTTGGCATTTTCATCTGGACGGAACAATTGAATACTGCCATCTTTTGTACGGTAGGCTTTCAGCCCCTCGAAAGCTTGCTGTCCATAGTGCAAACTTGGAGAAGATTCCGAAATATGAAGTGTAGCATCTTCGGATAGTTCTCCTTTTTCCCAAGCACCATTGCGGTAATAGGCGATGTAGCGGTAAGGTAATTTCATATAAGAAAATCCAAGATTTTCCCAATCAAGTGATACTGTCATGTCTGTTATCCTTCTTCCATTCAAGACTTGCTAAATAGCAAGAGCCACCACAAAGGATGACTTTATTCATGTACTCTATTTTACACCATTTCATGAGAATTTCAAGTGAAATTTGCAATTTTCAGAAAATTTATCGAGCAAAAAAAATTAGCCATAAACTGGCTAATTTTGGTTTTATTTGATTCTAGCAGTAAAGACTTCTTGATCAGAAATTTGATCATTGACAAAGGAACCATTGCTAGTTCGTTCTGATAAGTTGAGTTGGGTAACATCCACTTCTGTCACCTGACCTGTTGTGGAGGTAATCTGAAGGATTTGATCCTGCTCTGCTACTTCTTCCTGGCTCGTGAAGAGATCAAAATCCCCTTGGTCCGTGAAGACTGGACCTGCCTTGAAGACGCGATGTGGTTTAGACTTCAATTCACGTAAGACTTGAAGTCCGCGTTTAGCCCGGCTGGTCACTGGAATATCGTCCTGGGACATCCGTTTCAAACTGCCTCGCTGGGTCAGAATGTACATGCTTGGAGTCGTTGACTTAAAGACAGCTATCACTTGATCTCCATCTTTCAGGTTAATAGCTTTGACTCCTGCTGCTTTAGCCCCAACTACTGGCACCTCTTCAATATTGAAGCGCAGACCATAGCCATTTTGGGTAATGATCATGATGTCCTCGAGGACAACTGGTGCAACCGCTACGATACGGTCCTCTTGGTCTTTCAGCTTAGCGTACTTCGTTGATTTGGAGCGGTAGGTCCGCCATGGGCTCAATTCCTTGCGTTCAAAGCGCTTGATTTGTCCTTGTTGGGTAGCTGCAAAGTAGGTCACACCCTCAAACTGATCCACAATCTCCGCAAAAAGTATTTCTTCTTCCTGCTCAAAATTGGTCAAGGTCTGACTGAGGTGTTCTCCGATGTCCTTCCACTTGGTATCTGCTAATTCATGAACAGGTCGATAGATGGCATTTCCCAAGTTGGTAAAGAGCAAGAGATGCTGGGTAGTCTTAGCAGGCTCTACGAAAATCAATTCATCGTCGTCCCGCTTACCTACTTCCTCCACTGTAGATGCATTGAAAGAACGAGGAGAGGTCCGTTTGATATAACCAGCACGGGTCACGCTAACGTAGGTTTCTTCTTCGACAATGAGGCTGGCTGTATCAATCTCAATTGTTTTAGCAGTGTCTTGTAGCTCACTACGACGCGGATTGCCAAAGAGCTTCTTGACTTCACGCAATTCCTTCTTCATGAGATTGAACATGGTCCGTTCATCCCCTATGATAGCAGCCAAGGTCGCGATTTGCTCCTTGAGGTTAGCATGCTCTTCTTCCAAGGTGACGATATCTGTATTGGTCAAACGGTACAATTGCAAGGTGACAATGGCTTCTGCTTGCTCTTCTGTGAAATCATAGCTGATCTTAAGGTTTTCCTTAGCATCTGCCTTGTTATCAGAAGCACGGATTAAGGCGATGACTTCATCAAGGATGGAGATGACGCGGATCAATCCCTCTACAATGTGGAGGCGTCGTTCGGCCTTTTCCTTGTCAAAGCGAGAGCGAGCGACAATGATATCTCGACGGTGAGCAATGTAGCTTGATAAAATCGGTAGAATCCCAACTTGACGAGGGGTATAGTTGTCAATTGCCACCATATTGAAGTTGTAGTTGACCTGTAAATCTGTGTACTTGAACAAGTAGTTCAAGATTAGATCTGCATTGGCATCTTTCTTCAACTCAATGGCAATGCGAAGACCATCCCGGTCAGACTCATCCCGAACTTCTGCAATACCGGCCACCTTGTTATTGACACGAACATCGTCGATCTTCTTGACCAAGACGGCCTTGTTGATCTCATAAGGAATCTCAGTGACGACGATTTGCTGCTTGCCACCTTTGAGCTGCTCGATCTCTGTCTTAGAGCGGACAACCACCCGTCCCTTACCAGTTTCATAGGCTTTCTTAATCTCATCGCGCCCTTGGATAATGGCACCGGTCGGGAAATCAGGTCCAGGAAGAAACTCCATGAGCTTGTCTACCTTAGCAGAAGGATGGTCGATCATGTAGACCACCGCATCAATGACTTCAGCAAGGTTATGGGGCGGAATATCTGTCGCATAACCAGCAGAAATACCAGTAGCTCCATTGACCAAGAGGTTTGGAAAGGCTGCAGGCAAAACAGTTGGCTCTTTTTCTGTATCGTCAAAGTTCCAGGCAAATGGCACTGTGTTCTTTTCGATATCTTGAAGGAGATAACCAGCAATTTCAGATAGACGGGCTTCCGTATAACGCATGGCAGCCGGTGGATCACCGTCCATAGAACCATTGTTACCGTGCATCTCAACAAGAATCTCACGATTCTTCCAGTCTTGAGACATGCGGACCATGGCATCATAGATAGAACTATCCCCGTGAGGGTGAAAATTCCCCATGATATTTCCGACAGACTTGGCCGACTTGCGGTAGCCCTTGTCATGGGTATTGCCGTCCTTATTCATAGAATAAAGAATCCGCCGTTGAACAGGTTTCAAGCCATCCCGAATATCAGGAAGGGCCCGTTCTTGAATAATGTATTTGGAGTAGCGACCAAAGCGCTCTCCCATGATGTCCTCTAAGGACATATTTTGGATATTACTCATATAAGATACAAAGGGACGATTCGGCTTGCCGAAAATTTCTTTAGAAAAATAGGAAATCGATGCAGGGTTCCATAAACCCAAAGCGATTTATCTTTTTTCCTAGGAAATTAGTCCCGTGTTCAGTTACTACAAATAACCAAACGATCCTTTCTGTAGTTTTAAATACGTTGTTAAATGATGGAATTATGAGCTTCACACACCTTTAAGGCGTGTTCAACTCCTTTCAAAGAATGTTGAGTAGATTTTTTTAGAAAAAGGAATTCAGTTACTACAAGTAATCAAACGATCCTTAATGTAGTTTAAAATAGATTCATTAATGATTCGAAAGTTTCTCTTTAGCATAAACTATCATCTTCTTAGCCTCTTCCTGATCGTAGGCAAATCCCATCTTTTGGGCCAGAATTTGAGCTTCTCGATTGAATCCCTTCATGGTAGAAAATAAAGACTGAGTAATTTTGTCTAAACTAGACAAATCAAGCAGAGTTGAGAACTCCTTCTCTTGCTCAGCTGGTAGATACTGGAAGAGGTACTTGTAGTTTTTTCCGATATCGACTGTTCCCCTATCGCTTGCTACCTGCCAAGCTAAGACCTTGAGAAGTTCTTGCTGACAAATGCCATAGAGATGATCAGTCGCATAGATAAGCTGATTTCTTCGAATGGCTTTTACAACATAAGCCGATACCCACCAAAATTCATTGCAGGATGCTGCAAATTCCTCTTCGGAGGGCGGAGCGGTCCAATAGCGCTTGGCATTAGGCTGATAGACTTCAAATAAACCATTTTCGTCTTTTAGCACTCTGAAACCTGCCTCGCTATCCACCCACTCTTGGATGTGTTCCTTGGGACAGAGGGTCAAATCGATGCGATTGCCATCTTCAAAGAGCATGAGATACAGACGACGGTGTCCAAGGACATTGTGCTGTTCAATCAGACGCATTCCAAACTGGTCTAGCCAAGATAAATCAGATAACAAGTCGTTCAGATTCTCAACAATATAGACCACATCATAATCTTGGAACTCATCTTCTTGGGTCTGTGGATTGATCCGCGATCCGGATAAAGCCACTGCTTCCGCTTGCAAGTTCTCAGCTATCTGCAAAATCAGAGTCATCATTTTTGTTTCAGTTCTCATCTTCCACTCCTTCATCACTTAAATATCCTTGAAATTGTTGGTTTCTATCAAAATAAAGATAAACAGATGGGAGAAACGAGGTGATCGTAATCATAAGTTTCACTAAATGGATATTGATGACCACCTTCATAAATTGACCTTGAACTTTAAAAATCATCAAATGCATAAAGATGCTAGTAAGGAGATAGATTCCTAAAATCAGAGAGGCTTTCAATAAATGGTGGCTATAAACCGAATAGAGACGGATGCCACTATAAACTAGGGATGCATATAACAAAGGTAAGTAAAATGTCACCAATACTATGGTAATTGACATATGCCCTTCAAAATTCTTAGAGGGATAATCACTGATGGCATTCATGGTTAAAATCCCTGCAAGAGGGAAAAAATATCCTAAAAAATGAACCTTCGATTTATTTTTCTTAATAGCAATATAAATAAAGGTAGCGACTAATACAACCGGTAAGAATGGGAAAGTAGAGAAAACTATAGGTAATAAGATATCATTCATTTCATACCTTCCTGCGATTCTGGCTGATGATCAAAAATATGGCCGGTAGATATGAGAAAGCAAGAGATAGGAACATGACCCCAGTCATCATGCTTCGGTGTTGTAAAAACTTTTCCGTCATACTAGCCATAACCAGATAAAAAAGTATAGCACTCGCTAGATAAGCAAGGATGATCAGGATGATTTTCCATCCATATTTAGGAAAAATTGAAAATAAACGGATGACGTGATAAAGCAAGGAAATCACGACCAAGGGAATCCCTAGGGCTATTACCATCAATTGAACAGCAAAAGCTACCAGCATGAACGGAAGAGCCCTCTCAATACCGTCAAACGAATCAAATTGCACAACACAATAAGTCATGACTGTTAGACAGATTGGATAATACAAGCCATAAAATTTTTTCTTTTTCCAATTCAGCCAGAAGGCAATAAGGATGGATAGAAATAAGACAACATACAATTGGTAAAAATGATTGAATGTAGAAATTAAATAATCCATAATTTTTCACCTTCTAGCTAGGTCCTACTGATCTTTGTCGAAATAATAGAGATAAAGAGGTGGCAGATAGGAAACCAGAATCATCAAAATAATGACTACGAATATAAACTGATGGAGCTGAAATAGCAATACCACATACAAGCTCAAAACACCTACAAGTAGAGGATCGAAAATATAGGATAGAAAAATCAACGTCCCTTTCCAAGGTTTCTCCGAATAGACGAAACGCAATCGAATCAGTGTAAAGATTAAAGATCCAATTATCAAAGGGAATCCATAAAAAAACATGAGTAAGCTTGCCTCTAAAGAACCAGATTCTGGGAGTCTAATATTGGATTCAATTACCTTAAGCATGCAGAGAGTAAACACGACCGGTGCATACAAGCCTAATAGTCTAATTTTTCGACGATTCATATTGATTGCAAGAAGAATCGGGGACAAAGTGACTAATAAAAGAAAACCTAAGTAGATAGCCATCACTCACACTCCTTAAAAAGCGGTCGTTTCCTCCAGGGTAAACTTAACATTGTCTTCAATCCATTGACGGCGTGGAGCTGCCTTATCGCCCATTAGGACTGAGACACGGCGTTCTGCACGCGCTAGATCATCAATGGTGACACGGATCAAGGTGCGGGTTTCTGGGTTCATAGTTGTTTCCCAAAGCTGATCCGCATTCATCTCCCCCAACCCTTTGTAACGTTGGAGGGTTGCCCCACGGCCAAAGGTCCGGCGTAGGTCTTCCAATTCACTGTCTGTCCAGGCATAAGCCACTTCTTCTTTTTTCCCTTTGCCTTTAGACATCTTGTAAAGAGGAGGCATGGCGATATAGACACGTCCTGCTTCGACCAAGGGGCGCATATATCGGTAAAAGAAAGTTAGGAGCAGGGTCTGAATATGGGCTCCATCTGTATCCGCATCGGTCATGATGATAATCTTGTCATAGTTGGCATCTTCAATCGTAAAGTCAGCCCCAACTCCAGCACCGATGGTATAGATCATGGTGTTGATTTCCTCGTTTTTGAGGATATCGCTCATGTTGGCCTTTTCAGTATTGAGAACCTTCCCTCGAAGTGGAAGGATGGCCTGGAACTTACGGTCTCGACCTTGCTTGGCCGATCCACCAGCTGAGTCTCCTTCGACCAGATAGAGTTCATTCTTAGCAGCATTCTTGGACTGGGCCGGGGTCAATTTACCAGATAAAAGTCCCTTATCCTTCTTATTCTTCTTTCCATTACGACTCTCATCACGCGCCTTCCGAGCTGCTTCACGCGCATCCCGAGCCTTGATGGCCTTGCGAATCAGATTGGAAGCTAATTCCCCATTTTCCATGAGGAAGAAGGTCAACTTATCAGCGACAATCCCGTCGACGACTGGTCGTGCAAGTGGACTTCCTAGTTTGTCCTTGGTCTGCCCTTCGAACTGCAAATGGGCTTCTGGAACCAAAATAGAAAGAACAGCTGAAAGACCTTCCCGGTAGTCGGATCCTTCTAGGTTCTTGTCTTTTTCTTTGAGAAGTCCTGTTTTTCTTGCATAGTCGTTCATGGCCTTGGTAATGGCTGTCTTGAGTCCAGTTTCGTGGGTTCCCCCATCTTTGGTACGGACATTATTGACGAAAGACAAGATATTGTCGGAATAGCCATCATTGTACTGGAGAGCGACTTCTACTTGGAAGCCTTCTGATTCTCCATTAAAGTAGAGAACCGGCGTCAAGGTTTCCTTATCTTCATTTAAGTACTCAACGAAATCCTGGACCCCATTCTCGTAATGGAAGGCGACGTAGTTGTCTTCTTCCTTACGGAGATCAGTCAGCGTCAACGTCACATCTTTGAGCAAGAAAGCCGACTCCTTGATCCGTTCTGCAATGGTATTAAACTTGAAATCCGTCGTTGAGAAGATGGTTGGATCCGGCATGAAGGTAACCTTGGTCCCTGTCTTAGACTTAGGAGCCGTTCCTATCTTCTCAAGAGTGGTAACTGGTTTTCCACCATCTTCAAAGCGTTGCTTGTAGACTGCTCCATCACGGGTAATCTCAACCTCAAGCCAGCTAGAGAGGGCGTTTACGACCGAAGATCCCACTCCGTGGAGACCACCAGAGGTCTTATACCCCCCTTGACCAAACTTCCCTCCAGCGTGGAGGATCGTAAAGATGACCTCAACGGTTGGTTTACCCATGGCATGCATCCCAGTCGGCATCCCCCGACCTTGGTCCGCTACAGATAGGGAACCGTCTTTGTTAATCGTAACGTCAATTTGAGAACCAAAACCAGATAGGGCTTCATCGACGGCATTGTCGACAATTTCCCAGACCAAATGGTGGAGACCATTTCCGTCTGTCGATCCAATATACATCCCTGGACGTTTACGGACCGCATCCAACCCTTCTAGTACCTGAATGGCATCGTCATTATAATTATTAATGTTGATTTCCTTTTTAGACACAAGGAACCTCCTGTTTGTTCATCTTTTCTATATTACAGTTTTTTAGGAAATTTTGCAAAATTTTTCTTTCTTCTCTCCCTTTAATTAGCCCATATAAGTACGATTAGCTTAAACCGACTATCCGATGTGACAATTATGGACGAAATTTTCTTTTTCATTCAAAGCAAATTTGATATAATGAAACTATGATGAAAACAATTCTTTTACTCGTATTAGCATACTTATTAGGTTCTATCCCTTCTGGTTTGTGGATTGGGAAAGCCTTCTTTAACATCAATCTACGCGAACACGGTTCTGGAAATACAGGGACCACCAATACCTTCCGTATCTTAGGGACGAAGGCAGGTCTGGTCGTCTTTGCAGTTGATTTCCTCAAAGGAACCTTGGCTGTTTTATTGCCGACTATTTTTGGGGTTACAGGGATTTCGCCAATGGTCTTTGGTCTTCTCGCAGTCCTTGGTCATACCTTCCCCATTTTTGCAGGCTTTAAAGGAGGCAAGGCAGTCGCGACCAGTGCAGGAGTCCTCATCGGCTTTTCACCTCTCTTTCTATTTATCTTGGCTATTTATTTCTTTGCTAGCCTCTATTTAACTAGCATGATTTCTTTTTCAAGTGTGACAGTCGCCATTTTGGCAAGTATCGGAGTCCTCATCCTCCCACTGACTGGTTGGATCCTCCCAAGCTACGATATCATCTTTACCATTATCGTCCTCGCACTTTCGTCCTTGATTATCATCCGCCACAAGGACAACATCAAACGCATCCTTAACAAGAATGAAAATATCGTCACCTGGGGTAAAAACATCACCCATCAAAAACAAAAAGACTAGAGTTTAAACTCTAGTTTTTTTATGTTCAATAATAGATAGTCTTTAGAAGAGAGCAAACAGGAGTCTCCCTCTCCACTTCTTCTATAAGGTCACTGTCAAGAGTCTCTCTATTTCTTGATAAAGAAACTCTGTTGGTTGATAGGTTTTGCTTGTCTGAGCCAGAGCCTTTAAGTGCGACCAATCTTCCCGAGAAACTAATTTATTAAATAAGCGCAAGACTTCGGATTCCGTCTTTTTACGAGAGACCAAACCTATTTGGAATAACTCAGCCCGAACCGCATTATCAAACTGGTCATAGTCCTGGGGCAAAATTAGACTTGGAATGCCCTGCTCGATACAGCCCATCAAGATCCCTGCACCTGCATGATGAATGGCAAAGTCCATTTGATCCAGAACATCTGAATAAGGGAGGTAATCAAAGATTAGAAGATTCTCCGACAAGATCCTTGGTGGATGCTCCAAACCACCAGAGTCACCTAAGGTTACGTAAAAGACATAGTCAGGATGTCTTTCGCTCAAAATCTTCGTCAATTCCACCATCCGCTCTTTTTCCCATTTTAAATGAGTCCCGCAAGTGACGAAGACACGCTTTTTAGATCTAGTAAGATACTGCTTCTGTTCTTGGGGAAGGTTCCCTGGTGCGGTTTCCAGCCACCTAAATAAGCAGGTGTTGTCGTGCGACTTTCAATCGCTACTGGACTTGGAATGGTCGTAATCCAGGGAATGCCCAAACGATCTGCTAACATACCAGCAGGAGCGGCTACAAAATCTGCAATAACCAAGTCAGGGCTTCCCTCAGAGTCCCAAATTCGATTTATTTCGTCGAAAACTTCAGGAACCAGACTGATATTGGCCATTAATTGTTGGTACATGATCAATAGATTTGCTTGCTTTGATGTATTGGCTATATCTTCCATCACTGTCGGACGATCAGGAAACAAGGCAAGGCAGTCAAAACCAACCTGCTCAACCAATGCCTTTTTCTGAAAACCTGTAATAACACGGATCTGAAAACGCGGATCCTCCAGCAAGGGTTTCACTAGGGTCAAGGTTGGAAACAAATGGCCACTAAAGGGAACGCTAATCACATCGATTTTTATCACTTTTTCTAATCCAGTCATAGATGATTCCTTTCACATCTTCTCTGTATTCATAGCTATAATGATCCGTATCCACTTGAATATCCGCTGAGTGGCGATCCAGAATACGTGAATAAGGATCTTTCTTTCCTTTGATGACCAGTAGCTCTAGTTCTTTTTGATTTAAGAGAAGATGGGAAACCGGGCCAAGCGCTATCACGCGCAATCTTGGAAGGGTGACCTGATTCCCTAAACTTCTGAGCCACTGGGTCAGCATATTGACCCCTGAACTCTTACAAACAAGAACCACTTCCTGCGCTTCCAACAAGGGAGACAAGTGCTCCTGTAACAACTTTTGGAAACGAAGGTTCAAAATCGTATGCCAATAGTAGATGATATTGGATGCAGAAGCTGACAAGAGGGATACTTGTGGAGACTTTATATGTTCAAAATCTTGATTGAAGGGAAAATTACTGGCTACCACTGTATAGCCGGATGGACAAATCGCATGGAGGAGGTCTAGTTGTCCAGCTGTCAGCCCGGCACAAGTAATATCACTGCTCCCACTAAGAAAGAGAACCAAGCGATCAGAGTCTAGCATGGTCTGATTAGGTGACAAGGCAGACAAACGGTCCAGATAGGACTTCATCTTACTCATAACGAATCTTTCCATCCGTCACACGAATCTTACGCCCCCGCCAATTAATCACAGGAGGAGTCACTAGAACATAGACAAAGAGCCAAGGAAGCAGGAGATCATTTAGTACTTCGTAGGTGACTTCATCCAAGTGTAAGCGATTGGGTAGAATGCTTTGTCGATAGAGGAGCATCCATACTGCCTTGAATAGTAGTAAACTCAAGCCTAGAAGAAGATAAGGCCAACCTAAAAACAGACTTAGGATGAAGCCTGGAAGAGGCAGAAAACTCGGTAAGCCAATGAGGCAAAAGACCTTCCAATCCAAGTGTTCTTTTAGATAGATAGAGCTAAAGAGAAGCCATCGCTTCATCTGGAGCAGATATTGCTTAGCGTTTTTTATAGTGGTTCGAACATTACAGGTAACCCGCGTTTGGATAATGGATACTCCTTTACTCCTTAAAAAATCGGCCACAGCTAAATCATCACATAGATAGTCCTTAATCGCTGTGAAGAGCCCCTGATCTTTTGCAAGTTCTACCGGTAGGATATAAAACATCCCGTTGATGGAGTGATTCGCCTTAACTTCTGCCATGGTAAAATAGGTAATAAAGGAATTGCCATTAACGAATGCCGCAACCAGCTTGGACCAGAAATTACTTCTTTCTTGATTATAGGGAATACCTGTCAGAATGACCTCTTGACCCAGATAGGCAGTCAGCTCACCCATTTTAGAAAAATCAATCACACTATCATCGTCCAAAACAATTAGATAAGGCCGTGTCAGCTCCTCTACAACCTGCTCAATCTTGTAACTCTTGGGATTAATCCCCTGAGGGACGTCTTCGATGAGAAAGATTCGAATGCGTTGGGCAAAGGAAGCATCTTGGCAAATCTGATCTGCTACTCGCTGGGTTTCTGTATCAGACTGGTCAATCAACCAGTAGAATTCCACTGCTTCTGTTTGCTGGAGATTGGCCTGCAAATCATTCGCTAAACGAGGATCCCCAGAAAGGATGGGTTGGACCACTGTAAAAAGCTCTTCTGGGAAGTCTGCAATATGAGACTGGCCTTTTTTATAATAAATGAAGGACAGCAACCAACGGATGAGAAATAAGAGAAGATAAGCAAGGCCTAAAAATATAAATATAAATTTCATCTATTAAGTCCCTTTCGTAAATACCTTGCAAGGAGACGAATGATCCATCTTTGAGGAAGCAGACGACCTAGCAAAACGAGCAAGCGATAGCGAAGGCCGATAACAGCATAGGAAGTATCTCTTTCTATGAATCGAATCAACTGCTGAGCGACTTTCTCAGGCTTCATCTGCAAGCGACTTCCTCCCAATGCTTCTTTTAGTTTAGGAGAAAAAATGCCTGTTTGGACTGGTCCAAGAATATAGAGACCTAGCTGGACCGGAGAATCTAATTGACTTAGTTCCTCCTGGAGAGCAAGAGTGTAGGTCTGCAAGGCAGCCTTGCTGGAACTGTAGGCTGCTAGATAGGGATGAGGATAAAGGGCAGCCAGAGAAGACAGCTGGACCAGCTGAATCTTCTGATGTTTCTGCACTACCTTCTTGATTAGGTGGACAGGAGCATGGTAATTGATTTGCCAGAGATCTTGCTCACTGGCTGAATCAAGGTCACTCCCACGGGAAAAATAGGCTAATCCCGCACAATTGACGAGAAGATCTGCATCTAGGTTCTCTACAAAAGCTTCTAGAGCCACTTGATCTAGCATATCTAATGTTAGGATTGACAGTTGCGCCTTTCTCCCAGTTAGTTCTTTTTGGACTTGGGAGAGTTTATCAGCATCTCGACCCACTAAGACCAGATAATCCAGCCTTCTTGCCAGTTCTTTCGCTAGCTGCCGGCCAATCCCTCCTGTAGCCCCTAAAATGATCGCTTTATTATTTGTATCTTCCATCTTCATAGCTCTAGTGTACCAAATTTCGATTAGATAGAAAACTTCTACTGCCATTCTTCAACATTTAATGTACAATATACACACTAAAAAAATGAGAAATTCACTTTTAATCATTGAAATATGGATTGAAATAATTTATAATACCTTGAATAAAAAAAAAGTGAGGGATTTTTATGAAATTCTATTCATATGATTATGTATTGAGTCAGATTAGCCAACAAAATTGGGTCATGGTAATCATTTCCATTCTCTTAGTGTTGGTAACGGCTTTTTTTGCCTTTAAGGCATTTAAGGATAAACGCGGAAGTAAGTTCCGTGAATTATCAATCATTTCTATCTTATTATTAGTGGCCGTTGTTTTGATTGGTATTTCAAATTTCCAAAGCAATCAGTCCAACGACAATCAATTCCGTAGCTCTTTGCACTTTATCGAAGTCGTTTCAAAAGAGTTAGGAGTTGATAAAGAAAATGTCTACGTCAATACTTCAGCGACAACCGATGGAGCTATTATCAAGGTAGACAAGCAATTCTATCGCGCTATTAGCGGAACAGACCCGGATAGCTATTTACTTGAAAAAATGGACTTATATAAAACAGGTGTAGAACTGGTGGAGGTAGAAAAATAATGGACTTTTTTATCACAATTGCAATTAAGTTGGCTTTAGGGCTTGTTTCCCTAGTTTTTGTTATCAATGTAACAGGTAAAGGAAATCTAGCACCAAGTTCTGCAGTAGACCAAATACAGAACTTTGTGCTTGGGGGTATTATTGGTGGGGTTATCTACAATAGTTCGATTACCTTCCTTCAATATGCCATCATCCTCATCATCTGGACGATTTTGATTCTGTCACTCAAATGGCTTAATGCCAATGTTTACTTTATCAAACATCTGATTGATGGAAAACCAACCATTATCATTAAAAACGGAAAATTAGATCCAGAAGCCTGTCGCTCAAAAGGTCTTTCTGCTTCTGACGTCGCTCTTAAATTGCGCTCTCAAGGCGTTTTCCAACTAAAAGAAGTCAAAAGAGCCGTCATCGAGCAAAATGGTCAACTCATTGTCGTTCGAATGGGAGATGAAAATCCCAAATACCCAATCATTACAGATGGTGTAGTCCAAGTAGAAATCTTAGAGACCATCGGTAAAACTGAAGAATGGCTTATGGCCGAACTGAATAAAAAAGGATTTGAAAATTTCGATGACATCTTTATCGCTGAGTACGACAAGGGTGAGATTAATGTCGTGACTTATTAAGATTGGAAGTCAGCTATTCTATTGGTAAACTATAAAAAAAACTGCAAAAAGAGGCTGGGACAAAAGTCCTAGCCTTTCAATTGTCTTTGGATTGTCGAGCAAGACGCAGTGGTTGAGTAGGCTCTACTACGCTGATTTCATTAGCTTTTACAGCCCTACTCAACTGTGCGGAGGGGGGACGACGAAATCGAATTCTATCGAATTACCGATTTCTGTCCCACTCTTTACTCTATTTCTTAATAGTACTCCCCTTGACGGTAGTTCCAAGAGTTGAAATGATCGGACAAGTGCATCATGATCTTATCGATATCCAATCCTTTACGGATCACGACTGGACAAGTATTGACAGAGCGGCTACCTGCTCCTTGTTCTGGGATGAGGTTTCCTTCTGAATCCACCATTGATACCATCACCCCTTGTTCATAACGCGTTTCAATGGTCTTGTCTGGTTGGATAGAGGCTACATAGTCATCGGCTTCGATGACCAAATCCACAGCACCTTCGATACGCTCACCGATTCCTTGGACCTTCCCACGGTTTCCTTTGCCTGAAGGGTTAGCTGAAGAGGCGTAAACCATCTTGCCTTCTTTTTCCCACATTTCTTTGGCGATTTGCTCACCAGCTTTACCAAATTTGATGACAAAACAGCTGGTTCCACGAACGTCTGTCATGAGTTCTTCGCGTCCATCTCCGAAGGCTTGTAATTTTGCATAGGCATCTTCACGCCAAGGAAGGATACAACCAAGCAAGATATCTTCGTCCCAATGTTTTTGGTAGAAGGCATCGATTTCAGAGTTCAATTGTGCAAGGGCGCGGAGTTCATCCATGCTTCCACAAAGAACGACACCTGGTTTGTTGCGGTTGCGTTCTTTAGCTTCGAACTTCCGTTCCAAGCCGGCCTTGTCACTGGTCATAATAATGTAACCGACTTTTGTAGGGCAGACGATACAACCTCCCTCTCCTTTAAGAATGTCAAATCCTTCTTGTGAAAGTGTTCCGTCCCATTGAATGTGTTTTGTCATAAATTTCGTCCTCTTCTATTCTTTTTTTCTATTCTATCAGATTTCCTGAAAATCTACAATATATTTTCTGAATATTCTTAATTAACTATACAATTTTATTGCCAATAAGCTGGCCGTTGCTTTTCATAAGCGGCAATCAAGTCCTCATATTGAAGTGTAATACCAATGTCATCTAGACCATTGAGCAGTTTGTGCTTCCAATCACCATCGATCTCAAATCGAAACTCTCCAACTGGCGAGATAATCTTTTGTTCTTCCAAATCCACCGTCACTGGGTCTGTCGGCTTCAAGCTGGCTAGTTTTTGTCGAACCTCTAAGGGCTGAACAATCGGAAGCATCCCATTATTGAGTTCATTATTGTAATGAATATCTCCGAAGGATCCGGCGATGACGACTTTAAAGCCATAATCAGCCAAGGCCCAGGCTGCATGTTCCCGAGAGGAACCTGCCCCAAAATTGTCACCAGTGATCAAAATGGTTGCCTTGCGGTATTCCGGCTTATTAAAGATAAATGTTGGATCCTCGGTATACTGATCGTCCAAATAGCGCCAAGCATACATGAGGTATTTGCCAAAGCCTTTTTTATCAATCAGCTTTAAGAATTGCTTGGGGAGGATTTGGTCGGTATCGATATTATCGTTCATTAAGGGAACGGTTGTCCCCGTATAAATGGTAAATTTCTCCATGATTCCTCCTTTATTGAACTTCAGGCATTTGGCGCACATCGACAAAGTGACCGGCTATTGCTGCTGCAGCTGCCATAGCTGGGCTACAGAGATGGGTCTTAGCCCCAAACCCTTGGCGGTCTTCAAAATTTCGATTGCTGGTAGAGGCACAATGGACGCCATCTGGAACCTTATCTGGATTCATTCCTAGACACATAGAGCAACCTGGATCACGCCATTCAAAGCCTGCATCCATAAAGATCTTGTCCAAACCTAACTTTTCAGCAGCTTGCTTAACCGGACGAGAACCAGGTACGACTATGGCTGTTAAGTTGGGCGCGATCTTTTTGCCTTTCACAAACTTGGCTGCCAACTCCAAATCGCTGAGACGCGCATTGGTACACGAACCGATAAAGACATAGCCTAATTCAATATCTGCTGGTCTTTGACCAGGTTCTAAATCCATATAATGATAAGCCCGTTCATCATTCATATCTCGAATCTCTGGGAAGGGTGTCTCAAAATCCACTCCCATAGAAGGGTTGGTCCCCCAGGTCACCATGGGTGCTAACTGGGATACATCGATGGTGATGACTCTATCATATGTCGCATCGTTGTCACTGACCAGGGACTGCCAATCGGCTACTGCAGCTTCAAAATCTTTTGGCATACATTCACGACCACGGAGATAGTCAAAAGTCGTCTCATCTGGATTCATAATCCCCATCTTAGAGCCGAATTCAATGGACATATTGCAGATGGTCATCCGCTCTTCCATGGTGAGGCTATCGATTGCTTCCCCTCTATACTCGACCACATGGCCAACCCCACAGGCTACGCCATAACGAGCAATCAAGGCCAAAATATAGTCCTTGGCATAAATCCCCTTCTGAGGCTTTCCAGTAAACTCGACCAAGAGTTTCTTCGGTTTAACCTGCCAGATGGTCTGAGTCGCAAAGACATGCTCCACCTCACTGGTCCCAATCCCAAAGGCAATGGCACCGAAAGCTCCATGGGTCGCCGTATGGCTGTCTCCACAGACAATGAACTTTCCAGGCTGGGTACGGCCAGTTTCAGGACCAACCATATGGACAATTCCCTGTTTTTCTGAACCATGACCTGCATGATCGATCCCAAAGTCCTTGACATTTTCAGCTAATTTATCAATTTGAGCCTTGGAAATCACATCCCGGATATCATAAATGTTAACCGTTGGGACATTGTGATCAAAGGTTCCAAAGGTTAAATCTGGTCTCCGAACCTGTCTACCAGTGTCTCTAAGCCCTTGAAAAGCCTGGGGACTGGTCACCTCGTGGATATAGTGTTGGTCCACATACATGAGTTGGGGCTGGCCTTCCTCACCGGTCACTACATGCCGTTCCCAGATTTTATCAAAAATTGATTTTCCTGCCATCCTTACCTCCATAAAGCGTAGAGTGTGTAAAGTGTGAGAAGGGTTCCTAAGAGCCAGGTGACCTTAAAATACCATTTCTGTGTCTTGTGATGAAAGAGTAGCCCTCCTATCCAGGCTCCAAGCCCTCCAACTGCAAAAGCATAAAAGAGCAAGGTCTTTTCTGGTATCCGCCAAGTATTTCTTTTAGCCTTTTCCTTATCAACTCCGTAGAGAATCCCTACGAAGAGATTCCATAGAAGGATCAAGCCAGTAATCATTCCTTTTACACTCATAATCGTTTTATAATCTCTTCTGTCATTTCTTTTGTCGAAGCACTGCCTCCTAGATCTCTCGTAAAGATCCTTGCAGCAAGAGTCGCTTCAACTGCTTTTTCAATGCGGCTAGCATCTTCTTCTCGATCAAAACTTTCACGCATCATCATGGCAACAGAGAGGATCATCGAGACTGGATTCGCCACGCCTTGACCCGCAATATCTGGAGCCGATCCATGAATAGGCTCATACATGCTTGGACCTGTCTCTGAATGGCTAGCCGATGGCATAACCCCAAGAGTGCCAGACAAGATACTGGACTCGTCTGAAAGGATATCACCAAAGAGGTTTTCCGTCACGATGACATCAAAGCGAGATGGATTGGTAATCATGAGCATGGCTGCTGAGTCTACCAACTGGTGCTCCAAGGTAACATCTGGGAAGTCTTGAGCCACTCGATCAGCTACTCTTCTCCAAAGCTTGGAGGTTGCGAGAACATTTTGCTTATCAATGCTGGTGACTTTCTTGCGACGTCCCCGTGCAATCTCAAAAGCCTTCCGCACAATTCGCTCCACTTCTTCAACCGAGTAGTCGTTGATATCCCATGCTTGGTTTTCTTCTAAGATATGCTCTCCAAAGTAAATCCCGCCGGTGAGCTCGCGAACCACTACGAAGTCCACACCATGAATGCGCTCCTCCTTCAAAGGAGAGAGGTGCTTGAGGGCATCGTAGATTTTAACCGGACGAATGTTGGCATAAAGGTTGAGCTCCTTACGAAGAGCTAACAAGCCTTGCTCCGGACGAATCGGTGCTTGGTCATACTGAGGACTTCCGATAGCCGCTAAGAGAATGGCATCAGCTTCCTTTGTAGCTTCTAGAGTAGAAGCCGGTAGAGGATGACCAGCCGCATCAATCCCTGCTCCTCCAAATGGATGAGCTTGGACCGAATAGTCAAAATTTGTTTTTTCTGCCACTGCTTTCAGTACGGACAGGCCAGCCTCCATGATCTCTGGTCCAATCCCGTCCCCAGCTAGGGCGACAATCTTCTTTGTCATAGTGTTCTCCTTTAGGCATCTGGTAGATCACGATAGGATACAATGTGGCCGATCTCTCCAGCATTCTCTTTTTGCACCAAGGTATTGGCATTGATATAGGCAATCGCTGACGCCTTCAATACGTCAAAGTCTAAACCAGAAGCATTAAAGATGGTATCCGTCGCTTCGTTTTCAACAGTGACCAGCACACGCGCTTGGGCATCAATTCCATCTGTCACCGCATCAATGGTGTAGGAAGTCAGACGAACTTCTTGGTGGAAGAATTGATCAATAGCGTTAAAGATTGCTTCCACTGAACCTTGACCTTTGGCAAGGTATTCAAGAATTTCACCATCTTCATTTTTCAGGCTGACTGCTGCAGTGATGCTTTCATCTTCATTGGTTGTGAGGCGAAGATCATCAAAGTGGAAGCCTTCTGGATTTTCCACTGCTGTTCCAGCGACTAAGGCGCGGATATCGGCATCTGTGATCTCGTGTTTCTTGTCTGCCAGAGATTTAAACTTAGCAAACAATGGCCGGATGTCTTCTTCTGTGAATTCCAGTCCCAACTCATGCAGTTTTTCTACAAAGGCATGGCGACCAGACAATTTTCCAAGAGGGAGGCTATTGCTCTTGACACCCACCAACTCAGGAGTGATGATTTCATAGGTAAGAGGATTTTTAAGGACTCCATCCTGGTGAATCCCAGACTCGTGTGAGAAGGCATTGCCGCCAACCACTGCCTTGTTTTTAGGAATTGGAATCCCAGAGTAACGAGAGACCAACTCAGAGGTGTTGATGGTTTCATTAAGGACAATCGGACTCTCCACTTGGAAATAGTCTTCGCGAATATTAAGGGCGACCGCTACTTCTTCAAGTGCAGCATTTCCAGCCCGTTCCCCGATGCCATTGATGGTTCCTTCGACACGACCAGCTCCATTCTTGACAGCGGCGAGGCTATTAGCCACCGCCATTCCTAGATCATCATGGCAATGAGGGGAATAGATAATCTCACGATCTGTCTTGACATGGTCAATCAAGTATTTGAAAATAGCTCCGTACTCTGCTGGTGTCGTGAAACCGACTGTATCAGGAATATTGATGTAGCTAGCACCAGCATCGACCGCAGTCTGGACGACTTGCAAGAGGAAATCCAACTCCGTCCGTGTCGCATCTTCGGGCGAGAATTCAACAACTTCAAACTTTGAGCGAGCATAAGAAACGTGTTCTTTGATGGCTTCAAGGATTTCTTCCTTGGTCTTGTTGAGTTTAAATTCCCGGTGAATGGGACTCGTTGCGATAAAGACGTGAACTTGCGGATACTTGGCATCTTTCAAGGCTTCATAGCAAGCATCGATATCAGATTTAACGGAGCGAGCCAAACCTGTCACGGCTGTCTTGGTCAAGACCTTCGCAATCTCCTGCACAGCAGTGAAGGAATCCGGACTAGCTGCAGGAAAACCTGCTTCAATAGCAGAAATGCCCCATTTTTCCAATTGCTTGGCAATGGCAATCTTTTCTTTAATGGAGAAATTGACTCCTGGAGTCTGTTCACCGTCCCGAAGACTGGTATCTAAAAATTCAACTTTACGCATAGGGTCTCCTCTTTTCTAAACATAGTAAATAAAATAAAAACATCTCGCCAGTTACCTAAGCGAGATGTCTTGTTACTCCCGCTTGGTAAGCCAAACAGGACTAATGCTTTTGCACTAGCCCGAGTACCTCAACAACAAAGCAAATTGAATAAACTTAGCTGTTTTCATGTTTGACTTTCTCCTTTGATTGATGTCTTGTTTAGTATTTTAGCATAGGGAAAATTGAATGTCAAGAATTTTCTACAATATTCTGAATTTTTTGAATAGAAACAAAATAAAGGCGAAAGTCGCTTTCTTACTTTCGCCTGATCTTCTTATTTTTTCCTGTAGAGATCAAAGATGATTTGATCATTGTATAGATCAATGGTATTGGCCTTGACATAGAAATCCATCTCATTTTTAATCTTAGCAAGCTCGATCTTAATCGTCGCTTCTTTGCTATCAATTTTTACAAAGTCAGGTAGATCCTTGTTTGTAGACAGCACCTGCATCACGGTCTTCTTAGGAAGTTTCAAGGTCCCAACTGAAAAATCCTTGAGGGTCAGGAGGATACTCCCATCCTCTAGCTTACTTGGCTGGAAATAGATATAGAGCGGGTACTCCTTTCCTAAAAAGTCCATCTTCCCCTCTAGTAACATCTGTTGGTTGTCTGCATACAGTTGATAATCACTCAAATGATAACTTTTAAGCATGACCTTGATGGTTTCATTTAGTTGAGCCCTAGTTGTGGTCATACTGCCGATCTTGACATCTCCTCCTTGGCTAGGAGTCTGTAGTTGCCGGACATCCTCTCGTACCGTTGAGAAACGAGTCCATACGACTAGACTTGTTGCCAGCAAGAAACTGACCAAGCCTAGAAAGAGCCATTTCCAGATGTTAATCGGCGTTTTTTCTCGTCTCTCCTTAAAATGAGGTCCTGTGGTTGCTGGCTTAACCTTCTTCTCACTCGAACCATTTTCTCTCAGTTGCATGTATTTTCTCCAGTACGGCTTCTTTCATGATCACGTAGCCTGTATTATTGGGATGGAAACTATCCTCATCATACAAGGCATCATTGGTCACAGTTTCTTTTCCTAATTCGGATTCTGTCACCCCACTCTTGCCATCAATTCCCTTATAGAGGAGGTCATTGATTGGAACAAAGTAGACGCCTTGATAGGCAGAGAGGGTCTCCTCCGTTCTTTGGTTCCACTGATCGACAAGGGTCTGCAATTCCGTTAGATCGGGGAAATTGAGATACAAGGGATTATAGATCCCTACCACGTAAATGGGTAGATCCGGGTTGTCCTTGCGGGCAAATTCGATAATCTGTTTGAGATTTTTCTCATAGGTCTTCGATGCTTTTTCGAAGCGGTCCAGATCTAAGTTACTGGTATCCTCAAGAATGGCCTTTCGCAGGTCATTGCCCCCGACAGTAATGGTCAGTAACTGAGCCTTCTTCAGGTCCTTTCGAATCTCCTTTTTCTCCTGCATACGTGACAAAATTTGACCGCTCGTGTTACCAGAAACACCATAGTTGATCGCTTTGAATTCAAGACCTGTTTCATTGGTCAAACTCTGAGCAAGCAGAGGAACAAAACCTCCTTGATTGGTGCTATCTCCTACGCCTTTGGTCAAGGAATCCCCAATCGCTACATAGGTGACTACCTTCTTTTTGGCACTTGTTGACGGTTTGGTCATCACTGGTTCTGCCGAAGGAAGGAGCCAATTGACCAGAAAAAAGCAGACCAGAAAAGTGACCAAACAATACAAGATCATCTCTAGTATTTTTCTACTATTCATATACTCCTCATTCGTCCAGCTTTCAATTTGACTTCCTTATTTTTAAGTCAGGTTTAGGATTGGTAGACAATCTTGCCCTGGCAGATGGTATAGGCCACCTGTCCCTTGAGGGATTCACCAACAAACGGTGAATTAGCTGCCTTAGAAGCAAAATGATCAGACACTAAACGGTCAGCATCCGGATCAAAGATCACAATATCCGCTGGTCCACCGACTTCCAAATAACCCGCTTCAAAGTTATATAATTTAGCAGGATTATAGGTCATTTTTTCTAAGAGTTCCATCAAGCTGAGCTCTCCTGCATGGACCAAATAGGTCAAACCAAGCGATAGAGAGGTCTCTAATCCTGTCATGCCGGAAGGAGCCTTGGTGATATCGGCTACGTTCTTTTCATCCGCATGATGAGGCGCGTGGTCCGTTGCGATTACGGTAATGACTCCTGACTTCAAGCCTTCGATGACTGCACGACGGTCTTCTTCCCGACGAAGAGGCGGATTCATCTTGGCATTGCTTCCCTTAGACAGCAAGAGGTCTTCAGTCTTAGAGAAATGCTGAGGAGCTACTTCTGCTGTAACAGGAGCACCGATCGCTTGGGCAAACTCGACTACCTTGACACTCTCAGCTTTCGAGAGATGCTGGATGTGGAGGTGGCCACCTGTTGCGTGAGCAATCATAGCATCACGCGCTGCCATAGAGTATTCTGCCACACCAGTCGCTCCGCAAACCTTGAAATGCTCCCGAGCAATATGCTCATTGAGTCCCAGAATGCCGTTCAACTCTGGATCTTCTTCGTGGAGACTAATAAAGGTCCCCAGACGTTTGGCTTCTTCCAAGGCCTGACGGACTACCTTGGTACTTTGCAACGGGATCCCATCATCTGAGAAACCGACAGCCCCAGCTTGTAACAAACCTTCAAAGTCAGTGAGGTGTTGGCCATCAAAGTTCTTGGTAACCGTCGCTACGGTTTTAACATGGATGGCTTCCTTAGCAGCAGAATCCAAGACTTCTTTTAAGGTCTCGACATCTGAGATGGTTGGAGTGGTATTAGCCATCATGACGACTGTGGTAAAACCACCTGCAGCAGCTGCCAGTGCTCCTGTGTGAATATCTTCCTTGTGGGTCTGACCTGGTTCACGGAAGTGAACGTGAATGTCCACCAAACCTGGCGCTACCACCTTGCCACTCGCATCGATGACTTGGGCTCCTTCATAAGAAAGAGATGGACCTATTTCCACAATTTTCCCCTGATCTACCAAAAGATCACATACTTGGTCCAAACCAGTTTTTGGATCCATTACCCGACCATTTTTAATGACTAACATCTTCTACTCCTTTATTCATAGAAATCAACATGGGTCTCTAGCAAGCGATCCCCATCATAGCGGAACATAGCTGAAAAGAAGGGTTTTTCCTCCAAGAGCCACTCGACAAAGGTGTGGTCCCCCTCCCAAGTTGGCTTACTTAAGACTTGATCATAAGGCACCCACTCCAGTGTCCCTTCGTTACACTCGATGAGCTCCCCTTCAAATTCGGTCACCTTGAAGACATAGGTGTACCAGTCCAGGTCAGGTGTAAATTCAGGGAAGGTGATAATTCCTTTTAGAACTGGCTTAGCAACTAGACCCGTTTCTTCAAGAATTTCTCTAGTAGCACATTCTTGAGGAGTTTCCCCGCGTTCTAATTTTCCACCAACCCCGATCCACTTGCCTTCATGGACATCATTGGGCTTTTTATTGCGATGAAGCATCAAAAACGCTTCTCCATTATCGATATAGCAAATTGTAGCTAACTGTGGCATTATTTCTTCTTTCTATTTTCCTAACTTCGCAACCAATCAATAGGCTCGCGACCCATCTCCGTTAAATAAGCGTTGGTCCTTGAAAAAGGGCGGGAGCCAAAGAAACCGCGATAGGCCGATAAGGGACTGGGATGAGCACTTTCAATAATCAAGTGTTTGCTTGCATCAATCAAAGACTTCTTCTTCCGAGCATAGGCTCCCCACAGAATAAAGACAACATGCTCCTCCTCTTGACTGACTAGGCGAATAACTGCATCCGTAAACTCTTCCCAAATCAGGCCAGCATGCCCATTTGCTTGCCCAGCAGGCACTGTCAGACAGGCATTGAGTAAGAGAACCCCTTGCTCCGCCCAAGGCGTCAAATCATGGGAAGTTTTAACCCCCACATCTTCCAACAACTCCTTTAAGATGTTTTGCAAGGATGGAGGTGCTGGGATGTCATCCGGTACAGAAAAGCTAAGTCCCTGTGCTTGACCAGGACCGTGATAGGGATCCTGACCCAGAATCACGACCTTAACCTCTTCCAGATTCGTTGTCTTTAAGGCCTGAAATACCTTTTCACGAGGCGGATAGATGGTCCCTGATGCATAGACCTGGTCTAAAAATTGATTAATTTGCTTAAAGTAGCCCTCTGGAAGCTGCTCCTTAAGCAATTGGTGCCAACTTGAATGCTGCATGCCATCTCCTTACATATGGGTTTCTGAAGAGCCTTTGCTAGCGAGAAGCCATTTCTTTGGGCGATCCGCTAGACCAATTGAAGCTAGTAAGAGAATTTGTGGTAAAAATTGAATGAGGTAGCGAGTTTTTCCACCTTCAAAGATGGTCAAAAAGAGGAGTCCACCAAATACAGCTAATGACAAGAAGTGGATATCATCCTCTTCTCTTTTCTTCAGATAGACAAAGACCAGCCCAGCTGCCATGATGATCCAAATGACTTGTTTAAGGAACTCATAATATTTGTATTGAGGACGATCCGTACTCAAGAAGTAGGTCCGAACCCACTTAGCAAAGGGGAAATCCTTAGTGTAGCGCTCGTAAAGAGGATTGATAACGGGAGTCTTCTCATACTCCACATCCCGATAGAGCCAACCAAGTGTCCCTTCTGCCACCGTCAAGGATTGCTTGGTATAAAGATGTCCCAGGAGTCCAATCGGGCCATATTCCTTCAAGCGCCGTTTGATTTCTTTCATGATATATTCGTTCTTGAACATCCCATTATTGTACTCGTCTCGCTTATCTTCGTCGACATATTTCAAGAGCCCCTCTTTCATATCTGCTTGGTTATGACCAATATCCGTCAAGCCCAGGTTAATAAACAAGAGAGGACCCTTGGCCAGACCTTCCCCTTCGAGAATAGGAACAGCTGTTTGGTGTTTGACAGCTGTATTAAGGGCTCCATAGACCAGACCAGTTGATAAAAGGGTTAAAGCAAAGACTTTACCAAAGACCTTCCACTGCCCTTTAAAGAAAAGAACCATCCAAAAGGCTATCACGACAATAATGGTCGTCGGACGAATAAGCATAGTCAGACCTGATAATAGTCCAAATAACAAGGAGGTTTTCCATTGTGCACCACTGTCGCCCCCTTTTAAGAGATCCAAGGCTAGCCCTAATTGCAAGGCGATGAGAGGAAGAGGCGGAATATCAGTGTACATGGAGTAAAAATAAGGGGAATAACAGATTAAGGCCACATAGAGGGTATACACCCAATCTGCCACTTTTTGGTCATAATGTTTTAGTCCTAAACGATACAAGAGGATAGCTCCTGCATTCACAAAAACCATGTTGAGAACTTGCATGACCCAGAGTCCTGCTCCACCAAAGATTTGGTAGAAAAAGCGTTCGTACAAGAACAAGGGAAGGTTATTGGGATTCCGACTCAGGTAGCTTGAAATAGAGGACTCTTTTAGAAGGCTAAAGGCTCCCGTATAGACCACAGCAGCATCCCGACGAATCAACAATTCTGCAGATAGCATAAAAACAATCTGAACCAGAATTGCTCCCAGCATAAATCCTGTCTTATGTTTCATCAACCAGGAAAAGGCTCTTTTGAGATAGGAGCGACCAACATAAGCTAGGAGGAAGACAAGTCCCCCAACTACAAGTCCCCATCCCGAAATATCTTTTAGGTATACGGCACTAATGATAAACCAGTGCACCATCAGGAACAACATGACCAGATGGAGAAAGCCAAATAAGACTTTTTTACTTTTTACTAACATAGCTCCATTATAGCAAAAAAATAGGGATTTCGCTGGATTCTATCGGCTCTCCATCAAATAGAGGACTTCAGTTTGGATGGTGAAGCCCAGGCCTAGATAAAGGCTGAGGGCTGCTTGATTCTCTTTTTCAACGACAATCTGAAATTGCTGCTCCATTTCTGCAGCCATCTGATTCATCACACTTCGCAAGAGATAGCGCGCATACCCTTTGCGGAGATGATCCGGGTCAACGGCTAGTCCAAAGAAATAGGTCGTTCCCTGAGATAGATCCACCGTAACAGAAGCAAGGACTTGCTCTTGGTCAAGTAAGACAAAGAGACGGGTATCCTGGCCCTCGAGAGACTCGGTCGCATACTTGAGGGCATAGTCAAGATCTGTCTCAAAAGCCTTGGATTGAAAATGAGCAATCTCTTGGAGCATGGACTCCACAGCTTCCAATACCATCATCCCTTCTCTCTTCTCATGGTCGGTGATCTGACATGGGGCCTCCAACCAAAGTTCGTGGTCTTCCTCATCTGCCTCCACTAAATGAAAATGGCTAAGTAAGTCCGTGTTTTGGTCCAAAAACCGAACCTCTGATACATATAGTCGTTCTTCTAGCTGATAGTCCTTGGCCAAGTCCATAAAGTCTTCCCATAAGGAACGAGCAATCCCTTGTCTACGAAAAGAAGGAGTCACAAAAAGTTGTACTTCAGCTTCTTTGGGTTCATCCGCATAGATGGACAAAAATCCAACCAGCTTCCCCTCCACCAATGCAAGGATAAAGGCTGGCATCGTAGGATCAGCATTGTAGAGATTATCCAAATAGGGCAAGCGATAGGTATGGTCAATTTGGTGACAGGATCTCACAAGCTGCTCACACTGCTTCTTTTCTTCTAGACTCAGACGAGTGCGTCTTTCAAGCTTCATAATTTTTCCTTCCTTTACAAAACAAAAGGAGAGCCAAGTGTTGGCCCTCCTCCATTATACTTTAGTCTTGCCAGGTTTCTTGGTTTTCCTTGAAACGGCGTAACAGATCCAAACCTTCAGAAGTAATGTAACCCTGTTCTTCTGCCAAATGAATCAATTCTGTGTAGTTAGACAAGGTTTCAAGTTGAACGCCAGCTTCCGCAAATTTCTTATCGGCTTTCTCCAATTGGTAGGTGAAAATAGCCACCACACCAAGGACATCTGCTCCTTCGCGCTTCGCAGCTGCGACAGCCTCCAAAACAGACCCACCAGTAGAAATCAAGTCTTCCACTACGACCATCTTTTGACCTTGTGGTACACGGCCTTCAATTTGGTTACCAGCACCGTGGTCTTTTGGTTTGCTACGGATGTAGGCAAATGGCAAATTCATCTTGTCCGCAATAATAGCTCCGTGAGGAATCCCAGCAGTTGCCGTTCCAGCAATCACTTCTACTTCTGGGAAAGCTTCCTTGATTTTGTCCACGAAGCCATTCTCAATCAAAGTACGAGTTTCTGGATAAGCGAGGGTCACACGGTTATCCGTATAAATAGGGGACTTAATCCCAGAAGCCCACGTAAAAGGCTCTTCTGGTTTCAAATAAACAGCTTCAATTTTTAGAAGATGGCTGGCAATATCTTTAGCTAATGACATGATAACTCCTTTTCACGATTTTAATCGAATACGAATTAAATCAATGATTTATTTTTAAACGACTGTACAGGTTAGTGAATAGTTCAGGGAAGGCCCTATCGGACTTAATTATTCCGACGATCTCAGTAATTTTCTCTTCTGAGATCTAGTGAAGGCGTTAGGGAAGGCCCCGTCGGGCTTCCCGTAGAGCTACAAAAGTTTCACTTTTAGTAGCAATTAGTGTTCCGACGATTATGAGAATAAAACGATACTTTTTATTCTCATAATCTAGTGAATAGTTTAGGGAAGGCCTTATCAGGCTTCCCGTAGAACGTCTTGAAGCACAGCTTCTTAGACGTTCTTAACTATTCCATTGTCTCTTAATCTCATGGTAAGCGTCCCATGGATTTTCAGCTTGGATAATTGGACGTCCAACAACAATGTAGTCAGAGCCAATTTTATGGGCTTCTTGTGGGGTCATGACCCGTTTTTGGTCACCAATTTCTGCTCCTGCAGGACGGATCCCTGGGGTCACACAAACAAACTCTTCTGATGTAGCTTTCTTGATCAAATCTACTTCATGGGCTGAGCAGACAACGCCATCCAAGCCTGCTTCTTGCGCCTTACGGGCATAATTAACTACTGATTCTTGGACAGTGGTTTGGATGTTTTGGCAATCACGCATGTCTTCTTCACTGGTAGAAGTCAATTGAGTCACCGCTACCAACTTAGCTCCTGGTCCAAGTGCTTTTTTGGCTTCGCGCATCATCTCTACACCACCTGCTGCATGAACTGTCACCATATCCACACCAAAGGTGCCTAGGACAGACATGGCTGACTTAACCGTATTTGGGATGTCGTGCAATTTTAAATCCAAAAAAATGCTATGGCCACGACCTTTCAGATAGTGAACAATTTCTGGGCCGACTGCATAGAAAAATTCCATTCCGATTTTTACAAACAGTTTTTCATCTTCTGGGAAATGTTCTAGAAAGTTTTTGACATCTTCAAAAGCTGGAAAATCAAGGGCGATGATGGGACGTTCTTCACGCATGGGTTTCTCCTTTTTATGGCTGACATTTTTTCCACAAAAAAACCTTGCCCGAGGCAAGGTTACACGAAAATTAGGTAGTATCTACCCTGATTCACCGTCTAGACCTTAGGAGCCTCTCAGGACTACTTTAAAGGTTTTTCTACATTGTAGTACGATATGAAAGAAAAGTCAAGAAATAATCGAAAAACGTTCGGATTCAGTCTGTCTTTTCGGATTAGACTAGTAAGAGTCCTTGATCATAACAAAAAACTTGACATATTACCGATTTTCCTGTAAGATATTTTCTATGCTGAGTAAGGGTTGTTTTAGTTGTAACTTACTCAGTAGCCTGTTGGGGTTGTAGCCAGCAGGCATTTTTTATTTTCTTGATAATCCTTATAATAGATTTTCTCGGACATGCCGACGTAAATCTTCCAAGCTAGTTATTCCATACTGATCCATGACCTGTGGAAGATTTTCGATAATGGTCGGACAAGCATATGGATCTGTAAAGTTAGCAGTTCCTACTCCGATTGCAGAGGCACCAGCAATAAACATCTCCAGGGCTGCTTCTGCTGAATCTACACCGCCCATCCCAATAATCGGAAGTTTGGTCGATTGGGCTACTTGGCGGATGAGTTTCAAGGCTACTGGGAAGATAGCTGGACCTGACATGCCACCTGTGCCATTGGCAATGATGGGCTTGCCAGTCTTGAGGTCAAAGCGCATCCCGACTAGCGTGTTGATCATGGTCAAGCCACTAGCCCCTGCATCTTCTACAGCCCTTGCGACTTGAGTAATGTCCGCCACACTAGGTGTTAATTTGACATAGACAGGAACGGAGGAGGCTTCTACCGCTGCTTTTACTGCATCATAGGCCAACTCAGGAACTTGTCCGATTAAGAGGCCATTGTTGCCATGGTCTACGTTGGGACAAGAGATATTGAGCTCGATGGCCTTGACATTTGGTGCTTGCGAGATCTTGCCAGATACCGTCGCATACTCTTCATTAGAGAAGCCAGCTACATTGGCGATAATCGGTAGATCTGGATAATGCTGGGCCAACCAAGGAAGTTTCTCTGATAGAACCACGTCTACCCCTGGATTTTGGAGCCCAATGGCATTGAGCATGCCGGCAGGTGTTTCGGCAACACGTGGTGTGGGATTTCCGAAGCGAGCCTCAGCGGTTGTCGCCTTGATCATAATGGATCCAAGCAGGTCTAAATCATAGTATTTGGCATATTCCTGACCAAAGCCAAAACAGCCGGAAGCCGGAATAATGGGATTTTTCAAGTCTAATCCTGGTAAGGATACAGCTAATCGATTACTTGTCATACTTTCCTCCCTACATCACAATCGTACCAGTTTCAAAGACTGGACCGTCTTCACACACGCGCTTGTTGGCTGCTTGGCTCTCATTTTCCAGATGCACCACACAGGCATAGCAGGCACCCATCCCACAGGCCATACGCGATTCCATAGAAATATAGGCGCGAGGATGGTCATGGAATTTGGTATTGACATATTTGAGCATACCAGGTGCCCCACAAGAATAGACGGCATCAAACTCCTGGTCCATCTGATCAACGATTGTTGACACATAACCCTTGGTACCATAAGAACCATCGTCTGTTGTAATGGTGACTTGGCCGTACTGCTTCAATTCTTCTTCCAGGATCACAGCTTCTTTATTGGCAAATCCAAGGACAGAATGGACTTCTACTCCCTGCTCATGTAGTTGTTTAGCCACTTGGACCAAGGGAGGCACTCCAATCCCGCCACCGATGATCAAGGCACGTGCCCCTTGACCAAGACCCTTAAGGTCAAAGCCGTTTCCTTGAGGACCCATGACACTGAGGAAGCTACCGACAGGCAAGTGAGAAAAGATGGCTGTCCCTCCCCCTTCTACCCGATAAATGAGGCGACAGGTCTTGCTGTCTGGATCAATCTCTGAGATGGAAATGGGACGACGAAGGAGTTTAGAGTCATCCGGTACACGGATATGGAGAAACTGCCCCGGTAGCATCTGCTCCACCATTTCCCCCTTCAAGACCATTGAAAAAATCCGTGGCGCAATCTCTTCTTGAGCGATTAACTCCATGTCTTCCATCATGATTTTTCCAAACCGTTTTTTACAGCTGTCACTGACCATTGGTTTCCTCTTCTTTCTTCCAGCAAAAAAGACCTCGCAAAAGCAAGGTCCTACAAATGATCAGCTAGACTCGGTCCGCTGATTTTTTTTCTGTCTTTCCTTGCAGGCCTCTCTGGACCCCTTAAAGGTTAAATTTGTCTCATTATATCGCTCTCCTTGTCTCTTGTCAAGTAGAAGCCCGATGGGTCCGCTCATTTCCCATCTGTCTCAGGAGAAAACCCTTCTGGTAGCGGTGGGATATACTGTAAAGCGATGCGATTTTCTGGCTTGCGATCGACCAAGTAGAGAACCAACAAAAAGATCCATTCCAGGGGCTTCATCAGATAGTAAATGACATCCATGGCCCATTTCTTCTTGATATGTTTGGCAAAGGGGTAGCCATAGCGGTCATAATTACGACGCAGGAAGCGATGGAAACGTGGCGTTTTTTCTTCTAGAACCTGCTCAAAGGCATTGGCAATACAGAGCTGGCGATTCACCACAACAGGATGACCATGCCGGACTCCCATCCGTTGGGGCTTGACAACTTTTTCATGGCCACCAGCCGCAACCGTACAGAGATAGTGCTCATCCATGATGAGATTCTGAGGAGGGATCTTTTCCGAGAAGGTCCAATCTGCCGTATTGGTCCAGGCCTTGACCAAGCTATCAGGACGTTGACCAAAGAGCATGAGAACCATGACCAATACCGCTAACAAGGGGAGGGCAAAGACGACTGCCAACCAAGGCCAGTGTTTGGATTGGCGGAGGATCAGGTGAAAGCGCTGGAGAATTGGATTGTCATAGGCCTTAATGGGATCAGCTCCCTCCCACTCCTTTATCCTGGTCCGCAGGAGACTAATAGAATAAACCAACAAGAAGACCGTGTGACAACCGATGACTTGTACCTGGATGTCAAACACCCCTAACAATACCAAGCCCATCAATATCCCACTAATACAAAAAATGTTCAAAAGCGGGGACAAGGAATTGGCATCCCTATAAGAATAGATGACCAGAGCTAGGAAGGAAATCAGTGCTAAGGTAAGAATCGTCGGGAGAGCCTCCGACCAAATTATGGTATGCTTCTGCTCATTGATGAGCTGATGGGTCCAATCATAACCAGTCAGATCCTTTACCAGATAGATGACGAAGGATTCCAGGATACAGCCAAAGACTCCTATCCATAGGATCACAAAGTACTTGCGATTGTTGACCCTTCGTTTAATTTTTTCTTCTTCTTTTTCTTCATAGACACCGACCAGTTCCTTTTCCAAGGTCTGGGCCTGTATCGTAGACCAGCGAGAAATAACATACAGAATCACAAAGATATTGGGAACAAAATAACTAACCCCTAGGGCATGAACAAGAATTGTAACACTGTATATTGCGACTCCAAAAATAGCATTCCAGAAACCCAAAGATTGGATATTTCCTGGTAAGCTACCAAGGATTAGAAAGACGTACAATCCAAGAAAGATCAATAAGTTGGTCATAAAGTTAATCTTTAATAGACTGGCTAAAAATTTGGTCTCCAGTTCCTGGTTCCATTTTTTGTACCAGAAAACGATTTTCTTCATCACATCTCCTCCATCATTTCCCTCATTTTATCAAGCTACAATTAATCCTTCAATTCTAAACCTGTTTTATAGGGAAAAATCATTCTAGAGACTGATACTAGCTAGGATTTTCTGTCAAAAGTATGTTAAAATATAAGCATGAGAATCCAACAATTACATTACATTATCAAAATCGTCGAAACAGGCTCTATGAATGAGGCGTCCAAGCAACTCTTCATCACCCAGCCAAGTTTGTCCAATGCTGTGCGGGACTTGGAAAAAGAAATGGGAATTGATATCTTCATCCGTAACCCCAAAGGGATCACTCTGACTAAGGATGGGATGGAGTTCCTTTCTTATGCACGACAAGTCGTGGAGCAGACCCAACTCTTAGAAGAACGCTATAAAAACCCAGTAGCCAATCGGGAGCTCTTTAGCGTATCCTCCCAGCACTATGCCTTCGTAGTCGAAGCCTTCGTCTCTCTCCTCAAGAAAAGCGATATGGAGAAATACGAGCTCTTCCTACGGGAGACCAGAACCTGGGAAATCATCGATGACGTCAAGAACTTCCGTAGTGAGATCGGTGTCCTCTTCCTCAATGGGTACAACCGGGATGTCCTTTCTAAAATGCTGGATGACAGCCACCTCAAGGCAACCCACCTCTTCACTGCCCAACCTCATATCTTCGTCAGCAAGACCAACCCTCTAGCTAACAAAGAGGTGGTGAAATTAGAAGATCTAGAAGACTTCCCTTATCTCAGCTACGACCAAGGGACCCACAACTCCTTCTACTTCTCAGAAGAAATCCTCTCCCAAGAGCATCACAAAAAGTCCATCGTCGTCAGTGACCGTGCCACCCTCTTCAATCTCTTGATTGGTCTGGACGGCTACACCATTGCGACTGGTATCCTTAACAGCAACCTCAACGGAGACAATATCGTCTCCATCCCGCTAGATATCGATGACCCAATCGAGCTGGTCTACATCCAACACGAGAAAGCTAGCCTCTCTAAGATGGGTGAGAAATTTATCGAATACTTACTTGAGGAAGTCCAATTTGATAAATAGGAACTAACTAGCTACACAAGCACAATAAAAACACCTGAAACAAGTGGATTTCCACTTCTCTCAGGTGTTCTTTTATTGTCTTAATTTCGAAAACACTTGGCCAATCTTCCCTTCGATGACCAGGTCTGCCTGCTTGTCCTGTGGGATACTGGTCCTATTGATGACGACCAGCTTCTCCCCTTGTAAATACTGGATCAGGCTGGCTGCTGGGTAGACGACGAGGGAGGTACCACCGATAATCAGCAGATCTGCCTCTCGGATGGCTTTGGCTGCTTGGCTAAAGATCTCCATATCAAGGGCTTCCTCATAGAGGGTCACATCCGGCTTGACCACCTTGCCACAGTCCAAGCAACGCGGAACAGGCCCTTCCAAAGCTAGAAAGGCTTCCAGATCATAAAAGCGCTGGCAACCCGTACAGTAATTGCGGTCGGCACTACCATGGAGTTTCAAGACTTTTTTAGACCCTGCCATTTCATGGAGACTATCAATATTTTGCGTCACGATTGCCATGAGCTTACCGGTCTCTTCTAGCCAAGCCAGATAGCGATGGGCTGCATTGGGCTTGGCATCTGGATAGAGCAGGTACTTCTTGTAAAAGTCGAAAAAGTCCTCTGGATAACGCTCAAACATGGTATGAGAGACCAGTTGCTCTGCTGTAAAATGGCGCCCTAAGGTGACGCTATAAACACCATCAGAGCTCCGAAAATCAGGGATATTGGACTCTGTTGAGACGCCTGCCCCACCGAAAAAAACAATCCGTTGACTCTGATCAATGATTTCTTGCAACTCTTTCAGTTTATCCATGTCTTCCTCCTTACAAGAGTGCCTCGATAACAGCATTGGCCTGGTCAAAGTAAAAAGGTTCTCGCCGGTAAACAATCCCCGTCTCCTGGGCTAAACTCACCAAGAGTTCCATAAAATGCTGGGAGGAGAAACCAGTCGTCCGGTGCAATTCTTCCTCATCAAAGGGTTTGATCAAGTGGGCCAGAGGATTGCGGACAGATTTCTCCAACTCCCGCAGTTGCTTGGCCGCATCCTTGATGGAATCTGTCAAGTCCAAGAGTAAGATCAACTCTGTCAAACTAGACGAATTGACTGCACTCTCGCTATGGAATTGTTGCAAGGCTGGATTTTCAGAGGCCCGGATCTTGTCAAACTTCCAATGGTCATAGCTGGACTCCTTGGAGTTGTGGATATAGTCTGCAATATCTGGGATTTGCATCTCAATCAAGCGCATAAAGATCCGATAGATAGCAGGACTCACCGCCCGAATGAAGTCGATAATCTGCTCGTTGCGAAGCTTGGCTTCTAAGTCATACAGATAGTTCGCCAACTGTTCCTCTTCTGGGTCCTCATGCCAAAAAAGCTGAAAACCAGTCACTTCTAGCAACTCGGTTCTCAACTTTTGATTCATGATTGGTTGGATATTGAGCTCTCGACGCTCGGTCATTAACTGCAATAAGGTCAAGACCAGCTCTGGCAAGCTCTTCTGCTTCTTAGCAGAACGAAGGGCCCGACTATACTGGTAGGTCTGAAGGTCGTAGAGCCACTCATCATGAAGGTTTTCTGTCATTAGTCTGCGATCAAGGTTTCAAGACCAACTTTCATCATATCAGTGAAAGTATTTTGACGTTCTTCTGCAGTCGTATCCTCATCTGGATTGACCAAGCTATCAGAAATGGTCATGATGGCAAGGGCATCCACATGGTGTTGAGCAGCAAGATAGTAAAGAGCCGCTGCTTCCATTTCCACAGCTTTCACGCCCCATTTACCAAGCTCCAAGTTCTTTTCAAAGTAGTTTGAATAGAAGACATCAGAAGACAAGACATTCCCAACGTGAGTGGTCATACCAAGGTCTTTGGCAATGTGGTAGGCCTTATCAAGCAAATCAAAGCTTGCGATTTGTGGGAAATCGTATTGAGGCCAGTCGTTACGGATGATGTTTGAGTTGGTTGCGGCAGCTTGCGCCAAGACCAATTCACGGACGTGGACATCGCCATTCAAAGAACCAGCTGTACCCACACGGATCAATTTCTTCACGCCGTAGTCCACGATCAACTCACGCGCATAGATAGAGATGGATGGCATCCCCATTCCAGTTCCCATAACAGATACACGATGACCCTTGTAAGTACCTGTGTAACCAAACATGTTCCGGACTTCGTTAAAACATACAGCATCCTCAAGGAAATTCTCAGCGATAAATTTCGCACGAAGAGGATCTCCAGGAAGAAGAATTTTATCAGCAATTTCACCTTGCTTAGCAGCAATATGGATAGACATAATTAAGATATAAAGGGTGACAGAGAACAAAGTAAAAATAGGAAACTGACGACGCATCGCAGATGCTAGACAGTTTATCTTTTTTACACAGTTCTCCGCCCGTATTCAGTTCAGCGAATACAGTTAACCCATCCTTTCTTTTTTTATTGAGTGTTTTGAAAAGCTTTCCGCTCGTGTTCAAATCAGAACACATGCTCTACCTTTCTTTTTTATTTTTTTAGAATAGGCGTTAAAGAGGCAAAGTAAAAATAGGAAATCCGACAAAGATGCTACGCATCTAGAAGGATTTATCTTTTTTACACAGCCTCTAGCCCGGGTTCAATTCAAACCCGAACTACCCTTCCTTTAATTTTTTGTTTTGAAAAGCTTTCCGCTCGTGTTCAAATCGCAACACAAACTCTAGCTTTCTGGATTCATCATAGAGGCCAGGCATCAAAAGTGAGGTTTATTCCAGCCCCAACAAGCCTGGTTCCTTATATGCTTAGTTAAATTATACCATAAGAAGATAGGTTTCATCTAGCTTGTAGGTTTAATCCTCTATATAAAAACTACTGAATCTTATCTACTGGAGACTCCTTGATTTTTTCCCCATGAGATGATCCAATCCTTTGGAGAAACCAACAGTTAGAAAAGCTGTCAGCAAGAGATATGCTAGAGCTGTTAAGCCTTGTCCTGTGAATCCAAGGACCAGGCCCGTCGCAGACAAGGGGGCTTTTAAGGTCACTGTCAAGAAGATAACCGAACCCAGGAGCAAGAACGCTGGCGCATTACCAACACCAAGTACCAAAGAGATAAGAGCTGCTCCTGCCATTCCCAGTGCAAAGGAAGGCGTCAGAGTCCCTCCATAGGCACCTGCCCAAAAGGTAAGCAGAACGACTAGAGCTTTTAGGGTAAACAGGAGTAGAATCGTCTGCCATGTGGCCCCATTGAGAATCTCCTGAGCCATCATCCGCCCATTTCCAAGCAGGTGGGGCTGAAAGCTTGCTAGACCAGCTAGGAAAACAAATGCTAATGGCAAAGTGATGAGAATTCGTTTGTCCTTGATTCGATGATTGGAGGCCTTCTTTGTCAAACGGGCAAAGAGCCCGGCGACTGGAGTCAGGAAAGCAATGAAGATAACCATCTGCCATAAGACAGTAGGTGACCAAGTTATTTCAGGCACTTGATAGAGGGCTCTGTCTGAAATGACCAAACCTGCCGTATAAGCAGCCACATAAGTGGTAATCCCAGCCAAGACAAAGCGTTTTATCGAAAATGCCAGCCCCAAGGTTTCAAAGATAAAAAAGACACTGGTAAGTGGCACTTGGTAGACCGCTGCCAAGCCTGCGCCAGCCCCGCAAGCAATCAGAAACATGCGGTCCTGAAACGATAAGTCTAGTGCTCGTCCAAGCGGAGTCGCCAACAAGGCCCCAATCTCCCGGGGTGCTCCTTCTTTTCCTACTGGTGCACCAGCTCCTACGGCAATGATTTGCCAGGTGGAATGGAGCATCTGCTGCCAGAAATGAAGAAGAGGACTTGAAGGTTCCTCCTTCATCTGGCCCTTGATAGAAAGAATGTTTCCCTTTCGCTGTAGGAGATACCAGACCAAGGCTGAGCTGGAACCAACAAGAAACAGACTGAGCCAAATCCGTGAAGGCGCCACTCCATCCGTCAAGAAGCCAGACTGGTGCTCTGAACGACCAAAAGCCAATCCTTCCACTAACTCTAAAAGGTAATGAAGAAAGATACCCGCTAAACCCGAAACAAGCCCTAGCAGACAAGCTGCTAGGACTAGTCTTCGTTTATAGGGAATTGTTTGAAGAGATCTCACAATTCTTTCCAAGTTTCTTACAATTCAGCAAGAATCGCTTTTAGCAATCCTTTAAAGTCACCTTTGACACGTTCTGTCACTTCCACTACTTCTTCGTGGTTGAGCTCTTCTTGGAAACCAGCTGCAAAGTTAGTAATGCATGAAATACCAAGAACTTTCAAACCAGAGTGAGCCGCAATGATGACTTCAGGAACAGTTGACATACCGACAGCGTCCGCTCCAAGAGTCTTATACGCACGGATTTCAGCTGGAGTTTCATAAGTTGGACCTGTCACACCGATATAGACCCCATCATCCAATTTGATACCCAATTTGTCTGCTACTTGATGAGCAGTCTCGCGGTATTCTGGAGTGTAAGCTTTGGACATATCAGGGAAACGTGGACCAAAGTCATCCAAGTTTTCACCGATCAATGGGTTTTGACCTGTCATGTTGATGTGGTCAGTGATAGCCATCAAGGTACCTGGTCCATATCCGATACCACCAGCAGCATTGGTGACAAGAACCCCTTCACAGCCCAACACTTTCATGACACGAACTGGGAAAGTCACCACTTCCAATGGGTTTCCTTCGTAGAAGTGGAAACGACCTTGAAGTGCCAATATCTTACGTCCAGCAAGATCACCATAAACCAATTTACCAGCATGTCCGACTACTGTTGATTGACCCCAGTTTGGAATGTTAGAGTAGTCTACTACGACTGCATTTTCGATTTCCTCAGCCAATTCTCCAAGACCTGATCCAAGGATCAAACCAAACTCAGGAGCTTCGATTCCTTTGCCCTTCAAAAATGCTGCTGTTTCATTGATTTTTGCTAATAATGTCATTGTGTTCCTCCTATTATTTCTTAAGTAATGTACCGATTTTGTCAAAGGTGTTGGCGTTGCGAATAGTCATCTGGCTATAGAACGGCATCTTCATCAGATGTTTGTGGTAGGCTGTTTTAGCATAGCTTGCTTCTGAGAATTTCCCCCAGAAAACCGCTAGCTTGCCAAAGTGGAGCACTTCTTCTCCCAAATCTAAAGCCAGCAGCTTCTCTTCTACGGATTCCCTATCCAAGCCCTCGGTGTAAAAGAGGACATCCTTGCGAGCCATCTCTTCTATCCACCAGTTCGGCAAGTTCGCACATTCTGCTTCATAGTCTTCTCGACTCAGCAGAGAAAAACGCTCAATAAAGGGATAATGGTTCTCAAAGAAGGTCGACAGACCCTCCACTAATTGAGTCCGCGAAAGATCCGTCGTAAAGAAGATATTGCCACTATTGATGTAGGTTTCCACTTGGCCGAGGCCTAGATCCGTCAATTGTTGACGCAGATCCCCCATGGCTACCTTATTCTTGCCGCCAACATTGATTCCTCTTACGAGTAAGGCAAATCGCGTCATCTTAGACCAATTTATCTAAGAAGCTTTCACCGATCATAGCTTTCTCCACACCGAAGTTGTCCGCCACTGTAGCTGAGATATCCGCAAAGTGTCCAACTGGGATCAAGCCACTACCTTTGAAGGATGGGCTGTAAGCCAAGAACGGGATGTACTCACGTGTATGGTCAGTACCAGCATAAGTTGGGTCGTTTCCGTGGTCAGCCGTGATCATCAAGAGATCATCTTCTTTCATGGCAGCGATAATTTCAGGTAAGCGCTCGTCAAACTCACGCAAGCAATCACGGTAACCATGTGGATCACGACGGTGTCCATAAAGGGCATCGAAGTCTACCAAGTTAGTGAACGAGAAGCCATGTTTAAAGTCTTCTGATTTCATAGCCTTGATCAAGTTGTCAATACCGTGGCTGTTTGATTTGTTGTGACCCATATCGTGGTTGATACCAGCGCCGTTGAAGATATCGCTGATCTTACCAACTGAGTAAGTATCGATACCAGCTTCGTTCAATTTGTCTAAAACAGTTGGAGCAAATGGTGAAACAGCCAAGTCACGACGGTTGGCCGTACGTGTGAAGTTTCCTGGCTCCCCTACATAAGGGCGAGCAATGATACGTCCAAGAAGAGCCGGACGTTCCAACGTAATAGAACGAGCGTATTCACAGATACGGTAGAGTTCATCCAAAGGAATGATGTCTTCGTGAGCTGCGATTTGAAGAACTGGGTCAGCTGATGTATAGATGATCAACTCGCCAGTTTCCATTTGGCGTGGTCCGAAGTCATCGATGACCGCTGTACCAGAATAAGGTTTGTTAGCTTCGCGGATGACCTTACGACCTGAGAATTCTTCAATCTTAGTAATAATTTCTTCTGGGAATCCATTCCAGAAAGTATCAAATGGTTCTGTAATATTAAGGCCCATGATTTCCCAGTGACCTGTCATGGTATCTTTTCCAAGAGAGACTTCTTCTAACTTCGTTGCGTAACCAGTTGGATTGCTCTCAGCTGGAACAGTCTTCAAGGCTTGTTCACGCGGAATATTTCCAAGACCAAGCTTTGCCATGTTTGGTACATTCAACCCAACTGCTTTTGAGATGTGTCCAAGTGTGTCAGATGCGCCATCAGGTACACCGGCATTGACAAAGTTATTAGCATCTGGAGCTGCTCCGATCCCTACTGAATCCAATACAACTAAATGCATACGATTAAATTTTGGCATTTTGAATGTCTCCTTTATAATTTAAACTGAATACAGTATAACACAAATTTTTGAAAATGTAACGCTTTCATATAAAATTTTATAAATAAGTTTCATATCCGTAGAAAAAAGGACAAAATGCCCTTTTTAAAGTGATTTGCTTATGATTTTTGGACCTTCTGGTTTCCCTACGATGACTTTAGAAACCATTCCTAAGAAGAGACCATGGTCGACAACACCGACAGTCCGGTCCAACTCTTCTGCTAAGGCTTCAGCGTCTGGGATCACTTTCAAATCCAAATTAATGATAAAGTTACCCTGATCGGTCACAAAACGCTGGCCGTCCCTTTCACGGTAAGCTGGTGAATAACCCTTCTTCTCAAAATGACGGAAAAGATTCTCTGCCCCGTATTGAACCACTTCTACCGGCAGTTTAAAGGCACCAAGCGTCTCCACTTGTTTAGACTCATCGACAATCCAGATGCAGTCTTTTGAGTTGGTCGCAACGATTTTCTCCATCAAGAGAGCACCGCCCCCACCTTTGATGCCGTTCAAAGCAGGGTCTACTTCATCCGCACCATCTACGGTCAGGTCCACCACTTCTACATCGTCAATGGCTTTGAGAGGAATTCCCAAACCTGCAGCCTGATCATAGGTCACGCTTGAGGTCGTTACAGCAGTAATCTGCAAGCCTTCCTCCTTGATGCGACGCCCCAATTCGGCCACAAAATAATAAGCAGTTGACCCTGTACCAAGACCGACAATCATGCCGTCAGTAACAAACTCAGCCGCCTTAATCCCTACCTGTTCTTTTAGGTTTACCATCATAGACCTCCATTTCTATTCATATTTAGTATAGCATATTGGCCGACAGATTTCACTACTTAACTGAAAACCTTTTCAACTCCTCCTTCTAAAAGCAATATCTTGCCCCTCTTACTAGTTTACGATAGAATAGAAGAGAATACACAGGAAAAGAGAAGATACATGATTACTAGAGAATTTGATACTATCGCTGCGATCTCGACTCCGCTCGGTGAGGGGGCTATTGGAATCGTCCGTCTAAGCGGAACGGATAGCTTTAAAATCGCAAAAAAGATCTTCAAGGGTAAAGACTTGAATAGCGTGGCTAGCCATACCCTCAACTACGGCCATATCGTGGATCCAGATAAGGATGAGATCCTCGACGAAGTCATGGTCGGAGCCATGCGCTCTCCTAAGACCTTCACTCGAGAAGATATCATCGAGATTAATACCCACGGTGGGATTGCTGTGACCAATGAAATCCTGCAATTGGTGATTCGCGAAGGCGCTCGATTAGCTGAGCCTGGGGAATTTACCAAGCGGGCCTTCCTCAATGGACGGGTCGATTTGACCCAGGCTGAAGCGGTCATGGATATTATCCGCGCCAAGACTGACAAGGCTATGAACATCGCTGTCAAACAGTTGGACGGATCCCTCTCTGATCTCATCAACAACACGCGCCAAGAGATCCTCAATACCCTTGCTCAGGTCGAAGTCAACATCGACTATCCTGAGTACGACGATGTCGAGGAAGCAACTACCGAGATCATCCGTGAGAAGACGACTGAGTTTGAAGCCCTCTTGACCAATCTCCTCAAGACAGCTCGTCGTGGCAAGATCCTCCGCGAAGGGATCTCTACTGCTATTATCGGGCGACCAAACGTCGGTAAGTCTAGCCTTCTGAACAACCTCCTGCGCGAGGAAAAAGCCATCGTAACCGATATCGAAGGGACCACCCGAGACGTCATCGAGGAATACGTCAACATCAACGGTGTTCCTCTCAAGCTGGTCGATACGGCTGGGATCCGCGAGACCGAGGACATCGTCGAACGCATCGGTGTGGAGCGCTCTCGCAAAGCCCTTAAAGAAGCCGACCTGGTCCTTCTGGTCCTCAATGCCAGTGAACCCTTGACCGATCAGGATCGCCAGTTGCTGGAAATCTCTCAAGACAGCAACCGCATCATCCTCCTCAACAAGGTCGATCTCCCGCAGCAAATCGAGTTGGACGAGATTCCTGCTGATCATATCAAAATTTCTGTCCTGAAAAACCAAAACATCAACCAGATCGAAGACCGGATCAATGCCCTCTTCTTCGAAAATGCTGGCCTGGTTGAGCAAGATGCTACCTATCTCTCCAATGCCCGCCACATTTCTCTCATTGAGAAAGCCGTTGAAAGCCTCCAAGCAGTTAACGAAGGCCTGGCCATGGGCATGCCAGTGGACCTGCTCCAAGTCGATTTGACCCGTACTTGGGAAATCCTTGGAGAGATCACAGGGGATGCTGCTCCAGACGAGCTCATCACTCAACTCTTCAGCCAGTTCTGTCTTGGTAAATAAGATTCAAAAAAATCGTATGTTGCAAACATACGATTTTTCTATTATTAATTTCCTTGGTCCAGACTTTGGACAGTGAGGTAGGCATGGTAGACCAAGAAGAGTCCTACTGCTGTCAAGAATGGAATAGCGAGAGGGAGTTCTGTCTCGATTTGACCAAATGGTGAATTGCCGACAAAGTGAAGGCCAAAACCAGATACAAAATAGAACCAACCCGTCAGCATCAACTCCTTGCGCCCTTTTGTCGATTGGACGATCAAGTAGAGACCCACCATGAAGAGGGCTGTGTAGACCCAGTGTGATACGACCCCATTCATGATCCGACCTAGGATACCAGATACTGCGTAAGAGAAACCTTCTGGCATGTCTTGACGGATATAGGCAAAATCCTCCACGATCTGGAAACCAAGACCAGATGCAATCGCTAAAAGGAAAATGGATTTGATCCGACGAACATTGAACAAGTAGAGGACAAAGAAGATTGGAATCAACTTGAAGGGTTCCTCAAAGAGGGGTCCTGCAATCGCACTCTCATACTGGTTCCAAAAGTCGCTATTGGGCGCTACTGCCTGAATCATCTCATGGAAATAGGTATTGGCAAAACTAGATAACCAACCTGCGATAAATCCCCCACCTAGAAGAGAAAAGAGAACCGGAATCCAGGATAACTTCCACTTCTTTGCGAAATGAAAGAGAGCCCAAACAGCAGGAATCGCATATACTAGGAGCAAGAGGACAGAGATACCAATAATCCCATACTGGCTGCCTGTCATCCAACCAGCTGTGATAGATTGCGTCTCATAGGCCAGACCAATCGAGAGCAAGAATAAAAATAGAAACAAAATCGATTTGCGTTTCATAAAAAACCTTTCTTTAAAACAACTAAAAAGGCTGGAAATCCAGTCTTTTTATCTATATGGATATTGTAACAATAAAAGCTTAAAAAAACAATAAATGGCTACGGGTAATAGAGATTGCTGGTGACTGCAAATTATTGAAGGCATTTTGGGACCATTCAAAACAACAGAGCTCTAGAACTAGGAAACATTAATACTACCACTCCACACATCCCACGTAAACGAATTCCCTTATGTTTTTTAATATTCTTCAAAACTATATCTTAAATAATTTATTTAATCTTTCTAACTCTGATACATTCATACACACTTCTACTCCAGTAACTACCCCCTTACTATAAATAATTCCACAAGAAAACACAATTCTATATTTACTCAAAATATTTGACAATACTACAAATGCTTCTAAAGCATAATCCTCTATGGTAATAAAACTATTCTTTTCATCTTTAAAAAACTTTATAAATCCAATATCCTCACACCTATCACGAAAATAAAACCTAAGTGATTTTAAGTAATAATCAAAAAACACATCACTCTCCATAGAAAACCCCTTCATTTTTAAAATATTCTGATATATTCATACAAAAAATAAATGTTGGAACCATCCGAAACAACACAGCTCTAAAACATAGTGCTGATTCTGACGAATCACACGAGGGTTTTGGAACCATTCGAAACAACACAGCTCTAAAACCGCTTGGTAGATAGATCAAACACTTTTTTTGTTTTGGAACCATTCGAAACAACACAGCTCTAAAACATGTCAGAAGTGTCATTCAAAAGCAACGACGTTTTGGAACCATTTGAAACAACACAGCTCTAAAACATGGATTGACTCATGCTTGGGCTATGTTTTGTTTTGGAACCATTCGAAACAACACAGCTCTAAAACCTGATAGCGCTTGTGTTCCTCAATAAAATAGTTTTGGAACCATTCGAAACAACACAGCTCTAAAACTCAATTAACGAGCCTAAACGCAGTCCTTGTGTTTTGGAACCATTCGAAACAACACAGCTCTAAAACTTTGTTGACTCACCAAAAGTCAAGTTAGTGGTTTTGGAACCATTCGAAACAACACAGCTCTAAAACTTATTGGACGAATGGACAATCCTAGAAATTGTTTTGGAACCATTCGAAACAACACAGCTCTAAAACTCAATTCGAGTACGACCGCAACAATCCTAATGTTTTGGAACCATTCGAAACAACACAGCTCTAAAACACTACTCAACCAGTAAAAAAAGAAAAAGAGGTTTTGGAACCATTCGAAACAACACAGCTCTAAAACCTCGTAGAAAAAATTTTCTCACGAAATTTCGTAATCACGCCATTCGTCCCAGCCAGACTTCAGCTCGTAAGGTTCCAATTGTTGCTTTTATTATACCATATTTTCAAGGTTCAAAAAATAGTCCAGATCCAGCACATACTGCGGAAAATCATAGACTTTTCGAGGCTCGACAAATAAAACCCTTAGTTGATTGAATTTGATATACTCTATCAGATTTTCTAACTCATCTTTTGATAGATATGCAGTTACATTGATGAAAACAAGGAGTTTCTTTTTAGAAAGATATTTAAAAACTTGGATAATTTCTAGCATCTTTTCAAAATGTGTATCACTCTGAGTTTCAACTTTGACTCCTAGAGCATCGATCAACTCTAGAATAGTGATTTCATCATACTCTAAGTCTAATTCGTTTTCAAGGCATTCCAAAGCCAATAATTCTGTAATAGAAACAATTAGTTTTTCAATCATGGATTTCACTTCTGGCTTATCATTGAGTTGATATTCGAGGTCTGCATGTATCAGCTTGAGCATGGCAGGTGAATTGAGATTATACCCCCAGACATCCGTTATCACCAATAATTCTGATTCTTTTAGAGTTTTTAAATGTGAATCAAATAGTCTTATCTCACTTTCAGCAGAGTATTGGTAGAACTGTTTAACAATATTCGAAAAGACAAACTGATCTTCTAGGATTAAAAATGTTGCATTCTGAACATCCAATGGTTCATCAAGTAGATAAAAATTAATCTTCATAGCAAGGTTCCTCTCCTAGAAAAACAATTCGGGAATCGGTATTTGCGACGCTAGTATTACAATCCCCATTCAAGTAAACCATTCTAGAAAATTGTTTTTCTGTAACCGTTAAAAGTGTGATGTTTCCTTTTTTAGGATTATTTGCCTTTAAACGTTCAATCATAGCATTATTTGCTGTGTTATTTAGCAAGAGTTTGCTATATACAGAAAACTGATACATAATAAATCCTTCATTTATAAGAAAATTTCGAAATTTTCGGTAGGCCTTGCGTTCCTCTGCTGTATCAACTGGCATATCAAACATTAAAATCATACGCATATATCGATAACTCATATCCTAAATTCAGGAACTCCTTTCTCGGGTTGATTGAGAGCTTGGATGACTTTCTTAGTATAGTCACTGACGATATTGGACAGGTACATATCTTTACCATTATAGTAAAAGGTATCTGAGAAAATAGTAAAAAGTTCTCGCTTGATTTTGACAAAAGAGCTGTTTCGATTTTCATAAACAATCCTGTCAATAATCGGACGGAAAGGCTCCATAATATCGCTCGCTAGGTTGAATTGATTAAACTGATTGGCATGTTTCAAGCCAAACTGAGTCATACAACCAGACAACACAATCTCACGCGCAAACATGCTCAAAATCAAGGTGTAGCCATAGTCCAAGGCAGCATTGACATCACTATCTTGCTCACGACTAAAATCATTTCCAAACAAGGTATTGAAATAAATCCGAGCAGCGTGTCCCTCGCGATTGCTAGGATCAAATAAATCCAACCCATGATAGAGATCGATGACGGACTGACTCTTTTCCAGAAAGCCACAACTACCTAGATAAAAAGCCTGATTGAGAGTTTTTTGTGCAATAATCGTCGTCCAAACTTGTGCCTTAGCCTCCTCGCTCCAAGTAATTTGGTGAGAGAGTTGCAGACTGGAATCGTGTCGACCGTAGTAAGGCATTAAGTATGCCGTTGGCAAGCGTTTATCATCACAAAAGATGACCAGAATATTTTCATCCACCAAACGTTTAATCAGCATGGTGGAGAGAACGATATCCGTCGTTTCTAAAAGTAGAATGTCCACCTCGGACAGGTGAATCAACTCTGTCCGAGAGGCATCTTTAAAAATCAAGTGATTGTTCTTGTAGGAGAGTTTAGAGTGAGTGTTGACAACAACGGTTCTCCATCCCATTAGTCTTCTCCTAATTTGCTTAAGTCAATCCTAGTCTCATATAGACCAGTGATGGATTGGTGGACAATAGTAGCATCAAGCATTTTTTTATCCGGCTTTGGACGCATTCTTGGTACTGTATATTTATCATTAAAGAAATTAATGATATCTTTTGGAGCACCACTCTTTACAAAACTAAACATTTTAATGAAATTATCGTAAAAATATTTGATGGTTTCCTCGCTGCTATCAATTTCTTTAATCTTTCTCTCATTATATCCTTTTATAAGATTTTTTAACGATGTAGTGTCGCCCAACATTTTTTGAGAGAAAGCTAATAACTGGTTCAAAATAATATCAAATTCTTCCTTGTGTTTGAGGATGAAATTTTGGCTTTCCTTTATCGCACTTTCAGATTTTAAATTCATCAAATTCGATTTAGTCAAAAGTCTTTTCATATGGAAAAACAATTCATTTTGAGTTTTTGTCAGTTTAAATTGTGTCGCTTTATGAAGGTTTGACTTACTTTCAAATAGCATCCTTGTTCCATCAATTTTCTGCATCAGTGAATATTTTGGAATTTTATAGAAGGCTAGAACACGATCTATATTATTCTTTTTAAGAAAACCATTTTCCGAAGTGTCATTTAAGAATTGAAATGGATTATTATTAAATTTTTTATAATCTATGATAAAAATGTCATGAAATTCTTTTACAGTTTCTATCTTACCTTTCTTTTCATTAAAGCGTTCTGCGGTTATGATAATAGATAAGGCAGAATTCATTGGTCCATAACCTCCATATAGGGAAGTATCTAAAGATAAAACTTTTGTTTTTAGTGGATAGCGATTATTGACTGCAATTTGTTTATTTAATTTTCCAACAGGATTTTGATTATAAAATGCTCCTTTTTTAATTATTGTTCGTTTGACAAAGTTGATTTGAGAGTTGTAGATGACATTTTTTATGATGGGCAAGTCCCTACTACAATCCCAAATGCCTTTACTAACTTTGGAATCTGGATTATTAAAGAATCTCATGATGTTAGAATAGAGATGTTTTCTTATCGTTGCTTTGTTTTCCTCGTGCCGATTAAAGTGAGCATGGTGGCCGTATATCAATTCGGGAGCTAATTTTGGATAGGCTTTAAGAAGAGTTTGTCCTACAACAACAGCAAGATAAGCATCATGAGCATGGTGATAATCGTTTAGTTCACGTATTTTGGCAATATGAAAGGTATTTCTAAAATTGGTAATTAGTTGAGATTTTAAAGTAATGATTTTGGTGTCAGAAAAACGATTATCTAGTATGCGAGCAACATGTTTTATAATTTGTCGTGTCTCGACTAATTGACGTTCAATAAAGCCAGCTTTCATGCTCTCTGTCAGAACACCATCAGGAGTTCGTTCACTAGTAGTTAATCTTTGATATTTCGTTTGAGAAATTAGCTTGGCATTATATAATTTCTCCCAGAATGGTTTCATATTAGCAACTGTTTCTTTGTCCGGTATATTATCCAACTTTCTTTGATTATTTTTCCTGTGCGTTAATACTTTATTATCAATCGAATCAATTGGTAAAAAGCTATAGGGGATAATATGGTCGACTTCGTATTGATCGAGCTGGTCTCTGTATAAAGGAGTAGGACTTCCTTTTTCATCTAAGGAGTACATATCCTTTCCATTTTGAAGATAATATAAATATAATTTTTCAGATTGTAGTTGTTCATCTGAATAATGAACTTTGCCATTTTCTAATATACTATTTTCAATATTTTTTAGTGCAGATTCTAATTTAGTTTTACGAGTTTTTGATTTTCTTTGTCCTTCTTCTGTAGTCATATTTTCACGAGCCATTTCAATGACAATATTTTGGGGTGGATATCCTATAATTTGAACCAATTCATCAACAATTTTAATACTATTTAAAATTCCTCGTTTGATAGCTGGGCTACCAGCCAATTTTTTAATTTCGTCAAAAACATCATCTTCAACAGTTGATTTAGATTGAATGGCTTTGATCTTAGGATCAAAAGACAAGGTACTATCAGATATGAGGTTAGTTAAATTACGATTTTCTTCATCGTTTCGAAGGAATTGCAATAGATTAAAACCCGTATCCTCATCACGAATATCTAATAATAACTTCGCAGAATAACGTCCCCAACCTGTATAGCGCAATTTTGAGAGTTGATTAATTTTCTCTTCATCTAAAAATTCAAGATGTCCAAAATATTTTGTAAGGTAGTTTTTAATAGATTTTTTATCATCAAAAACAGTAATAACCTTGATAATCTCCTCTAACTCTTTTTGATAGATTTCAGAATCTAGAAATTCTTCTGAAAAAATAGTTTTGAAATCATTATATGTTTTTAATGTGGAATTAAAAGATTTTCCTTTTTCAACTCCAGAAACAATTTCAATAGCATTTAAATCTTTGTGATTATCTGATAGGTATTTAATAAGCCTTTCAGCATTTACACGTTTACTATTAATTTTAAATAAACCGTTGATTATATTTTGTCGGTGTTCTGAATCAAAAAAGTGAGTCTTCCCATTTTTATCTTTATATTTAACCCGAGTTAATTCATTTTGGAGCATGACTTCTTCATATATCAAACTACGTTTTGGCAAAACTTTTTCATTTAAGAGAATAATATCATTTCCTATTAAATTGGTGATGAAGGCATCTCTGGTTTCATCCATATTTATCAATTTATGATAGTTCCACGGACGTATTTTGCCATTTCTAGTATCTTCATCATTATCATCTAAAATATCTTGGCTAGTCGTTCGTTTAATCCAAGCAAATCTACTATTGTCTTCTTTTGCCAGAGGACCTACATAATAAGGGATTCTAAATGTCAAGATAGATAGTAATTTATCCTTGTTTTCTAGTAGAAAAGGATAATCTCTTCCTTGTCTTTCAATAATCTTTTCTAGCTCATAAGCATGAATTTGATTAGGAATAGCTCCATTATCAGTTGTACGGAGTTTTCTTAAAAATGTTTCATCTGATATTTTATTAAGAAAATATTCTGCCCCTTCAATACCAGCTATTTTCCCACTAATATAATCATAGAAATTTTGTTGTATTGTTTTTTGTTTCTGTGGATTAGTTAATACCATCTTATTAGATATATATCCAACATATCCTTTTGTTTCTTTATCTACATCAAATCCACTTTGTGTTTTTCTGCCAAAAATATCTAAGTAATCTTGTTCAGATAGATTTTGTTTAACAAAAGATTTGAAACGTTGCAAATCTTTACGGTGTTCCTCGTATCTTTCAATCATAGTAGCAGAAAAACGGGCATGAGTTGCTCCAGTATACGTTAGCATATCAGATAAAAGGATAGTATCACGTAAAATTTTTAGTTTAGCAAATACATCTGAAAAGTCTTCTTCTAATGTACCAAGAAGATTTTCTAGATTTTCATCATAGTTTTCTTTGGAGAAATTAAGGTCCGGTTCTTCCTCTAATTCAAAACAATCCTTGAATTTCGTTTTTAAACCAAATAATAGCTGTAATAGATGTTTAAAAAGACTTTTATCCTTTTTTTCAAGCTCTTTTGGAAAATAGGATAGTATACCTTTAACTTTATCTTGTCTATTATCACTTGACTTAAATATATTTGCTATGGTTTTAGATTCATCAGAGATTTCCAAACCGAAAACTTCTTGGCAAGATTCAATGAAGTCAATCCAAGAGTTTTGCATATATATATTGTTAGGGTCAATGTCGCCTAATGTTAAAAAGTGGCCTCGGTACTTTAAAATGTGCGATAATGCCATGTAAATTTCACGAATATCAGCTACTGGAGAATTTTTATCTGCATCAGCTAAGTGCTTTCGTAAATGGTAAATCGTAGGGTACTTCTTGTGATAGGCTGTTTCCAATTCTTTATTACCAAAAAATGGTTGTTTTATCTGTATGTCTTCACTTTTATCACCCAGCACTCTAAAACTTTCATCCAATCTACGATAAAAATTTCTATCAACTTTTTCAATCTCCTTTCGAAAAATATCTCGTAAATAGGCAATTCTATGATTTCTTCTATCAATTCTACGGCGATTAACACGAAATACTCGGGTTCCTTGAGCTGATTCTGCAGGTATAAATGTGGTAGATCCGATTAAATTTTTCTTTATTTTTTCTTTTTCTGTGTTACCTAAAACTTTAAATTTAAATGCAGGTACTCGATAATCTTCAGTTACGACGGCATAACCAACGGATGATACACCTATATCTAAGCCGATTGAATAATTCTTATTAAATTTTGCCATGAAACTACTCCTTATCTTGATTTTTGATTTTATTTTTTGTATAATGTATATGTTGGAACTATTCGAAACAACACAGCCAAAAGATTTTTCTTTTGAGTTAAAATATGGTTATCCATAATCACTAATGCGCACCGATTCGGTGCTTTTTTTTGTGCTTTAATTCATATAATCCTAACTAGTCATTATATTAATACAATTTTACCCCTTCCCTCCTAAAAAATCAATTCATTATATGGAGATATTCAATTTTTTTGACTTTAAATTTTAACACAAAAAGGAACTCGCATACACGAGTTCCCTTTCTTCATGTCCCCTGCCGGAATCGAACCAGCAACTACTCCTTAGGAGGGAGTTGTTATATCCATTGAACTAAGGGGACCTATAAAAAAAGAAGCGAGATTACTCCCGCCTCCTTGTTCGTCTTAACGACGGATTTCTTTAATACGAGCTGCTTTACCTTGCAATGCACGAAGGTAGTACAATTTCGCACGACGTACTTTACCGTAACGTACTACTTCAATCTTTTCTACACGTGGAGTGTGTACTGGGAATGTACGTTCAACACCGACACCGTTAGAGATTTTACGAACAGTGTACATTTCAGTGTGTCCTTGACCTTTACGAGCGATAACAACACCTTCAAAGATCTGGATACGTTCACGAGTTCCTTCGACAACTTTCGCGTGTACACGAACAGTGTCACCAGGACGGAATGCAGGGATATCAGTACGAAGTTGACCTTCAGTCAAGCTTTGAATTAATGGATTCATTTTATTCTCCTATCTTCGTCAATCTTGAGGGCTACTCCCCCAGCGGATAAACTGTATTTTTGTGCTTCCATTACGCACAAAGTTTATAATACCAAAAGAATGTCCTTTTGTAAAGGATTATTGCAACTTTTTCGCAACTTTTTGTCCACCATAGATAGACAGGGCTGGAAAGAGACGAGTTGCGACCAGACAAACCAAGAGAAAGGCTGGCCAATGTTGGAAACCAAAGACCTCACACCCAATCAAGATAGGTCCAATCGTCGTCGAGGTTGCTCCGGCAAAGACTGCTGCATAGCCTAAGGCGGCTACCAGATAAACCGGAAGTCCAAAGAAAGGAGCTAGCCAGACACCCAGACTGGCCCCGATAGAAAAGAGCGGGGTCACTTCTCCTCCCTTATAGCCTGCCGCAATGGTCGTCACCGTGAAGAGGAGCTTGAGGATCCAGTCTGCCCCAGTGATCAAGCTCTTCCCATCAGCTCCTTCAAAACTTTGGGAAATCAGATTGGTCCCCAGTCCCGTGTAGCGACCTGCTCCAATCAGATACAAGAGAATACTCAGACCGAGGCCAACCACTCCAATCCGCACATAGGGATTGGCAAAGGTCCTGGTAAAGCTTTGTTTAAAGGTGCCTAGGAGATAGGCAAAGAGCTTGCCTGTCAGACCAAAGATGACTCCCAAAAGAAGTAACTGCAAGAAGACTTGTGGGGATAGGGAGAGCTTGGCAGAAATGATCTGGGTAAACTTTTCTAGTCCCAAGGTGTGAGAGGTCCAACTAGCAACAAAGGCTGCAATGGCCGCAGGATAAAGAGCCCGCCACTCTAGTCTCCCAACCACTAGGACCTCCATAGCAAAGAAGATGGCAGCTAGAGGCGTCTGAAAGAGTCCCCCGAAGCCGGCAGCCATCCCAGTGACCAAATAAATCCGTGAAGCGTGAGGGCCAAGCCAGTCTCTTCGAAGAGCATGGGCCACTGTTCCCCCAAGCTGGACCGCTACTCCTTCTCGACCAGCAGATCCACCAAAGAGATGGGTCAACCAAGTAGAAAGGATGGTCAAGGGAATCAAGCGCTTGGGAATGGCTTTCTCCCTTCCCTCTCCTACTTCAAAGAGGAGCTCCATCCCTTTTTGACTCTTACCTCCATAGGTGCGATTGAGATAGGTGATCAAGATACCGGCTAGAGGCAGAAAGGGTAAGAGATAGAGAAGGTAATCCGTACGAACTTCTCCAATCCCAATCAAGACACGCCCGAAGAGAGTATCAATCACCCCGACGATCCCCCCGATCATAATGGCATCTAGGGTATATACTAAGGTTCTTTTACTTATCGTCATCTCAAGCACCTTCGTCCCCATCTAATTGATCGGCCTGGTAGCCTCTGGAGCGCTTCATTAAGTCTCGATAAGTCGCAAGGATGGTCTCTTCATAGCGCTTTTCCTGCACCAAGCCAGCGACATTGGCTAAGACCTCATCTTCTCTGCCCCGATCCAAGATAGGATTTTGATGAGTTTCTTTGTACCGAATGATATCTTCTACACAGTGCATCCGGCGTTCCAATAAATGGACCAATTCTTTATCGATGCTATCAATCTCTTGGCGAATTTTCTCTAACTCCATACTGGTCTCCTCACTTTTTGCTCCCATTTTATCAAAAATCGTGCTATCTTACTAGCCCTATCCAGCTATTGAACATTTTCAACCACAAAAAAAGTGCCTGCCACATGCAAACACCTTTCTTAGCTATGGTTTATCCTACTTTTGCTACAAGTTCTTCTGCAAAAGCTTCTAATTTTTCAATATCTTCGTCTTCAGCTGACAAGTCTACCTTGACGCACTCAGAACCTTTAACCGCACCAGTTGCTGCAAAGACACGATCAAAGTCATCGACTGCTTTACAAAACTCATCGTAGAAGGTATCACCTGAACCAACAACACCGTAAATCTTACCATTCAAATCAAGACCAGCTAAGTCTTCATAAAAGTCTACGATTTCGTCAGGAAGCTCACCATCACCGTAAGTATAGGTTGCTACGACTGCAATGTCAGCTTCAAGAAAGTCCTCTGCGTCTACTGTTGTACATTCGTCGACTTCTACTTCGACACCAAGATCACGAAACTTATCGGCTACGATATCAGCAATCTCTTCTGTATTTCCTGTCATACTTGCAAAAACAATCTTTGCTAATGTCATAATTCCCTCCAAATAATAATCTTATGACATTATACCACTTTCGCTCGAATTTTGCATAGGGAAGTACTGGGGACCTGGCATTGTTCGGAAATTCCCCACCAGAGAGCCAGACAACCTTTTTCTTTTCCAAATGCCCTGCTTATGCTAAAATTGAATGAGAACTAAATGAGGTACTATATGCAGATTACACAGGACATTTTAGAGAAAATCAACCAATACGATACCATTATCCTTCACCGTCATATGAATCCCGATCCGGATGCGATCGGAAGCCAGGTCGGCCTGAAAGAGATCATCCAGACCAACTTCCCAGACAAAAAAGTCTTAGCTACCGGCTTTAATGAGCCGACTCTTGCTTGGATGGCTAGCATGGATGCTGTCACAGATGAGGACTATGCGGGTGCCCTGGTCATTGTCTGCGATACTGCCAACACCCCTCGCATCGATGACAAACGCTACACAAGTGGCGATTTTCTAATCAAGATTGACCACCATCCAAACGATGATGCTTACGGAGATCTCCTCTGGGTAGACACTGACTCGAGCTCTACGAGTGAACTCATTACCCTCTTGGCTCTTGAACAAAAGCTTGAAATCACTCCAGAAGCAGCCCGTCTCCTCTATGCCGGTATTGTCGGAGATACTGGACGCTTCCTCTACCCTTCAACGACGAGCCGGACTTTCGAGATGGTTTCCCACCTTCGTAGCTTTAACTTTGACTTTACCGGTCTTTCTCGTCACATGGATAGCATGAGCTTTAAGATTGCCAAGCTTCAAGGCTATGTCTATGACCATCTCGAAATCGATGAAAATGGAGCAAGTCGCGTGACCCTTACCCATGAGCTCCTCAAACACTACCAAATCACTGATGCCGAAACTGCTGCGATTGTCTCAGCACCTGGTCGGATCGAAGACGTCAGTGTTTGGGCCATCTTTGTCGAGCAAGCCGATGGCCACTACCGCGTCCGTATGAGAAGTAAAGCTCTGGTGATCAACGAGATTGCCAAACGCCACGATGGTGGAGGCCACCCCCTCGCCAGTGGAGCCAATTCTTATTCCTTAGAAGAGAACGAGCAAATCTATCGGGAACTACAAGAAGTTGCCAAGTCCAAATAGATAATGAAAATCAATCAAGTAGGTCAGTTGTTTCTAGTGGAGACGACTGACTTTTTTCATTTTGAACAAAAAACGAATGAATCTTAATAAAATTTAGAAAAATGTGAACAATTTCTTCAAACTCCATTCCAGTTTGAGCTTATTTATGTTATAATAATCACAAAAAAAGGAGACCTTTTATGCATAAGCATCGTATTTCTATCATTCTCCCAGCAGCTCTTGCTATTATCTCTAGCTTTTTGCCATGGGCTTCACTGAATGCCGGAACATTCGGAAGTTACAGTATTAGTGGAACACAAGGTGGAGATGGATGGTTTATCATTGTCCTATCTATTGGAGCAATCGTTCTAGCTTGCCTCCCAAACATTAATTCGCCGATGAACAAGAATTTTTCCATCGGTGTTATCGTTATCGGCGCCCTCGAATTAATCATAACTCTCGTTAATATCATTAACGTAGGACAATATGCAGTCAACTTTGGTGACTATGGTGTTTCTATAGGATTTGGCTTGATTAGTGCTGTACTTGCAAGTATCGCTACCATTGTCAGAGGACTCCTTGCCATGTCTGGTGGTAAAATCACTAAAGGAACATTCCAAGAACTTGCATCAACAGGTAGAGGATTTGCCCAATCTGTTGCCTCATCTGTCCAATCACCACAACAACCAGGTCAACCTGGACAACAACAATGGCAACAACCGCAACAAGGTTTTGGACAGCCTGCTCCAGGACAAGGGTTCCAACAAGCACCTCAACAGCCTCAACCTGGTTTCCAACAAGCGCCTCAACAACCTCAACAAGGTTTCCAACAAGCGCCTCAACAACCGCAACCAGGTTTCCAACAAGCACCTCAACAGCCTCAACCTGGTTTCCAACAAGCGCCTCAACAACCGCAACCAGGTTTCCAACAAGCACCTCAACAACCTCAACAAGGTTTCCAACAAGCGCCTCAACAACCTTGGCAACCACAACAACCTCAACAACCAGAACAGTCAACTACTGAACCTGGTCAAGAATAAAAGATTTCTATTAATCTTGCATGGCTAACATTTCCTTTCTAGGACTGTTAGCCAGAGTGGGAAAAGCTTGTCTGATCGGATGAGCTTCTCCCACTTTTTTTCTTTATAAAATGCGAAAAAAATTGGTAAAAATCCTTGCCAAACTCTCTTGTTTTTGATACACTAGCTAAGTAACAATCTATGGCTCGGAAAGAGACCATGGCAGAAAGGAATTATTGCAAAATGAAAAAAGATATCCATCCAGAATATCGCCCTGTTGTCTTCATGGACACTACTACTGGTTATAAGTTCCTTAGTGGTTCAACTAAGTACTCTAGCGAGACTGTTGAATTCGAAGGTGAAACTTACCCATTGATCCGTGTTGAAATTTCATCAGACTCACACCCATTCTACACTGGACGTCAAAAGTTCACTCAAGCAGATGGACGTGTGGATCGTTTCAACAAAAAATACGGTCTCAAATAAGAAACCAATCAAAACCACTTCCATTTGGCAGTGGTTTTTTCTTGTCCTTGTCAGCACAAAAATACCGCTCCTTCAGGCTTCCTGAAAGAGCGGTTTTCTTATTATTCGTAGTCGCCACCGGTAAAGTTAAAGTATTCTTCTAGGCTTTTTCCTGAAGCTGCGACGTCTTTTGCATCTTCTCCGATATAGCGAAGGTGCCAGCTTTCCGGCATGTAGCCTGTGCTTGCTTCTTTTCCTTCTTGATAGCGGACGATAAAGCCATACTTGGCAGCATTCTTAAGCAACCATTTGCTTGCGCCTGGTTCTTGGACCAGATTGCCACTAGTATCGATGAGGTCAAACGCTAGACCTGTCTGGTGCTCACTATAGCCAGGACGAGCTGAGTAGCGATCTGCTGCAGCTACTCCGTCTTTATTGACATAGCTTTGGTAGAGATCAACCTGAGTCTCATAACTGCGGAAACCACTGTATTGATCGCTGATAGCATAGCCTTCTGCCTGCATGGCTGCGATCAACTCGTGCAAGGCCGCAACAGCTGTTGGATCCTCACCTGGATTGTAGTCTGCAGCTAGGGGGTAGTGCTTGTTGGCGATGACGATATCTCCAGACTTCCCTTGGACACTGTAATAAGAACCATTGAAGGAAACACCTTTGTCTACTGTGACTTCGCCAGCCTTCTTCGTTGACTTGTCGCTATCATCAGACGAACTTGCTTCAGATGATCTTCTTTCTTTTCTAGTGGATGACTGCTCGACTTGCTTACTGGAAGCAGGCTCATTTTGTACCGAGTTCTTTGAATCGTTCTGTTGACCACAAGCTCCCAGACTCAATATGAGAAGACCTGCAAGCGTCAATTTTTTCATGCTTAATTTCATCATTAATCTCCTAATTGCCAGCTGTGACCGTAATAGCCGTAATCACGTAAGTATCCCCTACTGGTTTTAGAGTATAGGTCTTGTCCTTGCTACTCTGGCTATCTTTTCGGCTGGTCACATAGTGTACAGTATATTCTTCATGGGTTTTCACGATTATCATTCCGTTCTCTTCGGTAACGCTGAGAACGTTGAAAACACCTGGTGTATAGTAGTCGATTTCAGCCTTCTTGACTCCTCCACCTGTTGTCCACTCCACCATTTCCTTGTAGGCGTCACTTGAAGTGTCATAGTACTTGGAGTAGGTGTTGGATCTACTTGAGACAGATGAGAAGACATCTGTGCGGTAGTCTTGAAGGAAGGAGGTTACAGAGGTCTTTTTCTCTTCAGCCTTCTTAGCTTCTTCTTCCTTAGCTTTACGTGCTGTCTCAGCATCTTTCAATCGTTTAATCACATCTTTAGAAAGTTTCAAAGTGATGACTTCATCATCATCTGAAGTTTCTCCAATAGTGACTTTTGACTTTTCAGTTGTATAGCTCTCACCATTCAAGTTAAAGACAGCGTGAACTTCTATTTCTTGATGGGCCACTACATCAACTTCAAATAAGGTGCTTGTGCCGACTTCCTTACCATTAACTGCAACCTTGATATCCGTTGGATTGCTGACTTCTTCTGGGAATTCAACCTCAAGAAGACGTTTCTCCGAATTAAAAGTCAAGTTCAGCTTATTTTTAGAGGCTTGAGCCGGATCTAACTTCACACCACTAGAGATTTTTCCAACTTCGGTCTTCCCATCTAGTTGCATGTCTCGTGAAGCAAAGTGAACTTTTCCAAGCTTGGTCGTTTGGTTCTTCTTGAGCACTGTCGACTCTTTTTCGCTGGTCTTAAGCTTGGCATCATCTAGATTCGTAGTTGCTGTGACTTCAAGTGGATAAGTCGTAATGCGGTATTCTTGAAAAATACCAAATTTCTTATTCGCTTTCTCAATTCCAATCAGCAGATTCTGTTTTTTATCCTTGACAATACCTGTTTTCGAAGACTGGGCGATATGATCTAATTCGTAAATGACATCGATCTTCTGAGAAGTCATATAGTCTAGTAAGCTTTGAGCTTCTTCCTTGGTCCACTTATCCTTTTCACTAGAAAGAATGCTAGCTACTTCTCGATAATCCTTATGTTCAATAGCCGTAACCAATTTATCTACTGTAACCTGTGGGCCGGTTGTTGACGAGAAGTAATAACCTAGACCAGACAAAATCAAGACCAATAAAGCAAGTAGACTAAAGAGAAAGACTTTCTTTTTCTTATCCTTTTTCTTGCCTTTCTTAACAGAGTCCTCTTGTTCGAGTGCATTTCCTGTCACTATTGTTTCAACTGGCTGGGGCAGGATTTCTGGTTCCTCTGATGAGCTTGTCACTGGGGCCAAGACATGTGTTGTTTGATTGTCCTCTTCCAACTCAACTGAAGGAGCAGGTACTTCAACGATTTCAAAATTCTGACTTCGTGCAGCTTCAATCTCTTCAGAAACTGGTGATCGTCCATAAAGAGTAACGAAGCGCTCTTCCCAAGCCTGTTGGAGAGGATTTACAACCTCTTCTACCGGTTCCTGGTTTCCTAGTCCTGTAGGTTCCGTTGGTACCTGATCAATCGCCACTCCTGCAATCGATTTGATTGCCTTAAAATCAAAGCCAGTCTCTCTTCCTGCAATAAATTCTTCAGCAGTCGGTTTACGACCGATTACTTTTTCAAATAATTCTACCCATTTCTTTTGCATGAATCTTTTCTCCCTCACTATAAAATAGGGAAAGTGGATCTCCCACCTTCCATTTCATGGTATATCTAGAATCTAAAGTTTGAGAAACTTGGAGTATTTGGAATAAAACCTGCAGCTACTTGTTCTAAAATACGAGCATTCACATAAAGGACAAAGATTGCAATGAGAAAAACGATTATAGATGATGCCACCAAAAGCAAAAATCTGTCAGCTTTTAAGCTTGATTTGTTCAAACCTATGTGAACTACATAGCAAGTCCCAACAAAGAATAATAAGAAAATGAGGTAGTTTACTAATCCATAAAATTCATAAACTTTAATAAGTCCTGTTAAGAAAGCAAGCAGAGCAAGTGGTAAATTGTAGACGGATAAGCGTCCAAACTCTTCAAATGAGCGACCATAACTATATTCCTTGTCTTGAAGAACCACGCGACGGACAAAGAATCCTGTTACTTGGAAAGCATAAATAGTAAAGAACATTGAAATCAATGTTAACATAAAGGCACGGAAGTCCATTCCATATCCGCCTGTAAAACCAATAGCTGTGAAAAAAGTTGCCAAGGTCAAGACAAATGCTGTCAAGACATATTGCAAAATTCCATTGAGAGCTTTTGTATTATACTCTGCTGATGGACGTTTCAAGGCTGAAAGGAACCAATTCCAATAACCACCAACAGCTATACCAAATTGACTTGGTTGTGCATAATAGGCTTGACCTGGTTGAGGTTGACCTGGATAAGGTGCTTGTTGGAATCCTTGACCTGGAGCTTGACCTGGAGCTGGTTGACCAAATCCTGGTTGCGGCTGTTGTTGAGGCGCTTGTTGGAAGCCATTTGGTTGAGCACCAAAGGCTGGCGCTTCTGGCGCAGCATTGAACTGTGGCGCTTCTTGTACTGGTGCTTCAGGCGCAGCAGTATATTGTGGCGCTTCTTGCACTGGTGCTTCTGGGGCAGCAGCAAATTGTGGCGCTTCTTGCACTGGTGCTTCTGGGGCAGCAGCGAATTGTGGTGCTTCTTGCACTGGCGCTTCTGGGGCAGCACTAAATTGTGGCGCCTCTTGAACTGGCGCTTCTGGTGCAGCATTGAACTGTGGTGCTTCTTGTAGTGGCGCTTCTGGGGCAGTAGCGAATTGTGGTACTTCTGGAGCTGGTGCTTCTGGGGCAGCAGCAAATTGTGGTGCCTCTTGCACTGGTGCTTCTGGGGCAGCAGCGAATTGTGGTACTTCTGGAGCTGGTGCTTCTGGGGCAGCAACAAAGCCAGCGTTTGCTTGCTCTGGAGATACTGGAGCCCCTACAAATTGTGAAGCCTCTTGCGCTGCTTGTTCTTCTTGGAACTCACCCGCAGCCAATGCTTGAGCAATCTCAGTTTCAGTTGCTGAACGACCGTTCACAGCTTCAAAGTAATCAAGCCAATCCTGTTTGATCATAAAATAATCTCCTTATAAAACAAAATACAGATATATTATATAAAAATTTCCACTAGAATTCAATGTTCTACCGGAATCCACAAGCTGCGATCTCCCAACTAGTCAAATGCATCCATGCCACCTTGGACGTTGGTCACGTCATAGCCCTCTTCTGCCAAAAATTGGCAGGCACGGGCCGAGCGTCGACCAGACTTGCAGATGACATAATAGGCTTGGTCTTTGTTCAGCTCTGAATAGCGTTCTGCCAACACTGATAAGGGAAGTAAGGTCACTCCATCCAGATGGAGGGCATCATATTCCTCCTGCTCACGGACATCGAGGACTTGGATTTCTCCTGCCTGGTACTTTGCTACAAAGTCATTAAATGGAATTTCTTTCATGATTTCTCCTTTTTGATGCCACTATGGCAAGGTTAGTATTTCATAGTTAAAGTCAATGGATTCTAAAAAGTGGAACAGGTCTTGGGTTTTGATAAAAACCGTCTTTTCATTCGTGTTCGGATGGAAGGTCATGATTTCCTCCGACACAATGGCCTGATCAAAATAGACGAGAATATCTTTTTCTGCATTATTTAACAAGCCAAAGGGAGATACTGTCCCAGCTGGTAACTGCATTTTTTCTGCCAGAGATTCAGCTGAAGCCATACGGATCCGATTGGCTCCCACTTGCTCTTTGAAATCCTCCATATCCAAGGGTTTCTGGTCATCCATGATGAGCAGATAGTACTGGGTTTTCTTCTTGTTGGTCAAAAACATGGACTTGGTCCGGACCCCTTCTAGACCTTCAATATAGGAATCGGCCTGCTCAGTCGTGAAGGCAGGTGGGTGTTCCACCACATCAAATTCAATCCCGAGTTCGTCCAATTTGGCTTTGACTTTTTGATATGCATTCATGGCAATACCTCCTATTGTGGTTATCACTCATTATTCTTTTTGTACTCTCTTAAAATCTGCTGGACTCTAGCCTGGAGAGCTGGCACCACTTCTGCCTCAAACCAGGGATTCTTGGCCATCCAGATCTGGTTGCGGGGCGAAGGGTGGACCAGAGGGAAATAATCTGGCAGATAGTCCTTGTACCGACGCACCCGCTCTGTCACCTTGCCACTGACCTTCTCATGGAGATAGTAAGCTTGGGCGTACTGGCCGATCAAGAGAGTCAAGTCAATATCTGGACACTCCTTGAGGAGTTGAGGGTGCCACTTTTCCGCAAAGCCCTTGCGAGGTGGCAGGTCCCCTGACTTACCATGCCCTGGAAAATAAAAGTCCATGGGAATGACCGCAAATAGACCCGAATGATAGAAGGTTTCTTCATCGACTCCTAACCACTCCCTTAGACGGTCTCCACTCTTGTCCTTCCAATAGAGGCCTGCTTCTTGGGTCTTGAGACCAGGAGCCTGACCAATAATATTGATCCGAGCAGTCTTTGGCGCCGCAAATAGGGGCTCGATCCCTTTATCCGTATAGTCTTTGTTTTGTGGATCGGCCATGATGGCCTCTTTGATCCGCTCCAGTTGCTCCATTTCTCCTCCTCTAAGCAAAAACTCAGCCAGCAAGTGCCGACTGAGTAGCGTCTTATTTGATGAGTTCGTAGATGGCTTCTGCGTAGATTGCAGCTGCACGGTAGAGATCTTCTACATCCGCAAATTCATTGGCTTGGTGCATGGTGTTCACATAGTCTGGGAACATAGCACCGAAAGCAACCCCACGTTTCAATAGACGACCAAAGGTTCCGCCACCGATTACTTGCTCATGACCTTTCAGTCCGGTTTGTTTTTCATAGACACGCAAAAGCGTTGAGACCAATTCATCTTCCATTGGAACATAGTGAGGGGTGTGGCCGTGAGCAGACAAACTAACGGACGCCACTCCTTCTACTTTTTCAAGTCCAGCTTTGATGGTTTCTGGATCTGTTCCTTTAGGGTAACGAATGTTCAAGGCAATAGTGTTATCTGAGCTGTTTTCGTCGAAGTTGAAGACACCCGCATTCATGCTGAGAGCCCCCATCTTTTCATCCACATGGGCAATGCCAAGTTTCTCACCAGCAAAGTCTTCATGAAGAAGAGAAGCTGACACCTGCAAGTAAGCTTTGGCATCTCCACCGAAGTCAAATTGGTTCAAGAAGAGAGCCAAGTAAGTTGCTCCATTGATTCCAGCTTCTGGAGTAGAGCCGTGGGCAGATTTCCCGATAATGGTGACTTTAAATTTACCGTCTTCCTCTGTTGCCACCTCATAACGAAGTTGGTGTTCATTGGCAAAGGCCTCCAAGAGACCAGCTATATCTGGTAATTGGCCAGAAACGACTGCTGTCGCTGATTCTGGTACCATATTTTCACGAAGGCCACCGGTGAAGCTATGAAGATGCGCTTGACCTGTATTTTGACTACCAAAGTGAAGGTACTCAGTGATGTTTCCTTTTTCCCCGTTGATGATTGGGAATTCGGCATCTGGAGAGAAGCCAAAGTCTGGATCAGGAAGACCGACATGTTTGAAATAGTAGTCCATATCGCCCCAGCCAGATTCTTCATCTGTACCGACAACGAAGCGCACGCGCTTAGAAACTGGCAATCCCAGATCCTTGATGATTTTCAAACCGTAGTAACAAGCTACTGTAGGCCCCTTGTCATCTGATGAACCACGCGCATAAAGCTTGCCATCAATAATTTCAGGTTTGTAAGGGTCTGTATTCCAGCCACTACCTGCAGGCACCACGTCCATGTGGGCAAAGATCCCGAGCTCTTCTTCCCCTTGTCCAAAGGTGAAGTGTCCAGCATAGTTGTCCACATTGGTTGTTTCGTAGCCATCACGCTTAGCAATTTCCAAGAATTTCTCAAGAGCTTTGACTGGTCCAGGTCCGTAAGGGTGAGTCGCATCCGCCTGGCTGTCATCCCGTTCTGAGTTGATTTCCAAGAGGCTGAAAAGGTCAGCCATCATTTCTTCGCGGCGTTTTTCTACTTCTGCTTTAAAGTCAATTGTTGTCATGCATTCCTCCGTAATTTCGATTTAAATTAAATATCCCAGAATTCCATCAGTGACTATCCAATAGCCTGCCAAAGGATTCTAGAAAACCGGACTTGTATCGTACGAAACGAGGACCATCCGGTTCTTTCTGTTGTTATTAGCGTTTTTCGATGATTTCGTCTACTGGCAAGCGGTAGCTAGGTTCTACCTTCTCCGCTGCGTAACCAACCGTGATCAAGAGTTCTGGACGGAAACGCTCTTCGATTTCCAAGACTTCGTTGACTTTTGATTTGTCAAAGCCAAGGATGATGTTTGAGCCGATTCCTTGGTCCGTAAGGGCCAATACCAGGTTCATTGCGACCAATCCAGCATTCAATGCCAAGTAATCGCTAATCTGTTGTTCATTGTAGCGAGCATATTCTGCAGGTAGGTTTTGCATGAAGTATTGCAACTGCTCCTCTGTGAAGTTCTGGACCCCACCGACACGAGCAATCTTCCGAGCCCGACGTTGCAAATCGGTATCCGTAAAGAGAGCGATGGTCACAGGTGCTTCCATGACTTGGTCATAGTTCCCACCATAGGCTAGTTTAGCCAATTCCGCATTTTTCTGACGAACGACCACGAATTTCCATGGTTGGCTATTGTGCGCACTTGGTGCCAAGGTCGCAATTTCAATAGCTGTCCGCACATCCTTTGGATCGACCGGTTGGTCTGTGAAATGCTTGATCGCATGACGTTTTTTGTTGAGTTCTAGGAATTTCATAGTCAACTTCCTTTTCTAATTCTATTACTTCTATTTTAACACAAAATGAAAGAGCTTGCAGAGTTTTTTCATTGAGGACCCTGTTTCCTTTTCAACTAGGCTACCCGCCCTTCTATGGACTCAGATTATTCCGACGCAGGACTTTCTTTTTCAAAGAAGTGGCCACTAGATTCTTGGATTTTGTTGATGATATCATCGTAGTGAGAATTTCCTTCTTCCTCATTGGTATTGTTGATTTCTTGATAGTTCAACGGATTTTCAACCTTTGGTTCTGGCTTGCGACTGAGGAAATCAAGAGTCCCCAGAAGAAACAAAATCAGGATCACTAGAGAGGTCCAGCCAGTTTCCTTCTTAGGTAGCCGAACTTCCTTGGTCGAAAGAGATTTCCAACTAGGGTTTTGATGTAAGAGCTCATAGACTCTCTTTTGAGTCGGGAAGAGGGTCAACAATGCATACAAGGTCAGAAAGAGAAATGAGAAACTATGGACAGAAACCCAACTATACCTAATTTTTACCTTAAAGGCCTTATAACCAGCTCCCCCCATATACACTTCTAGGGCGAAGACGGCGATTATCAAAAGACAGAAAATCAGGAATTGGACTTTCCATAGTTTTCTTAATCCTAAATACTCTTTTTTGAGCAATTCTTCTTTGTCCTTGGCTTGGTCTACTTCTATCAGAGCTTGGGTGCTTGGTTTTACTTCACTATTACTTTCAGTTGATCCTACTTTCGCTTCAACTGGTTCTACCTGTCTAGCAAAATAGGCTTCCGCTTCCCTGATGACTTTGCTAAGGTTTTCTTCCGTCAGCAGATAAGGAAAGCCATTGATCATCCAATTGTCTTTCTTTTCTAGTTTATCTGGCTTCATAACATGAAGAGCAAAGTGTCGTCCAACCAAGCTAATTGAAAATCTCGCATCATAATATTCAGATCGAACTGAAAAATCAACGCCATAAACAGTCTGATCCTCGGTCAGTTTTTTCGTTTCCATAAAGGAAACGTCCTTTGTAAACGTCGATCGGATTATCTCTTGTACTTGGGAAACTTTCTCTTCAATGGTAGCAGAATCAAGGGGGAGTGTTAAAGCAGAAATCGTATCAGTGGAAGTATTCCCTTCTAGACTATCTTTAAACCAATCCAAGAAAGAAGTCATGTTGGAAACAGTTAGATCAATAGGTTGAGGAAATGGGAAGTCTTGTCTTTCTATCCCAGACATTGCTGGGTCTATCTCTTCAAGGACAAACTGCTGACCCGCTATCTCAAAGCTAAAAAAAGTTGGATAATGAGGCAACAAACAAGTAAAGACAACCCTAAAGGGTTCATTCTTTTCGAAGGGTCTTCTCCAAAAGTCTATTTTTGCTATTCCCTCAAAGGTAGATTCTATCATTCTTTTAAGGAGGAAATACTTTTTTAAGAGATTATCAGGAGTCAGTGCTTCAGAAAACATAAGGCCAGGTTGATCCAGATAAGCTTTGATCTTTCCAAAGCTAGCTCGAAAACGATCTCGATCATACAAAAACTCCATCCCAAATCTTTCAGGCCCCCAGAGGAGTGATACATCGTTACCTTCAACCAACATATTTATTGCTGTCTTATACTCTTCAAGATGAACCTCAAGAATAAAAGTTGGACCATAAGCACTCCGGGCCGTCGTTTCTATGTCTACAATTTCGAAATGCTCACCAAAAACATGTTGAAGGGCTTGTCGGATATCATTTACCACAAGCTCTCTATGCTGATCAACAGTTAATCCCATTTCTTTATTACTTACCCCTTATGCGTTTTTATAGACTGAAGGAAAGCATTAGCCTCCTTTAGATAGTCGTGTTGTTCAATCAAGGAAGTTAGAAGCTCGATGTTATGGCCCCGATAGTTATCCTCGCGTCTCAACTCTTCGTACATCTCAATAAATGGAAGGCCCTTGTCCTTGGCATCTTGGAGCTCTGCTTCATAGTCATACGCCACCTTCCGGAATTGCAGGTTGGTCACCCCATCTTCTTCGACATCGATCAGAGCATACTGAGCTCTGTGGTTTTGAATTGGTTCCCAGTCAAAATAAGGCATGCCAATAGTCCCGGGATTGAGGATCTGCTGGCCCTGACTGCCATAGCGAAGCAACTGCTTGTGAACATGACCGTAGATCGCCATATCCGTATGGTCATCGAGCAATTGGTCAAAGTTCTCCGTCGCATTAGCTGGACGCAAGTCTCCACCGTAATTCTTTTCTAGCAAGTTGTGGGTCAGTGAAAAGCGAATACCATTGACCTCCTTCTTCTCTACCAAAGGAAGGGATCGAAGCCAATCGATCCGTTTAGGATCCAGGCCTTCCATGAGGTACTGAGTAAGTCGGAGAAGCTGGATCTCCTGCGGATCCTCAAGCCCGTACTCGCCATCCAAAGCCTCTAGGATACAATCGTCCCAATTTCCACGAACAGCTGCTGTAATCGGAATCGCATCCAGCAATTCAAAAAGGTCCTCTCTTCCAGGTCCCGGTAGCAAAATATCCCCTAAAAGCCAGTATTCTGTCGCACCTAGAGCACGCGCATCTGCAATCACTGCCTCCAGGGCTGTCGTATCTCCGTGTATATCAGATAAAATAGCGATTCGATGGTTCATTATAAACTCCTTATGATTGGTATTGTTCAGAATTCTCCGCCACTTCCATCAAGGGACTTGCTTCTGCTTGCTGACCTTGATGGAGCTTGGCTTGCACTGCCTCCGCGACTGCTCGTGGGATACCAACCGTGACGATCTCATCCACAGTAGCTTCCTTGATCTTGGTCAGTGACTTGAAGTGCTTCATCAGTAACTGCTTGCGTTTTGGTCCTAAACCTTCGATGCCGTCCAGCTGAGAAGAAAAGGAATTCTTGGACCGGAGCTGGCGGTGGAAGGTGATGGCGAAACGGTGGACTTCATCCTGGATCCGTTGCAGGAGGAAAAATTCCTGCGAGGTTCGAGAGAGTTCGATGACTTGGAGAGGATCACCGAAAAGCAATTCATGCGTTTGGTGCTTGTCATTCTTTTGCAGACCTGCAATGGGAATATCCAGCCCCAACTCTTCTTGGATGACTTGCTTAGCGATATTAACCTGGCCCTGACCCCCATCGATGACGATCAGATCTGGTGGCGTCAGGCCATCCCGCATAACCCGGCTATAGCGTCTGCGGATGACCTCCCGCATGCTGGCATAGTCATCTGGACCCACGACAGTCTTAATCTTGTACTTACGATAGTCCTTTTTGCTTGGCTTCCCATTGACAAAGACCACCATGGCTGAGACCGGACTGGTCCCCATGATGTTGGAGTTGTCAAAAGACTCAATGCGCACAGGAGTTGGGATTTGCAAGAGTTTTCCAAGATTTTCAATAGCACCTTGGGTCTTCTCCATGGATTTTTCAAGGAGATTAAACTTCTGCTCCAGACTGACACGCGCATTCTTTATGGCCAGATTGACCAACTGCTTCTTCTCCCCACGCTGGGGCTTGAGGACCTTGGTATCTACTAAGGCCTTGACCGCTTCCTCATCGATGTCTTGAGGGATCAGGATTTCATTGGGGATCAGATGGGATTTCTCCTGGTAAAACTGCCCCACATAGGTCAAGAAATCCTCGTCTGGATCATTGTAGTAAGGGAAGAGATTGACATCGCGCTCGATCAGCTTGCCCTGACGGACAAAGAAGACCTGCACACACATCCAGCCCTTGTCCACATAGTAGCCAAAGACATCCCGGTTCTGCAAATCCTTGGCCATGACCCGCTGTTTGGTCCGCAGGGTCCCGATGGCCTGGATCAGATCGCGGTACTCAGCCGCCCGCTCAAATTCCATGTTTTGCGCAGCGGTAGTCATCTTGAGCTTGAGCTCATCGATAATCTTGTCATCCTGCCCCTTGAGGAAATCAGAAACCTCCTGAGCCATGCCCTTGAAATAGGCCTCGTCCTTGTGGCAGACTGTGTGAGCCATGCATTGCCCTAAATGGTAGTAAAAACAGACCTTGGAAGGCGGATTGGTACACTTACGGAATGGGAAAATCCGATCCAAAAGCCGTTTGATCTCATTGGCTGCTCCCACATCTGGATAGGGACCGAAATAGAGACCACCATCCTTTTTGACCTGGCGCGTGATGATGAGGCGCGGATAGCGCTCATTGGTAATCTTGATGAAGGGATAGGACTTGTCATCCTTGAGCATGATATTGTACTTGGGCTTGTTCTCCTTGATGAGGTTGATCTCAAGAAGCAAGGCCTCAATATTGGACTCGGTAACGATAAACTCAAAATCCACAATCTCAGATACCAGGGCTTCGGTCTTGGTATCGTGGCTCCCTCTAAAATAGGACCTCACCCGATTGCGAAGATTCTTGGCCTTCCCCACATAGATGATGGTACCGTTCTTATCTTTGTGAATGTAACAGCCCGGACTCGTCGGCAAGAGCTCGAGCTTGGATTTAATCAAGTTATTCATACTCTCTATTATAGCAAAAAGGGAGGTCTAGCACTTAGCCAACCTCTCTATAATCTACTAAATTAATTGATTTTTAACGAAATAAGATCTGAAAAATGACCGCTCCAAATAGAAATTGTTTTCTTCATTTTCTTATAAAATCTTAGGCTCTATAATTTCTGTAGTGGGTAAAACCACCATAGGAATTATGGAGTTTATTTTGTTATAGAAAAAAAGTCCCATAAGACCTATAATGAAAAGTGACCAAACCATCATTATAAAGATTCTTATGGAACAATTAAATTTTATCACAAACTTACTTGGAATTAAAGATAAGAACATCATAATCTTGGATTATCTAGATTCTGAAACACATAAGGAAATTATCTCTAATCTAGATTATCCTGCTCCTAAGTGTCATCACTGCCTAGGGCAAATGACTAAATATGACTTCCAGAAAGAATCTAAAATTCCCTATCTAGAGTGTGCAGGCTATAAGACACTCATTCGATTGAGAAAACGCCGTTTCCGTTGTAAAGTCTGCGGGAAAATAGCTGTCGCAGAGACTTCCTTAGTCAAAAAGAATCACCAAATCGCTACCATCGTTAACCAGAAAATCACTCAAAAATTAATCGAGAAAGTCCCTATGACGGCTATCGCAGAAAGTCTATCTGTATCTACTTCGACAGTCATTCGTAAATTGAAAGAATTCAAATTCAAGACAGATTTATCTTTCCTTCCAACTCACATGTCTTGGGATGAATACAGCTTCAAGAAAGGTAAGATGAGTTTCATTGCACAGGATTTTGATTCCAGAAAGATCGTAGTTATCCTGGATGGGCGAACTCAAGTGACTATTCGCAATCATTTCCTTCGTTATTCTAGTCAGGTGAGAAGTCGAGTGAAAGTCATTACCATGGATATGTTTAGCCCTTAATATGATATTGCTAGAAAACTTCGCTTTCAAATTTCTAGGCTCAGGCTGAAACAGTCCCCCAGACTGTTTCACTCCAACATCTCAGTCGAGCCATGAATCGTCTTCGCATCCAAGTCATGAATCAGTTTGATCGGAAATCACACGCATATAAGGCATTGAAACGTTACTGGAAACTCATTCAACAGGAGAGCCGTAAACTCAGCGATAAACGTTTTTATCGCCCAACTTTTCGGTCACACTTGACTAATAAAGAGGTTTTAGAAAAGCTCCTTGCATACTCTCAAGAACTTAGACAGCACTATGACCTCTATCAACTCTTACTGTTTCATTCTCAAGAGAAGCAAACTGACCATTTCTTTGATCTTATTGAAGAAGCGATTTCATGTGTAAATCCTATCTTTCTAACTGTTTTTAAGACCTTTTTGAAAGATAAGGACAAGATCATGAACGCACTGGAACTGCCCCATTCAAACGCAAAACTAGAAGCTACTAATAACCTCATTAAAGTCATCAAGCGAAATGCTTTGGGCTTCCGGAACTTTGAAAACTTTAAAACTAGAATCCTCATCGCTTTGAACATCAAAAAGGAGAGAACCAATTTGGTCCTCTCCAGATTATAACTTTTCATCAACCCACTACAGTTGACAAAGAGCCGAATTATATTCTTGAGACCTTCTTGTTAAATCAAATGTGCTAATACACTATAGTTAGTTATATATTAGTTATTTGAAATTTTACGTTTCAACAACACTGCTCCTGAAAGAACAATTGCTCCTGAAAGGATTAATCCAGTTGCTGCAACTTCACCTGTACTTGGAAGAAGGACTTTACGTCCGCCACCGTTACCATCCCCGTTACCTCCAGGGTTTCCTGGTGTTGGAGTTGTTTTCTCTGGAGTTGTTTTCTCTGGAGTTGTTTTCTCTGGAGTTGTCGTAGTTTCACCATCACCTTCACCATGGTTATCTGGATTTACCGGAGGTGTTGTGGTTGTGGTTGGTTCTGGAGTTGTAGTCGTGGTTGTAGTTGGTTCCGGAGTTGTAGTTGTGGTTGTAGGTTCCTCTGTTGTTGTAGTTGTGGTTGTTGTAGGTTCCTCTGTTGTTGTAGTTGTGGTTGTTGTAGGTTCCTCTGTTGTTGTAGTTGTGGTTGTAGGTTCCTCTGTTGTTGTAGTTGTGGTTGTAGGTTCCTCTGTTGTTGTAGTTGTGGTTGTTGTAGGTTCCTCTGTTGTTGTAGTTGTGGTTGTAGGTTCCTCTGTTGTTGTAGTTGTGGTTGTTGTAGGTTCCTCTGTTGTTGTAGTTGTGGTTGTTGTAGGTTCCTCTGTTGTTGTAGTTGTGGTTGTTGTAGTAGTTGTTGTAGTTGTAGTTACATAAGTATTTGTAAACTTACGTGGAGAGTCTGCTTCTTGAACAGTTGCAACAAGCTTACCTTCACCATTATCAACTACTGAAACATGTACAGTGTAGCTTTCTTCAGAATAAGTAACACCTTCTTCAGAACCAGCTTTCTCTGTAATCACATATTCATGCTCACCTGGTTCAGTGTATGAAAGTTTGAAGGCTACTTCATTTGTAGCTACTTCAACACCTTCAACTTCTTTACCGTTTGATGATGTTGCAATAACATTTCCGCCTTCGCTCAATTCAAATTCAAATTGTTCCTTAGTAAGTTCTTTACCTACTAATTCCTTAGTTGCTTTGATGACTGCTTCAGCTGGTATAACTGGAACTTCAGGATCTGGTGTTCTAGTATTTGTTACTACAAATCCTTCTGTTACATTTCCTGAAATTTCACTTACATATCCGTTTCCAGCAGGTTCTTCTTTAATTGAGTATTCAATTTTCTGTCCTGCTTTGTATTCGTCTAATTCCGTGAAGTTTCCAGTCCAATTGTTTTCTTTATTTAATACAAGTGTTTTATCAGTCTTCTCACCGTCTGCGTAAAGTGTGATTGTAACGCTAGTTGGACGTTTGCCGTCTTTATCATCAGCGTCATCCCATTTCTTAGTTACTTGAACATTTGTTTTTCCTGGAGTATGTGTGTTTGTAATATTGTAACCATTAACTGTTGCTGTATATCCTTCTACAGTTTCTTCTTCTACTGTATAAGTAATTTCAGCATCATTTTCGTATTTATCTAAGTTGTCGAAAGTCCATTTCCAACCGTCTGCTTCTGTTACAGTTTTAGAATCTACTTTTTGACCGTTCTTCAATAAATTAACAGTAATTTGTGCTGGACGTTTGCCATCTTGGTTATCTGCATCGTCCCAAGTTTTTGTTCCTTCAACAGAAATCGTTTCAGGTTTTTGTTCGTTGTACATTACAACTACTTTACCAGAATCTTGAACACTTAATTTAACCACTCTAGAATTTGCAGCAGTAGGATTCTTGGCTGTATTTGGATTTGCGTTATCCTCAGTCACGTCTTTATATCTATCTGCATGTGCTTTTTCAACAAATCGATAGCTTGTTCCATTGATTAGACTATTTACTTCAACAGCACCTTCTTCGTTAGGTGTTACTGTATTATCGGCATTAAGATTTCCTTTTACAATCATTCCTTGATTTAGTTCAACCTTATTCCAAGTAGTCCCATTATCAACACTCGATTGTAGTTCAAACTTAAATCCTTCCGATAAAAATTTACCTGTTTTCACATCAGTTTTAAGAAGTTTAATGGATAGTGGATCTGCCGGAGCATCCGCTACTCCAGAAGCAGGAGTTAGCACGGCTGTTGCTTTCTTTTCTTCGATTCCATACTGCTTTGTTTGAACAGTAGCAGTATTAGGCACTTCAGTTTTTTCTCTTACAGTTGCAAATTTTGTATTAAATTTCAGAAATAAATTTTGAATTGACTTTCCGCTATACAAAGTATTAATCTTCTCGATTGTTTCAGGTTTTAATTGACCAAACACTTCAGGGGTTTGAGCTTTTAAGAAATTACCTGCTCCACCAGCCTGCTTAACTGCGGGAATATCATCATATTTAATTCCATTAGGGTCATTCATATCCCACCATTTAAGCATTAAGGTATAACTACCATCATGATTGTCATAGAAAGAATATTCTCCTTTTTTTAAAGAGTTTTTTACTTCTTCTTTACTTCTATTTCCTTGTTCAATCCTCTTTAAATTCTCAGGAACATATCGAACAACAGAAGCGTCAGAAATGACATTCCCATCATCATCAAGCCCTGAAATCCAAACGTAAGGAACAATATTTGTTGGTTTCTCAACAACATCTGTCAGTGTATCTTCTATATAAATATCGGTCAAAGCTTTCGGAGAGTACTCTCCGTTATTTTGTAACATATGAGGAGAAAAGAATGGTTTGCTACCACCGTTGGTTGTTTTTCTAGTATAATCCGAAACAAGATTGAATTGCCATAAAACACTTGAGTCATTGGCTGATGATACAACTTTTGCAATGAATGAGCTAGTATCCGGAAGTTTTTCTGCAACTATATATACTTTTTCTCGCCCAACTACAAACTTTTCTTTGCCAATTGTCCCAGAATCTGCGAATCTTTCTCCTAGTTTTGTAGTTCTGGGTCCATCAGTAAGATAAAGTTTAATTAAACCTGTTTCAAATGAAGCGGTAAACTTAGTCACCTTGTTATTTTTAAGATACTCACCAGCAAAATGAATCACAATATTTCCGTCTTTATATTCCCATGTTCCAAGTTCATGATTCTCTCCATCGAAAAACGGTTTTGATGCGAAACTAGATCTAGCAGCATCTATAGTGGCAGGAATAACTAGTGTATCTCCCTCTTTTAAAGCCTCTTTTGATTGATAAGAAATAGATGATTGCAACTTAATACTACTATTTTGTTGATTCTCAGTTAATGAGTTACTAAAAATACTAGGATTACTCTTATACTCTTCATACTGAGCATCACTCTGTTTTTTATATTCAATCTCTCTATTTCCATTTGCTACATCAATAATCTTAAAAGAAGTAACTGTGACGTTATCTAAACTCAGTTCACTCCCTCCTGCTTCCTGAGCAGTTGTCTTACCACCCAATAATACCATTGCAATCATTGCTACTATGGATAGAATGAATGTAATGGCACTTCTTTGAACTCTTTTGTTCATAAAAAAACCTCCATAATTTCTATTTTTTCTAATCTAATAATAACAGTTTTCTGAAATTAAGCAACTAAAATCTATTAATATTTATCCATAAAAAATGCTATAGAATATAGAACTGTCCTCTCTTTTACTAAAATCATGAAAATGCACTCTTTGAAAACTCTCTTAAATCCTAGTTTCATCACTTGCAATTAACACTTTAATAAAAAATTCATTTGTTTACAATATAACAAACAAATCATGACCACCCGTCAAACGGGTGGTTTGTACCATGGCTATAAGCCCAAATTACCAGCCAGCGCCTAAAGAAGCTGGCTTTCACTTTGTTCAAGCCTTATTGCATTTGACTCGTCACAAGTCTCTCGAAGAGGCATACGTACTACTTGCCACTATCCCTAAAGGAATCTTCATATTCTTTTACACTCAACTTATCTAAAGCAATGTCTTTGTGCTCTTGTTCCTGAATGTATTTCTTTATTGTGGCTTCATTATGTCCAACCGTACTCACATAATATCCCTCTGCCCAAAAATGTCAATTTCTAAACTTATATTTCAGATTGGCGTGTTTATCGAACATCATTAGAGCACTTTTACCTTTTAAATATCCCATGAAACTTGCAACGCTAATTCTAGGTGGAATGTTCACTAACATATGAACATAATCTGGCATTAAATGGCCTTCAATAATCTCAACACCTTTATAACTACATAATCGATGGAATATATCTCCCAAACTACTTCTATATTGATTATAGATCACTTTTCGTCTATACTTAGGGGTGAACACAATATGATATTTACACATCCATTTTGTGTGTGATAAACTATGTACTTTTTGGACCACATTTTTCTCCTTTCGCTTTACAATTGGCTTGAACACCTTTATTGTATCGCGTTTGGAGTTTTTTTGGTATAACCTTCGATGCACACCCGCATAGCGGGTGGTTCTTTTGTATCGCACCTAACGGAGCGAGACGGACTGAAAGTCACATAAATAAACCGCACCCCAAAAGTTAGACAGAAAAATTTAACTTTTGGGGTGCAGTACATTACGATCCCTCTTTGATATTAATAGCCTCTTAGGTAAGGAAGTAAGGACATAAGAGTTGTCCCAAGGACCAAGACCCAGAACCAGAAGGAATACAAGCTTCTTTGGAAGACGCCTGGTGCTGGTCGGTTTTCTTGTATGTAGTGAAAAATAGCTTTTCTATTTAAAATCAAGACGATGGTAAAGGCGATGGTTCCACCTAAAAAGACTAGAATTTGAACCCACTCGGCCACATTCATATTGACATGCGTACCGAGGTAATGAAGCCCTTGAGAGAGGACCAGGTTGTTAAAGATATGGTAGAAAATGGCCCACCAGATCGAATACTCGAAGGTCAAGTAGCCAAAGCCAAAGCCGATAATCGTCGCAAAAAACAACTGATCAAAATTGGCATGGAACATTCCAAAAGCCAAGGCTGTCATGACGATTGCAAAGACTTTTCCATACTTTTCTAAGGCTCTCAGTCCAGCGGCCCGGAATACCAATTCCTCCGTGATGGGACCGATCAGGGTCGCATAGAGCAAGAGACTCCAAGATTGGCTGAGTTGCTCAGACATGTCCTCTTGAGGCTTGAAAAAGCCTAAGGTTTCCATCATGTGGTCTAAGAGCTGCGATAAGGCACTAGAAGCCAATTGGGCAAACCCCAAGAAGGCAATGAACACTAAGAAAGTCTGCCAGGTCATCTTACGTCCCTTTTGTCTCACATCTCCTTTAAAGAGTGATCCTTGCCGATAAAGGGCAAATAGGAGGACACCTATACTGACAGATATCAAGTAGCTAATCCCATTTCCATTGATGATTTTTTCTACATACTCCTGCTTCTCTGCCATCTCCAATCCATACCGTCCAAACATAAAGAGGGTAACGGCAAAGGTCGAAATGATGCTGACAAAGACCATGACCAAGAGATAGAGGCAAACCATCCCTGAAAAGCTTCCCAAATCCTTTTTGGGATCTATAAATCGATTGAACTGTTTCATCCATTCACTCCACTAATCTACTGTTTTTCTTTTCCGACTCCACCCGTAGCACCATCCAAAAGCCCCTTCATACAATACAAAGAAAATCAGAAAGGCATGTAGGAAATAGTCCTCCGGTAAAGCTAGAATAATCGGATCCCGATAAGGATCAAAGAGCCAGGTAGCATCTCCGACAAAGAGGACTTGGTGAAAGAGGGTAAAGAATTGATCAAAACCAATAAAGAGGGTTACTCCTCCTATGATAATCGGCAAGAGAACCATCCCACCAAATAAAGGGCGATAGAGGCCTGCATAGCCCTTACGCATCACTGTTCGAATAAATCGTATAGCTACTGGCAACAAGACCAGGAATAAGACCTGGGTCAGGTGAAAGAGGTACTTGACTGCTTGGAAATGATGGAGACCATCCGGAGAGGATGGAAAATCCGGCATCTCCAGCTTCCAGGTAAAAGGACTGGTCAAATACTGCATGAGGATCTGAAAATTCTTCTGGATGACTGTTGGAGCCAAACCGGTCCGATTCTGAATTCGTAACCAGCCAATCTCCATGGGATAGATCAACCAGGCTACTAGAATGGTCCCCAAAATCACCGTTGCTAAGAGCCAGAGGACAAAGCCCGTTACTTTCAACCGATCACGCATCGAAATCCCACTCCGCTAAGCTCGATAGGACGTGCGTTGGTGGCAAGGGCAGATCTGGTACTTCTTCTGGCTTGGTAAAGCCAGTGGTCACCAGCAAAGTAGGGATGCCATTGTCAATCCCTGCTCGAATATCGGTTAGGTAATTGTCACCCACCATGACCACTTCTTCGCGCTCTAGTCCCAGGTGAGCGATGGCCTTATCCATGATGATGGCATTGGGCTTCCCGATAAAGGTTGGCTTCACGCGCGTTGCCGCTTCGATAAGGGCATTTAGAGCACCAGCCCCTGGCATCATCCCCCGCTCTGTCGGAATATTAAGGTCTGGATTTGTCCCGATGAAATGGGCTCCCTTTTGAATAGCCAAGGTCGCAATGGAGAATTTCTCATAGTCCACTTCCCAATCGAGACCCACCACCACATAGGCTGGATTTACCGTATCTTCGACGAAGCCTGCTTCAGCAATGGCCTGTTTCAAGCCTACATCTCCAATGACATAGGCAGTTTTCCCAAGATTCATGTCCACCATATAATCAATGGTTGCTAGTGTCGCTGTATAGATGGTATCCAGTGGCGTTTCGATATTGAACTGGCCTGCCAGCATCTCTTGAACCATTTCCGGCGTCCGGGTAGTATTGTTGGTCACAAAGAGATAGGGGATTTGACGCTCTTGCAATTCGTGGACAAAGGCTTCCCCAGCTGGGATCCGCTCCTTGCCCTTGTAGATGGTTCCATCTAAGTCAATTAAATAACCCTTATAAGTCATGGGATTCTTGGTCTCCTTTTTCACTTGCTTCCTCTGCTACTTTGTCCTGATCTTGAAACTGGCCTCCTGCTCCATACAGAAGCAAGCAAGCCCCGTATAAGGCAAATTGAAGGACCAGACCGAAGAAATTGATGCTTGCTTTTCCAGCCTGAGTAAAGAGGAAGGATGAAATCATCAAGATGACGATGGTCACCATCAAGCCACCGATCTTAGCCTGATCAATGGTGATGGTATAGACGCTGGACTCTTTTTCCTCATTGCTTTCTTTCCCTGCCTGGATAGGTTTCATAGTCTCGATGAAATCTGTCATTAAGGTCGCTGCAAGGCTGACAGTCGTACTGAAGAGGACACCTTGGGAGAGCTTATCAAAGAAGTTACTCCAGAAGCTACCCGATTGGCTGGTGATACTTAAGGAAAAGACAACGACAGGTAGGATAAAGGCTAAAATCAAATGAATCCAGACACGATACCAGCGTACATCTTCCTTGAGAAAACGAAGAAAGGCTTCAAAACTCAACCGATAGCGGACAAAACGAACCGCTTCTTCAATAAAGATATAAAAGGCTGCGACTAAGGTCAAGAAACCATCTCCCAACACATAGAGGGGATTTTTCTTACGACGAGCATAAGCAACAACCCGCCGTTGAACCTCCATCAAGTCTTCTTTTTTCTGTTTTAATCTTCGCTTTTCCATAATGTTTCCTTATCTATTTCTTCCCAAGTAATGAGGGCTTGGGCGTGGATTTGGCCTTCTGATGAGATGACATGGTTACTGATCATCCCTTCCCGCTCGACGCTAGAGGTGATCATGCCTCCAGGCAAGACTTCCTTGACATACTTGAGATGGACCCGTTTAGGGATATGCTGGGTTAGGAATTCCGCTCCCATTACTTCAAAGACCCAGTCCAAGTACTTGCTGTTGTTGACATGGCCGTTCATATCGAGATCATAGAAACGCACATGGTAGTCCTGCTCCATGGCTCCATTTAGCTCTGGATAGCGTGGACCACGGCGGATCTTCTTCTCAAATGGTGATTCATATGGCTCTGTGATCTCTTCTGGTACAGATTGGACCTTGCGGCTGTCCCGGTCCATCAAGACAAAGGTCGCTACCATCTCGACGATGGCTTCCCCCTTCTGGTCTCTGACAACAAAGGAACGGTAGCAAAAGAGACGATTGTGGGCGAGTGCTTGAGTCTCAATGGTAATTAGTTCATCAAAGACCGGTAGGCGATGAACCGTGATGTCATAGTCGGTGATGATCCAGACTAGATTGCGCTGTTCGAGCAGGTCCCTGTCACTGACACCCAGCTCCATGGACTGCATGCCTGAGACCTGCAAGGACAGGAGGATGAGCTGTGGCATCTTGATAAAGCCATTCACATCGCTCATATCAAAAGGAACTTTCATGTCATACTGATAAATTTTAGCCATCGTTTACTCCAATATAAATTTCTCTGCTACGGTATCACCAAGAAACAAACCTCTCTTGGTCATCCGAACTTGCTTGTCATCTGGAACCAAAAGGCCCTGCTCCGTCAGACTGGCCACCACTTGTCCATAGCGTTGGTCAAAGGACACACCGAATTTTTCTTCAAAACGTGCCTTGGACACACCTGTCTTTTTCCGTAGACCTAGGAACAACTCCTCTTCCATCTTCTCTTCCAGTGTCAGGTGTTCCTCTGTGATTCGAGCCTTACCTGCTTCAACAGCCTCTAGATAATGCCGGATAGGCCCGTGGTTCTTGTAGCGAATCCCGTCCACATAGCCAGAAGCTCCTGCTCCTAGACCATAGTATTCTGCATTATCCCAGTAGACCAGATTGTGGCGACTTTCAAAGCCAGGCTTGGAGAAATTGGAAATCTCATAATGCTCAAAGCCTGCTTTTTCCAACTCTTCAATGATGTACTCAAACATCTCTGCTTCCAACTCTTCTTTCGGTAGAGGAAGCTTGCCCCGTCTCATGCGATTCATAAAGACCGTGTGGTTCTCTAAAATCAAGCTATAGAGGCTCATATGGGGAATGTCCAGGTCGATGGCCTTAGCGACATTTTCCTTGACCTGGTCCATGGTCTGACCCGGCAGAGCATAGATTAAGTCGATGGAAATATTGTCAAAGCCTGCCTGCTTGAGGTGGCGGATATTGTCATAAATATCTTGCTCTTGGTGGCTCCGACCAATCTTCTTCAGCATTTTATTATCAAAGGTTTGGACGCCCAGAGAGACCCGATTAACCTGAGAGTCTTTGAGGACAGCGATCTTATCCGGATCCAGATCTCCAGGATTGGCCTCGATGGTAAACTCCTCTACCTCCGATAGGTCCATGACCTTAGGCAATTCTGTCAAGAGATAGGCCAGTTGCTGGGCAGATAGAGCTGTCGGTGTCCCTCCACCGATGTAAAGGGTCCGGAGTTTGCCAATCTCATATGACCGAGTCTCCTGGATCAGGTGTTCCAGATAGGCATCGACCGGCTGATTTTTGATAAAAACCTTCGAAAAGTCACAATAATAACAAATCTGGGTACAAAATGGAATATGCACATAGGCAGAGGACGGTTTAGCTTGCATAACCTTTATTATACCACATTTCGCACCAAAGCCCGAGCAGAAAGGGGAGGGTAAAGTAAGGATTTCCTTGACAAGAAGGAATGAAAGGAATAGAATAAAGCTAATCACATTCGGAGGTAAGGAGATATGAACAACTAAGTTTCGTTAAATAAGATACTTTATTTAGTGGACTGCTTGTTCTATCTCTTTTTGTGTACCCTCTTGCCTATTGTCCAACATTTTGTTGGCTATATTAGGTCTTTTTCTGCTTGGGTTCCACTTGAATACAGCTCTACTAAATAAGTAGAGCTGTTTTTTGTCCCAGTAGAAAGGAATCTTATGCTAAAACTATCCCACCTTACCATCCGCCATACAAAAGATTTACGCGATTTGGTTCGTGATCTGTCCCTAACCATTCATGAGGGAGAAAAAGTTGCCATTATTGGCGAAGAAGGAAATGGAAAATCTTCCTTGCTTCATGTCCTTATGTCCCCAAAATCCCTACCAGATTATCTGACCATAGAAGGCGAAATCACCACTTCCTTTCACTCCTATGCCTATATTCCCCAGACTTTGCCGGAAGCCTTGAAGGGAAAAAGCTTAGAAGAATATTTTTTTGGAGAAGACGAGCTAGACTATGCCACCCTCTACAGACTGGCTGATCAATTGCAATTTGATAGCGACCGCTTTGCAAGCGACCAAGCTATTGGAAGTCTATCTGGAGGAGAAGCCCTCAAAGTCCAACTGCTTCACGAACTTTGCCGTCCTCATGAATTGCTATTTTTAGATGAACCTTCAAACGATCTAGATTTGGAAACCCTGGACTGGCTCCAACAGATGATCCAAACGAGCCCCCAAACCATCCTATTTATTTCCCATCATGAGGATTTTTTGACTCAGACGGCGGATACGATCATACACCTCAGACAGATCAAACACCGCAAGGAAGCTGAAACCATCGTAGAGCACCTAGGCTATCAAGACTATAGTATCCAGAGGGAACAACAATTTAAGCAACAGTCTCAGCAAGCGGCCAACGATCAACGAACCTACAAGAAAACAATGGAGAAGCATCGCCGCGTCCGTCAGCAAGTCGAAACTTCTTTACGAAACACTAAGGATAGCACTGCCGGACGTCTCCTTGCAAAGAAAATGAAGTCCCTCCTCTCACAAGAAAAGCGCTACGAGCGAGAATTCCAATCCATGACTTCCCAACCCTATGATGAGGAAGTCATCAATCTGCATTTCCCACCCCTCACTTCCTTGTCTCCTCAAAAACGAGTCCTTCTCTTAGATCAGGAAGAGCTCGCAATTGGTGACCGGGTCATGGTCAAGAACCTCTCCCTTACTCTTCTAGGGCAGGATAAAATAGGGATTATCGGTTCCAACGGTGTGGGCAAATCCACCTTCCTAAAAATGATATGGGAAAGTCTACAGAAGAATGAGAGCATCCGCACTGCCTATATGCCTCAAGATTACACTGAAGGCCTCCCTCTGACTCAGACACCCGTTCAATTCTTACAGCATTCAGGCGATCGCGAAGAAATCAACACCATTCAATTGCATTTAGCCTCCCTCAACTTTACCTATTCTGAAATGCATCATCCGATTTCTGAACTTTCTGGTGGCCAGCAGGGAAAACTCTTTCTCCTACAACTAGTCCTCACAAGTCCCCAATTTCTACTCTTGGACGAGCCTACTCGCAATTTTTCCCCCACTTCCCAACCAGAAATTCGACGCCTATTCGCAGACTACCCAGGCGGACTAGTCACGGTCTCTCACGACCGGACCTTCCTCAAAGAAGTCTGCCAAAAAATCTATCGTCTGACCGAAAATGGTTTGGTAGAGATAGAGTCGCTTTAATGCAAAAAAAGATTGGCCAAAACCAATCTTTTTTTCTATTTCTTCGCTGCCTCTTGTCCCATTTCCTGTGTACGTTTGTAGGCTGCTTCCACTCCTGCAATAATGTCGCCCCGTAAGCCGACTTGTTCTAAGCGATTGACTCCTGCGATGGTAGAGCCACCTGGGCTACAAACTGCATCTCGCAAGCGGGCTGGATGCTCGCCTGTCTCTAGGACCATTTGACTAGCTCCTTGGAAGGTCTGGGCCGCCATCTGCAAGGCTTGCTCTCGAGTAAGCCCTAAGCATACTCCTGCATCCGCCATGGCTTCAATCATCTGATAGACAAAGGCTGGACCACAGCCTGCGACAGCAGTTGCAGGATCCATCAATGTTTCTTCAATTTCATAGAGAGCTCCAGCTCTTGTTAAGAGCTGCTTGACTTGGGCTACTTGCTGGTCTGTCACTGCTTGAGAGCGGGCCAGACTGATGACCCCTTGACCGATAGCTACAGGCGTATTGGGCATGATGCGAATGAGCCCCACGCGGTCATTTTTAACCACACGCGCCATTTTGTCCAATTCCAGGCCTGCAGCCATGGACACCAGTAAGAGATTGGAGCGTTGAGACAGGACAGTTTGGTACTCTTCTAAAAGAGGACAGATCTGGTAGGGTTTGACCCCTAAGAAGATGACCTCCGCTTCTTTAAAAGCCTCTTCAAGATCAGACGCTGTTCCCCCATACTGGCCGATAAACTCTTGCACTTTTTGAGGGGAGCGGTTGACCAAAAGCAGATCTTTCGCAGCCACTTCTTTTGCGACCGCTTTGGCCAGACTAGCTCCCATATTTCCAAGTCCGATAAATGCTACTTTCATGACTTACCTCACTTGACCGTTTCCAGTAACCAGATACTTATAACTGGTCAGCTCTCTCAAGCCCATGGGACCACGCGCATGCAACTTCTGGGTCGAGATGCCCATCTCACAGCCTAGGCCAAACTCTCCGCCATCTGTGAAGCGGGTCGAAGCATTGACATAAACGGCCGCCGAGTCTACCTGGTTGCTGAAGAGTTCAATGGCTGTCGCATCTTCAGAGACAATGGCATCTGAATGGTGGGTACTGTGGGCTTCAATATGAGCAATCGCCTCTTCTACAGAAGGGACCACCTTGACAGCCATGACATAATCCAAGAATTCCGTATCAAAGTCAGTCACAGAAGCTGGTGTCCCTGCAATGATTTGCTGAGCTTGAGCATCCAAGCGCATCTCCACTGGTACTTGAGCCTCGTCTACCAAGGCTTTCTTCACTTGTGGCAGAAAGTCATCAGCAATAGCTTCATGCACCAAGAGAACTTCCATTGCATTACAGACAGATGGTCGGCTGGTCTTGGCATTCTGGATGATACTGAGAGCCTTGCCTAAATCTGCCGCTTGATCAACATAGACGTGAACAATCCCAGTCCCTGTCTCAATCACAGGGACAATTGCTTGCTCTACAACTGCCTGGATCAAGCCAGCTCCCCCACGTGGGATGAGAAGGTCTAAATCCCCCTTGGCCTTCATCATGACCAGACTGCTCTCCCGACTGGTATCTTCGACCAACTGGAGGACAGCAGGATCAATAGCGGTCGCTTGCAAGCCTGTTTTTAAGGCGCTAACGATGGCATGGGCTGTCTGATAGGCATCCTTGCCACTGCGCAGGACAACAGCACTCCCGCTTTTCAGGGCCAAGGCTGCTGCATCAGAGGTCACGTTTGGACGACTTTCATAGATAATCCCAATGACCCCCATGGCCACTCGTTTCTTCTGAATGACCAAACCGTTCTCCAGGGTCCGCTCCTCCAAGAGTTCTCCCACTGGATCGGGTAGGGCAGCCACTTGGAGAATCCCATCAGCCATGGCTTGAATGCGCTCTTCTGTCAAGAGCAGGCGATCCAGCATCACCTCCGAAATCCGACCCTGAGCTGCTTCCATATCCAATTGATTAGCAGCCAAAATGTCAGCTGTGGCATCAACCAAGGCGTCGGCCATCGCTCTTAAGGCTTTATTTTTCTCATCACTTGTTGCAGTATTAATACTTTTTTTGGCCTGTTTAGCCAGGCGAATCTGATCGATCGTCTCCATCTAATCCCTCCTTTAAAATTCTGTAAATAAGAGTTCTACCTCAGGTGTGATGGTAATCCAATCATCCCGGTGAATGACGATGCCCTTTGGCTTTTGCCCATGGAGCAAATCCTTAATGGCTGCAGCCCCTAAGCGGGTACGCCCTTTCCCAATGACCTGTCCAGTCTCTGCATCATGAACCGTGATAATATCGGAGTAAGAGAAGGCTCCTTCAACCTTTACCACACCAGACACAAGGATACTCTTACCCTCTTCTTTGACAGCCTTAACCGCTCCTTGGTCCAGCCATACAGACCCTTGGCTAGGGGCATAGAAGGCCAGCCATTGTTTCTGATTACGCAAAAACTTGTCCTGAGCTGTAAAATAGCTACCATCCTGGGTTTTCTCTGACGCTTCAAGAAGAGCATCTTCTTTCAGGGACGAGCAAATGTAAACAGGAACACCTGATTCTGTAGCGATGGTGGCTGCTTTGATTTTTGTCAGCATGCCTCCTGTCCCATTACTTGAGCCTGCTCCACCAGCCATCTCGATAATGTCCTTGCTGATTGAATTGATCCGTTCCAAACGTTTGGCAGTCGGGTCCTTTTGAGGATGTCCTGTATAAAGACCATCCACATCCGTCAGCAAGACCAAGAGATCCGCCTGGACCATGGCTGCCACTTGGGCACTCAGGGTATCGTTATCCCCGACCTTAAGCTCCTCAATCGAGACTGTATCGTTCTCATTGATAATCGGAATAGCCCCCCTTTGCAAGAGGACAGAGAGAGCCTGGTGGGCATTTTTATAGCGGCGTTGATCGACAAAGTCATCCTGGGTCAAGAGGACCTGGGCAGAAACGATGTCGCGTAACAGTAGATTAGAGGTATATTCTTCTAACAGCAGACCTTGGCCAACTGCTGCAGAAGCCTGCTTATCCGCAATCTTGGTCGGGCGTTTCTTAAAGCCCAGTGCACCAAATCCAGCTGCAATCGCACCCGAAGAGACCAAAATCAATTCATGTCCTTGCTCGTGTAAGAGAGCCAGTTGCTGGGTGATGGCCTTGACCTTGCTCCGAGACAAGCTCCCATCTTGATTGGTTAGGGAAGAGGTTCCTACTTTAAACACAATTCGCTTATTCTTCATCCATTCATTCTCCAAAGTATTCGATTGTAACATTATACCATGAAAGCCTTAAAAATTACTAAGAGGAGACCAGGAGCGCCGTTTCCCCACAAAAAAACGAGTTTGAACCACAAGAGGTAAACTCGTTTTGATGATTGAATGCTTATCCTTGACGGAGCTGCTCCAAGGTTTCTTGGAAAATCTCCGGTACCTCCACTGAAAACTCCATGACTTCTCCCGTCCGTGGATGGGTAAACCCCAGTGTCTTGGCATGGAGGAACTGGCCATGGCCTTTCAAAGTCTTGCGAGGGCCATAGACTTCATCACCAGCGACCGGATGGCCAATGTAGGCCATGTGAACCCGTATCTGGTGGGTCCGTCCTGTCTCCAATTGCAACTCGACCAAGCTATAATCCCCGAAACGCTCCAAGACATGGAAACGGGTCAGAGCTGGTTTTCCTTTGGCTGTCACAGCCTGCTTCTTGCGGTCCTTGTCACTCCGTCCAATCGGCGCCTCAATGACACCCCGATCGTTGGGAAGATTGCCGTGGACAATAGCCCAATACTTGCGCAGGGACTTCTTAGCCTTGAGCTCATCTGCCAAGGCTACATGAGCTGCATCATTCTTAGCCACCATGAGAAGGCCAGAGGTGTCCTTGTCAATCCGATGGACGATTCCTGGACGAAGCTCCCCATTGATCCCTGACAAGTCCTTGATGTGATACATGAGGGCATTGACCAGGGTCCCACTAGTATGCCCGGCACTCGGATGGACCACCATGCCCTGGGGTTTATTGACCACTGCAACATCCGCATCCTGATAGACAATCTCTAAGGGGATATCTTCTGCCTCGTAGGTCACTTCTTCCACTTGAGGAACTTCGTAGCTGATAACATCCTCTTCTTTTACAGTATACTTAGCCTTTTTGACTTGACCGTTGACGAGGATTTTTCCTTCCTTGATCTGCTCATTGGCCAAGCCACGTGAGAGTTCAGTCAACTCTGAGACGGCCTTATCCAGTCGCGCTCCAGCGACTTCTACTCTAACTTCCATGGCTCTCCTCTCTCAATATATAAATCAGTAGCAGTCCCACACCGATGGTTAAATAGATATCTGCTACATTGAAGATGGCAAAATTCATAAAATCCAAGTGGAACATATCGACGACAAAGCCCTGACGGAGTCGGTCAATAAAGTTGCCAATACCACCAGAAATAATCAAGGTCAATCCCAACAAGAGCCAAATGGAACCTTTGATATGACGATAGAGATAGACAAAGGCTGCCCCCATCGCAATCAAAGTAATGATGGTAAAGAACCACTGTTGGTTTTCTAACATGGAGAAAGCCGCTCCAGAGTTCTTGAGGTAGGTCAGACTAACCACTTTGGGAATGAAGCGACGCATACCCCCTAGCGGGATCTCCTTGACGACATACCCCTTCACCGCTTGATCCAGAAGGATCAAGAGGAGGATACTGATAAAAATACTTACTTTTCTCTTCATTGCCTACCTCTTCTCATCAAAGTAGGCTTCCATAACTTGGACAAACTTCTCAGCCACTGGTGAGAGATCTACCTCTTCCCGTTTGACATAGACCATTTTATTATTGAGATCATCGATCAAGGGGATAACCGTAATGCCATTCACCGACTGGCTATCCAAGAAGCCAGAACCAGTCGCATAGGCATCGGTTCGCTCTAAGATCCCATTCAGGGTTGCCCGGTCCGTCACATTGAAGAGCTGGGAACTGCTACTCGTATCGACAAAGTTCTCCGAATAGTAGAGATATTCATCCTTTTCCTGGGTAAAGCGAACAGTCGGTAAGTGTGCCAAGTCCTCCATCACTAAGGATTCTTTCTTAGCTAATGGATGGCCCTTGCGCAAATAGATATGGGTCTGGAAAGGAATCAGGTCAACGACTTCCAAGCCCAGTTTATCCACCCGTTGCATGATCCCTTTTGTATTTTGCTTATTGAGGTAGATAATCCCCAGTTCACTATGACCCTGAGCCACTTCATCCAGGATTTGAACCGTTGTCGATTCAAAGATTCGGAAGTCTTTATTCTCCGGATAAAGGACTGAGAATTGGGTAATCAAAGGAGGAAGGAAATCATAGTGCTGACTCGAGATCGAGAATTCCTTCTTTTCTTCCTCAGGATTGGCATACTGGTTTTGAAAAACATCAAATCCCTTGACCAATTCTTGGGCCTTTTCATAAAATTCCATCCCGCGGCGGGTCAAGAAAGTCCCTGAACTAGTCCGACGGAAAATCTTAAAGCCCAGTTCCTTCTCCAAGTCTCTCACAGAGATGGACAGACTCGGCTGACTGACGTACATTTTTTCAGCTGCTTCACGAAAAGTACCACTATTGGCAATCGCAACAACATAGCGTAATTGTTGAATATTCATGTCTTCTTCCTTCTAACAATATCACTCCATTATACCATAATCTAGAGGATGAAAAAAGATAGGGACATCAATCGAGAGAGATCAAAAAAACTCCCTGATGAATCAGAGAGTTTTTGAATACAAATTATTTTGCGATTGGGTAAACAGAAACTTGTTTCTTATCGCGACCTTTGCGTTCGAAGCGTACTACGCCTTCAACTTTAGCGAACAAAGTATCGTCTCCACCACGTCCAACGTTCACACCTGGGTAGATGTGAGTACCGCGTTGACGGTAAAGGATAGATCCACCTGTTACAGTTTGTCCATCAGCTGCTTTAGCTCCAAGACGTTTAGCTTGTGAATCACGTCCGTTTGATGTAGAACCTCCACCTTTTTTGTGGGCGAAAAGTTGCAAGTTAGCAAGATTCAATTTCAACATAATTGTTTTCCTCCATGTTAGTTTTCTGTGATAACTCTTGTTTGGACGAACTCGGATGAGTTCTCCGATAAGTTTGCCATCCCTAAGAAAAATGATTCAAAGAATAGTTGGGTCATTTCTCTTTGATGAGGTGGAATGTCTGTCGGGATTGTGACCCGCATGAAGCCACCCTCTTCTTCGTTTAATTCTAGTTCCGGTTCATAGCCTGCAAATTTCTCAACTGAGTTGACAAAGTTAATGGCAAGCGTAGAAACCGATGCACACACGACATCTAAGCCGTATTCGCCACTTTCGGCGTGACCAGTAATTTCTGCACTCCTCAGCTCGCCATCTTCGGCTCGTTCAAAGACTGCTTGTATCATGTGTTCTCCTAAAAATTAAGCGTTGATTGCGTTGATGACAACTTTAGTGTAAGGTTGACGGTGACCTTGTTTACGGTGGCTACCTTTTTTAGGTTTGTACTTGTAAGTAACAACTTTCTTTTGTTTTCCTTGTTTTTCAACAGTTCCAACAACAGTAGCTCCTGAAACAAGTGGAGTTCCGACAACAGTGTTTTCACCACCAACAAGAACAACTTCGTTAAATGTAACTTCTTGACCAGCTTCAACGTTCAATTTTTCAACGTAGACTGCTTGACCAACTTCAACTTTAACTTGTTTTCCGCCAGTTTTAATGATTGCGTATGTGCTCATTATGCACCTCCTATGTATTTTTGGGTTTCCCCGTATTTTGTGAAGACTCGCCTAGCATCGTGGGACGAACCACTTAAGCTCAAAGGATGAGCAACGATGATCGAGCGGTTGCACAGGCATGTGCATAGTCAACTCTCTAAGTATATCACTTCTATCAGACAAAGACAAGTATTTTTGTCCCTTGAAAACGGATTTTCTTTAAAAATTTCTTTTAAGTGTTTACAAGAATTAAACGGCTTCTATAAATCTCAGTTATCTTTATAAAGAAGCTATTTATGATTTAGTTGTTTCCTTTGATGAATGATCTCACCCATCATAAAATTCATGGAGCAATTGGATCAGTTCTTGCTGTTGTTCTAGTAAGTTCTGACCGATAGTGGTGGATTGGATGAGGGTACGGTCCTCCAGGTCTTCAATTACCCTCTTCAAGGAAGTTTGCTCAAATGGCGAATCTACTACCTTTTGAATGTCTTGGAAGGGCTGGTGGGTTACCAGTTGAAAACCATAGGAATTATTAAGGAGTGAATAGCCTGCTGTACCTGTCTTCTTTTGATATGCTTCGCAAAGACCCCCGTCAATGACAAAGAGCAGGCCTTCACCTCGAATAGGCGATTCCCCTTTACCTGTCTTCACTGGTGTATGTCCATTCACAATGCGAGATACCTTGGCTTCAAGACCAAATTCTTCTAAAATTAATTGGCAAATCTTTTTTGAATTGCGATAGCTAAAATACTCATTTTCTATTTCCTTATGCGTTTCTGCCTCCTCAATAAAATACCGTTCAAAGGTCGTCATCTTATTCTTCCCAAAGAGAGGAGATAATTGCCCTCGCCAGCAATACCATACTATATCGGTTGAAAGGTCGTCCCCAATTTCTTTGTTTTTTGCCGCAAGTCGAATATGGTATTCGAAAAAGTCTAGTAATTCTTTCCCAGCATACTGGGCTTGATGAAGAACCAGAGGTTGAAATTCCCCAGAAGGTTTCAAGGGAATACAGCCATGAAAAAGCAAGTGATGATTGTAAACTTTATACATGGAACCTTTCTTCATTAACAGCTCCATATGTTTGGCCATTTTGGGAGATCCTTGGAAGGAAGCCAGCATGCTGTCTACTATTTGTTTTTCCTCTAAGGATAATTCAGAAGGATTTTCCCAATCTATGGTTTGGAAGCAGGTATTTTTCAAGGAATAGCTGATCCCGTCAATGCTGATTGTATTCTTCCAATAATCAATGTGATACAGCAAGATTTGATTGTCCATCTGAAATTCCGGCCGTCTCTTCATCAATTGAGTTTCTATCTTAAATTGGAGAATGGCCAGCGCTTGATGGACTTTTTCCAGCTGCAATATTTCTTCAGCTGTAAATTCCTCCGCTCTTGTCCCCAGGATGGGCCTAAACTTAGGATTGGCTTTGTAGGTTTTATCCGCAAACAGGGTTAAGGATCGAATGTTTAAGCCGTAGGCTTTTTCGATATCCCACAAGTAACCGTAACGAGCTGCAATGCGCAATACATTCAATAAACAGGCCTTGGATCCAAAGAAAGCTCCCATCCAAATGATATCGTGATTGCCCCATTGAATATCTAAGGAATGAAACTGAAGGAGCACATCCATTACCTGGGCACTTCCAGCCCCTCTATCAAAAATATCTCCTACCACATGCAGGTGATCTATCAATAAGCGACGAATACTGCCGGCAATTCCCAAGATAAAAGGATCCGCTTCTCTTAGTTCAATAACATAACTTAGGATAGTCTGGTAATAAGAATGTTTATCGGCTAGCGTAAGATCACTATAGATCAATTCTTCAATGATATAGGCATATTCCTGGGGCAAGGCCTTCCTAAGTTTGGAACGGCTATATTTAGCTGCTACAAAACTCAATAGTGTTAAGAGTTGAGAAATCGTAGATTTATACCACTCTTTCTCCTTATTCACTTGTTCCAAAACCCTCTCTGGATAGGATACCAGAGCTGACAGTGTATTCTTTTCCTCTTGTGACAAGGAAGCTGCAAAGCAATCATTAATTTTCTCATTTAAAATTCCAGCGCAACTCCTCAAAATATAATCAAAAGCCGCAAATTCTCCATGAATATCACTTATGTAGAGCTCTGTCCCTTTTGGTAGGTTTAAAATGGCCTCAAGATTAGTGAGTTCAGTAATGACTTTTTGACGAGAATCAAATTTTTCTAGTAAAATACGCTTATATTGCTCCATATCATTTCTCCAAGGAATCTGCAGTTACAACCCAATCTAGAATGATTCAAGAATCAGTTCATCTTCTTTAATTGCTCCTCAATTAGGAAAGCTGTCTCTTCAATCGATTTATCCGTCATATTGATGACTTGAGCGCCATATTGTTTAAAGACCTTCTTGGAATAATCCAATTCTTGATAGATTTTTTCTAAATCCGTATAGCTTGTTTCTTGTGTTAATCCTAAAGAATCCAAGCGATGACTTCGAACTTTCATTAATTTTTCGGGCTCACAGATCAGACCAATTAAACGACGAGAGTCAACCTTATCTAAGACCTGAGGTAAAGGAACTTCTGGGATCAAAGGTAGATTTGCAACCTTGTAGCCCTTATTGGCCAGGTAAATACTCAGGGGTGTTTTTGAGGTACGGGAAACACCAAGCAGGACCAAATCGGCTTCTAAAAACCCCTGGGGTGCCTTACCGTCATCATATTTCACAGCGAATTCGATTGCTGAAATCTTTTTAAAATAATCACTGTCCAGGCGGTGCAAGGTTCCTGGAACTTCGATTGGTCTGGTTCCGGTCTTTTCTTGGATGATTTCAAAGAATGGATGCATGAGATCTAAATAAGCCAGACCATTTTTTTGGCTAAATTCTCTAGCTACTGATGCTAACTGACTATTGACCAAGGTGCTGATGACAAGTGCATTATCCTTCAAGGCATCATATAAGATATCCAAGAGTTCCTCTTCTTGATTGATAAAAGGGAAACGGTAACTATTATTAAAAATGATATCTGGATACTGTGCGGTAACTGCTGACAATAATTTTTGGGAAGTCCCTCCCAAAGAATCTGAAATACTATATACAATGATCTCTTTTTTCATATTTATTCCTCTTCACTCTTCAGTTCAGCATTTCTTGCTTGTAAGATAATGTAATCGAGCAAGACTGATTTGGTCACCGTTCCCACAATTTTTCGGTCATTTTCCTCATCGACTACCGGTAAGGAATCGATGGCATGATCCTGCAAGAGGGCAGCCGCTTCTAGGATGTTCATGTCTTTTGTACAGGTAATGATATGTGGCATTCGAGTCATACAAACTGCTACAGGGGTAGTCTGGATACTCGAATTAAGAGATGCCCTCAATAAATCTTTACGGGACATAATACCCAGTAAGAGCTTGTCTTCATCGATAACATAAAGGACATCGGCATCATACATAAATAGGGTGATAATGGCATCCTGAATATAGGAATCATGGGTGACTAATACAGGAGAGGTCATGATCTCTGCCACTTCTTTTTGAAAAGTATCAAAAAAGAAAAGTGTTTCGAGATCTAATCCAGAATAAGTATAGCCAATTTTGGGAGTCGCTTTCAATATACCAACCAAGGTCAAAAAGGACAAATCTGGTCGCAGGGTCGCTCTTGAAATATCCAATAAATCAGAAATCTTCTCTCCACTTAAGGGCTGATGCATTTTTACAATTTCAACTATTTTCTTTTGTCGTTCACTTAATTTCAAAATTTCCTAGCCTTTCTATTTCTAGCTCCATGATGATGATATCAGGCATCTCTAAAGCAATATTTGTCATATTTTCATCATTTACTTTTAAATAATCATCATTTTTAATAAACATTATAGCAGAATAATCCAATTAGTCAACATAAAAAGATGTATGTTTTGTTTGACAAATATATGTGATGTATAATACAATGATTTTGTCTTAAATATGACACATATTTAGTTTTTTGGAGGCTTATATGACAAAATGGATTTACTCCTTCGAAGAAGGAAGTGCGAAGGCCAATGATCTACTGGGTGGGAAAGGCGCTAATTTAGCTGAGATGAGCCATCTGGGACTACCGGTTCCTCCTGGATTTACCATCACCACAAAAAGTTGTATCCACTATCTCGATAATCCCGACTTCTTTGAGTCCTCTTTGAAAGAGGAAGTTTTGAAAGCGGTTGCTAAACTTGAAGAAAAAACGGGTAAGTCTTTTAGCGGAGAAGATCCTCACTTACTCTTAGTGTCTGTCAGAAGCGGGGCTAAATTTTCTATGCCTGGGATGATGGATACCATTCTCAATCTTGGTCTCAATGATCAGCAGACTCAATTACTGGCCAAAGAAACCAATCTAGATTTTGCCTACAACTGCTATCGCCGTCTACTCCAGATGTTTGCTGATGTAGTCTATGGCATCGATAAGGGACTTTTTGATGATCAACTAGCAGCTTTTGAACAAAAACAGAATAAAAAGGTCCATGATTTTGACCTAGCCCAGCAACAGGAATTGATCCAGCACTATAAAGATCTCTACTCCAAACACAAGCAAGAATTTCCTGAGAACCCTCATGAACAACTCTTCGCTGCCATCCAAGCTGTCTTCAAATCCTGGAACAACAATCGGGCTAGAATTTATCGGGAGCTTCATCAGATCCCTCATGATTTAGGAACAGCTGTCAATGTCCAGGCCATGGTCTTTGGAAATAGTGACCAAGCCAGTGGTACAGGGGTTTGCTTCACTAGAAACCCTGCAACTGGTGAGGCAGAACTGTTTGGTGAATTTTTGCTCAATGCTCAAGGGGAAGATGTGGTCGCTGGGATCCGCACTCCTGAGCCGATTGCAGCCTTAAAAGAAATCCAACCTGAAACCTATCAGGCTTTCAGAGACTACGCCAAGATCCTTGAAAACCACTATAAGGATATGCAGGATATTGAATTTACCATTGAGAAAGGCAAGCTCTACATCCTCCAAACCCGAAATGGTAAACGAACATCCAAAGCTTCTTTAAAGATTGCTCTAGATATGGTGGACCAAGGTCTAATTCGTAAGGAAGAAGCTCTCCTGAGAGTCACTCCTACTTCCATCAGTCAACTGATTCATCCAGTCTTTGAAGAAACTGCTTTAGAGAAAGCACCCTTCTTAGCTCAAGGCCTACCAGCCAGCCCAGGTGCAGCTACTGGACAAATCGTCTTTACCGCCGACCGAGCTAAAGAAATCGATCAAGAAGGTAAAAAAGTCATCCTGGTTCGGCAAGAAACTTCCCCAGAAGATATTGAAGGCATGATTGTCAGCCAAGCTATTGTTACCAGCCAAGGGGGAATGACCTCCCACGCTGCTGTTGTAGCTCGTGGCATGGGAACTTGCTGTGTCGCAGGTTGCGGAGAATTGACTATCAGTGAAGAAAATAAAACCCTTTCCTGTGGCAATCTGGTCCTAAGGGAGGGAGATCTCATCTCCGTCGATGGTTATTCTGGTTGCATTTATCGTGGCGAACTTCCTACTGTCCTAGTTGAGAACAACCAAGACCTCCAGCGCTTGCTTGTTTGGGCAGATGAAGTCGCCATCCTCCAAGTTCGAGCCAATGCAGAAACCGTCAAAGACTTGACGACCGCTATGAACTTTGGGGCCAAAGGGGTCGGGTTGGCCCGGACGGAACACATGTTCTTTGGACAAGAACGGATTCTTGAAATGCGTCGCCTCATCTTAGCGGATACCGAAAAAGAAACAAAAGAAGCCCTCAATAAGCTCCTAGAATTCCAAGAAAAAGATTTCTACCAAATGTTCCAAACCGTCCAAGATAAACCGATGATTGTCCGCCTGCTCGATCCACCTATGCATGAGTTTCTACCTAAGGATTCCCAAGAAATTGCATTATTAGCAAGCAAACTAAAAAAATCTCCTGATAAACTTGCCGACCGTATTGAAAGTCTGCAGGAAAGCAATCCGATGTTGGGACACCGGGGTTGCCGTCTCGGCATAACCAAGCCGGATATCTACAAGATGCAGACAGAAGCTATTTTTAGAAGTGCTATCAAATTGCATCAAGAAGGTCAAAAGATTAAGCCGGAAATCATGGTTCCTTTAATTGCTGATCAAAAAGAATTAGCATGTATCAAAGAGTATCTTGTTCAGCATATTGAACAGCTTTTCAAACAGTATGGTCAGGAGCCATTCCCTTATGAAATTGGTACCATGATTGAACTGCCCCGCGCCTGCCTAACTGCTGATAAACTGGCTCAAGAAGCCGATTTCTTCAGCTTTGGCACCAATGACTTGACCCAGATGACCTATGGCTTCTCTCGGGATGATATTGGCAAGTTCATCGGCCACTACAAGGACAAGGATATTCTTTCTTTTGACCCCTTCCAAAAAATCGATAGGGAGGGAGTCGGTGAATTAATGAGAATTGCTATCAGCAAGGCCCGTCAAGTAAAACCGAACCTCACTATCGGTATCTGTGGCGAAGTTGGCGGAGATCCTTCTTCAATCTCCTTCTTCCAAGACATACAAGTCACCTACGTTTCCTGCTCTCCTTACCGGGTTCCTGCTGCTAGACTAGCCGTCGCTCAAGCAGCACTCAAAGAAGGACAGAATTAAGTCCCCCTTACATTAGAAAAGCACCCTTGAAGCTAGAAGCATCGCATCTACATTCAAGGGTGCTATTTGTCTTTATCAAACTCACGCCAGTGGTCAGGGCTCTTAGTGAGATCTGATCACCTTCATCTCTTACAACAAATCCTCAATCAGCTCATCGACTTCATCCGCTTCCGCTTGAGGCGTGATTTCTGTCACGATGATACCTGCGACAGCCCGCTCCACCAAAGCTTCCACGTCCATACGTTCCTCATACTTCTCCGCATTTTTGAGTTTTGGATTGGTCTTTGGACGATCCGGAGCAAAGATGGTACAGCAATCTTCGAAAGGCTGGATGGAGATTTCAAAGGTATCAATGGCTTGGGCGATATCGATAATCTCCAACTTGTCCATAGTCACCACTGGACGAATGACGGGCGTATTGGTCACGGCATTGATAGCCTGCATGCTCTCTAGCGTTTGGCTAGCTACCTGACCAAGACTTTCCCCATTGATGATGACTAGGCCTCCACGGATTTGACGGATACGGTCTGTAATGCGCATCATAAAGCGACGGGTCAGGGTCATGAGATAAGCTTCCGGCGCCTTGGCTTTAATCTCTTCTTGAATCTCAGTAAAAGGTACTTCGATAAACTGGATATTGCCCCCAAACTTGGTCAATTTACGAGTTAAATCGTGGGCTTTTTTCAGCGCACCAGGACTGGTATAAGGAGGGCTAGCAAAGTGGACCGCCTCGATGTCCACACCACGCTTCAAGGCTAGGTAACCCGCTACTGGAGAATCAATCCCACCAGATAGCATGAGCATGCCTTTACCAGACGTCCCAACTGGCAGACCACCTGCTCCCTTAATGGTTTCGTAAGAGATATAGGCTGCTTCTTCCCGGATCTCTACTTGGAGGTTGATATCCGGTTTTTTCATTTGGGCTTGGATACTTGGGATCGCTTCAAAGACAGCGCCACCCAAGGTTTGGTTGAGCTCACGGCTATCCAACTCAAAAGAATGGTCACTTCGTCTGCTGGAAATCTTGAAGGTCATCCCTTCTTGGTAAATATCCTGCATGATTTCTTGAACGGCTGAAATCAAGGCTGGGACAGATTTTTCAATCTTGTAAACGGGTGAAAAATTTTGAATCCCGAAAACCTGTTTGAGGGATTCAGCTACCTGTTCATAATCCGTTCCATTTAGATAGGCATGGGCCCGGTCCCGATCGGCTGTCACCTTGACAGCTGGGTAAATGGACAAGACATCTGAGATATTATTGCGCAATTTATTAATGAAGCGCATCCGGTTCTTTCCTTTAGTAGAAAGCTCCCCATAGCGGATCATAATTTCTGAATAAGTTAATGGCATAGTAACTTCCTTTTCTTTTCCTTAACGCACCTTTCGCGTCTTTTCATAAATCAGTTTGAACTTGGTCAAAAATTGCTCGACCTGACTCATGTCATTTTCGAGATCGAGGCTAAGGCGGACTGCTGTTTGTGCCAGAGCCTTATCGACTCCCATAGCGATCAGGGTTCCAGCTGGTTTGCCAGCCTTGGAAGAGCAGGCAGAGGTGGTCGAGATATAAATCTCATACTCTTCAAAAGCGTGGACGATGACTTCTCCTCGCACTCCCTTGATACCAAAAGTCAAGATATGGGGTGCAAAGCCCTCATCTCCTGAGAAGACAGTCACATCTGGATAGTGGGCTAATTCCTCACGAATGACTTCCTTCAACTGGTGGCACTTGCGTTCAAAGTCCTCTTGACGCTCCATCGCCAAGCGCAAGGCCTTGGCAGTCGCTGCAATTCCAGCTAGGTTCTCAGTCGTCGAACGAAGGTCCTTTTCTTGTCCGCCACCTGTTAAGAGGGGACTGATCTTTTTTCCTTCTTTGAGATAGAGGAAACCAACCCCACGAAGTCCATGGAACTTGTGACTGGAGAAGGTCGCTAGATCCACCCGTTCTGGTAGGTAGAGAGCGGTTGAAACCTTAGCCAGTGCCTGAACCCCATCGACATGGAAGGTGATGGTCGGACGATCAGCTAATAGGTCCGCAATAGCTTGAATAGGCTGAATAGAGCCCACCTCATTGTTGACGGCCATGATCGAAACGAGGGTTGTATCCGGACGCAAGAGTTTTTTCAGCTCTTCTACTTGGACAAAGCCACGCGCATCAACTGGGGCAAGATCCACCTCAAACCCCTGACCTTGCAGCCAGAGAGCCGATTCCTTCACAGCCGGATGCTCAATAGCTGAGACAATGATATGCTTTCCATAAGGAGCTTTTTCAAAAGCAACTCCCTTGATCGCCCAGTTATCCCCTTCTGTTCCACCTGAGGTGAAAAAGATTTCTTCTGCTTTCTTGCCTAGGAGGGAAGCAATCTGCTTACGAGATGCCTCCAAGATCCGGGTCGCTTGACTTCCCAGGTTGTGCAAGCTAGATGGATTGCCCCAAATTTTGCTTGCGACTTCCGTGTAGGTAGCCAAGGCCTCGGGATAAGGTTTGGTTGTTGCTGAATTATCAAAGTAAATCATCTTCCACTCTCTCCTAGTCAATTTTCAATCATCTTATTGTAACATTTATAGGTTGGAGGGACAAGGATTTGGCAGGCTTCATTTTGTTCCTAGTTTCAGACAGAAAACTTGTAAATTTCTCAAAATAGCTTATGATGAAGATGGAGAGTTTTGTAAAACGCTTACAAAATCCCCTGTTGTTTTTTATGACCTACTCAAGTCCAGAACTGGAACTGATTGAAGTTACAAGGAGACAAGCATGAAACGACCGATCTATTTTTCCATTGCCCTAGGTGGAAGTCTTGCTCTTGGAGGACTGCTCACTGTCCTACCACCACTTCCATTTTCCCTCCCTTCTGCCCGACTAGCCTGTCACGGTAAAGGACAGTGTGACCTACAACAGCCCTTGGAGAAGCCACCATACTTTAGGGAAGATGAAGGCAGTCTCCGCGAAATGAGCCTTATCCAACCAATCCCTGGTGAATCCGATAGCCATATCGAATTCAAATGCTTGGTCGAATATAATGGCTGGTTCCGTCGTATTATCCGTGTCAAAGATGTAAAAGTGATTTCAAAAACCAAGGAATTCAAGGGTAAAATTGACTACTCTATCCCGGATCCAAACAAGATAGAGATTCAGGCGAATGGCCAGTTTATCTCTCCTAATGACTCCTCTAGTTTTAGTAACCATGAAATCATCAGCCAGCCTAGTCAAACAAACCAACCAATTTCAGTCTCTGAAAAAGGACAGGCAAACTTTGAAACGTCCTCTGAGGCAAGCGAGACTCAAAGTGTCCAGTTTGAAAGCAATTTGAAATTTTAAAAACCTCTTTCATTTCTTCTTAGACATTTTCATAAAAATAACGTATAATGACTAAAGTGTTCACATAAAAGAACCAAATATGAAATGAAGAGGAAACAGATTATGTCACAATACTCACGAAAAGAAAAACACCAAGACAGCAACAGACCATCAAGAAGCGAAAAAGTGAAACAGAGCCTTTCTTTATTCCAGATGATTGTCGCAACGATTGCTAGTCTTCTCGGTATTATCGTTACTTCCTTTACTATTTACAGTATCATGAAACCGACGACTAAGACAGAGGAGAAAAAAGATGGCTCCACTAGCGTTGTTGTTGTCCATGAAAAGGATGGATCTGCTACTGATTCAAGTGCTACGGGAACAGATACCAGTGCTAGTAGCAGCCAAGCATCGGAAGCAAGCTCTGAACAAACTGACTCGTCACAGGTAGAAACCAGTGCCAGTGAAGCTCCTGCAGACACAACACCATCTGCTACAGATACCGAATCATCTGCTAATTAATAAAAAGACCATTTGGTCTTTTTATTATAGAAAAGAGTACTTTTAAAAAAACTTTCCTTAGGTGAGTACGGACGTCAGCGAACTTCGAAGAAGTTCCATGACTTAGTTTTGGACCTAAGGTTCCAAAACTCCCGAGTGCTTGAAACATTATTGTTTCAAGCACTTTTCTCACAGCGGAAAGTTTTATAACTACATAAATGAATCGAACCATTAGACATCACTTTTTTTAAAAAAATTAACTAGTTATTTTATGCAAAAAAAGTTTGTATGCATTCTAAAAAACAGTATAGTCTATTTTAAAAATATAGAAAAGCCTCTGCCGGCCAGAAATCCTGATTGACAGAGGCTAATTGTTATTTGAGAACTTCTTGTGTTTTCGCATAGTTGGCTTCGACAGCTTCTTTTTCAGCTTTCCACCAGTCTTGGTTGTCTGTGTACCACTTAATGGTTTCTTCCAAACCTGCTTCGAAGTTTGTGAATTGTGGTTCCCAACCTAATTCTTCACGCAATTTTGTTGAATCAATAGCGTAACGCAAATCGTGACCAGCACGGTCTGTTACACGGTCGTAAGCATCTTTTGGTTGTCCCATTTTTTCAAGGATCAGCTCAAGCACTTCCTTGTTATTCTTTTCACCATCAGCACCGATCAAGTAAGTTTCACCGATACGACCCTTAGTAAGAATCGCCCAAACACCAGTTGAGTGGTCGTTGGTGTGGATCCAGTCACGGACGTTCTTGCCTTCACCATAAAGTTTTGGTTTGATACCAGACAAGATATTGGTGATTTGACGTGGGATGAACTTCTCGATGTGTTGGTATGGACCATAGTTGTTTGAGCAGTTTGAAATGGTTGCCTTAACACCGAAGGAACGAACCCAAGCCTTCACGATCAAGTCTGAAGCAGCCTTGGTTGATGAATAAGGGGATGATGGGTTGTATTTGGTTTCTGCTGTGAATTTTTCACCAGGACCTTCCCCATGTCCAGGAAGATCTTCGCGCAATGGAAGGTCTCCATAGACTTCGTCTGTTGACACGTGGTGGAAACGAATATCGTACTTGCGAGCTGCTTCCAAAAGTGTGTAGGTACCAATGAAGTTTGTGTGGATAAATGGTGATGGGTCATTCAATGAATTGTCATTGTGGCTTTCAGCCGCATAGTGAACGATAGCATCAGCCTTAGCAGCCAATTGGTCAACCAATGCTGCATCAGCAATATCACCCACAACCAATTCTACACGGTCCCCAAGGATTTCCTCAATGTTGGCACGGTTACCTGCGTAAGTGAGTTTGTCAAGGACAGTCACATGCACGTCTGGATGATTGTTGTAAACATAGTGTACGAAGTTTGAACCGATGAAACCAGCGCCACCGGTTACGATGATGTTTTTGTATTCAGTCATTTTTTCTCCAAATAGTTTTTAGTTTTGATTGTTCCTTTGGCTAGTGAGGGACGCCAGCAACCCTTCGGTTTCATGGCTAAATCCGGAGCCTATGTCTCCGGATTTCCCTACAAGATTCCCTACGGCAATCTTGTTTCCACTAGGGCAGGAACAATCCTACCAAGCTCCTTGCAGTCGCAAAAATACTGTGCAAGGTTTATTTTTACAAATCTTCTGCTTTTAGGGGTTTGACGTCTTTGAGCAATGGGTGATTCTTGTCAGCTTCTGAGACTTCTGCTTCTTCCAAGTTTTCCCATTGGATATCTAGGCTTGGGTCTGCATAGTTGACAAAAGCATATTTTGGCTTGAGCTCCAATGCCCAGTAGTCATTTACCAAATAGCTGTAGGCTACTTTGTCAGACAAAACTTGGAAACCATTGGCTACACCACGAGGAACAAAAATCCCTTTAGAGGCATCGATCACAGTTTGGTAGGTATTCCCGAAGGTCTCACCTTCACGAAGGTCTACCCAAGTTCCAAGAACCTTTCCTTCATCTGCTACAGAGATGTACTTGTCCCAAGGTTCTGCATGCAAGCCACGCAAAACATGCTTGCGTGAAAAAGAAACGTTGTTTTGCAACTTGCCTTCCGCAAAGAAGCTTTCAGGGAATCCAAGAGGAAGCATTTTTTCCTTTTGGAAGTTTTCCTTGAACCAACCACGGTTATCCCCATGAACTGGAATATCAAACTCCATCAAACCTGGGATGGCTTCAATCTTGCGGGCTGCTAATTCTTTTCCGAAAAATTGTTCTGTCATTAAGCTTCTCCAATCAAACGGAGCAAGTATTGTCCGTATTCATTTTTCTTCAGAGGTTGCGCCAATTCATGGACTTGTTCTTTGGTGATATAACCCATGCGATAGGCGATTTCTTCAAGGTTGGCAACTTGGACATTTTGCAAGCGTTGAACAGTCTCGATATATTGAGAAGCCTGCAAGAGACTTTCGTGAGTTCCTGTATCCAACCAAGCAAAGCCACGACCCATGAGCTCAACAGAGAGATCTCCACGCTCCAAATAAGCCTTGTTGACATCGGTGATTTCAAGCTCTCCACGAGGACTTGGTTTGATATTTTTGGCAATCTCTACGACATCATTATCATAGAAGTAAAGACCTGTCACCGCAAAGTTGGATTTTGGATGTTCTGGTTTTTCTTCGATAGAGATAGCATTCATATCTGCATCAAACTCTACCACACCAAAACGTTCTGGATCTTTAACTTGGTAACCAAAGACAGTTGCCCCTTTTTCTTTTGCTTCAGCCCGTTGCAACATCTTGGTTAAGCCATTTCCATGGAAGATATTATCTCCAAGAACGAGGGCAACATGATCATCACCAATGAACTCTTCACCAATGATAAAGGCTTGTGCCAAGCCGTCTGGACTTGGTTGTTCTGCATAAGAGAGAGAAATACCAAGTTCAGAACCATCTCCAAGAAGCTCTTCAAAACGTGGAAGATCTTGAGGAGTTGAGATGATCAAGATTTCTTTGATTCCTGCCAACATAAGAGTTGACAATGGGTAGTAAATCATTGGCTTATCGTAAATGGGCATCAACTGTTTGGAAGCGGCACGAGTCAAAGGATACAAACGAGTCCCCGAACCACCAGCTAAAATAATACCTTTCATAATGTTAGGCCTTTCTACGTATTCATTACCCCTATTTTATCATGTTTATATAAAAAAGTCACCTTGCATTTGTGTTGCAAGGTGATGACCGGAGATGAGAGTTGTAGAATTGTTAGCATTGGTCTTACTCATGATTCAAATAGATTACTGCTCCTTGACTGAGCCGTCTGAAAACCTTACCTTGTAGTAGAGCCCACTCAACCACTGCGTCTTGCTCGACAATCCAAAGAAAATTGAGAGGCTAGGACTTTTGTCCCAGCCTACTTCTTCACATACTGATCAACTGGATAATCTGCTGGATCCAAGCGCACCTTTCCTCCTGCCACTAGTTGGGCTAGATGCCAACCAATGAGGGGACCTGTTGTGAGGCCGGACGAACCTAGTCCACTAGCGACATAGAGGCCTGCTTGATCAGGAACAGCTCCCCAAAATGGTGAAAAGTCACTGGTGTAGGCCCGAGTACCCACGCGCACGCCGACAACTGTCGCTTGAGCTAGTTCTGGATAGTAGGCCAAGGCTTCTGTTTCCATCTGATTTAGCAGAACTTGATCAACCGTCAGGTCAAAGCCCATCTCATTCTCATGGGTAGCGCCCATACTGATTTTGCCATTTTGGAAGGGAATGATATCCAACTCTCCTTCAGGCATGACCACGGGATAATCATCAGTAACTAAGTCTAGCTGATAATCCCGCAATTGCCCCTTTTGCGGACGGACATCGACTTGGTAGCCAAGTGGCTCGAGCATTTGCCCCAACCAGGCTCCTGTTGCTAGGATGACTTGGTCATAGCTTTCTCCTGCTATCTGAAAACCATCCTCTGTAATAGCCAAAGCAGCCTCTTTCTTGATCACTTTTGCCCCACTTGCCTGAAGAAGGGTTTCTGTCAGAAGAGCTCCTTCTACATGGGCTCCACCTGATGCATAAAGGAGCTGTTCAAAACCATTTAGCCCTGGGAATTGCTGGGCCACTTCTTCTTTGTTTAAAATCGCCAAGTCCCCAATCAAGGGAGATTCTTCCCGACGACTCAGTGCCAACTGATAAAGTTCGTCTAATTTGTCCTCATTTTTCTTGAGGAGATAGACACCGGTCTGCTGGTAAAAATCTGTTTTGATTCCGTCCTTGGCCAGGTCCTCTACCAATTCTTGGTAAAAATCAGCTCCCAGACGAGCGAGGCGATACCAGGCCTTATTCCGCCGCTTGGAAAACCAAGGGCTGATAATGCCTGCCGCTGCCTTAGTTGCTTGGCCGACTCCATGGTCATAGACGGTCAGATCCACTTGTGCTTCTTTGGATAAATAATAGGCGGCAGTAGACCCTACGATCCCTGCACCGATAATGGCAACTTTCATGATGGCCCCTTAGATATGGTAAAAAGGATTGGTACTGGCTTGACTGCCAATCACTTCAATCTCCCACGCTTCTTCAGCTTTCCACTGATTGAGCTTTTCTACTAGTTTCGAGACAAAGAGAACCTCGATATGGTGCCCTGGATCCAAGGCCAAGAGCCCATCGCTCAGCATGTCTTGAGCCGTGTGGTAGTAGATATCTCCTGTGATATAGACCTCAGCTCCTTTAGCGAGAGCATCCTTGTAAAAGGACTGGCCACTTCCTCCACAGATGGCGACACGCGCAACAACCCGATCCAAATCAGTCTGGTCATAACTGACCAAGCGCAAAGCATCTAGGCCAAAAGTTTCTTTGACCTTTTCAGCCAACTGACCAAAGGTTTGGGCGGACAGCTGACCGATGCGCCCGATTCCGAGTTCTTCTCCTGTTATACTGAGGGGCTCTGTATCTTCAATGTCCAAAAGTTGGCAGAACCAATCGTTGAGACCATCTGGGACAATGTCAATATTGGTATGGCTGACGTAGACTGCGATATCATGCTTGATCAAATCGATATAGATTTGATTTTGGGCCCGATCGGCTACCAAATCCTTGATGGGACGGAAAATGGGCGCGTGCTTGACGATGATCAAGTCCACCCCATGGGCGATAGCTTCTGCCACCGTCTGCTCGCGGATATCCAGAGCCACCATGACCTTTTGGATGTCTTTTTGTAGCGTGCCGACCTGTAGGCCACGGACATCTCCCTCCATGGAAAGCTCCTGAGGACAATAGGCTTCATAGCGTTTGATGACTTCACTTGCTAACATGTAGAACCTCCTTGATTTGTGCGATGCGCTCTTCTAACGATGCTCTGGCAGATTGATTATCAACTGGGACCTGCTCCAAGGCAAAGGCTAATTTCTCTACTTCCTTGGACCACTTTTGGACAAATGCTGGAGCTTGTTCCCGCATCAAATAGGGACCAAAACGCAGTTCCATAGCTGTCAACTCTTGAGAACCCTGTTCCACCACGAGGATCTCATAGAACTTCTCATTTTCTTCCAAGATTGCTTCATCAACAATGCGGAAATCATGGTCTACTAACCAAGCCCGCAGTTCATCTTCCCGATTATTGGGCTGTAGGACCAAGCGAGAGACATTGGCTAATTTTTCAAGACCTGCTGCTAGGATATCAGCAATCAAGCGTCCTCCCATGCCAGCAATGGTGATACAGGAAATGCCGTCTGCTGGTTCAAAGGCAGCCAAACCATTGGCCAGACGGACCTCAATCTTGTCCTCCAAGCCATTATCTGCGACATTTTGGAGGGCAGACTGATAGGGTCCCTCAACCACTTCACCAGCAATGGCAGCCTCAATCTTGCCTTCTTGTAAGAGGGCGATTGGCAGATAAGCATGGTCACTCCCCACGTCCAACAGACGCGCTCCAGCTGGGACGAAGCTAGCCACCAAGTCCAAGCGATTTGATAATTTTGTAAATTCCATGTGCTACTTTCTAAACTTTTATTCCATCCTTTAGTATACCATGTTTGCACCATTAAAAAAAGGCGCAACGGCGCCCTTTTCTTATGCATTAATTTCCTTATACTCTACTTCCAAGCCACGTTTTACAGCTGGGCGATTAGCAATTTTCTCTGTCCAAGCTTGCAAATGCTTGTATTCCTTCACATCTAGGAAAATTCCTGCTCGGTCCCAGACCTTGTCTTGGGCTAGACGGCCATACCAAGACCAGATGGCAATATCCGCAATGGTATAGTCATCTCCTGCAATATAAGGTTTAATCGCCAATTCCTTGTCCAGTAGGTCCAATTGGCGTTTAGCTTCCATAGCAAAACGGTTGATGGCATACTCGATTCTCTCAGGAGCATAATGGAAGAAATGGCCAAATCCTCCGCATAAAAAAGGCGCGGCACCTGTCTGCCAAAAGAGCCAGTTGAGAACTTCTGTCCGTTTAGCAGGATCAGACGGGATTAATTGGCCAAATTTCTCTGCTAGATACAAGAGAATATTGGCTGATTCAAAGACCCGAATGTCTTGGTCGCCTGATTGATCCAACATGGCTGGAATTTTTGAGTTGGGATTGATGGCTACAAAGTCACTGCCAAATTGATCTCCCTCGCCAATCTTAATCCGATAAGCATCATAACCAGCTTCCACTCCCAACTCTTTTAATTCTTCCAGCATAATGGTGGCCTTGATCCCATTAGGTGTTGGAAGGGTATAGAGTTGGAAAGGCTGGTCGCCTTTTGGAAGAGTTTGTTCAAAGCGGGCACCTGCTGTTGGTTGGTTCAAGCCACCCCAGGCTCCTCCCATCTGGCTCGGTGCTTCCCATACTTCTGGTAATTGATAGTCTGACATCTCTTTTCTCCTTTGTCTATGTTACTACTAGCATATCAAATCCAGTCGCTAGTTTCAAAAATCTGCTACGCTAGCTTTACTTGACTTTTCTTGGCAAAATGATAGTATAGAAAAAATACATTTTTGAAGGAGAAAAATCATGTCCACGATCGACTTTCATAGTTTGGCAAAGACAGAACTACACTGCCACTTAGACGGTTCCTTGTCGCTTCAGACCATTCGCCAATTGGCATCCAAGGCCAATATTGACCTCCCCGATAGCGATGAAGAGCTCAAGCACCATGTCACTGCACCTGCCCACTGTGAGAATCTCTTGGACTATTTGGAAGCCTTTGACTACATAAGGCCGCTCCTCCAAACCAAGGAAGCCTTGACCCTTGCTGCTTACGATGTGGCCAAGCAAGCTGCTTTGGAAAATGTCGTCTACATTGAGGTGCGCTTTGCCCCAGAATTGTCCATGGACCAAGGGCTCACTGTCCCAGAAACTATCGATGCTGTCTGCGATGGTCTACGCCAAGCCCAGGAGGAATTTGGCATTGTTGCGAAAGCCTTGGTCTGTGGCATGCGCCAGTCCGATCAAGATCTCACCTCTCGTATCCTGGCAGAAGCCAACCAAGTTAGAGATCAGGATTTTGTTGGCTTTGACTTCGCTGAGGATGAACACCACTATCCACCACAAGCCATTGATGCCCTCATCCAACAGGTCAAAAGATACAACCGTCCCATGACCCTGCATGCTGGTGAGTGCCACTGCCCAGCCAATGTCGCTCAATCCATGGCCTATGGTATCAAACGAAATGGTCACGTGACCTTGCTAGCGGATGAACCAGAGCTTCTAAATGAGTTTGTGAAAAATGGGGTCACCGGTGAGCTCTGCTTGACCAGTAACCTTCAAACCAAAGCTACTGCCACTGTGGCGGACTTCCCTTACCTCAAGATGAAGGAAGCTCAAGCCCATATTAGTATCAACACCGATAACCGGACCGTCTCTGATACGGATTTGACCAAGGAATATGCCCTCTACCATCGCCACTTCCAAACAACGCCAGCTGACTTTTACCAGCACAATGTCGATGCCATCCAAGCTTCCTTTGCTAGTGACGAAGAAAAGCAAGAACTCCTTGCCAAACTAGAAAAGGCTTACGCTGACTATTTATAAACGAAAAAAGCTAGCACTCAAATAAGTGCTAGTTTTTTAATCTTTCCACAAATCCATCGCCTGTAAGAAATCATCTGAAACTGTGACATTTTCAGGCTGAAGGGCTTCGCGTTCTTGTTGTTTGATTTTTAATTGTGTCAAACTGGTAATGCCCTCCCGTCGCCAATTGCGCAGGATGGCCTGGATATATTTCCAGTGAGGCTTGCCATTAAAGACAGCTTCTCTCAAGGCAGCCTTTACAATATCAGGGTCTGTTTGGTCCTGCTTGACTGTCTGCGTCAAATCTTCGATTTCAAATGGCGTCAATAAACGTCCCAACTCCTGCTCAAAGGTTTTGACCAAATCAGCGAGTTCATTTTCTGCTTGCTTGTCTTGCCCTCGCTGTGCTACTTCTGTCTTGCTTTGAAGCAAGTCATCCAAGCGTTCAAGGGCAATGGTCGCATCAAAAAGAACTTCAATCTCCCCATCTAGCTCAATGGTCCGATATTGGAGCAAACCTTGGTTGGTCAGGCGAGACATGGACTGGTTAACTTCTGCGACAGACTTACCAATCGCATCTGCAATTTGATTAGGTGTGAGGCTGGTTTGGTTGGTCGTGTTTTGCAAGTAAAAGAACTGCCAAACCAGAAAATCCTCTGCGTCTTTAAATAAATGGTGATAATGGAAAAGTAAGGCACTTGGTAAGACCAAATTGCCCGACTTAAATGCTTGTGAATATGTCATACTACCCCTTTATAGGTAACCATAAAATGAAATATCTTTTTCTAACTCCTCCAAACGATAAGGAGTTTCTTGGTAAACTGCATAATTGATCCAATTACTAAAGAAGTTGGCTGCCGCTAAGTTCCACCGCATCCGTGGGTCCCGACTACTGTCATCCTGATCGTAATAATTCTTCGGAAGATCTGGATTCAAGCCTGCTTTGACATCCCGCTGGTATTCCTTGGCCAAGGTATCACGGTCATACTCCAAATGGCCAAAACTATAGACCTCCCGAAGGTCTGGACTGGCCAGGATGGATAGTCCTACTTCACCCCCCTGAGCCAGGACTTGCAAGTTACTCTTCTCTAGCACTTCCTTGAGGGGGACATCTGTATAACGTGAGTGAGGGGCCAAAAAAGCATCGTCAAAGCCACGCATCAAGCGATTCTGAGGATTCATGACTGTTTGCTCATAGATCCCAGAGAGCTTGTCGCAGAGGGCTACTTTTTCAATCCCATAGCGGTAATAGAGACCAGCTTGGGCACCCCAACAAAGATGCAAGGTGGAAAAGACATGGCGTTTTGACCAAGCAAAAACCTTTGTTAACTCCTCCCAGTAATCCACTTCCTCAAAGGCTAATTTCTCTACTGGAGCTCCCGTAATAATCAAGCCGTCATAATAGTTCTCTTTAATATCCTCGAAGGATTTGTAGAAGACTTCCATATGTTCTGCCGCTGTCGTCTTAGACTCATGGCTGGTCATATAGAGGAAATCCACATTGATCTGCAAGGGAGTATTGGCCAGGAGGCGTAAGAGTTGAGTCTCAGTGGCTACCTTAGTCGGCATGAGATTCAAAATCAGAACATTCATCGGACGAATATCTTGGTGCGTTGCCCGAATATCATCCATGACAAAAATATTTTCTGAGCGAAGAATATCAACTGCTGGTAATTTCTTATCTAAGGTAATTGGCATAAAAAGCTCCCATCTTACAAGTTGTTACCTCTTATTATAAGACAGGAGCATATAGTTTTCAATTATGGTTTTTCTCTATCTAGATATAGCTCTAAACTATATTAGTAATGCATCAAGACCTTGTAATCGTAGTCTCCGATTGCTTCGCGGCCTTTGAGATCATCGAGCTCGATCAAGAAGGCACAACCTGCAACCACTCCACCGAGTTTTTCGATCATTTCGATGGTTGCTTTAACGGTACCACCTGTTGCCAAGAGGTCATCGACGATGAGAACGCGTTGACCTGGTTTGATAGCATCGGCGTGCATGGTCAAGGTATCCACACCGTATTCTTTTTCGTAGTCAGCTGAGATGACTTCACGAGGCAATTTGCCAGGTTTACGAACAGGCGCAAAACCAATACCGAGCTCGAAAGCGACCGGACATCCAACGATGAATCCACGCGCTTCAGGGCCGACGATCATGTCGATTTTCTTATCCGTTGCGTATTGAACGATTTCACGAATCGCATAACTATAAGCATTGCCATCTGCCATCAAAGGGCTGATATCACGGAAGGTAATTCCTTCTTGTGGATAGTTCTCAATGCTTGCAATGTAATCTTTTAAATTCATTTCTAACTTCTTTCAAAATTTATGTTTACATTTCATTATACCATGAAAATTTATGAGATGCACTTGAAAGTCTTAAAAAAGCATACTTTAGTGTAATTGTTGACAAAACCTTACTTATCATCAGAAAGCAAATAATTATAAATTTCTTGCACAGATCCTAGGGCCATGAGTTCCTGGTCTTTGACCGTCTGCACCAAGTCCTGATAAATGGAACTAGAGGCAATCTCCTTCTTCTCTGCATCCTTGTTGACCGTCATGATGCCATTTTCAATCTGGACAAAGCCCAACTCTTGGAAGATTTGGATCATCTTGATCAACAAAACTTGTGGAATCTTGAGGTAGTCAGATAGTTGGCTGAGCTTATGGCGAATATCAAACTCAGGGAACTGATACAGCGTTTTGTAGAGTTTGGCATACTGATCCCGACTGCCGTAGCCTGTCAGGTAATAGGCCTTGTCTAGTTCATTTTTAAAATAGACCGCTTGGAAGCTCTGTTCTTGGAAGAAGGCTTTTAAGTCAGCCAGATCATCCGGGATGCGATCGATGACAATAGCAGGGCAATCTTCCCCTTCTTCCAACTGACTAAAGAGGGGGATGGCTTGTGGGAGAGGAGCATTTTTCCCTCGAATATTGTAGAGTTGAACTCCTTCTACACGGGCGTCCACGACCATCAGTTGCAGGGTGGTCTGTCCATTCCACTGATTGACGGACAAGGATACCACCAACTCCAAGTTTTTCGCTTGGGAGTGCTCCAATTCCAAATGGCCCTGGCCAAAAGCCACGACATCAAAATGGGCATCGCCTTTTTGAATCTTCAACTTCAGATGGCTATTACCAGCCCCCATGGTCCGACTAGACTCCACTTGAAAATCACGAATGTAAAAGACTGGCTTCTTATGGTCCATCCCAAAAGGAGCGAGACGGTCAAAACTCTTTAAGGTATCCAAGGTCAGCTCTTCTAGGTCCAACTCCTCATCCACAAAGAGTGTGGATTTGGCCGTCAGGTCAATCCCTTTTTCTACAATATAGTCAGAAAAAATCTCGGTCAGACGAGGGAGCTTGTCCACTTCCAGAGTCATACCAGCTGCACCCGCATGGCCCCCAAAGGCGATAAAGAGATCACGATGGGGATCTAGGGCTTCAAAAATATGGACACTTTCGGGACTTCGTGCACTTCCCTTGGCCTTGCCTTGGTCTATGGTGAGGACAATGATAGGCTGATGGAGCTCTTCAAGTAGGCGACCGGCTACGATCCCTAAGACACCAGGATTCCAGCCTTCTTTTGCCAAGATTTGAACGGGAAGACTTGGGTCGACCATGGCTTTGGCCTCATCGTAGATGGTTTGGACGATCTCCTTGCGCTCTTCATTCTTGGCTTGAATCATCAGCGCAATTTCCAGCGCTTCTTCGTCGTCAAAGCCCGTCAAGAGCTCGACCGCTGGATTTGGGTCATCCAAGCGACCCAGCGCATTGAGACGAGGGGCAATCTGAAAACCAACCGTTTCTTCATTTACATCTTGAGGAGCGATGGTGGCCAGCTTGAGCATTTCCTGGAGACCGATCCGTTGGGTTTGACGAAGGACACCTAGGCCATACTTGACTAGGATGCGGTTTTCGTCTGTCAGACTAACCATATCCGCAATGGTTCCAATGGCTACCAGATCAAGGAAATCTAGGGGCACCTCTTCTAGGAGGGCACAAGCCAACTTAAAGGCAACCCCACAGCCCGCTAGGTGCTTGAAAGGATAATCAGCATCTGGATGCTCGGGGTGAATGATGGCATAGGCATCGGGCAAGACTTCTGGCATGGCATGGTGGTCTGTCACAATAACATCTACTCCCATGCTTTGGGCCAATTCAATGGCTTCGTGGCCTGCTACCCCGTTGTCCACCGTGATGATGAGGGAAATCCCCTGCTGTTCAATAAAATACTTGTAGACACTGGCATTGGGACCGTAGCCATCCGTAAAGCGGTTGGGTAGATAGACAGCTACTTCCGCCCCCATCTGCTCCAGGGTTTCCTTCATAATAGAAGCGGCCGTCATCCCGTCCGCATCATAGTCTCCATAAATTAGGATTTGTTCATAGTCTTCAATGGCTTGGCGAATGCGATCCACTGCCTTGTCCATATCGTGAAGCAGGTAGGGATCATGCAGATCTTCTAGCCGAGGTTCAAGAAAACGATCCAGCGCCTCTTCCGTCTGGATCCCTCGTTCTCCCAACAACTTGGCTGCAGATGCTTCTAATCCTCTCTTCTTTGCTTGCGCTAAAAAAGTATCATCTGAAAAGGGCGCAGCAAACTGCCATTCATATTTTGACGTGATCATCTGTTTTTCTTTTCTCCCTGTCATCTAGTCTTCTTATTATAACATGAATTATTTTTTCAAATGCGAAAAAATGATTTTACAGAAGAAATGAAGAAAGGATTCCCTATCCGGAAATCCTCTCCATCAAATTTTATAAATCATCCCTGTACAGGCTTGCTCTGAAAGTTCGACAAATCCTAAGGACTGGTAAAAGGCAAGATTTTTCTCGCTCCGTTCAGTGACGAGAAGCCGTTGATAGACGGTGGGGAAGGTCGCTAAAGCCTCTTCTAGGAGTTTCTTTCCGATGCCTTGGCGCTGGTGATCTGGTCGCACCAAGAGGTCCTGTACCAAAAGGACAGAGTGGCCATCTCCTACCAAGCGGATGTAGGCAACGAGCTCTTTCTCATCATAGACTCCCAACTGCCAGAGACTGGCTTTGACAGCTTCTTCTAGCATAGTTGGATTGTTGGTATAATTGGTCCAGCCGACCGAGCTGTAAAGTGCGACTAAGTCTGCCATCGCTGGAATCTCTTGTTTGTACTCTAACATCTTAACTCCTTTTTAACCTATAGTGCTGGAAGAAGGCTATATCCCGATAAGGGGACTCCTGACAAACGGCCAGCTCCATCTGAAGCATGGACTCTCGCCAGCCTTCTTGGCCTTTGAAGTGATTGTCCTGCAAGGCATAAAAGACACGAATTCCCTGGTAGTCCTGAACTTCGAGGGCTAGATCTTCTACTGCTGCACCGAGATCATAGGCCTGGGCCAAGCCCATGGAGTGGGTTTCCAAATCTTGGCCGGCTAAGAGATCAAGCGCCTTCTGAGGATCATTTTCAAAGACGACTGTCTGCAGGACGCGGCCAACTTCATTGTGCTTGACGATGGAGAGTAGGCCACCTGGTTTCAAGAGGCGGGTGAATTCCCTGAGAATCACCTTGCGATCCTCCACATATTCCAAGACATTGTGGCAGAGGATAACATCAAAGCTCGCATCTTCAAGACTTGCTAACTGGTCCAAACTCCCGACGAATTGCTGGTAGGGATGGTCCTGGGCCCGCAAGGCCACCATTTCCTCATTGGGCTCCACAGCAAGGACCTCATTGTCTTTCGCTAGGTGGTTGGCCACCAGGCCAAAGCCACTACCAAAATCAAGCACCCGCTTACCTTTGATGTCCTGTAATTGTTCAAAAAGGATATCATAATAGATCTGTCCCCAGGGTTGCCGGAGGTTTTCAAAATAAGCTTGAATATTTGCGGTCATCTGATTCCTCCTATTTGAAGTTAAACATCTTGCTGGCTAGCTTGTCCGAGATACGAGGGAAAAGGGTATAGAGCTTGTGGCTCAGGTTCAAAAGCCAAGGCAGATTGAGCTCGCGTTTTGCTTTTCCAAAGTGTTTGACAATCTTTTTGGCCACAAAGTCAGGCTCCAAAATATAGCGGTCTACAGCCTTGACATAGCTTCCATCGGGGTCTGCCTGGTCAAAGAAAGTAGTCCGAATGGGACCTGGATTGACCGTCGTCACGTAGACACCAAAGGGCATCAGTTCCAACCGCAGGGCATTGGAGAAGCCAATGGCCGCAAACTTGGTCGCCGAATAGAGGCTGGACTTGGCTGTTGCGACGAGACCCGCCATGCTGACGATATTGACGATGTGCCCCTTGCCTGCTTCCTTCATGCGGGCACCCATCAAGCGTGAGAGGTTCATCAGGGCAAAGGTGTTGACCTCAAACATCTCTCGCACCTGCTGGTCAGAAATGCAATCAAAGGCCTCAAAGATCCCATAGCCTGCATTGTTGACCAAGACATCGATCTGTCCATAGCGCTGATAGAGCTCTTCGACGAGCTTTTGGACAGCTGAGGAATCTGTGATATCGATCCCGATGCATTCGGCTTGAGGATGGTCAGCATAGACTTGTTCTAGTTTTTCTTGATTTCTGCCTAAGAGAATAAGCCGGTCCTCAGGAAGGAGCTTGACCATTTCTTGTGCCAAGCCTCCACTCGCTCCTGTGATGATGATAGTTCGCATCTTAGATCTCCACTTCTTCCAAGTCCTTGACCACATGGACCTTCTCAAACACAGTCGCAGCATCCTTGCGCAATTGACTGACGTCCTTGGAGAGGAAGCGGGCACTGATATGGTTGAGTAGAAGGCGTTTGGCTCCTGCTTCACGCGCCACTTCTGCTGCCTGCATATTAGTCGAGTGGCCATGCTTACGAGCAATCTTCTCATCGCCCTTGCCATAGGTAGACTCATGCACGAGAACATCTGCATTGACGGCAAGTCTGACGCTGGCATTGGTCTTCCGGGTATCGCCCAGGATGGTGATGATCTTACCCGGTCGAGGGGCTGAGATATAATCCGCAGCAATGATCTTGGTACCATCTTCCAGGGTGACATCTTGACCATTTTTGACCTGGCCAAAGAGTGGTCCAAAAGGAACCCCTGCTGCCTTGAGCTTGTCTGCGTCGAGGGTCCCTTCCAAATCTTTCTGCATGACCCGGTAGCCGACACAGAAGATGGTGTGGTCCAAGGCCTCAGCATAGACCGTGAACTTATCAGTCTCCATGATTTTCCCAAGTGAACCTTCATCGAACTCATGAAAATGGATCTTGTAAGGCAGGCGTGAACCTGAAACCCGGAGGCTGGTCAAGACAAAGGATTTGATCCCAACGGGTCCATAAATCTCTAAATCCGTCTGCTCTTCATTGGCTTGAAAGGCGCGACTAGAGAGGAAACCTGGTAAACCAAAAATATGGTCCCCGTGTAAGTGGGTGATAAAGATCTTGCTAACTTTTCGAGGACGGATGCTGGTTTCTAAGATTTGATTTTGTGTCCCTTCTCCACAGTCAAAGAGCCAAACTTCATTGATCTCATCCAAGAGTTTGAGCGCTAGACTTGAGACATTACGAGATTTGGACGGCTGTCCCGCACCTGTTCCTAAAAATTGAATTTCCATTGTATTCTTTCTAACTAATATAGATCATAGCAGTCCGATTTTTTGATCGAACGGCGATTTTTCCTGGGTAGGCCCTAGCCAATTGGGCCAATTCGTCCTGGTTGTAGCCAGTCAGGCGGATGCTGCCATCTGCAAGCTCTTCAAATTGAGACAAAGCTGACAATTCCTTGGTCTCCACCACCTCTTGATCCGTAACATGCCGCATCAAGATCAAGCCTTCCTCTTCATAGACGAGGTAGTGAGGGAAGATTTGCGCAATCTCAAACAAGAGGTCCATGATGATGGCTTCTGCTTGCTGGGCAAAGACTTGAGCTAATCCCTTTTCTCGGTAGCAAAAGCCATAGGCCTTGCCAGAGAGATTGAGACGGACAAAGGGTTTGTCCTCCTCGAAGCTGGGACTGGTCTGATAGAGGTCAAAGGCTTCAGTGACTTGTTCATAGTAGTCTGTTGCTGCTTCGGGGCTCTTCTTTTGGTAAAGCTCAGCAAAGTAGGCATTGATGACACTGGGCGGTGGCGTGATAAACTGGAGCTTTTGCTCTTCTGTCAATCCCGCTAAGACCCGCTCCAAATAGACCTTGTCGAGACTGGTATAGCCCCCATAGCTGAGAGCGATATTAAGATAATCCATGATGATAAAACTCCTCTAGTCTCCATGCATTTTTAGGGGCGATGTAGCCTGTTATGACCTCACCAGTTTCCTCATAGGAACGCTCAGCCAATATGGCAATGGTCTCCAATTCATGGATGCAGTAGGCTTGATCAAAAGGAACCTGAATCGTAAAGGGATGGAAGAGCTCCTGCATCTTTTCAAGTAGAATGTCCTGTAGTTTAGTCCGACTATCGGGATCCTTGGCCGAAACCAGGCGATAAGGTGTCTGAGTCGGAGTAAAGTCCGCGACTTTATCAGCCTTATTGTAGAGAGTTAAGCGTGGAATCTCCAGCATCTCCAAATCCTTCATAATCTGAAGAACTGTCTTTTCATGCTCTTCATGGTTGGGATCAGAGGCATCGATGACATGGACCAAGAGATCCACATTCTTGCTTTCTTCCAGGGTCGACTTAAAACTGGTCACCAACTCTGTCGGTAAGTCCTGAATAAAGCCGACTGTATCTGTCAGAGTTACTTGTAGATTGCCTGTTAGATGGATGCTCTTGGTTGTGGCATCCAAGGTCGCAAATAGTTCATCTGCCTCGTATTGGGTCTTACTGGTCAAGGCATTCATAATGGTTGATTTGCCAGCATTGGTATAGCCGATCAAGCCAATCTTAAAGATGGGGGATTCTAGGCGTTTTTCCCGGACCACTTCACGGTTCTTCTCGACCACCTTGAGTTGACGCTCGATATCGGTGATTTGATTGCGGACACTCCGGCGGTTCAACTCCAACTGACTTTCTCCCGGTCCACGGGAACCAATCCCCCCAGCCTGACGGCTGAGCATGATCCCTTGACCCACGAGACGGGGCAAGAGGTACTTGAGCTGGGCCAGATGAACCTGGAGCTTGCCTTCGTGGCTTCGTGCACGCATGGCAAAAATATCCAAAATCAGCTGCATCCGGTCGATGACCTTTACACCTAAGATTTCTTCTAAATTCACATTCTGGCGAGGGGTCAAACGGTTGTTAACGACAACGGTCGAAACCTCATCTGCATCGACCATTTGGGCAATCTCTTCTAGCTTCCCAGAGCCGACAAAGGTCTTGCTGTCGTACTTTTCTCTCTTTTGGGTGTAAACCCCGACGACTTCTGCCCCGGCTGTCTTGGCTAGACTGGCCAACTCCTCCATGGACATGTCAAAGTTCTCCATACCTTGGAGCTCGACACCAACAATGAGGACCCGCTCCTGTTTTTTCTCAGTTTCTATCATCTAAAAATCTTTCTATATCTTGAAGAACCCGCTCCTTGAAGCCTTCTTCTCCAATCTGGTAAAAATGAACTGTCATCCGATTGCGAAACCAAGTCAACTGGCGCTTGGCAAAACGGCGCGTATTTTGCTTGAGCTGTTCAAGAGCCTCTTCTAAACTTTGCTCCCCCTTGAAATAAGGAAAGAGCTCCTTGTAGCCAATCCCTTTCGCAGCCTGAACCTCAGGATGGTTGTCATAGAGCCACTGGGCTTCTTCTAACAAGCCCTGCTCAACCATGAGATCCACCCGTCGATTGATGCGGTCATACAAGGCTTGGCGATCATCGTCTAGACAAATGATATAGGGTTCATAGGCTGGAGCTTGATTTTCCAAGTCCTGACCGAAATGGGAGATTTCCAAGGCCCGCATTGCTCGTCTACGATTGATCTGCGGAATTTCAATTCCCTCTTTTGCTACTCGATCAAACAGTTCTTCATCAGTGAGAGGGGACAAGGACTCCCGATAGGCTAGAATGTCCTCGTGGGCAACATCCCCTCCTAGGTGATAGCCTTCTAAGAGACTCTGGACATAGAGGCCTGTCCCTCCAGCAATAATAGGAAGGTGGCCTCGTTCTTGAATCTCCTCGATGGCTTGGCTGGCTTCTGTCACAAAATCGTAGGCTGAGTAAGTATCTGTCACCTCGCGGACATCGATCAGATGATGGGGAGCTGCTGCCTGCTCTTCTGGACTAGCCTTGGCCGTTCCAATATCTAGGGTGCGGTAGACCTGCTGGCTATCTCCGCTGATGACCTCCCCCTGAAAGCGCTGGGCCACCTCGATAGCGAGGGCTGTTTTCCCAACAGCGGTCGGTCCCACTATCACAATTATCTTGTTTTTCATCGTTTTTCCTTGCAAAAATCGCATTTTTTCGTTACCATATATTATAACATAAAAATTTAAAGTTCTAAAAAGGAGAAATTCTCATGGCTAAAGGATTTGGTAAAGGTTTTGTTACTGGTGTTGCTGGTACAGTTGCTGCTGTAGCAGGTGCAGTTTACACATTCAAGAAAAAAGTAATCGAGCCTGAAGAACAAAAAGCAGCTTTCATCGAAGAAAACCGCAAAAAAGCAGCACGTCGTCGTGTATCACACTAATCAAAAGAAAAAACTCCGGGAAACCGGAGTTTTTTTTTGTGAATGTAGACAAACTATTTTTACATTACTAGCTAGATAATTTTTTCAAAAAAGTTATTTATTATTTAAGATTTTAAGCAAGTCAAAAACTTTCCGCTGTGAGAAAAGTGCTAGAAACACGATTGTTTCTAGCACACGGGAGGTTTGGAACCTTAGGTCCAAAACTAAGTCATGGAACTTCGTAGAAGTTCGCTGACGTCCGTACTCACCTAAGGAAAGTTTTTCAGAAGAATTTATCTTTAATCTAAAAACTCCGGAAAACCGGAGTTTTTTTGTGTTCTTATCGTTCTTTCAACATCTTGGTGGCAAGGTCTAGCATCTCTACCGCCTTTTGGTAGTGCTCGTCCAACAAATCGTAGACGGCATCTTCCGATAAGACTCCACAGTAGACCTCTTCAGGGAAGTCTGGCTGGTTGGACAATTCGACATCGTCCATGTAGATCTGGCTAGTGTAGTAATCGCGAAGGGCGATATAGTTAGACTGGCCAGCTTCTACCCGTTTCAAACATGCTTCGAGCTCTTCGATTAAACCTTGGTAGGTGTTGAGATGGCCTTCCATCTCTTGGATTCGTTCAATTGGGGTCATGAGTTGTCCTTTCTATCTGCTAAAGAAACGACTTGCAGCTGCTCACCGCCTAGTAAAATCAAATAGGATTCAACCTGCTCCACACCATATGAACGGCGGAGGGCTTCTGCGTAGAGTTCCAGTTGGGCTTGGTAGCGATCCAGCAATTCTTGAGGGTTCCGGTAACGGTCTATCTTGTAGTCAAAGAGAAGAATCCGATCTTCCAATAGTAGGTAGCCGTCTAAGATCCCCCGGACCACAAAGTCCTGGCCACTAGCTGGATCTGTCTTGAGCATGGCAAAGGGCGCTTCACGATGGACCTTGTCGGACTCTTTTAGCAAGAGTTGGCCCAAGTCGGTCTGGAAGAAGGCCAAAACCTTCTTGAGGTCGATCCGCTTCTTGACAGCCGGACTGGCATTGACCTCTTGGAGGACCATTGCTAGGCTCTCCATTGTTGGAATCGTCGTCAATGGAATCCGTTGCATCAATTCGTGCAGGGCACTACCGACTGCTGCTCCTGTCACAGCTTCTTCCTTGCCAAAGGTTGGAAACTCAAAGCTTGGTAAGGCAAGATCCGCTTTTTCCATGAGGTCCACTCCGTCGATATCTTGGATAGGTTCATAGAATTTCTTAATTTGGCTCGGAGTCCGCACACTCGGAAGTTGGATGGCTGCTTGGTACTGGGTGTTGAGCCGGTCCACTGATTCTAAGACATCCAGGGCACGGCGGATCTCTTCTGATTGACGGTTGTCCTTGAGGTCATCGACTGGGAGAGAAGACTTCAACTCCAAGTGACCGATTTGCTCCGGCGTCAAGTCTTGGTCGGTCACAAAGCGGGTCTGATAGGACAAGTGTTGCTGGGCAAAGACTGCCTGGATGGCATAGAGCCAGTCTTGGAAACAATTGATCTCCTTACGAAGAGCTGGGCTCAAGCGTCCATTGACACTGGATCCCCATTTTTTCTCTTCTAACTTATCCTGCCGGCCCTTGCCCACCAGATAGAGCTTGCGCTCTGCCCGGGTCATAGCGACATAGAGGAGGCGCATCTGTTCCGACAAGGCTGCCAGACGAATTTCCTCGACATTCCGCTGGTAAGGCAGGGTCTCAATAACCAAGCGTACCGACTCGGGAAGTCCCTCTTGATCAGACTCGACGGGGAGATTCGCAACATACTTGATCCCGACCCCATTTTTCCGACTGATGACAGCATTGGTCGATAGTTCCTTGCCGACAAACTTTTTGTCAGTATTGAGGATAAAGACATAAGGAAACTCGAGTCCCTTGCTCTTATGGATGGTCATGAGTTGGACAGCATCCTTAGGAACTGCCTGGGCGACATTGGCCAAGTCGTGTTGGTTTTCCAGAATCTTATCAATCATGGAGATAAAGCGTGGCAAACCTTTGAAACTAGAGCTTTCGAAGTCATTTGCCCGAAGGGTCAAGGCATAGAGATTGGCCTGCCGTTGGGCTCCATTTGGCAGGGCACCCACATAATCATAATAGTGGCGATCCTGGTAAATCTTCCAGAGCAGGTCATAGAGAGAATGCGTCTGAGCATAGTCACGCCAGGCATCTAGTGTCTCCATAAAGCGGGTGAGCTTCTCTCTCAAGCTGGAATCGATCAAATGAGGAGCACTCCCTGTCTGGTCTAGTGCGTGTTGCAGTTTCTCATAGAGATTCTCTGCCTTCTTGCCTTCAACTCCCTGTAAGGCTAAGCGAGCCAACTGGTCCTCATCAAACTCAAACATGGCTGATTTCAGGAGGGCCACCAAGGGATAGTCCTGCAAGGGATTGTTAATGGTCCGGAGAGTGTCCAAAAGGACCATGACTTCAACGGACTGGAGGTAGTTTTCCTCTCCTCCATCTGCAACGATAGGAATCTGATAGGCTTCAAAGGCTGAAAGCACCTTGTCGTTGCGAGTCCGAGACGCCGTTAAAAGCGTAATATCTTTGAAGTTTACCCCTTCTTCATTGTGGAGGCGGATAATTTCCTTGATGACCAAAAGGACTTCACCTGAGGATAGGCTATCCCCTTCTTGCTCATCTTCTTCAGCTGCTTCAGCCACATCCTGACTGCCATCGTAGAGCAGGAACTCAGTTTCATAGGCGGGTGTCGGCTCTTTCTTCTCGGGATTGCCCGCAATTAAGCGGTGGCTCTGGTCATAGAGAATCTCACCAACTTCCTCATCCATGAGGCGTTCAAAGACATGGTTGGTCGCTTCTAAGACTTCTACATGGCTACGGAAATTCTCCTTGAGTAGGATCAACTTACCATCAGCCCCGTCTTCTTGGTAGGCCTTAAACTTGTCATTAAAAATCTGAGGATCTGCTTGACGGAAACGGTAGATGGACTGCTTGATATCTCCCACCATGAAGCGGTTGTGGCCGTTAGACAAGAGCTCCAACATCCGCTCTTGGGTGTGGTTGGTATCCTGGTATTCATCGACCATGACCTCGTGGTAGCGCTCCTGATAGAGACTACGGATATGAGGGAATTCTTCAAGGATCTGGATGGCAAAATGGCTGATGTCGCCAAATTCAAAGGCATTTTCCTGCTTCTTGCGCTCCAAATAAGCGGTGGAGAAAGCTTGGACAAAGTCCCTAAGCAAGACCAGCAAAGGCAAGGGCTCATCCTTGAAGCGAATCTGATAGGTTAGTTGGTAGTGCTGGGAAGTTGCCGCCCGCAAGGCTTCGATGCGTTCTTTACGTTCGTCATTGAAAGCTGTAGCTAACTCTTTCAGGTCTTCTTTTCGTGTCGTAATGGTCAGGCTACGTCCTCCGCTGGCACGGGAGATCAAGACCACCCGCTCTAAGACCTCAAAGATGGTTTCCTGGCTGGATTTCTCATTGAGACTAGCGATTAAGTCTTGAATAGCGGTGACATTCTCTTTGTACTTAGCCCCTGAAAAGGCATGACCTTCATTTGCCAGGTGGAAGGTAAAGAAAGATTCCAATTCAAAAAGCTTCTCTTTTACCTCTTGGGCCAACTGGTCCAAGGCTTCATCATAGTCCAGGTCCTGATAGCCTTTGAGGAAGGACTCCTCTAGCCAGGCTTGGGGATCCGCAGTGGATTGGAGGAAGTCTACCAGGGCATAAACCTGGTCCTTAAAACCAGCTAGCGACTTGCCCTTTCCTGTAAAGTTCTTGACCAGACGACTAAAGAGGCGGTCAGGCCCTTGCTCCTCATAAAAACGCTCAAAGACTTGTTCAAAACAGTCATTCTTGAGCAAGTACTGCTCGCTCGCACTTTGGAGGATGCGAAAGGTCGGCGAGAGGCCTAATAAATAGCCATATTTGGAGACCAGGCGTTGCGTGAAGGCATCCATGGTTCCGATATCACTAGTTGGTAATTCTGCAATTTGTTGGGCCAAGTGGTGCTTGAGCTCCTCATCTTGACTGGCCTTGAGACTTTTCTCCAACTCTTTTTCTAAGCGTTCCTTAAGCTCGGTTGCTGCTTTGACGGTAAAGGTTGAGATGAACAATTGCTGGATGGAAATCCCCCGATGCAATTGATCCAGGATTCGTTGGACCATGACGAAGGTCTTCCCAGAACCAGCCGAAGCTGAGACTAGGATATTGATCCCTGATGAATAGATGGCTTCTATTTGCTCAGGGGTTCGTTTTTGTTCCTTGTCAGACTGGGCCTCCTGGATTTGGAGGTTTTGAATCTGGCTGGGACTTAAAAATTCAATTGGTTTCATTGATTCAATTCCTCCTTCATTTTTTCTATCCAGGCCTGGCGGAGCTTGTCACCGACTGGGCGTTTCTCGTACTGACTTGGATCCAATTTTTCCAAGAAGCGGGCTTGTCCCAGGTGGAGATTGGCTTCAAATCCCGTAATAGACTTGTATTGTTCTACAAAGGGAGCAATGCTTCGTCCATTTTCAGTATAAGGGTTGATCGCAAAGTTACCCGACAAGATCCCCTCGGCTGCCTCTTGATAGAGATGGGCATTGTAGAGCAAGAGCAGGTCTAGCTCCTCTTGACTTAGTAGCATGGCCTTGTTTTTCTCATAATGCTCGTCAAGTTGGCTAGCCTGATCTGCCAAGAATAGACCCTTGTATTGCTGGGTTTTTAGAACGGCTTGAACGGCATCATCGACCTCCTTGGTATCCTTGAGAGGCACCAAAGGATCCACCATCTGCAAGTACATGGCTCCAAAAATCCCCTTGTCAGGATCAAAGGCCTGAAAGTCTTTGATAGCAGAGAGATAGGTTGGCAACTGGGAGTTAAGGCCATTAAAGAACTTCTCAAAGTTAAACTTGGTCTCACTGGACTTGTAGTCCACCACTCCCAAAGCTCCCGTATCAGACAGCCGGTCAATCCGATCGACCTTGCCCTTGACCAAGAGCGGACGACCATCTTTTAGGGTTAAGAAGGGACGATCTGCCTGGCCGAAGAGAGCTTCTTCTCCAATGGTTTCAATGCGATCATTGTGAGCGAGGACACGACCAGTCGCCCGGGCCGTATCTAAGAGCAACTCTTTTGAAAAGGCCGCCATGGCATTCTCCTGATAAAGGAGAGCAAACTCTGTCTCCTGGCTGGTTTCGCGAATGGCCTTGTTCAAGCGCTCATCAAATGTATCTTCTGAAGGATCTTTTAGCACCCGTTCAAAAATTCGGTGCAAGAAGTTTCCATGGCTTCTCGCATCTGGTCGCAAGTGCCACTCCTCCTGCAAACCTAGGACATAGTGGAGATAATAGCTGTATTGGTTTTGGTAGTAGGTGTTGAGAGCTGAAGCAGATAAAGTCAGAGCCTGACCTTTAGGATAAAGGGCTTCCAGCGTCTCATCTTCTAGTACCTTGGTCGTCAAGTTTTGGCTGATTTGCGGAATGTGCAAGCCTTCTGACGCTAATTTCTTCCGAAGGACACGAATGGCAACTGCCCAGAAGGTCGCTTCTTCCTTGCTCAATTCCTGGTCAATTTCTCCCTGGTGCAATTCAATCAATCGAGCTAAGAGGGCCTGGTAAGACCCCATATCTTGACTAGAGGCTGTTGCCTTCTTCGAAATGACAGATAAATTGAGGGGTCCCTTGGTCAACTCGAGCAAGTAAGGGGACATCTTGTCATCCACCTCGTTAACTAAAATAGGGCTAGACAAGACCAATTGTTTAGTGGCTGCATTGAAGAGGGACAGAGCGACGAAGCGATTCTTCCGTAAGTTGTCCTGACTGGCAATTTGGAGATTGGCCTGTTCGTCTGAAGCTTGGTTCAAGACCTGGCGCTCCTCATCCGTCAGCAAGGATTGGTCCTTTGCAATCTTAGGGAAGCGCTCCTGGGTCAAGCCGATGGCATAGACATAAGGCGCTGATAGAGGTTCAATCAAATCATAGGACTGAACCGTCACCACATCGACAGTCGCAGGGACCGTCCGATAGCTTGCCAACAACATTCCTGATAAGAGGATGCTTAGGAAATCATCCAAGGTCACCTTTATCTGTTCAAAAACTTGGGCAAATTGCTCTAGTACATGGCTAAAGGACTTCCAGACCTGGTCATAGCGTTCCATCTCCTGCTCAGACCCACGACTGGCCAAGTTTTGCATATTTTGAGCCAACTGAGCCTCCTGGCAAAACTGGGCAAACTTCTTCAGTAGCCCCTGGCTAGTCTGACTCTTAGTCTTATAAAATTCCTGCAGAGGACTGATGACTTGCTGGCGAATCTGATTGAGACGCTCTAGGTCAAATTTGTCCTGGTGGTTAGCTGTAAAGTCACGAGAAAAGGCAGCCAGACCCTTGATCTCTGCAAAGCGAACATATTGTTCAAAATGGTCAATTTCCTCTCGTGTCAGCGTCCCATAGAGCCCAGTCTTCAAGAGATTGACCACATCCTCGGTCAAAAAACGGTAGCGACGAAGGCGGTCCAAGGATTCCACCCATTGGACCAGGGGATGCTGGGCCATGGATTCGCTCTTCCCGAGATAGAAAGGAATCTGGTACTGGTCAAAGATAGTCTTGAGCTGGAGCTGATAAGCATCCACATCTCCCAAGAGGACCCGAATGTCTTTGTAACGCGCCCCCTCATACAAACGTTGGCGAATAGAGCGAGAGACGGCTTCTAGCTCTTCCTTTTGATGGTTGCAGGTCCAAATCTCTACAGCTTCTCGATCTTGATCAGACAGCTCTACATCGACTTCTGTAAAGTCATAGCGAGCTTCCAAGATCCGCGTCATGCGGCTAAAGGCATCCTCTTTTCCTTGACCGACGTAGCTTGGTGTGACCTGGTAGGTCCTAGCCAAGTCTAGCAAGAAATCGACACTGGCCTGGTAGAGATTGCCCTCACGAAAGCTCGAGCGATAGGCCTTCTCACTGGCATAGGCCCCGATAATGATCTCGACACCCTTGTCATGTAGCAAATGAACCAGGTAGTCCTCCTCAGCTGAGAAACGGGTAAAGCCATCAATCACTAAGGCCAAATCCTTTAACTCCTCATCCAAATCTCCCTTGATAAGGTGAGAGGCAAAACTAGCCAACTTAGACTCAGACTCAAAGGCGCCTGCAACTAACTGGTCTTGGACAGCCTTCAAAATATGGACCAAGTCTTCTCTCTTTTCCTGATCTGGCAAGGCATCCAAGTCGGATGCTGTCATCTGGGCAGACTGCAACTCATGAAAGAGCTGGATCAATTGTTGGATAAACTGGGGATCCTTCTTGAGACGGGCGTAGACCTTGAGCTCTTCATCGGGCATCTGAGAAAGCACCTTAAAAAAGAGCATGCCGAGACCGATATCATCGAGCGACTGCTGCTGGTGGCTTTCATTGAGGGTAAAATAGCGCGCCATTTGGGCAAAGCGCGTAATGGTAATGGCAAAAGAAGCCTTCTGGTCAAGGAGTTGCAAGACCTTTCCTTCCTTTTCGAAGGAAAGGGAGTTGGGTGCGATATAAAAGACTCGCTTCCCTTCTTCAACCAATCGATTGGCCTCATCCACCAAGACCTGGGTTAAAGGGGTTCGAATATCTGTATAGACTAGTTTCATAATGTTATGATTCCTGTAAAATGATAGTTCTATTATACCATCTTTGCGCCTTTTCTACAGGGATTTTCCCATCATTCAGGTGATTCAGAGCAGTTAAAAAAACCGGACAACATGTCCAGTTTTTCAACTATTTTTTTAACTTCCCCAGTTGATTAAAAGATAGAGGATGCTAGAGCCAAACATATCGGCCAAAGCATGCATGAGGAAGAATGGCAAGAGGTTTTTGATCACCTTCTTGTAGAGGACATAGTAGAAGAGTCCATAAATCACTCCGATGACCACTGCCCAAAGCAAACCTTGGTAGGTATGGAAGGAAATCCGAATCAAGGTCGAATAAGCGAGTGCCCACCACTTGTACTTCTGATTAACAGATGTCATGACTCCTAAGAAGAAGAACTCTTCGTAGAAACCATTCAGCAAGGCATAAGCAATCGCCATGGGACTAAGCGCTAAGAACTTGTGAATAATCTGCATGGGATCGATAAATGGGAGGAGATTGATATTGAAGTAATCATACTCTCCACTCACCGTTGTCACGATATCCCCAAACAGACCGACGATGGCAAAGATCAAGGGTATCCAAAAGAGGACGGACCATTTAAAGCGAATCGGAAGCTGTTTAAAATCGAAATTCCGTAGAAGCAAGTAGGCCAAGGCGAGAGTTAATAAGATGATCTGCAGGGTAAAGTTGCTCGAGTATGCTGCCCCATCCCTAGCTGTATTGGTAGCCGTTTCAGTAGCTGCGGTGACGGTTTGGGCGACTGGCTGAAGACTGGTAAGGAAGAGTTCTGTAGACCAAACAATAAACTGCCCAAACATGATCGCAGTCACAATAGCGATATCAAACCAATTAAGCTCTTTTAAAGGCTTTTCAGGTCGTATCAACTTTAAAATTTTCATCATTCATCCTTCTATTCCCATAATGGAAGTGTTTTTGATAGTTCTACTATAAAAGAAATAGCTTAAAATAAATTTAATTTTTAGCTAGTAATAATTTTTTTATAAAAAACCTTCTGTTATTTCAACATGAAGATAAATCTTCTTAATAACTTTCCTTGTGTGAGTACGGACATCAGTGAACTTCTTCGAAGTTACATGAATTAGTTTTGAACCTATTTATATTTTCTCACTTCTTTCAAAAAATTAAGTGGGATACGATTTTCTATGTAGAGCTCATCCGATTTAGTAATATTGGTATTTGAAATATATATTATCATTACACACTCAACTCAAACAACCTATAAAACTCACCTCTCCTATCCATCAAATCACTGAAAGAACCATCTTCAACAATAACGCCATCTTTCATAAAGAGAATTCTATCGTATTTTTTCAAAATGTTCTCATTCAACTTGTGGGTTACTACAAGTGCAGTCAAATTTTGAATATCCAAGATTGAACTTTCAATTTCAGTAGTTACTTGATTATCCAAAGATGAAGTAGCCTCATCCAATAATAAGATTGGTGTTTTTCGAATCAAGGCACGCGCAATACTAACTCTTTGTTTTTGTCCGCCAGATAAATTCGATCCATTCTCTCCACATAAAGCTTGTAGACCTAATTCATTTTCTAAAACATAACTTTCTAAACCTGACTGCTGTACAGCTTTCTTTATTTCCTCATCAGTGAAGGATTGATTAAGAGTAATATTTGCTCTTAAAGTATTATCAAAGATATAAACATCTTGCTGAACAATCGTCATCAAGTTATAAAGACTCTCTGCTGAAATAGCTTGTATATCTTGATTATCAATTGAAATATGTCCACTTGTTACATCATAAAAACGCAGCAATAGATTGAGCAAAGTTGATTTTCCACTCCCTGACATTCCTACAATTGCAATTTTTTCCCCTTTTGGAATCTTCAAAGATAAATGATTAAAAATCTTTTCTTCAGTATTAGGATAAGAAAAATCTATATTTGAAAAAGAAATAACATCATCGAAATATTCTTTCGTTTTACCAGTTTGAAGTTCGATTACATCTTTTACCTCAAATGCATCTAGTGTTGCCTGACCTTCACGGAATTTACTCATTCCCATACCAACTTCATTTAGTGGCATTACTACAAAATTGACCAGTTGAACAATAGCTGTTACACTTCCAATTGTGGTATAGCCATTAAAAACAAGATACATTCCTCCACCAAAGGCTACTAAAAAAACAATCATCCCCGAAAGCTGCGAAATAACATTAGCTAAGACATCAAATTTTCCTTTCATAAAATATATCTCATCCAATTTTTCGCTTTCATTTCTGTAATCTTGACGGATAGCCTCTTTCACATTAAAACTTTTTATAACTAGAAACCCTGCTAAAATATCTTTAACCTTAGCTAAATACTTCTGATCGGCAATCATGGCACTCTTTTGAAGATAAGCTGATTTTTGTCCAATGAATCCAGAAATCATCATTGGAATAATGCTAGCAATGATAACCAATAAGGTCAAATACCAATTACCTATAAACATAGCTAGAAGTGAAAAAATCATTAAGGAAAGGTTTTTTGAAATATTAAAATACTGGTGTAGATAATCTTTCTCAATTTTCTTCATATTTTCGGTTAATACGGAAATAAATTTCCCTGATTTTTCTTTAGAAAAGTCTCTATAATCCCTATCTAAAATAGATTGGAACACCTTGTTTTTGTATCTTGACATGATTTTCCTAACAAGTTTATTTCTCAATCGAAGAGATATAAAGTTGAGTGCTGCATAGACGAAAATAACAGTAGCTCCTACTAGTACTGCTTGAGTTAAGGCTTCTTTATTTTGGGACATGCCACTATCAATAATACCTTTAATAGAATAAGCAAAAGCAACGTTAGTTAAAGGGACCAGTATATTAAATATCATGAAAGCATAAAAAGCCTTCTGATGGTTCTTTATCAATTGTTTCATCCTTAATCTACCTCATAATTCTTAATTTCATTTAGAAAATGTGACATAAAATATTCTTCTAAGTCAATATTCTCTCTCCTAATCTCTTTCATAGAAACCTGTTCTACAATTTCTCCATTTTTGATAAAACCAATTTTATCTGCTATCTGTGAAATTTCCGATAATATATGACTAGATATTAGAATAGTAATTCCATGCTCCTTAGAAAGCGACAACAAAAGATTTCGAATTTCTTGAATCCCTATTGGATCTAAACCATTGATTGGTTCATCTAAAATTAACAATTTAGGTTTTGTTAGAAAGGCACGAGCTAAACCAAGCCTTTGCCTCATTCCTAACGAAAAATCTTTTACTTTTTTAGTCATATTTTTTAATCCGACCATTCTTAAGGCTCTTATTATATCTGATTCAATAATATTTTTTCCCATATACTGAGCGTGAATTTCCAAGATTTCTTTTGCAGTGCAATTATCATAAAAAATTGGTGATTCAATAATACTTCCAATCTGACTTAGGATTTCTTCTCTGTGTTCTTGTAGATTTTTCCCAAAAATTTCAATACTACCTGATGTAATTGTTGATAAGGATAACATACATTTCATTAACGTTGTTTTTCCAGCACCATTCGGTCCTAAAAAACCATAGATTTCTCCTTCAGCAATTTGAAGGTTGATACCACTTAAAATTTCTTCTTTATCAATTGTTTTAAAAACTTCTTTTATTTCAACAATATTTCTCATTTCTATCTCTCTTTCTATATCTAGCTTTAAATGCCAGGATTTTTCTTCCGGTGCATAAATACCAACTTATACAGTCTCTTTTTTATAGAAATCATCAAGGAATTATCACTTTCCTTCAATTAAACTCAGGTATGCTACTTGATACTAAGATCTTGTCTTGAAATACTAGAGATTGAAAAAGAAGTAATCATTAAACTTATGAAACTTGCAAATATCAAAAAGAATAGGTTATCAGCAATATTATTAGATAAACTTCCTGGACTGGCATTCGAAAGTAATGCTGCTAAACCAAGTCCAGTAAATATTGTTATAGCTGTCGAATGCTTAATCATACCTAAAACAAATGGTAGTAAGCCTATTAGTACTGTTCCAAACGTTATTCCAGCTAAGTTAATCAATTGATTAGCTACTGAAATATAATTTGATTCAGTTAAAATTGCTACTAATTTAATTAATAATTGAATAACTAAATATGCAGAAAATTGGGCAATACATGCTATTAGAATGACTGAAATAATTTTTCCCCATAGTAACTTTATTTTAGAAATAGGGTAAGAAAACAACTGAAAAATTGTTCTTCGTTTAAATTCATCAATAATAATCGTAGACAATAAATAAGATTCGAAAATCAAAAATGCTGCTTTTGTAAATAAAGATGAAAACAATGAAGCTACAATTGCCCAACCTTCCCATTTACCAGTAATTCTAATAACATTAGAATACTGTCCAGTGAATTCTCCTAGTTTATTGTCAGTACCTAATCCCATAATAATGATTGCTGTAATACCTAACACTATAAATATAGTACACAACCAGGCTAAAAATAATTTAGATTTAGAAACTTTATTTAATTCAATTTTAATAAGCGACAACATGGATTTTTCCTCCAAAAATTTTGTTAATATTAATTACACTATTCAAAAAGCACTTTACATACTTCCGGTATGTTCAAACTTAAAAATTATACATACTAAAGGTATGTATAATAAAATTTTTAATACCATATCTAGAGTATGGTATTTTTTTAAAATTCTATACGTAAAACTTATTTACTACTTTTTAAGTGATCAAATAATTTGAAAATTACTTCCATCATTTCATCAGTAATCAACTGCACTCCTAACCCTTCAAAAGTAAGTTTAATGAAATTCATTTTCCGCTTTAATTCTTCTACTGAAAAAACAGAAATTTGGAATCCAATCCAAACATCTAGAGTTAAAATGATTAAATCTGCTAGTTCTTCTGGGTATTCGGTTTTTATTGATTCATCTTTAACACCTTCGTAAACTTTTTCTCTAATTTCGAGTAAAAAATCAGAAAATAGACCTAGATACTGCTCTCCTAACAAACGTGGACTTCTTAGCATGATTGAGGCAGAGTAAACGAGCCTTTGGTGTTCAAAATTAGAGAAAGAGTCCATCAAAGAATTTTGTATCTTTTCTAATCCAGTATTTCCTCTCCAATTATAATTTAAAATTTCTTGATTATTTTCGCTAATGATTGTTTGCAGTATATCATATTTAGACTCAAAATGATGATAGATAACGCCTTTTGTTAATCCACCTAAGCCATCTATGATATCTTGTATTGACGTATTATCAAATCCTTTTTCTAAAAATAGATTTTTAGAGACCTCTAGGATTTTTTTTCTAGTTTCATGTGAGTTTCTATTCCTTGCCATTATAACTCTTCCTTATCATACTAATGGTATGTTTTTTATTATAATCTAACAAATTAATGTTGTCAATTTTTTGTTGTTTCCAATAATACTTTGGAAATTTTATAAAACCTAAAAACGACCTTTCGGTCGTTTTCTCAGTTTGTTTCCTCTAAGAGGTCTTGGATTCTATCCAGATACTGGTTGTCTGTCACCGCCATCACGCGCACCCCTTCTGGCCAGATAAAGTCGGGACCAATCTGACTTCGCAAAGGCTGGTCTTCCGCATCTCGATAGCCAATAATATTGAGTTGATATTGGTCTCTGATTTCCAAGTCTCGAATGCTTTTTCTTACCCAGCTAGCTGGAACTGTAAACTCGACCACCACCACTGCTTCATCCAACTGGAAGACTTCAATCCCGTGTTGGAAAAGGATCATCTTAGCTAGAGACATCCCCGCTTCTACCTCTGGTAGGATGACCAAATCAGCCCCAATCTTCTCAAGGACTTCCTTGGTCACTTCATTCTTGACCTTGACAATGACTCGCTCAACACCAAGGGCCTTACAGTGCATGACCGCCAGCACACTGGACTCCAAGTTTTCTCCCGTCGCGATCACGACTGTGTCACAGGTACCGATATCAGCCGCATCCAAGAGGTCCATTTCTGTAATGTCTCCAACAATTCCAGTCGTAATCATGGATTCATATTGGTTGATCACATCTGCGTGATCGTCAATTGCAATAATATCCACATCCTGATCCTGCAGAGTTTTCAGGACACTCTGTCCAAAAATTCCTAATCCTAAAATTCCAATGGTTCGATTCTCCATAAGTTTCTCCTATCCAATAATGATGTCTGCCTTGGCATACTGCAAGGTATCTGCTTTCTTGGCTTGGTAATTGTTCAAGCTAACCATTAGGGTCAAAGGACCAATCCGTCCGATAAACATGAGGACCATGATAATGCCTAGTCCCGCTCCATTTAAGGTTGAGGTTACATTGGCGGTCACTCCCACTGTCGCTAGAGCGGATACCACCTCAAAGACCAAATAAATAAAGCGTTGGCCATCCGGCGTCACCAAACAGATTCCTAATAGCCCCACTAAGAAGGTCAACTGGAAAATCACCGCCGTCCCAAAGGAACGTTGAACAATGTCTGGTGAAATCGTACGTTTTCCTAAATTGGTATGTGGTAGCCCCAATAGTTCCTTCCGAGCCAGGAGCAAGAGGACCAGGAAGGTGGTGATCTTCATCCCCCCTGCTGTCCCGCCTGGTGCTCCACCTAAAAACATCTGCAAGAGATAGACGAAGAGCGTCACTGGTCGGACTGCTGTATAATCTAAGGAAGCAAAACCAGCTGTCCGCATGCTGACGGTTTGGAAAAAGCTGACTAAAATTTTCTCTCCCAAGGGGAGGGCCCCAATGGTTGCCGGATTATCAAACTCGGTCAAGAGACTGGTTACTGTCCCAAAGAGAAGGATCGCAGCTGTTAACCAGAGAACCACCTTAGTATGGAAGCGAAGAGTCCGCCGTCCTGATTGGTTACGGGCCTTGGTAGCGAGGTCAAACCAAACCATAAAGCCCAAGCCCCCAGTAATAATAAGGGCAGACAAGGTCAGGTTCACCAACCAATCGGTCTGGAAACTCATCATACTATCGCCCCCAAAATTATCGAAGCCCGCATTACAAAAAGCTGAAATCGCGACAAAGATGGAGTTAAAGATTCCATGCCCCCAGCCGAAGCGAGGAATGAAGCGAATCATGAGGAGCAAGGCCCCCAGTCCTTCGATGGTAAAGGTGGTAATGAAAATAGAACGGACAAAACGGGCCAAGCTCTGGTTATTGCTAAAGCTAAAGCTGTCCCGGATGGTCTGTCGGTCCTTGTAGCTGAGCTTTTGACGACTTTCCATAAAGAAGAGACCGATAAAGGTCAAGAGCCCCAGGCCACCGATCTGAATCAAGAGCATACAGATCAACTGTCCCCAGGCATTGTAGGTCGAGGCTACTGACTGGGTAAAGAGCCCTGTCACACAGACCATGGAGACTGCTGTAAAAAGGTGGTCGACATAACCTGCTTTTGAGCTTGCTTGCTGGACAAAAGGCAGACTCAATAAGAGGGACCCAATTAAGATAACCAAGAAAAAGCTGAAAAAGAGCCTCCTTGCTGGAGATAGACTTTTCATCTTGGACTGCCATTGTTTTAAAAATAATTTGACTAACATAGCTTCATTGTACCATAAAAAGAGAATAGACTTACAAGTGAAGAACCATTTCTAGGCACAATTCTAAGGCTTTATCGAATGCTTCAGATCCCCAGTCACGTTGGTCATAATTTTCCAGGTCTGCAAGAGAATCTGCGGTAAATAGGAGCAAGCCCCAAACCGCATCACGAAGCTGGGCTACTGCTGCCAGTGAGGCGCACTCCATCTCCACAACACTACACCCTTCTTCAATTCGATAGGCCACCTTGTCAGGTGTTTCTCTATAAAAGCCATCCGTCGACCAGGTCATAACCTCTTGATAGGGAATGGACGCTTGTTTTAGAACCCTTTCAATAGCATTCCGTGCGCGACGATCCACTTCTATATACCGAGAAGGCGCCACATAATGGTAACTAGCTCCCTCATCTCGCAAGGCCTTGGTCGGGATTAGAAAGGCATTTTCTTCCATCTCTACCAAGACGCCACAGCTACCTGCCGAAATGATCTTCTTCACCCCATATCCAATCAACCAATCCATGAATTGGGCAGCAGGTGCAGATCCAACTGGCGCTTGTGCCAAGCAGATTTCCTCTCCTTGGTACTCCATGACATAAACTGGATAGGTCTTGGTAGCTGAGATAAAAGAAGCTACTTGTTTGGCCCCAGCAGCTTTGGCAAAGCGATCAATCTCATCCTCTAAGAAAGCATAAACGCATTTATCAGGCAAATGCAGGTCTAACCCTTCATGAGTCGACATAATAACTGCCTGTGGGTTGTCATCAAACTCTAAAATAGGAATTTCATGTTTATGGATCATCAGCTACCTCCAAACTTTATTTGTAACATTATATAAGTCCATCTAGCCGGTGTCAAGAAGAGATTGCAAGAATGGCGATTTCGCTTATGAGTCAGTTCAAAATGAAAAAGGTGATATTCACTTCAAGGCACTATCCAACAAACAAGAGCGCACCTTCACCAAGAAACAAGTGATGTCGAATTTGAAATAAGAATTGATTTCACTACAAAAAAATCTAGTAGATAATTTCTACTAGATTTTTTCGTTAGTTAATCACAATCATGGCCTTAATAGTCTTGCGTTCATCCATGTCTTTATAGGCTTGATCAATCTCGTCCAAGCTATAGCTATGGGTGAAGACGCGTCCTGGATTGATGTCGCCATCAAGAACAGCCTTGAGCAAGAACTGCTTGTCATAGGTGGTGACAGAGGCTGCTCCACCTGCCACTGAAATGTTTTGGGCAAAGGTCGAACCTAGAGCACGGTTATTGTAGTGAGGAACACCGACAAAACCTAAACGTCCACCATTGTGAAGAACCCCAAGGGCCTGATCAACAGCTGCTGCGGTACCGACACATTCAAGAGCGGCATCCGCTCCTCCTCCGAGGATTTCACGGACCTTGGCAATGCCTTCTTCGCCACGCTCCGCTACGACTGCTGTCGCACCAAATTCCAAAGCCATTTGTTGACGATCTTGGTGACGGCTCATAAGGACAATTTGCGACGCACCCCGCATCTTAGCTGCGATAACCGCACATTGACCCACAGCACCGTCACCGATGACAACCACTTTATCGCCCCGTTTTACATGAGCCACACGCGCCGCATGATAGCCCGTCGGCATGACATCTGCCAGCGTCAAGAAGGATTTAAGCATGGCTTCTGTATAATCAGATGGTTGCCCTGGAATTTTGACAAGAGCCCAGTTGGCGTATTCAAAGCGCATGTACTCTGCTTGCACCCCATCAGACCAGTTGGTGCCGATATGGCGGTCACAGGTCCCATCATAGCCAGCACGACAAGCATCACACTCCCCACAACCATGAGTGAAAGGGGCGATGACAAAATCTCCCGGTTTCACCGTTGTAATAGCTTCTCCGATTTCTTCAACGATCCCAATAGCTTCGTGGCCACTATTTTGATGACCCGCTTCAATATCTGGATTGCGGTAGCTCCAGAGATCAGATCCACAGACACAGGTACGAACGATGCGGAGAATGACATCATCTGGTGCTTCTATGTGTGGACGCTCCACTTCTACAAGGCCCACTTGCCCAGCTTTTGTATAAACTGTTTTCTTCATAGGAACAACCTACTTTCTATTGCTTACTTACCTATAATATAAACTTTTTATCGAGCTCTAGCCCACTTCCTGTTTTAAAGCTCCATCATTTAATCATATTTTTTCCCATACTTCTTTTCTAGCATTTTCTTAATCAGATAGGGCATCTTGACATTCTCTCGACCTTTTTTAGCAATCAATTTTTTGACGAAATCAGGCATCTGAATATCTTCTGACTCTTCTAAAATCTTTCCTGTGTTTGAAGGAGCTTCCAACTCATCAAAAGTCTCTAGTTGAGGTTGAAAGTAACAATAGTCACCGTCTATATGAGACTGAATGGTTGAAAGAAGGGCTTTAATCAATCGAGTATCACTATTTGGCATAGGAGGACGGTGATAGGTCACACCAAGCTCATGACAAAGCTCCTTACACTCCACATCATTATCAAAAAGAACCTCAATATGCTCACTAATAAAAGCTATCGGGACAAAAATATAGTGGTCAGGGTGTTCCTTCTCATCACGAAGGTATTCTAAGACATCAGGCTTAATCCAAGGAATACCAATATCACTTTCACTCTGCCATGTATTGGTATACCGGTCTTCTTCAAGGCCTAAAATTTCCACAATCAAGCGAGTATTGTCATAAATCTGATCGATATAAGGATCGCCAAAATCAAGTGCCAAAACTGGGACACTATGAGCTGAAAAAATCACCTTATAGCTGTCATCTCTAATTTGATCTAAAATATTTCGAATCTCATCAGCCCAATAGTGGAGAAGTGAAGGTTCTTGGTACCACTCCTTGATAATTTGGAACCTAATCTGCTCACTTTCTAAAAATTTCTCATATCCCATGACAGAATAGTAAGAATAATGGGGCTCTAAAATCAAGCATAAACATTCTTCAATTCCGTCATTCTCCATCTCTTTGATTACATCAGTGATAAAAGGGCGGGAAAATTTATTAGCAAAGTATACTGATGCGTGTTCTCCAAGAGCAGAAGCAACCAAATCCACTTCTTTTCTAGTTATCCTTTGGAGTGGAGTTCCGCCAATTCGTACGTAATTGTCATATAAAGTCTGAATTTCATGTGGTTCAGGACGAACACCACGCCGGATATTCGTGAAAAACTCCGCTACTCCTTCATAGGTAATCTCTTCAGGCGACCCAAAAGTCATCATCAACACAGCTCTTTTACTCATAATTACTCCTTGTTCCACGTTTGTTCTATTTTAGCACGAAAAGGCATACTTTAGAGAGTTTAGTGTAAAAAAACTCCTAGAGAAGCCTCTAAGAGTTTAAAAACAAACCTTAATGATGGTGTTCCTGCTCACTTTCTGCTTCCAGCTCTTCGATATTGCGCTTGTGGGCGCGGTGAGTTGCTAGGTCTTTATCCACCTCAATGGTGACGTTTTGAAAGCCACAATCTTTGAGCAAGTCTCGGATAGACTCTTTGCAGACCTCCCTATGCTTGACATGCTCCAGACAAACATGGACAATGGCGTTTTTCTCCAAACCATCCATAGTCCAGAGATTAAGCTGATTCACACTGGCTACATGGTCCAATTGCTCCAAATCACTCGTTACTTGCTCGATATCTACTCCTTCTGGCACAGCATCCAAGAAAATCTTGAGTGTAGACCAAAAACGCGGAATAGCTTTGGACAGAATAATGAAGGAGATAGCAAGAGACAAGAGAGGATCTAAGATATACCAATCCGTAAATCGGAGGACAATGGCCATCAGGATGACGGCGACCCAACCAAGGGTATCTTTCAGAAAATGCAGACTAAGAATAGACTCGTTCTTTGTTTTTCCATTACGAACCACTAAACTCGCTAGCACATTGATCGTAACCGCAATAATTCCTAGCCAGAGGATTCCCTCATCATTGACAGGTTGGGGATGAAAGAGTTTTGTTATATTCTCCAAAATGACAAATGAAAAAGTGGATAAAGAAACATTATTCTATCCACTTTTTGGATTACGGCTTCTATTCGCTACGCAAAGATTCCACTGGGTCTTTCTTCGCGGCGATGCGTGAAGGGATGAGACCTGCCAACATCGTTAATACAATCGAAATACCGATGAGGATAAGTGCTGCTTCCCATGGTAATTGTGCCACGTTTTCCACGTTGGTCATTTTAGAAACAACTGCATTGATTGGAATCGTCGCAAGGAGTGTAATGGCGATACCGAGCACCCCGGAGATAAATCCTTCGATGGCTGTTTCGGCTGTGAAGATGCGACGGATGTCTTTCTTCGAAGCCCCCATTGCACGTAGAATTCCGATTTCTTTTGTACGCTCGAGAACCGAGATGTAGGTAATAATTGCAATCATAATTGATGATACGATGAGCGAGATGGCTACGAAACCAACGAGTACGGTTGTAATCACGCCCACCATTGTCGTAATCGAAGACATGATGGTTTGAATATCATCGGAGTAGGAGAGCACTTTATCGTCTTCACCGGCATCTTTTTTGGCCGTGTTATAGGCGTTAATGAAGTCCTTCAACTCTTGTTTTTGTTGGAACGAAGAGGTGTAGAACTCGATGGCAGCCGGTTTGGATTTGTCGATGACACCCAATTTCGCGAGGTTTTCCTCGTAAGTGGCAGCCGAGTTTTCGTTGTATTGTTGGATGTATTGCGCTTGTTGTTCAGGCGTCATTTTTACCAACTGGATTTTTTCTTCTTCGGTTAAATCAGCCGAATTGAATGGTTTTGGATCTTTGGCAAATTCTTTTCCAGTAAATACATTAATGGTTGGGTTGGCTTCTTGCTCTTTTACGATGTCACTGTTTTGAATTTGCTCAGAAGTGTAATCGATAAGGGCGCTTGTATAAGCCACACCGCCAGAAGGAGAGTTCACACCCGAACTGGTGCCTTCTTTTTGACGGAGAACGCCGACGATTTTAAGCTCGAGACCATTCTCGATTTGTGTCTTCATATAGGCTTCGTCGTCAATTTTATTCATCCATTGGTTGTTCTCTTTCACGAAGCGGTTTGTGTTGACAACGGCTTTAAATGTTTTTCCGATGAAATCCTTATACTGATACGTTTGTGATTTGAGTTCGTCGAGTTTCTTCACATCGTTCAATTCGCTAGGGTCTTTAATGCGTAAGCTATAAAGGAGCAGGTCGCTAATTTGGTTCTCTTCATCCACGATAAGGACGATTTCAGATTTATCCTTTGGAAGGCGACCTTCTAGCACGTCATATTGCACCTTAAGCATCTCCTCGTCACTTGAAAGTTGACTCCAATAGTCGATATTTTGCAAGTAGCCTTTAATCGTTTGGTTCGCCGTATCAACTTCGCCCGCTAGGTTTGACGGAAGAATACTCTTTGGACCGTTGGAGGTGTCACTAGCGTAAATGTACGGTTGTAAATTGTATTGGTAACGAATGTCTTTTGTAAGGGTTGAGACTTTGGAAGCATGTTTATCCAAGTAAGTCTTGAAGGAAGCGAGGTCATTTTTCCCTATTTGTTTTTTCAATAGATTCGTTAAAAGCGTATTGACACCTAGTTCATTTTTATCCCTATACGGCTTTTCGCTCAAGTCTGGTGAGGTTGCCATAAGATTACTCTGGTTCTGCTCGCTAATTGTCAATGGCAAAGAGACGAGAGTGTCTTCTTGCACCTTTTTTACGTAGTCGCTCACACCGTTCGAGAGGGCTAGAATAAGGGCAATCCCGATAATCCCTATAGAACCAGCAAAGGCTGTCAGAAATGTCCGACCTTTCTTCGTCAATAAGTTATTAAACGAAAGGACTAAAGCTGTCATAAAGCTCATCTTTGTCTTCGTGAACTGAATGTCGCCTTGTTTGGTTTCTTCTGTAGGATCATACGGATTCGAGTCGCTTAAGATACTTCCATCTAATACTTGTACGATACGAGTGGAGTACGTCTTTGCTAGCTCCGGGTTATGCGTCACCATGATCACCAGACGTTCCTTAGCGATGTCTTTTAATAATTCCATGATTTGAAGGGAAGTCTCAGAATCGAGCGCTCCAGTCGGTTCGTCGGCTAAAACGACTTTTGGATTATTGACAAGAGCACGCGCAATCGCGATCCGTTGCATTTGTCCCCCAGACATTTGGTTTGGTTTCTTATATAAATGGTCTTTCAATCCAACGCGTTCGAGCGCTTCGATGGCACGCTTCTTACGTTCCACTTTGGAAACACCAGAGAGGGTCATCGCAATCTCGACGTTTGAGAGTGCCGTTTGGTGGCCGATGAGATTATAGGACTGGAAGACGAATCCGATGGTGTGGTTTCTGTAGCTATCCCAATCGCGGTCTTTAAATTGCTTTGTTGATTTTCCTTGGATGAGTAAATCACCCGATGTGTATTGGTCGAGTCCACCGATGATATTTAATAAGGTGGTTTTCCCTGAACCCGATTGCCCGAGAATTGAGACGAACTCATTTTCACGGAAGCGAATCGAGATATCTTTCAACGCGTGAAACTCTTGATTCGCTGTATGATAAACTTTTGAAATATGTTGTAGCTGTAACATATGCTCGATCCTTTCAGAAATATGAGTAGTATATCACAATTTGATTTTAGAATCAATATATTAAATAGATAATTTCTAAAATGTCCTCAACAAAGCATTGTTCGATTTTCATTAATGATGGTGGTGATGATCATGCCCATGATGTTGATCAGCTTCCAGTTCTTCGATATTGCGCTTATGGGCTCGGTGGGTAGCTAGGTCTTCATCAACTTCGATGGTGATATTTTGAAAACCACAATCTTTGAGTTTTCTTCGAATCGATTCCTTGCAAAGCTCCATCTGTTCAATTTCTTTTAGACAAACATGGACAATAGCATTTTTCTCCAAACCATCCATGGTCCAGAGATTGAGCTGATTGATACTAGCGACATGGTCCAGTTGCTCCAAATCACTCTTTACTTGCTTGATATCCACTCCTTCTGGCACGGCATCGAGGAAAATCTTGAGCGTGCTCCAAAAACGTGGAAGGGCTTTGGACAAGATGAACGCAGAAATTAGAAGAGATAAGAGGGGATCGAGGAAGTACCAATCAGTGTAGCGCAAGATGATGGCGACGACAATCACTGCCAACCAACCTAGTGTATCCTCAAGGAAATGGAGACTCAGGATGGATTCATTCTTAGTCTGCCCCTTACGGACGATGAGACTGGCTGTTAGATTTATGGCAATCGCAATGACTCCCAACCAAAGCATTCCCTCATGATCCACCGGCTGAGACTCGATTAGCTTGCTGATATTCTCTAGAATGACTAAACTAGAGCCTGTTATGAGGATGACTGCTGTCAGGATGGCCCCCAAGAGGCTAAAGCGCTTGTAGCCCAGGGTATAGTGGCTGTCCTCCTCCCGATTGGAAATACTTTCGAGAAAAGCTGAGATACCAATAGCCAAGGCATCTCCCAAGTCATGGACAGCATCCGCTAAGATTGCACTGGAGCCAAAGAGACCGCCAAAGATAAATTCGATGATGGCAAAGCTAAAATTTAAGACAAAAGCCAGCCAAACAGCAAATTTTGAACTCATTTTTGACCTCCTTTAATATATGGTATAATGGGAATAGATGATTCTCTCACTAGTATTATCTCCTACTCTATTTAGAAAGGATAGAAGCAAACCGTTCTTTATGTACGTTACTGAACAGTTTGTTCGAATTGTCCATATGAGTCAAACCGACCGGCGGATTGCTAAAACAAGAAAAGCGATCTATACAGCCTTCTTAGAACTGTTAAATAGTAAAGGTTATCAAGCGACGACTGTTCAAGATATTATTGATCGGGCAGATGTTGGGAGGTCTACCTTTTACAGTCATTATGAAAGCAAGGAACTATTGCTTGACGAACTCTGCCACTACCTATTCCATCACTTGTTTGAGAGAGAGGCACACCTAGCTGCAGAAGACTACCTGGCTCACATCTTTCTCCATTTCCGAGAAAATCAAGACCACGTAACCAGCCTCCTTCTCTCCAAAAATGATTATTTTCTCCGTCAACTTCATAAGGAATTAGAAGCCCATGTCTATCCTATGGTGGCAGATGATTTAAAAACAGCTCATCCTAGAATTCCAACTTCTTACCTCAAGCACTTTGTCGTTACTAACTTCATCGAAACTCTGACCTGGTGGTTGAGAAAAGGGAAAGCTTATAACGAGCAAGAAGTTGTTAGCTTTTATTTAGATGTTATGGAAATGACAGCTAAACAAGAATAAACATCATTTTTCTAGCTAGAAAGGAAATCTTATGAACCTCCTTATTCTTCTTGGTATTTTTACAGCCTTCTTAGCCCTTGCCTTTCCCCTCCTTCATTTATTGGCCAGCCTTTCAGAATTAAGAAAGGGCAAGAATACTCTAGGAAATCGACTTCTATTCATCGGAAGTTGCCTTGCGACCTTTTCTCTCATCCTCTACTTCTTTTTACCGATTGTTGCTTTATTCCTTTGGATGATTGGCTGTGGTTTGATTTGCTACGGGGCCTATTGGAATGGCAAGCACAAAGAAAACTTCAAACCAGTTCATCATGTTATTCGAGTGGGCATCGCTCTGGTGATTACAATTTTATTAGCTCTCATATAAGAAAAGCTCAGGTTTTTTCAATGAAAACTTGAGCTCTTTTTATTTATTAAGCCATCAACAGCATGAGAATAGGGATCACCACCATGGTTGCAAGGGTCGTCTCTGTCACCATGACGGATGCATAATTACTATCAGCACCGTAGAGTCTGGCAACAACTGGCGCATTGGTCATCACAGGCATGGCGGACTGGATGATAAAGACTTGCTTCATCAAGTTTGGAAGAGGCATCCAGTAAACGATGGAAGCCATTAAGAGTGGAGCAACCAGGAAGCGACCTAGTAGAATCAATAGCTGATCTTTTCCCAGAACCAACTGCTTCACACCTACATGAGACACTGACAAACCGATGAATATCATGGATAAAGGGGTTGTTAAATTACCCAGATACTGCAAATCACTGGCTAGAAAGGCTGGCAACTTGATCTGCAGCATCACCAAGACTAGTCCCAAGAGAAAGCCCATGAGTGGCGGAGAAAAGACTTTTTTCAGACTCGTTTTGAGATCAAACTGAGCTTCTCCCTCACCATCCCGCTGGATGAGATAGGTCCCCAAGGTCCAGAAAAAGGTCGTATTGCACATGTAATAGATCAAAACATAGGGAATGCTGGCATCTCCAAAGAGGGCTTGGTTAATAGGAAGCCCCACGAAGATGGTATTGGAGTTAAAAAACATGGAAATAAAGAGGCCACGACGGTCCTGTCTCACCGCAAAGATTCTGGCTACTCCTGTCGCGATGCCAAGCAAAATAACCATAGACAGGGCAGGAAACCGCAAGGCTGGCAACATTTTAAGTAGATCTTCTGCTGTGAAGCGCTGCGTGATGGTGTAGAGCATATAGCAGGGAAGAGCAACTTGAGTGACCAATTTAGCGAGTAGGCCACGCGACTTGTCATCGAACCAGCCTTTTTCACCAATGACAAAGCCCACTAAAATCATGCCCAGGATGACCAGGATGCCCGATATGCTCCTCAAAAAGATGTCCATGTATTCTCCTCTTACTTTTTTGAAATGACAGTTTTTCTACAAGTCTCAAAAACTATTCTAGTATATCACAAAAAGAGGTGGGGCAAAATGCCCCACCTCTAGTAGTCTGTTGATCATCCGTTCTACTTCTTCTTACTAACCTTTAACAACTAAATAATTCCGACTCATAGGGAAATCCTTAATAAGTAACTTAAATAAAGTGACTTTTTTCAATTTAAAATTTGCATTATTTCTTGATGATCCCTTCCTGAATCAAAAAGTCACGCGCTACTTGATTTGCTGACTTACCTTCTACTCCGACTTGGTAATTCATCTGGCTCATTTGGTCTGCTGTGATTTTACCAGCCAACTTATTGAGAACAGCTTCCAACTCAGGGTGTTTTTCGAGCAATGCAGTTTTCATGAGGGGCGCCCCTTGATAAGGTGGGAAGAGTTGCTTGTCATCTTCAAGGACCACCAGGTCATAGCGAGCCAGCTCGGCATCTGTTGAGTAAGCATCTGTTATCTGGATATCGCCAGACTGGATAGCTTGGTAGCGAAGGGCTGGTTCCATGGTGGAGACTTGTAGATGAAGACCATAGACCTTCTGCAAGCCCTTGTTTCCGTCTTCTCGGTCGTTAAACTCCAAGGTAAAGCCTGCCTTGAGTTGCCCTTCTACCTTTTTCAAGTCGGAAATGGTCTTGAGGCCATACTCTTGGGCAATTTTCTTAGGAACCGCGACAGCGTAGGTATTCTGATAAGCCATGGGTTTGAGCAAGGCCAGGTTGTCTTGTCGCTTGATCCCATCTCGGGCAGCTTTGTAGACTGCTTCTGGATCATGACCGACTTGTGGTGCTGGCTTAAGGAGACTTTCGGTCACGGTCCCTGTAAACTCTGGATAGATAGCGATGTCCCCTTTTTTCAGGGCTTCATAGAGGAAGGTAGTCTTTCCAAAATTCGGCTTGACGGTCACTGTTATGTCCGTGTTTTCCTCGATCAAGAACTTGTACATGTTAGCTAGAATTTCGGGTTCTGGTCCTAACTTCCCAGCAATGACCAGGTTTTCTTTTTCTGGTTTTGAAAGAAGACTTGGTGTATAAGAAGCTCCTAATCCCAGGATCATTACCGCAAAGGCCGCAAAGATGGTCCGCAATTTGGCCTTTTCCATCCATTTAAGAAGAAGGTTAAAGGCGATGGCCAAGAAGGCAGAGGATAGGGCACCGATCAAAATCAGACTGGCATTATTGCGGTCAATCCCTAGAAGGATAAAGGAACCAAGTCCCCCAGCTCCAATTAATGCAGCTAGAGTAGCGGTCCCGATAATCATCACAGCTGCTGTCCGAATCCCAGACATAATAACAGGCATGGCCAAGGGAATCTCGAACTTCTTGAGTCGTTCCCACTTGGTCATCCCAAAGGCGACCCCTGCTTCTTCAAGGCTTGGATCAATCCCTTGTAAACCAGTGATGGTATTTTGAAGGATGGGGAAAATGGCATAGATGACGAGAGCTGTCAAGGCCGGAAGCGTCCCAATGCCCATAATGGGAATGAAGAGGCCGAGAAGAGCCATGGAAGGAATGGTCTGGAAGATCCCAGCTACCTGTAAGACCCAGTTGCTTGCTCTCTTGCGTGTACTTAAATAAACAGCTAGTGGGACAGCCAGAAAAACAGCAAGGAGCAAGGTCAGTAATGACAGTTGCAAATGTTGTCCCAGTGCTGTGAGCCAGTCCCCAAAGCGTTCTTGAAATGTTGAAAGTAGTTTAGACATGGTGAGCACCTCCAAATAGATCTGCGACAAAGTCGTTGGCTGGCTGGTCTAGGATGGCTTTAGAATCCGCCACCTGTACAATCTCTCCTTTTTGCAAGACTGCAATTCGGTCGCCTAATTTTAAGGCCTCATCCGTATCGTGGGTCACAAAAATAGTGGTCATACCAAACTCTTTGTGCAAGTTTTTGGTGAGAGCTTGCAACTGCTTGCGAGAAATGGCATCCAAGGCTGAAAAGGGCTCATCCATCAGTAAGATTTTTGGTTCCCCAATGATGGCCCGCACAATGCCAATCCGCTGTTGCTCCCCACCAGATAACTCGCTTGGTAACCGATGAGCATAATCTGCAGCAGGCAGGCCAACCTTGTCCAAGAGTTCTTCGGTTTTAGAGGCAATTTTCTCCTTGCTCCAGCCCTTCATCTCAGGAATCAATGCAATATTTTCAGCAACGGTCAAGTTAGGAAATAGGGCAATAGCTTGAAGGACATAGCCTGTGCTGAGACGTAACTCCCGTTCATCATAGTCCTTAATACGTTTCCCATCCATATAGATATTGCCATCTGTCGGCTCCAAAAGACGGTTGATCATCTTGAGCATGGTGGTCTTTCCAGATCCTGAAGGACCCACTAGCACCATGAATTCTCCATTTTCAATGCGGAGATTGACATCTTTTAAAATGTCTGTATCCGTGTAGCGCAGGACTACATTTTTGTATTCAATCATTCAGATTACTCTTTACTTTCTTCATTAATCTCAACTGAAGTTCCTAGTCTTTAACTTATACATGAAATTGTAATACTCGCCATTACATCTGTCAATTGATTTGATTTCAAATGCTGAAGAAAAAGAGCTTGGCCAAGACCAAACTCTCGATAATGAAAATTACTCCTCTTCCACCAAGCGTTTGAACTCTGCCTGGAGTTCAGCATTTTCTGTCGGTTTAAGATACATTTGTCCTCCATTAGTTGTATCTGAATGAAAGACGATCGGTTCTCCCGTATTGGTGATAGCGAAAAAGTAACTATGAACATCTGGAAATTTATCCCAATTACTGTAGCGTTCTACAATTCGATACTGGGCATTTCCTAGACCTGTATCCGTATACTCGGCATTCATTTTCTCACTTGGTCCATCCCCAAGGATATAGAGATGGTCGGCTCCAACATCTCCTCCTGCGATTCCCTTTTGGTAATTGGGTTGTCCTAGTCTTCCCCCCCAGTCCTTTATAAATGCTTCGAGTTTCGCCGATTTGTTGGCATTCCAAGGAGCTTTTAGTTGTGTTTCTGATTTAGTTGAACGACTTGGAACTTCAAATTCCTGCCAATCGAGACCTCTTAAATCAATTTGATCGGATGCATTTTTTCCAAAATCAGCAGCAATATCATTTGCTTGTATTTGAATCTCTTTTTCTTGGAGGATAGTCGCTTGCTCTTGCTTAGCATTAAGCTGATAAAGAGTCCCATAACCTTGCCCCGTTCCCGAGGACCAGCTAAGCTCTAGAACTTCTCCTCCTTTATAGACAAGCGCAGCATTTCTTGCTCCACCATGGCCTGCAACGAACCCTTCTGCCAAAAGGATAGGTTTCCCAGCTTGCAAATAGTAAAGACCGGTTAAGAAATATTTGCCACTCACATTTAGGTCTGCAATCAGCAGTTCCTCTATCCCATCATTATTCAAATCCGCAAAGGCATAGCGCATTTCATCTGCTTGGTTGACCGCATTCTCGACTGCCCAACTATTGATTGGACGCTCAGTTGCTTGTAAACTTTGATAGAGATTTGCAATACTTGCTGTATCCTTTGGCGAGGTCAAAATCTTTTGATAATCCTCAAATACAGGCTGGTACAACTTCTTGTAATCTTTTTTTACGTCTTTTTTAGTAACTTTTTTACCGGAAGATGATATCGACGATGTTTCCGAGCTGTTATTCAACTGACTAGAATGTCGAGGAGTCCGTTTGCTACAACCAACCGTAACAAGTCCTGCTGCTAGGAGAATGACTGCTCCCAATTTCTCTTTTCGTTTCATAAGTTTCTCCTTTTATGTCATCCTTGATAGCTGTACTTTTCTCTTTATATTATACCAAAAAAGAAGGCTACACCTAATAATTTGTGTAAAACCTTCTTAGTATATATGATTTAATTCGGATTTTTCTGCTCCTGCCGATTTTGATGATCCTGACTCTCAATGTGTTGCTTGATCAAGGCGACCACTTCATCATTAGTCGGAAGGTCCGAGTGTTGCGCATCCTCTCCTGTCACCGTAATCTCTGTATAACTAGCTGCTTGATTTTGATAGATATACTTACCAGCTGACACACTAGCATCCGGAACCAACTCATCTGAGTCATAGGTAATGGTCCCTGCTACTGAATACATATGGAGAGTTGTCGGTATAGCTTCTCTGTTCTTGATAAAATCTGCCAACATCTCTGATTTGTTTTTGATGTTGGTCTCGGTAAAATTATAAGGAGTCCCAATGGTCATGAGGTTCTTGAGATCCACATCATATTCCCCTAGATAATTTTCAATAAAGGCAGTATAAATCAAGCCTCCATTGGAGTGGGCCAGTCCCTTAAAGTTATTGAAGTTGTATTTTTCTTGCAAGGCTTCAAAGGCTTGGTTAACCATCTTGGCTTGCTTTTTGATATTGCTGTAACCATCCTTGTTGTTTTCAAAACCAATGACGATAATCGGTTCATTGTCCTTGGCATCGATACTCCCACTATAAGTAATGGTACCATCATTCCAGACCTTGACCTTGAGCAGGCTGTGTTTGGTTCCTTGTCGGTCTTGATTGAGCTTAGTCACCAAGCCATCAAAGCGGTTCTCTGTCGCAGAGCTTCCCGGGATCATGATAATTGGCGATAGTTTTGAATTATAGAATTTTTCGATTTTCTGGACATTTTTTCGAGTCCAGCTATAAGAAGGCACAGCCAAGCCAATCAAGAAAAGGCAGACCAAGGTGAAGACCAGCGCTGTTTTTTTAGAGATTTTCATGGCTTCCTCCTTCTTCTAGCAAATCTTTCCGAACTTGGTTGCCCATACGGACAAAGGGAATATAAAGGGCTACGTCTAGGGCAAAGCAGAGGAGACTCACAGCTAAAGCTCTCAGGCTCCCTCCCGTTCCAATAAAAGCATAAAGGATGCTTGGTGTCCCATCTGGCACTGGATAGACAGCTGCTGGCATCAGTTTGAAGCACAAAGCCAGAGCTGCAATTCCCATATTGACCAAGGGGATCAATAAGAAGGGAATCACATATAGCAGGTTGAGGAGGACCGGGATTCCTACCATAAAAGGAGCGCCATTGTTAAAGAGGCTTGGAAAGATACTAAGGAAACTAACTTTCTTGTCCTTTTTACTTCGTGAAACCAATAAGATCGCAACTAAAAGTGCCAGGACTGCACCAACTCCTGCCACCATGCCATAACTGCGGTACAAATTGGTCAAGGTGTAGAGATAAGGAATGCCTGTCGTCGAATGATTGGTGACGGCATAAGTCAGATTTTCCAAGGCAAAACTATCATCCGCAATCGAGTTAAAGGCAAAAACCTGACTGTTTCCTACCCAAGCCGATAAGCTATTCAAGAGTCCCATGACAAAAGTGGATAGGAGGTGATGACTGGTCACGGTCAGTGAACTGAAAAATTGACCGATGGTCTGAAAGACACGGTACTGATTGCCCAGGACTAAGAGGCCATTTAAACTGACTCCTAAGAGCAGAGACAAGAAAATCGGACGTACAGTCTTGGGTTGATAAATAAAGTCTTTAGTGACGATTTGGTCGTCACTGGCTTTGGAAAGACGAAAAATCTGGCCAATTAGGTAACCTAAAAAAATCACCAAGAAAATATTGGTCGTCGCAGGTAGATTGATGTGAGACAGTTGCCCATCCCGAAGAGGCCCCATCAATAATCCCTGTGAGCTAACAAGAAAACTGACCATAAGAGCTGTCACACCAGCCGTCCCTGTACTTCTCCCATAATGTCCAGCTGTATATTCCCCTGCAAAATAGGTTGCTAAAGGTCCAGCCAAACCACTTGTAAAATTAGAAAGATTGGACAAGACTTGACCCGTGAGCTGAAACCCTGGGAACCAGTCCGAAACAGAAAAGAGCATATTTATATAACCTCTATCTGAAAAGAAGGACTGGGAAATCACGCGAACAATTGCTGAGAAAAGTAAAAATGGAAAGAGAGATACCAAGGTCTTCTGGGTGATTTGTACAAATCCACGCTCTCGAAACCAGAGAAATTTTTGCACCAAATATTTTATCATTCTTGCTCCTACTATCCTTGTCGACCCGTTAGGTGACATTACTTGTGCACACCCTTCTGTTTTCTTCATTATAGCATATTCCTCCACACAAAAACTCAAGCCAACTGACTTGAGTTTTCTTCTTATCGATCATTGTAGCCATCTGAGTGGCTGGAATGCCATGCCCAGGCGGTTTGGATGATGGTTTCGATATTGTCAAATTTTGGTTGCCAGCCGAGGATGGCACGCGCCTTCTCAGATGATGCGATCAGAGTATCTGGATCTCCTGGTCTACGATCTGCAATCTCCAGAGGGATTGGATGTCCCGTCACCTTTCGGGCTGCTTCTACGATTTGAAGATTGGAGAATCCAGTCGACGAGCCCAGGTTAAAGGCAGTAGATGGGTTGCCATTACGCAGATACTCCACTGCTAAAAGATGGGCATCCGCCAAGTCAAATGGATGGACATAGTCCCGAACATTAGTGCCATCTGGTGTCTGGTAGTCATCTCCAAAAATAGCAATTTTTTCGCGTTTTCCTTGGGCCACTTGTAAGACGATCGGTAAGAGATGGGTCTCTGGTCCATGGTCTTCCCCAATAGATCCGTCAGGCTTAGCACCCGCAACATTAAAGTAACGAAGGGGCACATACTTGATGCCGTAGGCTTGATCAGCCCAACGCATGATGGTTTCCATCATGAGCTTGCTTTCACCATAAGGGTTGATCGGATTTTGCGGAGTGGTTTCAAGAATCGGAATTTCTTCTGGAATGCCGTAGGTGGCAGCAGTTGAAGAAAAGACGATGTAGTGCACCCTACATTCATGCATGACTTCCAAGAGTTTAACCATGCCTGCTGTATTATTGTCAAAATATTTCAATGGATCTGCCATGGATTCAGCAACCAGTGAGTAGGCCGCAAAGTGGATGACCGCATCGATATCGTCATGTTTCTTAAACACAGTGCGCATAAAGTCTTGATCCGCCAGGTCTCCTTGGTAAAAGACGGCATCTGGATGCACCGCTGCACGGTGGCCCGTGACCAGACTATCGACCACGACGACTTTTTCCTGTCCTTCATTGACCAAACGGTCCACCATGTGGGAACCGATATAGCCAGCTCCTCCGAGTACGAGTATTGCCATTTATTTTCCTTTCGCTTCTTTGTTTTCTCTCTTATTGTACCAAATTTTTGCCTCTTCTCCACACTTAAAGTGTCGCAACAAAGCGTCTAAAGGCTGTCTGGCCTTCTGCTGTTCGCTTGTAGACACCAGCATCTTCCAGCACCCGCGCAAAGATTTGACCGACTGATTTACGGACAAGGGCTTCTGCCTCTGCTTCATCTGTGAGGGATGGGTGAGTGGCTTTCAAATCATCTGCCCAAGCCTGGTGGTAGGTTGCCACTGTGCTCTCACGTCCAAGCAAATAGTCTTGAACCTGCTTGAGCTCTTCCTTGAGGCGAGGTGGCAAAATGGCCAAGCCCATGACTTCGATCAAGCCGATATTTTCTTTTTTGATGTGTTGCACATCCGCATGTGGATGGTAAATGCCATCTGGATGCTCTGGTGAGGTTTGATTGTCCCGAAGGACCAGGTCCAACTCAAACTTGCCCTCACGAATCCGTGCAATCGGCGTAATGGTATGGTGGGCCTCCCCATTCGAAGAGGCCAAGACTTGCACAGCTGGATCCGAGTAACTCCGCCAGCTTTCTAAGATATGGTCCGCCAAGTCAATCAGCTCTCCCTTATTTTCAGACTTCAGACGCAAGACTGACATTGGCCAACGAACGATGCCCACTTGAACCCCTTCAAATCCAGGAATAGTAAAGGCTTGGTCAAGTCCTGCTACCTCCATAGGGAAGGTGTGCCGCCCCCCTTGGTAGTGGTCATGAGTCAGGATAGACCCCCCTACAATGGGCAGATCTGCATTAGACCCCGCAAAATAGCCTGGAAAAGTCTCGACAATGGTCAAGAGTCGCTCAAAGGTCTTACGGCTAATGGCCATGGGAACATGCTGGCTATCGAGGAAAATGCAGTGTTCATTGAAGTAGGCATAAGGGGAATACTGAAAACCCCAGTCATGACCGTCCATATCAAAACGGATGATCCGGTGATTGGCCCGAGCTGGATGGTCTAGGCGACCTTGATAGCCTTCATTTTCAACGCACAATTGGCAGGCTGGATAGTGACTGGCTTTGGCAAGCTTGGCCGCTGCAATGTCTTTAGGATCTTTTTCAGGTTTTGACAGATTGATGGTGATTTCAAGAGAACCGTAGGGAGTTTGTGTCTCAAAGGCAATATTTTGCGCAATGGCTTTGACCTTGATGTAATCATTGCGCTTAGAGAGGGCATAGAAATCAGCAATCGCGTCTTCTTTAGACTGACGGTAGGTCTCCCAGAAACGATGGTTGACCTGACTAGGGCTAGGTGTGATCCAATCCATCAACTCTGCACCCAAGCTGTCCTTCGCGGCCATGCTATCTTGAATCATATTATTCGCAACCGCAATCTCCACCAGCTGATCTTTGAGCGCAATCAAGTCTTCTTTTTGAGCTGGGGCGTCTAGCCCCTCTTCTCCAACGCGACTCATGAGGCGATTTTTTAGATAAATCCGATCCATCTCTTCGTAGTCACTGGCCTTAATGACGGCTGTGACAAATGCATCTAGAATTCCTTGATTCATTGATTCTCCTTCTTACGTTTTAAATAGTCTCTAACAGCATCCAAATCCTGAAAAACTTGTTCTGTTTTATTTAAGAAAGACTGTGCTGGTATTTTTAAATCTGGAATACAAATAACTGGAATCCCAGCTCTAGATGCCGCTTCAATACCTGCTTCACTATCCTCTAGTACCAAGCAATTCTCTGGCAAAGCATTCAAATCACTACAAGCCTTTAAAAATATATCTGGGTAAGGTTTGCTTCGCTTTACATCTTTTGCAAAAACTAGATGGTCAAATAAGGACAGTATCCCATTGCTATCCAAGATCATTCTAGCCCGAGATTCAACACTTGAAGTTGCTAGGGCGATTGGGATGCCCTCTGTTTTCAAAAAAGTAAGCAAATTTTTAGCACCTTTTTTTAAATTGACACCTTGAGCTAAGATTTGAGCTTCCAGCTCATAAACTCTATCCAAGGTTTGGTCAAAGTTCCAGGGTAAATCATAGGTATCCAAAAATCGTTGAACATTCTCCTCTTCCCTATGTCCACTGTAGTCTCTAGAATAAGTTTCTTCTGTGAAAGGAATTCCAAAATCTCTAAGCAATTCTTGATAAACTTTTAGAGAAATGATTTCAGTATCGGCTAATAAGCCATCTAAATCAAATATTACAGCTTCCATTATTATCACCTAGTCTAAAACTCGTGTCCCTGCCGCAACTTCTGCAATATAAAAGCTAGGCGCATAGCCAACGACTTCTTCATAGCGTTTGCCGACAGCTTCTTCAAATGCTTCAACTTTATCTTTGTTTACAAGGGCGATGGCACAACCACCAAAGCCTGCTCCTGTCATACGAGCGCCCAAGACACCTTCTTGTTCCCAGGCTGTATGCACCAAAGTGTCCAATTCAAGTCCAGTTACCTCATAATCGTGTTCTAAGGATACGTGGGAAGCATTCATGAAACGGCCAAAAGCTTCCAAATTTCCTTCTTCCAGAGCCTTACGAGCTTGGAGAGTCCGTTGGTTTTCGAGGATAGCATGGCGAGCTCGTTTGATGCGATTTTCATCCTTGATCAAGTAGCTATAGGTATCAAAATCCCAGACATCCAATTCACCCAAGGTTTGGATGTCTAGTTTGCCTTGCAATTCTGAGACAGCTGTTTCACATTCCGCACGGCGTTCATTGTATTTTGAATCAATCAATTCTCGACGTTTGTTGGTATTCATAATCACGACGACATTGTCTTTCAAATCAAGGGGTACCAAGTCATATTCCAAGGTGTTGGTATCCAGATAAATGGCCCGTTGGTCAGCTCCCATGCCGATCGCGAACTGGTCCATGATGCCAGAGTTGACCCCGATAAAGTGGTTTTCTGTTTGTTTTCCAATTTTAACCAAGTCCACCCGATCCACTGTCAAACCGTAGATCCTTTCTGCAATGACGCCCGTCAGCATCTCTAGTGATGCTGAAGAAGAGAGACCAGATCCATTTGGAATATTCCCGTAGACATAGACATCCATCCCCACATCAATGGTGTGACCAGCTTCTTGCAAGAAATGAAGAATGCCTTTTGGATAGTTGGTCCAGTTGTGCTCCTCTTCAAACTGAAGGTTTTCAAGAGGAACTTCAATGATGCCCTTGTCTTCAAAGTTAGCAGAGAAGAAACGAAGAAGCTTATCCTCGCGTTTGCGAGCTGCTCCGTAGGTACCAAGGGTGATAGCTGCAGGGAAGACATGACCCCCGTTATAGTCTGTGTGCTCACCAATCAGATTGATCCGACCTGGTGAGAAAAAAGTATGATCCGCTTCTGCTCCAAAGACTGTTTGAAAAGCGTTCCGAAGTTCTAGAGTATTCATTGAGATTACCTCACTTATATAGTTATTTATCTTTAGTGTAACCCTTTTCATCAAGCAAATCAATTAATTTACTAAAATTTTAGTAAAATACACTAACCAGGCCAAAGCTATGATATACTAGAAGACAGAAGGAGAAAACTTATGGCTACATTAAAGGATATTGCCAGTCTCGCTAACGTATCCATCGCCACTGTTTCACGTGTGCTGAATCAAGATACTAGTCTTTCTGTAACGGAGGAAACCCGCCACAGAATTTTGACCGTTGCTGACGAACTAGGCTACACCAGACATCAGAAAAGTGGGAACTTTAAGAAAGAAAAACAACAAATTGTCATCATCCAATGGAAAAGTGAAGAGGGAGAGCTGGACGACCTTTACTACTACAACATCCGTTTAGGCATTGAAAAAAGAGCACAGGATCTCGATTATGGCATCCTACGCTATTTCAATGATATTCCCTTTCGATTAGGGGAGGAAGTTGTTGGGGTCATTTGCATTGGAAAGTTTAGTAGAATTCAGATTGTCGAGCTAGAAAAGCTAGCCAAGCCTCTAGTTTTTGTCGATAGTAACACTCTTAACCAAGGACATCCTTGTGTCACGACTGAATTTGAAAATGCTGTACAGACTGCTCTTCACTATTTACGAAAACAAGGGTGTACAACGATTGGTCTCCTAACCGGTGAGGAAAAAACGACTGACCTATTGGAAAGTATTCCCGATCCTCGGCGAAGAGCCTATCGAAACTATTGTATTGAAAGAAACATTTACCACCCTGAACTCATCCTCACAGGTAGTTTTACAGCTCAATCAGGCTATGACCTCATTTCCTCTAAGCTTCAGTCTTGCTCACCCTTTCCAGATGCCTATTTTGTTGCCAGTGATAGTTTGGCCATTGGGGCTCTCCGCGCCTTTCAAGAAGCCGGCATCAAGGTCCCTGATGACATCCAACTCATCTCCTTTAATGATACCAGTTTAGCCAAGCAAGTCTTTCCTCCCCTCTCGACCATCACTGTTTTTACAGAAGAAATGGGACGTACCGCTATGGACGTCCTCAATAAGCAAGTCCTAGCACCGAGAGAAATACCGACCCTCACCATGCTAGGAACCAAACTCACCTTAAGAGAAAGTACCAAGAATGGATGATCTTCCATCCTTTTCGAAAATAAGAAACTATGAAAACACACGAAATTTTATACCAAACCTTATCCCAAGCTCAGGATTATGTCAACGGCGAGCAACTAGCCCAGGAAATGGGCCTGTCTCGCACCTCTATCTGGAAAGCAATCCAACGTCTAGAAAAAGAAGGCATCGAGATTGAGTCTGTTAAAAATAGAGGCTACAAGATCCTTTCTGGAGACCTCCTAATCCCCCAAGTCATCGAGGAGCTTAGTCCATTGACAGTCTCCTATAATCCCCAGTGCCAATCCACCCAGTTAGATGCTAAGAATGCCATGGAAGCGGGTGGCCAATCCGCTACTCTGTATCTGGCTCCTTTTCAAACAGCTGGTAAGGGGCGTTTTGGGCGCGACTACTTCTGTCCTTCTCAAGGGGGGATCTACATGTCCCTCCACCTCAAGCCCAACCTCCCTTTCGATCAAGCACCTGCCTATACCCTCATGGTCTCAGCTGCTATCTACAAGGCTCTGAAAAATCTAGCCTTATTGGATGTCGATATCAAGTGGGTCAATGACATCTACTACAAGGGGAAAAAAGTCGGAGGCATTCTGACTGAAGCCATCAGCTCCATCGAAACAGGCCTTATCACAGATGTCATCATTGGTGTGGGTCTCAATTTTGCCATCACTGATTTTCCAAACGAACTGAAGGACAAGGCAGGGTCCCTCTTTGGTGCCCAGCCTCCCATTAGCCGCAATGAACTGATTGCTGAGATTTGGAAGGAATTTTTCACCACTCCAGAAGAGGAGCTGATCTACCTCTACAAGCAACGTTCACTAGTCCTAGGTAAAGAAGTCCGCTTCGAACAAAATCAAACCAGCTACCAAGGTCTGGCCAAGGATATCTCAGATAGTGGACAACTACTAGTCCAACTGGAGGAAGGCCAAGAACGCTGGCTCAACAGTGGCGAAATTTCCCTCAAACAGTGGGACCTGTAAAACAGATCAACAGCTCAAAAAAATAAGCACCTATCGGTGCTTATTTTTTATACTTATCTCGTTTTTTCTGATTGAGCTGTTGATCGATACTTTCGACCAATTTCCCTAAGATATAGCTAACTTGCAAATTTCTCAGGATCAAGAGAGCCCAGAAGATAGCTGCCAGATAGCTTTCTCTCATCACTGCATCATTGAAAAAATAGGTCTCAAAGGCTGTAAAGATAGCCATAGTCCAAAATTGACGTTTATTCATATTGTTATTCTACCACGATTTTCTGAAAAAAGCATAGGCTAGTCTTCTTGAATCGTAATTTTCTCAGAGAGAAAATCAAAACCTTCCGGAATGACAGACTCTTCTGCCACCTCGACTTCATCCTTGTGACCACGCGCTTTCTTCGAGAATTCCGCCCGGACCTGGGTCCACTCCTCCATGGAAATGGCCAAAATTTCAGGTGAGAATCCGGCTGCATTGCTTAAAATATTGCCAAACATGGTATTGAGGTTATCTCGCTTCATGGTCTGCTCAGCATTAAAGGCAGACTCAAAAGCAAGAATCGCATGGCGTTCATTTGCCGCAACCGGTTGAGAACCAACCAGCAAGGCCTTATCTGCCCCTGCTAAGCTTTCAATAATTTCCCCCCAAGCATTTTGCAGGCGGATGAGATTGTTACGGGCTAAATCTGGATTTTCAACCGCTTCTTGTAAGATGGCTTGAACCTTATTGCGATCCACTCGATATCCCTTGCTGGACTTCTGAGGACGGGCTGGAGCCGACTTGGCTACAGGAGCCCCGCTCCCTACTTGAGCTAATTGACTTTTCAGTAACTCCACTTCTCTTTTGAGTTGGTCCATTTGTGACAAGAAATCTTCTGGAAGAGCCGTTTGACTAGCTGAAGAGCCCTCACCTTTGTATTCTGCCAAGCGAATGGTCATCATCTCTGTATAGATCTTAGGCTGCAGGCTGTTTTTGATATCTGCTAAGCTCCTTGTCGCAAGATCAATCCAAGCAAAGAGGGTGGCTTGCGGAATGGCTAGATTCTGGTTAAATCGTTCACTGACATGGAGATTTTCCCCACCTGTCTGAACAATCAGGAGATCCCGCAAATACTGCAAGAGATCTGTCACAAAGCGGGCCATGTTTTTCCCATTATCAAAGATGAGGTTTAACTGGTCCAAGGCAGCTGTTGCATCTTGTGCTGCCAAGGCTGCCACATAGAGATCCAAAGCTTCCTGACTGATGGAGCCTGTGATTTCTTCTGCCGTCGCAGTGGTCAATTGGGCACCAGCTGTCAGGCTGAGAGCCTGGTCCAAAATGGACAAGGCATCCCGCATCCCACCTTCTGCCCGACGGGCAATAATGGCTACAGCTTCTTCTTCGTAATCAATGCCTTCTTTATCCAAAACAGCTTTTAGGTGGTCTTGAATGGCTGGCGTCTTGATGGATTTGAACTCAAAGCGTTGAACCCGTGAAAGAATAGTTGCTGGAATCTTGTGCAATTCCGTTGTTGCTAGAATAAAGACCACATTTTCTGTCGGTTCTTCCAAGGTCTTGAGGAGGGCATTAAAAGCTCCCGTCGAGAGCATGTGGACCTCATCGATAATATAGACCTTATGAGGGGCCAGGCTAGGCGCATAGGTCGATTTATCGCGGATATCGCGGATCTCATCCACCCCATTATTAGAAGCAGCGTCAATCTCGATGACATCCTCTAAACTGCCATTAGTAATGGCTTCACAGATATAGCATTCGTTACAAGGCTCTCCCCCTTTTTGATTGGGGCAGTTCATGGCCTTGGCAAAGATTTTCGCCACACTGGTCTTCCCCGTCCCACGAGGGCCAGAAAAGAGATAGGCATGGCTAATTTTTCCCTGTTCGACAGCTTGTCGTAGGGTCGTCGCAATAACCTCCTGCCCTACAAGCTGGCCAAAGGTCTGGCTTCGGTATTTACGATAGAGGGCTTGATACATTAGTCTACTACTCCAAACATCCTAAAATTCCAATTTGTTTTTTCGAGCAAGATGGCTACAAAACGTTCCAAATAAAGGCGATCCAGGTCGTCATAATCTCCCACCCGATCCGAATCTAGATCCAACACTCCCAGCAATTGGTCCTTCAAGACCATGGGAACCACAATCTCACTCATGGCCCGACTGTCACAAGAGATATAATTGGCATGCTGGGTCACATCCTCAATGACCAGCGTCTCTCTTTTCTCTGCTGCTTCTCCACAGACGCCTTTTCCTAGAGCAATATGGACACAAGATACCTGTCCTTGAAAGGGGCCTAAAAACAACTCTTTTTGATCATAGAGGTAAAAGCCTGCAAAGACTGAATGCGGTAGAGCTTGATTGAGCAGAGCACTGGCATTGGCTAAATTGGCCAGGGCATTGCTCTCTCCTTCTAAAAGAGCTTCTAACTGGGCTAGTAAGAGTTTGTAATTTGATTCTTTTTCTTGCGTATTCATACCCTTTATTATACCAAACTTTGGCTAGAAAATTAAGTATTTACCACGGAGCAAGCCTTGATAAAAAACCGACTAGACATCAGAAGTACCAAGCAATTGTTCTCAATAAAAAGGCAGGGAGCAAGGTCCCTGACTTTGTAATAATTCATCTAAGCGTCTCTCCGAACATATTGAATAGCCCGATATGTCAGAAAGAGGGTCAGAACAAGGGAAACAAACCAAATGGTCCGAAGTCCATAATATTGGATGAGGAAGGTGGATAGGATAGCTCCTCCGACAAAACTCCCAATCAAGGAGGTCATAAAGAGGGATTCCCAGAAAAACTCCATCTTGCGATCCCGCACAAAATTCCCGTAAGCGACCATGGTCTTCTTGAGATTCCCTGTCATAAAGGAATGGTTGTAAGCATAACCATCGACTTCTCCAAAGGAAATGGCTACAATTCCTAGGCTCAGCCCAAAGAAAGGTACAATCAAAACATTGGGCACTTCTTTTGGCAGAAAGCCTGCCACCAAGGTCGTCAGGACCAAAGGCACCAAGGTACTAAGTCGCCAAACCGAATGACTAAAGAAGCGCTGAAAGACGGTCATCAAAAAAATCCCGATCATAAAGGCTAACATGGTGGCTAGTTTGACCTCCACATCAGATATTTCATGGCCGATTAACCCAACGGATAGAAAGACCACGTTTCCCGTTTGGCCAGCCGCCAAGGTCCCTCCTCTTTCGATAAAGGTGTAGGCATCTGAAAAACCCGCACACATAGTCAGCAGGCAGGCAAAAGCCTTACTTCTGGAGTGAAACTCCCTTCTTAACTTTTTCATATTTCTCCCTATTTGTCATGGAAAAGAGGCTGGGACACTACTTCCTAACCTCTCTCACTTGTTATCTTATCCTTCACGTGATTCGCTCAAAATCTTCTCAATCTTGGTCGTAATCAAATCGATGGCTACAGTATTGGTCACGCCTTCTGGAATGATAACATCCGCATAGCGCTTAGTTGGCTCGATGAACTGATGGTACATCGGCTTCACCACTCCCAAGTACTGCTCGATGACGCTGTCCAAACTCCGACCACGCTCTTCCATATCTCGCTTGATCCGGCGAATAATCCGCACATCATCATCGGTATCAACGAAAATCTTGATATCCATCAAGTCACGAAGACGCTTGTCCTCCAAGACCAAAATCCCCTCAACGATAAAGACATCCTGAGGCTCCTGGCGATAAGTTTTAGCACTACGCGTATGCGCTGCATAGTCATATGTTGGAATATCAACCGGACGTCCAGCCAACAACTCATTGATTTGCTCGATCATGAGGTCTGTATCAAAGGCAAAAGGATGGTCATAGTTGGTCTGAATCCGTTCTTCAAAGGTTAAATGGCTTTGATCCTTGTAATAAGAATCGTGCTCAATCATGGCAATCTTCTCATCCGGGAAGTGGGACAAAATTGCCCGAGAAACACTAGTTTTTCCCCCACCAGAACCGCCTGTTACACCGATAATAATTGGTCTGTTTCGCATCTTCTTCTCCATTTTCTATAATCCTATTTATTCTATCACAAAAGCGGTCACTTGACCACGACTTGAACCATTTTTCTATGGCTTTCATCCAAAATCAAAGAAGGATCTCCTTTCCCCTTCCATCCCAGTTCGAAAGGCCCATTCCATCTTTTTAGGGTGAAACATGATATAATGAAACCAATGAATACCTGATTGAAAGGAGCTGCCATGCTGAAACTTGGTATCATCGGCACCAGTGCCATCTCACATTCCTTCCTGGCCGCAACAAAAGAAACAGGCCACTATGAGTTAAGGGCAGTCTATTCGCGGACCTTAGAGAAGGCTCGCAGCTTCGCCCAACCCTATGGACAAGTGGCCCTCTATGATGATCTGATTGCCTTTTTAGATAGTGACCTGGATGTCATCTACATTGCTAGTCCCAATTCACTCCACTATCCCCAGGCCAAATTAGCCCTCTTAGCTAAGAAACATGTCATCCTTGAAAAACCAGCCGTCACTACTCCTCAGGAATGGGAAGAGTTGGTCAAATTGGCTAAGGAGCACCATGTCTATCTCTTTGAAGCAGCTCGCAACTATCATGAAAAAGCCTTTGCGACCATCCAAGACTTTCTCAAAGACAAGACCATCTTGGGTGGTCACATGACCTATGCCAAATACTCCTCTAAAATGCCCGAACTCCTGAAAGGGGCTACACCTAATATTTTCTCTGACCAGTTTGCTGGCGGAGCCCTTATGGATCTGGGTGTCTATCCCCTCTACTTTGCAATCGGCCTCTTCGGTCAACCTGAATCAGTAACCTATCAGGCGCGGCAATTGCCTAATTCAATCGATTTGAACGGACATGGTAGCTTGGTTTATTCTGACTTTGTCATCGGCATTCAAGCCGGCAAAGATGTGACCAGCAATCTTCCTGCTGAAATCTACACAACAGATGGCACCCTCTTTCTGAGTGGCATTGAAGCCGTTAACGAGGCTGTTTTTCAAGACCATTCTGGAAACAGCTACCAGCTTCTAATCACTCCTGCCCCTCATAACATGCTAGAAGAAGCCCAGGCCTTTGCTAGTATGATGACAGAGAGCGACCAGATACTTTACCAGACTTGGCTCCAAACTGGACAGATGGTCCATCAAGCCCTCTATGCTATGCGCCAAGATGCTGGAATACACTTTAAGGACGAAAACTAATATGACACTAGCATTCCCACCGCTCTGGCAAGAGCAACTCAAAACCCTCGGCTTTGAGCAACTCACTGAAATCCAAGAACGCCTCTTTGAGCCGATCACCCAAGGGGAGAACGTACTTGGAGTCAGCCCGACAGGAACTGGGAAGACTCTGGCCTATCTCTTCCCTAGTCTTCTCAAGCTAAAGCCTAAAAAAGCACAACAATTGCTGATCCTCTCCCCCAATACAGAGTTGGCCGGACAAATCTTTGATGTCACTAAACAATGGGCAGATCCTCTTGGACTCAGTGCTCAACTTTTCCTTTCTGGCTCTAGTCAAAAACGGCAAATCGAACGTCTCAAAAAAGGACCCGAAATTCTCATCGGAACTCCAGGCCGTATTTTTGAGTTGATCAAGCTCAAGAAAATCAAGATGATGAATGTCGATACCATCATCCTGGACGAATTTGACCAACTTTTCAGCGACTCTCAGTATCACTTTGTCGACAAGATTTGCCACTACGCGCCACGAGATCATCAATTTATCTATATGAGTGCAACGACCAAGTTTGATCCAGAGCAAATCGAGCCCAATACCCTGACCATTCAGGTAGAAGGGCAAAGCTTGGACAATATCCAGCACTTCTATATGGAAGTGGACAAGCGAGAAAAGGTCGAACTCCTCAGAAAACTATCCAATGTCGAAGACTTTCGTGGCCTCGTTTTCTTCAATAGCTTGTCCGATCTAGGGAGCGCTGAAGAAAAACTCCAGTATCGAGAAGTTAGCGCTGTCTCACTTGCTAGTGACGTCAACGTCAAATTCCGGAAAGTCATTCTGGAACGCTTTAAGGATCATCAGCTGACACTCCTTCTGGCAACAGATTTGGTAGCGCGGGGAATAGATATCGACTCACTAGAATGTGTCGTCAACTATGAAGTTCCAAGAGATGCCGAAACCTACATCCACCGATCTGGGCGTACCGGACGCATGGGCAAAGAAGGCTATGTCATCACCTTGGTTAGCCATCCAGAAGAATTAAAAAGCTTGAAAAAATTAAGCCCTGTTCGTCCTTTGATCCTTAAGGGAGCTCAACTCTATATAGGGGAAGAATAAGAAAATCGTTCGTAGTATTACGAACGATTTTTAATGTAGACAAACTATTGTTTTACATAAAACAGCTGGATGATTTTCAAAAAACAACTTATATTTTTAGTCATTTAAGAAGATGAAAAAACTTTCCGCCGTGAGAAAAGTGCCTGAAACACAATCATTTCAGGCACTCGGAATTATTGAGACCTTAGGCTCAATAATTAGTCATGGAACTTCTACGAAGTTCGCTGACGTCCGTACTCACCTAAGGAAAGTTTTTAAAATTACTTTATCTTCAATCTGAATCGTTCGTATTTCTACGAACGATTTTTTTAATTCCGATTGTAATAGAGGTGATGACTTTCCACTTGGTGGTTTAAGAGTTCATCAACCGTGACGATAGTGTAGCCTTGCGATTGAAGGTATTGGATCACAGCTGGGAGAGCATTAATCGAAGTTTGGTGAATATCATGCATCAGGATAATTGATCCTGGTTTGACTTGTTTTTTCACCTCTGCTAAGATCGCTTCGGTGTTATGACTCTTCCAATCCAAGGTATCCACATCCCACATGATAAAGGCTTGATCCACTGCATATTGAATGGCACTATTAATCGAACCATAAGGAGGACGAGTAATCTTCGTTTGCACTCCAGTCACCTTTTGAATCACTTCTTTGGTATCCATGATTTCTTTTTGAGCTGACTCCAAAGGCAACTTAGTTAAGACAGGGTGGTTCCAAGTATGGATCCCGATTTCATGTCCTTCCTGACGGACCCGTTTAGCCACTTCTGGATAGGCAGAGACATTCTTCCCAAGCATAAAGAAAGTCGCTTTAACATGGTACTTGTTGAGGATATCCAGGGCTTGAGGAGTCGTCGATGGATCTGGACCATCATCAAAAGTCAAGGCAACCATCTTAGCGTGACGTTGGGTTTGGTAGGCCTCATAAGCTTGAAAATCTCCAGGATTCAGGCGAGCAGAATCAATCACATCATAGAGCTTCGAAAGGGGCATATCGAAGGTTTCCATGCCCTCAATAGTAACTGGAAGGGCGATAGAAAGAACACCTTGATTATAGGTGAACTGCCAGCTTGCCATATCACTTGCTGAGACAGCTTGCATCAGCTCTTCAATTCGATCTTCCCCTAACTGTAGGAAGACCAGCTGAGAGCGCAACTCTGTTAAGAGGGTTTCTTTGGCTAGATCAGCATCCGTAAACAATTGGGAGAATTGGAAGACCGTCCCCTCATCCGTTAGATAAAGGAGGGGAAGTTTGTCGATCCCATCTTTGATGAACTTACCGTTTTTCCACTTGTACTGGGTCTTCTTCACCTGATAAGGGTGAACCCCGACAAATGGGTCTTCTGAGCGTTCGGTATGATAGAACAATAGCTCTTTTGCTTGCTGATTCTTCTTCTCTTCTTGGGGAAGAGAGCCTACGTCAGCCAAAATTCTCTCTTTGACCACTGCGATAGGTTCTTCGTTATTTTTCGGGTAGTAGGCAGCAACATATGAATGACCGACCATTCCTTTTTGAAGAATGGTATCTTTGTCTTTTTCAACTGCTTCTTCTTCTTGGATTGCTTTGGAAAACTGTAGATTATAATTTTTGATAGCGCGTGCTTCCTCAATCTTCTGATAAGCAAGATAAATCCCCCCGATAAAAAGGAGGTTGAGGAGGATGAGAATAAGTATTTTCAAGTAGGATTTCTTCATACTCTTATTATAGCAATTTTATCACCAAAAAACAGTAGAAAACTCTAGAATCTAGAAAATAAAACCTAAAATATAGTAGGGAAATTAAAGTAGCTCAGTCCTATCTCCTGTCACTTTGAACCGGCAACTTTCAAGCAGAAAAAAAGAACAGATGTGGTCACATCTGCTCTTTGTCACAAGTTATATGATGCTGATTATAAGGACTTTTCACGAATCACTTCGACTTTGTAGCCATCTGGGTCCACAATAAAGTAATAGTTTGGAAGAGTTCCTGGTAAGCCTTTAGGATCTGTTACTTGGTAACCTTTTTCCTTATGCTCCGCATGAAGGGCTTCAAGGTCTGGCGTACTCAAGGCAACATGGGCAAAGCCATCCCCAATGACGTAAGGACCATGATCATAGTTGTAAGTTAATTCCAACTCATAGTCATCCCCTTCTAAACCAAGATAAACAATCGTAAATTTGTATTCAGGAAAATCTTTGCGACGCAATTCCTTAAAGCCAAACGCATCTGCATAAAAGGCAATTGATTTTTCTAAATTCTCCACTCGCAAACAAGTGTGTAACATTTTTGAAGCCATACGACACCTCTTTCTTTTTTTCTATTATACACTAGTCAGGCAAAAATAGCGATTATTTGAAATAGATGAAAAAAGAGACTGGGACAAAAGCCCTAGCCTCTCAATTGTCTTTGGATTATCGAGCAAGACGCAGTGGTTGAGTGGGCTCTACTACGCTGATTTTATCAGCTTTTACAGCCCTACTCAACTGTGCGGAGGTGAGACGACGAAATCGAATTCTAACGAATTACCGATTTCTGTCCCACTCTCTTACTTGTTTTTCGTTGATTTAGAAGTTGATTTCTTTTTACTATCTGACTTGGTTGCTAGTTTGACCTCGAAAATAGCACCTTTCGGCTTGTTATCTCGAACAGTAATGGTGCCATTAAAGGCTTCTACGATTTGCTTGGCTAAGGACAGTCCTAAACCAAAACCACCCTTTTGACGCGTACGCGCCTTATCCACTCGGTAGAATCGATCAAATATCCGCTTTTTATCTTCGTCTGAAATCCCTGGTCCATTATCCTCTACCCGAAGATAGAGATAGCGATCCTTGAATTGGGCGACAAACCGTATCTTTCCTTCTTCCTCTGTGTATTTGAGGGCATTGTCATACAAAATGGTCATCAGCTGTTTCAGTAGGACCTTGTCAGACACCAGACTCCTTTCGACATGATTCTCACACTCGAAGATTTTATCATTTTCCTCGGCAATGATTTCATAATTGGCAAAGGTTTGGTCGAAAAAAGAAGGAGGGATTTCACAAAACTCAGGTTTAATCCCATCATCTCGACGGGCTAAGTTTAAGAGATTGGTCGTCAGTAAGCGCATATTGCGAACCTCATCCAAAGAGGAGGCGATATTCTCACTGGATTCCATAATTGTTGCCTCTGGCTTTCGGAACAGGGTTTCCAAACGATTTTGCAAAACGGCTAAAGGTGTCCGCAATTCATGAGAAGCATTTTCGACAAAAGCCTTCTGCCGATTCATGCTCTCTAAGAGAGGTTTCACACTCATTTTAGCCAGGAAGATACTTGCAAAGAGGGAAATGCCCCAGAAGCAAATCATGACCAAGGCGATTTGGCTCTCGTGTTTTTCACTGGTCTGCTCCAACTGGCTGATATTGGTCATGATCACGGCATATTTCACCCCATCGATATAATCATCGGGGTCAATATCCACCAAATAAGCCCGGTAGCTTTCTTTTTGCTTATAATGGTTGGTGATTTGAATCTGCTTGATCTTGTTTAAATAGCTGCGACTAAAGGTCACTGTTTTTAAATCCAGAAAACCATTGTCCGTCGTCACATTTTCAAAATTATCATTCAAGAGGATGGCTGTACTATTGGAAGTGACCGATGGTCTAGGGCCATCCTCGGGATCAGGTTCATTATCTTCTGGTCGGTCATCATCTGGTTCGTCTCTTCCCATCCCATTTCCGGTACGATTGGCCAAGCTAATGATGGAATAACGATCTTTACTCAGTATCTTTAAATTTTCATCAACCGTTGTATACAGACTTGACCGCATTACTTGAATAATAATCAAGGTCATGGTTGAGAAAATCAAGGTAAAGAGTCCGAAATAGCGGATGAAATAAGAAAAGTCATCCGCATTGACAGTTTTTTTAATTTTATTGAGCATCTTTCAGAATGTACCCCACGCTACGCAATGTTTGGAGATTTTTTGCAAATTCTGTTCCTTTTAACTTCTTACGAATCTTAGAAACATACACTTCAACAACCGAGATAGTCGTATCGCTATCAAATCCCCAAAGTCGATCAAAGATTTGTGTCTTGGGCAGGATAACATTTTGATTTTGAAGGAAATAGACCAAAAGATCAAATTCTTTCCCTAATAGCTCCACTTCTTTCCCTTCAACAAGCGTAGAATTTGTCGAAAGATTAACGGTTACATTCCCATAAGAAAGGGTATTTTCATTGACCTTACCAGAGCGCTTCAGCAATGCTTGGATCCGCATTTTGAGCTCTTCTAGGTAGAATGGCTTGGTCAGATAGTCATCTGCCCCTAACTCAAACCCATGGCCCTTATCGTCCAAACTCTCTTTGGCTGTCATAATCAATACTGGAGTGGAGACACCCTTATCTCTCAATTCTTTCAGAACTTGGAAACCATCTTTTTCAGGGAGCATGAGGTCTAGCAAAATGAGGTCATAGATGCCACTTTCAGCCTCATAAAGACCTTCGTCTCCATCAAAGACTTGCATGACATCTGCAAAGTCATCTAAAAAATCAAATACTGAATTAGACAAACCGAGGTCGTCTTCGACTAATAGAATCTTAATCATGTGTACTTCTCCTTCTCATTCTTCCATACAGGGATGACGAGTATTTTCTACTCTATTATAACATGACCAGGCTTCATTCAGTAGTATTCAGATAGCGATTTCAACTTTTTTCTTAGCCTGCTGTCCCTGTCTCATCCTTTGATGAATTGTTTGTATTACTTGACGATTTTTTTGAATTGGACTTCTTAGAGGACTTTTTATTCGATTTCCCATTTTGTTGGTTATCTTGTTGACCTTGAGGCCCACCATCTTGTGGTGGTTGGCCATTCCTATTCCCTTGTCCTGGTCCACTGTTTTGGCCATCTTGCGGGGGCATACCGCCTGGTCCACCACCAAAGCCATCTTGTCCTTGACCACCTTGTGGTCCCTCTCCTTGTGGTGGTTGGCCATTCATTTGTCCTTGTCCTGGTCCGCCATTTTGTCCTTTGAAACCTTGAGCATTTGAAGGGCTATTTTGATCCTTCCCCTGGCTATTTTGTCCTTGATGGTTTTGGGCAGGCTGATTGCTATTTTGTGTAGCGACCGTAGCTTGCTGACGCTGGTGACTCGTATTGGCTGTCGCCAACATTCCCAATCCAAATCCACCAGTCATTCCTACGACAAGTCCTCCTGTTGCTGCGGCAGTTGCCCACCACTTTGGACTTTTCTTAACGACAATCATTTTTTCAGTTCTTTCTTGCTTTTGTTCATTCGAAGCTTGCATTCTTTCATTTCCTTATATATATTTATTTAAACAAGGCCTTTGTTTAGATAGGGATAGTTTACCGATTCTTCCTTAATCGTGACTAAATTTTTTCTTAAACTTTCCTAAAATGAGGATGGAGACAATTGTCACAGCTGAATAGAGGACTTGACAGGCTTACCTTCTTTTTTGTAGAATAGTTACCATAAAAACAAAGAGAGGTTTACTGTTTTGAAAAAAATAGAATCAATGACATTAATTGCTCTTGGAGCAGCACTGATTGCTGTCCTATCTCCATTTCAAATCCCCCTTGGTCCCATTCCGATCACGCTTCAGACTTTAGCAATTGGCTTGATTGCTAGCATCTATCGCCCTACAGAAGCCACTCTTTCTGTTCTCATTTACCTCCTCTTAGGTGCCATTGGCCTTCCCGTCTTTTCGGGTGGTCACGGAGGCATCAGCTCCTTCTATGGTCCCACTGCTGGTTTCCTTCTATTCTTCCCTCTTCGAGCTTTGGTGACTTCTATCTTTGCTGGCCAAAAAGGACAACCCATTCGCATCTTCCTTGCTAACGCTTTAGGGGAAGTCGTTCTCTTTATTGGGGGGGCCTTAGGTTTTATGCTCATAACCCACAAGAGTTTGGATCTCACCGTAAAACTGGTCGTCCTACCTTTTGTATTACCAGATTTGATTAAGATGACTTTGACAACGATTTTCGCGGTTATACTCTATCGCAATCTCAAACATCTCTCTTATTTCAAAAAAGCAAAATAAAAACTCTTAGAGAGGCCTGCAAACCTGCAGCTTCCTCTCTAGGAGCTTTTTCTTTATTTAGTTGCTAGAAGGGCTGTTTCAACCGCTGCTTTCTCCCGCTCAATAAGGTCGATACGAGCTGCGATTTCTTTGATTCCCATCTTGATATTGCGGCTGATCGCCATATCATCCAACTGAGGCTCAAAGAAGGCCTTGTATTCATTCAACCGTTCACGGGTCTTGAAACAGTTAGCTGGGTAGATGACAAACTTATCAAAGCTCATATCACCACCGAGTGCTTTCTTGATCCAATTCCAGTTTTCACGCGCCCAAGTCCAGGTTCTTCCTTGGGTAAAGTCATGGTGCAAGAAATTGAAGTACCAGCTCATAGCCAAGTCCTGAGGTTTCACCACATCCTTGTTCTTCCACTCCTTCAATAGAGCTTCCAAAGTTTCCTCATCCTTGGTATAAGAAAGGGCAGCCGCCAACTGGCGTTTAAAGTTTCCATCAACTGTCTTCACATAGGTATCCAGATATTGTTGGCTAAGCACCTTGGTTTCCTGGTGTTTGATTTGGTTGACCAAGATTTGCAAGCGAATGGCAGCTGGAAGTTTTTCTAGATCAGCTGCGTGCGCTTCAAAGATAGCGCTCGCTTGTGCTTGTGCAGCTTCATCATTGGCCTTGATCATATTAGCAATCATTAGCTGACGAACTTTTTCGTCTTCTTCTGTTTCACCAGGCTTAGCTTCCAGTCCCAAGCGTTCGAAGTTGTAACGGTTCATCCGTTTCAACAACTCATGGAAGGCTACTTCTGTTTCAGTTCCTTCATCCACAAAGAGACTGATTCCGCTCAAGACGCTCGAAACAGCAGAAACGACCAAGTAGGAACTTTCTTCTGTCAAATGTTCAATCACTGGCAAGAGGCTTGCATAAGAAATTTGACCACTTTCCGCTAAGAGACGGCGTTCTTGAACCACTTGTAGTTTCGAAGTGCTATCCAAGTTAGCAAGTTCAGCAAGGATGTCTTCTAACAATTCCCCACGGTAGTCACTGATATAGTGAGCTGTATTTTCTGTATTGAAGCGAAGAGCTCCGTTGTTAGCTGCTTTCAAGGCACTGTAGTTTGGAATTTCTAAGACTTCAGTTTCCAAGGTATCTGGAATACCTGTCCAGTTGCTATTCAATGGAACAACCCACTTACGGCCTTTTTCTTCTCTTTCTCCGATGAAGAACTGCTCTTGACGGATGATCAAGGTATCGTTCTCTACAACAGCTGAGACAACAGGGTATCCTGGTTGCTCCAACCAAGAATCCATAAAGGCTGCGACATCACGACCTGAAGCTTGCCCAAGAGCATCCCAAAGGTCACGACCGATGGTATTTCCGTATTGGTGTTTTTCAAAGTAAATCTTCAACCCTTTACGGAAGGCGTCATCGCCTAACCAACGGCGAAGCATGTGCATGAGACGGCTACCCTTAGCGTAAACGATGGCTGGGTCAAAGAGGGTGTTGATCTCGTCTGGGTGTTTCACTTCCACATGGACGGATTGAACGCCATCTGTAGCATCGCGTTTCAAGGCAGCAGGCACACCAGTTGTTTGGAAGTCTTCAAAGATATTCCAGCTTGGTTCGATGGCATCCAAGCTGACATATTCCATCATATTGGCGAAGCTTTCATTCAACCAGAGGTCATCCCACCATTTCATGGTCACGAGGTTTCCGAACCATTGGTGAGCCAACTCGTGAGCCACCACTAAGGCTACTGTTTGACGGCTTTGAGCTGTCGAATTCTCATCAACAAGGAGGTAGACTTCACGATAGGTCACCAAGCCCCAGTTTTCCATCGCACCTGAAGAAAAGTCTGGAAGGGCGATATGAAGAGATTGAGGGATTGGATACTTCACGCCATAGTAGTCTTCATAAAATTCAATAGCACGTACGGCAATATCCAATGAGAAGTCCAAGTTTTCTAATGGGTGAGCTTTGGTAGAGTAGACACCGACTAGGGTTCCATTCTTGGTCTTAGCTGTCACTCCTTGAAGGTCTCCAGCCGCAAAGGCCAAGAGATAAGAAGACATACGTGGAGTCGTATCAAACTTCCAAATCCCTGTTTCTTTACGGTTTTCCACATCGATTTCAGGCATGTTAGAAAGAACGATTTCTCCCTCTTCTTGGTCAAATTTCACAGCCAAATCAAAGGTCGCTTTGGCTTCTGGCTCATCCACACTTGGGAAGGCTTCACGTGCAAAGTGGCTCTCAAACTGAGTAGAGATTACTTCCTTCTTTACACCATCTACTGTGTAGTAAGAAGGATAAATTCCTGTCATATTGTCTGTAATCTTACCTGCATAAGTGAGGGTAAGGTTTACTTTTCCAGTAGCAGGAACTTCGATAAAGACAGCCTCTTCCTCATCATTGACTGTAAAGGCACAGTCCTGCCCGTCTACTTGTACAGTTTCGATGATCAAATCCTTTTGGTGAAGAGAGATGCGAGTCTCTTTTGCTTCTCCGCTAATGATCACTTTCCCTGAGAAAGTTTTACTAGAGCGGTTCAAATCTAAGAATAGATCGTAGTGCTCAGGTACAAATGTATCAATAAAATGTGCAACTGCTTGCATGAGTAACTCCTTCTTCATTTTTTCTCATCTTCTATTCTAACATAAATCCTACTAACTGTAAGGTAAGAGGGGGCAAAACCAGACCTACAAAAAGACAAAAGTCTGAGATCATGACCTCAGACTTACTTTTCTTATAATTCCACAATTTTTCCAGTTTCGAAGTAGACAACCCACTCACAGATATTTTTAGCGTAATCACCAATACGCTCCAAGTAGTTGATGACTTGGAAGTAATCACGTCCAGTAATGATCAAGTCAGGATTATGCTTGATTTCTTCCGTTGCTAACTCTTGAATACGATCATAGTACTCATTAATTTTTTCATCGCGAGTTGCTACTTCATAGGCCGTTTCAACATCCCCTTTTAAGTAGAGCTCCAAGGTTGCTTCAACAAAGTCTTTGACTTCTCGACCCATTTTGCTGATTTCTTCTTCTACAACCTTACTACGAAGTTCTCCCTTCATACGGATGGTTGCACGGGCGATAGATACCGCATGGTCTCCCATACGCTCCACGTCAGATACAGCTTTTAAGACAGTCATCACCATCCGAAGATCCTGAGAAACCGGTTGTTGAAGGGCAATCATCTCAAAGGATTTGCGCTCCAACTTCACTTCATACTCATTAATCTCCGCATCATCTTCAATCACCTGACGTGCCAGATCACGATCATGAGTGACAAAAGCTCGAACCGTGCGGTTGATCTGGGTCAAGACTTCATTTCCCATGGCATAAAACTGGTTATGAAGCTTTTCTAAATCTTCTTCAAATTGTACACGTAACATTTACTTTCCCTTTCTTATCCAAACTTCCCTGATACATAATCTTCTGTTTCCTTACGAGCAGGGTTCAAGAAGATTTTTGAGGTGTCATCATACTCGATGAGGTCCCCATCCAAGAAAAAGGCCGTCCTATCCGAGATCCGACTAGCTTGTTGCATAGAGCGCGTCACCAAGAGCATGGTATAACGATCCTTCAATCCATAAAGCGTTTCTTCAATCTTTCCAGCAGAAATCGGATCCAAAGCTGATGTTGGCTCATCCAAGAGGATAATCTTAGGACTGGTTGCCAATACACGCGCCACACAAACCCGTTGTTGCTGTCCCCCTGAAAGACCAATCGCTGAATCATGGAGACGATCCTTGACCTCATCCCAAATAGAAGCATTTTTCAAAGAGGTTTCGACTGCTTCATCCAAGACTTGCTTGTCCTTGACCCCATTGATCATGAGTCCGTATGTGACATTGTCATAGATAGACATAGGGAAGGGGTTGGGCTGTTGGAAGACCATCCCGATTTCCTTACGAAGTTCTACTGTATCCGTCCGAGGACTATAGATATTGTGACCATTGTAAATGACTGTTCCTGTTGTTGTCACCTCATGGTTCAAATCTCCCATCCGGTTGATGGCTTTGAGCAGGGTAGACTTCCCAGATCCAGAAGGACCGATTAAAGCCGTGATTTCTTTAGGGGTGAAATCCAGTGACACACTATTCAGTGCCTTTTTCTTATTGTAATAAACCGACAAGTCCTTGACTTGCAAAATTGGTTCTGTCATGTTTTCATCCTTATGTTGTTTCAATGTTGCCAAATCCTATCCAAAGTGACCAGACACATAATCGTTGGTCGATTGCAGTTTTGCATTTTGGAAGATATTGGCTGTTTTATCATACTCGATCAAATCGCCTAGATAGAAGAATCCTGTATAATCGCTGGCCCGAGCTGCCTGTTGCATGCTGTGGGTCACGATGATAATAGTATAGTCCTTCTTCAACTCTAGCATGGTTTCTTCCAACTGAGCAGTCGCGATAGGATCCAAGGCTGAAGCTGGCTCGTCCATGAGCAAAATCTTTGGTTTGACAGAGATAGCTCGAGCGATACAGAGGCGTTGCTGTTGACCACCAGAGAGGGTCAATGCAGACTTGTGTAAATCATCCTTGACCTGATCCCAGAGGGCTGCTTGCTTCAAAGATTTTTCGACGATCTCGTCCAAGACCTTCTTATCTTTGACACCTGCCCGCTCGTGAGGGAAGGTAATATTGCGGTAGATGGACTTGGCAAACGGATTTGGTCGTTGGAAGACCATCCCGATATGCTTTCTCATTTCATAGACATTGATATCTGGACGGTTGACGTCAATCCCTTCGTACCAGATCTCCCCAGTCACACGCGCAATATCAATGGTATCGTTCATCCGGTTCAAACTTCTAAGATAGGTGGATTTCCCAGATCCAGAAGGACCGATCAAAGCTGTGATTTTGTTCTTCTCAAATTGCATATCCACGCCTTTGATGGATTCATTAGAACCATAGTAGACATGCAGATCTTTGGTCGAAAGGACCACTTTTTCTTCAGGAAAAGTAATGATATGTTTCTCATCCCAATTGTACTTTGACATTTCTTCTCCTTTTATGCTGAGGTTAATTTCTTATGGAGGTAAGTACCGAGCTTACGCGCTCCAAAGTTGAAAATCAAAATGAAGATCAACAAGACTGCAGCCGATCCAGCGGATACTTCAATCGCATCTGGAATGGTTCCTTCACTATTGACCTTCCAAATGTGGACCGCTAGGGTTTCTGCTTGACGGAAAATAGAGATCGGACTGGTGACACTAAAGAGGTTCCAGTTGCTCCAATCCAAGGCTGGGGCAGACTGACCAGCTGTATAAATCAAAGCCGCTGCTTCCCCAAAGATCCGCCCAGAAGCTAGTACGACACCCGTAATAATACTTGGCAATGCTTCAGGTACCACCACGTGAATCACGGTTTCCCAACGAGAAATTCCAAGTGCAAGGCCGGCTTCCCTTTGTGTATGGTGGACATTTTGTAAACTATCTTCAATGTTTCGTGTCATCTGAGGCAGGTTAAAGACCGTCAAAGCCAAGGCTCCAGAAATAATCGAGAAGCCATATTGGAACTGCACTACAAAGACCAAATAACCAAAGAGACCGACTACAACCGATGGTAGAGAAGACAAGATTTCAATACAGGTCCGAACCAAATTGGTCAATGGGCCTTTCTTGGCATACTCTGACAAGTAGATCCCTGCCCCTAATGAAAGTGGGAAGGAAATAATCAAGGTAATGACTAAGAGGAAGAAGGAATTATAGAGCTGAATCCCAATCCCTCCACCTGCTTGGTAAGAAGAGGATTTGCTGGTCAAGAAGGTCCAAGACACATGCGGCAACCCTCTAACCAGAATATAGAGAATCAAAGAAGCAAGAATAGTGACAATAATTCCAGCAATTGCATAGAGAACCCCTGTCGCTATCTTATCTATTTTTTTAGCGTGCATAGTTCTTCTTACCTCTTTCTTTCGTGATCAATTTGATAACGCTGTTGAATGCCAAACTCATCAGCAAGAGCACCAAGGCAAGTGACCAGAGAACGTTGTTGTTAACAGTTCCCATAACCGTATTTCCGATACCCATGGTCAAAATAGAAGTCAAGGTGGAAGCTGGCGTTGTTAAAGAATTTGGAACAACCGCTGAGTTTCCGACCACCATCTGAATAGCCAAGGCTTCACCGAAGGCACGGGCCATTCCAAAGACAACTGCTGTAAAAATACCTGAGCGAGCCGCCTTTAAGGTGACATGCCAAATCGTTTGCCAACGAGTCGCTCCCATAGCCATACTCGCTTCCCGATAGTGACGAGGCACTGCCCGTAAGCTGTCTGTTGTCATAAAGGTCACAGTTGGAAGAATCATGACAAAGAGGACAAAGACCCCTGACAAGATCCCAAATCCTGTCCCACCAAAGATGGAACGAACAAATGGAACCACCACTTGCAAACCAATAAATCCGTATACAACAGAAGGAATCCCTACCAACAATTCAATGGCTGGTTGTAAGAGGCGAGCACCCTTAGGAGAAACTTCTGTCATAAAGACTGCTGCACCGATGGCAAAAGGTGTCGCCACCAAGGCTGACAAAAGGGTTACAATGAAGGAACCCAAGATCATTGGCAAAGCACCAAATTCTTTTCCTGATGGATTCCATGTGGATCCGAAAAGGAAACTAAAGACATTGACCTTGTTGACAAAGAAGGTCGATAATCCCTTTTGGGCTACAAAAATCAAAATCAAAGCTACGACAAAGACAATCAAACTCATACAGCAGAAAGTAATGGTTTTACCAAATTTTTCCAACCGAGAATTATTGGACTTTGCGAGCATTTTTTTTGCTACTTCGTTCATGTTTTACCTAATTCTTCTTATTTCTTCGTAATGTTACCGTCAAGATCACGGCTGACTTTCATATCATTGATTGGGATATAGCCCATCTTACCAACGATTTCCTGCTGGACCTCATCAGTCATCATGTAATCCAAGAATTTCTTAGCCAATTTACTTGGCTCTCCCTTGGTATACATATGTTCGTAAGACCAGATTGGCCAGTTATTGTTCACCACGTTTTCCTTAGTTGGTTCATAGCCATTTAACTTCATGGTTTTAACACTATCATCCACGTAGGTAAAGGCCAAATAAGAAATGGCACCTGGAGTCTGGGAAACAATGTTTTTCACCATTCCATTTGAATCTTGTTCCTGAGCTTGTTTTGGATCTTTCCCATTCATGATGATGGCATCAAACACAGCACGGCTACCAGATCCTACTGCCCGGTTCACGATGGTAATTTCCAAGTCTTCACCACCCAATTGCTTCCAGTTGGTATATTCACCAGTAAAAATCTTACGCAATTGTTCGGTTGTCAAATCGTCTACAGAAATATTCTTATTGGCAATGATAGCTGTTCCCGCTACTGCTACTTGGTGGTCCACCAAGCTAGAAGCATCGATGCCATCTTTTTCCTCTGCAAAGAGGTCACTATTTCCAATGTCGACAGCTCCTGATTGGACCTGAGACAGACCTGTACCAGATCCACCCCCTTGGACATTGACAATCTTACCGGGATGTTCTTCAATATAACGATCTACCACCCCTTCAACTAAGGGTTGTAGAGCTGTCGATCCAACAGCTGTAATCGCTTCTCCACGGTCAATCCAAGATGCACAGGCAGATAGAGAAGCTGCAAGTGCTACTGTTGCTAGCCCAAGGACTAGCTTTTTGCATTTATTCAATGTAAGTCTCCTTGAAACATAATCAAATATCGTTTAAATTTTATCTCTAAACACTTGGTCATCTTCTAGTATTCTAGCAAGAATCACTCTATTTCCACTATAACATAGAAAGACCGCATTTCCTAATAATTTATCTAAATCTCAAGCCTTTTGGAAAGAAATTTTTCAAAGTCCGGCCCGTCACTTTAGCAAAGCCTAAACCATTGCCTCCAGCTAAGACCTGATACCATCCATTGGTATAGTCCTGCTCCAGTTGAATGGTCTCCCCAGCTACGTACTTGATGAAGTCTTGATCCGATAAGCTGACCGCTTTCTTCACTTGATCTGGCTTCAGAGCTAGGCCTAAGGCAAAGCTAGGTTCAAAGCGATTTTTCTTGAAGGTTCCAAGATGCAAGCCATTACGAGCAATCTTGACCTTTTTCAAATCAGGAAGTCCAACCGGCAAGAGATAAAGCTGATCTCCAAAACATTGGTAGAGGCCCTCCAAGTCCATGGCCAAGCAGTCCTTGGCAAAAGCTTGCCACAACTTTTTCTGCTCAGCCGTTAGATTGGAACGACCTTCCTTGATCTTATTGACTTCAGGCTCTCCCTGATAAAGGAATTTGGCTACAAATTGCCCTTCCCCTTTGAAACGATGGGGATACATACGGGCTGTTTCAGGATGGCCGATCCCTTCTACCATGCCATTGATTTTTTCAATCGGTAGCAATTCTAACTCATATTCGTCTAAGAGCCAAGAGACAATTTCTTCGTTTTCTTCTGGTGCCCAGGTACAAGTCGAATAAACCAGTTGCCCCCCTGGGGCTAGCATCTTGAGGGCATCTGTTAAGATTTCTCTCTGGAGACCAGCACATTGGGCTGGATAATCAGGATGCCAATAGTCCATAGCATCTGGCTGCTTTCGAAACATTCCTTCACCAGAGCATGGTGCGTCCAAAACAATCAAATCAAAATAGGCTGGGAAAACCTTAGCCAAGCGATTGGCTGATTCATTGGTCACCACGACATTGCGGGCTCCAAAACGTTCGACATTCTCAACCAGAATCTTGGAGCGGCCCTTGTGGATTTCATTAGAAACGAGGAGTCCTTGATGGTCTAAATAAGAGAGCAAGTGGGTCGTCTTGCCACCCGGTGCTGCCGCAAGATCCAAGACCTTCATACCTGGTTTTGGATGAGCTACTTGGGCTACCATTTGGGCAGCCGGTTCTTGCGAATAGACCAGTCCAGTGACATGGGCAACGGATTTACCCGACACCTTGCCATAGTAACTCCAAGGCATACCTGGAATAGGGTCATCACCACTGATTTGCTCCGCCTTTAATGGATTAGTCCGATAGGCAGATACGGCCGACTCGTCAAAGGTTTGAAAGAAGGCCTCAGCCTCCTCTCCAAGTAGTTGATCATATTTTTCTTTAAATCCTTGAGGAAAGGTCATGCGTGTGTTCCTTTCGTCAAAAAAGGCTGAATCTCATCTAGCTTACAGGTTGGCACCATCATGATGGGCTCCAAGGTCTCATAGTTGGGTTCTTTTCCTTCCAAGGTCAAGACCGAGTAGCCTAGGCACTCGCCCATAATGGCTGCAGCCGCATAATCCCATGGCCAGATATAGCTAAAGTAGCCTAAAATACCACCGGATAAAATCTTGGTAAAGCTGATACCAGCACTCCCATAAACCCGAATTCCTAAGCATTCTGCCCCCAGATCCGCCATACCCCAAGCGTTGGACTTGAGCATGCCAACATTGGAAGCTACTAATAAATCACTAAGGGGACGATTTTGAAAGGGTTTCAGTTCTTGGTCATTGCAAAAGACTCCAAAATCCTTTCCACCAAAAAAGAGATGATCCCGCATGACATCATAAATCAAGCCAAACTGGCCAATCCCTTCTTCAAAATAGGCGACCATAACAGCAAAATCTTCTTTTTGGGTCACAAAATTATTGGTCCCATCAATGGGATCAATCACCCAGACCTTACCGGAACGAATAGGTGCACGAAGATCATCCTCTTCCGCAAAAATGTGGTCTTCTGGATAGGCTTCTAAAATCTTGCCAACCAGGGTTGCTTGCACTTCTTGGTCCATTTGAGTCACCAAATCCGTCGGATTTGTTTTGACTGTGATTGCTAGCTGATCATGCAGGTGCTCTCTAAGATAGCTTCCTGCTTCTTTGACAATGGTCTTAGCAAATTCTAATTTATTGATCAATCGAAAACCATCCTTCCCCTTTTTCTTTCGCAACTTTGGTTGCGCGATAAAGTGAGTAGCCGCTGACCTCTTCAAATTCTTTGCCCAGACGCTTTTCTTCGCCAATACTTGGGACAACTTTCTTAAAGGCCTTATAGGCTTCTAGGTAGATGCGGGCATCTGCCTTTTGTTCGTAGGCTTGTTCAACCTGATTAAAAAAAGAAAGCACCGAAGCAAGCTCTTCAGTGCTCCACGATAAATCGAGTGGGTAACTATAATTCTTATTCATATTAATGGATCTCCGCTCTTAGTGTAGCAGATCTTAACTCTTCCTTACGATATCCTCGAGGGAGAAATGCACGGATTTCATCCTCATTAAAACCAATTTGCATCCGTTTCTTATCTAGAATAATTGGGCGACGCAAAAGACTAGGATTTTCCTCAATCAACTTGATCAAAGCAGAAATCGATAAATCCTCTACATCAACATTTAGCTTCTGAAAAATTTTAGAACGAGTTGAAATAATATCGTCTGTACCGTTCTCAGTTAGAGCTAAAATATTACGCAACTCCTCAGTTGTTAAAGGACTCGTCATAATATTGTGTTCCTTAAAAGGAACCTCATGTTTTTCTAACCAAGCCCGGGCCTTTCGACAGGATGTACAACTCGGAGACAAAAATAATGTAATCATGTTCTTCTCTTCTTTTTTGGACACACTTAGCTGACTCTATTATACAAAATTATTCCGCGCTTGCATAGTGATTTTTTAATTTAGACAAAGAAAATTCTCCCCTTAAGGGAGAATTTCTAACAAAAATTATCTGGTCCATTGACGAGCCAGGATCTCGTCCTGATGCAGTTGCTTGACGAGGGCTTCTACACTGTCAAATTTGACCATTTCTCGAATCTTGTCTAACCAAAAAATCCGAATCGTATGTCCATAAATATCTTTTGAAAAATCAAAGATATTGGCTTCAAAGCGAAGTTCCGTCCCATCAAAGGTCGAGTTTTTCCCTACAGAGGCCATCCCCCGGTGACGTTGACCTAGCACTTCTACTTCGACGACATAAACACCATCTTGAGGAAGATGGGTGCGATCGATAGGCGCCAGATTGGCTGTTGGAAAACCAATGGTGCGACCTCGTGCATCCCCATGGACTACAATTCCACGACTGGATAAAGGATAGCCTAAAAGATCAGCTGCTTCTTTGACCTGGCCTGATGCAATCGCCTGCCGAATACGAGTTGAGCTGATTTTTTCGCCCTGGTCTAGGACAGGTGGAACGACGATGACTTGACCCTTAAAATAGGTTTCTAGATCACTAGCTACTTTCTTATCGCTACCAAAGCTATAATCAAAGCCTGCCACTAAGACACGCGCCCGAAGTGCAGTTAGGTAGGCCGCAACGAATTCTTGGGCCGTATGAGCCGCAAAATCACTGGTAAAATCGATAAGATATAGATCATCGACTCCCAGTTCTTCCATTCGTTTAAAGCGCTCCTCTGGGTTTTGGAGGTGGAGGAGTAGTTCTGGTTGGTAACGGGCAAAAGCCAGCTTTGGAGATTCTGGAAAGGTCAAAACAGCTACTCGAAGTCCTTGCTCATCAGCAATGGTACGAGCTGTCCGAAAGAGCTCCTGATGCCCTCGATGGAGACCGTCAAAATAGCCCAAGACAAGAACGGTATCTGCTTGAGCTTTTATTTCTTTTTCACTAGTTACATAACAAATGTTCATAAATTTATTGTAACACACTTTCTGTTAGAAAGACTTTTCGAGGTTTGTAAAGTTCTTCTCTTTTTTCTAAAATGGCTACCAATTTTCCTTGGTAAAAAGCAGCTAACTCTTTGGAGTCACTCTCAACTGGAATAAAGCGTCCCACTTGGACTTCATCGACCTCTTCTACTGTCAGCTCTACTTTTTCCAGATCCCCGGTGCCAATCTCAAGTGGGTAAAGGAAGCTCAAATCTCCTTGGGCTACTTTTTCAGCCACTTCTTCTAAGGTCAGGGCATCATCCAGTGACAAACCAGCAGCACTGGTCCGTGTCAGATGAGACATATGGGCTGCGTAGCCCAGTTTTTGACCCAAATCCACCGACAAGGTCCGAATATAGGTCCCCTTGCTACATTTTACTCGGAAAGTAAAACGCGCAAGTTTATCCTCGTAGCAAATGGGACTGGTTCTTTCAAAACTATAAATGGTCACCTGACGTTCTGGACGTTCGACCTCCTGACCAGCACGCGCATATTCATAGAGCTTACGCCCATTGACCTTGACTGCTGAGTACATTGGTGGAATCTGGGTGATAGGCCCTGTCAGACTAGCAATGGCTTCATCAACAAGCTTTTCATCCAGTGGAGACAAAACAGGAGTCTCTGCGACAACTTCCCCACTAGCATCCTCGGTCGTTGTTGAATATCCCAGAGTGATTTCCCCCTCGTAGACCTTGCCCTCATCCTGCATGAACTCGACCATACGAGTCGCCTTCCCTACAGCAATGGGTAAAACGCCCACCACATCCGGATCCAAAGTTCCTCCATGGCCAATCTTCTTGGTGCCTAAGATTTTCCGAAGTTTAAAGACCACATCATGCGAAGTCATGCCCGCTTCTTTTTTTATATTAATAATTCCGTCCATGTCTTGCTTTCTATTTTCCTTTCTCATCATGTGGTTAATAAATTTTTTTAATTCGTTCCAGTATCATTAAACCATCCTCTCATGCCTTTAATTAGGCTATTGGTACCTTTTTTAAGATTCCTTTTAATGTAGCATCAATAATAAATCTATAGGTAAATACCCTACTATTCATCTCTATTTCTCCAATTCTTTATGATATTATAAATAGAATGTATCAGAAGAATTACTAATAATAAGAACCAAGAGCGTAATGATACCAAACTGACAACCACAACAAGCAAAGCTGATAAAAAATAAATGATAAACGCCTCTAACTTGGAAGGTCTTCTCCCCTCTGGAAGCATATCTAAATGTTCCTTCGTTAGAGCTGAGCGGTCACTGAATTGATAAAAGTAACGATATCTTGCAGATAAAGAATCAATATCTAAAAAGTCATATCCCCTAATATAATCAACTATATAAAACATCAGTAAACTGTCAATTTCGTCAATATTTTCAGTATAGAGAGAAAAGTTTCTCTTTCCAGCAATTGCAATATTACTTGCAGCATAAACGGCAATCGGAATGCCATCTTTTGTCACAGGTAGAATATCTCCTTTACTACCTGAACCTACACACTTCATTTCATAGTTGTTTAAATTGAATTGAAAAACTCCATGCCAATATGCTTGTTCCCATAAATGATCAAATCTTTCTTCTTCAAAATAAATCAAATCCTTATTTAACCCTCTTGCGACTATTCTTTTTCTTTTAGAAATGTATTCTGATGCTTTCAAGACAAGAATTTCTACATCTTTTGCATATAGACGATAACCTTCCTCTTCTTGAACGATTTCAATCCTCTCAGTCCAATGTTCTTCATCAGGTAGTTTCGACTGAAGGATAAATCCCTCTGAGTTTCCTCGTAATTGTAGTTGTATTTCCATGCTTTACTCCCCTATTGATAAGCCCAATCCAAATGGTCCTAGTTTCATTTTTGCCTCTGCTTTTTTAATATCTGGACAGCAATTTATTATCATGAGTGACTCCACACCTTCTCTCACACGAACAACACTTCCAATCGGTGAAGCTCTACGTTCCGACATCAGTTTTCTCCTTCTAAATATTTCTGCGCTTCCTGAACATAAAAAGCTCTGGATTTTCATGGGCTATGCTTTCAAACAAACTTCGAGCACGAGCTTCATCTCCTTTTAATTGAGCATTGAGTGCTCCATAATAAGAGAACATGATTCGAGCTAGCTTACTTTCTGGTTCGGTAGTATCGAAGTAGTCGTTCACTTCTTGATTGAACACAATATCTTTTATGGCTTGGGCTTGAGCAACGAGTTTAGCCTTACCATCTTTCGAATCTGGCGCCTTGGACAACTGTTCCTCAAAGAAAGCAATATCTTGCGCATCTTAAAGATGAATGGAAACTTTTAATAGCTCAAAGCTTGATATTAAAGATGTATAGTCTCTTAATCTGCCCCAAATTTTTTTCAAATTATATTTGGACATATTTTCCATGGCAGATTGAAAGTCTCCTTTTAAACCCCACTAGCATCTTCCGTCGTGGTAGAAAATCTCAAAGTGATTTCTCCCTCGTAGATTTTACCCTCATCTTACATAAATTCGACCATCCGGGTCGCTTTTCCTACGGCAATCGGAAGCACTCCCACCACATCCGGCTCCAGAGTCCCTCCATGGCCAATCTTCTTGCTTCCTAAGATTTTTCGCAGTTTAAAGACAACATCTTGTGAAGTCATCCCTGCTTCTTTTTTTAGATTGATAATTCCGTCTATTTGAATTGCTCTTTCTATCTCATGTGTGACCACCCTAGTCACCGACCCTTTATTATACCATGAAAATTAAATACATTCTATCAGTTACCAATTAAGTGCGGATAGTTGATTTTACTATATTTTAGGTACTGTCAGATAATGCTCAAACGAATAAAAACGTAGTCAATTACGTAGTCACTCGATTGCCGTTATAACAGAAAATAGAAAAGGCTGAATAAACAACCTTTTTATTTTTTATCTAGCCAATTTGAACCTTACTTACTGTTTCTATACTTAAATCTTCAAATCGCTTCTTTCCGGACCGTAGCCAGGTAATGGCTTTTGGTAAATATTTCATTTCTTTGATCGATATGATATAATCATGGTAGGTCTAAGGGGCTTTCGCCCCAACCTACCAGAGCCTTACTTGAACCGCTTTGCTTTGCGTGGCTTGCGTTCTTTTGGCTCTTTTTTTAATTTTTTACAGTAAAAAACGAGACTTCTTGTCCCTCTTTCCCACTTCCCATGAGCTTCAAAAAAATCCCGTAGCAGATTTCAGACTTTTTAAAATGGGTTTGATACAATAGAAAGCGAAAGAAGGTGTAACATATGTTAATGTATGATGTTATTGTTATTGGATTTGGTAAAGCTGGTAAAACACTTGCAGCGAAATTATCAAGCCAAGGAAAAAAAGTTGCTCTGATTGAAAAGAGCAAGTCTATGTATGGTGGTACTTGTATCAATATCGCTTGTATTCCAACTAAGACCTTGATCGTCGCAGCAGAAAAAGGCTTGGATTTTGAACAAGCTATGAGCGAAAAAAATGCGGTCACTACTCGTCTCAACGGCAAGAACTACGCAACTATTGCTGGAACTGGTGTAGACATTATCGACGCGACTGCTCGATTCGTTTCCAACAAGGTCATTGAAATTCAAGCTGGAGATGAAAAGGAAGAATTGACTGCTGAAACCATTATTATTAATACTGGTGCGGTGCCAACTATCCTTCCAATCCCAGGACTGGCTGAAAGCAAGTTTGCAGTGGATTCAACCGGTATTCAACGTTTGGAAAATCTACCTAAACGCCTGGGCGTCCTTGGTGGTGGACCAATCGGATTGGAATTTGCCCACCTCTACAATACCTTGGGTAGCCAAGTAACAGTACTGGATGCTTCTGAAGCGTTCTTGCCACGGATTGAGCCAAGCATTGCAGCTCTTGCAAAAGGCTACCTTGAAAAAGATGGTATTCAATTCTTGCAAGGCGTTCATACCCAAGAAATCAAAGATGGTGAAGCTAGCTTAACCCTTGTAACCGATAAGGGAGACTTCGAGTTTGATATTCTTCTCTACGCAACAGGACGTAAACCAAATACAGCTGGTCTTGGTCTTGAGAACACAGATATCCAAGTTACTGATCGTGGAGCGATTCAAGTCAACCGTCATTTGGAAACCAGCGTCCCTGGTGTCTTTGCAGTTGGGGATGTCAATGGTGGGCCTCAGTTCACCTATATGTCCCTCGATGACTTCCGCATCGTCTTCAACTACCTTACAGGAGATGGTAGCTACAATCTCGAAACACGCGGAAACTATGCGACAACACTCTTCATTGCTCCTCCATTGGCCCAAGTCGGCTTGACTGAGCAAGAAGCACGTGACAAAGGACTTCCAGTGGCTGTCAAAGAATTGCCAGTTGCTGCCATGCCACGTGGCCATGTCAATGCATACCTTCGAGGTGCCTTCAAAGCTGTGGTCAATCCAGAAACCAAAGAAATCCTTGGAGCAACTCTCTTTGGAGAAGCTGCAGGCGAACTCATCAACCTGATCACCATGGCCATGGACAACAAGATCCCTTATACTTACATCGCAAAACAAATCTTTACCCACCCAACCATGGCAGAAAACCTAAACGATCTCTTTGCGATTTAACTAACATAAAAACGCTGGAAAAATTTTTCCAGCGTTTTTTATGTTAGTTTTGATTTTCTAAAAAAATATCTTCACTAGTAATTAACTGAAGAGTTTCTTTAGAAAATGACTGGGATCTTGCCAATCTTTTTGCCTGATTCATTACGACAGAATCAAAAATATTTCTTGCTAATCTTCCATTTGATTTCAAATTATCCTTTTCATTAATGGACTTTTGAAAAATATCCTTAACTTTATCTTGAGCTTCTTTAGAAATCAAATAATCATTTTCTGAACAAATATAAAGAAATATTTCTAGTAATTCCTCTACTGAATAGTCTTTAAAATGTATAAAATAGTTAAATCTAGACTTTAGTCCAGGGTTAGAGTTAAAGAATTGGTTCATTTGATCTTCATAACCTGCCACAATCACTACTAAGTCACTTCTATAGTCTTCTAGTGCTTTCGTTAACTCAGTTAAACATTCTCTACCATAACTGTCACTTTTATCGTTCTCTGTTATGCTATAAGCTTCGTCTATAAATAAAACCCCTCCTATAGATTTTTGGATAATCCTCTTAACTTTTATAGCAGTTTGGCCTTGATATTCAGCTATTAAATCAGTTCTACTTGCTTCAATAAAATGCCCCTTACTTAAAAGACCTAGTGAACGATACATGTTTCCCACAATCCTAGCAACAGTCGTTTTGGCCGTTCCTGGATTCCCTAAAAATGCCATATGCATTGTTCTACTTGTCTTTTTTAGACCAAGGTTTTCCCTAACTTTTTGAATTTTATTAAATGTTACTAGTCCGTCTATCTCTTTTTTTACATTTTCTAAGCCTATTAAAGAATTTAATTCATTCGATAATATCTCAAAAGATTTTGTATTGGTTTCTTTTAATATAGCATAGTTTGTATCAATAACTCTGGCACCTAAATATTTATATAAAATTTCTAATATATTAGATTGTTTATCCTTCATAGTTGGAAATGTTTTATTATTTGACAAATTTCCTAAACGTTTTACAAACTCTAGCTCTGAATTTTTAACATGATTTACAATATCTTGAAGAATTATTTCAAATTCATAAGTCATATTCGTTAATTCGTCAATTTTTTTCACTTCTGTTTTTAACAATTTTAAATAAGTTTCACTAATCATCTACACTACCTTAAATAATAGAAATATTACTATTATTACCACAACTAGACCCAGAATATAGAAACCATTTTTAAAAAAACTGATCTCTCTTTGACTTTTTTCTAATTTTATTTGAAAATCTTCAACACATTTATTTAAATGTTCTTTTTCTTCTTTTACTCTACGATACACACCATCCATTTCATTTTTTAAAATACTCTGTTTTTCTTCTACTTGTACCTGTAAATCATAAAAACTATTTTCAATTTTTGCTAATTTATTTAGATTTACGTTTAAATTGTCAATTTCAATCTGAGTTTGACTTTGTCTATCTTCAAGCTGATCTATTTCTTCCAATTTATTATGATGGTCCTTCAAAATATTTATTATATCTTTATTTTGTTTGAAAATATCATTTAATAAATTTTCATTACTTTTTTGATATGATTTAGTTTCCTCTAAGCCTTGTAAAGCAATATTATTAGCTTCTTTTGCCGCAAGCAAAGATTTTGAAATATTCTGAATATATTCATCATCTAATATCTGAAATGTTTCGTAAATAGTATTAAATTCCTGAATAATCTTTTTAATATGCTTGTTTTGTTCAATCATTCTATTTTGAACGGCATCAGAAAGAGCATTTAAATCCTTCCCTTTAACATCATACTCCATTCCCATAAATCCTAAAAAGGGATCCTCTTTTGGTACAGTTGGTAGATTTGATTGTTTAGGAATCTTCTCGCTAAAATCTTTTAACTCCTGTTTTTTATCATTAAATCTTTCAGATTTCGCTAAAACTTGAATCTCCAATTCATCTGACATAACTTTCTCCTATAATAAATTGTTTAATATCTCTTGCATTTCCTTTAGTTCATTATGCTTCTCATCAAAGTATTCTTCAGTATTTGATAATCGTTGTTTAAAGTCAACTTTAGAGATAATAAACTCTTCCTGGATACTATCTAGTAATTCTCGTAATTTTTTATGATTTTTAGCCATCTTATTTAAAATACTATTTCGTTTAACAGCAACATTTTCTTCTGCAACAAAAATTTGTATATCTTGAATTCTCAACAGTTCGTTTTTCTTATCAGCTTGTTGCTTTTGATTCTCCTCAATTAACTTTCTTGAAATAAATTGATCAAGTTTATTAATGATAATGACAGCCAATATTCCTGTCAGTACACTTGCAAAAAACATTCCCAAAACATTTGCTAAAGTACCTAAAAACTTTATTTCAAATCCCATACCTGGTATTGTTAATAAATACTTTTCGAGAATTTCTCCTAAAAACATTGCTCCTACAGCAACCAAACCAGAAGTAATGATTTTTGATATATGGGCAATTTTAATTTCAACAGAATGAGATTGATTTTCAGGATTCGATAAATAAGAAATACTCTCTCTGATTGACCCAAATACTTGTTTGACCATGTTTGGAAGCCTTCTTAATTTTTGATTTATTGCTCCAATAATCTCTCCCACTATACTCCCAACAAAACTGTCTACACCAACTTTGATAAAATCTTTAATTTTATTAAAGAAGGAATGAAGCGCATTTTTCATTTCATCTAAGAATGCATCAAACGAACGTTTTTTAGATTTAAAAAAACGAACTAAAGCATTCATAATTTCTTTCAGCATCCCAAATAATGCTGCAACAAACATAGCTTTAACCGCGTCTTTACCAGCTTTATTGGCTATTCTGACAGAAGCCTTCTTTGCAATATCCTTATTGATAGCTTTCTTCGCTGTTTTCTCAGCTTTGAGCATTTTCTTCGAATCAGCCGCTAATTTATCATTTAATCTTTTTTCATTTTCAGCTTTAAGATTTTTCTTTTCTACATCTGAGATATTCTTCTTATCAATCTTCTCATTAGCTCTTTTGACTTGATCCTTGAGTTTTTTTTCCCTCGCTTCTCTATTCTTTATATATTCACTATTGGATTTTGCTCCTTTACTTTTATTAAGTGATTCGTTTGTTGCAGCAAAATTTTCTGATTTGTTTGCTAAATCGGCAGTTTCTATATCAGCAATCTTTCTCCAAGGATTTTCAAAAATTTGTTTACGTGCTACAACGTGATCTAAATTAGCTTTTTCATTTACTTTTAATGTTTTTCCGGTGTATTCATCCTTCAAGTTTCCTAATTTTTGCTTTTCTTTCATAGCTTTATTTGCAGCAGTATATCTTTTATCTTCCAGAATATCTTTACCAATATTTTTGGTATATTCTTTTGGTCTATCTTTATTATCATTATACTGATTAAGAAGCGTGTCACTTGTCATTTCTAAACCAATTTGATTCGCAAATTGATTCCATATTTCATCTAAAATAACATCCCCCAATTTATCTGGTGAACTAATTTCTTTACATTCTAGTTCTAATTTTTCAAGATTAGAAAACTCCATTGTAAATTGCTGTTCCAATAGTTCTTCTAATTCGTCATAATTTAAATTTTCAGACTCATTTACTTCTTCAGTATTCAATACTAATAATTCATTTTCCACTGCTTTCTATTCCCCCTTCAAGGCATCAAACTTTGCTTTCATAGTTGGATTTTTGCGGGTCAATTTTTTGACTGATACATCATCCAGCTTATTATTGGCAAGTCGGAGTTGATTTTCTGATGTGGTGAGGAATTTCTTGACTTCTTCCATCCGCTTAATGGCTTTGTCGATTTCATCGATGGCCTTGCCAAAGTTGACTGAGGCTGAATTGTAGTTCTTAGCAAAGGCAACCTTGAAGGCGTCTAGGTCTTCTTCAAAGTGGGTAATGTCAATATTTTGCTCACGGATAAGTGCTAGTTCTTGCTTGTATTTAAGAGAGTTAAGAGCCGCATTGCGTAAGAGACCAATCAACTGGATAAAGAACTGAGGACGAACGACGTACATCTTCTCATACTCGTGGCTAACATCGACAATCCCTGTGTTGAAGTAGTCATTATCTGCTTCAAGCATACTTACCAAAACAGCATACTCACAGTTCTTTTCTCGACGATCCTTGTCCAACTCCTTGTAGAAATCGGCATTCTTATGTTTTTTCTCAGTTCCATCCGCTTCATTTTTCATCTCAAACATGATAGAAATGAATTCCAGCCCATTTTCATCAAAATCACGGAAGATAAAGTCCCCTTTAGACCCACGAGCAGAAACCTTGTTGTCCTTTTCGAAATAAGCGTTTGGAAAGGCAAAGCTACGGACCTTGTTAAACTCACTTTCCGCATACTGCTCCAGACTTTCCCCAATGGCCTTGGTTGATTGTTGGGCCTTGAAGTTCTTGTAAAACTCAACCTGCTCATTGGCCGCCTTAAGCTGGGCCTCATAGTTTTGTTTCACCGAAGCAAGAGAAAGCTCGTTTTCTTTTTCTTGTAGAAGGAGCTGATTTTTGACCTGGTCTCTTTCTTTCTCTAGATTAGACAGTGTTTTTTGAAGCTGATTTTCATGCTCCAAGCGCAAGGTAGCCAACTGATTTTCCAGCGCTTGTACTTCTTTTTCTTTCTCTAGCAGGCTTTGGCTCGCGGCTTGCTCTACTTCCTTTTTCGCCAATTCTTTTTCAGTATCAAACTGTTGAATCTGGTTTTGTAACTGGGCAATTTCTTGGTCCTTCTTGGCTAACTTCTCTTGCTGCTCATTAAGGGCCTTTTGCTCAGCTAAAGCCAACTCTTGCCGAATCCGCTCATGAATTTCCTTGTCAAACTCAGCTGTCCGTACCTGTGACAAGAGTTCGCTGTATTGACTTTCATTGACTGTAAAGACTTCCCCACAGTTGGGGCACTTGATTTCGTTCATAGCATGCCTCTTTCTCTATTCTTAGTATATTATATCATGCCACTTGGAAAATCAAAACCAGCAAGCTAAGCTTGCTGGTTTCAACTGAATATTCATTCCTCTATAGAGACTTTTCTTAGGTGAGGACGGACGGCAGCGACTCCCTTTGGGATTCCATACCTTAGATTTGAGCCTCACGTCTCAAATCTACCGAGCACCAGAAACTGATGTGTTTCTGGTGCTTTCCTCACGGCGAAAAGTCTCAACCTATTCTGCACTATTCCCAGAAGTTCTTTTCTTGGAACTTTTTCTTGCAGTAACAAATTAGATCCTCAAGGAGATAGTGCATGTTTATGATCTGAAACAGTACACTTAGCTTACTGGCTTTAGTTTATTTCTTCTCAATCGGCGCGACACTGGCCAAGAGTTTCTTGAGCCCCACTTCTGGGAAGTTGATCTTGAGTTCTTGGGTGTTGCCACTACCAGAGACTTCAAGCACAGTTCCTTCTCCCCACTTCTTGTGAATAGCAATGTCGCCAATAGACCAAGCGACGCTCTCTTTGGCACTAGAACGGTTGCTATTGCCAAAAGGAAGGCTTGATGATGTGAGCGCACTTGGAGCTGCTTGTCTCTTGCGCTCCTGAAGGGCTTGTGACAGACTCATGCCTTTTCCAAAGGTCGTTCCGCCACCATTGCTATAAGAAACCTTAAAGCTAGTGTTGGCCGGACGCGCTAATCCTTGGCAGGTTAACAAATCTGAGCTAATTTCATTGATAAAGCGCGTCGGACGGTTGTAGCTGGTCCGCCCAAAGAGCAAACGAGAATTGGCATTGGTCAAGAAGAGAACCTTCTCTGCCCGTGTGATCCCCACGTAAGCCAAACGACGTTCTTCTTCCAACTCATCCGGATCCTCTGCCGCTCGACTAAGAGGAAAGACGTTTTCTTCCATCCCAATCAAGAAAACCACTGGGAATTCCAAACCTTTGGCCGCGTGAAGGGTCATCAAGGTGACTTCTGAGGTCTCTTGCGCTCCATCGTCTGTATCGGCAATCAAGGCTAAGTCGTTCAAGAAACGACTCAAGGTATCCACACCTGATTCGTCTTCAACAGAATCGCCATTTTCATCAAAATTCTTGGTAACAGATAGGAACTCTTGGATATTCTCGATGCGGGCCTGACTTTCCAGATTTCCCTGATTGGTTAGGGCCGTCATATAACCTGTCTTGTCAAGGACTTCTTCGACCAACTCTGTAATGGTCAGCTGGTCCAATTTTTCTCTCAAATCAAGAATGAGATTGGCAAAGTCCCAGATGGCTTGGGCTGCCTTGCCTTTGATGCCAGAGAGCATGATATTGGCTGAAGCATCCAGGAGTGAGGACTCTTGCATTTGGGCAAAGTCGCGAATCTTATCCACTGTACCTGGCCCGATTCCCCGCTTAGGTTCATTGATAATGCGCTCAAAACTGATATTGTCACTGAGGTTGGCAATCAAGTTCAGATAAGCAATGACATCCCGAATTTCCTTCCGGCTGTAGAACTTGGTGCCCCCTACCATGGTGTAGGGAATATTGGATTTGAGCAGTGCTTCTTCAATGGTCCGTGACTGGGCATTAGTCCGGTAGAGAACCGCAAAATCACGATGCTTATAGCCAGCTTCGCGACTGAGCTCTTCAATGGTTTTGGCAACAAAGACTGCTTCATCCTGCTCATCATTAGCCCGGTAATAAACAATCTCTTCTCCATCAGCATTTTGGGTCCAGAGATTCTTCGGACGGCGGTTCCGATTATTTTTGATCACATCGTTAGCTGCTTGTAGGATGGTTTTAGTGGAGCGATAATTTTCCTCTAACAAGACGACCTTGGCATCTGGATAATCCTTTTCAAAGTCGAGAATATTTTGCATGTCTGCACCCCGCCAGCCATAAATAGACTGGTCAGCATCCCCAACAACACAGATATTTTTAAAGCGAGAAGCCAAGAGTTTGACCAATTGGTATTGGGCATGGTTGGTATCTTGGTACTCATCTACATGGATGTATTGGAACTTCTGCTGGTAATAGGTCAGCACATCTGGATGCTGGTCAAAGAGACGCAAGGTCAACATGATCAAATCATCAAAATCCACCGCTTCTGACTGACGGAGTTCCTTTTGGTAAGCCTCATAGCACTTGGCGACGATATGGGTGTACATATCCCCCGCTTGGGTGGCATAAGCCACTTCGTCGATCAGGTCGTTCTTGGCATTGGAAATGGTCCCCAAAATGGTTCGTTCATTCCATTTTTTAGGATCCAAGTTTAACTGCTTGAGAATACGTTTCATCAGTGTGCGCTGCTCACCTGGATCGACAATGGTAAAGTTACGATTGTAACCAATGTGATCCGCATCGCGGCGAAGGATACGCACACACATGGAGTGGAAGGTGGCGATCAAGCAATCTTGAGTCGCCGGATTTAGGTGATAAGCCCGCTCTTTCATCTCGCGAGCGGCTTTATTGGTAAAGGTAATGGCCAAAATATTCCAAGGATTGACCATTTTTTCATCAATCAAGTAAGCAATCCGATGGGTCAAGACACGTGTCTTACCAGAACCTGCCCCCGCCATGATCAAGAGGGGACCTTCTGTCGTTTGGACCGCCTCCGCTTGGCGGTCATTCATACCATTCAATAAAGGATTCATCTCATACTCCTCGTTCATTCAATCGTTCTATTATACCACAATTTACCTCTTTCTCCTTGAGAAAATGGTCGGCTTCATTTGAATTTTAAGCGTAAAAAGTCTATAATGAATCTTTAAGAAGATACGTTTTTCTTTATCAAAGAAAAACGAGGAAACGAATGAAAAAAAAATGAAAAGTAAGGAGGGACTCGTGGAAAAGTCACAAAATAATTTAAAACTAGCCGAACGTGGAGCCCTGATCAGTATCGTGGCCTACCTGCTCCTATCCGCTGCTAAGTTAGCAACAGGACACCTCCTTCACTCCTCCAGTTTGGTTGCTGATGGTTTTAATAACTTATCAGATATTATCAGTAATGTCGCCCTTCTCATCGGCATTCGCATGGCCCGCCAGCCAGCTGACCGCGACCACCGATTTGGTCATTGGAAGATTGAAGATCTAGCTAGCCTGGTAACTTCCATCATCATGTTTTATGTGGGCTTTGATGTCCTACGAGATACGGTTCAAAAAATTCTCAGCAGGGAAACAACTGTTATTGATCCTTTAGGAGCCATTGTTGGAGTTGGGTCAGCCCTTGTCATGTTTGCGGTCTATCTTCATAACCGCACTTTAGCCAAGAAAGCCCAATCCAAGGCCCTTAATGCTGCTGCTAAAGATAACCTGTCTGATGTGGTCACTTCTTTAGGAACCTCTGTTGCGATTGGAGCTAGTGCTCTTAACTATCCAATTGTGGACCAATTAGTGGCCATCGTTATTACCTTCTTTATCCTAAAAACTGCCTACGACATTTTCATTGAATCCTCCTTCAGCCTCTCAGATGGATTTGATGAAAGTCTTCTTGATAAATACAAGGCTGCCATTCTAGAATTACCCAAAGTCAGCCGGGTCAAATCCCAACGGGGACGGACCTATGGAAGCAACATTTACCTAGATGTCGTCATCGAAATGAATCCAGACCTCTCTGTTTATGAGAGTCATGCCATTACCGAAGAGGTCGAGCGCCTTCTCAAGCAACAGTTTGGCGTCTTTGATATCGATGTCCATGTGGAGCCAAGTTCTATCCCTGAAGATGAGATTTTGGACAATGTCCTTCTCAAATTGAAAACTTATGAAGAACGCTTGCAGGCTCAGCAGGAATATTCAACCCTCCTAGCAGACAACTTCACCCTCATTAATGAATTCGGCCAAGAAAGCCACAAAGAGGACCTAGTCCGTTTGCAAGAAGAGCATCAAATTCCCTTTAAGAATTTCGAGATCGAATCCATCAGTCAAAAGACCAAATTGATTCGCTATGAATTACACAACCAGGTTCACACCAGTCTCTGGCGTCGCCATGAACACTGGCAAAAGGTCTTTCATCAAATTACAAATAAACAGGAAAAATAGATCCCTCTCCCTCAATCTAAACTAGAACAAAAAGCTACTGCAATTCCTTTCTGCAGTAGCTTTTTTGTAAGAAAAAATAGTCCTCATGGACTATTCTTCTTCTTTAATAAAACCAAATTTATTTAGAGGGTACAATCTGAAATCGACAACACCCTCAATCTGATCTGCTTGAATATAACCAAATTCACGACTGTCTTTGGTATTGTTGCGATCATCATTTAGGACTAAGTAACTATTACTAGGTACTTTTCCAGCCTTGGTTCCCTTGAGTTCTCTAGAGAAAAAATCATTTGTAAAATAATCGCCACTTGGGGCAGCCAAATGTTTGGTCTTCATCTTGTCCAAATACGGCTCTGCTGTAGCTACACCATTCAGATAAAAGACATCATCCACATAGCTGACCTCATCGCTCTCTATCGCAATGACACGTCCAAGATATTGTTTCTCTTTTACATGATAGAGGACCAAGTCCGTTCGATCAATTTTCCCCTTTTTAGTCGCTAATACTAAATCATCTTTCTTAACGGAGGCATTGGCCATTTGATCAGATACCCACAATGGTTGAAAAACAAATAGGCGCAAAGTAATAAGTACCAAGCCCAATATTCCAATGATGATAATATTCCGAATCAAATCCCTTTTCGACATTCCTATCCCCCCTTTCAGCTCATTTCATTATACCATTTTATTAGACAATAAAAAAGGCCCACATTCCCAAATTGTCAGAAAATTGCTCTAAAAAGAAAAACCTTGTCTCCAAGCTTTAAACTTAGAAAACAAGGTTTGTTCATTGATTAGATTAACGGACTGTACGGATACGCATTGTGTTTGTACGAACAGCTTCGCCAAGTGGTACACCTGCAACGATAACGATATCGTCACCAGATTGTACAAGACCTGCTTCTACTGCTTTACGTTCTGCGATTTCGAACATATCGTCAGTTGATGATGGAGCTTCAGTCAACATTGGGATAACACCCCAGTTCAACATCAATCCACGCTCTGTCAATTCGTCAAATGTCAAGGCCAAGATGTCAGCATCTGGACGGTATTTAGAAATCAAACGTGCTGTGTGACCAGTCTTAGTCAATGTTACAATCAATTTGATGTCCATTGAGTTTGTAGCATCTTTAACAGCTGAAGCCATAACTTCTGTCTTAGAGTTACGTTCGAATGAATCTGAGTTCAAACGTCCGTATTCGTTAAGAAGAGTTTGAGCGTTCTTGTCAATAGTTGCCATTGTTGTTACAGACTCAAGTGGGTATTTACCATTTGCAGACTCACCTGAAAGCATAGTAGCGTCAGTTCCGTCGATAACTGCGTTGAAGACGTCAGATACTTCTGAACGAGTTGCACGTGGTTTTTCAGTCATTGTTTCAAGCATGTTTGTTGCAGTGATAACAACTTTACCAGCAGCGTTCACTTTTGTGATGATCATTTTTTGGTAAACTGGAACCATTTCGAATGGTACTTCGATACCCATGTCACCACGAGCAATCATGATACCGTCAGCAGCTTCAATGATTTCATCCAAGTTATCGATACCTTGTTGGTTTTCGATTTTCGCAAACAATTGAACGTGACCGTTACCAGTTTCTTCACAGATGGCACGAACTTCGTTCACGTCTTTTGCAGTACGTACGAATGAGATCGCGATGAAGTTGATACCTTGTTCCAAACCGAAGCGGATATCAGCGTTATCACGTTCAGCAAGAGCTGGGAAAGGAATTTTCGTGTTAGGGATGTTCACACCTTTTTGTTTAGCGATCACACCGTCATTTTCAACTTCACAAACGAATTCACGAGTTGCGTCGTCTTTTTCTACAACACGAAGACCCAATTTACCATCGTCAACCAATACTTGGCGACCAACTTCAACGTCATCATAGATGTCAAGCGCACCTGCAACATTCAAAGCAATCACTTCACGAGTTGATTTGATTCCTTGTTTAGTAGCAACACGGATTTTTTCACCAGTCTTGTATGAGTACTCTTTAGCATCGCCTTCGAACAATTCAGTACGGATTTCTGGACCTTTTGTATCAAGAAGGAAACCAACTTTTTTACCTGCAAGTTTTTCTGCAAGTTTAACAGTAGCCATACGGTCACCTTGTTCTTGGTGGTCACCGTGTGAGAAGTTGAAACGGAAAGTATTTGCTCCAGCTTCGATCAATTGAGCAATGTTTTTAGCTGATGCTTCAACGTCAAGTTTTTCACCCCAGTATCCGTCATCACCGAATTTTTTACCACCACGGATTTCTACCGCAGGACCTAAGGTTGCAACGATTTTTACACGTTTGTTCATGATTTCTATGACTCCTTTTAAAATACACTGTCTTTTTAGACAAATTTTAACAAATAAATATTAAATAGAAGATAAGCTACGGTTCAACTCTGCAAGGTTCAAGTCAGCCTTGTGAGGGTTGTTCACTTTAATCTTACCATCTTCAGTTAAGCTAAAGAGGGCTCCTTCTTCTGCACTACCAAGAATTGGGTTTTCCACCATTTGTTCATTGCGGATACCAACAGCTACACCACCGATACCAGCTTTCAACAACTTAACAGCATGTGCACCCAAACGTGAAGCAAGAACACGGTCACGCGCAGTAGGTGAACCACCACGTTGGATATGTCCAAGTTCTGTTACACGAAGATCGCTTGCATCTCCAGCATCTTTCAAGGCTTTACCAAATTCAGCAGCAGACATCACACCTTCAGCAAGAACGATAATATTGTGTGTACGACCTTTTTCGTAGCCCTTCTTAATACTCTCAACGACATCCTCGATAGCAAAGCCTTCTTCTGGAATGATAATTTCATCCGCACCAGAAGCAATACCAGACCAAAGGGCAATATCCCCGGCATTACGTCCCATAACCTCGATTACAAAGGTACGATGGTGACTAGACGAAGTATCGCGGATCTTATCAATCGCATCCATAACAGTTGTAACAGCTGTATCAAACCCGATTGTAAAATCTGTACCAACGATATCATTATCAATTGTTCCAGGAAGTCCTACAGCTGGGAAGCCATGTTCTGTCAAACGCATCGCACCGTGGTATGATCCATCACCACCGATAACGACGACACCTTCGATTCCATGTTTTTTCAACTGCTCGATCCCTTTTAATTGACCTTCGCGTTCAGCAAATTCAGGATAGCGAGCTGAATGAAGCATCGTTCCACCACGAGAAATAATATCTCCAACTGATGAAGCATCTAATTGATGGATATCACCAGCAACCATACCAGCGTATCCATTATAGATACCAAATACTTCCATTCCTTCAGAAATTGCTTGGCGAACAACTGCACGGATAGCAGCATTCATTCCAGGGGCATCTCCACCACTGGTTAAAACAGCAATACGTTTCATTTCGATATTTGCTCCTTTTTTTCTTTTACATTCTTAATGATTATAACACAAAGAGGCTCAAATTTCTCCTATTTTCCGCAGATTTTATCGATAAATCGTTTTCATAGCAATACTTGCCAGATCATTTTCCAACTCCTCGTTTTTCTGAACAGAAACTCCTTTTAATTGAATGGTCTTTTTCTCCTCTTCATAGCGAATAACGACAGGATAGGGACCTGGATAGGCTTTTAAAATATCTAAAACTGCTCGGTCTTCTTGGTGATCAAACAATTGAATCCAAAAACGCTGATTGGTAGCTTCTTCTGCTTCCATCAAAATCATTTGAAGACGACCATCTCTAGACTGTATTTTCCCCTTGAGATAGTAATAGCCCTTTTCTCTTATTTTTGAACTATACTGGCGATAAGTTTCTGGAAAAAGGGTGATATCCATCTTCTTTTGGAGATCGGAAACTTGTAAAAAGGCCATATTTTCCCCATTTTTTGTTCGAATCGTCCGGATTGATTGGACTTCGACCAATATGGTGGCCTGTTCCCCTTCGCTTAAAGAAACGATCGGCCGCACCGGTTGGCTACTTGCGGCTAGAATTTCCACCAGAGGATGAGGACTGAGACCGACTCCTATGACCCTCTGCTCCATCTCATACTTCTCAGCCTTGCTGTAATCCTCGGCATCCATCCAAGAATAATTAGCTTCGCCAAACAAACTACCCAACTCATCTGCAAAAACAAATAGATTAGGAAGGTTCTGAAGGACTTTTCTGCGATTCTTTTCAAAGCAGTCAAACAAGCCCAATTCTACCAGTGGTGTTAAAAGAGGAAGTTTGTGGTACTGACTGGGCAGGCGCAAGATAAAATCTTCAATGCTCTCAAAGGGACGTTGGTCAATAATCCAAAAGGCTAGATCTTTGGGAAGACCTTTGATATTTTTCATTCCTAGATAAATCTTCTGATCTTGGAACTTATCTTTATAAGGAATGGTATTAATGGTCAAAGGAGCCACTTGGAAGTCAAATTGTAATGCATCGGTCAAGTAGTCACTGCTAGAGTAGTTGAGCATAATGTCAAAGAAGACATCTGGATAATGAACTTTAAAGTAAGCCAATTGGAAGGCCAGGGCTGAGTAGGCATAAGCATGGGAACGATTGAAGCCATAGCCCGCAAATTTTTCCATAATGGTAAAGACTTGCTTGGCTTTTTCTGCACTGTGCCCAAGCGCGACAGCCCCCTTGATAAAGTCATCTTCCATCCGATGCATCTCTGTCACATTCTTTTTTCCCATGGCCCGTCTGAGGATATCGGCCTTCCCTAGACTAAAGCCAGCAAAGGTCTGGGCCACCTGCATGACTTGTTCCTGATAGAGCATGATGCCATAAGTTGGTGCTAGAATCCCTTCTAAACTAGGATCAATCATATCGACCTTCTCTTTGCCATGCTTGCGTTTGACGAAATTATCGATATAGTCACTAGCCCCTGGCCGGTTCAAAGAAGTCGTCGCAACAATTTCTTCAAAACAGCTAGGTTGAACTCGTCTAAGCAAACGGATAGCTCCGGCTTGCTCAAACTGGAAGATTCCCTTGGTATTACCCGCAGCAAATAAAGCAATCGTTTCTGGATCTTCTAGAGGAATATCCTCGATTTTAATATCCTTTTGATATTTTTCCTTCACTGCTTCCTGCATCCGTTGAGCAAAGGTCAAATTTCGAAGTCCTAAGAAGTCCATCTTGAGCAGACCATTTGCCTCAACACCATGGGCATCATATTGGGTCAGATTCATCTCCTCACCCATCTTGATCGGGATTTGATTGGTGAGGTCTTCTCCACTCATGACGACACCTGCCGCATGAATCGACGTCTGACGCGGTTGCCCTTCAATCCTCTTCGCAATTTCAAACCCCTTCCGGTATTCTGGACGACTTTGGATGGCTTGACGGAAGGCTAAATTCTTTTCATAAGCAGAGGCTAAGGTGTCCCGTAAGCCAATCCTCTTGGTGAGGTTGGTTAACTCATACTCTGGGGTTCCAAATCTCTTAAAAACATCTCGAATGGCTTGTTTCGCTCCAAAAGTTGAGAAGGTCACAATTTGAGCCACATGAGGACTGCGGTAGCGATTTTTCACATACTGGATAAATTTGGGACGATAGACATCCGGAATATCAATATCAATATCTGGCATAGTATAGCGTTCCAGATTCAAAAAGCGCTCAAAGAGGAGATTGTTCTTGACTGGATCAATCCCTGTGATATCCAAGGCATAGGCTACTAGACTACCAACTGCTGATCCACGGCCCATCCCCATATAGTATCCCTGACTTCGACCAAACCGTAACAAATCCCAGACAATCAAGAAGTAGTCATCAAAGCCCATCTGATGGATGACAGCTAATTCATGACGCAAACGCTCTTGGTAAACCGTCTGGTCCAGACCCTTGGTTCTCAAGCCTTCTTCAGCCAATTCACGTAATTCCTCGACAGCAGGCTTCTCTGGATTAAAGCGGGGAAGCTTTAATTGCGTATCAATCTCATAATGAACGGCCGCAAGAGTCTTCTCTAGATAAGAAATACTATCTGGATAATTATGCACAAAGGCCCGCTCCAACTCTTCTGGTGGCAGGAACATCATAGAAGTGTCAACAGCTCCTACTTCCTTCAGACTGCAATTATTACGAATAGCGTGGAGCATCTGAAGACTCTCCAAATCACTCGTAGAAAAATAGCGGACCGTATGGAGTGGGAAAACAGGACGAGAAAACTGTTTCGCTGGAGTATCTGGAAAGACACCAATCGCAAAGTCTTGGCCCAAGTCTAAATACTCAATCCCTTCAAAATAGGGAACGACGATGGCTATATCCTCCAAAAAGTGTTGGAAAGCCGACCAGTCTGTTGTCCCCATCATTTTCATGCTGGAAATCTTGATTAAATGTTTATAGCCTTTGGTTCCTAATGCAATCAAACGGATAGATAAAGGACCCACCGGTAACTCGACCTCCAAATCAAGACCTAGGACAGCCCCCATACCAGCTTTTTGACACTCTTCTAAAAACTCGTAGCCCCCATATAAATTATCTATGTCCATGAGACCAATTTGTTGGTAACCCATTTCTTTGGCACGCTGAATATAGTCTCGAATAGAGACTAAACTGTCCATAAAGGTATAAACCGATTTTGTGTCCAGTTGTGTAATCACCTTGCACTCCTTTTCGTCCGTTCTTTCCTTCTATTATACAGGAAATCCGACAAAGAAGACACTTTTACCCATTGTCAATCCTGCCTAACAAAAAAACAGATCAACTGATCTGCTTTCCTTTCTCTTACGGAAGACATGGGATTCGAACCCACGCACGCTGTTACACGCCTACCGCGTTTCCAACACGGCCTCTTAAGCCTCTTGAGTAATCTTCCAAACTAGTATCCATTATACGGAAAAGCGCTACTTCTGTCAACAAAAAATTTAGGGATCGCTCACAAGATATCATTGCTTGATAGATTTTAAAGAAATAAAAAAACGACAAAGATTTGTCATTTACATATATAAAAATGGAGCCGGTGGGAATCGAACCCACGTCCAAACATCTGCCAACATATTTGTCTACAACCATAGGTTATGTATTGCTTTAACAGTTCCTCGACACATAACTCAAGCCAAGAAACTGCGAGTCTATCAATCTCTTATCAAACTGCTAGACAAAGTTTGATCGTATCTCGCTAAAATTAAGACCTGTCATCAGACACGAGCAATCCGAATCGGGTCACGCCTGCTGGTTTTTAGGCAGCTAGAGCGTAAGAAGTGTTATTTTTTGCAGTTATATTTAACTGAGCGTTTACGTCGCCACACGAGTCGCAAAATATGCCTCATAATGCCTGTCGAATCCGTAACGACCCCAAAATGATATAGTCCAGTGTATCATTTTTTGGGTAAAATGGCAAAAGAAAAAGAGGAATTCCTTCCTCTTTCATTCTTATTGCAAGTTCAATTTGAATTTTGTTACATAATGAACGGTAAAGTACATCGCTACAATCTTCACTAGTTCATAGATATAAGCCGGAATAAAGTTAACAGCCAATACATCGCTAAGGGTATCATAATAGCCACTTGACAGATATGAAAGGCTGGTTAACTCCACAGTAGGAAACATTCTTCCAATGATGCTAAGAACAACCCAAAGAATAAAACCAAAGACAAAGGCCATTACGACACGATGATTAATAAAGAGTTGGCCCAGTGAAATCGCACAATAGAGCATCAAAATCCCTGAAATGGTTGCTAACAATTGGAAAAACAAGGTTTGCCAAAACAGAGGGCCACCAATACGTTCAAGAAGTAGACCAAGCACCTCAAAGATATTCTGTTGTTGAGAAAGTCCAATTACACCTAGGAAAATGACCAAAGAAAGGACCAAGCTAATAAAACAGAAGATACTCCAAATCAAAGCAGATGTAGCTTTTGCAAGTAAAACGGTATGAGAGCCAGTTGGCAAAGTCCAGGTCAAATAACCTTCTCGACCAAAAATATTATTGTAAAAACGACGAATAATAATGATATAGTTGGTCAAGGTCAACCCGATGTAACCCGCAAAAATAACCAGAACAACAATTCCCACAATCGTATAGGTTGTATCTGCTGTATAACTTGCTGCGCCAGTAATAACACTAGAAGCTAATAAACCAGCAAAAATTGCGAGAATAGCAAGCACACCCGAAATAATGAGATACCACTTATAGGTTGCTTTTAATTCATATTTCATTAATTTCCCAAACATAAGAGCCTCCTAATACATTCTAAATTGTTCACGGAAGATCTCATCAATCGATTTACCGTATTGGTTACGAAGAACAGTTGTGTTTTCATGCAACAGAATACGACCTTGATTGATAAAGAGTGCTTCATCCAAGACTTGCTCAACGTCCGCAATCAAGTGGGTTGAAATCAATACTGATGAGTTTGGACGACGATTTTGAATGATGGTTCTAAGAATGTAGTCACGCGCAGCAGGGTCCACTCCACCAATTGGTTCATCGAGAATGTACAAATCCGCTTCACGGCTCATGACCAAAATTAATTGAACTTTTTCTTTATTCCCTTTAGAGAGTTGTTTCAACTTTTGCTCTGGGTGCAATTGTAAGTCGTTCAACAATTGATAGGCACGTTGCACATTGAAATCTTTATAGAAGTCTTGGAAGAAACGAAGAGTCTCTGAAATCTTCATATTCTCATCCAAATAAGTTGTATCTGGTAAATAAGAAACGACTTGTTTGGTTCTTGCAGACGGCACTTCACCATGGATGTAAACATTTCCCGAAGTAGGTTGCAAAAGCCCATTCACTAATTTAATGATGGTTGTTTTCCCACTTCCATTTGGTCCTAACAAACCAATGATACGACCCGGTTGAATATTGACACTCACATCATATAAGGCAATGTGCTTACCATACACTTTTTGAACATGGTCTAAATAGACCAAAGGGTACTGATTCATAATCTTCTCCTTAATTTAATAATGATTCTATTATAACCTTACTAAGAAGTGATTGCAAGATATAATCGTAAAAGAAGATATAATATTCGTACTATTTGACATCCAAACTATCTTCACAAAAAAAGAGGAACATCCATTCCTCCTTTAAAACAATTTTATTTAATTCCTAATGCAATCCGTGCATAGCGGCTCATTTTTTCAACCGTCCAAGCTGGATACCAGACCAATTTTACATCAACCTTGGTCACTTCTTCCATTCCTGTTAAAGCATCATAAATCTGATCCGTCAGCAAGTCTGCCAATGGACAGCCCATGGTGGTGAGGGTCATATCGATTTCTGTTTCACCAGTTTCACCATCAAACCGAATTTCGTAGACCAAACCAAGGTTGACAATATCTATACCTAATTCAGGATCGATGACTTGCTCTAGATTTTCAAGAATACGGTTTTTAATTTGTTCGATTTCTTCTGTCGTATAACTCATTCTTTACTCCTTCTTCACTCAGTTCAACCCCAGGAAGAATTTTTTTGTTTACAGCAAGCCCTAGATTCAAAGGGCTCTAGAAAAGGGCACCCGGACCTCGGTTGCTTTTCCATTTCTAGGCAACCGTTAAAAATGTCCACTGGACTTGCCTCGCTTTTGAATTTCTGGGCTCAGGTTAAAAAGATCCGCAGGATCTGGGTCGCTTTTTCATTTCTTGGCGACCGTTAAAAAGGTCCCCCGGACCTGGCCACTCTCTTGTTTTTGGATAGCCGTTAAAAATGTCCACTGGACCTGGCCACTCTTTTATTTTTGGGTGGCCGTTAAAAATGTCCACTGGACATTTTTAATCCTCTATAAAGTCACGTAATGGTTTGCTTCTGCTTGGGTGGCGGAGTTTGCGGAGGGCTTTGGCTTCGATCTGACGGATCCGTTCACGGGTCACGTTGAAGACTTTCCCCACATCTTCCAAGGTCCGCATTTTTCCATCATCCAAACCGAAACGGAGACGAAGCACATTTTCTTCCCGGTCTGTCAGGGTATCGAGGACTTCATCCAATTGTTCGCGGAGAACCACACGAGTGGTGTAGTCTACTGGATTTTCAATCACTTCGTCTTCGATAAAATCTCCCAAATGGCTATCGTCTTCTTCCCCGATTGGCGTTTCCAAAGAAACAGGCTCTTGGGCAATCTTCAAGATTTCACGCACCTTATCAGGTGTCATATCCATGCGCTCAGCGATTTGTTCTGGTGTCGGATCTTGTCCCAATTCTTGCAAGAGATTGCGTTGCTCACGAACCAACTTGTTAATAGTTTCTACCATATGAACAGGGATCCGAATGGTACGAGCTTGGTCTGCAATGGCACGCGTGATAGCCTGACGAATCCACCAAGTCGCATAAGTAGAGAACTTGAACCCTTTGGTATAGTCAAACTTATCAACGGCCTTCATCAATCCCATATTTCCTTCTTGGATCAAGTCCAAAAATTGCATCCCACGTCCAACATAACGCTTCGCAATGGAAACAACCAAACGAAGGTTGGCTTCTGCCAAACGTTGCTTGGCTTCCAAGTCTCCTTGTTCCACCAAGATGGCCAATTCTTGCTCTTCTTCATTGGTCAAAAGAGGAACGACCCCAATTTCTTTCAAGTACATCCGTACTGGGTCATTGACCTTGGCAGAGTTGCTTCCAAGCAATTCCTCATCCGTTAGCTCTGGTTCTTCCTCTTCGTTGTTCAGGACACGCGCACTTGGATTTCCTTCCTTATCCGTGATGGAAATCCCTGCATCTTGAATCCGTTGCAACAAATCATCAATTCCATCAGCATCCAAGGTAAAAGGAATGACCAATTGATCATTGATTTCATCATCTGTTGCAGTACCACTTTTCTTATGACTACGAATAAACTCTGCAATTTGGACATCTAAAGTTGTGATATCTTTTTGTTCTTTCGCCATTCCTACTCCATTCTTCTTTTTTGAGCGATTAAGCGCTCGAGTTCCAACAAAGCCTGATCCGCATCTCCACTGTGAGAGGCTTCTCGGACTTTCTTTCCTATTTGTTGACTTTCTTTACGGAGAAGCTCACGATTTCTCGTTTCTTCCACTTCTTCCAACTCATTCTCCGCTATTTCATCCGGTAAATTTTCTTCTAGCATCAGATACCAAGCTCGTTGCACTTCCTCTGTCTGCTCTGACAAATCCTGCGATGTCACTTCTCCATTTTGACAAAGAAGTTGGTACAAGGTTTGCAAGGCAGGGGTATCAAATGAAAAATCTGTCCGAAGACGATATTCATTCAAAACATAAGGAAAAGCGTTCATCCGATGAAGGAGATGATTCTCAGCCCGAACCAGGCGAGGCAGTTGTTTTTGTACGACAGTTGGACTAGCAACTGGAGCCTGTGTCTGAATTTTCCCTTGCTCCTGACGCTGACTCCGCATCTGAAGGCGACTAGCATTAACCGTCTGTTCTACCTGCATATAATCAAAGTCGACCAAGAGATCGGCTAATTTATAAATGTAGGTGTTTTGTGCCGTTACAGATGGCGTCTGAGCAATTAAGGGGGCCATTTTTTCGACAAATTCAATCTGCGCCTGCAAATTTTCAATATTGTCTGGCTTCCAATAATCCATGAGAAACTCTACCCGACTGAGACGTGTTTTTTCCAATAAGTCCGCCAAAGCCTGAGGAGAATTCTTATTGAGATACTCGTCTGGGTCCATCTGATCAGGAATCTGGACGACCTCTACCTCCTGTTTTTCTAGGACCTCCAAAGCCTTTGCTGTCGCCAGCCTTCCCGCCTTATCCCCATCATAGGCCAAGATAACCTTTTTGGTAAATTTGCTCAGATGAGCCACATGTTCCTGTGTGAGGGCTGTCCCCATAGAAGCAACGGCATTCTCAATCCCAGCTCGGTAGGCTGCGATGACATCCATGAATCCTTCCATCAGATAAAGCTCATGGTTCTTCTTAGCGACCTGCTTGGCCTTGTCCAAATGGTAGAGCTCATAACTCTTGTTAAAAAGGAGCGTAGCGCGGCTGTTCTTGTATTTCCCCTGAGGCTTTGCTCCCTCAACTGGTTCACGCCAGAGTCGACCAGAAAAGGCAATGACTCGGCCAGTATCATCCGACAAGGGAAACATGATGCGATCTTGAAACGCATCATACATGGTCCCCCTATCACTAATATGAAATAAACCTGAGTCGGCCAGAATATTTTCTGAAAACTTCCCTGAAACACTCTGAAGCAGATAATTTCCTTCTGCTGGTGCAAGCCCTATTTGAAAATGCCGAAGAACCTCATCATCAAGCCCTCGATCATACAAGTATTGCCGAGCCTCTTCACCCATCTTTGTCGTCATCAGGATGGCATGATAGAACTTGGCAGCCTCTTGATGGATCTCATAGAAGGGCTGTTTCCCATCTGCTTGTTGGGGCCTAGACTGACTTGGAGGAAGAGTCTGGACACGAATGCCCACCTGATCTCCGACAATTTGAACAGCTTCCATGAAGGAGACACCACGATAGTCTTCGATAAACTTAAAAACATCGCCTGAGCGACCACAACCAAAACAATGATAGAATTGTTTATCCTCGACCACATTGAAAGAAGGCGTCTTTTCACCATGAAAAGGGCAGAGACCTAAAAAGTTTCGTCCTGCCTTTGTCAATTGAACGACTTCTCCGATTACATCTACAATATTCACACTGTTTTTAATTTCTGAAATCAGTTGTTTGTCAACCATAAACAGTGCCTCCATTTTACCATAGAATATCATTAACTATTTTAAACTAATTTTTGTCAATTGTAAATCATCCGCATTGATTTTCACCCGATTTTTCCACATTTTTCCTGAGTTTTGAAAGCCTCCATTTTCCTTAAATCAACTTTTTAAAAAAATTTGAGCATATTTATTGAATACGAAAAAAATTTCAGTTATACTATGCTCTGTAAAAATTTATTATGAAAGGACATATTTAGGATATGTTAAAAGATTTGAAAGCTTTTCTCCTTCGTGGGAATATTGTTGACCTTGCTGTCGCAGTCGTTATCGGAGCTGCATTTGGAGCTATCGTAACATCATTTGTTAACGATATCATCACTCCACTTATTTTGAACCCAGCTATGAAAGCTGCTGGTGTTGAAAAGATTGCACAATTGTCATGGAACGGTGTTGCTTACGGTAGCTTCTTGAGCGCTGTTATCAACTTCCTTGTTGTTGGTACTGTTCTTTTCTTCGTAGTAAAAGCTGCTGAGAAAGCTCAAAACCTTGGTAAAAAAGAGGAAGCTGCTGAAGAAGAAGCTGCTCCTACTCAAGAAGAGTTGCTTGCTGAAATCCGCGACTTGCTTGCAAACAAATAATCAGATAAAAAGATCCGATCTTCTAGCTAGAAGGTCGGGTTTTTTATCTTCAATTTTTCTAGAGAAACAAAAAACAGACCGAAGTCTGTTCTTGTATTCAATTAGAATTTTTTACGTTTACGAGCTGCTTCTGATTTACGTTTACGTTTTACAGAAGGTTTTTCATAGAATTCACGTTTGCGTGTTTCTTGAAGAGTACCAGCTTTAGTAACCGCGCGTTTGAAACGACGAAGAGCATCGTCAAGAGATTCATTCTTACGTACTACTGTTTTTGACATGTTTTTCACTCCCTTCAAGTTCAAGATCTATTCTATTCTACACGGAATTCTGTAGATTGTCAAGAAAAAGTTAAAGGAATTCATCTCTCACCATCATCTTAGCTTCAAAACTGTGCTAGAATTTCAGATTTTGGAAAATCCTTTCATTCATAACGATCATAAAGCTTTGACACTACTTGTTCGAATGCTTCCAATTCCTCCCAATAATTCGTTGGGAGATTGCGAATTCTACTTAGATCATTTGGATCAAAATGATAGACCATATGGCGCAAAATTTGACATTCAATCCAACGTAAGTCTTTCAGTTGCTCAAGACTAACAGAATCCATCCTTTCTAGATACTGACAAAGAGCAACAAGTGCGTCTGAATGAAACTCTTTCTCCTCATGCAAATAATATAGAAAACTAAAATAACCAGCTCTTCTATTATCTTTTATTATATTCCTTTCTTTCATCCCTACTCCTAATAATAAGCATTTACTGACTTAATTCGTCTCTTTTACAATCTTATAAAGAATCCATCGCCCACTCTTCTGACTTGTTAAAAGATTCAGTCCTTTTGACGACAAGAACTTACTAAACTCATCCTCCACTTTGAATTGTGGCAAGAAATAAACTAATTTTTGCCATTCACAAGCTAGCAAAAGCAGTCCATCTGATGTAAGAACTCTTCTTAACTCCGTAAATGAAGTCTCTATATCCTCCCAATGAAAATGCGTTTGAAAGCCTGTTATTAAATCAAACGTTTCATCAGGATAACCTGTCTTTCTAACATCTTTTCGTTCAAACTTAAGGTTTAAACTTTCCGAATCCTTCGCTTCTGAGATAGCAGTTGCTGAACTATCGATTCCTATAACTGTACTTCTTGGATAGATTTCTTTCAAAAAGATACTTGAACGACCGTTTCCTACTCCTACATCTAGTATTCTATGGACATCATTTTTATCCAGTTGTCTGGTTGCCCACACATACATAGGAAAATAAGTATAATTCCAAATTTTCATCATTCCTTTCCCGAGTATTCCTGTAGGATTCTTTGACTGCTGAATTAGATGATGCATTAAGAAATATAAAAATAATAAGCAGATGGTAATAATTATAATTAACAAGCTACTAACTCCTTTATTAAAATAACACAATTAAAGCCCCATAAAAAAACAGACTTAATTATTGTTTCTACACGAAACTTTCTTAAAAAACACTTTCCGTAATGTCTACGAAAAGTGTTCTGGTCTTACTTATAAAGGAAGGTAAAGAGGGCAATAGCAACGATTGCAGCCAAGATTGGTGCTACAACTGGTACCCAAGCGTACCACCATTTTGAATCTCCCTTGTGTTCACCTAAAACAGATTTTGGAAGGAAAGCGTGAACCAAACGTGGACCAAGGTCACGTGCAGGGTTCAAACCAGGTCCTGTAGGACCACCAAGTGATGTCACCAAAGCCATAACGAGGAATCCAAGTGCCAAGTGAGCCACTCCTAAACCAGGAGCATGTGCTTGTGACAAAGCCAATTTTGCGGCTGTTGAAGAAGCATCAAAAATCCCTCCCTGCTCAGTCGCTGCTCTTTGAGCTAGAGAAGCAACCTCTGCACCAAAGAAGTGTTTTGTCAAGGCAAGTGCACCGAAGAAAAGGACGAATGATCCAGCAAACTCATTGACGAAACCATTGATGGTTGCTGCTTTACGTGATTCTGGAGTTCCTTTATCCAAGCTAGAAATCGTTGAGAATGTTCCCAAGATATTGTTTGGATTTTCAGTTTGAAGGTAGTAAGGACGGTGAGTCGCAACGACAACCAATTGCCCAAACATAGCCCCAAGAAGTTGAGCAACGATGTAGTATAAAACATTTTCCCAAGGGAAGAGTCCGCTAACTGCAAGACCAATCGTAAAGGCAGGGTTGATATGGTTACCAGAAACGTTACCAAACATCAAGGCTGGCATCATAACACCTATTCCGTAGCCAATCGCAATCACGAGCCATCCACTTTGATGCCCCTTGGTACCCTTCAACTCAACGTTTGCAACGGCACCATTTCCTAAAATAATCAATAATGCTGTTGCAATAAATTCGGTCGCAACTTTAACCCAAAAATCAAATTGCATTTTTGAATAATCTCCTTATAAAAAAAATAATAATAATTTATTCTAACAGATTATCGAACACTTGTAAATAAACCGAACATTATTTTTAAAAAATATATCTCAATCCCCTGATTCATTCTTTTTAATCCTTGTACCCTCCTCCACTTTCTATTTATCTCCGAATTATGATACAATAGGACTAGTTACACATCACAAAGGAGATCTCATGTCTGAAATCTATGACATTACCATTATCGGTGGAGGCCCTGTAGGACTCTTTGCTGCCTTCTATGGCCATATGCGTCAAGTAAAAGTAAAATTGATTGATTCCCTTCCTCAACTAGGTGGTCAACCCGCTATTCTCTATCCTGAAAAACGAATCCTGGATGTCCCTGGTTTTACGAACCTGACTGGAGAAGAATTGTCCCAACGGTTGATCGATCAATTAGAAACATTCGAGACTGACATTTGTCTGAACGAAACCGTTTTGGACATTCGTAAAAACGAGAATCACTTCCTCATTGAAACCAATAAAGACCAGCATTTCAGTCGTGCTGTTATTATTGCGATGGGTGGTGGTGCCTTTAAACCTCGTCCTTTAGAAGTGGATGGGGCTGAAGAATTCGAGAACGTTCACTACCATGTTTCAAATATCCAACAATATGCCGGCAAACAAGTTGCTATTCTAGGAGGAGGAGATTCAGCAGTCGATTGGGCTCTAGCCTTTGAAAAAATCGCACCGACAACTCTGGTCCATCGTCGTGATAATTTCCGCGCTCTCGAACACAGTGTTGAAGAATTGAAGGCTTCGTCCGTCTCTATTCAAACTCCTTATGTTCCTAGCCGTTTAATCGGAGAAAATGGCCATGCTAGCCATCTGGAAATTAGCAAGGTTAAATCAGATGAAACCCAATTACTCCCCATCGATGAACTCTTTGTCAACTATGGCTTTAAATCATCCGTTGGGAAATTGAAAGAATGGGGCTTGGACCTCCAACGCCATAAGATCCTCGTGAACCGCAAACAAGAGACCAGCCGAGAAGGCATCTACGCTTGTGGCGACTGTTGCTTCTACGAAGGAAAAATCGATTTGATTGCTACTGGTCTGGGCGAGGCTCCGACTGCGGTAAATAATGCGATAAACTACATTTATCCAGACAAGAAAGTTCAACCAGTCCACTCGACTAGCTTATAAGAAGAAACCTTTGAATCAACTGATTCAAAGGTTTTTTTCTTATAGTTCATCTAGCTCGTCTGCTATCTTATTGATTTTTCGCAAGCGATGATTGACGCCACTTTTGGTTAAGGGAGTTTTCAAGGCATCCGCAATTTGCTGGATAGAATAGTCGGGATTCTGGATTCGAACATAGGCAACTTCCTGAAGCTCGACAGGAAGACCACCTAATCCGATGGTATCCATGATTTTGACGATATTGTTAATGGTCTTCATACTAGCTGTGACCGTCCGCGCAATATTGGCCATTTCAGCATTATTGGCTCGATTGAGATCATTGCGCGCTTCTCGCATGACCTTGACAGACTCAAATTCTTCCAAAGCCTGCTTGGCTTCTACCAAGATGAGGAAATCAATAATATCCTCTGCCCTCTGCAAATAGGTGACGACTCCTTTTTTGCGTTCGATGGTCTTGGCATCTAACAAAAAGTGTTGCATCAGGTTGGCCAAGTCCTGAGCATGATCAGAATAAACAGAGCTAATTTCTAATTGATAGCGACCAGACTCCGGATCCTTGATGGTCCCACTTGCTAAGAAAGCACCTCTCAGATAAGCTCGACTTGCTTCATCTTCTTCTAAAATTCTTGGGTCAATCCCTGTCTCAATACCAAAGAAAGAATCTGCTAAGTGCAGGTCTGCAAGAATCTCTTCGACTTTTTCATCAATAGAAACAGTATAGACGCGATTCTTTTTTAAATTGGTTTTTTGGTGGTGACGAATGTCCGATTTGACCTGATAAAATTCTACAATCAATTCGTAGATATGGCGGGCAATCTTAGCATTCTCCGTGGTCAGAGACAAACTTAAGCCCCCCATACTTAGACCCAAACTACCTGACATCTTAATTAGAGCAGATAACTCACTTTTCTCAAAGCGGTGAAGGGTCAAGAGCTCTTCTTTTACTTTAATGGTAAAACTCATTTAATCACCTGTACAATTTGCATCAGTTCATCCACAACAGCTTCTCCATCATGGAAGGCGCCGCCGTTTTCCAAGCGAAGGAAATTGCTTGAAATAACTCGGGGAACCTGCGATTTTAGACCTGCGAAATCATGTTCTACTTGAACCAGGTATTCATCAAAGCGATTCGTATCCATATATTCTTGAGGTACTTTTTCAATATTAACCAAAACAGTATCAATAAAGGGCTTCTTCAAGTGTTTATGAAGAACGGAAACATGGTCACTATCGGTAAAGTGTTCTGTCTCCCCACGTTGAGTCATGATATTGCAGACATAAGCGACCTCTGCTTTTGTTTCAAGCAAGGCCTGACCAATTTCTTCAATCACTAGATTAGGAAGAATCGATGTAAAGAGAGATCCTGGTCCTAAAATCACCATATCACTTTCTAAAATCGCATCTACTACTTTTCGACTCGCTTTCGGCGTCTCATCGTCATAGGTATTGGTGACATAGACATAATCAATCATGCCCTCATGATGGGAGATTTCACTCTCACCAGCCACCTCTGACCCATCCATAAAGACGGCATGAAGGGTCAATGGTGTATCACTAGAAGGATATATTTTTCCTGTCGTATGGAAAAATTTAGTCAGCAATTGCATGGCATTATAGGTTGAGCCCTGCATTTCAGAAATCCCTGCAATAATCAAATTTCCTAGAGGGTGCCCAGCTAGTGGTCCATCGTCTTCCGCAAAACGGTATTGAAAGACTTTTTCATAAAAGCGAGGCATATCTGACATGGCTACTAGCACATTTCGCAAGTCGCCCGGTGGTGTCAATTGATGAATATTTTTTCGAAGTTCACCAGAACTACCCCCATCATCTGCTACTGTTACAATGGCTGTAATTTCAACATCTTTTTTTCGAAGGCTGTCCAAAATAACGGAAATCCCTGTACCACCTCCGATGACGGTCATCTTTGGTTTTCTCATGAGCGATTCACCGTTTCTTTCCGTCGGTCTTTGTCGCGATGACTCATATTCACCGTCCAATCTTTTGCTAGATCCCGTCCAAGACGAGCTGCAAAGGCTACTGAACGGTGTTGACCACCTGTACAGCCCACTGCGATTGTCAAAACAGATTTCCCTTCTCGTTTGTATGCGGGCAAGATAGGAGCAAGCAAATCATAGAGATGACGATAAAACTCCTCTGACTCTTGATGGTCCATGACATAGTTATAGACATCATCATCCAAGCCTGTTTGATTCCGTAGCTCTGATTTGTAATAAGGATTCGGTAGGAAACGAACATCAAAGACCAAGTCCGCATCTAAAGGCAAACCATACTTAAAGCCAAAGGACATGACTTCAATCCGAAACTCAGGCTGGCTATCTTGTCTAGAGAACTGTTCAGCAATCACTTTTCGAAGATTACGAGGAGTTAATTCCGTCGTATCAATGACATTTTGGCTCATGTTTTTTAGCGGAGCCAAAAGTTCCCGTTCCAACGTAATCCCATCCAAGACACGCCCATCAGCTGCGAGTGGGTGACTCCGACGAGTCTCTTTATAGCGCGCAACCAATTCACTATCGGTCGCATCCAAAAAGAGAATTTTAAAATCAATTCCTTCGTGGTTCTCTAATTCGTCCAAAATGGAGCGAATTTCTGCGAAGAAAGACCGGCTCCGCATATCCACAACGAGAGCCAACTTGTTATTGTCCATCGACAGTTGAATCAGCTCAATAAATTTAGGCAAGAGAGCTGGTGGCATATTGTCGATGGTGAAATACCCCATATCTTCAAAGGATTGAATGGCTACGGTCTTCCCCGCACCACTCATTCCTGTCACAATAACCAGTTGAATTGTTTTTTCTGTATCTGTCATCCTAATCACCTTTTCCTTACAAAAAAGGAGGAGACCATCATCTTTCCAGTTGGTCAGTCGATGGCTCTCACTCCAGCATTCTTATTTCCCGAATGCATTCCTCTATTCAGACTATACTTCTGCAATGACTTCAATTTCAACTTTGACGTCGCGTGGCAAGCGAGCCACTTCTACTGCAGAACGTGCTGGAAATTCACTTGAAAATGCTGTTTTGTAGACCTCGTTAAAAGGGACAAAATCATTCATATCACTTAAGAAACAGGTTGTTTTAACCACGTGATCAAAGTCCGTTCCAGCTTCCTCAAGGATAGCAGCAATATTCTTCAACACTTGCTGGGTTTGTTCTTGGATAGTTTCTCCAACAATTTCACCTGTTTCTGGTGAAAGCGGAACTTGCCCACTTGCAAATAAAAGATTGCCCACAATTTTTCCTTGAACATAAGGTCCAATTGCTGCTGGTGCTTTGTCTGTGTGAATTGTTTTTGCCATTTTCTTCTCCTGATTCCTAATTCTCACTGGATATTGCTAATTTTTCCCGTTCTAACCGTAACTTACGATTGGGATTCAGCTTATTAAAGAGTTCTTCCAATTTTTCTGCATTCCAAACGTCTGCAGCAGAGACAAAATTTCCGTCTTTATCACGAAAGGATATAGGTTTATCTCCCATCTTCTTCTCCTCTTTACATCTAACTAGTCAACAAATTCAAATTCAAATTTACCGATCCGAACGATATCTCCGTCTTTGGCACCACGCGCACGAAGGGCCTCATCAACACCCATTCCACGCAATTGACGCGCAAATTTCATGACAGACTCGTCGCGATCAAAATTGGTCATATTGAAGAGCTTCTCTAGCTTATCACCTGACAAGATCCAAGAAGCATCATCATCGCGATTGATCTCGAAGGCTGGTTGGTCCTCATCAAAGCCGTAGTAAACTTCTTCTTGCGCCATATCTTCTTCTGTATAGAGCAAGAATTCTGGTGTTTTGTCTAACAAATCTGCTGTTGCTTCTAATAAGTTGTCCAAACCTTGATGCGCCAAACTAGAGATTGGGAAGATTTGTGGTAGTTCATCAAACTCGTCGTAGTTGGCTGCCAATTTTTTCTTGAACTCTTTCAAATTTTCCTGGCTCTCTGGCATATCCATCTTATTCGCCACGATAATCTGAGGACGTTCCATCAAGCGAAGGTTATATGTTTCAAGCTCTTTGTTGATTTGAATGTAATCTTCATAAGGATCTCGTCCTTCACTGGCTGACATATCGATGACATGCAAGATAACACGGGTGCGCTCGATGTGACGGAGGAACTGAGTTCCTAGTCCTACCCCTTGGCTAGCTCCTTCAATCAATCCAGGAAGGTCTGCGACTGCAAAGGATTCACCTGACGGCGTCCGAACCATCCCCAAGTTTGGAACGATAGTTGTAAAATGATAGGCTCCGATTTTTGGTTTGGCAGATGTAATCACACTGAGAAGAGTTGATTTTCCTACTGATGGGAAGCCAACTAAACCAACGTCTGCCAAGACTTTGAGCTCTAATTCGAGTTCGCGTTCCTGACCAGGTTCCCCATTTTCTGAAATCTCAGGTGCTGGATTTTTAGGAGTGGCAAAACGGATATTTCCGCGTCCTCCACGTCCACCATGGGCAACAATGTACTCTTGCCCATTTTCAACCAAGTCGGTAATGACCTTGCCTGTCTCAGCATCTCGGACAGTCGTTCCTTGGGGAACTCGTACATAGAGATCTTCTGCTCCCCGTCCGTGCATTCCTTTGGTCATTCCCTTTTCCCCATTTTGGGCTTTGAAATGCCGGTTATAGCGGAAGTCCATCAGCGTGCGCAAACCTTCGTCTACAACGAAGATCACATTGCCTCCGCGTCCTCCATCACCACCCCAAGGACCGCCATTGGGAACATACTTTTCACGGCGAAAGGCCACCATGCCATCGCCGCCATTTCCAGCCTTGACCTTAATCTTGGCTGTATCTAAAAACATACTCATAGTTTATCGTTTTCCTTTTATAACCAAGTGTTGCTTGGTAGTCCCTTAGTAGGATAGTGCACCCAAAGCTGCAGCAAAGATTGCTCCAACCGTTACAATCAACATAATTACAATGACCACCATGGTCAATTTTTCAAAGAAAGTTTTTTTGCGTTTTCCGTTATCTCCAAAAGCCACGTTTTTTACCTCAATTACAATAAATTCATTAGCCCTATTTTACCACGAATAAGGGCATTTTTCAAACATCCACCTCTATACGAAACAGGACTATTGGATGAAATAATTTTTTAAACATCCACACTTGTTCAAATCCCTTTTCATCTAACTAACAAAAAAGACTGGAAAATTCCAGCCTTTTAAAAACAATGATATTAAAGTTATTTCTTTAGGATAAGCCAAGATCAGTTTGTTTCCTGCTTGAATGACTTGAACAAAAGTAATTGAAAAGAGAACTGTTGTCATGAGGGCTATGGGCCTCATCATTCAACGTATTTTTTCAGCCAACCTTTTAAACTCTATTTTAGAAAGTTTACTTCTATTATTTAAACTTCAAGACCAATTTTATCTTTGACTACTGCAGCAATGGTATCCACATAGTAGTCTACTTCTTCATGGGTTGGTGCTTCTGCCATGACACGGAGAAGAGGTTCTGTACCACTTGGACGGACTAGGATACGACCATTCCCAGCCATTTCAGCTTCCATCTTTTCAATAATCGCGCGAATAGCAGGTACTTCCATCGCCTTATCTTTCATGCTATTTTCAACACGGATATTGACCAATTTTTGAGGATAGATGGTAACTTCTGATGCAAGGTCTGATAATGTACGACCAGTTTCTTGCATAATCTTGGTCAATTGAACGGCACTCATCTGACCATCTCCAGTGGTATTGTAGTCCATGACAATCACGTGACCAGACTGTTCACCACCTAGATTGTAACCAGACTTCCTCATCTCTTCGACCACATAGCGGTCTCCAACAGCAGTCACAACCTTGTTAATCCCCTTGGCATCCAAAGCCTTATGGAAACCTAGATTAGACATGACGGTCGTTACGATGGTGTTATCTTTTAAGAGGCCCTTATCAGAAAGATAAGTCCCAATGATGTACATGATTTTATCACCATCCACTAGTTCCCCATTTTCATCAACTGCAATCAAACGATCACTATCACCATCAAAAGCCAAACCAATAGCCGCACCAGATTCTCGGACAGCCTCTTGCAAAGCCTCAGGATGGGTTGAACCTACTTGGTCATTGATATTGAGACCATTTGGGCTTTCGCCAATAACTGTCAAACGTGCTCCTAGGTCAGCAAAGACTTGACGGGCACTTGTAGATGCGGAACCATTCGCAGCATCAAGAGCTACGTGCATTCCTTCCAGCTGGGTTCCAGTTGAAACTAAGTATTCTTGATACTTACGAAGTCCTTCTGGATAATCCATCACGGTTCCAAGACCTTCCGCACTTGGACGAGGGAGAGTATCAGACTCCGCATCCAATAAGGCTTCTATCTCTAATTCACGGTCATCATCCAGTTTATAGCCGTCATTCCCAAAAAATTTGATTCCATTGTCTAGAGCTGGATTATGACTGGCAGAAATCATGACCCCAGCACTTGCCCCTTCAGAACGAACCAAATAAGCTACACCTGGTGTCGCGATGACACCGAGTTTATAAACTTTAATCCCTACAGATAGGAGACCTGCTACGAGAGCACTTTCTAACATTTCACCAGAAATACGTGTATCTCGTCCTACGAAAACAAGTGGAGTTTCTTTTTCATGTTGACTGAGGACATAACCTCCGTATCGACCGAGCTTAAAGGCCAACTCTGGCGTCAATTCGACGTTTGCTTCTCCACGGACTCCGTCCGTTCCAAAATATTTACCCATTATGATATTCCTTTCGATGAATCTATATTAATTGCTATTATGTGATGAAGAACTGGTCGATGAAGAGCTGGAACTTGTTTGTTTCAACTCAACCTTCATGTAGAGTTCTGATGGAGAGATAATGACTGGTAAATCATTCCCTTCACTATCTACTGCCTTCATTGATACGGTTGCAGTGTAGGTATTGTTCAAGAGATCTCCTTCAGGGAAGATGGCTTCCACATGATCAATTTTAGCTAAAGTATCTTGGTCACTTGTCACAGATACTTCATCTTCAGAGAAAGTAACATGTGAGAGACTCCACCCTGGAGCAATCTGTTTATCAGGTATAGTGACGGAAACATCAAACTTTTTCGTCATCTTCTTACCAATTTTTGCAGTTACCCTCTGAGGCTCGATGGTTGCTGTTAAACCAGAAGGTAAGCCTTCAATATTTAATGTGATTTCATGCTGGCCTTCTTTCAGATCACTTAAATCAGCAACCACTTTAAATTTACGAGTACTAGCCTGCATCTCTGATGCTAAGGCAACACGGTTAGATCCTTTCAGAAAGACTGTCACTTCTGAACTAATCCCACTGACAAAATATTTACTATCGTTGTATTTTACATCAATCGGAATATTGGTAAGAGTATTGGTGTAAGTTTCAGAACTCACTTGACGGGCACTACTGTTATTCTGGAAATTAACAGAGGTTGCATTGATGAATAAGAGACTTGAGAAAAAGACGGAGGTCACGATATAGACAATTTTTCTTTTTGGAATCATTTGATACGTCCTCCAAAAATTCTTGATTTCAAATCTTTTTTTCCTTGATCTTCTGGAATAATGAAAGAACGCAACTCTTGTTCGAATTCTTCGATACTGAGGTCGTGTCTAAAACTTCCATTTCTCGTTATAGAGATACCACCTGTTTCTTCCGAAATAACAAAGGTGAAGGCATCACTTACCTCGGATAAGCCGATGGCTGCCCGGTGCCGTGTACCGAACTCTTTTGAAATCCCAGTACTTTCTGTTAAGGGGAGATAGGCACAAGATACAGCAATTTTATCATTGGTGACAATCACTGCCCCATCGTGAAGCGGGGTGTTGGGGATAAAAATATTAATCAGAAGTTCACCCGAAACATCTGCATCAAGGGGAATACCAGTAGAAATATATTCTTGAAGGGTTCTACTTCCTTGAATCGCAACCAAGGCACCAATCTTCCGAGGGCTCATATAAGCAACCGCTTTTACATAAGATTGAACCAATTTTTCTTCAGTACTAATTTGATTGGTTGAGAAAAATTCAGTGGCTCGACCTAATCGTTCTAATCCCGTCCGAATTTCCGGAGAGAAAATCACTACCGCAGCAATGACCCCGTATGTGATGATTTGGTTAATCAACCAAGAAATGGTCGTCAAGCCAATCATATTGGCAACTAACTCAAATAAGAAAAAGGTCAAAACACCACGCACCAAAATCATAATTTTAGTGCCGACAATGGCTTTGATAAAATAATACAGTAACCAAGCCACTAGGGCAATGTCAATAAGGTTGACAACCACACTCCAGGGAGTGGGAAATAAACTAGCCCAATACTGGGGATTTGACAGTTGTTGGATGTTCACAATCTCATACCTACCACTTCTCTTCTAGGCTTTTCGCGCGACTAACCATTGTAGATACTTACTGGCAACAGCAGAGCTTCTAGAAAATGGATAGCGCGTTCAAACCACTCCACATCATTATATCATGTTTCAACAGATTTTTCTGTAACCTTCTGTTGCTTTTTGTGATAAAATATGAATTATGAAGATTAAGACTAGTATGGGGCTTATCGCCGGAAAAATGAGCAGTCACCTCTTGCGTATGCTTGGACGTGGCTCTACCCTTCCCGGAAAAATCGCCCTTCAAATTGATAAAGACATTTTACAACATCTGGGCCAGAACTACGAAATTGTGGTTATCACTGGTACGAATGGGAAAACACTAACAACAGCTCTCACTGTTGGGATTCTTCAGGAGGCTTTCGGACCTATCGTGACCAATCCTAGTGGTGCCAATATGATTTCAGGGATTACGACTACTTTCTTGAACGCAAAAGGTTCTTCTGGTCGTCCGATCGCTGTTCTTGAAATTGATGAAGCCAGTCTGTCTCGGATTTGTGACTACATCACACCGACCTTGTTTGTGATCACCAATATCTTCCGCGATCAAATGGACCGCTACGGAGAAATCTACACAACTTATCGGATGATTTTAGATGGGATTAAAAAAGCGCCTCAAGCAACTGTTTTGATGAATGGGGATAGTCCTCTTTTCCATACCCTTCCCCTACCAAATCCCGTTCAATATTTTGGCTTTGAGACGGAAAAAACTGCTCCACAGCTAGCTCATTACAATACAGAAGGTATCGTCTGCCCAGAATGTCATAGAATCTTGACCTACCACTTGAATACCTATGCCAATCTGGGAGATTACATTTGTGAAAGCTGTGGCTTCCACCGTCCTCCTTTAACAGTCGCTGTCGATGAATTGACCGAGCTGACCAATACTTCTTCTCACTTTAAGATCAACGGTACAAACTACCACATTAATATTGGGGGCCTATACAATATTTACAACGCCCTTGCTGCAGTTGCGGTGGCCCATTATTTTGATGTAAGCCCAGACGTCATTAAGCGTGGTTTCGATAAGAGTAAGGCTGTCTTTGGTCGTCAGGAAACCTTTAAGATTGGGGATAAAGAATGTACCCTAATCCTGATCAAAAACCCGGTTGGAGCTACTCAGGCTATTGAAATGATCAAACTAGCGCCGTATCCCTTCAGTTTGTCCGTTCTTCTCAACGCCAACTATGCAGATGGGATTGATACCAGCTGGATCTGGGATGCCGACTTTGAGCAAATCACCCAGATGGACATTCCAGAAATCAACGCCGGTGGGGTACGCCACTCAGAAATTGCTCGACGACTTCGGGTTACAGGCTATCCGTCTGACCAGATTACTGAAAATGCAAAATTAGAGGATGTCTTTACCCAGATTAAAGGACAGGCTACTCCTCACGCCTATATTTTAGCCACCTATACGGCCATGCTAGAATTCCGTGAATTGCTAGCTCAAGAACACCTGATTGAAAAGGAGATGAATTAATGACGTATACTTCACTACAATCCCCTGATCAGGAAAACTACCAATATGAATTGAGAATTGCCCATCTTTATGGGAATCTGATGAATACTTATGGGGACAATGGAAATATCCTCATGCTCAAGTACGTTGCGGAGAAACTTGGTGCTCATGTCACTGTGGATATCGTTTCTCTCAAAGACCGCTTTGATCCAGAAGTCTACGATATTGCCTTTTTCGGTGGAGGCCAAGACTACGAACAGACCATTGTATCAGAAGATCTACCAGATAAAAAAGAAGACATCGAACGCTTCATTCATAACGATGGGGTGGTCCTTGCTATCTGTGGTGGATTTCAGCTTCTAGGCCAGTACTATATTGAAGCTTCTGGTAAACGCATTGAGGGACTTGGTATTATGGGGCACTATACCCTCAACCAAGTCAACAATCGCTATATTGGAGACATCAAGATCCATAATGAAGAGTTCAATGAAACCTACTATGGTTTTGAGAACCACCAAGGTCGGACCTTCTTGGCAGAGGATGAAAAACCGCTGGGCAAGGTCGTCTACGGAAATGGGAACAATAAAGAAGATGGTTGCGAAGGCGTTCATTACAAAAACGTCTTTGGTAGCTACTTCCACGGCCCTATCTTGTCTCGCAACGCCAATTTGGCCTATCGCTTGGTGACAACAGCTCTAAAGAAAAAATATGGACAAGACATCGTCTTAGCGACTTACAATGATATCTTAAGCCTTGAAAAAGCAGAAGAATACGCTGATGTGAAAAGCAAAGCTGAAATAGAAGAATAGGGAGACAAAATGAATAAACGAAAACTACAATATGTTGCACTACTGATTGCAGTCTTGCTTATTGCGATTATTTCCTTGGCCAATATGCAAACGGTGACTGTAAACTTTTTGCTGGTCCAATTTAAACTCCCGCTCATCATTTTGATTCTGGTTTGTGTCCTTCTTGGTTCGCTGGTGACTTTCTTAGTCAGCCTTCCAAAAAATTTCTCATTAAAACATGAGTTAAAAACTGCGAAAAAACAACTAGGACAAAAGATGTCAGGTGATAAAGAAGAAAAAATCAAACAAATCGAAAACTAAAAAGCACCAATCGGTGCTTTTTTCATGTTGTTCTAATGATTTTTTGCTTGTAGGTGCTTGGCGACTACTTGAGCTAAGAGTGAAAAGAGAATAACGCCAGCTCCAATCAGGAGAAAGGATTCTACTCGGACACTTGGTAACCAGGTCATCAAGCCTTTTGCGATGGGCATAAAGAGAATGGCTAGGGTAAAAATCGTGCTTAAGACCCTGCCCAGATAGTCTCCTTCCACCTTTGTTTGCACTTGGGTAAAAAAGTGGATATTAAAAATCGTCATAAAGAGTTCACAGACTAAATTTCCAGAAAAGGAAAGAAGGTGAGGAAGAGGCAAGCCCATCATGAACACTCCCACTCCTGTTAAAATCAATAAGAAGAGAAGCATCTCCATACTTGATTTAAATTTATTAGCGATCAAGGCTCCGATGATGGAACCAATAGCTCCCAACGTTAAGATGGTCGCATAAGCACCCTTGACTCCGTAGAGTCGATTGGAAAATGGAAGTAAAAACTCAAAAGCTGCAAAGAAGAAATTGACACTAGAAGCCACCAAGAGGAGAAAGAGAATTTCTTTCTGATGCCAGATATAGTGCAATCCATCCTTGATATCCGAAAAAATATCTTTTCCTGTGAACCGTTTCTTTTCTTGAACTTTGGCTTCTTCTTTCGGAAGGAATGCCACTAGGACAAAGGCGATGAAAAAGGTCAGCGCATCCAGTAAGAGAGTCGCGTGGAGACTGGCAAATTGTAGAACAAGGAAAGAAAACAAAGGTGAACTAACACCGACAACCTGTAAGACCAACTCCAAGCGTGCATTATAGGTCACAATCTCATCCTTCTCTACGACTTCAGTGATAATGGCTTTGTTGGCCGTACGAGAAAATGCAAAGGCAATGGCCTGGACAATATTGGCAACAATCAAGGCTGCAATCATCCAACGATCGTTCCTGATAAAGGAAATCGCTAAACAAAGGAGACCACAAACCAAGTCGGTTGTCATCAAAATCTTGCGACGGGAAAAACGGTCTGAGATCACGCCACCAAAGGGATTGACTAAAATAGAGGTGACGAGTTCAGAAATCTGATAAATCCCCAACACTGTCTTTCCTATAGTCCCCATTGAGGCCAGCCAGACACTGTTCCCATAATCATAGAGCATATTTCCCATTCTATTGATCGCCCCACGAGCAATTAATTGGACTGCATGTCGATTCATAAAAAAACCTCCTTCATTTTCTGAAACTATTGTATCAGTTCATGAAAGAGGTTTTCATTTTATCCCCTATTTGGGAAAATTAGTGTTTTACGAATTTATCAAAGGATCCCTACTGTTCTTTTGATTGAAGCTGCTTAGCTACTAGTTGAGCCAAGAGTGAAAAGAGAATAACTCCAGCTCCAATCAGGAGAAAGGATTCTACTCGGACACTTGGCAACCAAGTCATCAAACCTTTGGCGATGGGCATAAAGAGAACAGCCAAAGTATAAATCGTACTCAAGACTCTCCCCAGATAATCATCTTCCACCTTGGTTTGCACTTGAGTAAAAACGTGGATGTCGAAAATGGTCACAAAAAATTCACAGACCAGATTTCCCGAAAAGGAAAGATAAGTCGGAAGAGGCAAGCCCATCATGAACACTCCTACACCTGCCATGATCAGTAAAAACAGGAGAATTTTCATACTTGATGTAATTTTATTGGCAACAAGTGCTCCTAGAATAGATCCAATAGCTCCCAATGTTAAGATGGTCGCATAAGCCCCCTTGCCCCCGTAGAGTCTATTGGAAAATGGAAGTAAAAACTCAAAAGCCGCAAAAAAGAAATTAACGCCGGAAGCCACCAACAAGAGAAAGAAATGTCTTTCTGATGCCAGATATAGTTTAGTCCATCTTTCATATCCGAAAAAATATCTTTCCCGGTAAACTGTTTCCTCTCTTGAACCTTAGCTTCTTCTTTCGGAAGGAAAGCCACTAGGACAAAGGCAATGAAAAAGGTCAGCGCATCTAGTAAGAGGGTCGCATGGAGACTGGCAAATTGTAGAACTAGGAAAGAAAACACGGGAGAACTGACACTAACAACTTGTAAGACCAGCTCCAAGTGCGCATTATAGGTTACAATCTCTTCTTTCTCCACAACTTCTGTAATAATGGCTTTATTGGCAGGTCGAGAAAAACCAAAGGCAATGGCCTGAACAATATTAGCAACAATCAAAGCCGCAATCATCCAACGATCATTTCTGATAAAAGAAATCGCCAAACACAGGAGACCACACACCAAGTCGGTCGTCATCAAAATCTTGCGACGGGAAAAACGGTCTGAGATCACGCCTCCAAATGGATTCACGAGAATCCCTGTCACTAACTCAGAAATCTGATAGATCCCTAATACCGTCTTTCCTATAGTCCCCATCGAGGCCAGCCAGACACTATTCCCATAATCATAGAGCATATTTCCAATTTTGGTAATCGCTCCACGACTAATTAATTGGACCGCATGTCGGTTCATAAAATCTCCTTTATCTCTCTCCTATTTAGAACATTCATCTATTACAAATTTATCAAAGTGTTCTTGATAGTAAGCTACCTGCTCTGGAAGACCTAGCACATCAAAAATATGCATAGCCTCTTGCATTTGCTGACTCCCTTCTTTCTCTAGCCCCTTCTGATAGAGAGCAAATCCCTTGAGGTAATGAAAGACATTGCGCTCGTAGAGTTTGATACTCTTGCCGATAATCTTTTCCACATTGGCCTCAAAATAACTAGCACTTTCAAAAGAACGGTGTTCTAAACAATGCTGGTAACAATTGAGGGCTAGAATCAAGACTAGTTTTCGATGGCGACCAATTTCCTTGTAGAAATCTTCACGCTCCATCACTTCTCTCCCAAGCCGTGTGACATAGTCCACATCATAAAAGCTGTAGAGATTGCCAAAGAGGATCAATTCATACATGGTCCACTCTTCTGTCTGAAAGAGATAGTCCGCCACCTTGTCCAGATCACTCTGCTTCATGGTGTAGCTGACATCTCTCTGGCAAATCAGCCCTTGTAACAAGATCCAGTTCAATTCAAAATATAGGGGATTGATCGAACCTTTAGCCTTTTCAAGTTGTTCTCCTTGAAGCCTTTGAAAACCAGCAATATCATTTGCATAGTAAAGCGGAATAATCTGAGCCATCAAGGCGACATGCTCATGGTGTTGAAAATTCCTAGCCTTATCCATAAAATTCTCAATCGTCACATGGATATTGTCTAATATTTCAAAGAAGCGCGACGCAGTCAGATCCGACTCCCCCAATTCAAAACGGGATAATTGAGAGGTCGAGCAGGCTTCTCCTGCAGCTTCTTTCAATGAATAATTTTTACTGATTCGAAATTCACGAAAAACTTTGCCTAAATCTTCCATTTGATTACCACTTAAATTCCTTTAAGTACCTTTCTAACTCTTGCAAGTATCCTTCGTAGAATCCATGTTCTTCTTTAACGGAAACATCTAATTGTCTTAAGTAAGAAATCAGCCAATCAACCAATAGATCATACTGATGAAGAGGTAGGCGTTTCATCTGCTCTTCAACAAAAGAAATGGCCTCTGCAAAGCGTTGCTCTTCTAAAACTTGCTGAAGATAGTGATTCCCGTTGATGAGTTTTCCTTCCTCATCCTCGTACTGCCCCAAATCTAAATTCTGAATCTGTAGGCGCAAAGTTGTACCAATTATATCGGCTACACCTTTAATCTGCTTCATAAACCAATCATTTTCAGTCGTCATAATGTTCTCCTTAGGCAAATTAGAAAACTACACTTTCTCCGCTAATTCTTCCCATTCTAGCATGGCTTCTTCTTAGGTGGCAGTCAGCTGGTCCAATTGCTACTGGCTCTCAATGAGTTCGCCGGTTTCATTGGTGGCCTGCAGCTTCTTTCAATGAATAATTTTTACTGATTCGAAATTCACGAAAAACTTTTCCAAGATCTTCTATCTATTCCACCTGCTCTGACAGTTCTGCCCATTCTTCCATGACCGCTTCCTGCTGGACAGTTAATTGGTCCAGGTCACTCTGGAGTTGTACCAAGTCTTCTGCATCATTGGTGCTATGCATGGTTTCGGTGATGGCTTGGATTTTTTGATCAATCTCTTCCATCTCCGCTTCCAATTGCTCAATGCGACGGGTGATTTTCCGGAGTTCCTTCTGATTTTGCTTTTGCAGGTGATAGTCATTGCTGGTGACTTCCTCCGTAGAAGAAACAGGCATAGCTTCTACTTGCGCTGCAGCAAGGGCCTCTAACTCTGCTTTTTTCTCCAGATAATAATCATAGTCTCCCAAATAAAGGGTCGAGCCCTCTTCTGAGAGTTCCAAGACTTGTGTAGCCACCCGATTGATAAAGTAACGGTCGTGGCTGACAAAGAGCAAGGTCCCGTCAAAATCAATCAAGGCATTTTCCAGCACTTCCTTGCTATCGATATCCAAGTGGTTGGTCGGCTCATCGAGAATCAAGAAATTGTTATTCTCCATGGACAGCTTAGCTAGAAGCAAGCGGGCCCGCTCTCCACCCGACAGCATGCCGACGGTTTTCTTGACATCGTCCCCTGAGAAAAGGAAGGCTCCTAGGCGATTGCGAATTTCTACTTCTGGTGTCAGTTTAAAGTCATTCCAGATCTCATCCAAGACACTATTGTGAGGGGTTAGTTTACTTTGGGTCTGGTCATAGTAGCCCACCTCGACATTGGCCCCAAAACGAGCTTCCCCCTTGATGAAAGGAATCTGCCCGACAATAGACTTGATAAGAGTAGATTTCCCGATCCCATTTGGTCCTACAATAGCGACCGCATTCATCTTACGGATATCCAGATTGATCGGCTCGGACAGGATTTGATCATCATAGCCGACAGCTGCCTCTTCTACTGTCAAAACGACATTGCCAGAGGCCTTATCAGAATGGAAGGTCATATGGGCAGACTTGGTCCCAGCTTCGGGCTTGTCTAGGCGCTCCATTTTTTCCAATTGCTTGCGACGAGACTGGGCCCGTTTGGTGGTCGACGCCCGCACCAAATTGCGATTAACAAAGTCTTCCAGCGCCGCAATTTCTTTTTGTTGCTTCTCGTAGTTCTTGGCTTCGGTCAACAATTTTTGCTCTTTTTGCTCGACAAAGCTAGAGTAATTGCCGACATAGCGGTCCAAAGAATGCTTGGTCAAATCCAAAGTAATGGTTGCGACCTTATCTAGGAAATAGCGGTCGTGACTGACAATGAGAAGGGCCCCACTATAATTGACCAGGTAGTTTTCCAACCAGGCAATGGTCTCAATATCCAAGTGGTTGGTCGGCTCGTCCAGTACCAAGAGATTCGGTTTTTCCAAGAGCATCTTGGCCAGAGCGAGACGGGTATTTTGCCCACCAGACAGCTCTTCAATCTTCATCTGCCACATGGACTCATCAAACTTGAAGCCGTTTAAAATCGCGCGGATATCTGCCTCATAGGTAAAACCACCTGCCTGACGGAATTCTTCCGATAGACGGTCATAATCCTGCATGAGTTTTTCCAAGTCAGCCCCAGTTTTTTCCCCCATCTCAAGCTCCATCTGCCGCAAAGTTTTCTCCGTTTTACGGAGGTCGTCAAAGACATGGAGCATCTCATCGTAGATAGTATTGGACGACTCAAAGCGACTATCCTGAGCCAGATAGGAGAGAGAAAGATCCCGCTTTTTATTGATTTCCCCTGAAGTCGGCTCTTCTTCTCCCACCAAGATTTTTAAGAGTGTTGACTTACCGGCTCCGTTCTTTCCGACCAGGGCAATCCGGTCCCGTTCATCCACTTGCAGGCTGATATTATCAAAAAGAACCTCCCCTGCAAAAGAGCGTTCAATTTTGTTGGCTTGTAAAATAATCATAGTTTCATTTTACCTTACTTTTGACAAATTGACAATTGAAGAAAAGGCCAAACGCTAGATGCGCTTGACCTGTCCTAACTTTTTAAATAGCTGAGATATTGGAAGCCATTTGGCTGTACTGATAGGCGAGGAAAAGCCCGATGCCAATCACCAGCAAAAGCAAGCCCCATTTGATGACTCCCTTTACAAAGCGAATCACAAGCAGGATCATCATGGAGCCAATCAGCCAAGTGATGGCCGAATGGGAGAAGAAAGCTTGGACGGCTTTCTTATTGTCCCCGAAAAATTGACGGACTCCCTCAGGAGCATAGTTTTCCCAAGCCTGTTGAATGCCTAATTCATGGGAAATTGCTTGCCCTTTTTGGGATAGCCATAGAAAGATTCCAGAGTTAAACACAAAGAGTGCCACTTGTTCTGGAAAGCTTCGAATAATATACAGTATACGTTTGATCATTCTTACTCCTTGTATAGTTGCCGAACAGCCTCAATATCCCTCTCTTGGATGCTATAAAAGGAACCAGCTGCCTGCATGACGGACTCTTCCTCAGTATGGTCCAAACCGATCGCATGGCCTAGTTCATGCTCAGCTGTGTTTACAATTCGCTGATGGGAATAATTGAACTGCTTATTAAGTAGGTAATAGCGATTCAAACGAACGGTCACCCGTTTGAAACGATTGGTTAAAACATTGGTCTGAGATTCAGCCTCACCTGCTGCAGAAACCGTGCTATCATCCATCTCTGTCAAGAGGATATCGGCCTCTTCTTCACTGGTGACGAGTTGGAAAGTGAAGGCTCCTGTCTGATTCCAAGACTCAAGAGCTTCCTCATAGGCACGGGTAAAGGTCTCATCCATTTCAGGATCTAGATAAACTTTTGCACTTGCCTGATCCCATCTTGCTCCTGTAGAGGTATGGCCATCTGTTGCTAAGTCCTCTTGAGTAGATGGACTTCCCTGACCCAGTAGAGGGCCGTCTCGATGAAAGTATGCATCTACCTGGGTGACAACCGTTTGGGCTGCGCGACTGACCCCATCAATTCCGCTACCGGTTTTGCCACTAAAGAATAAAGTAGCAACCAGCAAAGCAAAACTAAGGGCGATAGTCCAAAACAAGCCCCAAACAAGACTCCAAATAACCCGTATTAGAAAACGAATCATGGCTATAATGGTTCTCACAAGTTCCTCCTTTCCTTAGGAAGACCTTTGTTTAGGTCTAGAAGAGGTTATTTTACCTCAGTTTTCTTAAAATAAGCTAAAGGGTGACGTCATGAAAGGAAAAAGATCCAGTTGACAGCAAAGCCAACCGAATCCTTTTCATCCTGCTTCTTCTTTTATACGCAGCTTAGCGATGCACTGTTACTTTTCCAGTACGATAATCCAAACTAATCCCACTCTGGACATTTGGAACAAAAACGTTAAACTCTAGACTGCCATCACTCGATTTTGCTTCAATTTGACTGCCAACTGGTACCAAATCTTCATCTGAAGCATAGAAGAGAGTCACCCGATAACGGACCCGCTTATTTTTATCTAAGGCCTTCCGAACAAGGGTTTCATAGTAATTTTGTCCTGTTGAAAAACTGTCACGCGCTTGGTTGGCCCAAGCTGTTTGAACCGCAATATTTTTAGGATTCGTCATCGAGGCATCAAACCCATCTAAGTTGCCAATCAAGGCATAGCCGAGAAGATGACCCCGATCAACCGCATGGTCATATTCCCCAGCTAAATTGGTTACTTGGTGCCAGCCAGCGGGAGCCCAATCTACATCCGTCTGTTCCCTTTTTTGGTATTGACGAGTCGCCTTGGTCATCAAAGCATTGGCAACTGTTGGAATCTCTCGTCCTTTTACAGTCTTTGTCTTAGTATCTGCATAAGGGAGACTAGCAACATCCGCATCCAGATTGGTTTTGTTTTGATTAATGATAAAAGCGCCCGCTTCGTTCCATTGAATGTTCTTTCCTAGTTTAGCTCGAACACTATCTGTCAGAACACTCTCCGCTAGTTCCTTACTCGGTGTTGCTTCTTGACTCGAAGTAACAACCGTTTGAACCTGAGAGTGACTAGCGACTGGCTGAGGTTGACTAAAGTAATAGCCACCGATGGAGAGGGCTGCTGCCACCACCAAGCCCAGTAGGGTTTGTCCTGATTTTTTCATTTTAAGTGGTTTCTTTTGATTGTTTGCCACACTGGTTTCCTCTGTTTCTACTGAATGGGAAAGAGCCTGGGATCACGATCTCAAGCTCCTCTTTTTGATAAATAGTTACTTACCTGAAAATTTCTGAAGGATTTCCTTCCAGGTATCTGGCGAGAGAATGGACCAAGGATCCTTTCCATTGCCAATGACACCATATCCAATGACCAAGCCAAGAGCGAAAACAATCGCTAAGATAGTAAGAACCAATAGGACGATCCCCAATTGTTTTCCGATTGCTTTTAATTTAGTTTTCATCATCATCTTCCTTCACACGACGTACATCTGCTCCAAGAGCCACCAATTTCTCATGGAATTTAAAATATCCACGGTCGAGGTGGGTTAACTTGCTCACTTTGGTTTCTCCCTCAGCCACAAGCCCCATTAAAATCAAGGTTGCACTAGCACGCAAGTCTGTCGACATTACTTCAGCCCCTTGTAAGCTAGCTCCACCTTGGATACGAGCTGTATCTCTCATAATATCTGAATGTAAGCCCATCCGACGCATCTCTTCCAAATGTTGGAAACGATTTTCAAATACCGTTTCAATCATGGTCGATTCACCAGAAGCCATGGCCATCAAAGCAGTAAATTGAGCCTGCATATCTGTAGGGAAGCCTGGATAAGGTAAAGTTTTTACCGTCACTGGTTTCAATTTAGAAACATCTGAGCGAATGCGAATACCATTCTCTTCTTCCGTTACCTCAACGCCCATTTCTTGCATCTTAGAAAGAAGAGGGCGGTTGTGTTCCCAAATCGCATCCTCGATTAAAACGTCTCCACCTGTCATAGCTGCACCAACCATGAAGGTTCCTGCCTCAATTCGGTCTTGAACGACATTGTGAACCGCTCCATGCAAACGATCTATCCCAACAATTGTCAAGGTTTCTGTACCTGCTCCACGTACCTTAGCACCCATCTTATTCAAAAGAGAGGCCAAGTCCACGATTTCAGGTTCGCGGGCCGCGTTCTCAATAACCGTTGTTCCATCTGCTAAGGTTGCTGCCATCATGATATTTTGCGTCGCACCTACGGATGGGAAATCCATGTAGATATGAGCTCCTCGAAGACGATCTGCTTTTGCTTCAATGTAACCAGCCGTTTGGGTGATTTTCGCTCCCATGGCTTCCAGACCTTTAAGGTGGAGATCAATAGGACGACTTCCAATGGTACAGCCACCTGGCATGGAAACTTTGGCATGACCATTCCGAGCCAAGACAGGACCTAGAACGACGATCGAAGCTCGCATCTTACTGACATATTTGTAAGGTGCTTCTTCTGTTAATGGTTGCGTCGCATCAACGACTACTGTATTAGTTTCTTCATCAAACGTAACTTGTGTGTTCAAGCCACGAACGACATTGTTCATTGTAAAGACATCAGATAAAACAGGAACATTGGTCAAAGTTGTTGTTCCTTCACTGGCCAAAACAGTTGCTGCTAAAAGAGGAAGGACTGCATTCTTTGCTCCTTCGATCTTCACAGTTCCAACTAGGCGATTTTGACCACCATTTACAATAATTTTATCCATACTCGTTATTACTCCATTTCATTCAGTCACGACTACTATCATACCATAAATTCATCAAAAAAGAAGCTAAAAGTTCCCGTTAAATAGTTGCCGACTGAATTCGTAAATACTGATAAAGAAGCTACTAGTTAAATAGCCTAAACTAATGCTGATCAATAAAATAAGCAGCCGAATTTTCACAGCTGTTTCGGCAGTTACCTTTAAAAAACGCTCCCACTGAACCACCGTTGAAAGAAGGTGGTAGGCAAAGGAAATAAACAATAAGTGACTGCAAAAAGTAAAAATCATTTGAATCATACCTCTATTATACCATAAGACAAAGTTTCCTTTCATATTCTTAAGATGCGAAAAAAAGAAGTCGATCCAATCAACTTCTTTTTATATTTATAATCGATTTCCGACATTAATCCGGTTAATAGCGCGTTGAAGGGCAATCTTGGCACGACGTTCCATATCAACAGAATGTTGGTCCTTGGCTTCTTCAAGGGCTTTTTCAGCACGCATTTTTGCACGCTCAGCCCGGCTAATATCAATGTCTCGAGCGCGTTCCGCCGAATCCGCTACGATGGTAATGACATTATCTACTACTTCGATAATCCCACCATTCACGGCGATCCAATCAATGTGTTTTTCGTCATCGACCCGACGGACCTTGACTTGGTCTACAGCCAAAACCGCAATGGTATTGATATGACGAGGTAAAATCCCTAATTCACCATCAATTGTCTTGACAGATACAAATGCGGCATGATGATCATAAACCAGTCCATCCGGTGTAACGATTTGGACGTTCATTTGACTCATCTTTCACCTCTTCTTAGAATCCCATTTTTTCAGCTTTTGCAATCACATCTTCGATCGAACCGACACCACGGAAGGCGTCCTCAGGCAAGTGGTCGTGTTTCCCATCCAAAATTTCCTTAAAGCCACGTACAGTTTCTGCAACCGGTACATAAGAACCAGGTTGACCAGTGAATTGTTCCGCCACGTTAAAGTTTTGAGACAAGAAGAATTGAATACGACGGGCACGAGCTACCAAGGTCTTTTCATCATCAGACAATTCATCCATCCCCAAGATAGCAATGATATCTTGCAATTCGTGGTAGCGTTGAAGGACGCGTTTGACCTCAGAAGCCACTGCATAGTGCTCTTCTCCGACAATATCTGGAGAAAGGGCACGGGAGCTAGATGCCAATGGGTCCACGGCAGGGTAGATCCCCAATTGAACCAATTTACGCTCCAAGTTGGTGGTTGAGTCCAAATGGGCGAAGGCCGTTGCTGGGGCAGGGTCGGTATAGTCATCGGCTGGCACATAGATGGCCTGGATCGATGTAACAGAACCTTTCTTGGTTGAGGTAATCCGTTCTTGCAATTGTCCCATTTCAGTTGCCAAGGTAGGTTGGTAACCAACGGCTGAAGGCATCCGTCCCAAAAGGGCTGATACTTCTGAACCGGCTTGGGTGAAACGGAAGATATTGTCGATGAACAAGAGAACGTCCTGACCTTCGACATCACGGAAGTATTCCGCAATGGTCAAACCAGTCAAAGCTACACGCATCCGCGCTCCTGGTGGTTCGTTCATTTGTCCAAAGACCATGGCTGTTTTTTCGATAACGCCAGATTCTTTCATTTCCCAGTAAAGGTCATTCCCTTCACGGGTCCGTTCTCCAACTCCGGTAAAGACAGAGATCCCACCGTGCTCTTGGGCAATGTTGTGGATCAATTCTTGAATCAAGACGGTCTTCCCAACTCCGGCACCACCGAAGAGGCCGACCTTTCCACCTTTCAAATAAGGGGCAAGGAGGTCAATGACCTTGATCCCTGTTTCAAGAATTTCTTCTGAAGTAGAAAGCTCATCAAAGGATGGAGCTTTTTTATGAATGGATTCACGAGGGGCATCTTCTGGAAATGCTTCTTCCAAGTCAATGGTATCTCCCAAGACGTTGAAGACCCGTCCAAGAGTTTCTTTTCCAACAGGCACAGAGATTGGACGACCAGTGTCCAATACTTCCATCCCACGAGTCAAGCCATCTGTTGATTCCATGGCAATGGTCCGAACGACACCATCCCCAAGTTCAAGAGCTACTTCAAGAACGACTTTTGATTTTTGTTGGTCATTTTTATAGACTACAAGCGCATTATTAATCTCAGGGAGTTTATCGCCCGCAGCAAAAGCTACGTCAACGACAGGGCCTACAACCTGAGAAATTTTGCCTAAACTCATGTCATTCTCCTATTCTATTAAGTTTCTAAGCTTGTGAATACACACCATCAAGCTTATGTTTGTATTGTTAAAATGTGCATCGAATCAACTACTCAAGCGCACTCGCTCCTGCAACAATTTCCGTAATTTCTTGCGTAATGGTTGCTTGACGAGCACGGTTGTATTGAATGGTCAATTCATCAATTACCTTCTTGGCATTGTCTGTTGCGGTTTGCATGGCCATCATACCGGCAGCATTTTCAGCTGTTTTGGCATCAATGATGGCTCCATAAATCATACTTTCCGCAAACTGTGGAAGCAATTGATCCAAAATCGCATCGCGGTCTGATTCCAACTCCAGATTCAAGATATAATCTGCATCTGCTTCATTGGGGTCCAAGTCAATGATCGGAAGCATTTGCTCTACCCGCAATTGACTGGTCAAACTATTGACGTGGTGATTATAACAGACATACAATTCATCAAACAATTCATTTTGATACATTTGGACTGTTTTGGTGATGATCTTCCGCACTTCATCAAAGCTTGGTTGATCAGCTAGACCACGTAGTTCATAAACCGGCTGGATGCCTCTTGCTCTAAAGAAATCTGCCCCAATACTTCCAATACAGATGACTTCAAAATCCTCACCTGTTGGATGGTATTCTTCCTTCAATTCCATGACAGACTTGAGGATAGAGGCGTTGTAGCCCCCCACGAGTCCACGGTCAGAAGTGATGACAATATAAGCAGACTTTTTGACCGGACGACTCTTTAAAAATGGATGGTACTTAGCATTTTCAGCCTCGTGTCCATGTAAGAGGTCGGTCAATAGTTTACGAACCTTAGATGCGTAAATTTGGAAGTCCCTGGCAGCTTGCTCAGACTTCCCAAGTTTGGCAGCAGATACCATCTGCATAGCATTTGTAATTTGACTGGTATTCTTTGTCGATGCAATTTTATTTTTGATATCATTTAAAGAAACTGCCATCTGCCACTCCTATTTCTATTTGAAACTTGATTGGTTGACAAAGTCAGTAATCACTGCATCCATTGTTTCTTCACTTGGAAGATCTTTGGTAGTACGAATGGTTTCAAAGATATCTGCATGATGTGCTTCTACAAAGGCAAACAGTTCCTCTTCAAAGCGAAGGATATCATCAACTGGTACACTATCCAAGAATCCATGTGTCAATGCATACAAGATCACAACCTGTTTTTCAACAGTTAATGGTTCATGGACCGGTTGTTTCAAGACTTCTACTGTCCGGCGACCACGGTTCAACTTAGCTTGAGTAGCCGCATCCAAGTCACTACCAAACTTGGTGAAGGCTTCCAACTCACGGTAAGAAGCTAGGTCAATACGGAGAGTCCCCGCAACCTTCTTCATAGCCTTGATTTGGGCTGATCCACCAACCCGTGAGACAGATGATCCCGCATCGATGGCTGGACGAATACCTGAGTTAAAGAGGCTATCTTGCAAGAAGATTTGTCCATCTGTGATCGAAATCACGTTAGTTGCGATATAAGCGGAAATATCTCCTGCTTGTGTTTCAATAATTGGAAGCGCAGTGATGGAACCACCACCCAATTCATCTGATACTTTGGCAGAACGTTCCAATAAACGGCTATGAAGGTAGAAGACATCCCCTGGGAAGGCTTCCCGTCCTGGCGGACGACGAAGAAGAAGGGACAATTCACGGTAAGCAACGGCTTGTTTTGACAAATCATCATAGACGATCAAAACGTGTTTGCCATTGTACATGAACTCTTCGGCCATCGCAACCCCTGCATATGGTGCAAGGAATAGCAATGGAGACGGTTGTGAGGCTGATGCTGTTACGACAATGGTATAATCCATTGCTCCATACTTGTGAAGTGTTTCTACTTGTGTCCGAACCGTTGATTCTTTTTGTCCAATTGCGACATAGATACAGATCATGTCTTGATCCTTTTGGTTCAAGATGGTATCGATGGCAATAGAGGTTTTCCCTGTTTGACGGTCTCCGATGATCAATTCCCGTTGGCCCCGTCCGATTGGAACGAGGGCATCAATGGCTTTCAAACCGGTTTGAAGGGGCTCTGAGACAGATTTCCGTTGCATAACACCAGGAGCTGGTGTTTCAACTGGACGGAAGGTATCTGTTACGATGTCTCCCAAGCCATCCACTGGTTGACCAAGAGGATTGACAACCCGACCAATCAAGGCATCCCCAGCAGGGACTTCCATGATTTTACCAGTCCGACGAATCGAGTCTCCTTCACGAATATCCGTGAAGTCTCCAAGGATAATAATCCCGACATCTGTCGTTTCCAAGTTTTGCGCCATCCCGTATGAGCCGTTTTCAAAGATCAACAACTCACCACTCATTGCATTTTCAAGGCCATGAGCACGCGCAATCCCGTCACCAATATAGGTAACGACTCCGGTCTCTGTGACGTCAAAATTTGGCTGGAAATTTTCAATTTGTTGCTTAATTAAAGCGCTGATTTCTTGTGCGTTAATCGCCAAAATTCACACCACTTTCTATTTCAAATTTGCTTTTATGACTTGCAATTGACGTTTGAGACTAGTATCTAAGGTCTTGTGATTTGCTGAAACCACAAAACCACCAATCAAATCTGGATCCAATTTTTCTTTCAACGAACGAACTTGGATGCCAAATTTCTTTTCAATAATAGGAATCAATTTCTCTTTTTGAGCCTGATCGAGTCCTGCAACCGAAGAAACGGTTACTTCGAAACAGTTGCTCACTTGTTGAATTTGATCCATACTAACTCTGACAATGTCATAAAATAAGGCTTCACGATGATTGAGAATAACCACTTCAATCAAATGGTCTAGTAATGCTGAATCCGAGTTTTGGAAAAGTCGCAGACTTTTCGCCTTCTCTTCATCCTCTACACCGATATGAGCTAAAAATGCAGCAAGGCCTGTTTCTTCAAAAACAGCCTTTATTTGACTTAGTTGTTCATAAACGTCATCTTGCTGATTCTTTTCAAATACCAATTGAACAAAAGGCTGGGAATATTTCTCAATTACCATTAATTGCTTTTTGTCCATTAGGCATCTCCTAATTCATTTAGGTAGCGATCGATCAGTTGGCGATGGCCTTCAGAGTCCAACTGTTGGCTTAGCAATTTACCTGCCAAGTTAACGGTTAGGTCTGCGACATCTCCCTTGATACTGTTCATCGCTTCTTCTTTATTTTGCGAAATTTCTAATTGCGCTTTTTCTTTCAAGCGAAGGGCTTCTTGGTTGGCTTCACTGAGAATATGAGCCTTATTTTTTTCGGCTGTTTCCTTAGCCGTTTCAAGAATGGTCGTTGCTTCTTGACGACTACCTGCCAACTCTTCTTCGCGTTTTGCAGCTAGTTCCTCAGCCTTTTTACGGGCCGCCTCTGCTTGGTCAATATCATTGATAATTTTTTCAGCACGCGCATCCAAAATACTGGTAATATTGCCCCAAGCAAATTTCTTTACTAAAAAGATTAATAAGAGGAAGGAACCAGCGATTAGTATAAAGTCACCAATAATGGTACCAATTGTTAAATCCATCTTCTACTCCTCTACTTACTCTTCCTCACCGTTTATTTTTTTACCTATGTACATGGATGACAACATGGTAAATACATAGGCTTGGATACATGAAATGAAAATCGAAAAGGCTGTCCATAACATGCTTCCGATAAAGGCTACTGGATACCAATAAAAGGCTTGTTGAGACAAGGCTAAAAGCAAGCCTGCCAATACTTCACCGGCAAAAATATTCCCGTAGATCCGAATTGCTAAGGAAGCAAAATTGGTCACCTCTTCTAGGAGGTTCATCGGGGTCATAAAACCAGGAGTCGCAAAGGCCTTCAAGTATTCCTTAAAGCCTCGACGACGAACTCCTTCCACATGTGCGATCAAGGTGATCATAAAGGAGAGAGATAAGTCATAGCCGAGGTTAGCCGTTGGGGAAGTCCACAAGTTATAACCGTTTGTTGTTTGAACTTTTGCCATTAAACCAATATTATTGGCCACCAAGATAAAGAGAAAGAGAGAAAACAAGAACAAAGAATAGTTCTTCATATAGTGCTCTCCAATGTTTCCCTTGGTAAAACTAATGACAAAATCATAGATCATCTCAAGAGCATTTTGTTTGCCCTTGGGACGAAGGGTCATTTTGCGACTTGCCCAATAGACAAAGGCAAAGACCATCAGAACGGTTACAAGAGACATGGCAAGTAGGGTCAAATCAAAGGATACAGGTCCAATATTTAGGGTTGGATTCACACTTTCTTCCAAGGTTTGACACCTCCTTTCCTAAATAGAGAAGTCTATTTAATAACGAAGGCCATGGCCAAGGTTACGAAGAAGGTACCTTCTACAAAGGCGATCCCGAGGATCAAAAGGCTACGTAATTGACCGATAATCTCTGGTTGACGAGAAGCAGCTTTGAAAAGATTACTCATAATCAATCCTTCAGCAATGGACACGCCGAAGCAGGCAAAACAAAGACCTAAAAATGTTAAATTCATGATGAATTCTCCTTAAATAAATTTTACTCCCTTAGTTTACTCCTAAAAGATATAATAGTCAAATGTTTGCCTAGAAAGAAAACGTTTTACGGCAATTCTGTTACTACTTTCAAAATTCCTCTTGCCACTAGTTTTCAAAAGACCCTAATCGTTTTTAGACACTTTGTCTATTTTTGTATTCCACACAAATTTATATTATTTTTATCAGAAGAGGAAGCATTATTACCAAGGATAGAAAAAACTCACCTGACGAGCAGATGAGCATTTTCTTCCTATTTAAAAATAGGGGTTTTGAAACTGTCCGTTTGTTGCAGCAATTTCTTAAAGATTTTTTCTTTCAGTGAAACAGTATTGTCAAATTTGACAGAACCGTTACTTAGAGTAGCCTTATCTTTATCTACTGCTTCAGCAAATGCACGTTTCAAGTCTTCATAGCTATTGTAGGTTTTACCATCGATGTCAATAGCCTGAATTCCGTTTTTGGCACTGGTTACCACTTCATTGAAGTAAGCTTTCTTCCAGTCTTCAAGGGTACTGAATCTTCCATCAGAAATCTTCTGAATTACGAAGTCATCTCCTAGAGTGGCAAGTCCAGCTTGTTTGGACTCTTGTTTATACTTGTTTGAAGCATAACCTAGGAATCCTTTTTCATAGCCATAATAACCCCAGAGTCTGAAGGTATTGTGTTTGAAGGACATTGCTCCAGGAGCCCCTTCACTGGTGTTCCCACCATAGATCCCTGTCATCATCGGTACGGTCACATAGGCTGATCCAAAGTCAGATGGATTATAAACGCCATTTCCAGGACCACGGTTGGTCATGAAGTTATTGGTTACTAGGTCATCAACTGAATGCAAAGGAATATCTTTTTCTTCATCACTTAAAGGTCTAACCTTGTCGAATTGATTCTTAGTGTTAGCTCCTCGATATTGTTTATCAACCTTCTTGAACCATACATTGTTTAAGTCTTGACTGCCTTTGTTGAGGACAGCTTCTCCTTCTAGGTAATCCAGAAGCATGAGGGTATCATTATAACCCTTCATGTAGCGATCAATCTCCTCGCGTGAAGTCAGATCATTTGGATTAGTGTTATACCATTGATTTCCATCGTTTGGACGTTCATAAGCCATGTTGAGACCAAGGGCTTTGTATTCACCATTTGGATTGGATACGGATGGAGTTTGCAACATTCCTTGAGCAAATGCTTCAAGATCTGTTCCTTCACGGTGTCTTGAGCCACCTAGATAAACCATGCGGTCATTAACGTGAGTCGTTTCGTGGGTAAAGGCAGAAACCCCAAAATCACTAACCATATCCGTCACCATAAAGAAGACAGAGTCATCTTTATATGGATTGGCATAAACGCGAGCTACAGCTCCCATACGACCATCAGTCGCATGGTAACGGTCGGTCGGACCATACAATTCACGGATTGGAGCCACATCTTTGCCACTGTTGGTATGTCCATAACGATCTGTACTAATGCCCTTGTAGTTTTGGTTATCAAGGACAGGGGTCGGCACCATATTATTGCTCTTCAAGAGTTGATTGCGAACCTTATCCGTTGCTAGACGTGACCAGAAATCTAGGTAATTTTGTTGCCCTTTAGCGACTTTATCAATTTCCGCTTTGAAGGCATTGCGTTCTGCTTCCGTGTTCTTGCCATATTTCTCGAAGGAACTATAGGCCATGGTATTGTAGGTTGAAATCAAGAACATATGAGCATCTTTTAAGTTCAAGAGTGGCAAGATCATTTTACCGTGAACATCATTGTTTAAGCCCTCATAGGCTCTGTGCTTAGCAGATGCGAATGCTGGATTGGTTGTCTCAGGCTCGACAATATAGACATTGTCTTTGGTTGCTTTGATGAACCAATCATTCAAGTTTGTATCACTTGTAAAGAGTTCCATGTTGTATTGCAAGAAATCATTGAGATTGCCAGAGCGAGTATGCTTAGCCACGACTTCACGGAAGGCATCGTGTGTACGAGTTCCTTTGACATAATCTTCTTTTGAACCAATTTCAATCAAACGGTCTAAAACATCGACATTCTTCCCATAGAAGTCTGGCTTGAACAACATGAGTTGCTTGATATTGAAATCATCAAACTTCACTCCGTAATAACGGTTAAGGTAAGATAGGCCAAGGAGAACCGCTGCCTTGTTATCATCAATTTTCTTGATCAAAGCACGTTTAGCAGCCTCATCTGTGTTTAATTGATGATCCTCATTTTCAACCAACTGTTTCACAAATTTAGTAAGATTATCCTTAACTTCTTTGAAGGTTTCTTCAAGATAAAGGTTCTTAATAGCATTAACTTTGTTTGGACCAGTTCTACCAAGGTGCGTGTAGATTGGGTCAGATTGTAATTCCACAGGACTCAATTTTTCAACAATAGCATTGATGAGATCACTACGGTCTTTGTCCACCATATTCGGCGTGTAGACTACTTCACCGAGCTCCGCTACACTGTACTCTTTCACTTGTTTGACTTTAGACTCTTTCGGTGAAATGCTGAAGACATCTTTGGTCTTATCTGCGTAGTGGATCAGGATGTGGTCGACATCAGCTAGTTCAGTGACAAAATCATTGCCCTTCATAGCGGTCACAGACAAGACTTCCTTGGTCAAGAGAGGACTCGTTGCGGCCAATTTATTCCCTTGGTCGACAATCCATTCTTTATTGTAGAATGGTTGCAATTTAGCGATATTGCGGTAAGCTAGCTCACGAGTCGCATCGTAACCAGTGATTCCCTTGTATTGATCGTCTTTGCTAACAAGGTGATTGAGCGTATCTTCAATTGGTTTGCTGCTGGTAAATGTTTGAGCCGTGATTCCCATTGCTTCGATTTTTTGATCAGCTTCTGCCAGCGAGATGCTAGGGATTTTACGGGAGTTGTTAAAGGTTTTCTTCCCTTCACTCACGCCTTCCACACTGTAATTGCGCTTGGTTCTTGAATAGGTGAAGTAATCATCTGCATCGATATCTGAATGACCAAATACCATCTCACCTGTTTTGACTTTCATCATCGTGATGTTGTCTTCAATAGCACCCAAGGCCCAGTTGGTACCCAGCAATCCACCAGACTGAACAGCTTCTTTGAGTTCGATAGAACCTTTAGCAACTGAATTTCTGAGGACCCCTTCTTTACCAACCGTGTGGTTATTTCCACCATTTTGAGAGGAATAGACTAGACCTGCAGCTTTGGCTTTGTTCCCAGTAATTTCAGCATCAACGTAAGCCTTTTCAACAACACCTTTCCAGTTTTCGCCAACAACACCCGCTAGATAGCCACCTTTGTTACCAGTAGCGTGCAGTTTCCCGATAAAGGCAACATTGCTGACCTTCCCACTACCATCAATTTTATTGACGATCCCTGCTACGTCATTGTTCCCAACAACACTTCCTGTTACTTTAACATTTTCAACAGTTGCATTGTTTTTGATGACACCTGCGATTGGGGCTACTCGATCAGTCCCAGGTAGGTCAATCGCAATATTTTCAAGCAAGAGATTCTTAACCGAGCCACCTTCGATGTTCCCAAAAAGTGGTCGAGTGATATTATGGATGGCAAATGTATTTCCATCCGTACTTTCCAAAATTCCCTTGAAGGCATTGGTTACATAAGATTTTCCTGCTGGTTGGACATTGGCCGCATTCATATTGCTACCCAGTTTAAAGGTGCCAGACGGATTGGCTTGCATGGCTTTTACAAGTTCGTTGAAATTGTAGTAGACATCACCTTCATGAGCTTTGGGTTTGGCAATATAGTGGACATAGTCCTCATTGAACTGGTTGTCTGCAGTCCGTTGGACCAAATCTGGAGCTTTGGCTGTTACTTTGTAGAGGGTCGCGCCATCTACCGTCACTTCTTCGATTTTATCAACGGCTAGTTTCGTGACCTTATTATCATGGGTGGTAACCTTTAAGTAGTATGGTTTCACATCAGACGGTGTTTCAGTCAAGAGGCTGCTATCCGTCTCAAGACCTTGGTCATCCACGCTAATCAGACTGGTTTCCTTGATGTTTTTGATTTCAACTTTTTTAAGGTCAAGTCTTAGCGGTTCTTCCTTAAGAACTTCTTCTTCATCCCCATTTCCACGGTCATAGACCATGGTCGTTGCGAGCGTATAATCCTTGTAGTAGTCCAAGTCCGCTAAGGCAGCTGCTAAGTCCGTCTCTGAAAGGGCAAACGTTTTAACCACTTGATCACCCTTCTTCAATACAGCCTGGATAGACTTGATGGTCACACCGTCTGGTTTGTCCAAACGATAAGTAGCTTTAGCACTACGCTTCAATTCTTCCTTCTCGACCTGGGTCAAGGTTAAGGTTGGCTTTTCAAGTTCTTTAGTCCCTTTTTGAATGATCTGATCTTGCGCTTGTTCTACCACTTCTTCGGAAATCGTAGGAGCATCCGCCGTTTTAACTCCCTTGATGGTCTTGTAAACCTTGGTGATTTTCTTCTTCCCATTCTTACCGGCTTGAGAAACCCTTTCAGTTCCTTTTAGCAAGGTGCCATCTTGTTCGGTTACCGTCTTAAATGGAATCTCCTCAAAAGCAACTTCCTCTGTTTGGCCTTCAATCGCCTTACTTCCACGACTGATTCTTTCTGTCACAGGAGCTTTTACCGTTTCAGTTGTCGTGCTGAGGGGCTCGCCAATCTTCTCACCATTGACCGTCTTATAAACACGACGAATCTCCTGACTACCAGCCTCGCCTTTCTGAAGAAGGCTTTCTTCATCGGTGTAACGATTAGCATCCGTTACATACTCTGTTTCATATGGAAGGATTACCGTTTCTGTCTCCGTCACTGTCCCTTCGATCGCTTGGTAAACTGGGTTCTCCGGTTGAATTGGGGCTTCGCCGACATGGCCTTCTTCTTGCGTTCCCTTGGCTTCCACAACACCGGTATAGGCTGGAGTCTCTGGTTGAACGGGAGCTTCACCGACATGGCCTTCTTCCTGGGTTCCCTTGGCTTCAACGACACCTGTATAGGATGGAGTCTCCGGTTGAACAGGTGCTTCTCCTACATGACCTTCTTCTTGTGTTCCCTTGGCTTCAACGACACCTGTATAGGTTGGGTTCTCCGGCTGAACAGGCGCTTCTCCCACATGACCTTTTTCCTGAGTTCCCTTAGCTGTGACTACTGGGGCAGGTTGTGGACTTGGTTGAACATCCTCCTTGGTCCCGACAGCAAGAATTTGTGAAACTGGTTCTTTAGTAAGCTTGCTTTCAACTACTTTGCGAACTTCCTGACCATTTACCGTACTTACTTCTGTTAAAACAGTCTGTTCACCATTTTGTCCAGCTCTTAAAACTACTGTTTGACCTTTTGCTAAAGTAGGATCTGCTTGTTCTACCGTTTCAAACGGAATAATTTCTGTTGAAACTTCAACGTTTGGCTTGTCCACTATAGGGAATGCAGGACCCTCTTCAGGTGTTACCTGAGATAGAGTCTTTCCTTCTGTTGCAGGTTGGGATACAGGCTTCTCCTCCACTCTTACATGAGGTTCTTGGCCCGTAGCTCTTGGATCAACTGGACAACGCAGGTAGCCAACATAGTCATAGCCTTCAATCGGAATGACACCATTGGCTAGTTCTTTACTGCTTGCAATTGAAAGAGTTTGATTGTAGCTTGCTAACTCAATATTTTGCAAGGCTGCGGCATCAATAGATAAGAGCAGACTTTGCCCCATGGAACCAATTAATAGGAGTCCCATTACTTTTTTTCGGTGTTTTTTGGACAGCAAAAGAACTGCTAAAGAGGCAGTCGCTAAACTAAGGCCAGCAATCGCCAATTCGGTCGTCCCTGTTTGTGGTAGTAGCCCTTGACTAGGTGTTTTTTTCTTATACACCAGATAAAAGGTATCTTCATTTTGATATTCTTCAGGAATTGCACGAATCACCTGAGCTTGTTCCTCAGGAGTCAACTCATTTTCCGTGACATACCCCATATGAACTGTCGCTTCTGCCGTGAATTGATCAGCTTGTACAGAATGCGCTCCTACTACACTCCCTGCAAAAAGAAGGGCTCCAATAGCAACCGGACCTACTCCGACGGATAATTTCCGAATCGAATACTTGGTAATCTTTTCAAAAGCTTGTCTTCTTTGTTTCATCCTATAATTTCCTACATAGTAATATTTGTAAATCATAGGAAGTCACATTTATGTTTGGAGAGGAATGACACTTCCCCTAAAACGCTTCCCGTGATTTTTTACCTTTATCTATCTTATCTTTTTTCGAATCTTTTAGCAACTCATTTTGCTCAGATTTCTTCCCTTTTTGCTTCCTATATGTAAGTAGCTCCTCTTCCTTTCTTAGCAACAAAAAAACTCCTAAAATGTACCGGCCCCAAGAGTCAGATTTTTCTGTCTAACTTTTGGGGTCAGTTCAAAATAGGCGTTTTTAGAGATTTATCTTACAAAGACTGATAGAGATCCGCATAGTGTTGACTAGCCGTATCCCAAGAGAAATCACGACTCATGGCTTCTCTTTGAAGACCGTACCAAGCATTCTTATCATGAGTATAGACTGTCAAAGCTTGATCGACAGCCCAGTTTAACCAATAACCAGATAGGTTGTTAAAGCTAAATCCAGTACCACTGCCATCGATGACATTATAGGCTTGCACTGTGTCACGCAGTCCCCCTACCTCGTGAACCAATGGCAAGGTGCCGTAGCGCATAGCCATCATTTGAGAAAGTCCACATGGTTCAAATCGGCTTGGCATCAAGAAAACATCCGAAGCAGCATAGATTTCTTGCGCCAACTGGACATCAAACATAATATTGGCAGAGAGTTTATCTGGATAAGCTTGACCAAACCAAGCAAAGGCTTGCTCAAAGCCAGGATCCCCTGTACCCAAAAGAACGATTTGGATATCCTTTTGTAGAATGTTGTGGAGTTCTTCAACCACCACATCAAAGCCTTTTTGGCGGGTCAAACGAGAAACAATTCCAAACAAGGGAACATCATCACGTACCGGAAGTCCGACACGTTCCTGAAGAGCTCGCTTACTTGCTGCTTTCCCTGATAAATCATCTCGACTGAAATGATAGGTCAAGAGCGGGTCTGTTTCAGGATTGTAGAGGTCTGTATCGATTCCATTCACAATCCCCGTTAATTTACCAGATTCCATCCGCAAGATTTGATCGAGTCCGCAACCATATTCAGCCGTCATGATTTCATAACCGTAACTTGGTGAAACAGTGGTCACACGATCAGCATAGAGGATTCCGGCCTTCATCCAGTTCAAGCAATCCTTCCAACGAAGTGTCCCATCTTCATAGCGTTCAAATCCAACTCCAAACAAATCCCACAGCATTCCTGGGTCAAACTGCCCTTGGAACTCTAGATTATGGATGGTCAAGACAGACTTAATACCATTGTAAGCTTGAATCCAACGGTATTTTTCCTTAAGAAGGAAAGGAATCATGGCAGTATGATAATCATGAACATGGATGATATTTGGAATAAAGTCTACTCGTTCCATCATCTCCAGCGTTGCCAATTGGAAGTAGGCAAAGCGCTCCCCATCATCAAAATCTCCGTAGACATGCCCTCTAAAGAAATATTTCTGGTTATCAATAAAATAGAAAGTAACACCATCACGATAGATGCGTTTCACACCAACGTATTCACTTCTCCATCCAACTCTGGTCTCGAAGTGTAGCACATCTTCAACTTGGTCGCCAAATTTCGCCTCTACCATGTCATAGTAGGGGAGGACGACACGAACATCATGGCCTTTTTTAGCCAAGGATTTAGGGAGTGCCCCAATAACGTCTCCCAAGCCCCCCGTTTTTGAAAAAGGAGCTCCTTCAGCGGCAACAAACAATAATTTCATTATCCAATATCCTCTGTAATTACAGCACCTTTTTTAATCACAAGAGGTGCCTCTTTGGTTCCACGAATGGTAACGCCAGTTTCAACTACGACACCCTTGTCAAGAATCGCATGCTCTACGACTGCTCCCTCATGGACAACAACACCTGGGAACAAGAGACTGCTACGAATTTCTGCCCCCTTATGGAGATGAACCCGACGAGAGATGACAGAATCATGTACCAAAGCTTCGACAATGCTTCCTGAGGCAAATTGCGAATTCTTAATTTGCGAACCAGTCGCATAGTAAGTTGGCTCTTCATTTTTCACCTTGGTATAAACTTTTTGATTTGGTGAGAAGAGTGACATGAATTTCTGAGTTTCCAACATGTCAAGATTAGCGCGGTAATATGACTCAACAGAGTGAATATTGGCAATATAGCCAGTGTATTCAAAAGCGAATGCCCCATATTCAACCGCTAAATCACGTAAGATATAACGCAGTTTTTCTGGATGTTCCTTATGAACTTCTTGCTCCAATTTTTCAATCAACCAAGGAGTATCCACAATAAAGATGTCGGTCGACATATTGTAAAGTGCTTCAGGATCTTGGCCTTCAAACAATTTTTGACCAGTCACATGGTCTGTCTCATCAATATCCAAGATTGCATTTACTTCTGAGATATCCCGTTGATGCATCTTTTTGTAAACTACTGTAATAGGTGCATCAATGGTATTATGCAAATGGAAAACCTGGTTCAAATCAATATTCACCAAGACGTCACAGTTCAGAGCGACTGTCTGGTTCGAACCAGAGCGTTTCAAATAGGTCAAGAGTTGCTCGTAGTATTCTTTGCCAACGTTTGAACTTTCTACTGGAGTGTTGTAGATACCGAGATAGTAGTGACTCAAGAGGGTTGACAAGCCCCACTCACGACCAGAGCGAATATGGTCAAAGACAGAACTGATATTTTCTTGCTGGAAGATACCAAATACACTACGAATTCCCGCATTAGCGAGGCTAGAAAGCGGGAAGTCGATCAAGCGATATTTTCCATCAAATGGCAGACTGGCAACAGGACGATGATCTGTCAATGATGACATATCATGGAAGCCTACTGTGTTTCCTAAAATGGCTGAATACTTATCAATCTTCATCTGTTGCTACCCCCACTTTTTCGTTATATCCAACGACTTGTACTTCTTCCGTTCCATCGATGACAACACCTTCTGAAACAACTGCTCCTTCACCGATAATAGCACGTTTAATCACAGCACCTTGACCGATAATGGCACCACTCATGACGACAGAATCTTCAACGACTGCACCTTTACGAACTTGTGCTTCCGTAGACAGGATAGAACGTTTTACTGTTCCGTCTACCAAGCATCCATCCACTACCAAGGAATCTTCAATTTGGGCATGTTCGCCAAAGGAATTTGGTGGTGAAATCAAGTTACGAGAATAGATCTTCCAGTGACGATCCCGGCTGTCCAAGGCATTGTTTGGATCAATGTATTCCATATTCGCTTCCCAGAGAGATTCAATAGTTCCCACGTCTTTCCAATAGCCATTGAATTCATAAGCATAGACACTTTCTCCAGATTCAAGGTAAGTTGGAATAACGTTTTTACCGAAGTCAGACATATCGATGTCACTCTTCTCTGCAGCCACTAGCATGTTGCGAAGACGAGACCAGTCAAAGATATAAATTCCCATAGAAGCTTTTGTTGATTTTGGCTCTGCAGGTTTTTCTTCAAATTCGACAATTCGATTGTTGGCATCCGTATTCATAATTCCGAAACGGCTAGCTTCTTTTAAAGGTACATCTAATACAGCTACTGTAAGGCTGGCATTGTGATCTTTGTGAGACTGAAGCATGTCGTCATAGTCCATCTTGTAGATATGGTCTCCAGAAAGGATCAACACATACTCTGGATTGATGCTATCGATGTAGTCGATATTTTGGAAAATCGCATGACTTGTTCCTTCAAACCAACGATTTCCTTCACTTGCAGAATAAGGTTGAAGGATAGAAACCCCAGTATTAATACCATCAAGACCCCAACTGGAACCATTTCCGATATGGTTGTTTAAGGCAAGCGGTTGATACTGAGTAATCACGCCAACATTGTGGATACCTGAGTTGGCACAGTTGGATAAGGCAAAGTCAATAATACGATAACGTCCACCAAATTGCACTGCAGGTTTGGCAATGCTTTGAGTGAGTTTTCCAAGGCGAGTTCCTTGCCCACCAGCAAGGATCAGAGCTAGCATTTCATTCTTCATTGATTACTCCTTTTTGGATTGACGAGACCTTCTTCCCACCTCTGAGGAGAGGCAATGTGGCCTCTTCTACAGACTTAGGAATGGGATCATAGACTGCGATCAGTAGATCACCAACAACTATTTTTTTGTTTTAGACACATTGGAACGAAGTTTTCGTTTCACTTTCCATACACTAGCTCCAAGAGCCGGTAAGGTGAAGGTCAAGGTTTGTGGATAATCTTTCCATAATCCCTCTTGAGTCTTCACTTCCTGGTTGTGCTCTTTCCAGACACCTCCCCATTTCTCTAATTCTGTATTCCAAACTTCTTCATAGACCCCAGCAACAGGGACGCCGACTGTAAAGTCCTTACGCTCTACTGGTGCCATATTAAAGATACATAGCAGATGATTTCCTTTTTTATCCTTACGAGTAAAGGTCAAGACACTTTGATCTCGGTTATCTGCATCAATAATCTCAATACCATCATAGCTATCATCAATTTCCCAGAGCATCTTGTTATCTTTGTAGAATTGATTGAGCTGTGAAGTAAACTCTTGCATCTTGCGGTTCATGTCATCTTCTAGATTGGACCATTCTAGCTGTTCTTCAGACTTCCATTCTAAGAATTGGCCAAACTCTGAACCCATGAAGAGCAATTTCTTACCTGGGTGACAAATCTGATAGGTCAAGAGGTTGCGCAAGCCAGCGAACTGGTTGTAGCGATCTCCCCACATCTTATGCATGAGACTCTTCTTCCCGTGGACCACTTCATCATGAGAGAATGGCAACAAGAAGTTTTCAGAGAAAGCATACATAAAGCTAAAGGTCACCAAGTTGAAATCAAATTTCCGATAAATAGGATCTTCCTCATAGAAGCGAAGGATATCATTCATCCAGCCCATATTCCACTTGTAGTCAAATCCTAAACCGCCATACTCTTCTGGACCAGTGATCTTGGTGCCAGATGAACTTTCCTCCGCTGCCATGATGACATCCGGATGTTCTGATTTAATCACAGCATTCATCCGCTTAAGGAAATGGATCCCCTCATAGTTGAGATTTCCACCATCAATATTTGGTGTCCATGGACCACTATCGTAGTCTAAGTAAAGCATGTTGCTGACCGCATCGACCCGGATTCCATCCAAATGGTAAAACTCAATCCAGAATTTTACACTAGAGATGAGGAAGGATTGAACCTGGTTTTTCCCTAGGTCAAAGTTCATTGCTCCCCAGCCATAGTTGTGGGCACGATGGTGGTCCTGGTATTCAAAAGTAGGTGTTCCATCGTAATAAGCCAAGGCATCATCATTGATAGTAAAGTGACCCGGCACCCAGTCCACAATCACCCCGATGTTATTCAAGTGACAGGCCTCAACGAAATCCTGAAACTCTTCCGGTGTTCCGTAGGTATGCTCTAAGGCAAAGTAACCCATCAATTGGTAGCCCCAACTTAATCCAAGCGGGTGAGCCATCACCGGCATGAACTCCACATGGGTATAGTTCATTTTTACCAAGTAGGGAATCAAGTCTTCCTTCAACTGAGCAAATGAATAAGGACTTCCATCTTCATTGCGTTTCCATGAACCGGCATGAACTTCATAAATATTTACTGGACGAGATCTAAAGCCAAGTTTTCTCCGTCTAGCCATCCAGAGTCCATCTTTCCATTTCCGTTCCGGAATATCTGTAATAACCGCTCCAGTACCCGGACGTTTTTCCATGCGGACTGCTAAAGGATCCACCTTCATCAAGCGGTGGCCATTTTGTCTTGTAACATGGAACTTATAGATATCGCCAACTTGAGGTGCAGTTGTAAAAACTTCCCAAACACCAGCTTCGTTTCTTACCATAGGAATTTCATTTTCTTCCCATTGGGTGAAATCACCTACCAGGTGTACTGCCTGAGCATTTGGAGCCCATACACGGAAACTATACCCTTCCACACCATCTACTTGCTCTTTATGAGCCCCTAGATAATGTTGAAGATGAAAGTTCTCTCCGGTTCCAAATGTATACAATGCTTGTTTCGTATCCATTCACTCACCTCTCTCGCTTTTATGTAAGCGCTTCCTATTGATATTATTCTACTATAAATAGTTGAAATATTCAAGATTTTTTCTTGAATAATACGATGAAAAATTATGAAAAGAATTTGAAACTTTCATTGTTTCCCTGAAATTTCCTAAAGTAGATTCATAATTGTTCAGTTTTCAAACTATCTTTCCAATATTATACTATAAAAATAATTGTAATTAAACCTATTTCCGAAAATTTTTGGAAAATTTAAATTTTTTGTTTTGATATAGCAACACCTACTCCATTTTTGTTCAGCTACTTCATTTAAAGAAACAAATACAGGTTTAAAATAAAAAAGCTACCACCTCTTCCGAGGTGATAACTTTTATCAGATTTTTAAGATCAATTAGTCTACGTTCACGTATTCTTTAGAAAGTTCAAGCACTTCTTCCATAGTTGAACATTCAGTAAGAGCACGATTGGCGTATTCTTGCATCTTAGCTGTGTCAAGTTTCTTCATCAAGCTACGTGTACGAAGGACAGATGTAGCTGACATAGAAAACTCATCCAAGCCCATTCCGACAAGAAGAGGAACAGCTGTTTGGTCACCAGCCATCTCACCACACATTCCAGCCCATTTACCTTCAGCGTGAGCTGCTTTGATCACATTGTTGATCAAACGAAGGATTGATGGGTTATATGGTTGGTAAAGGTATGAAACTTGTTCGTTCATACGGTCAGCAGCCATGGTGTATTGGATCAAGTCGTTTGTACCAATTGAGAAGAAGTCAACTTCTTTGGCAAATTGATCAGCCAACATCGCTGCTGCTGGGATTTCGATCATGATCCCTACTTCGATGTCGTCAGCAACGGCAACACCTTCCGCAACCAATTTCGCTTTTTCTTCTTCCAGAATACCTTTAGCTGTACGGAACTCTGTCAACAAAGCAACCATTGGGAACATGATCCGCAATTTACCGTGAACAGATGCACGAAGCAAAGCACGCAATTGTGTACGGAACATTTGGTTACCTGTTTCAGAGATAGAGATACGCAACGCACGGTAACCCAAAAATGGGTTCATTTCTTTAGGAAGATCGAAGTAAGGAAGTTCTTTATCCCCACCGATATCCATTGTACGAACGACAACAGGTTTACCGTTCATTCCTTCAAGAACCGCTTTGTATGCTTCATATTGATCATCTTCAGTTGGGAAATCTTGAGAATCCATGTACAAGAATTCAGTACGATAGAGACCAACAGCTTCTGCACCATTTTCGTTCACACCTTCAACGTCTTTAGGTGTACCGATGTTAGCAGCCAACTCGAAGTGTTTGCCATCTGCAGTAACAGTTTTGGCATCTTTCAAAAGAGCCCATTCAGCTTTTTGTTTAGCGTAAGCTTCACCAGCTGCTTTAAAGGCTGCAATTTGTTCTTCACTTGGGTTGATGACCACTTCACCAGTGATTCCAGATACAGCCAACACATCACCATCTTTTACAAGATCTGTAATGTTGTTTGTACCAAGAACCGCTGCAATTTCAAGTGTACGCGCCATGATAGCTGAGTGACTTGTACGTCCACCAATGTTTGTAACAAAGGCTTTAACAAACTGTTTGTTCAATTGAGCGGTATCGGATGGAGTCAAGTCATGCGCAACCACGATTGCTTCTTCATTGATGGTTGCAGGGTTTGGCAATTTCTTACCAAGCAAGTTTGCAAGAACACGTTTGGTCACGTCGCGAATATCTGCTGCACGTTCTTGCATGTATGGGTTATCTTCCATTCCTTCAAAGATGGTGATAAACATGTCTGTGACTTCTTTTAAACCAGCCTCAGCATTCACCTTCTTCGTGCGAATTGTTTCCTTGATCTGACCAACCATTTCAGGGTCAGAAAGGACCATCATGTGAGCATCAAATACTTGTGCCGCTTCCTCACCAAGGCTCGCTACTGCATTCTCCCGAATAAGAGAAAGCTCGTTCTGTGAAGCTTCAAGAGCTGCATCCAAACGAGCTTCTTCTGCATTTGTATCTTCAACTGAGATTGTTTCAAATGACAAGTCGGGTTGAACAAGTAGATATGCCTTAGCAACGGCAACACCATCAGATGCTGCAATTCCTTTAAGCATTTCTGTCATGTTTATGCCAATCCTTCTTTTTCCATTGTTTCAGCGATTGCTGCAAGAGCATCATCAGCGTCAGCACCTTCAGCTGAGATTACAACGTCAGCTCCTTGACCAACACCAAGGCTCATAACACCCATGATTGATTTCAAGTTAACTGATTTACCTTTGTATTCAAGAGTAATATCTGAAGCAAATTTGCTAGCAGTTTGAACCAACAAAGTTGCTGGACGTGCGTGGATACCTGTTTCTGCCACGATGTGGAAATCTTTAGAAGCCATAGTTTGACTCTCCTTTTAAAATTAGTTTTTGAGTTATCTGTGATAACCCTTACAATTTGCTATTATATCATCTTCTTCATTATTTTTCAAGATTTTTATCACACACTTACTGAAAATACTTACAGGAAGCACTCATTTTTTCTCTTCTTTTAAACTACTTTTTTTACTTTCTTCTATTAAATAAATAGAATTGCTTTCAGGGACACAGTATATAGAATTTTAGGAAAATAGTTCGAATTCCTTTGACTTAAAAAACCTATATTTTATCACGTTTTCCTCAATTTTCACTAATTCTTACAATACTACATATTGTGGTATACTCCGATATAGTTAATTTACGTGCACAATATTTAGTTAAAACTCTTGACAAGGAAAAACCTTTTGTTTATACTAGATACAGATTTATGAATTTAGAGGAGTTAGATCACATTATGGTGACAATTTATTCAAAAAATAATTGCGTTCAATGTAAAATGACCAAACGTTTTTTAGATACCAATCACGTTGAATACCGTGAAATTAATCTAGATGAGCAACCTGAGTTTGTAGACCATGTGAAGAACCTTGGTTTCAACGCTGCACCAGTTATCCAAACGGCAGATGAAGTCTTCTCTGGCTTCCAACCAGCTAAGCTCAAGAAATTATCTTAAAACTATCAAACAGGATCTGATTGGTCTAGGGAATGGATTACTGTAGTTCTCGACTACAGTGTTCCCCTAGCCCTTTTACTTGTACAGGGGAGCTTGCCTCCCCTTTGTTTTTGAATTAGAAAAAGGAACATTATGGGATTAAAATCACTTGAAGACGTAACCTACTTCCGTCTTAATAATGAAATCAACCGTCCAGTTAACGGTCAAATCATGCTTCATAAAGATAAAGAAGCCTTGGATGCTTTCTTCAAAGAAAATGTTGTGCCAAATACCATGGCCTTTGATTCAATAACGGATAAAATCAACTACCTTATTGAACACAACTATATCGAAACAGCCTTCATTCAGAAGTACCGTCCTGAATTTTTGGAAGAATTGGCCCAATTTATCAAAGATCAAAACTTCCAATTCAAGTCCTTCATGGCTGCCTATAAATTCTATAACCAGTATGCTCTGAAAACAAATGATGGAGAGTACTATCTCGAAAGTATGGAAGACCGCGTCTTCTTCAATGCTCTCTACTTTGCGGATGGAAATGAAGAAATTGCTAAAGACATCGCAAATGAAATCATCCACCAGCGCTACCAACCAGCTACTCCTTCTTTCTTGAATGCTGGACGTGCCCGCCGTGGGGAATTGGTTTCTTGTTTCTTGATCCAGGTAACTGATGATATGAATGCGATCGGACGCTCTATCAACTCGGCCCTCCAACTTTCACGTATCGGTGGTGGGGTTGGAATCTCCCTCAGCAATCTTCGCGAAGCTGGTGCACCAATCAAGGGCTATGAAGGAGCTGCTTCTGGGGTCGTGCCAGTCATGAAACTCTTCGAAGATAGCTTCTCTTACTCTAACCAATTGGGACAACGCCAAGGGGCTGGTGTAGTTTACCTCAATGTCTTCCACCCAGATATCATCTCCTTCCTTTCTACTAAGAAGGAAAATGCCGATGAAAAAGTTCGTGTTAAGACCCTTTCACTTGGTGTCGTCGTGCCAGACAAGTTCTACGAGTTGGCTCGTAAGAATGAAGAAATGTACCTCTTCAGCCCTTACTCTGTAGAGCGTGAATACGGAGTGCCATTTAACTACATCGACATCACTGAAAAATACGATGAGTTGGTTGCTAATCCGAACATCCGCAAGACAAAAATTAAGGCCCGTGATTTGGAAACTGAAATTTCTAAATTGCAACAAGAATCTGGTTACCCATATGTAGTTAACATCGATACTGCTAACCGGGCAAACCCTATTGATGGAAAGATCATCATGAGTAACTTGTGTTCAGAGATCCTCCAGGTTCAAGAGCCAAGCTTGATTAACGATGCTCAAGAATTCATTAAAATGGGGACTGACGTCTCATGTAACCTTGGTTCAACCAACGTGGTTAACATGATGACTTCACCTGATTTTGGTCGTTCGATTCGTGCCATGGTTCGTGCTTTGACCTTCGTTACAGATAGCTCTCATATCGTTGCTGTTCCAACAATTGACCACGGAAATAGCCAAGCTCATACCTTTGGTCTTGGAGCCATGGGACTTCACAGCTACCTTGCCCAACAATTGATCGAGTATGGATCACCTGAATCTGTTGAGTTTACGAGCATCTACTTCATGCTCATGAACTACTGGACTCTCGTCGAATCAAACAACATCGCACGTGAACGGGGCGTTACCTTCCACAACTTTGAAAAATCAGACTATGCCAACGGTAGCTACTTTGATAAGTACACGACCGGAGAGTTTGTTCCAAAATCTGATCGCGTCAAAGAACTCTTTAAGGATATCTTCATTCCTAGTGCAGAAGACTGGGCTGAACTCCGCGATAAAGTCAAGGCAGATGGTCTTTACCACCAAAACCGCTTGGCTGTCGCACCAAATGGTTCTATCAGCTACATCAATGACGTATCTGCTTCTATCCACCCAATCACACAACGGATTGAAGAACGCCAAGAGAAGAAAATCGGTAAGATCTACTACCCTGCTGCTGGTTTGTCAACAGAAACCATTCCTTACTACACTTCTGCCTACGACATGGATATGCGAAAAGTCATCGACGTCTATGCTGCTGCAACTGAGCACGTAGACCAAGGACTTTCACTCACGCTCTTCATGCGTAGTGATATTCCAAAAGGGCTTTACGAATGGAAAACTGAAAACAAACAAACCACTCGTGACTTGTCTATCCTTCGCAACTACGCCTTTAACAAGGGAATCAAGTCTATCTACTACGTCCGTACCTTTACCGATGATGGTGGAGAAGTTGGCGCGAACCAATGTGAAAGCTGTGTCATCTAAGACACTCTGATCCATTGCTACCAAAAAGTCGGTTCGCCGACTTTTTGTGCGGTATTCTAACAATTGTGTTAGAATAATAATGATTGTATGATCGAATGAATTAGAAAAAGAAAGAGATTTCAAATGGAAACTTACTACAAAGCCATTAACTGGAATGCCATCGAGGATGTCATCGATAAATCTACTTGGGAAAAGCTAACCGAACAATTCTGGTTGGATACACGTATTCCTTTGTCAAACGACTTGGACGACTGGAGAAAGCTGTCTAACAAGGAAAAAGACCTTGTTGGTAAAGTTTTTGGAGGTTTAACCCTTCTCGATACCATGCAGTCTGAAACGGGTGTGGAAGCCCTTCGTGCGGATATTCGTACTCCTCATGAAGAAGCTGTCTTTAACAACATCCAATTCATGGAATCTGTCCATGCTAAGTCTTACTCTTCTATCTTTTCTACCTTGAATACCAAGTCAGAAATCGAAGAGATTTTCGAATGGACCAATACCAATCCCTTCCTTCAAAAGAAGGCAGAAATCATCAACGAGATCTACCTCAATGGCACTCCTCTAGAAAAGAAAGTAGCCAGCGTCTTCCTTGAAACCTTCCTCTTCTACTCTGGTTTCTTCACACCGCTCTACTATCTTGGAAACAACAAATTGGCCAACGTGGCAGAAATCATCAAGTTGATCATTCGGGACGAATCTGTTCACGGAACCTATATCGGCTACAAGTTCCAACTTGGATTTAACGAATTACCAGAAGACGAACAAGAAAAACTTAAAGAATGGATGTATGACTTGCTCTACACCCTCTATGAAAACGAAGAAGGCTATACAGAGAGCCTCTATGACGGTGTAGGTTGGACAGAGGAAGTCAAGACCTTCCTTCGCTACAATGCTAACAAAGCCCTCATGAATTTGGGACAAGATCCCCTTTTCCCTGACTCAGCGGATGATGTCAACCCAATCGTCATGAACGGGATCTCAACCGGTACATCCAACCACGACTTCTTCTCTCAAGTCGGAAATGGTTATCTTCTCGGTGAAGTAGAAGCCATGCAGGATGACGATTACAACTATGGCCTATAAGACAAAAACCTTTCCAGATGGAAAGGTTTTTTTGTTTTTTTATGCTAAAAATTAGCCTTGCTGCAGAAGAAACTATCTCAAATAAACAAATCAGTCCTTTTCAGATTTGGAAAGGGCTGATTTGGTAGGTATGTTAGTCCCCATTCTTCTTTATTGAAGCAAGAAGATAAGGAGAGAAGCGATCAGGTTATTTGCTATATGCAGGGCAATGGCATAACGAATATCTTCCTTAGTCAGATACGCTAAAGCGAAAATTGAACCCATTATAAAGTAAATTAGAAATTGCCCTAGACTAGACGGAAGATGGAGAAAAGAAAATAAACTAGAAGAAAGAGCAATATAGAGCAAGGTCTGTCCTAGGGTTTCCTGCTTTGAAAATAGATACTTGGCCATTAAGCCTCTAGTTATGAATTCTTCAATAATGGGAGCAATAAAAATAATATAGAAAAAAACGAAGGCAGGAAATAACTCCAAGAAAAACTCAATACTTCTTTGATTATTAGACGATTCACCCGAGACCAAGGCTTGAAGAGCAATAAAGGCAACTAATAATCCAATGGGTAACCATATCGTGGACGTCAGTTTGGTCTTTTTAACCTCAAGTTTCCAACCCTTTTGGTACCATTTCCACAAACCAAAAATATAGAGAGCAGATACCAAAGCGAATATCAAGAGAATGAGAAGCTCGGAACCTCCCTCAACAAGAACATTCAAGCAACTAGCAAGAATCCTCGAAAATAAAATAAAATGAGAGAAGACCACCAAGGCATACAAACCAACATTTTTCCAGATACTGTTCCCCTTCATACAACACTCCTTTTTCCTTTCGATTCCTATTCCAAGTCTATTTTTTAATTCAATTATCTACTTTTGATTATTTATTATGCTGTCAAACTTAGGATTTTTATGAGGGCCTCGGACTGCACCTTCAAATCGACAATGGAGCAATATCTAAGACACTTCCTTTTTCCTATATATTTATTGTAATGTATTTATCAAAAATTACAAGTACTTCTTAAAAAGTTTTTACAAAGATTTAACAGTTTACCATACAAAAAGACCTACCCGAAGGTAGATCTCTTGTTGCTTACAATTTAGTTGCTACGGCATCCAATAATTCTTGGATTTTCGCTTGGTTGCTTCCTCCTGCCATGGCCATGTCTGGTTTACCACCACCACGTCCATCAACGATTGGAGCCAATTCTTTAACCAAGTTACCTGCGTGGATGTCTTTTGTCTTGCTGGCTACGAGAAGGTTGACCTTGTCACCGATTGCTGCGACAAGAACAAGCACGTCAGAGTAATCTTTTTGTTTCCAGTTATCCGCAAAGGTACGAAGGGCACCTGCATCTGATACAGAAACTTGACTAGCAATGTAACGGTGGCCGTTTGCTTCTTGAACATGTTTGAAGACATCACCTGCCGCTGCTGCTGCAGCTTTTTCCTTCAATTCAGCATTTTCTTTTTGCAATTGACGGAGCTGCTCTTGAAGGCCTTCAACCTTATGAGGAACTTCCTTGAGTTGAGGTGCTTTCAAGGTTGCTGCGACTGCTTTCAGTGCATCTTCTTGTTCACGATAAGCTTCGAAGGCTTCTTTACCAGTCACTGCCAAGATACGACGAGTTCCTGATCCAATCCCTTCTTCTTTGACAATCTTGAAGAGGCCAATCTCAGAAGTATTGCCAACGTGGGTACCACCACAGAGCTCCACTGAGTAGTCACCGATGGTCACAACACGGACTTCCTTACCGTATTTCTCACCAAAGAGGGCCATAGCACCCATATCTTTAGCTGTATCAATATCAGTCTCAACAGTCTTAACTGCGATCGCTTCCCAGATTTTTTCATTGACTTGCTGTTCAATAGCACGCAATTCTTCTGGAGTTACAGCTTGGAAGTGAGTGAAGTCAAAGCGAAGGAATTCCACTTCATTAAGTGAACCTGCTTGAGTTGCATGGTGGCCAAGGATATTGTGAAGAGCCGCATGGAGCAAGTGAGTGGCTGTGTGGTTCTTCATGACACGGTGACGACGATTGCTATCGATCGCCAAAGTGTATTCTTGGTTCAAAGCAAGTGGAGCATGAACTTCAACGGTATGAAGTGGTTGGCCATTTGGTGCTTTTTGAACGTCTGTTACAGTCGCTACGACATTTCCTGCAGCATCCAAGATTTGACCATGGTCCGCAACTTGTCCACCCATTTCAGCGTAGAAAGGTGTCTCTGCAAAGATAAGTGACGCAGTTCCTTCTGATACAGCTTCTACTTCAGCATTGTCAGCTACGATAGCCACCAACTTAGAAGACAATTGGCTAGCATTGTAGTTGAAGACACTTTCTACAGTGATGTTTTGAAGGGTTTCGTTTTGCATACCCATAGATCCGCCTTTGACAGCAGATGCACGCGCACGTTCTTGTTGTTCTTTCATGGCTGCTTCAAAACCTTCACGATCAACTGTCATTCCAGCTTCTTCAGCGATTTCTTCTGTCAGCTCTACTGGGAATCCGTATGTATCATAGAGTTTAAAGACATCTTGACCAGCGATAACCGTTTGGCCTTTTTCTTTCAAGTCTGCTACGATTGTTTCTGCAAAGTGTTGACCTGAGTGAAGAGTACGAGCAAATGACTCTTCTTCGCTCTTAACGATTTTTTCGATAAAGTCACGTCTTTCAAGAACTTCTGGGTAGTAGCTTTCCATGATTTTTCCAACAGTTGGAACGAGTTTGTAAAGGAAAGGCTCATTGATACCCAATTTTTGACCATGCATAGAGGCACGACGGAGGAGACGACGAAGGACATAGCCACGACCTTCATTTCCAGGAAGGGCACCATCCCCAATCGCAAATGACAGCGAACGGATGTGGTCCGCAATCACCTTGAAGCTCATGTTGTCGTCATCTGGATCGTAGGTTTTACCAGACAACTTCTCAACTTCACGGATAATCGGCATGAAGAGGTCTGTTTCAAAGTTTGTCTTAGCCCCTTGGATAACCGCCACCAAACGCTCTAAACCAGCGCCCGTATCAATGTTCTTGTGTGGCAATTCCTTGTACTCGCTACGAGGAACCGCTGGGTCTGCATTAAATTGTGACAAGACAATGTTCCAGATTTCGATGTAACGGTCGTTTTCGATATCTTCTGCAAGAAGGCGAATACCGATGTTTTCTGGGTCAAATGCTTCTCCACGGTCAAAGAAGATTTCTGTATCTGGTCCAGAAGGTCCAGCACCGATTTCCCAGAAGTTGTCTTCGATTGGGATCAAGTGACTTGGGTCCACGCCCACTTCGATCCAGCGGTTGTATGAATCTGTATCAGCTGGATAGTAGGTCATGTAGAGTTTGTCTTTAGGGAAGTCAAACCACTCCGGACTTGTCAAGAGTTCATAAGCCCAGGTAATGGCTTCGTCACGGAAGTAGTCCCCGATGGAGAAGTTCCCCAACATTTCAAACATGGTGTGGTGACGAGCCGTCTTCCCTACGTTTTCGATATCGTTGGTACGGATAGCCTTTTGCGCATTGGTAATCCGTGGGTTTTCAGGGATGATAGTTCCATCAAAGTATTTCTTAAGGGTTGCGACCCCTGAGTTAATCCACAATAGGGTTGGATCGTTTACTGGAACCAAGCTAACAGATGGTTCTACTGAGTGACCTTTGGTCGCCCAGAAATCAAGCCACATTTTGCGGACTTGTGCACTAGTTAATTGTTTCATGTTTTCTCCTCTATTTATTGTTTTCTATTGATTGGCTTAGGAGCCATTTTCCATCATTTCTACATAGTCAATGGCAAGACACAAGGAAATCACCAGATTGGCATATTCCTCTTCATAGACAGAAACCTGATAAGTCGACGTCAAGGTAAAGACTTGCTTGCTAATCTCTGCAACCAGCTGGTCGCGATCATCCAATAACTTGAAATCCAAATCCCAGATATTGCCTTCGATGCGAAGTCCTAGGTTAGAAATGTCATACTTATCACGTAATAAGGTCAGTTTTTTACGGATGAAAAAACTGGAGCCATCTGCCAATTCTACAGTGAATTGGGGCAAGAGGCTAAAAGGCTTCTTCATAATATGGCTGACCTTCTGGCCTTCTACATCAAATACCGTAAAGGTCTTAGGAATCTTAAAAAATGAACCTTCTACATGGTATTCTACCATTCCCAGATCATTTTTGATGTCAAAGCGTTCCCCTCCAAGTCGAAACTTTTGTTTGACCAGATACGATTTCATCAGTTTCCTCCTGCAAATCTATAGGAAGGCCTTTCTCTTATTAGAAAGGATCTCCGGTAGAAGATGCTGAAAAAAAGACAAGCTCACTAACGAAGGGCGAAAAACCGCGGTACCACCTTCATTCAATGAACTTGTCATTCTTCATTCGATTATGTAATTGTTCTATTGAGTAGCAAAATCATTCCTCTTCCATGGCTCGCACCCCCGCCACTTCTCTGCATCCGATTCTAAATGATTTATTCTCAACTATCTCATTATACAGATAAATACAATGGTCGTCAACTAATATCCTTATTTAGAAGATGAGCTGCCTTCTGTTGTTGCACCGATATTTTGCATGTATTGGTTGAAGGTTGCCTTGAAGGCATCATCTTTCACCTTGATATTGGCATTTGTCATTGCTTTAGCAATGATGCTACGGATAAAGTTGGCATCATTTTTACGATCTGCCGTTAGAATTTCTTTCAAGCGTTTTTCGTATTTCTTCCAATCTGATCCTTTTTCTTCCTTCTTGGTTACTTTCACAATATAGTAACTACCAGCGTTGTTTTGACTAGCAGGATCAATAACGACATCTGAAATACCATTTACATCAAGCTTAGATGCTGCTTCCTTGACACGAGTTGGAACAGTTGTTGTTCCAGAGTCAAATTTGATTTCTCCACCCTTTTCTTTGGTGCTAGCATCTGTAGAATTTTCTTTGGCAATTTGTGCAAAGTCAGCGCCTTCAGCTTTTACACTTGCAAGAACTTCATTCGCTTTTTCTTCTGAATCCACTTTAATCACATTTGCAGTGATTTCTGGTGTATAGCTTTCAAAGGCTTTTTTGTAAGCTTCGTCTGTCAACTCTTTTGAAATAGCTTGGTCAACCGCATACTCTAACAAAAGATTGCTACGGATTTGTTGTTTGTTGGTTTCTTCTGTTAACCCTTGTTGAGTGAGGTAGCTCTTGAAGGCTTCACCCAATTGTTTTTTCTGCTCATCAACTTTTTTCTCAACATCTTTGTCTGAGACTTTTGAGCCGTATTCTTTTTCAAAGACTTTATTAATGGTCATTTGGAAAAGATATTGTTGTGCACCTTGGTTGTTTTTGATTTCATCATAGAAATCACTAACAGTGATCGTGTCACCCTTCATTGTGACGATATCCTTGTCACTGCCACCTTTTGCACAAGCTGCTAGCGTTACAACGGATAAAAGGGTCACCGCTCCAGCTACAAATTTTTTCTTCATCTTTATTTCTCCATTCTAAAATTCACTGCTACTATTTTACCACAAATTCAACAGGATAACTTAAATAAGTCTAAAAACTACTCTTCTTTCGGCAAAGAAATCTCTTCCTGATTTTTACGAATCATAAGAATGCCATCACCGAGCGGAATCAGACTGGCCGTCAAGCCAGGATGGTCCAAAGTGGCATCAAAGAGACGCTGCAAACCTCGATAGATGGTACGCTGTCCACGACGAACTTCCATAATATCACGCGCCACATCTCCCCCTTGGAAGATGTCGTCTAAAATCACCACTCCCCCAACTTCCAACCGTTTGAGAACTTCTGGAAGAAAGACGATGTACTTGGACTTAGCCGAATCCATAAAAATCAAGTCAAAGCGTTGCTCGATATGCTCTAGCAGATCGACCGCATCCCCTTCTAAGAGGGTGATTTGGTTACGTTGATCAAAACGAGCAAAGTTTTCCTTGGCAAAACCAATCATTTCCTCGTTGCGATCAATGGTTGTAATCCTTGCATCAGGTACTTGCTCTGCCATCAAGAGGGCCGAAAAGCCGATCGCCGTCCCAATTTCTAAGATCGACTTGGGTTGCATGGTCTGCAAAAAGAGACGAAAGAAAGCGACCGTTTCATGAGGGATGATGGGAATATTTTCCCGCCGAGCAAATTCTTCTAGCTCTTTTAAAGCATCCGTTACCGGCGCTTGGCGCTCCCGCATGAAGGAGACAATTTCCTCCTTGACAACTGGGCGGCGCATATTGTGGTTGGCATTTTTACTGTAAGACTCTACCATCTTAGGCCAATCCTAATTTTTCAACGAGAGCCTCAAATTCATTGAGACGACGTTCAAAGACTTCAAAGGCAGCATTGAGGTAGTCTTCTTTTTCCATATCCACACCCGCCTTGCGGATCACGTTGAGTGGGTAATCCGAATTTCCGGCCTTCAAATACTCTAGGTATTTGTCCTTATCTTCTTGTGTTCCATGAACGATTTTCTCAGCCAAGGCAGAGGCTGCCGCAAAACCAGTTGAATATTGGAAAACATAGTAGTCATAGTAGAAATGAGGAATACGAGCCCATTCGTATTGGATTTCTGGATTGTCTTCTTTAGAAAGGCCATAGTATTTCTCGTTCAAGTCCGCATAGAGCTCATTCAAGAATTCGCTGGTCAAAACTTGTCCTTCTTGATCTGCTTTATGAATAGCATGCTCAAACTCAGCAAACTGGGTTTGACGGAAGACTGTACCACGGAAACCATCCAAGAAGTGGTTGAGAATGGCAAAACGGGTTTCATCATCTTCTACTTCTGCCAACAATTGCTCGGTCAAGATATTTTCATTGGTTGTGGAAGCAATCTCAGCAAGGAAGATAGAATAATCTCCATAGACATAAGGTTGTGTTTCACGAGTATAGCTAGAGTGCATACTGTGGCCAGTCTCATGCACCAAGGTGAAGAGATTATCCAATGTATCTTGCCAGTTCAACAACATAAAGGCATTGGTATCATACGATCCACCTGAATAGGCACCTGAGCGTTTCCCTTGGTTGACATGGACGTCAATCCAACGTTCGGTGAAGGCGCGCTTCACGCGGGATAGGTAGTCATCTCCAAGCACCGCCAAAGCCTGCTCAGATTTGGCAAGGGCTTCTTCGTAAGTGAACTTGTAATCAGTAGAAGACAATGGTGTGTAGACATCATACATCTTCAAATCTTCAATTCCCAAGATTTTTGAGCGCAACTTCACGTAACGTTGCAAGAGTGGCAAATGCTTATTAACCGCTTCTACCAAGCTATCATACACACTCTCTGGGATAAAGTTAGCAGAAAGAGCTGCTTCACGCGCGCTAGAGAATTTGCGAACCTTAGCATTGTAATTGTGGACCTTGACGTTGGTCTGAAGGGTCTTGGCATAGGTATGTTGGTACTGTTCATAGACACCATACAAGGCTTGGTAAGCTTCCTTACGGACTTGACGATCCTTCGACTCTACCAAAGAAATATAGTTTCCATGAGTCAACTGCACTTCTTGACCTTGATCATCCTTCACCATTGGGAAGACGATATCGGCATTGTCCAAAATCTCAAAAGTTTCCCCTGCCGCAGCAAAGATTTCACCCGCTCCTGCTAGTAATTCTTCTTCTTTTTGAGAAAGAACGTGCTCTTTGGTTTTGAGCAATTTGTCAAAGTAATGAGCATAAGCTTCTAAGGCAGGGACTTCTTTCAAGAAGTTGGCATATTGCTCTTCGGTGATCTCCATAAATTCTGGTTCGTAGAAGGCAAAGGTCTCCCCTAAAAGGCTGTATAGAGACATGGCTTTTGATTGGAATTCTTGGTATTTGGCTACGCGTGTATCCTGGTCATTCTTCATATGGGCGTAGACATAGACCTTCTCCAAACGACGGCTCAAGTCCAAATAAACTTCTGTGGTTTCTAATAGGTTGGCTGGAGAAGACAATAAAGAGCCTGCAAAATGGGTAGCATCTTTAATCGCTGCAGCTAAAGCAGTTGCTTCTTCTTCCCAAGCTTGGTCTGTCGCAAAAATGGTCGACAAATCCCATTGGTATTTTTCATCAATTTCATTTCGTTGTTTTACCATTACAAAAATCCTCCAATGCTTCTATTTTATCATAAAAAGCACCTAGATTATTATCTAAGCACTTCTTTTATACAAAATAGACTTCTTGACCTTCCGTCAACGTTTCTGTTTTTGAAATCAAGACTTCCGAAAAAATATTTGTCGGAACTCCCTCAACTTTATAGTAATGTTTAAAATCAACGGTCAAAAACTTGCCTACCACTCCAGATTTAGGGACATTTTCATCTAAATTGATAGACGTCCCAAAAGGTAACTGCAAAATATGTTTAATCTTCATATTTTTTCAATTCCTCCTTCCAATACTTCAGATTCTTCTTTGTTTGTTCGCTTTCGTTTCTAGGTATATTATACTTCTTTTCTACCGAAAATAAATAGTTTTGCGCGTCTATTTCAGCTTTTATTCTGCTGAAATATTACCATTTGGGGGTATTTGATTCACGGAAATTTAAGCTTTCCCATTCTGATAAAAACGAGGTGAATAAAGAGTCTGCGTCGCTTTCATTCCAGTTGAACGATAGTAGGTCATAAAGTCCTGGTAATAGCTTCGCCAATCTCCCCTAATCTGGATAAAATGGGAAGACTTCAGTGGCCGACAAAGGGGATAAAAGGCTTCCAAGTCCAATTCCAGGAGATGCTTTCCTTTCAGATAGAGTTGTTCCTGAAGGGCCATCCATTTAGGATGACGGTAATATAGCTTTTGACGAAGATGGTCCTTAAACTGTCTGTCTAGAGGGACTGTCATTTGTTGCAAGCTCTGTTGAGCATAAGGCGTCCGCAAAACTTCTAACAGATTACCTCCATAAAAAGGAAAATGTTGAGTCCGATAATGAAGACGCCCTCGTAAGTCTTGATGAATGAGATAGTGGAGTCGAACTTCCTGCTTCTCAAGGTCCAACTCCCAGAGATGAAAGCCCCTATTTTGACTAAAATAGACAAAACCTTCTTGCAGAGCTGATAGACTTTTCTTGAGCCATAAGTTCTTCCCTAACAACCAATAGACCTGATAGCCATGCTTGCGATAGGCATCGCTCCGTTCTTTTAAACGCTCCATAGACAAGGAACTACATTGCACTTCTAAGGCAATCTTTTGATCCGGAAGGAGAACATCCGCAATCTGTTGGAAAGCCTGCAGAGGACTTTCCACTTCAGCATTAGAGTTTTGCTTGGCCCATTGATAAATCCCCAATTTCAACTCCAAATGCTCTGGACTCTCCGTCTCATGATGAAAGGGGCAATCCTCTAGGCTAATGTGAGCAAAATGAGGACGCATCACGGGCCCTTTCTTTAAGCGGACTTCCTTTCCACACAAGAGACAGAAAAAAGGGCCCTCCTTTTTCATCGGGATCTTCTCCAAACAATTCCAACGCTGCTGTTTTGCATCTTTCGCAATAAACATGTCATCACCTCCACTTATATAATTCGTAACCGAAGACACTTATGAAGACACTTATATAGTAGAGCAAGAAAAAAAGGAGACAAGCTCCTTGTTTAGATATGATCATTCTTACATGTAAAGCGACTGCTCATCCATCCTAGACGAGACGTTTAAAAACATCCCTCGCTTATTGATCTGACTCACTCGAATTCTCGTCTGATGCCAGATTTGGAGTTTCCGATGATGGAGCGGTCCCATTTTCAGATGCTTCAGCTTGTTTTCGAGCCGTTTCAAATTTTTCAACAATGGTTGCACGAGTAGTTTCCGGAACTTCGGTATCTTCGGACCCTATCGTATCCATAGATTCATTAAAGCGGGCCTTGCTCGTTTCCATTTTCTCTTTCAAATCTTTCAGATAGGTCTCATAGGTCTCTTTAGCTGAGCCCGTCAGTGATGCTCCTGCTTCCTCTGAATGAGCAACGGTTCGGTCCATCATTAAAGCATAGAGCGCTTTAAAGTCTCCAACAGTTCTAGCATTTTCAAGTTCCTCATCTGTATACAAGACAAAAGGAGACTCTGAGGATCCTTTCAAGCTGGTCACTTTCTTGCCCTGAGAGGAGGTTGAAGACTGGCGTGTTTCCTTTACAGACTTTTCACTGGACGAGGTCCCTTCTTGATTCGAGCAGGCTACTAGCCCCATCACTCCCAGTAAAGCAAACGTCGATAATAGTATTTTTTTCATTCACTCTCTCCTTTTTAACCTTCCACTACCATTTTAGCATCAAGCTCGGGAGTTTTGGAGCCTTAGATCCAAAACTAATTGAACACGGGCTGCGGATTGTGTCAAAAAGATAAGTTCTCCTAGAATCCAAAGATTCTGCGTCAAACTTCCTATTTTGACTTTATCCGCAGACGCCCTTTATATCTTAATTAGTCACGGAACTTCTTCGAAGTTCCATGATGTCCGTACTCACCTATGGAAGTTTCTAGGAATATTATTTCTTTAATTTAAGATTTCCAAATACGGAAATCTTTTTATTTTCTCTTATATCTCACGTTAAAGAAAACTCTTAAGAAAATGAAGGGAAGGAAGCAAAAGAGCCACATTGGATCCCAGCCTTTTTGACGACTACTCGTGGTCTTCTGATGGGGCGCTTCTACTGCGCTTACAGCTTGCGTTTGCTGAATGGACGGAGAAACAGTTTGCAAGCCATTGGCAATTTGTAGCTGGCCATTTTGAACACTGATCTCTGGATTCGTCCCTCTTTTCACTGTAGCATAGAAGGGTTTGTCTAAGTGATAGGTTTGCCCCTGAATCGTGTGATCCCCCGCCGGCAGAACCTCTTTGTACTCATAATCCTGATAGAGTCTTTCAATCAGGGCATTTCCAATGACGTGGCGCAGGCTCTCTGCAATTTCCACATCGTAATGCCCAACTCCCATAATGACTTGAACAAATCGCTGATTTCCGCGATTAACCGTCAAGGTGTAATTATAATCTGCTGTCGGACTAGAGCCGGTTTTTAGGCCATCCGCTCCCTTTAGAGAATATCTTCCACCTTCCAAGGAATAATTATAATTTTCATGGGTTTCTTCATAATCTGTCCCTTGGAAGAGGGTTATCTTGGCATTTTTAGTATAGTTGAGAATTTCAGGAAACTCATTAACTATGTGATAGGCCAAAATAGACATATCTCTTGCGGTTGTTTGGTTAATGGCATGTTGATCATAGCGGGTCGGATTATAGTAGCCATCTAGGACTGCAGTTGGGGCACCATTAGGATTGTTCCACTTGGTATTGGTCATTCCAATTTCCTGGGCCCGCTGGTTCATCAAATCCAAGAATTTATCTGGATCTCCTCCAGACACCTTATTAGCAATCATGATGGTAGCGGCACTGGATGAAGGAACGAAAATCATATTTAGGAGGGTCGATACCTTGTATTGGGCACCCGCCACAATGGGACTATTGCTCAACTTCTGATTTTGAGAAATGATCACATCCGTATCCGTCGCGGTAATCATGGTATCATAATCCAGCTGCCTTTCTTTAATAGCTCTCAGAAGAACGTAGACGGACATCAATTTAGCCATACTGCCGGAGTCACGAGGAGCATCGATATTATCGCCATAAACAATCGCTCCTGTGTGAGCATCAACGACAATATCAGCCTTGGGACGGAAAAATTCATCCACCGAAGTCCCTGATTTTTCTGTGATCGACATGATATCTTCTTGTTGATAAAGATCATCCGCCTTTGCTATCATTGGGAAACACAGGCAAGCAAGGGAAAGTGTCGCAAATAAGGCACGTTTAAACTTCATTCTCTCTCATTTCTTTCATAAACATCATCGTTCTCCATTATAGCATAAGTCCTTCTATTCACAAACTCTATTTCCTAAACTTTTTACTCCTTCGTGTTCCCAAAGAGACCTGGAGATTTTCCTTTTGGCATCTTTAAAAAGAGACTTAGTAGAAGGACGAGGACCAGGACAGCCACCAAGAAGTAACTCATCATTGAAAATCCACCGTGATCCACAAAGAAAGCTGCTAGCGGTTGCAAGAGAATGGTACCAAGATAGCGGACTCCCTGCACGAGAGCCATGGCTAAGACTAGATCTTTCTTATCCACCTGTTGGGAGATAAAACGCAAGGAGACCATGATCAAGACCATCCCCGTCGTATGCTTGGCCAAGAGGGTGACCAGCACTTTTAAGAAGACCGGGCTCGGAAGAGCATAGATGACATACTGGAGCAAGAGAATCCCCACAGGAAGCAAAATTAGGAGACGCAGGGACCAATGATCCATAAAACGGTCCGAGAAAAAGATGAGGGGCGCTTCTACTACGACAGATAGGGCAACAACCGTAGACGCTATCTGAACAGGGAGCCCACTATCCATTAAGAGAGCTGGAATATAGGTATGGCCAATATTTCCCACGCCCGACACAAGCCCCATCAGTAATAGGAAAAAGAGATAGGGTCCATTATGGAGCAGAGGCCGGATCGAGACAACTTCTTTTTGTACCCGATTGGTCTTATCAATGCGGATAGCCCCTAAAGTAAAGAAACTAAGAAGGATCGTGACCAATACACAATAGTATACAGACTGAGGGCTAAGATGAGCATAGAGCCAACCAGCTAGGTGGGCTCCAGCCGCATACCCTAGCGTCCCCCAAACGCGGATTTTTCCAAAAGCATAGGGACTCTGGGTAGCTAAAATCTCCATCATGGGAGCCGTCCCATTTAGACACAGTAATACCAAGCCATAAAAGATCGTCAACCAAAAGAAGTTAGGGGCCCAGATAAAGCCACCCACTCCTGCCATGAGGACTCCTAAGCTCAAGGTCGTGATTTTAACAATACCAAATCGTTCATTGATATAACCAAATAAGGGCTGGGTAAGCATGGATAGGAAAAAGGCTGTCGACACCAAATTAGATACCTGACTGGCTGAATACTGCTGGCCTATCAGATAGACAGAGATTAAAGTCGTAAAGAGGGCCGTCGACATGAAGTAAAAACTATATAAAAATAAATAAGCAGGATAGGAATTTCGAAATGCTTTCATAAGTTTCCTTTCAACATGAGAAATAAAAGACAATGACAAAACCCAACTGGATTTCAGTTGAGTTTTAATCGGTTATTTTTTGTAGCGATCCTGAGCCTTGCGCGCACGTTGGTTGCGATGGGCTCTTTCTAAATACAGAATCATAGCGAGAATGAAAATTGGAATCAGAATGACCAGGCTTTCAAGAGGAAAATGGAAGGATTTCTTTCTAGCTGGGGCCGTAGTACTTTGGGAATCCGATTGACTCACCACTGCCCCTTCTTTGACTGGAAGTCCATCAGAAATCTTTTCTGATAGGGTCATCAAGCCTGAATCTGCCTCAACCTGTCCATCTTTGACAACGAGTTTTGGATTCTCTTCTCCCTTTTTGACCGTGGCATAGAAAGGTTGATCCAGTGTGTAGGTCTTTCCATCGATCGTCTGAACACCCTTGTCCAACAACTTCTTATAACGATAATCTGCAAAAGCCTTTTCGATCAAGGCATTGCCAAATGGATGTCGATAGTATTCACCATCCTGGTCGGACCAATCACCAACTCCCATGACTACGGAGATAATTCGTTGCTCCCCCCGTTTAGCGGTTGCGATATAGTTAAAAGCACCACGTGGACTCGAACCTGTCTTCAGACCATCTACTCCTTCAAGAGCATATCTAGCTCCTGGCAAGGAATAGTTATAGGTATCAAAAGTCTCCTCATAAGGCGTTCCTTGTTTCACGGTCACCTTAGCCTGATTGGTATAACTAAGGATCTCTGGATATTCTTTCACGAAATGATAGACGAGAATCGCCAAATCTCTTGCAGTTGTCTGGTTGGCCGCATCATTTGGATAGTTATAACTGGTATACAAACCTCGGAAGGTTGAAATGGCCGCTCCACTAGGATTGTTCCAAATGGTATTGGTCATCCCCAACTCCTTGGACTTTTCGTTCATCCGCTGAATAAAAGCGTCAGAATCGTGGTTAGAAAGGAGATTGGCCAACATAATCGTAGCCACATTGGAGGATGGAACAGCCGTCATGGTAATCAATTCAGAGACTGTATAATCCACTCCTGCAACAATGTTATTGTTGGAAATCTCATAGATTTTTGACATGGATTGATCCGCAGCCGTTGCAGTGACAACCGTATCTTTGGTAATCTTCCCCTCTTTCATGGTTTCGAAGAGCAGATACAGAGTCATAAGCTTACTCATACTTGCTGGATCCCGCACTTCATCAATATTATCTCTCCACAAAACATCCCCTGTATTCGCATCGATGACGAGAGAGGACCTTGGTCGATTATAGGCTTGCACATGATCATTGGGATACATTTTTTGCGCCATATCCACTAGCTCATCCGCTACGATTGACAGAGGTCGGAGTAGAGATAGGACGACGATTCCTAAAACGAGCAACTTCTTTTTCAAAATATATTTTCCTCAAATATAGAATTTTATCTTATTGTACCATACTTCACTCTATAAAAAAACCTATCTTTCAGGATATTTCAGATAGGTCTCTCTTTTTCAACTGGTTACAGTAAGCTCAAGGCTGCTTGGTCAGCAATAATCACGACATCTGGATGACCTTGAAGGGCACTCGCTGGTAAACTCTCTGTTTTTGGACCATTAACCATTCCTGCAATCGCTTCTGCTTTTGATTCTCCATAGGCAAAGAGAATGATAGACTTGGCAGCAAGAATGTTCGCAATCCCCATGGAGATGGCTTGAGTTGGAACATCTTCAATTTTTTCAAAGAAGCGAGAGTTGGCTTCAATCGTTGATTGATCCAAATGGACCAAATGCGTTTGGCTGTCAAATGGCGTGCCTGGTTCGTTAAAACCAATGTGGCCGTTGCGACCGATCCCTAGAATTTGCAGATCTACTGGATGTTGGGCCAAAATTTCATTGTAATGAGCTGTTTCTTCTTCTGCAGTATCTTCGTTTCCTTTTGGAAGATAGCTAACTTTAAACGGTTTCTCATTGAATAAATTTTCCTGCATAAAGTAACGATAGGATTGAGGATCTTCTCCCGTCAAGCCGACATACTCATCCAAGTTGACACTGACCATGTCTGAGAAATCCAGGTCACTCTCCCGAATCAATTTATAAAACTCAAGTGGACTGCTTCCAGTCGCAAGCCCCAGAGTTTTGGCACCCTGCTCTAACTTTTCTTTTAGCAGGTCAAAAGCAACCTGCCCTCCTTCGACTTGATTGGCTACTTCAATAACTTTCATGATAAATCCTCCGCTTATTTCTTATATTCATTATATGGTATAGACCAATTTTTGTCAAGCGCTTTCTTGATGTTAGAAAATGATTTTTTACCTTCATCCCCTTAAAATTCAGCTAGTGATTTCCTTTGTTTCACTCTTATTTCATGATATAATGGGGAAGGTTAAATGTAAGAAATAGAAGAATTTAGATACAAGGAGAGAACATGAACACGAATGACTTTGATTTCCACCTCCCCGAGGAGTTAATTGCGCAAACCCCACTAGAGAAGCGCGATGCCTCAAAACTACTAATCCTCAATCGACAAACGGGTCAGATGGAAGACCAGCATTTTGACGCCATTATCAATGAATTAGAACCAGGGGATGCTTTGGTTATGAACAATACCCGTGTCCTTCCAGCTCGTCTCCATGGGGTCAAACCGGATACAGGAGGGCATGTGGAGCTTCTTCTCTTAAAAAATATTGAGGGCGATCAATGGGAGGTTCTTGCTAAACCTGCCAAACGTCTCAAAGAGGGAGGGGTCGTCAGCTTTGGCGATGGACGTCTTCAAGCGACCCTAATCAAAAAGCTGGAACACGGAGGATGTATCGTAGAGTTTTCTTACCAAGGAATTTTCCTTGAAGTCTTGGAAAGTTTAGGAGAAATGCCCCTACCACCTTACATCCATGAAAAATTAGAAGATCAAGAACGTTACCAGACAGTCTATGCCAAAGAAAATGGATCTGCCGCAGCTCCGACTGCTGGCCTCCATTTCACACCTGAGCTCTTACAGAGGATCGAAGACAAAGGGGTTCACTTGGTTTATCTAACCCTTCATGTCGGACTAGGTACCTTCCGTCCTGTATCCGTCGATGATCTCGACCAACATGAAATGCATTCCGAATTTTATCAACTCTCAGAAGAAGCCGCCCAAACCCTTCGACAAGTCAAAGCAAGTGGACACCGCATCGTTGCCGTTGGGACCACTTCTATCCGAACTTTAGAAACAATTGGGAACAAGTTTAATGGAGAGTTACAAGCTGACTCTGGTTGGACCAATATCTTTATCAAACCAGGCTATCAGTGGCAGGTTGTCGACGCCTTTTCAACCAACTTCCACTTACCAAAATCAACCTTAGTCATGCTCGTTTCTGCCTTCGCAGGTCGAGAACTCACTCTGGATGCTTATCAGCACGCTATCGACCAAGGCTACCGTTTCTTTAGCTTTGGAGATGCTATGTTTATCAAATAAGGAGAGCCCCTTATGAATAAGATTGAAAGTCGCCACCGCCTGATCCGGTCCATTATTTCAGAAAAGAAAATTCGAACCCAACAAGAATTGCAGGACAGCCTGGAAGCTAACGGCATCATCGTGACCCAGTCAACCCTCTCAAGAGATGTCAAATCCTTGAATCTGGTAAAAATTAACGAAGGGGATAGCTCTTATTATGCCATCAATAGCATTGCCCCATCTCGTTGGGAAAACCGACTGCGTTTTTATATGGAAGATGCCCTTGTCATGCTTCGTCCCGTCCAAAACCAAGTAGTCGTTAAAACCCTACCTGGTCTGGCCCAGTCCTTCGGAGCCATCTTAGATGCCCTTGAATTGCCACAAATTGTCGCAACCGTCTGCGGAGATGATGTCTGCCTCATCATTTGTGAAGACAATCAGGGAGCTTTGGACTGCTTTGAAAAATTGAAAGAATTCACTCCTCCCTTCTTCTTTAGCAAATAAAAGAAAGCTTAGATGGTCATACCATCTAAGCTTTTTTCTAATCTTTATTAAGCTTCCTTAGCTGCTAACCGTCGAATGGTCTCTGCATAGATTTCCATTGCACGATATAAATCATCCAGTTTAGCTCGTTCGTTCGCCTGGTGCTCTGTTTGGAGAGCATCAGGGAAGAGGGCCCCATAAGCCACACAATTTTCCATGGTTCGCGCAAAGGTCGCTCCCCCTGAGGACATAGCTGGGGTCTGATCCCCCGTTTCTTCTTGGTAGACCGCCATCAGAGTACTCACCAATGGACTGTCCAGTGGGACGTATAGTGGAGCTACATAATCAAACTCTTCATACTGAAGTTGATAGCTAGCTGCCACCTCACTTAAACGTTTTACCAAGGCCTCCTTATCCGCTAAGACAGGGATCCGAATATCAATCCCGATTTCAGATTGCTGTTCATCAATGGAGAGGGTTGCAATATTGAAGGAAAGAGCACCACTTGGTTCATCTTTGATTTCACCAAAGAGAGCTGCTCCTGTCGCATCTTCCCCAACGGCATCTGCAATAAAGAGAAGGGCTGGATGAGGCTGAATCAAGGAAAGGCTTTCAGCTAAGCCTACAATGGCATTGACACCCTCAGCCGCATCCTTGGAGTGTTTAGACAGACCTAGAACGGTTACTGCTCCTGCTTCTTCTGTATAGTTCACACCACTTTGCTCGATGACTGGTAAGAGTTCCTCTAAGCGTTGCCCACTATAGGCAGCCTTATCTGGCACCACATTGAGGGCACGACCAGCTTGTAGGGGATGATCCTCCCAGCCTGGCCCATGGAGCTTGACTTGAAGCAAGCCTTTTTCAGCATAGGTTAATGGGAAGGACGAATCTGGAGCAAAGCCAAGATCTGCTTTTTCTTCTAGCTCATTGTAGCGGTTCATACAGCGCCAGAGAGTTTCCTCGTCTGTACCAAATATAAAGCGAATCCGTTTGGTAAATATAACTCCTTGGTCGAGTAGGCTCTTAACTGCGTAAAGCGCCGCAAGGGATGGCCCCTTATCATCTTGCACTCCACGTCCAATCAACCATCCATCTTTCAGAGTCGCCTCAAAAGGTGGCGTCTGCCAATCTTCTAAATCACCGGCTGGAACAACATCCAAGTGACAAAGAACGGCCAGGAGTTCTTCCCCCTGACCGATCTCTGCATATCCATAGTATCCTTCAGGATCTAGATAAGTTTGAAAGCCCATTTCTTGAGCAATTTCTAACGTTTTCTCAAGGACATCTTGGATAGCTTGTCCAAACGGTGTTCCATTTTCACCTTCGTTTAAAACCGAAGGATAAGAAATCAGAGTCTTTAATGAAGCTAGAAAGTCATCTTTGACTTGATTTGTAATCTCAATTTTCATGGAATCACCTCTTTACTTCTTATAGGAATGGAACGAAAGTTCCGAGAAGAAGGAGGGCAATGGTGATCACAATAACGGCAACAACAAGTTTTGCCATGAATTTCCACCAAGTTGCAATGTTGATACGTCCAAGAGCAAGAGCTCCCATTACGATACCAGAAGTTGGTGCGATCAAGTTCAAGACACCAGATGCAGATTGGTAGGCAGTGATAATCAAGCTAGGACGTACATTGACGAATTCTCCCAATGGAGCCATGATACCCATTGTCGCACTGGCAAGACCAGATGAAGATGGAATCAAGAATGACATTGGCAAGTAGAAGATATAAGTCAAGACGATAAAGACTTGAGAAGATAGACCGCTGAGTCCTTGTTTACCCCAGTTAAGGATGGTATCTGTAATCATACCGTTGTTCATGATAACTTGAATACCACGAGCGATTGCTACGATGAGGGCAACGCTCAAGAGGTCAGCTGCACCAGCCATAAATGAAGAAATAATTTGTTCTTCTTTAAGGCCGTATACAATACCGATGAGAATACCCATAAAGGCAAAGAGCATTGCTCCTTCAGGGAAGTACCAAGTACCAAGAGCTGCAGTTGATGAACCAATGATCTTACCAACTACTGGAAGGCCTGTTAACCATGTGTTAAAATCTCCAAAGAAGGTAATACCTAAATCAGACCATGGAATGAAACTCAAGACCATCAAGACGAAGGTCAATACAAAGAGTACAAAGACTTGTTTTTGTTTCTTAGTAAGTGTTGAGTTGACTTCTTCTTCATTTTCACCAACATTGAAGAATTTCATATCTTCTTCACGTGTTGCATAGGTGAGGGATTTAGTTGGGTCTTTTTGGATCTTATCTGCATACTTGTATACAAACCAAGTGCTAAGACCAGTCAAGACAACCCAGAAGATCAAACGAAGGATGATCCCTTCACCAAGACCAACACCTGCAGTTGAAGAAGCGATACCTGTTGCAAATGGGTTCAAGGTAGATGCCAAACATCCAATCTGTGAACCGAGCAAGATAATGGCTACACCAGTCAAGCTATCAAATCCTACGGCCATCATAACTGGCACAAGAAGAGGATAGAAGGCCATGGTTTCTTCACCCATACCATAAGTTGTACCACCAAGGGCAAACAAAGGCATAAGAACCAAAATCAACATTTTTTCGCGACCCTTGTATTTCTTCACGATAGAAGCAATACCAGTGTCTAGCATACCAGTTTCATTGACCACACCAAGGAAACCACCAACCATCAAGATGAAGAAGGCTACGTCAATCGCTGCACTGGTTTCTTTAATCAGCGACCCTTCTTCTGGGCTAGTCCCTAGCATAGCACGAATTGGTGCCATCAAGACGTCCCAAATACCTTGAGGGTTTTGAGGTTGTGCTTTATAAACACCGTCTACAAAAGCCCCTGCTGGGATGATCCAAGTCATCACTGCCATAATCGCAATGATGATTAACAATACGGTATAAGATGAGGGCATCTTAAACCCTTTTTTCGCTTTTTCACTCATTTGCTTATCCTCCTAACGCAACAAAGTTTGAGTGACTCTTTCAAAAGGTTTATCTTTTAGAAAGCGCTTACCTATATGTTCATTTTATCATATTTAAGATTAAAAAACTAGTTTTTCCTAATCTTTTTTAGAAAAAACAAGGGGAGGATCTTTATACAAAATCCTGTAAAAATAAGATCTACTCCCCTCCTCATGTACATGAATTAGTCTTTAACGATAATTGTTCCACTTTCAGACTCAATCAAAGCGCCAAGGTTTTCAAGTGAAGTGATGACTGCTTTTCCTTCTGGACGACCATTTACAAAGGCGATCGCAGCTTCTACTTTAGGAAGCATGCTTCCTGGTGCAAATTGGTCTTGTTTGATGTACTCTTCCAATTGAGCGACATTGACATGTTCCAATTTTTCTTGGTCTGGTTTGTTGTAGTTTACAAAGACATAGTCCACTCCTGTCAAAACGATGAAGAGGTCTGCTTCTACCAATTCAGCCAAACGTTGGGATGCAAAGTCTTTATCGATAACTGCTTCAACACCAGTCAAGCTACCATTTGCTTCTTTCACAACTGGGATACCGCCACCACCAGCAGCGACAACGACTTGTCCGTCGTTCAACAAGGTACGGATGGTATTGATTTCTTTGATATCCACTGGTTTTGGTGAAGCAACAACTTTACGCCAGCCACGACCAGCATCTTCTTTGAAAGTTGCACCTGATTTTTCAGCTTCTGCTTTTGCTTCTTCTTCTGAGTAGAATGGGCCAATTGGTTTGCTGAGGTTAACAAAAGCTGGATCGTTCTTATCTACAACGACTTGTGTCACAACTGAAGCAACGTCTTTTTCAATTCCTTCTTCAAGAAGAGCATTTTGAAGAGCGTTTTGAAGCCAGTAGCCAATGCTTCCTTCAGTCATTGCAACCAATGAATCCAACGGGAAAGCTGGGTTCTTTTCAGAATCTGCTGCCAAGTGTTGGAGCAAAAGGTTTCCTACTTGAGGACCATTTCCGTGAGTGATGATCAAGTCATCCCCATTTTTGATTAATTTTACTAAGTGTTTTGCTGTTTCTACAAGTGCTTCTTGTTGAGCTTTTGCAGAAGGATCAGATGAAAGGATGGCGTTTCCTCCCAAAGCAACGACGATTTTTCTTGACATAGGTTTTCCCTTTCTATAAAAAATAGGGGCAGGACTAAAGCTAGCAGTCCAGCCCCTATAGCTGTTGGTATACGGTTATAAAGTCTTAAACTTTTGGAATGTACAAGTTACCAAGAGTAGCTGCCATCACCGCTTTGATTGTGTGCATACGGTTTTCAGCTTGGTCAAAGTGACGAGCATATTTGCTGCGGAACACTTCGTCAGTAACTTCCATTTCTTCTACGCCGAATTTTTCAGCAACATCTTTACCATAAACAGTGTTTGTGTCGTGGAAAGCTGGCAAGCAGTGCAAGAAGATCAAGTCTTCGTTATCAGCTTTCTTAACCAATTCCATGTTTACTTGGTAAGGTTTCAAAAGGGCAACGCGTTCTGCAAATTTGTCTTCTTCACCCATAGATACCCAAACGTCAGTGTAAAGTACATCTGCACCTTTCACAGCTTCGTCAGCATCTTCAGTGATCAAGATATGAGCACCACTTTCTTTTGCGAATCCTTCTGCCAATTCAACAATTTCTTGTTCTGGGAAGAGTTCTTTTGGTGAGAAGATGTGTACGTTCACACCAAGGATAGCACCTGTTACAAGAAGGCTGTTTGCAACGTTGTTACGTCCGTCACCACAGTACACAAGTGTCAAACCTTCAAGGCGTCCAAAGTTTTCTTGAACAGTCAAGTAGTCTGCAAGCATTTGAGTTGGGTGCCATTCGTCAGTCAAACCATTCCATACTGGAACACCTGAGAATTCAGCCAATTCTTCAACCATACGTTGGCTGAAACCACGGAATTCAATACCATCAAACATACGTCCAAGAACTTTAGCAGTATCTTCTGTAGATTCTTTTTTACCAAGCTGGATGTCGTTTGCACCAAGGTATTCTGGGTGAGCACCAAGGTCGATGGCTGCAGTAGTGAAGGCTGCACGAGTACGAGTTGAAGTTTTTTCAAACAAAAGCGCAATGTTTTTACCAGCTAGGTAGCGGTGTTCAATGTTGCGTTTTTTAAGATCTTTCAAATGAGCTGAAAGTCCGATAAGGTATTCTAACTCTGCACGTGTAAAGTCTTTTTCTGCTAAAAAGCTACGTCCTTGGAATACTGAAGTTGTCATTAATTATCTCCTTTAATTATGCATGATAAGATCCTGTCAATCAGTTTAGAGGGCTCAGTTTAGACACTGAGCCCGTCTAACCTGTAGAAGGATGATTAGATTTCTTCACGTTCGAATGGCATTGACATACAACGAGGTCCACCACGACCGCGAACCAATTCACTTCCGCGGATCTTGATCAAACGAAGTCCGTATTCTTCTAATTTCTTGTTGGTAACAGTGTTACGGTCGTATACTACTACCACACCTGGTGCGATTGTAAGAGTATTTGATCCGTCGTTCCATTGTTCACGTGCAGCAGCAACGACGTTGCCATCTCCACATGGAATCAATGTAACTTTTTCAACACCAAGGTTTTCAGCAAGCAATTCAGCCAAATCACCTTTTTCTTCAACGATCTTCAATTGTTCGTTTTCATAAGTTACAGAGAAGACGCGAAGGTTACCTTGGATTTCTGGGTGGATTGTGAATTTATCGTAGTCCACCATTGTGAATACAGTATCCAAGTGCATGAATTTACGGTTGTTAGCAAATTCGAAGGCCAATACTTTCTTGAAGCCAACGTTCTTCTTGAAGATGTTTACCAACAATTTTTCGATTGATGCAGCATCTGTACGTTGTGAGATACCAACTGCCAATACATCTTTAGAAAGTACCAACTCATCTCCACCTTCGATACGAGTATCTTCTTCACGGTTGTAGACAAGTTCAACTTTTCCACCATAAACTGGGTGGTATTTGAAGATGTATTTACCATACAAAGTTTCACGGTTACGTGTATCTGCGTACATGTGGTTCAATGATACTGCATTACCAATTGTAGCAAATGGGTCACGTGTGAAGTACAAGTTTGGCATTGGGTCGATTGCAAATGGATAGTCAGATTCAACAAGGTCTGTCAATCCTTTTGCTTCTTCAGGAATTTCTGGAAGTTCAGCTTTTTGAACCCCTGCCATTGTTTTTTCAACCAATTCTTGGTTGTCTTCAATGCTGTGAAGCAATTCACGGATCGCAATTTTTGTTTGGCGTCCACGAATGTTTGCTTCTTCAAGGTATTCTTCGATGAACTGATCGCGAATTTCTGGAGAAGTCAATGACTCAGCAGCCAACTGTTCAAGATAAAGTACTTCGATTCCTTCGTTACGAAGTGCTTCAGCAAATGCGTCGTGTTCTTTTTGAGCATCTTCCAAGAATGGAATATCATCAAAAAGAAGACGTTCAAGATAGTCAGGCATCAAGTTTTCCAACTCTTTACCTGGACGGTGCAAACAAACTTTTTTCAGTTTTCCAATTTCTGAGAAAACATGAATTGGGTGTGTAGACATCTATAGTCCTCCTTTTTTCTTGCGGTTTAGCATAGCTAATCCCGTTTACAGGTTTTATTTTATCACCAATTGGTACCGCTTTCACAACCAATCTTCCATTACGAATGCCAAGAATCTGACGCTTTTTTAAATATTACCCTCATTTTATGAAATATGAACCGCTTTCTTTGGATATTTTATTATATATATTCTTTTTGCGGGTAAATATTTTTTATTTAAATTGAATAACTTTTATCGTTTTTGACAGAAAATAAAAGAAGCCCTATACTAAGCTTCTTCAAAACTATCTAAAAAGAAAGGTAGATCGAGAAAAGTTAATTTCTTATGTTTGTACTCGATTCGCTCCTCTTCTAGGAGCTTCTTTAATACTTGATTGACCGTTTCTCTCGTCGTTGCAGCTAATCTGGCCAACTCTTTCATGCTCATCGGAAAAGGAATGGTTGGACCAAACTTTTGATAATCCTTACAGAGTAGAGCTAAGGATTGGATCACACGATCACTAGCACTGGCTGCAACCACATTGCGAAGTCGCAACTCCTGGAATTCCAAAATTTTTGAAAGTTTTCTCGTTATAAAGAGAACTTGTTCCATACTGAACTGAACAAGTTCTTCATAAAGCTGAACAGGAATACTGAAGTATTTAACGGTTGTCATGGAAGTGGCTGTATAGTGATAATTGGAATCTGTAAACATACCACCGTATGGGAAGACGGCTCCTTCTTTGATGTAATCCATATACGAGAAGGTATCTGAAGAGTCAAACTCCTCAATACGAACATAGCCTTTTACCACTAAAAAAATTCGATCGCGCTTATCACCAGCAAAAAATAGGATCTGTCCCTTTGGGATTTCTCTATAATGGATTTCGACAGCTAATTTATCAAATTTTTCAACTGGAATTTCAGAGAAAGCTGGATGAGAGCGAATCAACTGATAATCTTCTTTTGTAATCATTTCTATTCTTTCTTTGGGTTCTTTAGTTATTATATCATATTTATTCGCTGAGCTCAAAGAAAGTCACCAAGATTATAGCCATTAAACCATATTTTTGCTAAGAAAAAACCTTCCCAAAACGTTTTTGGGAAAGGTTCTAAATCGTTAGTTGACATTTACACGGTGCCATTCATTAATCACATAGCAGAGTTGACCAAGTAAATGAAGACCGTAGCCACTGATCTCCGTACTTTCTGGAGTAGTTCCCCCTAGACCAGCTGTAAAAATCGAGATGAGGTAGGGTGTTTGTTCGTAAACGATGGCTTCGACATTGAGGGCTTCTGCTACATAACCAGGTTTTTGCTGAATGACTAAATCTGGTAAATACCGTTTGTAGTATTCATTCGGGAAGGACTCTCCGATCAATTCTAGCAAGGTCGCATATTTTTCTTTGTGATTCCAAAGATAGTCTAAGACTTGAATATAGTAATCAGAAGTCGTTTTGTTTTCAGGACTAATGGTTTTTATTTCTGCCCGGGATTTTCCATATTTTTTATACTTCTCATAGACATTGTCCATACCACCAAAGCGGTCGGCCAAGGCATATGCCGGCGTATTTTCTGAGTAGACAAGAGAATAACGCTGCATATCTGGAATCGTCATAGCGCCACCAAAGGCAGCTACATAATTATCGTGCTCTCCAAGGTACTCGTAGTAAGTATTGGTAATATCAAATTCATCCGTTAAGTTTAACTTCCCTGCATCGACTTCATCCACGACCAACATATTGAGGGGCAGTTTATAGGTACTTCCAGCTGTCATCGGCTGTAACTCATTCATTGAAAACTGTTGGCCTGTCGCAGGATTTTTGTAGGTAAAGGTAATTTGGGAAGGATCAATACCATATTCAGTCATATAGTCTTGTACAACTTCTACCAAGCCTTTATTGGCATAATCATAGACAAGACCCAAATTTTCCATGGTTTCACGATCTTGATCCATGACAGCTTGTTTCTCCTCAGGAGTTTTGACACGAGTAGGTTGGAGGGCTTGCTTCTCTTGCTTGGAGTCCACTGCTTGAGCCGTCGTTCCCTCTTGAGCAAGAGGCGAGGCAGGAGCCTGATAAAGATGGAGGTAAGTTAAAGCTCCAACTCCTCCTATACATAATAAAATCCCCAACACAATCATGATCGATCGAACATTAAATATTTTTTTCATATGAAGTTAATTATAAAAGATTCTCTTTAAAATAACAAGGTATTTCCAGTTCAGAAAACGATTTCTTGTAGAAGAAATTTTTTAGCGATTTCCAGGTCAATCCTTCTTCATATCCTAAGAATCCATCCCCTTTTGACTGTCTTATTTCCGCTTAAAGGATCCCATGATCAGTTTTGCCACTTCACGCGCAATGGTACGGAACAAGGAACTGATAAAGGAATCTTTGGCCTTTTCTAAACTAGATTTCCGCGGACGGCCCGGACTCCGTTTTTGACTGGCCTTCTCTTCTGCAACTCTTGCTTTATCTTCCTCTTCCCGCTCCTTTTCCTTCTCTTCTCTAGCAGATTTTTCAGTCAATTTTTCATAAGCTGATTCATTGTCTACTCGAACAGCATATTTTTGATGGAAAGGAGAGCTGGTAATCAAGGCCAACTGTTCACTCTCGTTTAACAAATCAAAACTCGATTGTGGAGACAAAATATAGGAGCGTTCCACCACACTTGGTTGCCCCTTTTCATTTAGGAAGGAGACGAGAGCTTCCCCTGTTCCCAACTCCGTCAAGACAGTTTCCGTATCAAATTCTGGGTTTGGTCGAAAGCTTTGAGCAGCAACTTTAATAGCTTTCATTTCTTTTGGCGTATAGGCACGCAAGGCATGTTGAACACGATTCCCAAGCTGGGCCAATACAGACTCAGGGAGATCTTGAGGATTCTGTGTGATAAAGTAGATTCCTACTCCTTTAGACCGGATAAGGCGAACGACTTGCTCAACTTTTTCCAGGAAGAGCTTGCTAGCATCATTAAACAAGAGGTGGGCTTCATCAAAGAAGAAGACAAATTTAGGTTTTTCTAGATCTCCAACTTCTGGTAAGGTCTCGAACAGACGAGACAACATCCAGATAAGGAAGGTTGAATAGAGCTTAGGGGAGTTGAAAAGACGAGTCGCTGATAGAATGTTGATGTAGCCTCGTCCACTGCTGTCCAATTGCATAAAATCTTGAAGATCCAAGGCAGGCTCTCCGAAGAATTGATCTGCCCCCTCTTGCTCTAGCACTAACAAGCTTCGTTGAATAGCTCCTACTGATTGTTTACTGATATTGCCGTATTGAGCGGAATAATCTGAGGCATGGTCATAGACTTCCTTCAAAAGACTCTGCAAATCCTTCAAATCAATTAAAGGCCAATTTTTTTCTTTGGCTAATTTAAAGACGATGGCCAAAATCCCTGTTTGCGTTTCGTTGAGGTCCAACAAGCGCGCTAGCAAAAGAGAGCCCATTCCTTCAATCGTAGCACGGACTGGATGACCTGCTTGACCAAAGACATCCCATAAGCGAACTGGAAAAGCTTGAGGTTCAAAAGGATCTGTAATACCAAGTAGTTTATAGCGCTCTTCCATCTTTGGCGTCCATTGTCCGGCTTTAGCAAGACCTGAAAGATCTCCCTTGATATCTGCTAGAAACACTGGAATCCCTTGCTGACTTAATTTTTCAGTAATGACTTTTAGGGTCACGGTTTTCCCTGTACCAGTAGCCCCTGCAATTAACCCGTGGCGGTTGAGCATTTTTAGATAAAGTGGCGTATCCACTGCTCCTTTTGTAATCGTAATACTTGTCATTTTTATTCTCCCTTTTGTTGAGGTACAGTTTTTTTCAGAAAAAGTGACACGGCTTCTTTCTTATGTAGGAAGCCTTTTTCCTCACTTTCACATACTCTTCTAGTGTATCATTTTCAGGTATAAACGCAAGAAATATCCCTCCTAAAATGGGGGATTCATTTGAGACTATGCTGGCCAATTCGAAAAATAAAAAGCCTGAATCGAGGGGCTCCTTTAAGTGACCTCTTGATTCAAACTTTTTTTATTATGAAAGCTTATTTAGCTGCTGCGTAAAGCTCGTCTACTTTGTTCCAGTTAATCACTGAGAAGAAAGCTTTGATATAGTCAGGACGAACGTTGCGGTATTTCACGTAGTAGGCATGTTCCCAAACGTCCAAGCCCAAGATTGGTTTCTTCCCTTCTGAGATTGGTGTGTCTTGGTTAGCTGTTGAAGTCACTTCAAGCTTCCCTTCTTTGTTCACAACCAACCATGCCCATCCAGAACCGAAACGAGTAGTTGCTGCTGCAGTGAAAGCTGCTTGGAATTCTTCGAATGAACCGAAGGCTTCGTCGATTGCTGCTGCAAGTTCTGCTGAAGGAGCTGTCTTTTCAGGAGTCATCAATTCCCAGAAAAGAGCGTGGTTCAAGTGTCCACCACCGTTGTTGATAAGCGCTTGGCGGATATCAGCTGGGATAGATTCTACATCTGCCAACAAAGCTTCAAGGTCTTCACCAATTTCAGGGTGTTTTTCAAGAGCTGCATTTGCATTGTTTACGTAAGTTTGATGGTGTTTATCATGGTGCAAGTGCATTGTTTCAGCATCAATATATGGTTCCAATGCATCGTATGCGTACGGAAGATCTGGTAAAATAATTGCCATGGAAAATACCTCTATTTCTTTATGTATATAAAAATGATAACGCAATCATCCAATTTATTCAACTATTCTGCTTACACAGATGGGTTGGCCAACTTTAGCAAAGCCAAATCAAATAGATAATCTTTCTCATAGGTTCCCGATTTCATTTGGAAATCGGTATTAATCAAAAGACAAATCGCCTGCTCCAAATAGCTTAAAGATATCCCTCTACTATCTCTTAGAGCAAATTTGACTTGATAGGGATTTACTTTTCGACCGGTCAGCTCTGATAGGTCTGAAACGATTTGGGATTCTGTCCGTCCCTCTTGCTTCAACAGCTTGACCTGTGTGTAGATGCGGAACTGACTCAATAAAATGGCCAAAAGCTTGATTTCATCCTCTCCTTGCAGCCGAAGATCCTTGACCAAACTACGGGCGGGATCAATTTGTTTCTTTAGGATCATCTGGATCAGATCAAACAGATTATCCTGGAGTGTCTTTGGAATAGCCTCTTCTATATCTGCTATAGTGATACTTGAAGCTCCCTTGTAGGTTTTAAGAAACTCCAAGTTTTTCTGAATCTCACTAAAATCAAAGCCAGATTTGATCAAAAGTTGGTCGAAGGCTTGTGAATCAATCGCTAGTCCCAAAGACTTGATCTCTTCCGTGAAATGAGCACGCAACTCCTGCTCTTTTAATTCACTCGCCTCCAGCAACTGGGCATCCCGTTTTAAGAGCTTGACAATTCTTCGCTTGCTATCCAGTTTTCCTTCCGCAATGACAATCAAGCGAGTCGTTTCTAAAGGTGCCGATAAGTATCCTTCAAAGGACTGCAATTCATCATCCGTCAGGTATCTTTTTTTTGCGGTCGTCACATCGACAAAATGATCCAAAATCACTATTTTTTCGTCCGCAAAAAATGGAAGGCTAACCAAGTCAAGCTCGACCTCTGAATATGCTGTTTCCTTCATGTCAAAATAGGAATAGTTCAAATCAGACGAATCGTAGCCAACTTTCTTTAAAAGTTGCTCTTTCATCCACTCAAACTGACCGATGTCATCCCCTGATAAAACCAGGATTGGAGGAAGGTTCTCAGCACTGATTTTTTTAATTGTTTGTAAAGCCTGCATGTTCTGAAGGTACCTCATTCCACTCTCTAAACTGATGCTGGGTCTGTTCCGATTCCATTTTCTTTTCAAGCGGTGCTTTCTCTAGTGGAGTTGGTGGAGCCGAAACAATCTGGGGAATAGCTGAAAAACTGTTGGAATCCATCAAATGGGAGGGCATACTTGGCGAAGAGACCTCGGGACTCGTCGAAGCAAATACTGGAGAAGCAAACTGGTCCGGTTGTGCAAGTCTAGCACTTGGAAGGACCAAGAGACAAGCCAAGGAGAACAAGCCTGCAAGAGCTAAGACTAGAAAAATGGAAATAGGAGATAAAAGGTAGAGCAAGGTAGGGCCTAGAAATAGGAAAATCAACGACCAATGAAAACCTGCATCTCTCAATCGCCGAACGACTACTGCTTGCTGGGGAACAAAAATAAGATAGAGATAAAGGAGAAAAAAGATGCTGAACCAAGCTGAAACGTCCATCCCGGTCAAGGGAATCACGTCTTCCTCTGATTTCGAATTTGAAAAGAGTAAGACCAATTGGTAAATCCAAAATGGACTTGTAAATAGTAAATGCCAGGCTTGGCTAATCCAAAATTCTTTTCTATCTGATCTTCTTGAAAAATCAGCATATTGCATCCAAAACAACTGTAATGATTTCATACTTGTAACCTCATTTCCTTGACTTTATCATAGCAATTTTCAAGCTAGAAATCAAACAGCTCCTATCGAACGGTTTCAATCTTCCACTGATTCCACCCTCTAAAACGAATCGCTCCTTGCTGGTCTGTACGAAAAACAGTCATTTGTAACTCTTTGAAACGCTCCAAGGTTTCCTGATGAGGGTGCTGGTAACGATTTTTTTCACCTGCAGATATCAGGGCAATTTTTGCTTGGATTTTCTCTAAGAAGGCAGGGTGAGAAGAACCCTTAGAACCATGGTGGCCTGCTTTGAGGACATCTACGCGCAGTTGAGGATAACGGGCTAACAAGGTCTTTTCCCCTTCTTCTTCTAAATCTCCTGTAAAAAGGAAGGACAACCCATAAAAGCGGCCATAAAGAACAATGGAATCGTTATTACTCCCATCTCCTATTTCTACCGGATAGAGGACTTCTGCACTCCCATCAAAGATCGACAATTGATCACCAGCCTCCAACGTTTTTACCGGTAAGTTCAACCGTTTGAGCATGCGGACAAAAGAGTCTTTTTTTAAGCTCCCCTTGGAAATGTTGATTTCCTTAATCCTAACCTTAGCCGCAAGCACTTCCAAATCTCCCATGTGATCTGTGTCAGTATGCGTGAGAATAATATGATCAATCTGGTCAATCCCCCTGCTCTTAAGATAGGGGAGCAGGGTCCGTTCTGCATTGCTAGTAGACCTTCGCTTCTTCCATTCCTCCTTTTTGCCAAAGTCCACTTTTCCTCCTGTATCAATTAAGATCGTTTTCCCTCGCCAATCACGTAGCAAAATACTATCACCTTGACCAATATCAATGATGGTAATCTCATTTTCTAAAGGATGCTTCACGATAGCAAATACAGAGCATATTAAGAGTAGGAACAGGTATCTCCATTTCTTAACCTTTCGCATCTCATAGAGGCAAGCTAGCAAGCACAAGAGCAAGATGAAAAAATAGATGCTTGGTTGCCCGAAAACCAAGGATTGACTAGTGAAGCTCGCTAAATACTCCATACTTTTTTCCATCCAGACAAAGAAAGGATTCCAGAAGGTCAAGGGATACAGAAAAGAGAGGAGAAAGACGACACTTAGTCCTGGCAACAACAGAAGGTCAAATAAGAGAGAAAAAATAAAGGTTAGAGGAAGGGACCAGGGTTGGTATTCTCCAAAGAAAAAAATGAGAACAGGAAGAACCCCTAGTGTTAGCACTAAACTCTCCTTGATGACTTTTCGGATTCCCTCCTTCTCCTCTTCGGAAGAGGTTAGGGTCAATATAAAGGCGTAGGCGCAGGATAAGAGACCTCCAGCAGTCAACAAGGAGGACGGTAAGAGAAGGACTAACAAGAGGAGAGTGACTCCCATATTTTCCATTCCTTTGAGCCCAGCCTGAGCCAGGAGTTTCTGTAAGAGGCTTCGAACGACCGAAACCGAAAAGCCTGTCATCCCAGCATAAAGAAGCGAAAACGGATAGAGGAGGTAGGCAACCTTTTCCTGCTCCAGTCCCAAGCGGAGAAAGAAGCGTCGAAAGGCATCTAAGAAAAAGGCAACCTGCATGCCCGACAAGGCAAACAGATGGATAATCCCCAAGTTCGAATATAACTGGCTCATTTCTTCAAACTCTACATCTAAAAAACCAAAAAGCAAGCCCGTCATGTAGTGGCTCATGGGCTGGGGAAAATGCTGGTGAACCCATACAAGGGCCTTTCGCCTCCAACTAGACAGTAGCCCTATGAAATCTCTAGGCTCAGCAGGTCTCTTTTCAAGGATGTGATTGATTTTCAAAAGGTGATAGATCCCTTGTGTTTTCAGATAAGCCTGATAATCAAAGCCCATAAAATTACGCTGTTTTGTCGGGGGTTCTAATTCCCCTTTGATCCGTAATTCTAGCCCCTGATCCAGGTGTTTAAAATAGGCTTGTTCTTCCTCTGACTGAAGCTGGTAGAAAACCTGAAAAGTACGGCTACCTGACTTGGCACGAAAGGATAAGGCATCTCCATTCACCTTGATGGTATCCGGTAAAAGCTGAATGACCCTTGGGACCCTATGATCGCTTGACTCTTGTTTTCCCTGTTCGATCCGGAAAGAAAAACAAAGGGCAAAGAGGGAAAGAAACCCTATGAGGCACAGAAATCGTTTGCCATCGTAGCGTCTCCTAAACAAGATGAAGAAGGCCAGAAGGAAGGTTGAAGCGAGCCAGTGTCCCGTGTAGATCCAATAATAGAGAGCTAAAACTGGCAGGGTGAGATGAAAAGGATGAATGTTGAGACTTCTAATCCACTGTAACATGCTCTTTTAACTTTTCTAGCGTCTTTTGGCCAATCCCAGAAACATTTTTTAGTTCATCAACAGACTGAAATTTTCCTTTTTCCTCTCGATAAGCAATGATATCTTGGGCTCGCTTTTGACCTATCCCAGAAACCGTCTGTAGTTCTGCTTCTGTTGCCGTATTGAGATTGACCTTTCCATCTTTTGACTGCTTTTCGCCACCTGTCGTTCCAGCAGATGCGGACGCAACAGGCGCTAACTCCTCTCCATTCTTAGCAACATAGACGATGGACTCATCCTCCAATTTTTGCGCTAAGTTGACGGATTGGCTGTTGGCTTCGTCTGTCATCCCTCCTGCTTTTTGGACAGCATCATAGACCCGGCTCCCCACTGGAAGTTCGTAGACCCCTGCCTGTCTAACAGCACCCTTCACATCCACCATGATTTTCTCTTGAGAGGAGTCCGTCTTTTCCTCACTCCTCTGTTGAGAGCTAGAAGGGAGGCTTGTGTCTTCCTTAGGAGAAGCCTCCTGATCCACCATTTCTAACTGTGAAATGACAGTTTCCGGTGCTTGTGGAGCTTGCTTGGGCCAAAAGAGAAATATTCCTCCCATCACTAGCCCCACAGCAGCCAAACCTAAAAACAGTTTATATTCCTCGAGCTTCTCAATCCACGTCTCCATAAATACCCCTTTTATTTTTATTATTCGTAAAAAATCGAAGAAATAAAAAAAGAATGTCAAAAATCACATGATTTTTGACATTCTTGTTCTCAAGAAAACTCATTAGTCCTTCCGATGCTTGTCTGGATCCCAAACGAAACTTGCGATATAACTAAACAAGAGGGTCAGTAAAGCGACAACCAAGACAAATGGCAACAATAAAAACTTCAATAAACGGATGAGGATAAAAGGTTTCCGGTCATTGCGCAGTGCCTGAGATTCCGCATCTAAGCGATCAAACTCAGCCTGGATACGTCTTGCAACTTCTTCCACTCCCTCATCGTTCATTTTTGCAATATCAGAGATATCAATAGGGTGCCCAAAGTTCATGTCAACCCGTTCACAGGTCGCTAGTCCTTTCAAAGTCATTGGACCCGTATAAGTGACAGGCATAATACGTACCTTGGCCATCTTGGCAATCACGGCAACTCCACCCTTAACATCCTGAGAATGGCGACTTCCACTTGGAAACATAATCAAGGAACGCTTGCTTTTTTTGAGCATATTCACTGGGTATTTTATCGCTGCTGCACTTGGATTTTCACGGTCAATTGGGAAAGCCCCGCACATGCGAATCCACCATCCAAAAATCCGATTGGTAAAGAGTTCCTTCTTAGCCATAAAGATAAATTGCTTGGGTTTGGTCGCAAAGGCCATGTAGACAGGATCCCACCAAGTTCGATGAGGAGCTACGAGAATGTAATTTTCCTCTTGGCTCGGAATCAGTTCCTTATGATGGTAATGAGCATTTCCATTCAGAACCCATAAAATAAAGGTCACTAAGCCACGTAAATAGGTATAAAACATGCTTTCTCCTTTGATAATTCTCTTGTTTATCCATTATACCTTATCCTTCTCTTCCCCGCAAATCTTTTCAAAAACTGGATGAGTCAACAAACCGACTGCACCTAGTCTTTTTCTTAAAAAAATGATATGATGTTTTTATGGAAATGAATGAATTAAAGGGATTAACCCATGAAGAGGTCCGCAAAAAAATACAGCGTGGCCAAACCAACGAATTTAAAGCGAATACCAGTACCAGTACCTGGCAAATCATCAAGCGCAATGTCTTCACCTTGTTTAATGCTTTGAACTTTGTGATCGCCCTCGCTTTGGTTGCGGTACAAGCCTGGAGCAACCTGGTCTTTTTTGCAGTCATCTGCTTTAATGCCTTATCCGGAATTGCCACAGAGCTCCGCGCTAAACGGATGATTGATAAATTGAATTTGATGAGTAAGGAGCTCGTCATTGTCATCCGAGCCGGGGAAGAAGAAACCATTGATCCAGAGAAAATCGTCCTTGGCGACCTGGTTAAGCTATCAGCTGGAGACCAAATTCCGAGTGATGCCATCGTTCAAAAGGGAGTTGCTGAAGCCAATGAAGCCATGCTCACAGGAGAAAGTGACTTGGTTCTCAAGGAAGAGGGAGATGAACTTCTATCCGGAAGCTTCTTAGCGAGTGGTCAGGTCTACGCTCGTGTCAGTCGTGTGGGGGCCAATAACTATGCTAATAAATTAATGGTAGAGGCAAAAACTCTCAAACCCATCAATTCCCGCATTCTCTATAATCTCGCAAAAATCTCTAGTTTTACTGGAAAGATTATTATCCCATTTGGAATTGCTCTCTTCTGTGAAGCCTTTTTAATTAAACTGCTTCCAATGAAAGATTCTGTGATTACCTCTTCCACTGCTCTCTTAGGCATGTTGCCAAAAGGGATTGCCCTTCTGACAGTGACCTCTCTCTTGACAGCCGTGATCAAGTTAGGGATGCGCAAGGTCTTGGTCCAAGAGATGTACTCTGTGGAAACCTTGGCTCGTGTTGATACTCTTTGTTTGGATAAGACAGGAACCATCACCCAAGGAAAAATGACCGTCAAAGGCATTCACTCCCTGTCTGAACACTTTTCTGAAGAAACTATCGAAGTTATTCTCGCTGCCTATATGCAAAATTCTGAGGATAACAACCCAACTGCCCAAGCTATCCGCAAAGCATATGGCGAGTTAGAACACGCTTATACAGCCGAATCAATCATTCCATTTTCAAGTGATCGAAAATGGGGTGCCATGACTCTGACAAACTTGGGGACCGTTTATTTGGGGGCACCAGAAATGCTCCTCAAAGAAAATCCTCCAGCGGTATTGGAAGCCCAAGCCCATGGATCTCGGGTCTTGATCTTAGCTCGCAGTGTGGAAGCCATCGATATGCATGATTTGACCTTGCCAAGTGATGTAGAAGCGATCGCCGTCATTGAAATCCTCGATCCAATCCGCGAAGGGGCTGCCGAAACCTTGGATTATCTTCGCTCCCAAGATGTGGATCTCAAAATCATCTCTGGTGATAATCCTGTCACTGTTTCTTACATTGCTAAGGAAGCTGGTTTTGAAAGCTACGAAAGTTATATTGACTGTTCTAAGATTGAGGACGATGAGTTGGTGGACCTAGCTGAAAGTACAGCCATTTTTGGACGGGTTTCTCCTCATCAGAAGAAACTTTTGATTCAAACCCTCAAGGCCGCTGGTCGAACCACTGCCATGACGGGGGACGGGGTCAATGATATCCTAGCCTTACGAGAAGCTGACTGCTCCATCGTGATGGCCGAAGGCGATCCTGCAACCCGTCAAATTGCCAATCTCGTCTTGTTAAACTCTGACTTTAATGATGTTCCAGAAATTCTCTTTGAAGGTCGTCGGGTGGTCAATAACATTGGACGGATTGCTCCTATCTTCTTTATCAAGACCATTTACTCCTTCATCCTGGCCATTATCTGTATCGCAAGTGCTCTCTTCTTTGATGTCAACTACTTGTTGATTTTCCCATTTATTCCAATTCAGATTACTCTCATTGACCAGTTTGTCGAAGGATTCCCTCCATTTGTCTTAACCTTTGAACGAAACATTAAGCCAGTGGAAAAACACTTCCTCAAACGCTCCTTGCATCTGGCCTTACCAAATGCCTTGATGGTTGTCTTTAGCGTCTTATTTGTTCGTTTATGGGGAGCTCATCATGGCTGGTCTAGCCTGGACATGTCTACCCTTTCCTACTACTTGTTAGGATCTATTGGCTTCTTGTCCGTTATTCGGGCTTGCTTGCCACTCAATATCTGGCGAGGTCTCTTAATTATCTTCTCTGTCTGCGGTTTCTATCTCTCTGCCTTTTACTTGAAAGGTCTGATTGAAATCGGAACATTGACAGCTGTGACCTTCCCAGTCTACCTTGCCTTGATGGCTCTCTTTACGGGAATCTTCATCTTGGCGACCATTTATCAAAAATATGAATTTGATTAAACAACTCTTGGATAAGGATGGAACAAAAGTTCTGTCCTTATTTTTTCTTATCCCTTTCTATGCTTTTCCCCGCCCTCTTTTCATGCTATAATAGAGCCATGAACGATATCGAATTAAAAGACGGCGAACGCGTCAACCAACTATTTTCAAGCGATGTGAAAATCATTCAAAACAGAGAAGTTTTTAGCTATTCTATTGATAGTGTCCTTTTGTCACGTTTTCCTAAGTTGCCCAACCGTGGTCTGATTGTTGATCTTTGTGCCGGCAATGGCGCTGTCGGACTCTTCGCTAGCACGCGCACCAAAGCAACCATCGTTGGAGTGGAGATACAAGAAAGACTCGCCGACATGGCAGAGCGTTCCATCCAATTGAATGACCTCTCCGACCGTATGTCCATGATTACCGATGATTTAAAAAATTTGCCCCACCATTTCCCTGGTAGTAAAATCGACCTTATTCTCTGTAATCCTCCTTACTTTAAAGTGGACGAGCATTCCAATTTAAATGAGAGCCCTCATTATTTGCTAGCCCGTCACGAGATCACCACCAATTTGGACCAAATTTGTCAAGTGGCCCAACGGACTCTCAAGTCCAATGGCCGACTCGTCATGGTGCATCGTCCGGATCGCTTCTTAGATATCATCGAAACCATGAAACGCTTCAATCTGGCTCCCAAACGGATTCAATTTGTCTATCCCAAGGTTCATAAAGATGCCAACATGCTTCTCATTGAGGCCATTAAAGATGGATCGCGGGATGGTCTAAAAATTCTTCCTCCACTGTTTATTCATGAGGAAGATGGAAGCTATACGCCGGAGATTCATGAGATTTATTATGGAAACTAAAGCTTATATGTATGTAGTCCAGTGTGCGGATGGGACCCTCTATACTGGCTACACCACCGATATCGAGCGCCGTATCAAAACTCACAATGCTGGCAAAGGCGCCAAATATACCCGTCCTAGACTTCCTGTGACCTTGATCTACCAGGAGTCTTTTCCCGACAAAAGAGCTGCTATGTCAGCCGAGGCACTCTTTAAACGGAAGAGCCGAGAGGAAAAACTGACCTATATCAAGCATCAACAATCCAAGATAGATCCCGAACAAAAAAACACCTAGATGGTGTAACAATCATCTGTTTGCATGCTAAAAGGAGCTCCCAAGAGCTCCTTTTTTTAATTATCTAAGATTCGTCATCAAGGGTCTTTAAAAAAGCCCAATTCCCAACGCTTTGTTTCCCATAATCTAGCACCATAGAATCTAATAGGACGAATTCATTTTTTTCATAGAAGAAGACATTTTGTTGCGTACTAGTAATCAAGCCTAGACGCTTACAACCTTTGGCCTTGACGTAAGGTTCAATCCCGTTTTGGAGAAAATGACTACCAACCCCTTGACCCTGAACAGTTGGGCTCACAGCTAATATCATTAGATACCAATCAAAGTTTCCAGATTTTTTTAAATGTTGCTCCGAACGCTACACTAGGTCCAGATATTTCATCAATTTCCAAGGGCTAATGTAACGGAACAATTTGATAATTCCATTTAGTAGGTAAGAGACCATTGAGAAATCTTTTTGTTGCAAGAGCCCTACTGCTATAATTTCTCCATCTCGTTCAGCAACTAAGCACGTTTCCCCTTTGATGTAGAGCTTGACTAACAAGGTATGCAATAGTTCAATAAAAGCTGGAAAGTATTCAGGCTTTTTTAAATCTTCTTTAATGACGGTTAAAAATGGATAATTCATAAAAGCATCAGCACAGACTTTTCCAATTAGCTTGTACTCATCTAGCCTTGCTTCTCTATATACGATCCTTTCCATACGCCAACTCCTTCATTCTAATAAAACTATTATACTCTAAAACACTCTTATTTTCGATTGTAATGTGAAATTATCACATAAACCCTTACAAATTAGAAGCCATTTGAATAGTGAATGAAAGCTTAATCAGATTTATGAACATTGGGAACCAATTTTTGATGAATGACGGAACTACTCCTGCATAGAAACAAAAAAATAGTCCTTCTAGATTTTTCTAGAAAGACTATTTGATACGTTAGGAACTAAGGAATTAAATACGCTCTTTCCAAGAAGTTGCGACTTGGTCTAAGACTTGGTTGAGCTCTTCAATGTTGCGACGACCTTCTGTACGGAGCCATTCACGAGCTGCTGCTTCGCCATTCTTGATGTAGGCTTCTACAGATCCAGCCCAAGTTGCACGACCACAAAGGACCCCGTTGAAGTTCGCGCCTGCTTCATGGGCAAAGACGAGGGTTTTTTGGAAGAGTTTTGCAGAAACACCGGCACTCAAGTAGATGTATGGAAGGTTGGTTGCTTCTTCTTGTTCTTTAAAGAAGGCTGCCGCTTCTTCACGGCTATGAACGATTTCTCCATCGCCAAAACCTTCAACGTATTTGACATTGACTGGCACTTCTACCTTCAAGACATCGATGTTGAAGCGTGGGTCTGAGAAGACTTTCATAGCTTCGATGACCTTACGAGGTTTTACTTTCGCATATTCTACAGAACCTGCATCCGCAATAGTTTCATCATAAGCCAAGATTTCAAGGAAGAATGGAATTTCTTCTGCAGCACATTCTGAACCGATGCGTTCGATATAGGCTTGTTTTTCTTGGTTGAGTTCTTCTGCACTATCCACATCATAGTAGAGCAAGAATTTCACTGCATCTGCGCCCTGTTCTTTGATGCGTTTAGCTGACCAAAGGTTAAGGCAGTCTGGCAGACGTTTAGTGCTAGAAGTGTCGTAGCCGGTTTTTTCATAAGCCAACAAGAGACCTGCTTCTGCATCCAAGACCTTGGTTGCTGGAAGTCCATACTCAGGGTCCAAGAGCATAGAAGATGCGAATGGCGTCAATTCTTCAGCCACCAAGACCTTCAATTCTTCCATTTGAGCTACTGTTGGTTCTGTGTCTTGATATTGAGCCATGAGGCGTTTCAAGGCACCACGTTGGTCAAAAGCCAAGGCTGAGATTACACCCTCTTTGGTGCTCAATTTTTCTAAATAGTTGCGTTTTTGTTCTGTTAATACCATCTTATACCTCTTTTACAATTATATTCTGATACAAATCATCGTAGTGGGCCATATTGACATGCCCTGTTATCTTTTCTTGGGCATTTAGCATCCCTAAGACCATAGCATGGGTCAAGAGGGCCGCGTCATCTTTTCCGCTACTGAGGGCAGCAGAGATCCCAGCCACGGTTGAATCTCCAGATCCCACTGGATTGACCACTTCTATTTTTGGAATATCGACCTTATAGAAGCTGTCTCCATGTTTGGCAAAGGCACCATCTCCACCTAAGGAGACGATAATCCATTCGATTCCTTCAAACAGTGGGTCTTTCAAAACTACTTTTAAGTCCTCAAAATCCGCCGAAACATCTCGTCCTAAGAGTTGAGATAATTCTTCGCGATTGGGTTTAATCACCGTTGGTTTGAATGGTGAGTGAAGGACCGCTTCTAAAGATTTGCCTGATGAATCAAGTACAACCTTGCGTCCTGCTTCTTTTGCAATCTCAATTAGGCTCGCATAATAGTCCACTGGTAGCCCTGTAGGAAGACTCCCTGAAATAGCAATCACATCCGCTGTCGGCATGAGGAGTTTGAAATGATGAAGGAATCCTAAAGCTTCCGTCCGGATAATTTCTGGACCCGCTTCTAAGATTTCTGTTTGATTTCCTTCATGCAAGATGGCGATACAGTTCCGCGTATCTCCCAGGATATCATAGAAGAAGGATTGGACATCTCGTGGAAGATGGGTCTTGATGAATTGACCATTGGTCCCCCCAACAAAACCTGTTGCTCCAACTGTTTCACCGCTCTCAGCTAGGACACGGGTGACATTTAATCCTTTACCACCAGCCGTCTTAGAAACTTCCGACACACGATTCACAGTATCCAACTTTAATTCTTCCAAGGGATAAGAAATATCAATGGAAGGATTCAAGGTGACAGTTAAGATCATAAGCTCACCTCTTAGTCGTGGTATTCACCACGATCCCATTTTTCAAGGAATTCTGTAAAGAAGTCTGCATCTTCTTGGTGATCATTATGGGTTTCCAAATGTTGAATCTTGGCAATCAATTTCTTGTTTTCTTCACTTGGTTTGTATTCTGCATGAATGAAAGCTTCAATGATATCACACATGAGCAATTCACCGGTTATTTTCCCACCAAAACCAATGACATTAGCATTGAGTTCTTCTTTTGCATAAAGAGCCGTTGTCATGTCGCGTACCAAGGCTGAACGAATTCCAGGAACCTTGTTAACAGCGTTGTTAATTCCAACACCAGTACCACAGATACATACTCCAAGATCAGCTTGACCACTAGCGACTGCTTCTCCGACTTTTTTCCCAAAAATTGGGTAGTGGGTACGCGCGTGGTCATAGGTTCCGAAGTCAAGAACTTCATAACCTTTTGATTTCAAAAATTCAGAAACAGCCATTTTTTCATTTGTGACAATATGGTCACATCCAATTGCAATTTTCATTCGTTTACTCCTCCCCTTAGCACATCTTGTTGAGCATATCGACACGGATTTGGTGGCGACCGCCGTCATACTTACCGTTTACAAAACCTTTGGCGATATTTTTGGCCAATTGGTCACCCACGATTTGAGCGCCCATGGTGATCATGCGAGAATTGTTGTGGCCACGAGTCATGTAGGCAGAACGCTCATCTGAAACTTCTGCCACAACCATTCCTTTAATTTTAGTAGCGACCATGAATGGACCAGCACCATAGGCATCAATGACGATACCAAGATTGTCTTCTGCTTGTTTGACTTCCTTAGCGACAGCCAAAGTCACATCGACAAAGTCTTGCCCTTCTTCTGTCACATCCACTACTTGGAAACCTTCTGCTTCCAAATATTCTTTGACTACTTCTTTTAAGCGGATACCTGCTGCATCCGCACCAATAATAACTGACATATTATGCTCCTTCTTTTAATTCATTTTTCAATCAAATACAGAAACTTCTATATTCAACAACATTATTATCTATAAAATTTCGATTTCAAAACTTAGTTCAGCTGCTTGACCTGCTGGCAAAAGTCGAACTTGCTTTTTATATTCCAAATAATCACTCTCTTCAAGGGAAGTGGATAAACCAGACCAAGGTTCTAATGCGATAAATGGCCCTTTATTTGGCGTTGTCCAGATAATCAAGTTTGAAAAATCTGGAAAATGAAGACTTACCCCCTTCTCGTGCTTTTTAGAGCGAAGGGTCACCCTTCTTGATTGTAAGCAATCTAAGGTGATGGCATCCTTTTGGAAGAGATCGTAATCGAGATTTAGGATTTTCTCTTGCTGTAAGAAAGGTGTCCGATCAAAGACATTTAGCAAGCCTGTCTCTGGATAGGATTTAGGAATACTACAGGTCTCTTCTTGTTCGAATTCCAGGTAGTAATCTTCAAACCCTTCATCCGCCAGTAACGGACAATTAAATCCTGGATGGCCACCAACGAAAAAGGGCATGACTCCTTCCTCACCAAGATGGTGAACCCGATAGGTTACTTGAATCTTCTTACCTAGCAATTGATAGGAAATTTCTAGTCTGAAATGATAGGGATATTGCTGATACATTTCTTCCGTATCTTCTATCCCAAAAGTCACCCGATCTTCTGTTTGCTCTACCAGCTCAAAGTTTTTCTTGCGAACCAGCCCGTGGCGAGGGATCTTCCCAACACCTTGAGGGCGATACATGGTTGTATCATTTCGAACCGAACCACAGATAGGAAAGAGAACTGGGGCTTGGCCACTCCAATACTGAGCATCACCCTGCCAAAGATATTCGATACCTTCCTGATCCTTGATAGAGGTCAGCTCACCACCTAACTCCTTGAAACAAACTTCCAGATCATTATTTTTTAAAGCTATCCTCATATTTCACTCCTTAGCATGTTATTTTAGAGAAAAAACTAGGCTACCCCTCCATGTCTGGAAAATTGATACCCTAGTTTTATCAAGTTACATATTTAGGAGCGGATTATTTTGCATTTGCTGCGTATTCTTCGTTACGTTTGATCATTTGTTTTCTGTACCATGCAAAGATTCCAACGTAGAATGCTAAGAAGGCAACAACACCAATAATCAATTTAATATCACCAGTTGTTGCATTACCGATTGTCCAACCAAGCAATTTTTCAACAGGTCCTTCAAGAGTTGAGTGAGTGATCAATTGAGCTTTGTCAACTCCTTCTGGAAAGGCTTTTACACTTTTCGCCAATTCAGTAGCGAATGGTGCGATAAGAGTACCTGAAAGAAGGAAGAGTGGCAACAAGAGTGTTCCAAACACGATCATACGGATCAATTTACCACGTGTTACAACCAACAAGGCTGGAGTCACACCCATAGCGATGATCCCTGCAAGTGGCAAGATACCATTTCCGACTTTAGAAAGAAGCACTGCTTCGATCAACATGATTGGTGCAAGTACGTTTGCACAAGCCCAGATTTCTGCACGACCAGCGATAAATGGCCAGTCCAAACCGATATTGAATTTACGTCCTTGAAGACGTTTAGTAGCAACGTTTGTAATACCTTGTGACAATGGTTCTACCGCTGCGATGAACCAAGAACCGATCAATGAGAACAATTCCAAGCAGACACCGGCAGTCAAACCAAGGCTGATCCAACCTTTAATAACCAATTCCCAAGTTTTAGCATCAGCTACATCAGCAACTGGATGTGGAGTACCCATGATACCGATGACGATACCAAGAAGGAAACCGATGAAGAATTTAGATCCCCAGAAACCAATTTTCTTGTTCAATTTAGCTGCGTCAAAGTCGTATTTGTCAAGACCTGGGAAGAATTTGTCAAAGATTTTATCCAAAACCATGATGATTGGGTTCATCATGTAGTTCATGTGAGTTGAAGTCATAGGTGATGAACTTGGTGCATTCAACAAATCGTCAAATGTTGGTTTCATCAAGTCTGAGTTGATGATTTTCATAATCCCTACAAGAACAACTGCAAGAGTGGCAACTAAGAGGGAAACTCCTGCGCTAACTCCATTTTTATCCGCATACCATTTAATCAAAAGACCTGTGATAGACAAGTGCCAGATATCAAAGATATCGACATCAAGTGTATCTGTTTTCTTCATTGCAAGCATGACAATGTTGACAACCAACATAACTAGCAAGAAGTAAAGTGTCCAGGCAGACCCCCAAGTGATGGTCGCAAGTGGTGCCCAACCAACATCTGTGATATTCAATTGAATACCAGTGTTCTCAACGAATTTTGCAAGAGACGCTGAGAAAGCTCCATTCAACATACCGATGATTGCACCGATACCTGTAAGGGCGATGGCAAGTTTAATACCACCTTCAAGCGCTTTGGAGAATTTCACTCCAAACAAAAGTGCCAATAGAGTTAGGACGATCAACATGATGATCGGTGCACCCATATCTAGAATGGGTTTGAAAAACTTATTGGCAAAATCGATAATGCCATTCATAATAAATCCTCCCGATTTATATTTTTATATTTTACAAAATTAAGAATGTCAGCAATTCCAGGCATAGGAACCGCTTACAAAATACAGATAAACGAATTAGCTTAAACCGTGTTCTTTGATGGCTGCTTCGATATTGTCATATACCGGAGCGCTCATAGCTGGAATACGGAATAAGATTGGACCAGCTTCAACTACTGGAATACCAGGATCAAAGCCTAAATCTGTTGCAGCGATTGGTGTAAAGATATCATAACCTTTAATCAAATCTTCATTCACATCTTTTACCATTACCGCATCACATTGTACATCATATCCACGGTTTGAAAGCTCTTCTTCTAGAGCGCTTTTGATTTGGTGGCTTGAGTTAACCCCTGCACCACAGGCAGCTAAAATTTTAATCATTTGAATGACCTCCATTATAAATATTTTTAATTTTTACTATTAAGCAATCGCTTCTGTGATATAGCGATATAAGTCTTCTTCAGTTTCCAATTTCGACATGTTTTCAAGATTTCCATTTGTCGTAAAGAAATCCATCAAATGCGCCAAAATGTTTGTTTGGCTGGAACTAGAATTGTTAATGATGAAGAATAAAAGAGAAACTTCTACTTCTTTATCAGGTGCGATCATATTGTGGAAGGTTACCGGATTTTTCAATCGAACAACTACAATATTCTCTGTTAGGTTATGGATGATATCCGTATGAGGAATCGCTACATTCGGAAGATCCTTTCCTAGAAATTCCATATCCAAGCCAGTAGGGAACGATTTCTCTCTCTCTTTTAATGCAGCTCGATAAGAATCTGTCACAATCTGACGTTCTTCCAATAAAGTTGCAACCTGGTCAAACAATTCTTCTTGATTCGCAACATCTAGGCAAAAGACTAATTCCCGATTAAACAGTTGATTTAATCCCATCTTTTCACCCCTTCCACTTTTAAAATATCTTTTAATTACATGATAAGTATATCACTATATGAATGCGCTGTCAATTACAATATGTAATTTTTTGTTCTTTTTTGTTTATTTTTTATAGATTTATTTATAACCCCTCCCCTATTAAAGGATATAAAAAAGACCAGAATCTGCTTGAATCCTGGCCGTTTAGCTGTTTCTTTTCTAATTTTTACAAAATTTTTGTATAAGAATTGTATTTTTCTCGCACCTTATTAGAGATAGAATGATCGGTAATCACCGCATCTAAATCATCTAGACGGTAAAAAGCATAGAAAGAATAGCTGTCAAACTTACTGTTATCTGCTACTACATACTTTTCAATGGCATTGTTAAGAATAATTTTATTACCATTTCCTTCTTCTTCGTTTGCAGTCATTGCTGTATGACCGTCGATTCCATTTACCCCGATAAAGGCTTTCGAAACCTTAATTTCCTTTAAGAGCTTATTAGCAAACTGCCCTACAAAGGTCTGTGTCTTGACCCTATATCGACCTCCCACTAGGATAATGTCATAATTGGGTTGATCTTTTAATTTTTCAAAAATAGGTAGGGAATTGGTGACAATACTGACATGTTTCCCTTCAAGATAATCGCCAATAAAATCCGTAGTGGTTCCAGCCCCAATAAAAATTGTATCGCCTTCATCGATTAAAGCCGCACATTTTTGAGCAATCTCCCTTTTCTCTTCCACGTTCAACATGTTCTTTTCTGTATGAGAGACTTCTGTCAGACTATCCTTGATTTTTCGATGGGCCCCTCCATGAACACGAACCAATAGGTCTTGCTCCTCTAAGTCCATCAAATCCCGTCGAATTGTCATATCCGTTACACCCAAGAGATCACTTAGATCCTTAACAGAGACCACTTCATTTTTATCCAACTCTTGTAAGATTGCTACATGTCTACTCTCTTTCATATGACGTCCTACTTTCCTATTTCTGCTTTCATTATACTATAATGGTGAACATTTTCAATAAGAAACAAACATTTTGACGATTTTTTTCTATATTAATCACTTATTTTGTTGATCGTTTTTGTGAATTGATCATTTTTTTGTTCACTTTTTTAAAAAAAGTAGATTTTTTTTAGCAAATCTGTTGACAGGACTTATAAAAAGTTGTATTCTTAATATGTTAACAGAATTGATAGCGCTACCACATAGTGATAGCAAACGTTTTGTTTACGAATTTCGGTCTCCTTATAAATATACAAGGGTAAACAACTGTTTACCCTTGTATTTTTTATTTATCTCCTTTGTTCCGAATCACAAAGCCTGTTTTCTTCTCGCTTGAAGTATTACGAGGTTTTTTATGATCCTTACGGTAACGCTTCTCTTTGTCAAAACGATCATTGGAACGACCACCCTTTCGGTAGTCATCACGACGACCATTGCCACGACGATCACGATCTCGACGGTCATCACCACGACGTCCACCGCGACCAGACTTGCCTTTTCCGCCAAATCCACCACCAGATGGTTTAAATGGTAATGGTTTTTCACGCGCAATTTCAACTTCTGGAAGACTATCTGGATCCTGAACCGTCAAGCTAAGGATGTACATGGCCAATTCTTCTGGGCTGAATTCTGATGCTAATTGACGAGCATCCTTGCCAAACTTTTCAAAGTTGCTACGGATCTCCTCATTCGCAAAATCACGTTCAATTTTCTTCAGTGCAACCTGCTTCTTAGCTTGGAAGGCTTCTTCTGCACTTGCCGGCTTGAGACCTTTCATACGTTTCTTAGTTAAGTTCTCAATGATTTGGAGATAACCCATTTCATTAGGTGAAACGAAGGTAATAGACTGACCTGACTTACCTGCACGTCCTGTACGACCAATACGGTGAACATAACTCTCAGGGTCTTGTGGGATATCGTAGTTGTAGACATGAGTCACACCTGAAATATCCAAACCACGGGCAGCTACGTCTGTTGCAACGAGGACATCAAGATTGCCATTTTTAAAATCACGAAGGACACGAAGACGTTTGTTTTGGTCCAAATCTCCATGAATCCCTTCTGCACGGAAACCACGGATTTTCAGCCCACGAGTCAACTCATCTACACGACGTTTGGTACGACCAAAAACGATTGACAACTCAGGTTGATCAACATCCATAAGACGAGTCATGGTGTCGAATTTTTCTTGTTCCTTAACGCGGATATAGTACTGGTCTACCAGTTCTGTTGTTAATTCTTTAGCAGCAATCTTCACATGCTCAGGTTCTTTCATGAACTGAACACCAATACGTTTGATAGCATCTGGCATAGTCGCTGAAAAGAGCAAGGTTTGACGATTTTCTGGGACACGAGAGATGATATCTTCAATATCTTCAAGGAATCCCATGTTCAGCATTTCATCTGCTTCATCTAAAATCAAGGTTTCAATATCATGTAATTTCAGAGCCTTGCGTTTAATCAAGTCAAGTAAACGTCCCGGTGTTCCTACAACGATGTGGGCACCTGATTTAAGAGCCTTGATTTGTTTTTCAATACTTGAACCACCGTATACTGAACGGACTTTCACACCTTTACTACGGCCAAAGCGGAAGAGTTCTTCCTGACTTTGAACAGCTAGTTCACGAGTTGGGGCAATTACTAAAGCTTGGATAGTTGCTTCTTCTGTACGAATTTTTTCAAGAGTTGGCAAGCCAAAGGCTGCAGTTTTCCCTGTACCAGTCTGTGCTTGACCGATAACATCTTTTCCCTCAAGAGCCAAAGGAATGGTTTGCTCTTGGATAGGACTTGCTTCTACAAATCCTGCTTTTTCAATTTCTGCTAACAAATCAGCAGAAAGATTAAATTCATTAAATTTCACGTTATTCTTCTTTCTAAAGATGGTGCGAAGCCATCCTATAGCGCTTAGTTTATACTTTTCTTGTCATGACGTACTTTCATAGCTTTTATGAAAGACCGTGTTGCTTCTTTTCCACTAAAGAAAAGTACTGCTTTCTTTGCAACTTATCTAGTATACCATAGACTAGGGTTAAAAGATAGTAAAACGAAACAGGTTAAAAGGTTTTTATTGCGTAACCCCTTTCAAAAAAGTTCTTTCTACCTTTGGATAATTAGTATAATTTATTTTTTAAATTTGCGATAATATAAAAGACTGTGAAGTCTCTTCTTTACTTTGAATCACCTCATAAAAACAGCGTTACAATAGGCTTTCTAAAAATTTTCACTCACAATAAATCCCCTTTTATTTTGGGATTGTTTCCTTGATTTTTAATATGAAAATATGTATAATGATTCTAGTATCTAGGTTATTTCAGTATCATTAAAATGCTTCATTCATTTAACTGATTCAACGATTCAATCCAATTATAAATTGTTTATAATCCACTCAGTACTTTTAAATCTACTCCTACTATTTCCAAGAAGATTTTGTACAGTCGATCACTTGTATCAAAACTGCCTCTTCTTCTTAGGGGAGGCAGAGTTAAAAATGAAGGATTTTCTGAAATAGCCAAGATACGAAAGAGGTAAGGAATTTCTTCCCTACCTCTCTTTTTTTATCGTTTATGGGCAATCCAGCGCAAGATTCGTGATAACATCAACCACAAGACGAAGCTAGCGACCGAAATATAAATCCAGGCATTGGGATCATTTGTAAACGGCAATGGAACATTCATTCCAAAGAAACCAGTGACAACTGCTAAGACCGCTAACAGAGCTTCTAAGATGGTCAAGGTGGTCAAATTATCATTCAAATTGTTATTTAGGATGTTATTGTAAGAGCTAGACAATTGCTGCAAGACCTGAGAGTTCAACTCCGTCATATACACCAACTGTCTGGCCTCAATCATGGCATCATCAAATTGTTCTTTTTCCACATCATCAAATTGTCGGTAGATTAGGTGAGCCCTGATATGTTCCAGAAGCATGCGATTTTGCTTGGCAGCGGATGCTAGATAGACCATACCTGTTTCCACGTCAGAAAGAGCATAAAGGTTCTTACTAGTTGTCGTTTTTCGTAAGAGACGAGTAATCTCATCCTTGTGCTTATCTAGACGCTCAATAATCGGATAATAAGCATTACTAATCATCTCAAGGCCTGCAAACAAGAGTTTAAAGGTGGATAAACTTTCATGAGCATCAACATAGCGTTCCATTTGTGCAATAATATAGGCGTTGTCTCGGTTACTAATAGTTACAAGACGTGGCCCCTGGACAATGAAAGTCATTGGAATCGTTTCATAATATTCCTTTTCCTTTTCCATGTCCAAGACATTATAAATAAAAGTCACAGTTCCATTTTCACGGTTGTAATCCATGTGGGCACGTTCATTTTTATCCAATGCATATTCAATGGTTTCTTGATCAATACCATACTTTTGGTACAACTGGGATGTTTCTGCAATCAAGTCAGAATCAATATTAATCCAACTCCGACCATCTCCTAACTTTTTTTCAACGAACATTTCGTTTCCTCTTTACCTTATCTACCAGTACTCCTACCGATCACCCGAAATCGCTAGATGAGTCCTGTCCTCAATCACTTATCAACGCAATACAGCTGCTGCCAAGGCCTGCTGGATTTCGATGACACTATTATCACTCTTAAATTGGAGTGTTTCTGATGGTTCTACAGCTGATGAGACCCAAATTTTTAATTCAGCATCCAAATCAAAATGACCAGATGTTTCTACTGAAAAACGCGAAATAGAACGATATGGAAGAGATTTATAAGATGTTTTCTTCCCTGTCATTCCTTGCTTGTCCACCAAAATCAGACGGTACTCCGTAAAGACAATCAAGTCACGAATCAAACTAAAAGCCAGAGTTACTTGCTCACCTGGAACTAGGATATCCCCTAAATCTTTTTCAACCTTATCGACGTCTTTTTGAGAAGCATTGCCCATCAAACCTGCAAAAATACCCATGATTATTTCCTCCACAATTTGTACATTTTCTATCTTTATAACTATACCATATTTTTTGCGAGTTAAAAAGTTGCAGGAAGTTTTTTTAGATAGTATAATGTAAGAGTCACAAGAGGAGCAATTGCTGAGATTGGCTAGCTTGGATACCAGAGGTGTTCGTTACTGCCTAAACTCTTACCACCTGATCAGGTTAGGACCTGCGTAGGGATGTGTCTCAAAACAGAATGAAATAGAGAACTTCTATGACGTCGTTTTGGTGTGGCAACAAATGAGCCAATCAAAACGATTGGTATAGGAGGTTTTTTTATGTCGAAAACTACGGTTCGACCAATGATTGAGGTCGCTCTCTTAGCGACCATTGCTTATATTTTGGATTTGGTTACTCAACCCATGTCCTTAGGTCCTTGGATTTCTCTATCCTTTAAAATGGTTCCTATCTTTCTCCTTAGTTTCCGCTGGGGCGTCAAGGCTGGTGCCATGGGGGGATTCATCTGGGGACTCTTGCAAGTCGTAACGGGGGAAGCAGCTGGTGGTTGGTTGACTCCAATCCAAGGTTTCTTAGAGTATTTTGTAGCCTTCAGCTTGATTGGTCTGAGTGGAATTGTCAAACCTTCCCTTGATAAGGCTATCAGAGATAAAAAACGAGTTCAGACACTCACATATATTACTGCCGGAGTCGTCTTGGGTGGTTTTGCACGCTACCTCATTCACTACATTGCAGGGGTCATCTTCTGGGGAAGCTATGCTCCAGCTGGCCAAAGTGCCTACATTTATTCTCTTGTTGTGAATAGCTCGTCCTTCTTAGGGGAAACCATTGCTAGCCTCATTGTCTTCTTTATACTACAAGAATTTTTGGGAAGACTCCTTATTACAGAACAATAAAAAGCCAGCTCGCTTGAGCTGGTTTTTTCGGTTTATATATTCTATTCCCAAAGTAAGCCTAAAGAGTGGCTAGCGTCCAACAATTAGGGACTTTAGTTCCGATTATTGGTGCTGAGTTACATCTTTTCTTCCAACTCCACATCTGGATACTTGTCCGCAAACCAACGGAGGGCAAAGTCGTTTTCAAAGAGGAAGACAGGCTGGTCAAAGCGGTCTTTGGCCAAGATGTTCCGGCTTGAAGACATGCGTTCGTCTAAGTCTTCTGGTTTGATCCAGCGAACGGTCTTTTTACCCATTGGGGTCATGACCACTTCTGCATTGTACTCATTTTCCATGCGGTGCTTAAAGACTTCAAACTGGAGTTGCCCGACAGCACCTAACATGTATTCACCTGTTTGGTAGTTGGTATAGAGCTGGATGGCCCCTTCTTGCACCAATTGCTCAATCCCTTTGTGGAAGGATTTTTGCTTCATGACATTCTTAGCAGATACCTTCATGAAGATTTCAGGGGTAAAGGTTGGAAGTGGTTCAAATTCGAACTTGTTTTTGCCAACTGTCAGCGTGTCTCCAACCTGATAAGTACCAGTATCGTAAACCCCTATGATGTCTCCTGCTACGGCATTGGTCACATTCTCACGGCTTTCGGCCATAAACTGAGTGACGTTAGAAAGCTTAGCGCCCTTACCAGTACGAGGAAGGTTAACACTCATACCACGCTCAAATTCACCCGATACAATACGGACAAAGGCGATGCGGTCACGGTGACGAGGGTCCATATTGGCTTGGATTTTAAAGACAAAGCCTGAGAAATCCTTGTCATATGGATCAACAAGCTCTCCGTCAGTCTTCTTGTGGCCATGTGGTTCTGGAGCAAACTTGAGGAAAGTTTCTAAGAAAGTTTGTACCCCAAAGTTCGTCAAAGCTGATCCGAAGAAGACTGGTGTTAATTCACCCGCAAGGATGGCTTCTTCTGAGAATTCATTTCCAGCTTCTTGCAAGAGTTCGATGTCATCTTTCACTTGCTCAAAGAATGGATTGTTAGCAAAAAGCTTGTCTCCGTCTTCTAGACTCGCAAAGCGTTCGTCTCCTTTATAGAGTTCCAAACGTTGGTTATAAAGGTCATAGAGTCCCTCAAAGGCTTTCCCCATCCCAATCGGCCAGTTCATCGGGTAACTTGCGATGCCCAAGATCTCTTCCAATTCTTGCAAGAGGTCCAGTGGCTCGCGACCATCACGGTCCAGCTTGTTCATAAAGGTAAAGACTGGAATGCCACGGTGTTTGACAACCTCAAATAATTTCTTGGTTTGAGCCTCGATACCCTTGGCAGAGTCCACCACCATGACCGCAGCATCCACTGCCATCAAGGTCCGATAAGTATCTTCTGAAAAGTCCTCGTGCCCCGGTGTATCAAGGATGTTGACCCGTTTCCCATCGTAGTCAAACTGCATGACAGATGAGGTTACCGAAATCCCACGTTGCTTCTCGATATCCATCCAGTCAGACTTGGCAAAGTTTCCTGTTTTCTTTCCTTTTACAGTACCAGCTTCCCGAATCTCTCCCCCAAAGTAGAGCAACTGCTCTGTAATCGTCGTTTTACCAGCATCCGGGTGGGAGATGATGGCAAAGGTACGGCGTTTTTTAATTTCTTCTTGTACGTTCATGTTCCTATTTCTTTCTCTTCTTATTTTCTGACAAGTTTACAAATTCATCTCTACATCGGATTTCTCCTCAATTTCTCTATCTGTCCTATTATAGCGAAAATAAGCACTTTTTTCAACGATGATTCTTCTTTGAAATCAAAAAGGAAGACTAAAATCATACGATTCTAGTCTTCTTCAATTATATTGAATTACTTACTTTAACCCACTCTCTTCTGCGACTGAAAAATACATTAAAGAGAAGCAAGGCTGCTGCTAGGATGCTGGAAACCACGACATAATTCACCAGGAGGCTGTCCCCTTTGATAATCGGTGGTCGGGCCATAAGTCCATAATTTCCTCCAGTGACTTGGTTGACACCAACTAGAAACATATCAAGGAAGAAGGTATAAAGAACAATTTCTCGATTTTTTAAGAGGCTCGAATCATAGCGTCTCAAGAGATAAATCAAGGAATTAACCAAGAGACAGTAATGCCCTAAGAGAAAAGAAAAGCTCGTAATATGAGGGAAGGTATAGGGATCAAAGACCGGATACCCCAAAGCAAAGATTGCCCCACTGACTCCCATCAAGGCAAAGAACTGCTTGCTCTTCCATCGGTCTGGTAACAGCAAGACAGCAAACATGGCCAAACGGCAATGGTACAAGGGTAAACTATTGGACCAGGGAAGTTGAAAAGCAAAATACCAGATATAGAGACAGATCAATTGAAATATTTGTAAGTTTCGAAAGATCTTCCGAAATTGTTCATTTTGATAGTAACGTAATGAAGCCCAAACTGCCATTAGGATTAAAAGAACCATGACCCCATACCAAAGGAGCGGGATAACAGGTGGTGCAGTGGATTCAGTTGTAAAAAAATGATGCATACGATCTCCTTATTAAACGGATTCAGATGTTCTTTTTCTTTTCTTACTGGACTTAACGATCGCATTGATCAGGATAAGGGTCCCTGTCATCAGGATGGTCACGATCAAATAGTTGAGCACAAGTCCATGATCACCAAGTACAGGAGGGCGACGCATAAAGCCATAATTTCCACCTGTTACAAGATTAGCGAGCTGAATAATAGCATTGACCCCAAAGGTCATCTGACAGATTTTCCAGGCATCTCTTTCTTCCACCTGGTAGGATTGGACCAGATAGATCAAGCAATTGGCCAAAAGGGCCCAGTGACCAAAGACATTGTTGATCGAGGATACATGAGGAAAAGGATAGGGATAAAAGACGGGATGAACCAAAGCCATGATAGATCCAAAGACACCAACAAGAGCAAAATATTGCTTGAATCTTCCCCTAGGAGCAAACAGAATAATCCACATGGCCATCCGGCTATGATAGAAGGGAAGACTCTCTGAAAATGGCAAACATGCTGCAATATACCAAGCATTGATAATGAGCAACTGGATCAATTGCCCCCAATACCAAAAGTTTTGATAGCCTTTGGAAGAAGCAAATCGAATAGACAGAAGCCCCACCACTAGCAATGATGTCGGCAACAAGAAATACCAAGCCCCCAATTGAGGAGGAGCCGTTGGTTGACTGGTGAAAAATAAATCCCAAAGAGTCATGTCTTCCTTACCTCAGCTCATCTAATTTCTATTCCGAACGCGAACCGACAGTCTCTTCAACCATCTTGTATTTGTACTTATAACGTTGGTTGACCAAGAAAATTCCAGCTACCATCACAAAGCTAACCAAGAGGTAGTTTAAGAGAGCACCGTGGTCCCCAATGATTGGTGGACGTCGTAAGAAGCCATAATCCCCTTTCGTCAAAAGGTTGACCACAAAAATCAAGGCATTCATGCCAAAAGTGATCTTGAAAATTCTCAAGCTGTCTTGTTTTTCAGATTGATAATGATCCTGTAGGTAAATCAAACTATTGGCAAGCAAGGCCCAGTGGCTAAAAATTAGATTCAACACTGTGATATGAGGGAATGGGAAGGGATCAAAGGCTGGATACACCAAGGCCGCTATCGATCCTAAAACTCCCAAGAGAGCAAAATATTGCTTGATATAGGTCCTTTTAGGGGCAAAGAGAATCACCAACATGGCCAAGCGGCAATGATAAAAAGGCAAATTATCCGTCAAAGGCATGTGGGCAAGAATATACCAAGCATTGATGGCCAAGACTTGGATCAACTGTGCCCAATACCAAAAGCGTTGGTAGCTTTTGGACTGCGCATATCTGATGGAAAAGTAACCAACCACCAACAAAGAGGCCGGCAGAATGAAATACCAGAGACCAAACCCAGGCGGGACTGATTTTTGGTTTGTAAACAATAAATCCCAAAGTGTCATTTTCACATTCCTTTAATTTATAGATCGTTTTTAATCACAATACAAATCTCGTTTCCCATCATAGACCTCCCAAAGGAAGTTCAATTGTTCTTCTGTATTGCGCTTGGTAGAAAGAGCAGGCATTTTCTCTCTCTCAAAAAAGGCAAGGTCGGAAATTTCCTGGTTCTGTTGAAAACTTCCATCCAGCAATTCACATTCAAATACCAATTTCACATATTGGCGACTTTGCAATTGGTAGCGATTGGTATCAAACACTGCCAACAAGCGATTGACACGTGCTAAATAGCCCGTTTCTTCTTGGACTTCCTTTAAAATATTTTCTTTAGGAGAATAGCCAACCTCACCAAAACCACCCGGCAAAGCCCAGGTCTCTTCTCCCTGACCTTTCACCAGACAAAGTTTTCCATCTTTGACAATCCAAGCCCTAACATCAATTAAGGGGGTGTCGTAATGGTCTGTCGGACGAAACAAATCCGATAATTCTTGTGGATTCAAATCAGTCGCTTCTCTGACAAGATCCTGTAAAATAGCACGAATATCCTGATAGCGCTCTTGATCAAATGGATCTTTTGAAAACGCTAAGCCTGTATTGGTGATTGAAATCAAGCGCTGAATGTTCTTTAGTACATTACTACTCGCCATTCTCCAACTCCTCTACCAATTTGGCTAGATTCATAGAATTGCTTCCCTTGATGAGGATTTGGTCCTGCTCTTTTAAGCTTTCCTTGACTTGTTTGACCAGGTCCTCAAATTGATCTTCCTCAGCGGTCTTTTTGAAATAATAGACATGTCCGAGCGGGAACATCTGGCTCGCTAATTGAGCCAAGCCCGCAATATCTTGACCGTAGAAAATAACGGTATCCAAGACATCCGGTGACAGGCTGAGAATCATTTGGTTGTGCAGATCAATGGATTGCTCCCCGAGTTCTTTCATATCTGCCAAGACCGCTAGCTTGCGGCCATTTGAATTGGCAGGAATAGTCGAGAAGGTTTCTAAAATCAGGCGCATAGCCGTCGGATTGGCATTGTAGACATCGGATAGGATATCCGCTCCGTTACTTGCCTTCTTCCATTCTGTGCGGTTCTTAGTCAGCTCTAAGCCTTTAAAGCTTGCACGGATGGCCTCTTCGCTAACTCCTTCTTTCAAGGCAACATAGGCCGCAATCATGGCATTGGTCGCATTGTATTTGCCTGTGACAGGTAAGTCAATAGCATCTGATAAGAAATTCGCTTCAAAGGTTAGGCTATCCTTGCGTTCCTCCAACTTGGTAATACTGATATCTGCTCCTTCACCAAAGCGCACAATCTCTTGTTGACTCGGTAAAAAATCCTCGACAATAGGATCGGCCGGCACTAGAAGCAAGCCACCAGCTGGCATCCCATCCGCAATTTGCAATTTCCCTTTAGCAATTTCTTTGCGATCTTTGAAAAACTCCAGGTGAGCTTCCCCAATAAGGGTCACGATTGCTGCCTTTGGATGCGCAATTTCTGAGAGAAGATGAATATCTCCCAGATGGTCCTGCCCCATTTCAAGGACAAGCTTCTCTGTCCCTTCTGGCATATGGAGAACCGTATAAGGAAGGCCAATTTCGTTATTATAGTTCCCTTGTGTTTTATAGGTTTTGTAGGTAGTTGACAGCAATTGAGCCAACATATCTTTGGTCGTTGTCTTACCGTTTGAACCGGTGACCGCTAAGACATCTACTTGACTTTTCTCCAACACATATTGGGCTAATTTTTGAAAGGCCGCTAGAACATCATCTACCAACAAATATGGGTGGCCTTCTACTTCTTTTTCAGACAAGGTCGCTACAGCCCCATTTTCAAAGGCCGTCTCGATGAAATCATGGCCATCACGCGCCCCCTTAAGAGGGACAAAAAGGTCTCCAGGCCCAATCAAACGGCTATCAAATTCAGGCTTGGTAAGGGCTACATCTTCAAATTGACTGATATCATTGCGAGCAGCCAGGACACCTGCTACTTCGTGCAAGGTTACATTCATGGTATTCTCCTCTAAAAAGGGGGAGCAGGAAGAAAAGCGACTCCTCTATGAGTTGACTTCATCTCCCACTCCCGCTAGGAACAGATTCTTACAGTAAGTGTGCTTCGCGTTTTTCGAAAGTTGCTTTTGCCAACTCAACCAAACGCTCGATCAAATCAGGATAGGACAAGCCCATGTTGTCCCACAACAAGGGATACATAGACCATTGGGTAAAGCCAGGCATGGTATTGAGCTCATTCAAGTAGATGCCCCCATCCTCTGTGTAGAAGAAATCACAACGGGAGAGACCTCTCCCACCAATGGCACGGAAGGCCAATTCGGCATTCTGACGCATGGTCGCAGCAACTTCTGCAGGAATTTCAGCCGGAATCGCCATCGTAATCTTATTATCGATGTATTTGGCTTCATAGTCGTAGAAGGCCACATCTTTGACCACCTCACCAGGGAGGGTGCTCTTGACATCATAGTTTCCTAATAGTCCCACTTCGATTTCGCGCGCTACGACACCTTGCTCAACCAGAACACGGCTATCATATTTAAAAGCCAATTCCAAAGACTGACGAAGTTCTGCTTGGTTCTCTGCTTTTGAAATCCCGACACTAGAGCCCATATTCGAAGGCTTGGTAAAGACCGGATAGGTCAATTCTGTTTCGATTAAGGCAATTTTAGCTTCTAGGTCATCTCCTTCAAGGACTGCCACATAAGGAACTTGTGGAATCCCTGCAGATTCTAGGACCCGTTTGGTGGTAATCTTGTCCATCGCCACACTAGAAGAAAGGATATCACATCCCACATATGGAAGTTTCAAGACTTCTAGGAAACCTTGAACCGATCCATCTTCTCCCATTGGTCCGTGAAGGACTGGAAAGACAACCGCTCCTTCTTGATAGATACTGCTCGGAGATACTTTAGCTTCCCAATCAATGGTCTCGTTGGTCATCAAGCGTTCTGTTTCAGCAGGCTTCTCTTCAAAGCTTTGGGTCTTGATGAAGTCTCCCGCCTGAGTAATGAAATAGGTCTCAACAGAATACTTGTCATAATTAATCGCCCGCATGACGCTTTCAGCTGAAAGCACAGACACTTCGCGCTCTGCGCTACGGCCACCATAAAGAAGTACAATTTTTTCTTTTGCCATTGTTTGGTCCTAATCCTTTTTTTAATTTTGTGCTTCCTGATTGACTTGTCAGAAGCACTCCTCACAACCGAGTTCGTCCCTCTAGTATACCACACTTTAAAAAGAAAGAAAACGAGAGAGAATACCTAAAAAACAAAAAACCGGAGGGGTTCCTCCAGTTTCTGTAACCGCTTATAACTCGGTTCGATTTTCAATAGCTCGAAGAAGAGTGACTTCGTCCGCATATTCGATATCGGCTCCGACAGCTAATCCACGTGCTAGGCGAGTCACTTTGATGCCAGCTGGTTTGAGGACGCGTGAGATATACATAGAAGTTGCTTCCCCATCTGCGGTTGCATTGGTCGCCACAATCACTTCTTGGACCTCATGATCCATTAATCGTGTGATCAAGGACTTGAGGTTAATATCATCTGGTCCGACCCCATTCATGGGCGAAATCAAGCCATGAAGGACATGGTAGCGACCGTGGTACTCCTGAATATTCTCCATGGCTGACACATCTCGACTATCTTCTACCACTAAGATGGTCGATGGATCGCGAGTCTCGTCTCGACAAATGGCACACTCTTCTTCATCTGTTAGGTTCCCACAGATGGAACAATAGCTTAATTCCCGCTTTGCTGACAAGAGATTCTTGGCAAACTCATTGACATCGTCATCACTCATTCCGATGGTATAAAAGGCTAGACGAGTTGCTGTCTTGATCCCAATACCAGGGAGCTTCGAATAACTTTCAATTAATTTTGCGATAGGTGTTGGATAGAGCATAGCTTCCTTTCTAATTCATAGGATGTTTTTGCTGGTAGAGATTGATAATCTCTCTGGTAATACTGTGACTAACAGTCGCTTGGAGATTGGTATTGTGAGGGAAGACGACTGCCACCGCAATCTGAGGATTTTCAGATGGGGCATAGGCGATGACATTGGTATTTACAGCAGGGGTCCCACCATTTACAAATGTTTCTGCAGTCCCGGTCTTCGCACTGATTGGAACGGCAGCTCCTTCTCCGATGGTTTTACCAGTTGTTAAGCCACTGGTTCCGTATACCACCTGATAAAAACCTTGTTTAATGATAGCTAGATTTTCGGGTGTCAGAGCCACTTGATTAAGTTCTTTTGTTGCAATCTCTTCTTTCAGAGGGCCCAAACCTCCCTTGGCATCATTCTCATAAATTCCTTGGACCAAGTGTGGCGCCACGCGTTTCCCATCGTTGGCAATGGTTGCAACATATTGAGCCAACTGCATAGGGGTATAGTTATCAAACTGACCAAAGGCGTCTGTTAGGTAATTACCAATCGTGAACTCTTTGGGAACATAGCCCGTTGATTCATTCGGAAGGTCAATTCCTGTCTCTGTTCCCAGACCATAAGAGGCAAAGGTCGAACGCAATTTGTTCATAGCTGGATCCAATTGGTCAGTCTTCAAACTCATGTTTGGCTGATAGGGTTGGCCCATCAAACTAAGAGCTATCTGCACCATATAGGTGTTGGAAGAATATTCCAACGCTTGCACCGCATTGATTTCTTGACTTCCAAAGTGCGTGAACCAAGAAGTGATAGGAGCTGAACCAGAAAAGGAGATTGGTTGATCCAATAGGACTTGATTCCCAGAAATCACTCCATTTTCCCATCCTGCTGTCAAAGTTGCTGCTTTCACAACCGATCCTGGAACAAAGACATTGGTCACTGTTCCTAAAGCGTCAGGAGTCAGGTCTTGCGAACCAGCTTCATGTTTCATCCCCGCCATCGCAAGAATTTTACCCGTTTTTGGATCCAAGGCAACAGCATAGACCCCTTCTGAGTAGGTGGCATTGCCAGCGGCCAATTCTGTCTGGAAGGACTTCTTCAAGATGTCTTCCACTCCTCTTTGGAAATCCAAATCAATGGAAAGCTTGATATTGTTTCCCTTGCTTCCTTTGGAGAGGGTTTCGATCTTTTCGACATTGCCATTCTTGTCCAAATGGATTTCTTTTTCAACCCGTTCTCCTTGAAGGACAGACTCATATTGTTTTTCTAAATAAGAAGTTCCGACGCGATCATTTAAGGCATAGCCTTTTTCCAAATAATCATCCACTTCTTCAGCTGGAAGACCTGCTTGCTCTGTCGACACACTACCGACGATGGAAGCCAAGGGGCTATCAACCACTTTTCGATCCCAACTCGTGATCACTTCAAATCCAGGAAATTCTTTTAAATGATCTTTGACCGTCGTTACCTGCTCATCGGACATCGGATCTGTCACAATCGTAGCACTGGCAAAGTTTTCAACGGCATTCATTTGGCTAAAGAGATAGATGGCCTTCTTTTCTTCTTCTGTATAGCCTAATTTTTCAGTCTCAATACTATCAACAGCATGCTGATAGATAGTTGCTTCTGGAAGTGGATTGCCGTCCGTGTCGATACGCTCCTCCTTGGGCAACTTATCCACTACCTCTTTATAGACTTCCGTGTTCGCGAGATAAAAGTCAATCTCTTGACGCTTGGTGATTTGGGGGTTCGAAACACTTACATAATTCAGAAGAAGCTGAGCTGTTTGACGCATTTCTTCTGCAGTAAACTTATTGCTTCGGGTAAAAGACAAGACCCTCTTGTCAACATTTTCTACCAGAGGCTGACCAGAAGCATCATAAATCTGTCCCCGGAGACTCCCTCTTGTTAAGTGTTTTTTGGTAGCTTTTGCCAATTTTTGTGTATAAAAGCCCTGATGAGTAATCTGCATATACCCTAGTCGAGCAATTAAAATCAAAAAGAGGGTACAGACTATACTGAATAACAAATAAAGTCGTCTAGTAATCCACCGATTATCAAATTTTCTCACCTTAGCATTCGCTTTTTTTGAACGTTTAGATTTTTGCGCCATACCTCTCCTTTCACCTTGATTCTCAGCCCCAGTCCCTAACAACACCTGGTAAAAATAGGATAACTTTAAAGGAAATCTGAGGAATATTTCTATTTTAAACTCAACTTCCATTATAGCACATTTCATCCAGACACGAGTCGCTAGACCAGATAAAATAATCGTCATTCTGAACTCCTCGGTAAGCATTCTTTTATGCATATGCGGGAGGCATAGCTCTTGACTGCAAAATAGCTCCTTCCTCAAATCACAGGAGACAAGTGATAGGAGATTTTTTGGTATAATAGAAACATCGAAAAAGTTAGTAAAGGAAACGATATGAAACTGATCTCATGGAATATTGACTCATTGAATGCCGCCTTGACGAGTGACTCTGCACGCGCAAAACTCTCTCAAGACGTCCTCCTCACCTTGGTTGCAGAGGATGCGGATATCATTGCCATTCAGGAAACAAAATTATCTGCCAAAGGACCAACAAAAAAACACTTAGAGGTCTTAGCAGAACTCTTCCCCGGATATGAAAATACTTGGCGGTCCTCTGTAGAACCAGCCCGCAAAGGATATGCAGGAACCATGTTCCTCTACAAAAAAGAATTGACACCAACGGTAACCTTCCCAGAAATCGGTGCCCCCTCTACCATGGATGTCGAAGGTCGAATTATTACTCTTGAATTTGATGACTTCTTTGTGACCCAGGTCTATACTCCAAATGCTGGAGATGGGCTCAAACGTTTGGAAGAACGCCAAATCTGGGATACCAAATATGCAGACTACTTGGCAGAACTAGACCAGCAAAAGCCTGTTCTGGCAACAGGAGACTACAACGTAGCCCACAAGGAAATCGACTTGGCCAATCCAGCCAGCAACCGTCGTTCCCCAGGCTTTACCGATGAAGAACGGGCAGGCTTTACTAACTTGCTAGCCAAAGGGTTCACTGATACCTTCCGCCACTTGCATGGGGACCTTCCAGATCAATATACTTGGTGGGCACAACGTAGCAAGACTTCTAAAATCAACAATACAGGCTGGAGAATTGACTACTGGCTCACTTCTAACCGAGTTGCGGATAAGGTAACCAAGTCAGCTATGATTGACTCCGGCGCCCGTCAAGACCATACACCAATTGTAATGGAGATTGATCTCTAAGGAGGAAACAATGGACTATCAAGCTGTCATCCCTGAATTTGTCGTATCGAATATCGAGAACTCGCGTCACTTCTACTGCGACTTATTGGGATTCTCTGTCCAATACGAGCGACCAGAGGAGAAATTTCTCTTCCTCTCGCTTGAAGACTGCCAACTTATGCTAGAAGAAGGTAGCGCAGAAGAGTTAGCCCAACTGACCTATCCTTTCGGTCGCGGTATCAATATTTCCTTTGGCATCGAGGATGTTCCACAGCTCCACCAAAAACTGCTGGAAGCTGACTATCCCATCCATCGGCCCCTGACAAAAAGAGAATTTCGAGTAGGAGATAGCTTTATTTATCCCCATGAATTTGCGATTTTGGATCCAGATGGTTATTTCTTAAGATTTAGCGAATAAGAAAAAGGAGGCTCTTGGCCTCTTTTTCGCTAACTAATTATCCATTGACAGGCTTGCAAATCCACGGTCAAAAACAGTTGCTAAATCCCACAAAATCAACATGTCAAAGAACTTTGATAGCCATTTTTTGTATAATTAGGTAGAATGAAATCAGAAAGCGAGGAAATCTTATGCAAGTCGGAAAACAAATCCAGCACTATCGTAAAGAGAAAAACTTATCTCAAGACGAATTAGCTGAAATCATCTTTGTCAGCCGTCAATCGATTTCCAATTGGGAACGCGGCGCAACCTACCCGGATATTCAAAACCTGCTCCTACTAAGCAAGGTCTTTGAAGTGTCATTGGACCAACTCATAAAAGGAGATGTGGAAACCATGAAACAAATCATTCACGACCAAGAATTTATGCGCTATCAAAAAGATGCAGTGTTTTTTACCATTTTACTGATTGGCAGTCCTATCATCAGCACTCCCCTCATTCTTTATTTGGATGGATACGGCATCGCTATTAGTTGCTTGATTTTTGCAATCGCGATGTTCTACGCCCTACGCATTGAAAAATTCAAGAAAAAGCATAATCTTCGTACTTATCGCCAGCTTGTCGCCTATGAACAAGGACGCAGTCTGAGCGAGATTGAAGAAGCTGAAGAAAGGGGTAAAGATCCCTACCAAAGAATCCTCATTCCTATTCTATTTGTCCTTGGAATTGGCGCTATTACTCTACTGATTTCTTGGCTCTTACTTACTTTCTTCCCTATCAAATAAAAGCGAAGTCATTAGACCTCGCTTTTTAACTGTCTTTAAAGTTATACAATTGCGGATAGTGATCACATTCAGGATTTTTAGGATGGCAGATAGCCCGTCCAAAATAGATCATGGCCTGATGAGCTGGGAGCCAGCGTTCAGGAGGAAGAACGTCCATGACCCGTTTTTCCACTTCTAATGGTGTTGCTGATTTCTTGACGATGTCATGGTGCTTGCAAATCCGCTCTACATGGGTATCAACAGCAAAAGCTGGTATACCAAAGCCTACACTCATGACCACATTGGCTGTTTTCCGTCCGACTCCGGCTAAGCTCTCTAATTCTTCACGAGTCTGTGGGACGTGGCCATCAAAGTTATCCAACAATTGTTGGGCACATTTTTTGAGAAATTTAGCCTTATTGCGATAGAGGCCTAATTTGGAAATATGCTTGGCAATGTCGGCTTCACTGGCGACCGCCATGTCTTGAGGAGTTGGGAAAGCTTCAAACAAAGCGGGCGTTGCCTTATTGACCGCTGCGTCCGTCGTCTGAGCAGAGAGCATGACCGCTACTAATAATTCAAAATGGTTGCGAAAATCCAAACTTGGCTGAGCATCTGGAAAGAGGGCGATAATTTCTTCAATCACATGTCGTGCCCGTTTTTTTGATAAAACCATAACGTCTCCTTTGCATTACTAGACTTTATTATAGCATGAAGTCCGTCTATTTCTGAAGGAATCAGCTTTAGAAAAGGAAGTAGGACAGAATGAAATTTAAATGATATTCATTCTGTCCCACTTCCTATTTATATTAGAGGCGCCTTAACTCTATTGTTTGTTTTACACCAATCTCTTCAAGAAAGAAATCAATGTTTGAGCAGAGCGTTCGCCAGCCTCTACGATAAATTCATCAAAAGAGATATTGGCTGCGTGATCTGCCGTATCACTCATAGCCCGAATGACCATGAAAGGACGCCCAGCTGCATGAGCGGCTTGGGCAATAGCCGCTCCTTCCATCTCAACTGCCAATACTTCTGGGAAATGTTCCCGAATTGCTGCGACTTTTTCTTCACTCGCGATAAAGCTATCTCCTGTTGTAATCAAGCCAACATGTGTGGTTGCAGCTTCTTCTTCCAGAACTTTTTTCATCTCTGAAACAAAATAGCGGCTGGATTCAAAGTAAAGTGGTTGACCTGCCATTTGACCATACTTATAGCCAAAGGCTGTCACATCCACATCATGATAGGCCAATTTGTCGGCAAGGACGATATCCCCAACGGCCATCCCTGGGGCAACAGCACCTGCAGAACCCGTATTGATAATGGCTTCCACTTTAAAATCATTGGCCAAGACTGCTACACTCATAGCAGACATGACCTTGCCGATACCACTTTCCACCAAGACCACTTCATGGCGACCAATCGATCCTGTATAGTAGACTTTTCCTAAGCGAAGATGTTTCTCTCCGTTCTGCAAAGCTTCCACTAAGATTTTTAACTCTTGTGGCATGGCCGCAATGATTCCAATTTTCATAATCGTCACTCCTTTGGTAGACGCTCCTTATAAGCGCCAAATTGCAAGAATTAACAAGATGAGGAGCAGGATGACCCAAAATAAAATCTTATTTAATTTTGATTGAAAAACCTCATCCTTTTGGTTTTCAATCCGACGGCTCTTGGTCACTGTAGGTTGGACTCTGATCGGAATGGTCTCCTGAGGATAGGAGGTTCCTCGTCCACCATCTACTTCTCTTGAGGTCACCGGCCGTTCATAACCAAAGCCTCTGTTTCCTGTCGGGAGAATTTTTGTCTCTTCCTCATCAAAGAGCGGGGGACCAGAGATCTCTTCTCCCCGGTTAGCCCGCTCAATCATTTCATCTGTTAATAAAGGTTTGCCCATGGGTTTCTCCTCTATTCTTTATTTGTTTTGTAGGTGTTTCCAGTATTGAATTGCCATAATGGTTTTAGCATCGCAGATATCACCCGTTTGGATCAAGCCCTCAGCTTCTGCTAAAGTCACCTCAAAGAGCTCCAAGGTCTCATCTGCATCTTGAGGGCGAGGATTTTCCACTTTTTTCAAATTGGTCGCAAGATAGAGTTTGATCCGCTCGTTGCAAAAACCAATGGCAGAATAAAAATCATACAACAACTCTAGATCCGCTGTGTAACCAATTTCTTCTTCCAATTCACGCAAAGCAGCTGCTTGGGGATCCGCATTTTCACCCTTTTCCAACTTGCCTGCTGGGATCTCTACAGAAGTTCTCTCGATCGCCTTGCGGTACTGCTTGACCAAAATGGTCTTGCCCTCATCTGTGATCGGTAAAACCGCTACTGCTCCATTATGAAAAATCAAATCACGCTGTGCTTGACCTTTCCCATCTGGCAGTTCCACTTGATCTGTGACTACTTGGAAAATCGGTCCTTGATAAATCTCCTTGCGATCAATGGTTTTTTCTTCAAATTGCATGAAAATCTCCTATTTATTCTTAGGATGGTGAGGAAGGCGAGTCGCGTACTCATCCTTATTGACTTGACGGCCACGACCAATCGCAATCGCATCCGCTGGCACATCCTTGGTAATGGTAGATCCAGCACCGACTAGGGAATTGTCGCCTAACTCAACTGGTGCAATGATGGTTGAATTAGAGCCAACAAAGACATTGTTTCCAATAAGGGTCTTGTATTTATTCTTTCCATCATAGTTGACGGTGATAGTCCCCGCACCAAAGTTAACGTTGCTACCGACTTGGCAGTTGCCAATGTAGGTCAGATGACCAGCTTTGGTATTTTCGCCAATAGACGAACCTTTGACTTCAACATAGTTTCCAATATGGACATCTTTTGCCAAGCTAGATCCTGGACGAATATGAGCGTAAGGTCCCACTGTCACACCATCGGCTACTGCGCTCTCTTCAATCATAGAGTTAGTAATAACGACACCTCCCCCAATTTCACTGTCCACAATATAGGTTCCATTTGTTAAGACTGTCTCAGCCCCAATTTTTGTGTGCCCTTTAAGGGTAACATTGGCTTCGATTTGTACCTCTGATGCGATTTCGACATCGATATCGATATAGGTCGCATCAGGGTTAACAAAGCTCACTCCATTCACCATGTGGGCTTGGTTAATACGGCGACGCATGATACCTTCTGCTGTCGCAAGGGCCACGCGGTCGTTAACCCCAAGACTTTCATCAAAGTCTTTGAGCGTATAGGCTCCAACTTTCTCTCCTGCTTCTCGGAAGATCCCAATCACATCTGTGATATAGTATTCACCTTGAGCATTGTTGGTGTTGATATTCTTCAAAGCTTCAAAGAGGCGGGCATTGTCAAAAACATAAGTCCCTGTATTGATTTCTTTGATTTGCTTTTCAAAATCTGTCGCATCTTTTTGCTCGACGATTCGAAGCACTTCCGCATTATCATTACGGACAATCCGACCATAGCCAAATGGATTAGCCGCTTCGGCTGTCAAAATCGTTGCCACATTCTTGTGATTGATATGGAAGTCGATCAAGTATTTGAGGCTTTCACCCGTAATCAAAGGAGTATCTCCTGCAATGACGAGGGTGTGACCTTCAAGACCTTCCAAAACTGGCTCCGCCATCATAACTGCATGGCCAGTTCCCAATTGTTCGGTTTGTTTAACAAACTCTGTTTGTCCCGCTAAGACTTGCTCTACCAATTCCGCCTTGTGGCCCACAACCGTCACAGTCTTTTCAGGTGAGATGGCTCCAACACTACGGAAAACATGTTCCAACATGGAGATCCCTGCAACCTTGTGAAGAACCTTAGGCAAATCTGATTTCATACGGGTACCTTTTCCCGCTGCTAAAATAATGGCATAATTTGGCATATACATTCTCTTTTCTGTACAATATCGCTTACATTATACCATTTTTTGGCCGATTTGAAAAATTGACGTAGATCAAAAAACTCTCCTAAAAGGAGAGCATGTTCTATAATGGATAAACTTTGCGAAATTCTTCTAAAACCACCTTGCTGTCAGGTGTAAACGTCAGTCCTGCTTCCTCCAGCCACTCCGTGAAAAACTCCTCATGAACCTGACGCCAATAGGCTAAGGATTTGTCCCCCTCACCTTCCTTGTAGGCATGGTCGGCTGACACATGATGAAAAGGTTGAACAGAAACCTTGGTAATTTCGACAATACAGACAGCTTGATCTTGACTGTCTAAAACGACATCAAAGGTCCCTACTTGGGGAAGAGGTTCGTCCTCTACTGCGTAAAGATCGTAAGCTGAGGCAGTTGCTGTTTTTTCGCCTGTAAACACCAGATCCGCTAAAAGGTCTGGGTCCACTCCAAAGGCCCAGGCGTCTATCTCATCTCCGATAGAGGGGTTGATTTGCTTGTAGGCATTCCACATTTCTTGCGGTGTCATGGGTTCTCCTTTGTAATTTTTTACTTTCTTCTTTTATATGTTTAAGATGGTCTGGATGGTCAATTTCTAAATCAAAAATCTCTGGAATAGAGCTGTAATGGAGAATACATTCGATACCCATCTGATTCATTTTTTGTATGAAAGAAGTATTCAGATAGCCTGCTACAGCAAAATCAATCTTGTTCTTCCTTGCTTTATCCTGCATATCTCTCAACATATCTAAAATAATTGGACTTTCCATATCATGCCATTGACTGTTTCTCACAGTCGCAAAAATAAAAGAAGTTAAATCATTCATTCCAACTACAATCTTTGAAATACCAGTTTCCAGTATCCTGTCCAAGTCGAAATAAGCTGATGGTAATTCAATCATCGTGCCGACTTTCCCGGTAAAACCATGCTGGCGCAATACTCTAATAGCTTGTTTTAACTGTTCGGCATCATTGACAAAAGGAAAAATAACAGACAGATTGGGATTAGTTTGATAGACTTCTGTAACGACATTTGTCTCAGCCTGAAATTCATCTGGACACGCCAACAAACGCCTGATACCTCTGTATCCAAATAAGGGGTGGCGTTCGTCAAAATACTCTTTAGTCCCATCTAGAATATTTGCTTCTGCATTTGTTAACTCTGAAAAGCGATACCATACATCCTCATCTGAGTATAAGGAGCAAATTGAGCTTAGATAATCTTTTACAAATTGCTGACAATTTGGTAATAGTATGTTTTGATTGAGCTCTCTTAGCAAGTATTCCCCACGAATCAAGCCGACGTGGTGCAATAAATGGGGATAAACTTTTTCAACAATTTTTTCGCCACTAAGAGACAGTTGATTTCTCATCTTTCACCTCGTCTTAAAAGATACAATATCAGATATCATTATACGACACTTTCCTCTAGTTCAAAAGCTTCATAAGGTCCAACTAACTCATATCCTAAAAATTCTGCTACTTTTTTAGAAGCCACGTTATGAGCATCCCAAAGTGGAAACGTATCTCTATTTAAACTCTCTAGAATCATTGTAGCACCAAGCTTTTTAGCAAATCCATTTCCTTGTTCGTTTGGTCTAGTTGCAACTTCCACTTCAACTGCTCCTTGGTAAACTAACCCTGAGGAAATCCCAGCAATCAGTTCTTTATTTTTAACAATCACAAAGCCAAATCCACCATTTAAAGCAAAATCCTGGTAGGACTCAAAATCCCCCTGTAAATCTTGTGACCATTCTTCCTCAGAAAGGCAGTTATAAATACGATTATCAATAGGTACAATATTGCAACCTTTCTCTAACTGACTAACTAGATCATTTAGAAATTCAACTTGAAAATTTGCCTTATCCTTAAAAGAATAGCGAGTAAAAGAAATTAACCCAACTTGCCGATGCAGAAAATCTTGCCACTTAGTGTCTTCTGAAATAATAATCTTATAATCTAAACCATATTGCCTAACAAAATCTTCCCAAAATCTAGAATTTAGCTCCCCTGCAAGGAATAAAAAATTCCCAACATCATAAAAACTTGTTGTCCTATCACTGTTTCGGTAGACAGTTCCGATTTTAGATTTAAGACCATAGAGAACCATATTTTTCTTCCATGTTTTAAATAGTTCCATTATCCCTCTATTTCACCTTCCAATTTCTATATCTTGTCCATTCTAATTCTGGAAATCCTCGTAACTCTGCCTCCACCTTCAATACTAAGGGTGAGGCATTTTCTTCGGTCATCTGCTCAATAGGGACCCAAATTGCATTTGCTGAATCATTGCTTCCATCAAGAATCTCCTGAGGAAGGGATTTTTGAGAACCTTCGAAATCGAGGACTATATCATAGAAGGCCATGATATGATGTACAGCAAAGTCTTGCCCTTCTTCTTGAACCAGCACATCATACATCCTAGGATTTGAGTAACTGTTAAGTGTATACCCTGTCTCTTCCAGAACTTCTCTCTTGAGAGTTTCTGTCAGCCCTTCACCTGCTTCCTGGCTACCACCCGGTAGATCAAAACGATGCTGATAAGGTCCTCTCGTTTTCTCAATGCAAAGCAATTTCCCGTCTTGAAGACAGACCCCGTATACACCAAAGTGTTTTTTGATTTCCATATTCTACTCTTTTCTAAAAGTCCAAGATCAATAACTTACCTTATCCCTTAAAAGGAAAGAGGCTATAGTTTTCATGCTCCTTGATATACTTCTTTAGTATCTCCATATTCTCTTCGATTTTTGCTTGGATATCTATCTTTTCACAAGTTGACTCAGCAATAAATATGAAGACATCGGTCATAAAAAGCTGTATTAAAGGCATTTTTTACCCCTTACGCATGCAAACATGTGGTAACTCTCTTCTAAGAAGTTCCCTTTGCTTTTGATTTGTTCTTCCCGTTGTTAAAAAACGAAGATGTTTCAGACTCTTCAGGTAGCTAACTGTTGATGCATAGTTAAAAATAGATGTGTCAACAAAATCTAAAAAACGAAGCTCACTAGAGGGCTGGATAAAATCCAATTCTGGTAATTTTTTATTTGCCGTAAATGAAAGATAGAGCAACTGATTTAAATCTCTAATAAAATTAAAGTTAGGCAACATTACACCATAATCAACGTGCAGATAACGCATGCCAGTATGAAAAGAAATGTTCTCTATCGTTTCCAAATTTGTCATGGAAGATATCCCTAGGGCTTTCACACAATCATTCTGGGGTAAGATGATCTTTTTTACTTTACTAGCCCCAACTATTAAAATCTTTTCTACTTGTTCATATTTTGAAAAGTCTAGCACATCAGATTTACTTCCCATCAAGTAAATCACCCTCGTATTGCTAGGTAAAGAAAGCTGATTAAAATCCACATCTTTCAGCATATCCTCTGGGTTTTCGACAATGTACTTTTGTCTTAATAAGCGATTGATATCGATAAATTCTTTATAAGTCAATTTTTCATCCAATAATGGTGCAATCTCTTCAATAGAATGCAGAGGCTCCATTGCCAATAAATTCTCTCTTTCGGAAAATCCTTTTTTAATGATCTCTAAATATTTATCTAAACTGGTCATTATTCACCTCTTTTTATGAATATCATGCTTCGTTTTCTTTGTTCAACCTATCTATTTTTACAATGACACTTTTACAAGAAGAATAAACCATTGCTTGTCTCAAAAACTAAAATCATGAATCTTCAGAGTATTTTTTCTAAATAAACTATATCCTGCTTGCTCAATCTCGATCAAAAATGACCTTGACTCTGGCTCTACCCGAAGCGTCTAGATATTGCTCTAGTTTCGTAATAGACTCCTCTGAATCAGACAATTGAACAAACAAATCCCCATTGATGGTCATGACATCCTTTGTCGGTAAAAGCATGAGATTCTCAACGCTTGGATCATTCACAATCATTAAGGAAGGGGAATAAATACAGCTTGTGGAGAGGTCTAGATTTCCAAATCGTTCCCTAGCAGACACAAAAATAGATTCCATCCCACCTTGAGCTTTTAGCACAAATTCCCTCTCAAAAAATGCTTCAAAACTGTCGTAGATCTCGATGACATCCATAGTAATCCCATCTAAATAATAAACTTGATGACTTTGAATGTTCCCATCCTTCAATCTATAAGCGAATTGATCTCCAATAGCAGACATACCAAAAAAATAGTAGTCTGATGCATAATCTCTCCAGACGTCTTTCCATACCTCATCCGAATTCCAGGAATCTAGCGTAATAGCTTGAGCAGAATCTGTACCAAACAAACGATAATAGCCACCATAAAATTCCAAGCCATTGGTCATGGATAGCAAATCCAGGTGAGCTTGAGGAAACTGTCTGGCTTTGAGTTTTTCTAGTTCAAGAGCTGAGGCCCCACTTTCTTGTATAACCAGATCCTCACAACATTTTAAAAAATTCTTCATTTTCATTTGCTTCTCATCTCTTCATCTTTGGCTTTAGCCCAGCATAAATTCAATAAAGTCTTTTCGATAGGCTTCAGGAAGTTGCTCCTCGATAATAGCCATGATTCCTGTTAAAAAACCTTCTTTATAGTCCGACAAGTCCTCATCAATGTAGATGTCATTCTCAAATTTGGTGATTTCTAGCTCTTTCATCTGACTATAGGTAGACAAGAAAGTAGATAAAGAGGGGCTTAAGCTATAGAGCTTAGAATTTCCAGGAATCTTGCCAAATACAGGACTAAGCTCGCTAGTTAGATCACAAAAGATTGGCTCATCGCCCATCATGTGAGCAAAAACCACATAACTCTCTTTCCAGCTAGGATCCTGCCATCCTTCTGATGCAGCTTCACATAGAGGGAGAGGAATTAGAGCAAGATCATAGGGAGCTCCTCTAAAATAAGCTTCTTCCTCAAAGCTCAAATGTTGGTAGAACTCTTTCAATTGACCAGACAAATCTGGCTTTTCGACATGGAGACAGTCACTAGTAAATACAAGCTCTCCTAAGCCCTTGTTTCTATGATAGACTTCTACGAATTTCTTCAACAAATTGAGCATCATTATTGGACTCCTCTCACATTTTTGGGATTATATTTGGCTATTTTCAACTGACAATTACGCATCATTCTGACCGCTAGCGACAGCCTGAGCCCAAATTCGTTCAAATTCCTCTTGACTAATCTTGATGGAGTCTGATAGATCCAACTCATCTTTCCGACCATCATAGAGTAGAAACCCTACTTCTGGAACATAATCCTGTAGACAAGAGGAAGCATAAGAGTGCCCATTCAAAACGTTAATTTGTCGACTTGCACGCTGACCAGTAAACTCTGTATAAATAACTCCTAGGCCTGTCATAAACTCACTATTGCCATAATAATAATATTCTTTTTCACACATTAGAATCTTCCTTTACCATTTGTCTCTCCATGAATGGCAATCTTTCCTCTTTGCCTCTTTCATCGACTAATTCTATGTTCATTTTCAATTTGTAGAATCTACCGGTTCTTAGCCTTATTCTCCAAGACTCTCACTTCTACTTTATCCTCCGCTAAATGGAGATCCAGTACTTTTTCCTGGTCTTGAAAGAAAAGTGTCAGGTCCTTAGTAGAAAATTCAGTAGAATAAGAGGGCAAAAAGTCATCCAGAGACTCCATTTGAAACAAGACATAAATCGGCGAAAACTCCCAAAAAACTAGGATAAACCGACTGCTATTGCCAACAAGACTTTGAATTGACCTACTTAGATCTTTAGTAGTAAGGTCGATAGGAAACTCATAAAGGCAAGGAATCGGAGAGTCTATAGGATTCAACTCCCCAGCATACCAAGCAATTTCTTTAGGTTTATCGGTCAGAAAATGGACATCCTTTATCCCCTTCAAACTCTTGATTCGTCTTTTCACTTTTAACAAGGATAATTTCTTTTTTAAATCACTCATTGTTCTTGCTCCACCATTCTGAAACAGAAATTTTGCTCACAACCTCATTCTCTTTATCCAGCAGATACAGGAAGTTACCTTTTGCTTCCAGTTTACCAAGCTTAGCTCCATAATCCATCTCATGAGCAGGGCAGGATTGAAACAACTGACGGATGCTCTTATCCTTATGCTCTATCTTCCAAAACAAATCCACCTTATCCAGCTGATGCTCCACTTGAATGGAATAGGTCGTGGATTGGATTTTCTTTCTTTTCCACTCCCAGCTATTTTCGTAATCGTTTTTCTCTATTTCATTGACTACATCCTCTATCAAGGAGCATGGAATAGAGAGCTCCTCAAACACGCGCATTACCCCTTTTACCAAGGCCTCTAGGAGCATCTTTTTCTGTTCCAATGGACTCGAGCTTTCATAGCTAGAAAAATCAAATAAGACCTGAACAGTATAGACACCAAGTAGGTTCATGATAGCTGGATTGCTAATCGTATCTACACATTCTACGATGATTTTCCAACAATCCTGGGTTATAACTGGTTTGAAAAGCCGTTCTACCATAGAGGTCATACATTTGGATTCATATACAAACGCTCTTCGCAGGTCTTTCCAATTCTGCCGATAGTCCTTAATTCTAGCTTCCTCGTAAGTTAGCGTAGCTGAGTCCATCAGCTCCTCAATCCTCTGTTGATTTTCCACATAGGGCTTATCTAATTCAAAATACTGTAACTTCATATTCGTGGTCTCGTAGTTTTTTTCTTGTAGAAAGGTTTAGCCTTAGGTCAAGGTCTAATGTTTGTGCTCTTCCTTCACTTTTTCCCATAGTCGCGGTGTCCCTCCTAGTAATGGAGGATTGTTTGATTATCCAGAATCTCCGCCATTAATCTAGGAATGCAATTCTAAGTATCTATTTTCACAGGACCAATCTCAGCAATTCTAACAAGGTCAGAAGCTCCTGACAACATCACATCATTTTGGTTTATAAAATTGAATTCAACCCTGTTCTCTAAAAAGAGCAGTTTCAGTTGTCCATTCACCTTATGAATCCCCTTAGAATAAAAATGGATTTCATCTAAATTAAAAAACTCTAAGTTAATTTTTATGGCATTGAATGACCTTTTCTGCCACTTTTCAGGGAAATTAGTTGGTAAATCATATAAATAAAGGACAAGATCTAATTTGTAATCGTAACATAATACAGTATCAAGAAATACATTATTCAAGTCCAAATCACCATCAAACAAATGAATAATCTTTTCCTTCCCCAATACTTTTTCAAACCATTTCACAGTATGAACTCCTTTTTAAAAATGAATATAAGTCTTATTTTTAAAAGTTATTGTTTCGCTTTTTAAGGAAGTGACAGCTTCTCTCTTTAAGTAAATTTTAGAATAGACTAACTCTTCTGCCGTCCTTTCCTTTTGTAACGTCATTGATTAAGTCCTTGACGATAGATATATCGAACTGACGAGAAAAGTCAATAATTTTCTGGCGATTCTGTTCTGGATATAGATAAGATGCAGCTAAAATAAATAAAAATGGATTTGTGACTTTGCCAATATGCTCAAGGTATTTAGGCTGAGTCACATGAGACATAATTTTGTTAAAATCGTCATCTTTCAGAACAATCTTTCTCTGATATATCGCTGCACAAGCACCTGCAGCTTGAGATGAGTTATTCGATTCCAAAGACTCATAGACAAAAGACAAGTTCTCTGTTTCTAAATTTTCTAGATAAGCAATCGCTACTGCTAGAGAGCGATAGGTTACAGGGGTTGGAATGTCTCTCAGCAGTAATGACTTGAGATAGGGAATTTCTTCTGTGCAATCCGTTGCAGCCATGGCGTAGAGCAGGTACATTTGTGATTCCCATGATTTAGGCTTTTCCATCTCCCCTTCCAAGGCCTGATGCAAGAATGGTCCATATCCTTTTAGTCTGTCCTTTAAAATTTTTTTCGCTGCCTTTTTTACCAAGGGCGTACGTCCTGAAGTTAACTCATCTACATAGTCCATCTCAAACTCCTTTATTTCCTCTGCTTGCCAGTTCTTCTTCCAATATTCTGTTATAAACTATACTTCCGACACAGGCTTCCCAGTCCAGCTCCTTAACTTCTTCCCTAGAAAAAAACTTAGGTTCCCGCCTACCATCTAGCCAGACCTTCCCAAAGTGAAGACCATTTGGGTCTCCCCACTTAAAGGCTAAATCCTTAAAAGGGCTTGGATCAAAATCCGCTTGGTGACCAATTATCTGCCAAGTCCATACTGGACTTCGATCAAACAAGGTGAAGGAATCTACAATGATGGGCTTACCTATAAATTGAGCACGACTTAGCTCTTCAACTGTTATAGTATGACTTGCTTGAAAGATATCGAAAAATTGGATGACATGACCAACATTCACTTTTCCAAGGATTTGACCAAATACAAACATTTCCTCCGAAAATTGATAGCAAAAAATATCACCAATTTTAATAAATCGAAGTTTTGTTCTTGGCTTTTCATTCCAATCTCGAATCTTTATCTGGGTCATTTGTTCTCCATTATTTATATAATTCCAAGTCCTACTGCTCTTTATTTAAGATATGAAAGAGATCATCTCTTAGAACAATTCCATCGTCTTCTATCAAATAGGCCATGTGCTCCCAGAAAGGAACTTCTTGTTCAAGGGGCTTTTCTAAGGCAAGTACTTGATCCTTCAAGTGTGCTGCAATTTCTTCGACTTCATCTTGCTCAATCTCATAAAACTTTGCTTTCAAAAGAAAGATGCTTGATAGAAAGAGCGAATAAGAGGAAACAAAAGTATGTAAGGAAGAATTGACATAAACCTTCGATTCTTGAAAAATTTCCCTTCCTTCTCGATTGCAAAGCAAGAAGATCTGCTTCTCTTCTCCTATTACAAAGGCACCTAAAAAACACTGACCAAAAAGCCTATAGCTCTCCTGATTTTTCCTTAGTTCGACTAGTTCGTCACCTGCTTTAATAAAAGAAAATCCCATTTTAGAATAATCCTCTAAATATGCCAAAAGGTTAAAACGGGCCTCATCCAGACTAAATGGTTTCTCCTCTGTAGGTACCACACAAAAGCCGTGCTCCTTCACTAATTCATTGATATTGACTGTCATTTTTCTCCTCATCACTATCAGTCATTGGATACCATTTCTCCAATCTGACTAGCTAATCTTCAAATTTCATAAAGCTATCATGCTGCTGATAATAATTTAAAGCCTCGACCAAGTCTTGGGGACTTGCATTTGGTTTTTCTTCAAGTGCGACTGCAAGGACATCAATCAACTGCTCTCCATAGTAGACTAGCAGCAGATCTTGCTCCGTCACTTCTGTCGGGTAGACATCAGAGTCTTTCACGACATCCGGATAATCGGATACCCAATAGAGCCTAGCTAGTGCCAGTTCTCCATCCTCCTTGCCATAGAGGCAAAAATCATCTGATACTAATTGATCTACGCGCACCTGCTCAATTATCTGCTCTAGTGAAAGTTCTTGGTGTTTTCGCATTCCGTCTCCTTTTTAATCTCACTCTTCAACAAAAGAGTTCAAAAATTTCTCAAAAGAAGCCCATTGACCGTAAATCTCTGCTTTTTCTTCTAAAACATAGAAATACACCTTGCCATAATCCTCTGCCCTTAGAGAAAGAGCATAGTTACCCGATCCAGGATCATAGGCAAAATGGAGAAGGTCTGTAGCCCTAAATCCCTCAGGCACAGCCTCATCATCAAACCAGGTAAAAGACTTCCTCATCTCCTCCAGTGAATCAAAGGAATTGAAAGGAAAGAGAAGATGGTCATCGTGGACACCCCTTACTTGGGGCTGGCCACCGTTGTACTTGAGATAAAAATCCATCATAGATTTTGGCAATTTCTTTCCAAGAATCTCCTCAAATTGTAAAAAATCTTCACTTGAAATAGCTGGATCTGTGTCTGTTAATACTAGCATCCCTTCTCCTTTTTTGAGTCTCTCTTTCCATAGTTTGACCTCCATATTACAGGTCCCTTTTAGGCTATCATACCATAAGATTTCCTTTCCATAAAGCTAAAATAGAAAATGAGCCCAGCGGTTTTACTAGACTCATTTCATACTTATCTTTTTTGCTTATTTCATCCCTTACTTCAAACTCCACCCGCCATCAATGGTAAGGATTTGTCCTTGCATAGCGGATGCCTTCCTGCTAGCCAAAAAGAGGCTAACTTCTGCTACTTCTTCTGGCTCAATCCAGCGCTTGATGGGTGTCTCACTGGCTACCCAGTCAGCCAAGCCACCTGGTTCAAAGTCTGCTGCGGTCATGCCTGTTTTGACGGCTCCCGGCGCAATGCCAAAGACTTGAATGCCAGCTTCTGCATAATCCAGGGCCAACTGTTTGGTAAATCCCGCTAGAGCATGCTTGGAGGAGGTATAAGCGTGACCGCCTCCACCAGCTAGGCTAGAAGCAATGGAGCACATATTGATGATGATCCCTTGCTTCTTCTCCAACATTTGAGTCAGATAATGCCGTGTCAGCTCTACCGGAGTCACATAGTTGATCTCAAAGATCTCCTGAATCTCCTGAGCGCTTTGCTCAAGGAGCGGTTTGTAATCATCTAAAACTCCAGCCGTATTGCACAAGACATCGACCTCTGGACACCAGTCAAAAATCGGCGCCAAATCCAGGGTCAAGTCCCGCTGCAAGAAGTGAAAATCACCCGTCAACTGGGGATCCGCTCCCTGGTCCACTCCATAGACCTGGTAGCCCTTTTCTAGAAAGAGGCGAGCTTGAGCCAGACCAATTCCGGAACTCACGCCTGTAATCAAGACCTGTTTAGTCATGGACTTCCACCCAATCTGTCGCTAAGACATCACAAGGGGTTGGACTCCACATAGAGAAGCCTTCCCCTTCACCAGAAACGTTAATGAGGAAATAAGGCGTCACTTCTAGAGCCACCCCATTTTGCTCAATGGTATCAAAGAGCTGCACATAGTTCTCAGCTCCACCCCAACCAGTACGTACATATTTCTTTTTTGCCTTTAGTCCAGGCAAGATTTCTTCGAATGTCATGACCTTCTCCTTTGATTCATACTCTCTTTCATTATAACAAAAATCATGCTTGCTCGTTGTTTTTCAATTGCAAAAAGGAGGAGCCTCCTCCCCCTTTTCACTCTATTCTGCATGTTCTGTCTTGTTCTTTTTCAAGGCACGAATCGTGAACCAATAGTAAATCATCAATCCTATAACGATGATCACCGTCGGCAAAATGATGGTCATGCTAGAATTCTGAATCCCTTGGGCCAAAGTCCAACGATGCAAGAATCCCACAACTAAGAAGGCCAGAATAGGAAAGATGAAGGCACGAGCAAACTCCTCTTTCCACTGCCAGAGGATAAGTCCTGCACTAGCCCCTGTCATGATGAAGGTATCCCATGGACTAGGTACCGTCAACCAACCTAGAGTTGGCAAGAAACGGACCCCTACTATTTCACTGATGAAATAGATCCCAAGGACGAGAACGACTGCCACATAGAGTGCTTTTTTTAACTTTTCTTCTGCAAAAATAAGGCGACGTAGGAGATAAAATAGTAACCCAACGGCTAAAAGTCCCAAAATACTATCCGTTAGATAGACGAGGGGCTTAAGAACCAGGACTGCTTGCGAGGCAAACTCACTTAAGAGGCGATAAAAAATCACAATTCCCGAGACAATCGCCCCATACTTCAGAACAGACCGCGTAGATTCTTTAGGCATATTCTCAATGATTAGGTCTGCCATTCCCTTAGGATCCTGTCCAAAATAGTCCTTGGCCGTCAATCCATCTCCACTTGCTTGCGCAAAATCAAGCGCTAGATTATAGACCTGCTCTCTTAAAGCTTTTTCCTCATATAAGAAGCCAGCAAAATTGAAATAATCCCAGAGATCTTGGAAATAAGCTTGGTCCTCCAGGCTAAAAGTTTGAACCAAAGCCTGCGTTTCTTCATAATAAATAGCTGATGTCATGATGTTTCCCCCTTTCTTTGGAGACGAAATACAATGAAGGACAAGACTAGTCCTATCAGAGGGAGTAGCCAGCGTAATAAATTAGCAGTTCCTGGATTCACAAAGCGAACACAGCATCCAGTTACAAAGAAAGTCACTCCCATGACCAGTAGGCTAACAGCAAGCCGTCCCTGATTTCTATAGGTCATGATCGTAAATCCAAGAAGAACCAGAAAAGCCAGAACAATCGCCCAACCATCTGGCAAAAGGATACTTCGATTCAGACTCAAATGGTCAGAAAACACGCGCTCTATCCTAGGAGACAGGATCAAACTAATCACACTGATAACAAGAGCCCAAGGCCACTTGATTTCCCCATAGCTCTGCTTGGACCAAAGCCACATCATAAATTGACTGTACACAAAGAAAATAAGTAGATCTAGCAGGTATGTTAAGGGAGCAATCACTAGTGGCAGCATCCAGGCAAAATCCATTACAAACCGCATGCCAACGAAAATCGTTCCAAGAATCAAGAATAACCCCACATAAGAACCTAGCCTGCGTCTAGGTAACTCCGAGAGAACTTGGTCCATCATGGCCCTTGGATCCTTTCCAAAATAATCCACTGCCCGATTGCCCTCTTTCTCAGCAACTTTTAAATCGCAAACCATATTGTAGAGCTGTTCACCCAGTAGCTCATCATCATAAAAATAGGACTTCACTCCAATATAAGCTATCATTTTTTTCATATAGGATTGATTGTCCTTATTTAGGTTCATCAATTCGGCTGACATTTTTTCTGTATAATCTTCGATCATGCTTCCCCCTCCTTTTTCACGCGTTCTACTTTAATGACCAGATCCTGCCACTGGTACCAAAATTCCTCTAGGCGCTCTCTTCCTTCCATGGTTAGAGAGAAATATTTGCGATCAGGTCCACCCGGAGAGGGCCTCATCTCTCCTACGATGACTCCCTGCTTCTCTAGCTTCTGAAGCAAGGGATAAACGGTCCCCGCAACTATCTTATCGAAGCCGGTTTCCTTGAGACTTTGGATCAATTCATAGCCATAAATAGATTTTTTTGAAATAATTTCTAAAACACAACCTTCCAGGACACCCTTGAGCAATTGCGACTCTTTCATCCTGCTCCCCCTTCTATACCGCCTCTTTTTGGCTAGTTTGTTTTACATACTAGTCCTTTCATTATTAGTATACTCCTCCTTAGCTAGTTTGTAAAGCATAATAGTTAAAAATACTGCATGAAACTCTATAAAAACGAACATTATGACTAAATATACAATTAATTTCAAAAAAAATTTGCTTTTTATAAAAAAAGGTGTATAATAATACAAAATCTTTATTAAAGGAGATAAGTGATGAAAAAATCTAAACTAGCTTTCCTTGCAGGTGTCACGGCTGCTTCAGCCCTGTTCCTTGCTTCTTGTGGATCATCTGCAAAGTCTTCTCAGACGAACACTTTTTCATACGTGTATAGCACTGATCCAGACTCTTTGAACTACCTCCTTTCAAACCGTTCAACAACAAGTGATGTCACAACTAATTTAGTAGATGGACTTTTTGAAAACGACCAATACGGTAACTTGGTCCCTGCCCTAGCAGAAGATTGGTCTGTTTCTAAGGATGGATTGACTTATACTTACAAACTTCGTAAAGATGCAAAATGGTATGACTCAGAAGGGAACGAATATGCAGATGTCACTGCACAGGACTTCGTCACTTCTCTGAAATACGTAGCGGACAACAAATCAGATGCCCTCTACTTGGTTCAAAACTCAGTAGCCGGCCTGGATGACTATGTCACCGGTAAAAATACGGACTTCTCTAAAGTTGGAGTCAAAGCTGTTGACGACCATACCCTCCAATACACTTTGGCTCAACCTGAATCTTTCTGGAATTCTAAATTGACAACTTCGACCATGATGCCCGTCAATGAAAAATTCCTTAAGTCTGCAGGTAAAGACTTTGGTAGCGTCAAACCTTCTGGAATCCTCTACAACGGTCCTTACTACTTGAAATCCTTCACTTCAAAATCGTTGATGGAGTTCACCAAGAACGAGAACTACTACGACAAAGACAATGTGAAGATCGATGATATCAAATTGACCTACTTCGATGGTTCTGACCAAGACTACCTGGCTCGTAACTTCTCTGATGGAAACTTGACCACTGCGCGTCTCTTCCCAACGAGCTCAACCTTCAGTACCATTGAGAAAAAATTCAAGGACAATATCGTTTATTCACCACAAGATGCGACTGTCTACTATGTCTACTTCAACGTAAACCGTCAAAACTACGGTCATACTGAGAAAACAACAGACGACCAGAAGAACCAAACCAAAACAGCTCTTCAAAACAAAAACTTCCGTCAAGCCATCAACTTTGCCCTTGATCGTACTTCACTAAGTGCCCAATCAAACGGGAAAGATGGTGCTAGCAAAACCCTTCGTACGCTTCTTGTACCTCCAACATTTGTGCAAGTGGACAACAAAGACTTCGGTACTGTTGTTGAAGAAAAACTTGCTGCAACAGGAGATGATTGGAAGGATGTCAGCCTAGCTGATGCGCAAGATAGCATGTTCAATGCGGACAAGGCTAAAGCACAATTTGCTAAAGCCAAAGAAGAGCTCCAAGCACAAGGTGTTCAATTCCCAATCCACATCGACTATGTGGTTGACCAGTCTTCTGCTAGCATTGTGCAACAAGCTGATTCAATGAAAGACTCCATCGAAAAAACATTAGGAAAAGAAAATGTTGTCGTGGATGTTCAGAAATTGTCTACGGAAGATGCGGACAATGCAACCTACTTCGCTCAAAGTCCTGATCAAAAAGACTTTGATATGGATATCGCTGGTTGGGGACCTGACTTCCAAGATCCATCAACTTACTTGGATATCTTCAATCCAGTCGATGGTTCAGCCTTAGCAGGTATGGGAATCAATCCGGCAACTGACCAAGCCCTAATTGAAAAACTAGGTTTGAACGAGTACAAACAACTATTGGATGATGCCAATGCAGAACAATTGGATACCAAAACTCGTTATGAAAAATATGCTGTTGCTCAAGCTTGGTTGACAGACAATGCCTTTGCACTTCCTGTCTACTCTAAAGGTGCTGTTCCTTCTATCACGAAGATCAAACCATTTACAAAAGCCTTCTCCTTGATTGGTATCAAAGACGGGGCTAGCTACTACAAGTACATGGAATTACAAAGTGATACAGTCACAACGGCTGACTACGACAAAGCTTATAAGAATTGGTTGAAAGAAAAAGAAGAAACCAATAAAAAAGCACAAGAAGAACTTGCAAAACACGTCAAATAATGGTTGACGTCAAAACACCGAGGATCAAATCCTCGGTGTTTTTTGTTCAGCAACTTGTCTCATTTTTCAATCCTTGACAGAGACATCGCTATCGCACGACAATCTTCCGATAACTTCTAGAAGTTAGAAGAAAGACGAGGACATAAGAGATGAAAAAGACAGCGCAGATAGAAAGAGTTGTTTGAAGGACCAAGCCCGCATTGGTCGCTCCTAAGATGGCTACGATCTTCGCGATCATCTTGTAGGCTACTCCTAGGTATAGGAAGGAGAAGAATAGAGGAAGGAAAAAGACGGTGAGAATCTGTTTGCGAATGGTGGTGCCGGTTTGCTTTTGGTCCAATCCTACTTGTTGCAAGATCACAAAATTATCCCGATCCTCATGACCCTCTGAAATCTGTTTGTAGTAAATGACGAGTACTGTAGCTAATAGAAAGATGACTGATAGGAAAATCCCGATAAAGAGGAGAGTCCCTGCTGTTTCACGCCACTCCTTCTCTATACTGTATCGTTCATATCCACCAAAATAAGTCGCACCATATTGACTCATTTTGTCTGTCGAATACAGCTCTTTGGTCACGCCACCAGTAAAATCTTTGTTGTCTTTATTTTTGGCATTAATAGAGAATTCTAAATTCTTATCAACTTTTAGACCCAGTTGGTTCAAGTCAGGAAGAACAAGGTACAAGCCCATTTGGTGTTGAAACAGGGCGTTTTGTGGGATCTTCCCTTGGATAAAGTTGGAGTCTAGTTTTTGTTTAATCGTGAAGGTCTTCCCATTGATTTCTAATTGTGCGTCTAATCTTCCAGGATACTGATACCCATAGGCTAGGATTTCATTTTCCCCAAGCTCAACTTTTTGACCCGTTAGTTGCTCGTAAGTTGCCTGATCAAAAAAGTAGACTGTTCCCTCTGTCTTCATCTCCTGATCAGCTTCTTGATAGGACTGCTCAAACACCTCTAAGCTCCTTCCATCAATCTTTCGAATTTCAGCAGACCAGTATGTTGTCTGTGCCACCTGATAATCTGATAGATGTGTCACATCGGCTGTTTTCTTAATTTGGGCTTGAACATCCTCAATAACCGTTTCTGTCTCAGCATCTGAAGGCATATGCCCCACACTAATCATGTAATCAGAAGGGTAAACAGTATCTAGGTAATTCTGCCCTCCAATAAAGATATTGAGCGACCCGGTTAAGGTGACCAAGACCATGGTGGAAAGAATACTAATGGTCGCGAGGCCCGCTGCATTTTTTCGCATCCGAGCTATTAAGTTAGAGACGGATATAAAATTCTCTGGCTTGTAATAATAGGATTTCCGACCTTTGAGAAATCTTAAGAAGGTAATGGATCCTGCATTGAATAAGAGATAAGTCGCCAGAATGACCAAAATGACAGCAATAAAGAATCCTTGAACAGCCGCTACCGGACGCTCAACGGTTAGCGCTATATAAAAAGCAATTCCTAAGAGCCCAAGTCCTAACAGAGTTTGGACCAGCAAGAAGCGTCCCTTCTTCTCTCCTGCTTTTTTCTGTTGCATGAGGTGGAGGGAACTGTAGCGCAAGAGACGGAAAGAATTCAACAAAAGAATGAGACCAAAAGCTAAGGCTAACCCAAGTAAAGTGTTAAGAACAGCCTCTATCTGGAAGGTTGATTGAATGACGACTGGTAGCCCCATACATTTTAGGAGCAAGGCAAAAATCAAGCGATCAAACAAGAGTCCCAAGCCCAGTCCTACTCCAACTGTGAGAACATAGAAGGAGAGCAGTTCCCATAAGGTCATGACGAGAAGGTGCTTCTTCTCCATCCCCAAAACACTGTACAGTCCCAATTCTTTGGAACGATTTTTCATGACATAGCCATTGGCATAAGCCACTAAAATGATGACGACTAATTGGACAACGAAACTACCAAAACCAAGAACAGTTCTCGCCGCTCCCCCTCCGTAAGAATCCTCTAAATGAGGGGTCGATGACAAGGCGATAAAACTATAAAGGATCATAGTCGTTAAAATAACAGCCAAGGCAAAGGGATAATAGAGCTTGCGATTTTGTTTGAGGTTGGAAAGAGCTAATTTACTTGTTAATTTAAACATCACGATCCTCCTTTCCCGCCATGACCGTCAAGGTATCTGAGATTTCTTGGAACATCTGACGCTCTGTTTTTTCCCCACGGAAAATCTGGTTGTAAAGGATCCCATCCTTGATGAAGAGCACGCGCTTGGCCCGAGCTGCTGCTGCGGTTGAGTGGGTCACCATGAGAATAGTTTGCCCCATGCTATTGATGTCTTCAAAGACGTCGAGCAACGCAGCAGATGATTTGGAATCTAGCGCCCCTGTTGGCTCATCCGCAAGGAGGATTTCTGGCGAGGTGATGATAGCCCGTGCTACGGCTACCCGTTGTTTTTGCCCACCAGAGATTTCGTAGGGATATTTTTTAAGCAGTTGGTGGATGCCCAATTCCCGACTGACGCTATCGACCTTACTCATCATTTCCTTGACCGGTCTGCGAGAAAGGACCAGAGGGAGAAGGATATTGTCCTTGACAGACAAGGTATCAAGCAAATTGAAATCTTGAAAGACAAAGCCTAGTTTTTCCCTACGGAAGCTCGACGCGTCCTTGTTCTTGATGGTCGAGGTGTCCATGCCATTGAGGTAGACCCGTCCTTCGGTCGGCTGATCCAGCATGGCTAGGATATTGAGAAGGGTCGATTTACCGGATCCTGATTCCCCCATGATAGCGACATACTCCCCCTTCTCCACGGTAAAATGGATATCCTTTAAGGCTTCAACCTGAGTTCCTTGAAAGCGGGTTTTGTAAATTTTTTTCACATGTTGTACATCTAATAAGGCCATTTTCATTCTCCATTTCTATCCGGTTATATGATTGACATCCATAAAACTTTTTTTACACCTCTATTGTAACGATTTGGAGAGAGATCTACAATAAGCTAACCTTTCATTTTGAGCCTGATTTCTTACATTTCTGTAAGGTATAAAAAAACTAGCTTCCTTGCGGGAGCTAGTTCCTTCTTATAAAGCTGTGATGGCTGTGATCAAACCAAAGATGATCCCTGGTGCATTGGCTGCAGCAAGTGGGATATCACGTTCTTTTTTAAAGAGTCCGTAATAGACCCAAAGGCTACAGTTGATAGCGGCAACTAAAGGTTGAACAAAGTTTCCTTTGTGACCAGCAAGGTTATCCATGATTTGTGGGAAGTAAGACACGTACATCATCACAGACATAAAGGTCGCAACCCAACCAAGAATTTTCATTTGTTTTTCATTCATTTTCAAAATACCTTTCATTTTTTAAGTACGCACTATTCTAGCGCTTGCCCTCTTAAAATTCAAGTGCTTTTTTCAAATGTTACCGAACTGTAAAGTGTCACAATCTTGTGATTTTGCAGGAAGATGGATTTCTCTTCGAGAGAGTCTTCTCTCTAGTAATTATTTTAGACACTTTGTCTAATTTTTTTGCAAATATAATCATTTTCATCTTGAATAGCATGCAAATTAATTGCATTATCTTCCTACTTATGCTATCTTGATACACAGAGGTAAAATTTTATGAATAAACAAAAAATCAACCAAATCGTTGGCTCGATCGGTGCCTTTATTGGGATTATCGTTTTCATTGCCTACATCCCACAAATTATTGCTAATTTACAGGGAAACAAGGCCCAACCTTTCCAACCCTTGTCAGCTGCTATTTCTTGCTTGATCTGGGTCATTTATGGTTGGACAAAGGAACCTAAAAAAGACTGGATTTTGATCATTCCGAATTCGGCAGGTGTCATCCTAGGTGGATTGACTTTCCTTACATCACTTTAATAGAAAGCGAACAAAGACTGAACTCGACTGGTTCAGTCTTTTTTATATCCCTTTGAAAAGCAAAAACAATCGCTGTCGATTTTCGCATAAAAGCCCGCCATGAGCGAGCTTAAAAAGTTGACAATTTTTACTTTGAATAACCTAATCTGGACTATTGTGCAAAAATATCCAAATGATTTCTAATTATTATTTAGAGTATATTGAAACTTTCTGCTGTGAGAAAAGTGCCTGAAATAATCATGTTTCAGGCACTCGGAATTATTGAGACCTTAGGCTCAATAATTAGTCATGGAACTTCTTCGAAGTTCGCTGACGTCCGTACTCACCTAAGGAAAGTTTCTAATTTGATTCGAGCTTCTTTTTCTTATATCTGCACAATCTTACGGTAGCTCCGAGAGGTGATCCAAAAGACGATCAGGTAGGTGATGAGAAAGACGGCGCAGACACTGAGGGTCACGACGAGGACTTGGCCACTATTGATGACACCGAGCACTTTGAGAATGAGTCGGATCATATGGTAGGCAAAGGCCAGGTGAATAAAGGCAAAGATGAGAGGGAGGAAAAAGACAGTCCGTACTTGACGGTTGATGGTCCGTTTGACCTCATCTTCATCAAGCCCCACCTGTTGGAGGATGACGAAGCGGTCACGGTCTTCATAGCCTTCAGAAATTTGCTTGTAGTAGATAACGATGACTGTTCCTACCATAAAGATCAGTGACAAGAAAATCCCGATAAAGAAGATGCCACCAAAGAGGCTATTCATCTCTGCCACATCATTGGCACGGTTACCTCCATAGACAAATGTTCCTTGGCCCTGTTGGCTACTCAATTCATCGATCATTTTGTCATAACTAGCTGCTAGCTTGAGTTGCTGGTCTTCACCAACATTGACATTGAAGCCACCATAGATATTGGTATAGATGGCAAGATTTGGAAATTGGGCGATAAAGGCTGAGAGATCTGGCACGATTAGATAATTGAAATCCTCTGTTAGCAAATTGAACTGATTTGGAACATGATCAGTGATAAAATCCTTGCTCACTTCTTCCTTGACTTGGAAGTCCTGCCCATTGATGGTAAACTGCTTTTGCCCTTTGAGAGCCTCGTTATGGGCAAAGAGAAGGACTTGGTTGCCAGTCAGATCGACCTCTTCTCCTGTCATCTGCTCATAGCTGGCTGCATCAAAAACTAGAAAGACTGTTTTAGGATTGACCTTGCGTTCGTCAGCTGGATAGACGGTGAAATCCGTTCCCTTTTGTGATTTAACCCCAAAGTTGGCATAGGTCATCAGGTCACGATTCTTGATCTCAAGCTGGTGCTCAGAGGCAAATTCATCAAATTTCTGATTGATCTGCTCCAAATCCACCCCTTTTCCTTGGACAGAGAAATCATGGGGAGCCATGATTTTCTTGACCATTTCGCCACCGACATAGATATTGGTCGCAGCAGAGATGGTCACCAGCACCATGGTCGAGAGGATGGCAATGGTCGCAAGCCCAACTGCATTTTTCTTCATGCGATAGATGAGGTTAGAGACCGAGATCATGTTGTTGGGTTGGTAATAATAGGCCTTCTTTTTCTTAAGCAGGTGCAAGAAAACGGTGATCCCAGCATTAAAGAGCAGGTAGGTCCCGATCATGACCAAGATAACAGCTAGAAAAAAGGTCACAATCGCAGACATGGGGTCTTCAACAGCTAGCGCTAGATAGTAGCCAAAACCGAGAGAGGCTAAGCCCAGGATGGTTTGGGGCCACAAGAAGCGGGCTTTCTTTTCACCACTAGCCTTCTCACGCGTCAACTGCAGGGCATTCAAACGGAGAATCCGCCAAGCGTTGAGAAAGACCAAAAGGGCAAAGATGAGACCAAAGGTGACAAAGACCAAGACCACAATCCCAGGTTGGAAGGTAGATACTAGCTGGACCTTCATCTTCATGAGTTTCAAGAGAAAGGCAAAGATCAGCTTGTCAAAGAGTGCTCCAATCAAGACTCCGGCTGAGATGGTCAAAAAGCCAAAAAGCAAGAGTTCCTTGAAGATCATGCTGATGAGATGGCGTTTCTCAAGGCCGAGCATGCTGTAGATTCCCAGCTCCTTGGAGCGGTTTTTCATGACGAAGCTATTGGCATAGAGCACGATGATAGCTCCCGCGGCATTGACCACGAACAGTCCCAAGACGAGAGTAAAGATCATGGAATCGCCCCCTCGAAGCTCATGAATGTGAGGATTAAAGGTCAGGGAGTCAAAGAGGTAGGCGATGGTCACTGCAAGAATGACCGCAATCGCAAAGGGATAATAGAGCTTGCGGTTCTTGATCAGATTGGAGCAAGCTAATTTAGTGGTTAACCGAAACATCTACTCCACCTCACTTGCCATGACCGTCAAGGTATCCGAGATTTCTTGGAACATCTGACGCTCTGTTTTTTCCCCGCGGAAAATCTGGTTGTAAAGAATCCCGTCCTTGATAAAGAGCACGCGCTTGGCTCGAGCTGCTGCTGCAGTTGAATGAGTCACCATGAGGATGGTTTGCCCCATGGTGTTGATATCTTCAAAGACGTCTAGCAAAGCTGCCGAAGACTTAGAATCTAGCGCCCCTGTTGGCTCATCAGCAAGGAGGATTTCTGGCGAGGTGATGATAGCCCGTGCTACGGCTACCCGTTGTTTTTGCCCACCAGAGATTTCGTAGGGATATTTTTCAAGCAGTTGGTGGATGCCCAATTCCCGACTGACGCTATCAACCTTGCTCATCATTTCCTTGACCGGTCTGCGGGAGAGGACCAAGGGCAGAAGGATATTGTCCTTGACCGATAAGGTATCGAGCAGGTTGAAGTCTTGAAAGACAAAGCCTAGTTTTTCCCGACGGAAACTGGAGGCATCCTTGTTCTTGATGGTCGAGGTATCGGTGCCATTGAGGTAGACCCGTCCTTCCGTCGGCTGGTCTAGCATAGCCAGGATGTTGAGGAGGGTCGATTTCCCAGATCCTGATTCCCCCATAATGGCGACGTATTCCCCTTTTTCAACCGTGAAGTGAATGTCCTTTAAGGCTTCGACTTGCGTCCCTTGAAAGCGGGTTTTGTAGATCTTTTTGATATGTTGAACGTCTAGTAATGACATGTTTTTCTCCTTTTACTAGTAGATCAAGAAAAATTCTTGGGTTTGTTGCAGGACTTGGCGACCAAATTCTACCTTTTCTAGATCGGTTTGGTTATATGGTTTCTTAATCTTTTTGAGTTCTTTCATCCATTTCAAGAGTTTCATTTTCTTGACCTCCTTCATTTGATAAGACTATTGTAAAGAAAATAAAAGGCGGTCACCATAACCTAACCTTTCATTTTTAAAATCTAATCTTACATTTTTGTCATTTTCAAATAAAAGAGAACCTTAGGGAAAGAATCATTAGTATCGGCGACTTCTCCCTAATCCATCACCAATTTCTTCTCTTCAAAGTGAATGGCAACAGTCGTCCCCTGACCAACCTGCGAAGTCATCTGGAGTTGATGCCCTAGCTGGTCTGCAATCTTTTTAGATAGGTAGAGACCTAGTCCAGAAGATTGCTGGGTCAAATGCCCATTGTAGCCTGAAAATCCTCGCTCAAAGACACGGAGTATGTCGCTATCCTTGATTCCAATCCCACTATCTTTGATATAAAGGGTCTGGTCTTTGAAATAGATCTCAATCCCGCCAGTGCTGGTATACTTAAGGCTATTGGACAGCAATTGCTCGATGATGACCAAGAGCCACTTGCGATCGGTGATGACCCTAGCATCTAAATCATGCAGATCCACCGTTAAGCCCTTCTGGATAAAGAAGATGGCATACTTTCGCACGACTTCTTTGACCAAGTCCTCTAGCGACACGCGCTTCAAGACCAGATCATCGTGAAAGCTTTCGAGTCTCAGATACTGGAGGACCACATTGGCATAGGAGTCAATCTTAAAGAGCTCCTGCTCCATTTGCTTTCTCAGATCGCTGTCTTTTATATTTTGAACCAAGAGTTGGCTGGCCGCAATAGGGGTCTTAATCTGGTGGACCCAGAGGGTATAGTAATCCATCAGATCATTGTAGGTCTCTATACTCACTGTAGTCTGCTCCCGCTGGGCTTGCTGACTAGCTGCTAGCTTCTGACTCAAGACCTTTTCTAGAGGAGTCTCAGCTACCCCCTCCCCATAGAGCACTTCCTTCCGATAGGCCTGATACTTAGCCACTGCATCCCAAATAATAAGGAGAAGAATCAAGAAAGCCAAAATTCCCGTCAGGTAAAGAAGAAAATGGCGGTAGCCTTCGAAAATATAGGCAAACAAGAGGAGGGAAGAAAGGAGTAAACCGAGTAAATAGAGATAGCGGCGATGCGCAAGCAGATAGTGCTTAACAAAAAAGATTCGATTACCCATTGCTCAACCCGTATCCTATCCCTTTTTTCGTTTCGATAAAATGTTCCAGTCCTGCTTCTTCAAGTTTCTTCCGAAGTCTAGCTACATTGACCGAGAGGGTGTTATCATCAATAAAGAAATCACTGTTCCACAATTCCTTCATTAAATCATCCCGAGCCACTACACTTCCAGCTTTTTCAAAAAGGATGCGAAGGATTTGAAATTCATTCTTGGTCAGATTGATCACTTCTCCCTCGTAGACCAGATCCATGGATTTGAGATTGAGGATGGCGCCCCGGTGTTCTAACAAATCTTGATCAGTCCCAAACTCATAGGAGCGGCGAAGGAGACCTTGGATTTTTGCCAGGAGGACATTGGGATCAAATGGCTTGGTCACATAGTCATCTCCTCCCATATTGATGGCCATGACGATATCCATGGCTTGATCGCGTGAGGATAAAAACATAATCGGCACTTTGGACACCTTGCGGATCTCCTGGCACCAATGATAGCCATTATAAAGGGGCAGGCCAATATCCATCAAAATCAAGTGAGGATTGGTCTGGACAAAGGTGCCCAGTACATCCATAAAATCATCAACTGCAATAACTTCAAAGCCCCACTGCTCCATGATGATCTTCACCTGTTGGCGAATGGTTTCATCATCTTCGACAAGAAGAATTTTGTGCATGCTCTTTCCTGCTCTTTCTTACTAGAGTGTTACCCTTTCATTATATCAAATTATCCAAGAAGCATACATATTTTTCGACAGCATAGCATAGAGGTCATCAATTTCCTATTTTTACTAAGGGGCTTTTCAGGTATTTTATGCTATACTGAACATACAGATACAAAGGAGAATCCCATGTCCACGATTTTTGATTATCTAGACCATGTCACCTATGATTCCATCTATGATCGCCCCTTTAAGGAACTCGATGTCCTGGCACTGACGGAGCTGACCTATCTTCCTTTTGATCGGATCGTGCCCCAAGGAGATACGACCAATATTGAAGTCCGCTTGTCTGATGCGACAGAGCTGGTCGATCGGACCACCGATTTTATCGTGACGGACCAGCACTTGCAGTTAGTAGATAGCTTGGCCACTTCAAAACGCTTTAAGAATATCAAACTGCTCAACTATGTCGACGAATACGATATCGATGTTCAGAAACAGTTTGCGGCGATGATTTATCGTCTTACCATGGATGTGTATTTAGTTATCTTCAGAGGGACGGATGATACCTTGATCGGTTGGAAGGAAGATTTCCACATGACCTACATGGACCATATCCCAGCTCAGAGACGTGCAGCCAGCTACCTACAACATGTCATGAAGGAGTTTCCAAAAGGACGCTTCATGGTTTCCGGACACTCCAAAGGGGGCAATCTCGCAGCCTACGCCTGCTCCTACCTTCCTGATCAGCTATTCAAACAAGTCGATGCCATTTACTGTTACGACGCTCCAGGTCTCAACAAGTCCATTATCAAAACAGAGGGCTACCAACGAATCGCACACCTCATTCATCGCTATGTCCCACAAGGATCCATTGTTGGCATGATGCTGGAAGTCCCAGAGCCTGCTACGATTGTTAAAAGTCGAGCTTTTGGTGGATTTGCCCAGCATGACGCCTTTACTTGGATGGTTGAAAAGGATGGATTTGTGACACTGGATCAAACCAGTCCCGATAGTCAACAGATGGACCAAACCTTAAAACAGTGGGTACAAGAAGTCCCTGATAGCCAACTTAAGATATTTTTCGATACCTTCTTTGGCCTCTTCTTGGATGCAGGCATTACTTCGATAAACGATTTGATGAACTTGAAAAATTTCTCCAAGATCAAAGAGATCTTTCAAAATGCTCAGGACCTGGATCCAACAGAAAGAGAAATGCTGGAACGTCTAGCCAAGCAACTCCTCGACACCCGTGTCCAAGCATGGAAAAAATGGCAAACGGTTCCTCGTATCCTAGTTCAAATGGCTGCAGTTTTCAAGCGAAAACAAGCAGTCGAGACCACCCCATCACTGCTCCTTGAGCACAAAGAGTAAGTTTAAAGAGACAGGTTGAAGTAAGAAATAATCAACTCCTTCAGCACCTAGTGATAAACAATTGAACCAAAACAAAACCCAGGAAATTTAATTTCCTGGGTTTTTCGATTCTTATTGACGATAGAAGTATTGATCCGCTGGATAATTCCCAGCTGATTGGGTAACAACCAAGCGAGGTTTGCTCTTATCTGACTGGTCTCCATCAGGATTTTCAAAACCAATCTTAAAGAGGCCAACTGCCACTCCTGTTTCTCCCACACGTAGATCTACATAAGGGACTTTACTTGTCTTATCAGAGTTCGGCACTGCTTTTAATCTTCCTTGACCTTTCACAGTTCCATCTTCTTGGATGACCATCTCCTGGCCTTTAGCGTTGCGCCATGTCCCTGCCAGACTTGAGAAGTCTCCATTATTGATGGCCGCAATATCAAGGTCTGCGTCCTTCTTAGGCTCTGGGTAGGCTTCCCACCATTTGTCTTGGTAGGCTTGGAAGGAGGCTTGGTGGTAGAAGATGCGTCTCAAAGGCGACACGACACCATCAGGACCTTGAACGTTTTCAGGAATCAAGGTGACAATCAATTCCTGACCAGGAGTTTCTCCACTTGTACCAGCTTGGACAAAATAAACCTGATAGGTCGATCCAGCTTTCTTCGGTTTCTTATCTTTATTAAGGACAAATTGGACATTGCTAGCTCCACTCCAGAAGCTCCATCCCTTATCCTGATCAGAGTAGATAGAAGGGAAGACAGTAGTCCGGTGATTGTAATAATCTTCTGGACTATAGCCATACAACTTAAAGCCAGAATCTGCAATCTGCTTTTCAATCGATTCATTGGAATAACTTCCTGAGAAGGTTGTCAAATCCCCATCCAATACCGCATCATCTGGATTCGTCGATTTGAAGAAATCCTTCCGATTGGCAAAGACCATTTCGTGATCCGGATCATTGTCTGACATGGTTACCGTAATGAGAGGATCTTTTTCTGATTGGTATTTAAAGATACGCACAGTGACGGTAAAATCAGTATTCCCATCAGACTTTTTCATCTGGCTAGTAGAAACTTTATTAGCACCTTCTACTTTGAAATCCGTTGAGAATGTTGCTGAAACAGCACCATCATCTGTTTGATAATCAATTTTCCAAGATTTCCCATTTTTCTGAATCTTAGCCTTATCACGCGCATTAGATACATATTCACCAGACAGATCGATGGCTTTTTCCTTAGATGAAGACGAGGTCTTCGAAGTCTGGTTGAACTCTTTTTGATGATCCGGTTGAATATTGGAGCTAGAGTAGAGATAGACTCCTCCGATTAGAACCACTGCACTCACAAAAGCGATGATCATCCAAAGATATTTCTTATCTAACTTTTTGATCATTTCAATACCTCCTTGAAATGGTAGTTACCTAATAGTATACCTTAAATTCTATTTAAAGCAAATTTTGACTGAAATTCATAAATTTTTTATTGTTTTTCGATACTTTTTTATTGACTTATTTTTTATAAGGAGTATACTATAAGTGAAAAATAAAAAATTTAAGGAGGCTTGCGATGAAAAACTCAAAAACCTTAAAAAATGTCATTGAAGTCTTAACGGCTTTCATTTACTTCTGTGGCTTTATGACCCTGGCTGCACTGGTCGTCCACCTGCTTTCCCGGATGGGAGTGTTGAAGGATCTTATTCAATCAGGGCGCCTGTCCTTTGATGTGAATGGCATCCAACTCTTCCCCAAACATCCGCAACCTCTCTGGCAGTTGCTCTTCCCACTAGCCTCAAGCGCTATCTATATTTTTCTTCTCATCACCATTCGTAGCTTCCTCCAAAATCTCTACCAAGAAAAGATCTTTTCTCACTCCAACATTGATCTTTGCAACCGAGCTTGGAAGATTCTCTTGGTCTTGTCCTTTATGTCTGGCACACTTGAAACCAATGGAAATGCTTATCTCCTTCCCTTCACTTTCCAATTTACCTTTAACACAGGGCTTCTCCTTGCCGTTCCAATCGTCTGGGTCTCTGGCAAGATTCTGGAGAGAGGTATTGAGATTGCTGAAGAAAATGAGCTAACCATTTAAGGAGGGTGCCATGATTATCGTCAATCTAGATGTCATGCTGGCCAAGCGGAAAATGAAATCTAATGAGCTAGCCGACAAAATCGGTATCACCACTGCCAACCTCTCCATCCTCAAGACCGGCAAGGCCAAAGCCATCCGCTTCACCACCCTTGAAGCCATCTGCAAAGAACTCGACTGCCAGCCAGGAGATATCCTAGAATACCAGCCAGATGAATAGAAACTATATTCGAAGACTTTCCTTAGGTGAGGACGGACGGTAGCGAATCCCTTTAGGATTCCATACCTAAGATTTGAGCCTACTGTCTCAAATCTTCCGAGAGTCTGAAATGATACCGTTTCAGACTCTTTTCTCACTGCGGAAGTCTCCGTTAACATCCATTGCTAATAAGACTCTTCTAACATCCTTGTAAAACTCAATGATGGGAACCATATCAATACAACAAAAGCACTCCCACGGGAGTGCTTGAGAGCATAGACAATTTGTTCTTCCTTACAAATCAAATTAATTTTATAAAAATCAAAAAATTTATTCGTTAGAATTATTCAATCATCTACTGAAACTTTCCGCCGTGAGAAAAGTGCTAGAAACACAATTGTTTCTAGCACTCGGGAGTTTTGGAACCTAGGGTCCAAAACTAAGTCATGGAACTTCTTCGAAGTTCGCTGACGTCCGTACTCACCTAAGGAAAGTTTTTTAGATGATTTTTTCTTTGTCTATCGTTTAGCCGATAATGCTTCCATTTGGTACAGATGGATCAACCGTTAAGACTGTTAATTGATCTCCGTGTTCTGCGGAAAGAATCATACCTTGGCTGACATATTTCTTCATCATCTTCCGTGGTTTGAGGTTGGCCACGATTTGGAGTTTCTTGCCAACCAATTCTTGTTCATTTGGATAGAATTGAGCGATACCTGAGAGGATTTGACGGTCTTCGCCATCTCCTGCATCTAGGCGGAAGCGAAGCAGTTTGTCTGATCCTTCGACGCGTTCCACTTCTTTGACTTCTGCTACACGGATTTCAACCTTGTCAAAGTCTTCAAACTTGATCTCTTCTTTTTCAGACTTGAGTTCCACTTCTTCTGGAATCCATTCTTTTTCTTGAGGTTTGCCTGCAGTCATTTGAGATTGGATGTAGGCAATTTCTTCTTCCATGTCGAGACGTGGGAAAATTGGAGTTCCTTTGGCAACCACTGTGACATTTTCAGGGAAGCCTGCTAAGGTCAAGTTTTCAAGATCGAAGTCCAAGCCCAAGCCAAGTTGTTCCATGATGGCATTTGAGGTGGTCATCATGAATGGTTGGATCAAGTGAGCCACGACACGAAGACTAGCCGCTAAGTGAGCCATGACCGCTGCCAATTGTTCCTTGTCGCCATCTTCTTTAGCGAGGACCCAAGGAGCTGTCTCATCGATGTACTTGTTAGTCCGAGAGATGATATTCCATACGGCTTCCAATGCGCGTGGGTAATCAACCGCATTCATTTGCTTGTGGTATTCAGTGATATTTTCTTCAACTACCTTAGCCAAATCAGCATCAAATGCAGTGACATTTTCGACATAAGCTGGAACTTGGCCACCAAAGTATTTATTGATCATGGCTACCGTCCGGTTAAGGAGGTTTCCAAGGTCATTGGCCAATTCATAGTTGATGCGAGCCACATAGTCTTCTGGTGTGAAGGTCCCATCAGAACCAACTGGAAGGCTACGCATGAGGTAGTAACGAAGTGGATCCAAGCCAAAGCGTTCCACCAACATTTCTGGGTAGATGACATTCCCTTTAGACTTCGACATCTTGCCGTCTTTCATGACAAACCAACCATGGCCAATCAAGCGTTCTGGCAATTTGATATCCAACATCATGAGAAGGATTGGCCAGTAGATGGAGTGGAAACGAAGGATGTCTTTTCCGACCATGTGGAAAACGGTTCCGTTCCAGAACTTATCAAAGTTTTCATGATCTTCTTGGCCATAACCAAGAGCTGTCACGTAGTTGAGCAGAGCATCAAACCAAACGTAGACAACGTGTCTAGGATTGGATGGAACCTTTACTCCCCAAGTAAAGGTAGTCCGAGATACCGCCAAGTCTTCCAAACCTGGCTCGATGAAGTTTTTCAACATTTCATTGAGACGGCCATCTGGCGTGATGAAATCTGGTTGGGATTTGAAAAATTCAACCAAGCGGTCTTGGTATTTGCTGAGACGAAGGAAGTAAGATTCTTCAGAAACCCATTCTACTTCGTGGCCTGATGGGGCTACCCCACCGATAACCTTGCCATTCTCATCACGGTAAACCTCAGCCAATTGGCTTTCTGTAAAGAACTCTTCATCAGAGACTGAATACCAACCAGAGTACTCACCAAGGTAGATGTCGTCTTGCGCCAGCAAGCGTTCAAAGACTTGAGCCACCACTTTTTCATGGTAGTCGTCTGTCGTACGGATGAATTTATCATATGAGATATCAAGTAATTGCCAGAGTTCTTTCACTCCAACCGCCATCCCATCTACATAAGCTTGTGGCGTAATCCCAGCTTCTTCTGCTTTTTGCTGGATCTTTTGACCATGCTCATCGAGACCAGTCAGGTAGAAAACATCGTAGTTCATCATACGTTTGTATCGTGCCAAGACGTCACAGGCAATCGTTGTATAAGCTGAACCAATATGCAACTTACCAGATGGGTAATAGATAGGGGTTGTGATGTAGAATGATTTTGTCATTTTCTTTTCCTTTCAAGGCTAATGAAACCTTATGTAATAACACTTCATTATATCATTTTTAGGAGTCCCTGAAAACCAAAAAACAGCTAGGTATGCGACGGACAAACAAAAAAGCTGACCGAAGTCAGCTTTCTATGATTGATAACGAATCCCGCTATCTTACTTTCCAAGATAGTATTCAGAAACTACGTTCAATTTTTCGTCAAATTCGAATACCAATGGTGGGAAGTTAGGGATTTCCACATCCATGATTTCGTCGTCTGACAATTGTTTGATGTGTTTTACAAGGGCACGGATTGAGTTACCGTGTGCTCCTACGAATACGTTTTTACCATCTTTAAGAGCTGGAGCGATTTTATCTTCCCAGAATGGAAGAGCGCGTTCCAAAGTCACTTTCAAGTTTTCAGCATCTGGAATCACTGAGTCGTCAAGTGAAGCGTAACGACGGTCAGTGTGTGCTGAGTGTTCATCATCACGGTCCATTGCAGGAGGCAATACATCGTAAGAACGACGCCAGATGTGAACTTGTTCATCACCAAATTGTTCAGCAGCTTCTGCTTTGTTTTTACCAGTCAAACCACCGTAGTGACGTTCGTTCAAGCGCCATGATTTTTCAACTGGAACCCACAATTGGTCAGAAGCTTCAAGAGCCAAGTTAGTAGTTTTGATCGCACGTTTCAATACTGAAGTGTAAGCTTGGTCAAATTCGATACCAGCTTCTTTGATCAATTTACCAGCGTCGATCGCTTGTTGTGTACCTTTTTCAGACAAATCAACATCAGCCCAACCAGTGAAAAGGTTAGCTTTGTTCCATTCAGACTCACCGTGGCGAGCAAAAACCAATTTTACCATTAGATGGATCTCCTTTTTATTCTCCGAGGTTTCCCCCCGTTTATCTATTCTATTTTACTAGATTTTCAGTGAAAAATCTAGTGGCGGCCATAGAAAAGTGCAATTTCTCACAAAAAAGAGCCTAACGGCTCTGGTTTGAAAATGAGGAATGTTTCTTCTTTCACTTAGACAGGCTACTCTGTTGCTTGATTCTCTTCAGTCAAGGAATTTCGTTGTTCAATCATTTTTCTGATATCTTTTAAATCACTATACATATGAACCATATAAATTAGCAGACAAAGATAAACACCAAACCCCAAATTATAATAAACTTTTTGAATTGTTAATGAAAATGCAGCATATATTAGAATAACACTACAAGATAGGTGAATCAAAAAAGATTGCAGGCTAGCCAAAAATGGATACCCCTTTTTTTCAAAAGAATCATGAATAAAATAGGCTATAACAGGTAAAACAATTAATAGTATGAGAGAAATAATAAAGTAAGAATTCACCACACCTTTAAATTCTTGCCCCCAAAATACTGAGTTGCTTTTTCGAAATAGAAAAACCTGTGAATCATCAGAATACGAATAATAAAGACCATTCAAAAATGGAAATCCAACAATTGATAGAACTAGAACAATATACAACGCAAGCTCCCAGACTAAACTAAGATTACTTTCTTGTTTTGTTTCTGACATCTTTAATTCCTTTCCTTAACCACTCTGTCTTCAATCTCAACCTCATCGAAATTCGAATCTGTCACAGTTCCTAAGACATAGAGACCATTTGGCAAACTCGATGTTTGTACAATCGCTTCTAATTCATCCTTAAATCGGATATGATCCCTCTTCACACCTTTAGGTAATGTCACTTGAACATATAGGACATCATTATCTAAAGCTTCTTTTACCGGAAAACTATACCATCCTCCAAGAACAGTCCGTCCCTTCTTCACCGATTGTTTCTCGTAATCTTCAAGCCAATGTATCCCGCCAATATACTTTATTTTACTTGAAATACCAAGTTTTAATTCAACCTTCGATCCTTTTAAGATAGAATTTTGATCTATTTTTTTCTTTAATTCCTGCTCCAACTTTTTTCTCTCAGGATTCAATTCTAGGGCTTTTTCAAGAATGGGTACATACGTGCTAGGAGGCTCACTATACATTCCTATTGAATCACCAAGCAATCCAAAACGTACTTCTTTAGCTACAGGTGGATAATATGGCAAAATGACTTGTTCCAACATCATTTGTTTCTTCAATGGAATAGAGACGACTTTCCCATTAATCGTTTCAGAATAGGTATAATTAGCATTAATCACTAGTTTTGTTTCACTTGTAATCGAAAGGCTCGTGATCCGAACCTCTCCTGTATAATGATTATTCCTGTAGATTTCTTTGATATTTGATTCTAAATTTTTATAGAAACAAATACATAAAAGGATAAAAAAACCAACAATGACCAGTAAACTTTTTAGTTTTTCACTCTTTATCTTCATTTTTTAAATCTTTCTATAAGTCCTTATCTCACAAACATTGTTACCCTATCCAACTATATGAGGGACCGTTTTCAAGAAAAAGAAAGACCATATAGCACCAATCATAAAAATGGTCACTGCTGCTAAGGCATAGACCTGCCACATTTTCCAAGAAAAATTCTCCAGCTTTTTCATCTCGTTCTCCTATTATTTGATTACAGAAGTATATTATATCATGATTTTCACTATTTTTCTTTCACTATCCTGGTGTCGTTATGATATACAAAAAAGAGCCTGATGGCTCCTTTTTCATTTTTTCTACTGTTGCTTCTGGCATTCCGGACAAAGGCCATAAACTGTGGTTTGGCACTTGGTAATGACGTAGCCACTTTTTTCTCTCGCTTCAGCTCTCACGTCTGGAACTTCGATATCAATATCATCAATCTTCCCACAAGACTCACAAATCAGATTTAAGTGATCATGTCCCATAAAGTCAAAGTAGGTCGTGGTGTCATTGCGTACTTTTATTTCAGAGACAAAGCCTTCTTCAATAAGGACCTTGAGATTGTTATAAACGGTTGCCAGGCTCATATTGGGAAAGGCTGGTTTCAAGTCCTGATAGATAGCATCCGCACTTGGATGTTCCTGACTTTTGACAAGATAGGAAAGGACAGCCCGACGCGTCTCTGTAATCCGTACAGATTTTTCACGCAGGTGTTGCAATACATCTTCCACTTTTTCTTGTTGAACGGAATCGAGCCTTAAACAAGCTAGCATAGTCTTTCCCCTTTCTGTGTCTTCTTTAAAACTATTATATCACGAATACCACATTTTGCCTAATTAGAATGTTTGTAAATAAGGAAAAGTGCAGGATTAAATCAGCTCGAATCAAGCTCCTTTACTCCCACACTTTTTTATATCTAATCTTAACTTCCCCAACTAAGGATCCATCTCATGGTTCCTAGTAAAATTTTGACAAAGAGGAACATAAAGAAGAGTTCCGCAATAAACCAGAGACCTTTCAATAGATAAAGAATTGGCTTAATCATGAGCAGAACAAAGATTCCAACAATCCATCTCATGGTCCACCCCCCATTTCTCACTTTTTTCTATTATACTCCTATTTATAGGCCCTGTCTAGAAACTACTCTAAAACAAAAAGTTCCTTCTAGCAAGCTAGAAGGAACCTTTGTAATCACAATTATTTAACTGCGTCTTTAAGAGCTTTACCAGCTTTGAATGCTGGAACTTTAGAAGCAGCGATTTTGATTTCTTTACCAGTTTGTGGGTTGCGACCTTTACGAGCTGCACGTTCACGAACTTCAAAGTTACCGAAACCGATCAATTGAACTTTTTCACCTTTTGAAAGGTATTCTGAAACAGCTGCAAATACAGCGTCAACTGCTGCTGCTGAGTCTTTTTTAGTCAATTCTGTAGCTTCTGCCACTTTTGCGATCAAATCTTGTTTGTTAGCCATTTAACAAATCCTCCAAATTTTTTTAGGTTTTACCCTTAACATCTCTATCATATCTAAAAAATGCTTTTAGGTCAAGTACTAAACTTGTTTTTATCAACATTTATCTAGGAATAAATTCCTTTATTGACGGGCTTCTATGCAAATCGGACAAGAACTGCCCAGGCATCTTCACCAGTGTGAGTTTGAATGATCGAACCTGTCTCCAAAACAGAGATTGGAGCTGCAACCAAAGGCTGTAATTGTGCCTTCATTTGGTTAGCAAAGTCAGGTCCACCAGCATAGGAAATCCCTATCTCAGCGATTTCTTTACCAGATAAGTCTTGTATCAACTCGTCCAACCATTTTTTAAAGGTCTTCTGTCCGCGTCCTTTGACAATCGGTTGCAGTTCATCGTTCTTCATTTCCATGACAACCCGAATATTCAAAAGGGAACTCAATAAACCAGTTACGCGGCCAATCCGACCTCCTTTCACCAGGTTTTCCAGAGTAGAAACCCCAATGTAGAGTCTAGATTTTTGCTTGACCTCTTCAATGCGGGCTACAATTTCCTCTACGCTAGCTCCTTCTTGAGCCATTTTCGCTGCTTCCACCACTTGGAACTTCATGGCTTGGTCTGTAAAGCTACTATCGATCACCGTGACATCTGCATTGGCTAAGGTAGCGCCTTGACGTGCAGCTTCCACTGTACCAGATAAGGCATGAGACATATGGATCGCAATAATTTGCGCCCCTTCTTCCGCCAAACCTTCGAAGGCTTCCGCAAACACACCTACTGGAGGTTGACTGGTCTTTGGAAGGTTCTTACTGGACTTCATCAACTGAAGGAATTGTCCTTCTGTTAATTCCGCATCTGAATAGAGGACACCGTCCACCATAACAGAGAGGGGAACGATGGTAATTCCGTATTTTTCAACAACTTCAGGCTCAATCGTTACGGATGAGTCTGTAACAATTTTTACTTGTGACATAACATTCCTACAATCTTTTCTTAGATATATCCACTCTATTATATCAAATTTTCTAGGCTTTTGTGGGACAAAGTCCTTTTTACTTAATCATCGATAGCTGCAAAGCCATCATTGACCAAGGCAACATCGGTCTTCATTCCACTGTCATCAAAGAGAATGCCATGGAGGACGCCACCATATACAGCCCCGCCATCCATGCCAATCTTCCCATCTTCGGTCACCCAGAGCTCCTTGGTTCCAATCTTTTGATCCAAGAGATAGTGAACCGGGGTATGGCCGAAAACAATGGTCTTTCCTGTCTGATTCAAAGCTTCATGGAAGGGCTGGCGAATCCAGACCTTTTGGTAATCCGACGTTTCATGCCAATCAGGCAAGGTCAAGTCAAGCCCAGCATGCACAAAAATATAGTGTTCTGTTTCATAGACAAAAGGAAGCGAACGGATGAAAGCGACGAGGTCCCCACAAGTCTCTTGCACGCGCCGAGCATCCGCCACGCCATCTACTGGAGCCGTGAGAGGACGACCAAGTAGAGAGTTGATGGTCGTGTCCCCACCATTTCGTCGGTAATGGTCATAGCGCTCGGTCGGGTCATCGATCCAGGCTAGAAACATGTATTCGTGGTTCCCAGAGAGGCAGATGGCCCCTTGCTGTTCGACAAAATCTTTGACCAGTTCAATAACCTTACGACTATCTTCCCCACGGTCTATCAGATCTCCGAGAAAAACCAGCTGGGACTGACCGTCCCAATGGGTCATCAGTTCCTCTAGCATACCGGCTTTTCCATGAATGTCTCCCACTACGAAATAGCTTTCCATATCGGTTCCTTTCTTCTTAGGACGGCCGTTTTAGCAATTGCTCTGCCTGCATGCGGGCTGCTTCTGTCACATCTTCACCAGCAAGCATCTTAGCGACTTCTTCGACCCGCTCTTCATGACTGAGCAAGCGAACGGTCGAAACCGTTGAATATTCATCGCTCACCTTTTCGATAAAGAATTGGTAATCAGCTACTGCAATGACCTGAGGTAAATGAGAGATGGCTAGCACCTGACCATAACGTCCAATCTTATAAATCTTCGAAGCAATGGCCTGCGCCACCCGACCAGATACCCCTGTATCCACCTCGTCAAAGACGATACTGGTCTTGCCTTCTTTCCGTGAGAAGGCTGACTTGATGGCCAACATAAGACGGGACAATTCTCCACCTGAGGCGACTTTTACTAAAGGTTTAAAGTCCTCTCCAGGGTTGGTTGAAATATAAAACTCAACCGTTTCGTTTCCTTCCCGATTAAACTTAGATGGGGTAAAACGCACTTGGAAACGGGCTTTTTCCATATAGAGGTCCGCCAATTCCTGCTGGATCTCTGCTTCCAGCTCTTGGGCCAAGGCATGACGCCCTTGACTCAATTCTTTAGCCAAGGCAACCAACTGTCCTTCCATAGACTTGAGTTCTTTTTCCAAGTCTTCAGAAGAGGTTCCCCCTCCTGTTAATAGGCTATATTCCTTGCTAATTTGCTCCAGGTAATCAAGGACATCCTTTACCTGACCACCGTACTTACGAGTAATTGAATGGATCAGGTCTAGTCGAGCTTCCACCTGCATCAAACGGTTACCATCAAAGTCCAAGCCATCTACCAGATCCTCCAAGCGCTTGGTCAAATCCTCCAGAGTATAGTAGGTCTCAGCCAGTTGATCAGACAAGGTCTTGTATTCTGCATCATACTCTTCGATGCTTTGCAGATCATTCATGGCCGACCGCACATTGCTAAGGCTGGAGAAGTCTTCTGCATCCAGCATGGCATAAGCATTACTTAGAGTATCTGCAATCATCTTATGATTGAGCAGGCGTTGCCGTTCTTGCTCTAACTGGACATCTTCATCTAGGGACAGGGCTGCCGCCTCGATTTCCGAAATTTGGTATTCCAGCATTTCGATTCGAGCTTGGTTTTCCTGGTTATTTTTTTGGATCTGCAAGACCTGCTTGCGCAAGGCCTTGTAATTCTCAAAGGTCTCTCTATAGGCCTTCTTAGTCGCAAAAAAAGTATCCTCCCCAAAGCTATCCAGCATAGCGATATGCAAGGGAGCCCGCATCAGTTCTTCCTGATCGTGCTGGCCATGAATATCCACCAAATGCTGGCCAACAGCCTTGAGAACGGAGAGGTTGACCATCTGCCCATTGATCCGGCTGACACTCCGACCATTCTGGAAAATTTCCCTGCGAATAATCAACTCCTCTGCCCATTCTAAGCCCTGCTCTTCAAATAACTGCTGAAGGGCAGGGTTTTCGTCAATGGCAAAGAGGCCTTCAATCTCAGCCTTAGGAGCACCGTGACGGATGACATCAGTCGTCGCCCGACTCCCCAGCATCATATTCATAGCATCGATAATAATGGATTTTCCGGCTCCAGTTTCACCGGTTAAAACCGTCATCCCCGTTTCAAAATTCAGAGCGATTTCTTCAATGATGGCAAAGTTCTTAATTGAAATTTCTAATAGCATCTCTCTCCTACCATTCCATCAATCGTTGTTCGATAAACTGAGCCTTTTCTTCCGAGCGGGCCACAATAAAAATACTATTGTCGTCAGAAATCATGCTAAAGATGATGTCATCAAAATCTTCTTGTAGATGCCGCTTGACTAGATAGGCTGTCCCTGGGACAAGCTTGAGGGTCAAAAAGCTCCCCATGCGTTCAAAGGATTGAAGATTATTTTCTGCTAATTTTCCACTATGTTGGACGCGTGGCAATTCATAGACATAGGCTGAACCTTTTAAAGGCGTTTTAATAATCCCCAACTCTTTGATATCTCGGGAAACAGTCGCTTGTGTCGCAGAAATTCCAGCTTCTCTCAGATGTTCGACAATGGCATCCTGAGTACCCACTTTATTTTCTCGGATAAAGCGGCGTATTTTTTCTAATCGGTTTTGTTTACTATTCATGTTTAAAGTCAGTATGGGCTTTTTCGACAACTGCCGCAAACTCTTGCAGTTGAAGACGATCTTGCCCAGTATTCTTTTCTAAATAAAGTAAAAATTCAATATTGCCATGGCCCCCTTGGATCGGTGAATAATCCACTCCCAAGACGGAGAAGCCATGTTCTAACGCAAAGCCTTGAACCTGTTCCAGGACGGACAGATGGACCTTGGCATCCTTGATAATCCCATTTTTCCCAATCTGCTCCCGACCAGCTTCAAACTGGGGTTTGACAAGGGCGACCACCTGGCCTCCCTCTTGTAAAATCCCATGGAGGGCTGGCAAGATGAGGTTGAGGGAAATAAAGCTAACATCTATGCTAGCAAAGCTTGGGGTTTGCTCAAAATCCTCAGAGGTCGCATAGCGGAAGTTGAACTGCTCCATCGAGATGACCCGAGGGTCCTGACGGAGTTTCCATGCCAACTGATTGGTCCCTACATCCACTGCATAGACCAAGGCAGCTCCATTTTGAAGCATAACATCCGTAAAGCCTCCTGTAGAAGCACCAATATCCAGCGTGACCTTATCCTGCAGGTCAATCTCAAAAAGGTCCAAGGCCTTTTCTAACTTGAGACCACCACGACTGACATATTTGAGTTTTTCACCCTTGAGTTTTAATTCTGTCGCTTCATCAATTTTTTCGCCTGGTTTATCAAAGCGCTCGCCATTATGGACCGCAACCACCAGACCAGCCATCACACCGCGTTTGGCCTGCTCCCGGGTTTCAAATAATCCCTGCTTGTAGGCTAGTACGTCAACTCTTTCCTTCGCCATGAATTCTAAGTCTTTCTATAATCTTTTTGATTCCAGTCCCGTCGAAGTCTACCTGCTGTGAAATGCGATCGAGCAGGTCCTCACAGGCATCTAGCTCCCGGTCCAAATAATCCTGAGCTCCATCTAGACCGAGGAGGGCAGGATAGGTCGATTTTTCAGCCTGCAGGTCCTTCTGAGGGGTTTTCCCTAAGGAAGCAAAATCAGCAGTCACATCCAAAATATCATCCCGAATCTGGAAGGCCAAGCCTAAATGGAGGCCAATTTCCTCTAAGAGAGTCGCAACAGCTGGCTCAAGCCCTAAGAGGATCCCTGTTGCTTGGAATGGATAGGCGAGCAGTCGCCCGGTCTTATTGGCATGGATGACTTGCAACTGATCCAAGGTCAGGCTCGCCCCTTCCCCTTCCATATCCAAGACTTGGCCTGCCACCATCCCAGCTGTCCCTGAAGCATCCGATAACAGAGCAATCAGTTGCACCCGGATAGAAGCTGGAAGGTCTGCCTCTGCCACACAGGCAAAGGCATCTAAGAAGAGCGAGTCTCCTGCTAAGATGGCTAGGTCTTCCCCAAACTTTTTATGGTTGGTCAATTGACCACGACGATAATCATCATTATCCATGGCTGGTAAATCATCATGGATCAAGCTTCCCGTATGAATCATTTCAAGAGCGGCTGCCACCTGAAAATGAGCTTCAAGGATGGGAGCATGAAAGGCTTCCAGCAACTCCAATAAGAGCAAAGGTCGAATCCGTTTCCCCCCTGCATGGACTGAATACAGGATGGATTCTACCAAGCGGGGAGCGATTTGTTTAGCCTCGTAGAAACCTCCTATCGCTTTTTCAACCCCTTGCAGTTTTTCTTCTAGAATCATACTAGTTCCGTTTCTGAGCCATCTGCTTGCATCACCTTGACCAAGGTCTTTTCAGCCTGATCAAGTGTTTCTTGCAAGTCTTTTGATAGCTTCATTCCTTTCTGAAACTCTGAGATGGCCTCTTCGAGGGGCACTTGCCCACTTTCCAACTTTTGGACGATAGCTTCCAAATCAGCTAAATTTTCTTCAAATTTCTTTTCTTTCGACATGCTTTACCTCTACTTCTACTTGCCCATCCCGCATGACTAGCGTCAAGGCATCCTTTTCTTTAATCATATCTACGCTATCCAAAACCTGATCTCCAGCCTGTACCAAGGCGTAGCCTCTAGCCACGATGCGACTGGTATCCAACATCAAGAGAGCCTCCGATAGGCGCTTGGCATCTGCTGCTTTTGTCTGGTAGAGCTCCTTGATTTTCAAGGTCAGCAATCGCTCCATCTGGAGAATCTGGTCTCGATAACGCTCGAGCTGATGCTGTGGTGTTTGAGAGGCCAATCGATGGCGGAGTTCTTGTAACTGGCGGCTATTTCTGGTAACCGACTCTGATACAGCCTGTTTCAACCGCAACTGAATCTGATCCAGCTTTTGCAGGTAAGAATCATACAGCCGCTCTGGCTGACGGAAGATGACCGATTGGCTCAGTTTTTGCAGGCGTTCCCGATGATAGACCAGGCGGTTGCGCATAGCGGTTGCCATCCGCCCTTCCTGCTTCTGCAAATGATTGAGCAGGTCCAATTTGGTCACAGGCGTTGCCAACTCAGCCGCAGCTGTAGGAGTTGCTGCCCGGCGATCTGCGACAAAGTCTGCCAGAGTAGTATCTGTCTCATGCCCCACACTGGAAATAATGGGAATTCTAGACTCAAAAATAGCCCTCACAACTGGCTCTTCATTAAAGGCCCACAGGTCTTCGATGGAGCCACCACCACGACCGATGATCAAGACATCGAGGTCCGACCGATCATTGGCCTTTTGGATATTGGCGACAATTTCTTGGGCAGCTCCCTCTCCTTGTACCTTGGTTGGAAAAAGGAGAATCTCCACGCCCGGAAAGCGCCGCGAAACAGTCGTGATAATATCGCGAATAACGGCCCCACTCTGACTGGTAATAACCCCAATTTTCTTGGAGAACTGGGGGATAGCCTGTTTGAACTTCTCTTGAAAAAGGCCTTCTTCCTGGAGTTTCTTTTTCAACTGCTCAAACTGAATAGCTAAAGCGCCGACGCCATCTGGCTCCGCCTTTTCGATGACAATGGAATAACTGCCACTTGGCTCATAGAGTTGGATCCGACCGATGACATTGATCTTCATGCCTTCTTCGAGCTCAAAGCCGAAACTCTTATAAATCCCAGCCCAGACAGTCGCCTGGATCACAGCTTTTTCATCCTTTAGAGAAAAATACTGGTGATTGGGACGCTTACGGAAATTCGAGACCTGACCCGTCAAATAGACCCGCTCTAGATAGGGGTCCTTATCAAATTTTAACTTGAGGTATTTGGTCAGACTGGATACCGATAAATACTCTGACATAGTTCCCCTTTCACACGGAAAATTCTAGTATAAATTATACCAAAAATAAGCGGAAAAATCTGATTCTACCTACGGAAAAAGCCTCAGATTTCATCATCTGAGACTTGATTTTTTATTGGCAGTTGGAAAGGCAAATTTCCCTCATCCATTTTGGAATTTCTTTACTAATCGCGGTCGGTAAAACCACGTAGGCATTCTTGCTCAAATCGTCTGCAATGCCCGAATGAAGGTGACTGGCAACTACCACGCGCTCATAGAGTCCAACTTGCGGAAATTGACCCGCAAAGCCCGCAATCATCCCTGCTAAAGTATCGCCCATACCACCCGTTGCTTGATAGGGGCCTCCAACCGATAGTTGGTAATAATCTGTCTGCCCTTGTTGCCAGATCTTAGTCTGAGGACCCTTTTGGACTAAAATACTTGCTGGAGGAAGTTGGGACAGAGACTGCCTTGTTGCTTCTTCCCCTTGATCTCCGATTGCTAGCCCGGACATGGCCTCCCATTCTTTTTGATGAGGAGTAAAGACCAGTTGAGCTGGAGGAAGAGAAAGTCCTAAGCGAGTATAGAGGCTAATGGCCCCACCATCTAGAATGAGCACTTGATGAGGTTGAACTCTTTCAAAAACAAGTTCTACAAGGTGTACCCCTAGCTCATTGGCATTGAGTCCTGGTCCCAATAAAATGACGCCTGCTTTTGCGATTTGCTCAGCCAATAATTCTTGGTCCGTCACAGCAAAAGCCATGGCTTCAGGTAGCTGACTATGGAGGGCAGGGATATTCTCGCGGTCTGTCGCAACCGTGACAAGGCCCGCTCCACTATGAACCGCTGCGAGGGCTGCCATGATAATGGCTCCACCATAGGGATAAGTCCCTCCAATCAAGAGCAGACGCCCATAGTCTCCCTTATAGGAGTCTGAATGACGGCTAAGGATAACTTGTTGCAGCAATGTTTGGTCAACTCTTAACATAAGCGTCCCTTCTTTCTCCCTCTATTTTACCACGTTTAGGCTAAAAAAAGGCAGGAAGCGAAGTTCCTACCTTAAAAATTTTTCTAAACATTCTACAGCTACAAACACTGTCCCGAATCCATCCAAGTTCGCCTATTTTTTCAAAGCCCGAACAGCTGCCTCATAGGTCTGAGACATGAGCATGGTAATCGTCATAGGACCAACGCCACCTGGAACCGGAGTGATGTGACTAGCCAGAGGAGCTACTTGTTCATAGTCCACATCTCCACAGAGCTTCCCATTTTCGTCACGGTTCATTCCGACATCGATAACGACCGCTCCCTCTTTGACAAAGTCAGCTGTAACAAATTTGGCACGACCAATTGCCACCACTAAGATATCGGCTTTTCTAGCAATTTTAGCCAAATGATGAGTCCGCGAATGGGTCAAGGTCACCGTTGCATTTTTTGCTAGGAGAAGCTGGGCCATCGGTTTCCCAACGATGTTTGAACGGCCAATGACGACTGCATTTTTCCCTTCAACATCGATATCATATTCCCGAAACATTTCCATAATCCCTGCTGGTGTAGAGGGGACCATGATCGGATTTCCTGCCCAAAGATGTCCCATATTGAGAGGATGGAAGCCATCGACATCCTTAGCCGGATCAATGGCTAACAAGACTGCCTCATCGTCGATATGGGCTGGTAGAGGCAACTGGACTAAAATTCCATGCCAGAGTGGATCCTGATTGTAGCGGTCAATGAGGGCCAACAAGTCCTCCTGGGAAATACTTTCTGGCAGTCGAACCACTTCACTTCGAAATCCTGCTGCCAAAGCTGACCGTTCTTTATTGCGGACATAGACCTGGCTAGCTGGGTTTTCTCCCACCAAAATCACTACCAAGCCTGGGACCTGACCAGTCTCAGCCTTCAGGCGAGCGGTTTTTTCAGCCAATTCCCCCTGCAATTTTACTGCCAATGCCTTCCCATCAATTACATGTGTCATCTCAATCTCTTTTCTATTCAATATCTTCTCTATTATATCAGATTTGTGAACCTGCTCCTAACACTTCTTGATTAGACAAGGTTATAAGAAGAAACTATAACTATTTTCTTCCAACAAAAAAGAGACTAGATGCTCTAGACTCTTGATTGATACTTCTTAGTACAACAATTCGTAGATCTCCATTGCGATTAAGTCAATGCTATCGAATGTATAGGTCTCACGCGCTTCTACATCACGAAGAGTAAATACTGATCCATTTTCTTCATCATAGTTGTAAGCTACTTCAGCAACTACAACTCCTTCACGTTCAAAATTACGTTTTAAGTTTCCACCGTCTTTCGTCATCGCTTCCAAACGGCTGATAATTCGTACCAAATGTGATTCCATTTTGATTCTCCTATTTACTTTCTACTCTCCTATTTTATCATAAAAGAAGGAGGAAATTCCAATAAAAATCAACTTTTCCGCTATTTTCCTCTTTATTCCATGCCTAAAACCGGACTTCATACTAAATTCTTGCAAACTTTTAGAATACTGCTATAATGAAACTATAAAAGTTTGACTATTTCTGACCAATAGTTTTTACACTTTTTACCCTAGAGAAAGAGGTAAGAGAATGCTTTGTCAAAACTGTAAAATCAATGATTCAACCATTCATCTTTATACGAACGTGAATGGTCACCAACAACAAGTAGACCTTTGCCAGAACTGCTATCAAATTATGAAAACGGATCCTAACAATAGTCTGCTCGCAGGATTAAACCAACAAAATCGCGGAGGACGGGATCCTTTTGAAGATTTCTTCAATCAACTAGGAAACTTCCAGGCTCCGCAAGAACCCCAAACCCCTCCGACCCAATCTGGAGGAGGCTATGGTGGTGGAAATGGCTATGGCTCAAATGGAAACGGTCGTTCTTCAGGACCAAGTAGAGCTCAAGCCAAACAACAACCAAAGGGCCTCCTAGAAGAGTTTGGAATTAACGTTACTGAAATTGCTCGTCGTGGGGATATCGATCCGGTCATTGGCCGTGACGATGAAATTCTTCGCGTCATTGAAATCCTCAACCGTCGGACCAAGAATAACCCTGTCCTGATTGGGGAACCCGGTGTCGGAAAAACAGCTGTCGTAGAAGGACTAGCGCAAAAGATTGTTGATGGGGATGTCCCTCACAAGCTTCAAGGTAAGGAAGTCATTCGCTTAGACGTTGTCAGCTTGGTTCAAGGAACTGGGATCCGAGGGCAATTTGAAGAGCGCATGCAACAATTGATGGAGGAAATCCGTCGTCGGGAAGATGTGATTTTGTTTATCGATGAGATCCATGAAATTGTCGGTGCCGGATCTGCTGGAGACGGCAATATGGATGCTGGAAATATCCTCAAACCAGCCCTCGCTCGTGGTGAATTGCAATTAGTCGGTGCGACAACCCTCAATGAATACCGAATTATCGAAAAGGATGCGGCACTTGAACGCCGGATGCAACCCGTTAAGGTCGACGAACCTACAGTGGAAGAAACCATCACCATCCTCAAAGGCATTCAAAAGAAATACGAGGACTACCACCACGTCCACTACACCGATGGTGCGATCGAGGCTGCGGCTCTCCTTTCCAATCGCTATATCCAAGACCGCTTCTTGCCAGACAAGGCCATTGACCTCTTGGACGAAGCAGGCTCTAAGATGAACTTGACCCTCAATTTTGTCGATCCCAAAGTCATCGACCAACGCTTAATTGAAGCCGAAAATCTCAAGGCTCAAGCGACGCGTGATGAAGACTTTGAAAAGGCAGCCTACTTCCGCGACCAAATCGCTAAGTACAAAGAAATGCAAGGGCAACAGGTCACTGACCAAGATACGCCAGTCATTAGCGAAAAGACCATCGAACACATCGTCGAGCAAAAGACCAATATTCCAGTTGGCGATTTGAAAGAAAAAGAACAATCCCAATTGATCAACTTAGCAGCTGATTTGAAGGCTCATGTCATTGGCCAAGATGAGGCTGTTGAAAAAATTGCTAAGGCCATCCGTCGAAACCGGGTAGGGCTTGGAACACCAAACCGTCCAATTGGTAGCTTCCTCTTTGTTGGACCAACTGGTGTCGGGAAGACCGAGTTGTCCAAGCAATTGGCCATCGAACTCTTTGGTTCTGCCGACAGTATGATTCGCTTTGATATGAGTGAGTATATGGAGAAACATGCCGTTGCCAAATTGGTCGGTGCTCCTCCAGGCTACGTCGGCTATGAAGAAGCAGGCCAGCTGACTGAAAAGGTGCGTCGCAACCCTTACTCTCTCATCCTCTTGGATGAGGTCGAAAAGGCCCACCCAGATGTCATGCATATGTTCCTTCAAGTCTTAGACGATGGGCGCTTGACAGATGGACAAGGCCGAACGGTGAGCTTCAAAGATACCATTATCATTATGACTTCCAATGCGGGAACTGGAAAAGCGGAGGCTAATGTCGGCTTTGGGGCGGCTCGTGAAGGTCGTACCAATTCTATCCTAGGTGAACTGGGGAACTTCTTTAGTCCAGAATTCATGAACCGCTTTGACGGCATCATTGAATTCAAAGCCTTGTCTAAGGAAAACCTCCTTCAAATCGTCACTCTCATGTTAGACGATGTCAACCAACGCCTAGCCCACAATGATATCCACCTGGATGTTACCGATAAGGTCAAGGAGAAACTGGTTGATTTGGGCTACGATCCGAAAATGGGGGCACGTCCTCTTCGTCGCACCATTCAAGACTATATTGAAGATGCCATTACAGATTACTACCTAGAAAATCCTAGTGAGAAAGATCTGAAGGCTGTCATGACCAGCAATGGGAAGATTTGCATCAAAGGAAAGAGCAAACCTGCGAACGAAGCAGAAAAAGTAACTGAATAATCGCAATCCACAGAGAGATTCCTAGTAGCTACCAGGAATCTCTCTTATTTTCATCTCCTACTGCTTTTTATGTCCATCTATGTTATAATGATAAAAAAATAAGAAGCGAGTATCATTATGACTGTTGCAACTTTTGGAACAAAAGAAGAAAATGTTGACTATGTCAATCGTTATGGAGTCTATGCGGTGATTCCAAATTCAGCAAAGGATAAAATCATCCTGGTCCAAGCTCCAAATGGAGCTTGGTTCCTACCAGGTGGTGAGATCGAGGCAGGAGAAGATCATTTATTGGCACTCGAGCGCGAACTGATCGAAGAGCTGGGCTTCACTGCGACCATCGGCGAGTATTATGGACAAGCAGATGAGTACTTCTACTCCAGTCACCGCGACACTCACTACTACAATCCTGCTTATATCTATGAAGTAACTGACTTTGTAGAAGCTCAAAAACCTCTAGAGGATTTCAATAACATTGCCTGGTTCCCCATTGACGAAGCCATTGAAAAGTTAAAAAGAGGAAGCCATAAATGGGGAATCAAAATGTGGAAATCTGCCCAAAAATTGTAAGCGACTTCTTTCACAAAATAAAAAAAAGTGCTATAATAAATGGAGAAAGAGCTTAGGAGGATCTCACATGAAGCTTATGAATACAACAAATAGTCATGCTAATTTGGTCAAAAGTCAATTAGAAAGTACCGATGCTACCCTTGTTGAGGTCTATTCAGCTGGTAACACCGATGTTATCTTTACCAAAGCTCCTACTCATTACGAATTGTTGATTAGTAACAAACACCGTGCCATTCGTGAAACAGAAGTTGAAAAAATTCGTGAGTTCTTTTTAAAACGCAAGATTGATCTCAAAATCATCGACCAATCCACTATTAAAACGCTCTACTCCGATAAACTGATCGAAATTTCTTTCCCAATTATTTAGTAAGGCTATTCTGCCTTACTTTTTTATTGCCTTGACGATGAACACGATACACTATTTTAGCCACCAAAAAAGAAGTTCCTTTATGGAACTTCTTTTGATTTCTTTTATTTGGCTTCAAAGCCTTCTGCAACTGCGTCTGCAAAGTTCTCTTCAACGATGCTTGCACAGTGATCACAGATGGTTGCATGGTAGTGGCGTTCTGCAGTTGTTGGGTCGATACGACGGCAACGGTCACAAACTTCACCAGCAGCCCGTTCAACTGTGAAAGCTACATCTTCAAAGGCCACTGCAGCTTCTGGAGCTGGTCCTTCTGCGATAGTTAATTCAGAGACAATCAAGAGTTGTGCTACATTGCTATCAACAGCTCCAAGAAGAGTTTTCACAACTTCGTTTGGATAAACGGTCAAGTGAGCTTCAAGTGATTTACCGATGACTTTTTCGTTACGCGCTTCTTCCAAGGCTTTTTGAGCTTGTCCACGGAAGTCCATGAAGGCTGACCAGGTGTCCAAGATTTCTTCTTGGTTGGCAAATGTTTGAGCTTCTGGCAATTCTGACAATTGAACAAAATCTTCGGCTTCAAACTCAAGATATGACCAGATTTCTTCCGCAGTGTGAGGAAGGATTGGAGTCAAGAGTTTGGTGATTTTCACAAGGATATCATAGAAGACTGTTTGCATTTGACGGCGTTCAAGTGACTTAGCTCCTTCGATGTAAACAACATCTTTGGCAAAGTCAAGGTAGAAGGCAGACAAATCAACGTTGATAAAGTTCACTAGGGCTTTATAGATTGTCAAGAATTCGAAGTCTGCATAAGCATCACGAATGGTCTTCACAAGTTGGTTAAAGCGAATGGTCATGTACTTATCAACAGAACGAAGTTCTTCGTAAGCTACTGCATCCTCAGCTGGGTTAAAGTCAGAAGTGTTAGCAATCAAGAAACGAAGAGTGTTACGGATCTTGCGGTAAGTTTCAGAAACTTGGCTCAAGATATCCATAGAGATACGCACGTCGTTGCTTGAGTCTACACTGGTTACCCAGAGACGCAAGATTTCCGCACCAAATTGTTTTTCAACATCGCTTGGAGCAATGGTGTTCCCAAGAGATTTAGACATCTTCTCACCTTTACCATCCAAAGCAAAACCTTGTGACAAGATTTGTTTGTATGGTGCGACACCATGGTTAGCTACAGAGGTGATGAGAGATGAGTTGAACCAACCACGGTATTGATCTGAACCTTCAAGGTAGAGATCAGCTGGGTAAGTCAACTCAGGACGGTTCACTACCACCCCATTCCATGATGAACCAGAGTCGAACCATACATCCATGATGTCTGTTTCTTTCTTGAACTCACCATTTGGTGAACCTGGATGGGTAAATCCTTCTGGCAAGAGGTCTTTGGCATCCCGTTCCCACCAGATGATGGAACCATGTTCTTCAAAGAGTTGAGCTACATGCTCGATGGTTTCAGCTGTCATGATTGGTGTGCCATCTTCAGCGTAGAAGATTGGGAGTGGGACACCCCAAGCACGTTGACGAGAGATAACCCAGTCGCCACGGTCACGGATCATGTTGTACAGACGGACTTTGCCCCACTCTGAGTGGAACTTGACTTTTTCAATTTCGTCCAAGATTTCTTGACGGAATTTAGATACTGAAGCAAACCATTGTGGCACAGCACGCCAGATGATTGGTTTTTTCGTACGCCAGTCAAATGGGTAGGAGTGAGAGATTTCTTCTTGAGCAAGGAGCAAGCTACCAAGTTTTTCAATAACTGTTGGAACAACCTTGTCATAGAATTGACCTTCGAATTCCTCACCCGCGTTGGCCATCATGATCCCGCGTTCGTTGACAGTTACAGCAACTTCGAGACCATTGGCAACACCGACATTGTAGTCATCCTCACCAAAACCAGGGGCTGTATGGACGATACCTGTACCGGAGTCTGTTGTAACGTGATCACCAAGGATAACAAGTTCATCTACTGCGGTATCCCATGGGTGCTCTGTCACGATGTGGTTCAATTCTTTACCACGGTAAGTTGCCAAAACTTGAACATCGGCCCAGCCAAATTTTTCAGACAAGCTGTTCAGCAATTCTGAAGCGACCACAAATTTACGAGCTTCGCCAGCTGGTTGCACCAAGACATAATCAATATCCGCACCAACAGTCAACCCGCGAGAAGCTGTGATGGTAAATGGAGTTGTTGTCCAAACAACGATGTAAGTATCTGTATCAAGGACACCTTTGCCATCTTTGACTTTGTTGGCATAGTAGAGCGAAGTAGAAACCAAATCATGGTATTCAATTTCCGCTTCAGCAAGGGCTGACTCAGATGACCAAGACCAGTAAACAGGCTTGGCTCCACGGTAGATATAGCCTTTATTAGCAATTTCACCAAAGACACGGATTTGAGCTGCTTCATAATCAGGAGTCAAGGTAACATATGGATTTTCCCAGTCGCCAGAAACACCCAAACGTTTGAAGTCTTCCCGTTGTTTATCTACTTGAGAAAGAGCATATTCACGGCAAAGTTTCAAGTACTCAACCAAGTCCATTTCTTTGCGTTTGACACCTTGTTTGGCCAAGACTTGCTCGATTGGCAAACCGTGTGTATCCCAACCTGGGATGTACGGTGCATAAAAACCTGACATAGACTTAGAACGAACAATGATATCTTTTGAAATCTTGTTCATGGCATGTCCTACGTGGATATTTCCGTTGGCATACGGAGGGCCATCATGCAAGGTGAAATGTGGTTTTCCTTGGTTCAATTCTTGACGACGTTGGTAAAGCTTTGCTTCTTCCCATTCTTTTTGCCAAACTGGCTCTTTTGTAGGCAGACCAGCCCGCATCGGGAACTCTGTCTTCCCTAAATTCAGTGTTTCTTTGAGTTTCATGGTGTCTCCTCTAAAAAAATAATTCTACAAAATAAAAGACCACGACCTCGCCAAAAAGGACGACAAGTCGTGGTACCACCTTCATTCAAGAAAGAGAGTACTCTCTTTCTCCTCTTTTGTCGCTAACGCTGACCAGCGTTAGTGGTTACTCATTTCACCACTAAGATTCGTAAAAGGATCAACCTTAACAAAGGAAGTGCAAGTCTTCCACCATCACCTGCTCGCTAAAACTATTTGATAAGGTCACTGTTTTTACAGATTATAAGATTGAAACAGATTCACGTTGTCCTTCTTCTGGAGCATCGATATCATCAGCTTCAGGAGTTTCTAAGACAACATCAATAGAATCTTGATCTTCATGATTTTTTTCTGCTTCTTCCAATGCTTCTTTCACTTTTTCATTCAATCCTTGAAAAGCTTGAGTTGCGCCTAACTCTAAGTTAGCTGCCTCAATACGTTTTTGCAATTCTTCAATTTCAGCTGAAGTAAATTGACGTGTCAAATCAATGTTAGCATCTTCTGAATGATGATGAACAGATTCACCCAAAGCTTTCTCAACAATTTCACGAAATGCTTCATCACTTGTTTGAATATACATAGCAGTTGGGCGAAGAATTTCATCCCATTCTGGTGTATCAATAATGCTCAATTGACTTTCGATAGTTGATTTCAAACGTTGATGGAAGACGCGTGTCTTATTCTTCAATTCTTCCGTTTCTACAGCAACTTTTTTGGCATTGTCTGTAGCATGACGAAGAATTTCATTTGCTTTTGCTTTTGCTTCTTCAACTAAATGGTGAGCATCTTGCTCCGCTTGACGAACAATTGTTTCTGAGCGTTCATTTGCCGCATGTTTTACACGTTCTGCTGTATCTTGAGCGATCAATACTGATTGACTCAAAGAGTCTTTCATTTCGTCAAAGTAGTTCAAGCGCTCTTCCAACGCACTAATTTTTGTTTCCAATTCATGATTTTCACGAACTAATTTTTCATAGTCTCGGTAGACCATGTCTTGAAACTCTTCAACTTCTTTAGCATCGTAGCCTCTAAATTTTACATAAAAGCGTTTATCTTTGATTTCTAAAGCTGTAAGTGCCATAGTTCCTCCTTATTTTCTACTGGAAAATACTTCAACCGTTAATTTGCATTTTCCACTTTTTGATAGGCCATTTTCTGATAGTATTTTAAATCGGCCATACTTTCGAACACTAATTAAATCTGCTACTTGGATCATCCGACTAGGATTATCAATAGTGGCATAGTTTACCTTTACCTGACCCGACTGAACTAATTGAACAGCTACAGACCGAGAAAGCTTAAAGGTAGAAGCTACTAGTTTATCAAGTCGAACACTAGTAACCAATAGGTCTTTGAGTTTGGATGGTTCGTCTACGCTGATCCGTTCTCGACAGTCAACCTCACGAATCTTGACAGATGCTTTTGCGATCTTCTTAAGATTCTCTTTGAAATAGGAGGAGAAACGTTCATCCACATAGATATGAATCTTCCCTTGTCCAACTAGAATATCTCCAAAAGACTTTCTTTCTATGCCTAATTGATGGAGAAGCGAACCCAAAACTTGAGAGTGACTTAACCGATAAAACTTATCTGGATAGAGAACTTCTAACAGACTCATTTCAAAATCAGATGCCTCTAACTGATAGTAGCTGGGAGCAAGAATCACTCGTGCATATTCTGTAGGATAGATTTCTGCACTTGAAAACACCTGCAAACCGTGGTGGGCACCAATTTGTCGTAAAATATCAACCTGATGTGGATTTAAAAAGGAAGTCAGTTCAAAACTATACTGTTGCTCCACTCGAGCTACTAATTCTAGAACTCGATCGATAAAGACGTGGTCTTCTGCACTATAGTGTTGATAAAATCCCTTGGTCATATGAACTGCACCAAAAATTGAAGGACAAATCGTTCCACTACGGATAGAGCAAGTAAGGCAAACATGACTGTAAAGTCTAACCCACCAAATTGCAAAGGAATCTTTCTAAATAGGCTCAAAAATGGTTCGACGATCCGTTGAACCATTTTAGCTAAAGCCGATTCTGATGCATTTGGAAACCAACTAAGCAAAGCATAGATGATTAGTACTAGCTCAAAAACCTGAAAGAAATTTCTAACTAATTGTAGGACAAACATATTAACGATTTCGTTTCATATCAAAGTCGTACTCAGCAACTTCGACATCATTTGGAAGGCGAATATCTTCAATATTCACAACGACATTGATTGGTGTTAATAAGTACATAGTACTTGCAACACGACGTAGATTCCCGGCTAATACATAGCGAGCACCATCCAAATAATCCAAACATCTTCTTGCTTGAACTTCTGTCATATATTGGAAATCGATAAGAATACTTTCGTTTGCCAACAACAAGTCAACAATTTCAGTTGCTTCTTCATATTTACGAGGGTAGCGTACATCAATTGTAATCTTTTCATCTGCAGCAGAACGATTTTTTGCCAACTCTTGTTGACGTTGATGAAGTCGAGTAATATTTTCAGAAGATGATTTTTGAGATGAAGCTGATTCAACCACTGCTGTAGAAGCTACTTGTGGACGACTTGCTGCAACAGGAGTAGGTTTCTGCTCCTTAGCAGCTACCACAGCTTTTTGACGTGGTTTTGATGATGGTTGCACTGGTTTAGGGGATGCTACAGGTTGGCTAGCACCGACTGCTTGAGCAGGCGCTTCTTGCACATCGTACTCATCTCCATCTTCAGTAAAATAATCAATCAATCGATCAAATCTATCTTTAAATGACATAATTCTTTCCTATTTGAAAAATGAGGTCCCAATTCGCACAAAAGTCGCACCGTTAGCAATCGCCACATCATAATCACGACTCATTCCCATGCTTAACTCTGTAAAGGGCATATTTTTCAACTGTTTCTTTTGTAATTCTTTTTGAAGTTGGTGAGTTGCTGCAAATATAGCTTGCAACTCGTCCTGACTTGCCTCAAAAGGAGCCATCGTCATTAAGCCAACAATTTGTAGGTTATCCAAGCCTTCTAGTTCAGGAAGAATCGCATCGAGCTCTTCAGGAGCAAATCCATGCTTGCTTTCCTCTCCAGAAATATTGACTTGTATAAAACATTTAATTGGGTGACTCGCCCTTTTTTGAATTTCTTGGGCAAGCTTCATAGAATCTAAAGCATGGAAGTAATCTACATAATTGATAACTTCTTTTACTTTACGACGTTGGAGACTACCGATCAAATGCCAGGTCAGTCCCTCATCTTTTAGAGCTTGGTATTTTTCTAGAAATTTATCAACACGGTTTTCACCGATATGACAGACTCCTGCATCAACCAAAGCCTTAGCTTGATCGATACCGACATACTTAGTAACAGCAATCACATTGACCTGATCCGTGCGGTTTGCTGTTTCCATTGCTTGTGCAACCTGCGAGAATATTCGCTCTTTATTTTCAATCAGATTCATTCTTAACGATTACGGAAAAATGGTGGTGTTTCCAACTCATCATCTTCTGAAGAAGAATCCACATAGCGTTCAACTTGACGACCAGTGCTAGTATCAGACTGACGTACAATATTTTCACGACGAATGTCCCAATCTCCAAACGCAGATCCACGAGGTGTTTCTTGTTTAGCACGTGATTGAGGAGTAGGCATTTCGATTTCTTCCTTCAAATCGAAGTCGCGATCGAATTGTGGAGTTTGTGGACGTTGTTCACGTGGTCCAGTTTGGTAATAACGTGCTGAACTTGGTGCATGAGATGCAATTCCACTAACTCTTTCAACTTTATCTTGACGAACACCAGTTGCAACAACCGTTACGCGGATTTCATCTTTCATTGATTCATCAATAGATGTACCAAGCCAAATGTTTACGCCATGACCAGCTGCTTGGTTAACAATTTCAGAAGCTTCTTCTGCTTCAATCAATGTCATATCCAAACCACCAGTAACGTTGACGATCACGTCTTCAGCACCGTCAATGGTTGTTTCAAGGAGTGGTGAGTAGATAGCTTTACGAGCTGCTTCAATGACACGCTCTTCACCATTACCTACACCAATACCCATCAAGGCATTTCCTTTATTTTCCATAACAGTCTTCACGTCAGCGAAGTCAAGGTTAATCAAGCCTGGGCTTGTGATCAAGTCAGTGATCCCTTGAACCCCTTGGCGAAGGACATTATCGGCTTCACTCAATGCTTCAAGAAGTGGTGTTTTCTTATCTACGATTTCTAACAAGTTGTTGTTAGAAATAATCAACAAAGTATCCACATGTTCGCGAAGTTCATTGATCCCTTCGATCGCAAAGTTTCCGCGTTTTGTTCCTTCAAATCCGAAAGGACGAGTTACAACGGCTACTGTCAAAGCACCAACAGCTTTAGCAATACGAGCGATGACTGGTGCAGCACCTGTACCAGATCCTCCACCCATCCCTGCAGTGATGAAGACCATGTCTGCACCTTGCAAAGCTTCTGTCAATACTTCTTCACTTTCTTCTGCGGCTTTACGACCAACCTCAGGTTGACCCCCAGCACCCAAACCACGAGTCAATTTAGGACCCAATTGGATAACTGTTTCTGCTTTTGCACTTGAAAGTGCTTGTACATCTGTGTTTGCTGCGATGAATTCTACACCAGCAACTCCTTCGTCAATCATGCGGTTGATGGCATTGCCACCACCACCTCCGACACCGATTACTTTAATAACTGCGCCTTGTGTCGCTGCTGTGTCAAATGAAAATGTCATAAATGCTTACACTCCTTAATCAAACATATTACCGATTAAATTCTTCATTCGGTTTGTAAGGCTAGTTTTCTCTTCTCTATTTTGTTCTTCAACCGGATGTTGTTGCTCGACGTTTACTAATGGTTCAATTTCTTCCGGAACAACTGGTTGCTGTACTGGTCGTTCAAACTGAATTGGTTGCTGACGAAGACGTTGGTCCCCATGTACAGCAGCCTGAGCAAGAATATCTACATCTGTAAGGTTTCCTGCATATTCAGACAAGCTAATCACGTGGGCAAAAGCTGGATTGCGGATTCCAATTTGATTTGGAACGTACAATTTCACATTTACACCAAAGACTTCTTGCGCCAATTCTTCAATACCAGGGAGAATAGCGCCACCACCGATGATGACAATTCCTCCAGGCAAATCAAGCAAATGTCTTCTTTCAAGATCTTGTTTAATTTGGTCGAAGATGTGTTTGATCCGAGCTGAAATAATTTCTGCCAAATATTTTTCAGATACTTGGACAGGTTCTACTTCACCAATCACCTCAACATGGAAGACTTCGTCGCCAACTGATGGAACATAAGCTTCTCCATAGTTGAACTTCAAGCCTTCTGCTAATTTTTGAGAAGTCTTCAATACTTTAGAAATATCTTTAGTAACGTAATCGCCACCTTCTTGGTAGATATTTGTAAATTGAAGCTCTTGATTCCGAACAGAAGCTACTGTCGTTTGACCTCCACCTAAATCAATGACGGTCGCACCAAACTCACGTTCTCCTTCGTTCAATACAGACTTAATCATTGCAAGTGGTGAAATAATGATGTTCTCAACTTGCAAACCAGCACGTTCAACTGTTTTCCGTAAATTATGGAGGACAGTTCTAGGACCAGTATACAAGAGACCACGCATTTCCAAACGGATTCCCATCATTCCACGTGGATCGCGGATTCCTTGGAAACCATCAACTGTGAACTCTTCTGGAATAAAGGTAATGACTTCACGGTCTGGAGTCATACTCTTTGTCAAAGCAGATCTGACAACATTTTCAACATCTGCATCCGTAATTTCTTTTGAATCACTGGTTACAGGAATCATTCCTTGAGTTGCTTCAATTTGAAGAAGGTTCGCTGGCAACCCAACGTTCACAAGATTGATTGAAATTCCTGCTTTTTCTTCTGCTTGGCTTACTGCACTTTTAATCGCATTAGAAGCAGCCTCAATATCAACAATAATTCCATCTTTGACGCCAGCACTTTTCGCATTGCTGACTCCAATTACATTCATTTCTCCATTGACATGTTCTGCCACCAATACTTTTATTGAACTAGTACCGATATCTAAACCTGTAAAAAAGCCGTTTCTAGCCATTACACCAGTCCTCTCTCTTTTGTTTTCCTATACGTCAATTAATAGCTCCATTTTAGTTAGAACTATCCAAATTTCATTATAACACAAAAATGCCCATAGTGGGCATATTTTCTTTATTTATTTCAGATAATTTATGAGGGTTTACTCAGCGGGAACTTCTTCGTGTTGCTCGGTTACGACTGCACTCTCATCAGAATCTGTCGAGTTAGCATCAGCTTCTTCTGTTTTGTTCCCTTCCCCTTCTTCTTTTTCTTTCTTTTCCTGAGCTAAAGTAGCCATTGTTTCTGCATTGTAACTGTATATACCTGCTTCCATGTCAATGACACTGTCATCTTCAATTAGCTTGCGAATTTGATTGTAATAAGGCAATTTACGCTTGATCTGAGATACAGGCACTAAAACCTTTGTGCCATCCTTCATGGTCAGCGTCACTAAATCCTTAGTCACCTTGCTCGGTGTCAAGTCCACTGACTCAATTTCATCGCGCACAGAAGATGGTATTTTCCCCAGTTGTTTCACAAATTGTCGGACCAATTCACGATCAGAAAAACGAACAGTCAGGTAAGCCTTGGGAAGCTGATCAGCAACAACTGGTGTCTCTACCACTTCCCCATTTTCTAAAATGGGATAATGATCTTCCTCCGTCACATAGTAACCAAAGACCTGGTGTTCCTCAACCTGAACCTTAAAAGTCGTAGGGAAGGCATAAGTCATCGAAATATCTTTGACCCACGGACTCGCTGCCTTCATATTGGCAAGATAGCGATCCCGATTCAAAAAAGTTGTCAAGGTATAATCCCGATCTTGGATCTGACTCTTTTCAAACAACAAAGTCTGATCCGCATTTTTATTCCCTGAGAATTCGATGATTTTTTGCTTAGCTAAGGGTGTTAAAAGATAGACAGAAAAGACTGCAATCAAGGTACTGATCACCAAAACAGGAATAGCTCGATAGATGTGACGTCTCGCAATCTGACCTTCCTTTTTGGCCTTCTTCGCTAGTTCCTCTTCTTCGAACCTATCTTCTGAAGACTCTGTTAGGTAGATGATTTTTTCTTCTTCATTCTCTTCGTCTATTCCGTCAGGAAGTGTTTCTTGCAATCCCTCCTCAGCTACATCAGCTACGTTCTCATCTTCCTCTACTTCTGCAGACTCGGCATCTTGCCCATCTGCTTCTGGATCTTCAGAAGGAGTTTTTTGATTCAGAAGTTCCTGTCTTTCCTTCTCTTCTTGTGCCTGCTTTTCTTTTTCTTCTTGCTCTTCTATTTGTTTTTTCTTTTGATACTCCTGGTTCCGTCTCTGCCATTCAGAGAGCTTCGTGACTTCCTTAGGAGTTTTTGGGTTCTTCTTATCCGTCATTTTTTCCTTTTATTAATTTCTTGATGGACTAGACTGTAAAATTCATCCAAGGAAAGCAATTCATTCGAAGCCTTCATCGCTTGATGATAGCTTTCTGCCCCTTGGAACATTTTATCCATCGTTTCTTGCAACCGATCCATGCTCAATTCTGGCTCAGCGATGGTTTCTGCATAGCCTTTTTCCACAAAGTATTGAGCATTTTCAATCTGATCTCCCCGACTAGCCTCTTTCCCTAGGGGAACGATGATATGGAGCTTATTCATGGCCAAGAGTTCAAAAATCGTATTGGCACCTCCACGAGTCACTACTAGGTCTGCCTTTTGGAGCAAAGGAAGATAGTGATCCGTCACGTAGTCCACGCGATAAAGATGAGGTGCTTGTTCATTCAAAGAGGAGTCTCCTGTCAAATTAATGACATTGTATCTTGCTAGCAAGGTTTCTCGATTTTTTGTGACAAACTCATTGAACACTCGTGCACCAGCAGACCCACCCACAAAGAGAAGGGTTGGCAACTGTGGATCAAATTGAGCAAATACTGCTTCCAATTCTTGTAGGATTGGAAGGGCTTCCTGACGAACCTTGGTCACAGCTCCCACATGTTGGGCTTTCACTAGACTTTTCGGCTGCTCAAAGGTTGTGAACATTTTCGTTGCAAACTTATAGGCAATTTTATTGGCCAAGCCCATGGAACGGTCCGATTCGTGGACCAATACAGGAACGAAGCAAAGTCGCGCAGCCACTACCGGAGGAACTGAAACGAAGCCTCCTTTAGAAAACAAAACCTGCGGCCTTACACGAAGCATGATCCAAATCGATTGGAGAATTCCCCAGAAGACCTTGAAAATATCCAACATATTTTGCCAAGAAAAATAACGGCGCAACTTGCCCGTTGCAATCGAATGGAAATGGATGTCCAAGCCAGACTTCAAAATCTCTTGGTGTTCAATCCCCTTCTTGTCCCCAATATAATGAACTTCCCAACCGTCCTCGATGAAGCGAGGGATGAGGAGAAGGTTCAAGGTCACATGCCCAACTGTACCTCCCCCTGTAAATACTATTTTTTTCATATTATTTTTTCAACTCTTCTACTGTTTTAAGGAACTCATCGCCCCGTACTTCGAAATTCGCGTACATATCCCAGCTGGCATTGGCTGGACTAAGCAAGACGATATCACCTGGCTCAGCTATTTCAAAGGCTTTGCGCGTTGCATCTGCCACATCCGTCGCATCTAGATAAGCCACACCCGCTTGATCCGCTGCTCGTTTCACCCGTTCAGCAGACTCTCCAAGAATGACCATCTTTTTAAGACCAGTAATATCTGGCACCAATTCGTCAAACTCATTGCCTCGGTCCAAGCCACCAGCGATTAAGATGACATGAGCGTTATCAAAGCCAGACAAGGCTTTTTGGGTTGCTAAGATGTTGGTAGACTTACTATCATTGTAGAATTTCACCCCTTCAATCTCAGCTACATACTGCAAGCGGTGCTTCACCCCGCCAAAGGCTGATAAGATTTCTTGGATAGTTTGATTGTCAACACCACGAAGTTTGGCCACTGCAATGGTAGCTAAAGCATTTTCTACATTGTGGCTGCCTGGTACTCCAATTTGGTCTGCTCGCATGACGGCTTCACCTCGGAAGTAAAGGACACCGTCCTCTAAATATGCTCCGTCTACCTTTTCTTGGGTTGAAAATGGCACCACAGTAGCCTCTGTTTGCTGCGCCAAGTCTTTGGCTAGATCTTGGTTAAAGTTTAGTACCACAAAATCCTTGGCAGTCATATTCTTTTGGATTGCCCATTTTGCAGCTACATAGCCTTCGAAAGATCCATGGTAATCCAAGTGGGTCGGCATCAGATTGGTAATGACTGCAATTTCTGGATGGAAGGCTTCAATCCCCATCAATTGGAAAGAAGACAATTCCATCACCAATGTGTCTTTAGCTGTCGCTGTTTGAGCGACTTGACTAGCTGGAAAACCAATATTTCCAGACAAGAGACCGTTTTGTCCAGCGGCAGTTAATACTTCTCCAATCATGGTAGTGGTGGTTGTTTTTCCGTTAGAACCTGTGATTCCGATAATGGGCGCTTCTGAAATGAGGTAGGCCAATTCAACTTCGGTCAAAACAGGGATGCCTTTTTCAAGGGCCCGTTCAACCATAGGATTCGTGTAAGGAATTCCAGGGTTCTTCACCATCACCGCAAAGTCTTCATCCAAGAGTTCCAGAGGATGTCCTCCTGTCACAACTTTGATTCCTTCTTCTAGCAAACTTTGGGCTGCAGGATTTTCTTCAAAGGCTTTGCCATCATTCACCGTTACGATAGCTCCTAGGCGATCGAGTAGTCGCGCTGCAGATTCTCCAGACTTAGCCAATCCTAAAACAAGGACTTTTTTATTTTTAAATGTTTCAATGATGTTCATAGCTTTTTTCTCTCCAATTTGTTCACCTTCTATTTTACCCTTTTTTAGACAAATTAAAAAGCCTTAAGACAGCAAAAGAAGCAACACTTATAAAAATGACCGCTTCAGCATCTGTCATAAAAAAGAGTCGCCATGATTTTCTATCACAACAACTCTATTTTATGGAGACAAGCTCTCCAGTTTATTCTGATTTATCCAAGCGTTTAGAAGACTTGGTCGGCAATCGCGAAATATCAACGAGGGCCAGGTATCCTACAAAAGCAAGGAAGGCGCCCACAAAAAATTCTGAAGGCAATTGGAAAATTTGGAAAATCGCTAAGCAAAGGAGAATGACCAAAGAGACCAGCAATACGACTAGGGTAACTACATTCAGAGTTCCTCTGATGCTCTTTGGAGCTGCAAAAAGGTAAAAAAGGAGGATCAAAATACCTATAATTAAATAAACCATTTTGTCACTCCTTTCTTATTTCTTATTCAGCTGCGGCTGATTTTTTCTTTTTATTTGCTTTTTCGCGTTCTGCCTTATTCAAGATTTGTTTCCGCAAACGGATAGATTCAGGCGTTACTTCCATGTATTCATCATCATTCAAGAACTCAAGTGATTCTTCAAGCGTCAAAATACGAGGAGTTTTGATAACCGCTGTTTGGTCCTTAGTAGCAGAACGAACGTTGGTCATTTGTTTCGCTTTCGTGATGTTAACAGTCAAGTCGTTTTCACGAGAGTTTTCACCGATGATCATTCCTTCGTAAACCTCAGTACCTGGGTTGACAAAGATGGTTCCACGTTCTTCGATAGACATGATTGAGTAGGTTGTAGCCTTACCAGCATCGATAGAAACAAGGGCACCACGGTGACGTCCACCAATTTCACCTGGAATTAATGGCAAGTATTGATCAAAGGTGTGGTTCATGATTCCATACCCACGAGTCATTGATAGGAACTCAGTTGAGTAACCAATCAACCCACGCGCAGGAACTAGGAAGACCAAACGCGTTTGACCATTACCTGTTGCAATCATATCCAACATTTCACCCTTACGCTCAGAAAGGCTTTGGATAACTGACCCTTGGTATTCTTCTGGAGTATCGATTTGCACGCGCTCAAATGGCTCGCACTTCACACCGTCAATTTCTTTGACGATAACTTCTGGACGAGACACTTGAAGCTCGTAACCTTCACGACGCATAGTTTCGATAAGAATTGACAAGTGCAATTCCCCACGTCCTGAAACTGTCCATTTATCTGGTGAGTCCGTTGGGTCTACACGAAGAGATACGTCTGTTTGCAACTCAGCTTGCAAACGTTCTTCAACCTTACGAGAAGTCACCCATTTTCCTTCACGACCAGCAAAAGGTGAGTTGTTAACCAAGAAGGTCATTTGAAGAGTTGGTTCGTCGATATGAAGAACTGGAAGAGCTTCAACTGCATCTGTTGGAGTGATTGTTTCTCCAACGAAGATGTCTTCCATACCTGATACGGCAATTAAGTCACCGGCCTTAGCTTCTTGGATTTCACGACGTTCCAAACCAAAGAAACCAAAGAGTTTTGTGACACGGAAGTTTTTCGTTGTACCGTCAAGTTTAGAAAGAGTAACTTGGTCTCCAACCTTGACTGTACCACGGAAGATACGTCCGATACCAATACGTCCTACGAAGTCATTGTAGTCAAGAAGTGACACTTGGAATTGAAGGGGCTCATCTGAGTTATCAACTGGAGCCGGGATGTGGTCGATAATGGTGTCAAAGATTGGCGCCATAGTCTTTTCTTGATCTGCTGGATCATCTGACAAGGAAGATGTTCCGTTGATCGCTGACGCATAAACGACTGGGAAGTCAAGCTGATCATCATCTGCACCAAGCTCGATGAAGAGTTCCAAGACTTCGTCTACTACTTCTGCTGGACGAGCAGATGGCTTATCGATTTTGTTAACTACAACGATCGGCACAAGGTCTTGTTCCAAGGCTTTTTTCAATACGAAACGAGTCTGTGGCATGGTTCCTTCGTAGGCATCTACGACCAAAACAACACCGTCAACCATTTTCATGATCCGCTCAACTTCTCCACCGAAGTCCGCGTGTCCTGGTGTGTCCATGATGTTGATACGAGTCCCGTTGTAGGCAACTGCGGTATTTTTCGCAAGGATGGTAATTCCACGCTCTTTTTCGATATCGTTTGAGTCCATTGCACGCTCTGCCAACTCTGTACGTGCGTCAAGAGTTTCAGATTGTTTCAACAATTCGTCAACGAGGGTTGTTTTACCGTGGTCGACGTGGGCGATAATCGCGATATTACGGATATCTTCTCTTAATTTTGTCATGATTTCCTCTATTGTATTCAAAAATTTATTTTCTAACTGAACGATTATACCACAATTTTAAGCAAATGGCATAACTCAGACAAGTGTAAATGTTTTCATGCTTTCTTTCGAAAACCTGCTTTCTCATTCCCACTCCTAACCACTCTATTCATGAAAATCTTTCACCTCTTTATCCCTTTTCTTCATTCTTTTTCCGAATACTTGTGATTCTCTCCATTTCATGCTATCCTGTCTTTTATGAGATTAGATCAATTACTGGCCCACTACCAAATTCCCCGCAAAGAAATCAAACAGAGCCTAGCCAAAAAGCAGATCCTAGTCGACGGACTTGCTGCAACAAAATTATCCCAAAATGTCGATACAGGTCTCCAAGAAGTTCGCTGGAAGGATCGGATCCTTACCGACTGTTCCCATCACTATTTTCTTCTTCATAAACCCCAAGGACTAGTGACGGCTACCAAGGATGCCCAACATCCTACAGTGTTGGATCTCCTCCGAGCAGAAGACCGGACCCCCAAGACCTATCCTATCGGTCGACTGGATCGGGATACGACCGGACTCCTCCTGCTCACAGACAATGGACCTCTAGGTTTCCAACTCCTTCATCCCCAATACCATATTGAAAAAGAATACGCGGTAACAGTCAACGGCCCTCTTGAACCCGCTCATATAGAGGAATTTCAAGAAGGAATCACCTTCTTAGACGGGACCAGGTGTAAGCCGGCCAAACTAAAAATCCTTAACTCCAACCTTACCGAAAGTCAGGCCCTGGTCACCCTGTCTGAAGGGAAATTTCATCAGGTGAAAAAGATGTTTCTATCCATTGGGGTCAAAGTCACTACTTTAAAACGCGTTCGCTTTGGGCCTTTTACTTTAGAGGATGAGCTGAAAGAGGGGCAGTATCGCCCCCTCACATCAGTTGAATGTGATGCGATTCGCTCTTTTCTAGAAGAAACCCGCTAAAAAACTCCAGAAGTATAAGCTTCTGGAGTTTTGATCTTAGTTCGTCTTGACTTTCCCATCCCATGAATCCAAACCATAGGACAAGATATAGATATCTTTATAGCCCTGTTTTTTCAAGAAGAGGGCCGCATTGGTCACACGGGACCCACGACTGTTCTCATAGAGCAAGACTGGTTTATCTTTGCGAAGAGCTGCCAGACTCACTTTTAACTGGTTGGATGGAATATTCCGGGCTCCTAAAATATGCTTAGCGTGGAATTCATTCGGATCACGCAAGTCCACTAATTGGCCTTTGCGGATCAATTCTTCAAACTCTGCATTGTCCACAATTTTTGCAGCACGACGGATACGGAAGTAATTGTAGCCCATCCAGCCAAACATCCCTAAAACAATCAACCATACTAAAACATTTGTTACATTCACTTTTCTTTTTCCTCTTCTAAATAGCGTAATTCCTGTGCGTGTTCTCTACGTAAGACGGCTTCCGCTTCTAGATAATCCAATTTTTCCATCAGCCCAGCGTCATAGATCCTTTTCAATTCAATCTTCATCAATTCGATGTCGTAAAGCCGTTTTCCAACATAAATAATGATTCCAAATTTTTTCAGAAATTGTTGAACATCGTACAGGGTTTTCATGTGCTTATTCTATCAAATCTTTCAAGTATTTTCAAGATGGCTCCTGTTTTATTTACAGGAAAAATCTCATCCAAAAATAATGAGCCTCCCAATTAAGGAAGGCTCGTTTGTTTATTTTCAGATTACAAACCTGGTGCTTGGCCCAATTCAGCGGCAATCATCCAGATATGTTTTTCCAATTCAGCTTTTGCACCAACAAAGATATCGTTGGTCACGTCATCTCCTTCAGCATCTGTGATATCCAAGGCTTTTTGATAAAGACTTACCAAGTAGCGGAAGATAGAAAGAACACGTCCCAAATTTTCTTCCATAGAGCGTTCGAATGAACCTTTTTCTTCTTGGATGTTGCTGTGTTCCAAGAACTCAACCATGCTAGCGTATGGGGCACCACCCAAGGTAATCAAGCGTTCACTCACTTCATCAAGAGTCGCATCCAAGCTTTCCATGTACTCATCCATTTTTGGATGCCATACGAGGAAACCACGGCCACGCATATACCAGTGCACTTGGTGCAAGGCAATATGAGCGACATAAAGATCTGCCACCACTTGGTTGAGAACCGCTTTTGTATCGGTTAAACTCTTGCTTACTTCGCTGATTGTTGCAAATGTTGCTACGTCTTTTGCTGCTTCTTTTTTAATTGTTGTCATAACTAAATTCTCCTTTTTTAGAATTATTCTAATTTAGTTATATTATAATCCTTCTAATTAAGAAATGCAAGAGAAAATGCTTAAATAAGAAAAGTTAGAAAATTGTTTCAGTTCTAATCGTTATTAGTCATCTTTTTTACGAATTATATAAGTATGATTAACTTTTATTTTTTTACAGTCGGTTCCTGCATCGCCTCCTTTTTAGGGCTCGTCATTGACCGCTTTCCAGAAAGCTCCATCATCTGTCCGAGAAGCCACTGCGATCGTTGCCAACAGACCTTAAGACCTCTGGACCTGATTCCCATTCTCTCACAAGTACTTTTTCGATTCCGTTGCCGCTACTGCCAGAGTCCTCTTCCTTATTGGTATGCCCTCTTTGAAGCCTGGAGTGGCCTCCTTTTTTTGCTATGCTATCAGGGCTTTCTTCCCATTCCTCATCTCCTGCTTCTGCTTGGCAGTTGTGTTTTGGCTATCTATGATTTGCGCTCCATGGAGTACCCTCTCCTTCTCTGGCTAATACTCCACACTTTTTGCCTACTTTTCACAGGTCCTACCCTCTTGATGGGAGTCTTTCTCTTCTTAGGAATTCTATCTTGTCTTTACTCCATTGGCATTGGAGCAGGGGACTTTCTCTTACTGGCTACTTTTTCTTTGACCCTCTCAGCTACCCAAGTCCTCCTAGTCATGCAAGGGGCTTCACTCATTGGTCTCCTGGTCTTTCTCTTTAAAAAAGAAAAAGACCGGATTCCTTTCGTTCCCTGTCTTTTTCTGAGTTATCATGCTTTACTCTTTTTTACAATTTTTAGCAGATAAGATTTTTTAGTTTGTAGCTTTCGCTTCTAGATAATCTGCAATAGCAGCTACGTCCTTATCCCCACGTCCTGAAACATTGATGATGATAATCTTGTCTTTGTCCAATTGTGGAGCGCGTTTAACCGCTTCTGCAATCGCGTGTGAGCTTTCAATAGCTGGGAGGATTCCTTCTGTCTTACTGAGAAGAAGAAGCGCTTGAACTGCTTCATCATCTGTCGCAGCTACATATTCGACACGACCAGAGTCTTTAAAGAAAGCATGCTCTGGACCAACCCCTGGGTAATCCAAACCAGCAGAGATTGAGTACACTGGCGCTACTTTTCCATCTTCGCCAAAGACAGCATAGGTCTTCATGCCATCGACAACTCCTACAGTCCCCTTAGTCATGGTCGCTGCGTGCTGATCTGTATCCAAACCATGGCCTGCCGCTTCAACACCGACCAATTTGACTGCTTCATCACCTACATACTGGGAGAAGGCACCAATGGCATTGGATCCTCCACCGACACAGGCAATGACATAGTCTGGCAAACGACCTTCTTTTTCCAAGATTTGGCGTTTAGATTCTTCACTGATCACCTTTTGGAATTCATGCACAATGGTTGGGTAAGGGTGAGGACCAACAGCAGAACCCAAAACGTAAAAGGCATCAAGGTCCGCCATCCATGCTCCAAACGCAGCATCAACAGCGTCTTTCAAGGTCTTCGTTCCTGTTTCAACCGCATGGACGGTTGCCCCCATCATTTCCATACGGAAGACATTGAGACGTTGACGTTCCACGTCTTCTGCTCCCATGTAGACATCACAAGCCATACCGAACTTAGCTGCTGCGGCCGCTGTGGCCACACCGTGTTGACCGGCTCCTGTTTCAGCAATCACGCGCGTTTTGCCCATGCGTTTGGCTAAGAGGATTTGCCCCAAGACGTTATTTAACTTGTGCGAACCTAGGTGATTCAAGTCTTCGCGCTTCAAATAAATTTTCGCCCCACCTAAATGATCTGTCAAACTTTCCGCAAAGTAGAGCGGTGTTTCCCGTCCAGAATAATCTTTCAGATAATGTTTGTATTCTGCGATAAATTCTGGGTCATTTTTGTACTGTTCGAAAGTTGCCTCTAATTGATCCAGCAAGTTTTGAATAGGTTCTGGTACGAAAGATCCACCAAATTGTCCGAAATAGCCTTTTGTTTCTGTCATGATTGTGTCCTCTTTTCTATATTTTCAATCTTGTTTATGATTTTTTCTCTCGCTGGCCCTTTGAGCTGCAGTCTCACTGGATTCCTTTGAGATACAAAAAAACTCACACAGAAAAATCTGTGTGAGGACGATTCGATACCGCGGTGCCACCTCAATTGTAGGGAGACATTCTTTCTCCTACATCTCTGACCTGTCTAACAACAGGGTGCACGATAAGGTGTGCTCACCGAATTTTTATTGTTTCAAATTCATCATCATAAACGCATCAGCCCATTTCAAGATTGACCACTGCTTGTTCGCAATCACCACAAGCTCCCTGGAAGTGAGAAAAACCTCTACTTTTCTGATGTCTTGAAGCTATTATAGCTCCCGCTTCTGACTTTGTCAACCCAAAATTTGAAATCGTATTCAATCGTTCGGATTTTAGTCCAAACTAAGATAGATTGTCCTTACCCATAGAAGCTTTCACCCATTTAAAACACAGATAGGCTAGGTAGCCTCCCAGAGTATTGGTCCACAAATCATCTATCTCAAACACCCGATTGAAATCAAACAAGAGGTCTAACACAATCTGACTAAGCTCGATCCACACACTCATCCCTAGACTAAAGCAAAGGACGCGTTTCCGAGTACCTAGCCAAGGCCAGAGCCACAATACTTGAAAAACCAAAGGGAACAAGAGAAAGATATTGGCTATATTCTGTACAAGCACCTTGATCAGCTGGAGCAGACTGGTCACTTGACCTAGGTTGATGAGAGAATTAAAGGGAATCAGTAATACGACTACACGACCAAAATGTTGAATCCCAGGTGTTTCCATCCCTGGTTCAGGTCGCTGGGGAAGAAAACACAGGAGGCAGAGCAGGACAAAATAGAAGAAACTGCCACCTAGTAGCAGTTGTCTTCCTTTTTTTGTTAATTGCCCTTCTTCTATCAGCCAGTTGTTACGGTTGAGCTTCTTCAACAATGGCTTTCTCCCGGTCTCTCTTCATCGTATTGGAACGCAATTGTCCACAAGCGGCATCGATATCCGTACCATGCTCTTGACGAACCACGCAGTTGACTCCGTTTTTCTTCAAGGTGTCATAGAAGGCCATCACGCGCTCTCTTGGACTCCGGCTATATTGGTCATGCTCACTAACTGGGTTGTATGGGATCAAGTTGACATAAGATAGCTTCTTGATCTTTTTGAGGAGTTCTGCCAATTCCAAGGCTTGCTCGACACCATCATTGACTTCGTTGAGCATGATATACTCGAAGGTCACCCGACGGTTGGTCGTTTCGATATAGTACTCAATGGCCGCAAATAATTTCTCAATCGGGAAAGCCCGGTTGATTTTCATGATGCTAGAACGCAAGTCATTGTTTGGAGCATGAAGGGATACTGCCAAGTTGACCTGAACCCCTTCATTGGCAAAGTCACGAATCTTATGAGCCAAGCCAGACGTTGAAACGGTAATGTGACGGGCACCGATAGCCAGCCCCTTGTCATCATTAACCGTACGGACAAAGCTTAAGACATTCTTGTAGTTGTCAAACGGCTCACCAATTCCCATCACAACGATATGGCTGACACGTTCATCTTGTCCACGTTCATCAAAGTATTTTTGAACCAACATGATTTGGGCAACGATTTCCCCGCTGTTCAAGTCGCGTTGCTTCTTGATCAAACCAGATGCACAGAAGGTACAACCGATGTTGCACCCTACCTGAGTGGTGACACAAACTGACAAGCCATAGTGTTGACGCATCAATACCGTTTCGATCAACATGCCATCTGGCAATTCAAAGAGGTATTTGACAGTCCCATCTGCCGACTCTTGTACAATCCGTTGTTTCAAGGGATTAATCACGAACTGGTCGTTCAAGGTTTCAATCAAGTCCTTCGATAGGTTGGTCATTTCTTCAAATGACTGGACGCGTTTCCGATAGAGCCATTCCCAGATTTGGGTCGCTCGGAATTTCTTTTCACCATTTTCTTCTGCCCACTCGATCAGTTCTTGTCGAGTCAAGCCATAAATTGAAGGTTTCATCTTATCTCTTTTCTCTCTTTACTTTTGACGGATGACAAAGTGGCGTTCTTGCTCACCCTGTGCATCTTTTTTTCTAGACCGCTGACGGTTCTTTTTCTTTGGTTGAGAAGTCTTTTGTTTTTGCTCTTGTTCACGTTCCCGTGGCTGATTTTTAGAGCGATTCCGGCGATTTTGACGACCGCCACGCTTAGCAGAACGATTCCCCTCTTCCTGTTGTTTTGGAGAAGATTTCTTGTCAAAGGATGCTCGACGAGGTTCTGCATTTTCTAGGACAAAATAAGCACAGCCATAGCTACAGTATTCTAATAAATAATCTTCTAGACGGCTGATTTTCTCTGCATCTGTGACTGGGCGATCATCTTTATAGAAGCCTCGTAGGCGCAACTGTTCATTGCTCCAATCACCGACAATATAATCAAATTTGGTCAAAACCTCTGAAAAACGCTGGCCAAAGACCGTCGCATCAAAGGCATCATTTTGATTCTCAACCAGCTCAAATGTCAATTGTTCTGCTAGCACTTGACTGCCAACCAGACGAAATTCCGGTCCAGGATATTTATTGTAATTAAATAATTCAGGGGATATTTCTTTGCGCATAGCCTTCCTTTATTCATACCTTTAGTTGTAACACTTTATTTTATCATAAATCCCTATCTTTAGATAGAATTTCAACGGAAAAGAGAAAATCTGTAAAAAGTCTGACGATTTAATTTACCTTTTCTTGCTGTCACATTATAAAAAGCAGGCTTTTCCAAAGCCTGCTCAGATGGAAAATAAAGTCTTCTGAAAAACTTTCCTTAGGTGAGTACGGACGTCAGCGAACTTCGTAGAAGTTCCATGACTAATTATTGAGCCTCTTCGCTCTTTAATTTCTGGGCTCAGGCTAAAACAGTTCCCCAAACTGTTTTACTCTCAATAATTCCGTGTGCCTGAAACAATTACGTTTCAGGCACTTTTCTCACGGCGGAAAGTTTTTTAGATGACTTCGTCTTCAATCTAAAACAAAGAAGGCAATCTTTGTCTCTATACATGTTCATCAGATGATGAAAGGGGTAAATAAAGAGTGATTTTTGTATAGCTATTGGCCTTAGAATCAATCTCCATATGATAGGCTTCACCAAATTGAAGATGCAATCGTTGGTCCACATTTTTCAAGCCAACACCTCCTAAACGAAGAAGGGTTTGGTCTGTTGACTCTGATCGGTCAAACCCTCGTCCATTGTCAAAAATCGATACGCAGGCGGAGTCTCCACTGACTTCAGTCGTCACTCGAATGAGACCGGGCCGATCGATCTCTTTAATGCCATGGTAAATCGCATTTTCCACTAAGGGTTGAAGCACTAATTTGGGGAGCTGATAGTCGCCCAACCGTTTATCTTCTAGAATTTCATAGTTGAGCTTCTCACCATAACGTTGCTTTTGAATGAAAAGATAATGGCGTACATGGTCAATTTCATCTCTCAGTAGGATTTGTTCCTGGCCTTGGTTGAGAGCCAGTCGAAAATATTGAGCCAGAGATTTGGTGATATCGACTACGCGCCGACTATCATTAAACTCCGCCATCCAGACAATCGTATCCAAGGTATTATAGAGGAAATGCGGATTAATCTGAGCCGAAAGTGCCCGCAACTCGTAACGCCGTGCGTTCTGCTCCTCTTCCTTAACCTGTTGCATGAGGTTATCGATTTGGTCCAACATGGCATTAAAAGTTTGAGCGAGGTCCACCAATTCTGGAGATCCTTTGGCTGCAGCTCTCACGTCAGCATCTCCTGCTCCAATCCTCAAAATGATAGCCTGAAGGTCTCGTAAGGGTTTGATCCACAAACGAAGAACAAAGCCGATCCCTATTAAACACATGATCAAAGCTAGTAATCCTAGACCAATGAAAGAGTATAGGAGCTGCGACTGAAGCATCTGAAGTCCTTCAAGTGAAGCCACTCCAATCAAGGTCCAATCACTATTTGGAATCGGAACCTGATAGATAAAATTCTGCCCTCCTTTTGCATAACCATCTTTCACAGCAATATAGGGCTGCATGGCCTGCATTTCTTGGCTGGAGGAATAGACCGCCTTTTTAGGATGGTAGACAAACTCATGCTTTTGATTAATGATAAAACTAAAGCCTTGTTTCCCTAGTTGAAGGTGATCCAAGTAAGCCTGAAGGCTATCGTAGCCAATATCCAAGCGTACTACTCCGAGATTTTGGCCAGTCTGATCGACCACTTCTTGGGTAATAGAAACCACCCATTTTTCTTTTTCCGAGGTCAAGGATTCCTTTCGAGCTGGTGTCAAGACTGGCATGGCTCTTTCCTTAATCGCCTCTTGATACCAACTTTCATTCATCATATCTGAGGAAGTCTGCATGCTGATTTTGGTATCTGTTGCTACCAGACGTCCGTCCTTAGTCACCAGGACTGCTGAGACCAGGTCCGGATCCGTTTCAATCATCGTTCGCATCAGGTGCTGAACCGTTTCTTGATCCGCACTCTTGTCTTGGGCAAATTGGCGAACAGCCTGTTCCTTGCTAAGCACTGTTGTGGTCTGCTTTAATTTTTTTAGATAGGAGGTGATAAACTGACTGCTTTGATCGATACTATTTCTTGTCGTCCGCTCTGTTTGCTGGCGGATCGTCCCTGAACTCGTTTGATAGTAAAGGCTACCAATAAGACCAAAAAGGAGGAGAATGAAGAGAAAAAAGTAGAGGACCAGCTGAATCAGCAATGGATATCGTTTCATTCATTCTCTCCTTTTTTGTACTGCCTTGGCGTCACCCCAACAACCTGCTTAAAGCGTTGAGAAAAATAGTTCATATCTTCAAAACCAACCTGATCGGCGATCTCATAAATCTTTAAATCTGTCGTGAGAAGCAAGAGGCGAGCCTTCTTCATTCGCTCCTGGATAAGGTATTCTTGGAAGGGGAGTCCCAATTTTTTCTTGATCAATACACTTAGATAAGAGGGACTGAAACCAAGTTGATAGGCCAAATCCTTCAGGGTTAACTGGGAATCTGCTAAACGAGCATGAATGGCTTCTTCCAAGTCTGTCGAATAACCATGACTGACCAAATCTTCGACTTGCGCCTTTTTTCGCTCTTGATCGAGTTTTCCTTTCACCTTTGCTAACATCTCTTCAATATCATCTTTTGAAAAAGGCTTCAGCAAATAATCATCTGCACCTAACTTGATGGCTTTCCTCGCAAACTCAAAGTCATCATAACCCGTCAAAAAAATGATATGACAAGACGGAGACTGCTCTTTGACGAGATGGGCCAGATCCAAGCCATTCATTTGTGGCATATTGATATCGGTTAGAAGGATATCGGCTGGTTGCTCTTGAAACTTCTCCCAAGCCTCACGCCCATTTTCTGCCTGGTTGATGACGGCCATTCCAAACTGTTCATAGTCTACTAAGGAAGTCAGACCCTGCCGGATAAGCTCTTCATCTTCCACAATCATGATCGCATACATGTCTTTCACCTACTTGTCTTTGCTATGCTTATTATAGCAAATTGTAGTTCCAAATGTCTCAGACATAGTCCAATAAATAACCGTAGCCCTTTTCCACCATTTCTGCTTTAGGGATGAATTTGATTGACAAGCTATTGATGCAGTAGCGAAGGCCGCCTTTTTCCTTGGGACCATCGGTAAAAACATGGCCCAGATGGGAATTTCCCACACGGCTCCGAACCTCTGTCCGAGTCATATTGAAACTCTTATCTTCCTTGTAGGTTGCCACATCCGGACTGATCGGTCGGCTAAAGCTTGGCCAACCACAACCAGAATCAAATTTATCTTTTGAGGAGAAGAGAGGCTCTCCTGTTACGACATCCACATAGATGCCCGCTTCAAACTTATCCCAATAGCGATTAGAAAAAGCACGCTCTGTATCATTCTCTTGCGTCACTGCATATTCTTCGGGCGATAACTTCTTCTTGATCTCTTCATCGCTCGGTTTTGGATAGCGACTAGCGTCAATAACTGGATAAGAAGCTTGATTCACATCAATGTGACAATACCCATTCGGATGTTTCTTTAGATAATCCTGGTGGTAGTCCTCCGCCTTGATGAAATTAGTCAGTGGCTCTTTTTCCACCGCTAACGGTTTGTCGTATTTTTTTGCTACCTCTTCAAAGACTTGGTTAATAGTTGGAAGGTCTTCTTGAGAGACATAATAGACACCTGTTCGGTATTGAGTTCCTTGATCATTTCCTTGACGATTCTTCGACGTTGGGTCGATAATCCGGAAATAATGCAGGAGCAATTCTTTCAGAGATACCTGCTTGACATTGTAAGTGATATGAACTGTTTCAGCATGGCCTGTTTGAGGGACTAATTCATACTTGGTGGTATCCCCTTTTCCATTGGCATAACCTGATTCGGCATCAATGACACCCGGAACACGGGAAAAATACTCTTCCACACCCCAGAAGCAACCACCAGCTAGATAGATTTCTCGTTGGTCTTCTGGATTGACTTTTTCTTCCTGCTTTTTGTTTGCTACTGGTGTCTGACTCATGGACGCTTTTTTGATCTGCTCAGTCGTCGCATCTGATGTATCCAAGGCCATGGATCCTTTGACAAGGAAAAAGATTCCAAAACAAAATAGCCCCACTAAAAGAATGGAAATGAGTTTCCATTTTGTTTCCATTTTATGCCCTCCTTACTTCATTTCTTTTAGAGTCTGGACGATGTCTTCCTTGCTCATATAACCGATATGGGTCTTAGCGAGAGTTCCATCGCTTGCAATAAAGAGTGCCGATGGATAAGAACGAATCCCATACTCTTGTAGCAGTTCCCCTTTACTATCTAGCAAGACTGGGAAATCCTTGTAATCCAAAGACTGGTACCAGTTTTTGAAATCTGCTTCTGATTTTTCACCATTAAAAGTTGGAGCCACAACGGATAAGACCACATAATCCTTACCCGCCTCTTCTTTTGCCAACTCATTGGTATCCTCTAATGTCGATAGGCAAATAGAGCACCAGGAAGCCCAAAATTTGAGGTAAACTTTCTTTCCCTTGTAATCAGATAAGCGGTAGGTCTTACCGTCTACTCCTTGCAGGTTAAACTCTTGAACCTTCTTTCCAGCTTGCTCTGAAGATCCCGTTGTGGATGTCTGCTTAGTCTCACTTTTGTTGGATGATTCCATTCCTTGGTTAGAGCAAGCCCCCAAAAGTCCAGTACACAAGAATCCTGCAGCTACTAAAGCTAATTTCTTCATCATTATTACCTCTTTAAACAAGGAGAAAGTCATCCTCAGATGACCTCTCCCTTCTTTCATTAGTTGTCTGATTTCATATCAGATGATTCACTCTTTTCATCTTTCATTTCTGAATCGCTAGATTTCATCTCATCTTTTTTCATGTCGTCCTTCATTTCAGAACTGCTGTCAGACATCATAGATGAATCTTTCATGTCTTCTTTTTTCATTTTATCATCGGACATGGACGAATCCTTCATGTCATCCTTCTTCATATCGTCCTTCTTCATCATACTACTATCGTCCGTTTTTTTCATGTCTGAATCTGATTTCTGTCCAGAACAAGCTGCTAAAGTGACGATGCTAAGTGTAGCAATAGAAAGTGCAAGAATTTTTTTCATGATTTTTCTCCTTTAATCATTCAAGATTAGTGAAACAGGGATGCGAGGCTATTAAGATTTCCTAGCATCAGCAAGATGCCCATCAAGATGATGAGGGCACCACCAATTTTTTTCAAGGTTCCCATATGGGGCTTGAGTTTAGCAAAATGTTGTAGAACCCAGCTAGAAGCCAAGGCCAAAAGCAAGAAAGGCAGAGCCAAGCCTAATGTATAGACCAGCATCAGGAGAGCGCCTTGCAATGCACCATCTCCTCCAGAAGCTGCAATGGCTAAAACAGAGCTCAAAACTGGTCCGACACAAGGGGTCCAACCAAAACTGAAGGTGACCCCTATCAGAAAAGCATTGAAGAATTCATTGCGTTTTTCATCCTTCTTCAGTTGGATACTCTTTTGTTTTTGGAGTTGCTGAAGATTGATGAGGCCCATCTGATGGATTCCCAATAAGATGACAATCCCTCCTAGTAGGTAACGGAACCATGGAGCATAAAGCACCTGGCCAAGGGCCCCTGCACCATATCCTAGAATCAGGAAAACAGTTGATAGACCTGCGATAAAACAAAGCGTCTTCACCAGGCCATACCAAGAAATGTCTCTTCCAAAAATACGCACCGTTTTTTCATGCTCAGAATCCAATAGAATCCCTACATAGACTGGCATCAGTGGCAAAATACACGGGGAGAAAAAGGATAGAACTCCCGCTAAGAATACTGAAATGGAAAACAAACTGGTTTGAATCATTTCACTACCTCCCTTTCTTTCTGACACCAGTATAAAGAAAAAATCCCTCTAAAAATAGAGAGATTGATAAGCAAAAACTTGAATTTAATTAGAAGGTGAATGTTCCCCTCTGCTAACACGATGTCATACGTGCAAGTACGAAATTTGTCAAACAAGCTACTTTAATTCTTTTTCAAATAGTCAATGGCATCCTGCAAGGTTTTGACAGGAACAATTTTCATCTTGGTTTTAATTTTCTTAGCTGTTTCTACCGCTTCGTCGTAGTTGCTCTTGGCATTCGGATTGTTCTTTTTGACTTCTTCTGTCACTGGATTGTCAGGGGCAAAGAAGATTTCAGCACCAGCTCGATCTGCCGCCACGACTTTTTTATCCACTCCACCGATATCTCCGACAGTCCCATCATGGTTAATGGTCCCTGTCCCCGCGATATGGCGTCCTTGACGAAGGTCTGGATCTGCTACTTGGGTATAGATGGACAAACTAAACATCATCCCGGCACTTGGACCACCGATGCCAGCTGTCGCAAACTCAATCGGTACATCACTCTTCACTTCTGTCCGGTCAATCAAGCTAATCCCAATCCCATTCTTGCCATTGACCAACTTAATAATCTTTCCTTCAGCAGTCTTGGTCTGGCCATCTTCTGTGTAGGTCACTGAGACCTTGTCCCCAATTTTTTGGGAACCAACATACTCGATGAGCTCTTTTGAGCTCTTGAAGGTCTTGTCATTGACAGCCGTAACTGTGTCCGCAATATTTAAAACGCCTTTGAAGGTAGAGTCTTCTGCTACTTGCATGACATAAACACCGAGGAATTCCATCTCTGTATCTTTTCCAGCCGTTTTCAGTCCTTGGTATTTGGCAGTATTTTGAGAGGTTTCCATATAAAATTGATTGATCCGGAAAAATTCCTCACTGGAACTGCCACCTGTCATTTCTTTTTCAGAGTAGATATCTGTAAAAGGAGTCACCCAGGCATAGACTATATCCGAGAAGGTCGCTTGCTTGACGGCAACAGTGACAAAATCATACGAACCGGATGCTTCATCATTTTTCTGGTTGACGCGCATCACTTGGCGAATATCTTCTGAACTCCCAGGCATTTCCAGATAATAGGGTAGGGGAACAAAGAAAGCTAGCAAGGCCAAAATCAGAAGCAGGGTCCCAATCATCGGCCAACGATAAGTTCTCCACACACTATCTTTTTTGCGCACAGGTTCAAATGGGCTTTCTGGTAGCTGAGCCCTTGGTTTCTCAAATTCTTTCATTCGTTTTATTTCATCTCCTTTATAACACTCTCTGGGACATAGGCACTGACATCCTGCTGGAAGGTCAGCAACTCGCGAATTCTCGTCGAGCTCAAGGCCTGGTACTGGGGCTGGGCACAGAGATAGATGGTCTCAAGCTCTGGAGCCAGCTGGTGATTGAAGTAGTCCATATTGCTTTCATAGAGGAAGTCCTGACTATTGCGCAACCCTCGGACCAAACTGGTCACCCCATACCGTCTAGCCACCTCTACTGCCAACTCTGCCTCTGCGGTGATGACTCTTACATTGGGCAAATGAGCCACTGCTTCTGTCACCATGGTTTCCCTTTGCTCAATGGTAAAATAGCCCTTCTTCTCATGATTAAAGAAGATGCCGACATACAAGTGATCAAACAAGCGACTAGCCCGCTCTATCAAATCCAAGTGTCCCAAGGTCATTGGGTCAAATGAACCTGTAAATAATCCGATTTTATCTGACATAAACCGTCACCTTACTAATTCCGTAGATTTTTTCTTTCCAGATTCCTAGACAAGCAATTTCCTCAGGCAAGTCCACTACCTTGTCTGTCTCACAGACGACCATGACTTCTTCTCCCAGCAGGTCTCGTTCAGCCAGGGCCTCAATATCAGCTACGATCTGCTCTTTTGCATAGGGAGGATCCAGGAAAATAAGATCAAAGGTCCCCTGCAATTGATTGAGAGCTTGGTGAGCCTCCATCTTCAGCAATTGAAACTTGTGGCTTTCCTTGGTCATTTGGATATTACTGGCAATGATCCCTTGGGCTCTGCGGTCTTTCTCAACCAAGACAGCCTGCTCCATCCCCCGAGATACCGCCTCGATGGACAGACCGCCTGAGCCAGCATATAAATCCAAGACCCGCCCCCCATCAAAATAAGGACCGATCATATTAAACATAGCCCCTCTGACTTTATCTGAAGTGGGCCTTGTTGTCTTTCCTTCGAGCGTCTTAAGAAGACGCCCTCCATAGGTACCTGATACAATCTTCATAGAGATTATTATATCAAAATTTGGATAAAAGATACAAAAACACCCACCTCTCCCATCTGAGATCCGCTTAAGTTAAATCCCTTTCACTCCTAAAGAAAAATCCTCTCACTTTTCTCTTGAAGTCCGAATTATTTTTTGCTATACTATACGTAACTTTTAAAACGTTACATAGGAGAATGCAGATGTTTGATGCAAAAAAATTAAAAGACCGGCGACTTGAGCTGGGCCTGACCCAAGCCCAGGTCTACGAATCCTTAGAGATTAGTCGCAAGACCTACTCTAGTTGGGAGAATGGCTTAGCAGAGCCACACGATAAAAATCTCAGGAGGTTGGCCAAGCGCCTCTCCGTTAAAGAGGACTACTTTGTCGACAAGAGCTCAGCGCTTTTCACCTACCCTTTACTAACGCCACCCCATCAGAAGAAGGTCGATCTCTTGGCTAGCCAACTCTTAGCAGAGCAAGAAAAAGTGGTTTCACTGATCCCTTACCGTGTCCTCTCTATCGACTTGGCAGCTGGGCATGGTCATACCTTTTATGACAATGAGACTGACTACGAGACCGTTTATTTTGACCAAGAGATCCAACACGACTTTGCCTCTTGGGTGTCTGGAGATTCTATGGAACCAAGCTATCCAAACGGTTCCGTTGCCTTGATGAAACAGACCGGATTTGACTATGATGGAGCGGTCTACGCCCTCATGTGGAACGGGAAGACCTATATCAAAAAAGTCTATCGAGAAGACGAGGGCCTCCGCCTAGAATCCATCAACCCAGCCTATGATGACCTCTTTGCCCCCTACGAAGATGAACCAAAAATCGTCGGTATCGTGGTCGGCCACTTCCTCCCTCTGGAGGTTTAGACATGCTTTTTGATTATTCACGTGAGCCTCGGTCTGATATTGCTTTTGTGGATATGAAAAGTTTCTATGCCAGCTGTGAATGCGTCCGTCTCGGCCTCAATCCCTTGACTACTTCTCTTTGTGTCATGAGTCGGAGCGACAATTCTGCTGGCCTCATCTTAGCCAGTTCCCCCGTTTTCAAGCAGATCTTTGGGAAGAAAAATGTCGGGCGGAGCTATGATCTGCCCTTCGATCTCAAGACGAGGAAATTCAATTACTACCTGGCCCGTAAGCAAGGTCTGCCGACGGATCCATCCTTTGTACACTATATCGAAAGTTGGGCCAAGCGCACCTTTATCGTGCCCCCTCGCATGAATGCCTATATCCAGGTCAACATGGAGATCCAGCAAGTCTTTCAAGAATTTGCTGCTCCAGATGACATCTACCCCTATTCCATTGATGAGGGATTTATCGATTTGACCAGCTCTCTCAACTACTTTATTCCCGATCCTCAGCTGGACCGACGCTCCAAGCTGGATCTTCTTTCTGCTCGGATCCAAAAGCGCATTTGGCAAAAAACTGGGATCTACGCTACTGTCGGGATGAGCAATGCCAATCCCCTACTGGCCAAACTAGCTCTGGACAACGAAGCCAAGCACCAGAAAACCATGCGGGCTAACTGGTCTTACGAAGACGTCCCCAGTCGAGTCTGGCAGATAAAAAAACTGACCGATTTTTGGGGGATCGGCCAGCGAACAGAAAAACGCCTGAACAAACTAGGCATTCACTCCATCTATGAACTGGCCCAGGCCAATCCAGACCAGCTCAAAAAAGAATTTGGAGTCATGGGCGTCCAGCTCTGGTTTCATGCCCATGGGATCGATGAAAGCAATGTCCATCGCCCCTATCGACCAAAGTCTCACGGTCTAGGAAATTCGCAAATCCTTCCCCATGACTACCACTGCCAAAACGATATTGAACTGGTCTTTCGAGAGATGGCTGAGCAAGTCGCTATCCGCTTGCGTCGGGAAAAGAAAAAGACACAATTGGTCTCCATCCACGCCAGCTACTCCAAACAGGAACAGCTTCCCTCCATCCACTGCCAGCGAAAGATTGAGCCGACTAACTCTACCGCTCAATTAGCCAAGGAAGTCATCCAGCTCTTTCGCTCCCACTACCAGGGAGGAGCCATCCGGCAGATCGGTGTCTTTTATGGGAAGCTCGTAGAAGAGAGCTTCCAGCTGATCTCCCTATTTGATGACCCTGAGCAAACCCAAAGAGAAGAAGCCCTCCAAGAGACCATTGACCATATCCGTGACCGATTTGGCTTTGCTTCTCTACAGAAGGGATCTGCCCTATTAGAAAATTCGCGCGCTCTGGCTCGAAGCAAACTGACCGGAGGCCACTCTGCAGGAGGTTTAGATGGCTTAGCATGATTGATCGTTCTTATCTCCCCTATCAGTCGGCACGCGACTTCCAAGACCGGGGCATGGCCAAGTGGGCCGGCTTCTTCCTCTCTGAGCATTCGACGGCCTTACAAACAAACCAGCTCTCTCTCGAAGAGCTTCGCCTCCTCTCAAACCAAGAAATCCGTCACCTCCTCGAGCAGGCCTACCAGCAAGAGACTCCTATCTCCCTCTCTACCCTCCAGGAAAATCAAGTCGCCGTCTACTACGGTCAGGTTTATACCTTAAGCCCTTCCGAGGTCCTCATAAAAAATGGCCACCACTATCACTCTCTCCTTCTTTCGACTATTTTTTCTATTGAACCAGGAGATTCTAGCTATGAAACCAGCCCTGAATAAACACGAACTCCAATTCGATTATTTTTCAGACAATTACCAGCAGTTCGAGCACGATTTTTACCGATTGGCAACGACTGCGACCCCCTTGGTCTTTTTAGAAGATGACCTGCTGAGATCCATGTCGACAGGCCAGCGCAACTATTTCAGACTCCACCATACCCAGAGTCGCGACCACTGTGACCACTACTTTCACTTTCGCGTCTCCACCCATCCCCAATCTCCACTGACACGGATTTATACCTACCTAGGCCACAGTCCTACCACATGATAAAAGAACCTCCTAGAAAAACTAGGAGGTTCTTTTATCATGTGGATGAAGAAGCTTTTGCAACCCAACCAATCGCATCTGCAGGAGGATTGTCCACATCGATCCAGATGAAGTCAATGCCGATTTCACCGTTTTTGAATTTGGAAAGACGGATACCATTGATTTCTAGCTGAGACAGTTTCTTACCCGTTAAGATCTCTCTGTCTTTTAACTGAAAGACACCACGAAGAATCCAATTGCCAAGGATTTCTTGCTTATCAGTTGATTGAATGGCCTTCCCGGCTTCTTGGTTGATATAGGCCGTAATCACATCACCTGATGATAAAAATCGTAGCTTAAAGGTCCGTTCTTCTTTCGGGAGTGCAAGTTTACTCGTACCTGGCTCAAACCTTCCAATCCCTTTACCAAAAAAGTCTGGACGCTCCTCATGGAAATGTTTGGAGTCTGGAAGAGGGATATACACTTCACTGACTGGGCGATACACCAGCTGTTCAATTTCTTTGATTAGTTTTTCATTCCCCGTCTCGTGTACAAAACGAATCAAGTCGTCACGAATGGACTTCATCTTAGCTTTTTCTTCCTTGCTAGACCATTTTTTCAAGAGGATTTCTTCTAAAGCAAAGGTCACAAAAGCTAGTTCTTCTGGAGCGAGACTATCTTTAAATTTGTCCTGAATCTTTAAAATCCGTGGCAAGCGATCCTTCTTGGCCAACTTTGAACCACCATTAAAAGCATTAAAGCCAGAATTTTCTTCTACATTTCCATGTTTGTCTGTAATTGCCCACGACACCGTCTCAAGAATCTCCGAATCACTTTTTTCCGAAGTCAATAAATGAAGGTGTTCAAAAAGATAAAAGGGATCTTCGACATAATTCACATCCCAGGTGTCAACTACAATCTCCTTATTCCTAAAGGTCATATGGAGCTGACTATCTGCAGCCGTGTATTTATAATCATGATGGCCATCTGTAAAACGGAAATTTGTCGGATTGTTCTTGGTTGTCGAGCCTAAAATCTTGAGATGGTCTAGGTCAACCGGCAGATAAGTCGTCTCTCCCACATGGATCTGAGGTTTGTGACCTTTCGAGGTCGGCATCAAGACATGATACACAGCTTCTATGTGACTAGCGTCAGAATGTAATCCCTTTATGAGTGCTTTGGATGATTCAATCCGTTGATTTCGCAAGGTCGCAATCTCACGGGCCAGTTTTTCATAGCGAGCACGATTTTCGTTATCAGCGGTTTCCTTGTCTGGTGAAATATCAGCCTGAAATCGAATTTCACTCAACAGCTCATTCCAAGACTGTGAATCTTTCTTGAACTGAGCAATCTTTTGATCCCCTGAGTCCAAACCAAAGGATTTAATCCCAACCAAATACTTATGTTGCTCATCAACGACAACCGAAGCATCATAGGAGGTATTAGCAATATCCTCACCAACCGCATGAAAAGCTTTTTGGAAAACAGTCTCTTGGAATTTTGAATTGACAATCGGAGCAACATAGCTTTCTCGATCATCAGAATCTTCACCTTCTGCTTTTTGAGAAAATGCTTCACTCAGACTAGCAAAATTGGTAATGAGAGTCTTGTATTTATCCTTTTGTTCTTGTTTTAGGTGTTCCCACATCATTCAATCCTCACTTCTTATTTAAGTATATCAAAAGAAGACTAGTTTTTCACTAGTCCCCTTACTTATATAATTCGTTAAATAATGCTGTAAAACTCAAAATTCCCACGTTTTTTTACCAATCTGAAATAATCTTCATCCGATAAAATTGCAAGCCCATCCTCATAGGAGGCAATCTTCTTCTCTGCTTCCTCATAAGTGGAGACAAAATCTTTCACATAAGACTGACCTTCAAATTGACCATTCATCTTGGTGTAGATAATGGCAAATTTTCCTGAACGATCCAGTTGAGACGGCCCATTGCTCTCATTAAGGGCAAAAGCAATCCGCTCTGCAATGCGTTTAATCACAGGAACAACCACACTGTTTCCAGCTTGTTTGTAGAGCTGACCATTGGAAACTCCCTCAGGGATTTTAAAGGATTTAGGATAGCCTTGAACATTAAAGGTTTCTTTGGGAGTTAACTTCCGAATCTCCCCAGTGTCAGTCAAGATCAATGGAACATTGTGTCCACCTGTTCCCATATTGGCTGTCAAGGTAGGGACTACACCGTTTTTGTTTTCACGGACATACTGACGACGCCATTGATAAACCGTATCTTGACTAGTCACTTCAAACTTCAACTGATCGTAGAAATTTTGTTTCCCTTCTCGATAATAGTAGGCCTCATCAGGCTTGGCACCAAAATCAATGACATCAGCCAAGGTCGTTGTTAGTTTGATTTCCTCTGGGAATTCAAATAAGTCGTAGGCTTCTTTAGTATCAAAACCAACGATATAGATCCGCTCGCGGTTTTGTGGGATATTCCCATAGTCTTTCCCGTTGAGAACCTTCCACTTGATGAAGTAGTTGTTCTCGGTCAAGGCTTCACGAATAACCTTGAAGGTATTGCCGTGGTCATGACCGACCATGTTCTTGACGTTTTCGATAAAAATGGCGCGAGGTTTGCACCCCTCAATCATGCGAAGCAATTCGAAGAAAAGATCGCCACGATCATCATCAAAGCCCTTGCGATAACCCGCAATACTAAAGGCCTGACAAGGGAAACCTCCCATAATCACATCCACGCGCTCAGCCGGAATGTCTTCCGGTTGCACCGCATGAATATCACGACTATCCAAATGCGTATTTGGATAATTTAAACGATAAGTCTGACGCGCATACTTATCAAATTCATTGGCATACACCACTCTGAACTCGTTGGTCTGTTCAAATCCCAACTCAATTCCCCCAACACCTGAGAAGAAAGCTGCAATGTTGTACTTCTCAGGTCGGTTCGAACTTACAGAATTTGTCATGTAGTAACCTGCTTTCTAAAATATTGACTTTTCTAGTATAACATGAATAATTTATTGAGAACAGAGATTCAGCATTTTTTATTTATTCATCAATTCTTCGATTAGAATTCGCGAGCTACCAAACTCATTTTCAAACATTTGATCAATAATATCTAAACAATTATCAGCAACATCATCGCCTTTGTGTTCATCATAAAGCTGTATCATTAACCTAGAAAGATATTCTTCTATTCGTCTATAATAATATGTTTCCAATTTCAATTTATTGTTTTTGCTCACAATATTAGACACTGTTTCAAAAATGATGGTTGTATAATTTGAAATCGATACTTGTTTTTCAAGAGATTCTAAAAAATAATAATATAACTTATCTTTATATTCTGAAGTTAGTAGTTTAAGTATTAAATCTCTATCTTCTTTAATATCCAACAAACCATCCCTGAATAACTGAGGTAAAATTTTTTCTAAATTTGTAATATTCTCACTTAAATAATGAAGTATAATCTTCTTTGATTTCTCTTCATGGTTCTTTACCTTTAAATAATTTATTGCCATCTGGCAAATACCTTCTGCTTGAAGTGCACTTCCACTATAAACAGATGATTCCATTTCTCCTTTATTTAAGTAAATTTCTGTAATCAGAAATGAGGCATTTTTTACAAGTAATGTATCTTTTGAATCGAAAGCTAATTGCAATAAAGATTGAATTCGTTCTTTTTCATCTTCGTATAGTCTAAACAAAATGTAGTTACTATACCAATGAATTATCATCTTTTCATCCGTAAAAATCCCTCTAAATAACTCTCTAGCAAAATCTTTATCTAAATCTAAAATTATATACAGAAGAAAAATAGTATTTAAGCGTACGTAGTCAGTCTTATCATTAGCAAGTGAAATAATAGTATTTTTGAAGTACGAAATGTTTGTTGGTGAATTTTCTATTAGTTTTGTCAAAGCGTGTATTCCATGACCTCTTAAAGTTGAGTATGACTGTTGTAAATAATTTTCCAGAGTTTGATTCTCGTTAAATTTATCAAGAACATCTAAATCAGTTTTCTTAAGATAATAATTAAGCTTTCCAAAAACTTCATCGGACCATCCCATACTTGCGTGTTCCTCTATGACTCGGAAAAAATAATAAAGATTCTCCCAATTATCTTCATTTACAAAATTTAATAGTATGAATTCAAGGTCACTTAAAACAGGGTCTGGAATTTTTTCTAAGTCTACAATTCCACCTAGTAGACCATCTATATAATGTTCATTGATTTTATGATTGGACGATAAGTTTAAAAATAAAGAAACGTATTCTTTAGGATTTTTAGAAACAGCATTTCTAAAATCCCTAGCTAATTCTCTGGGAGAAGACTCAATAAATATTTGCCTCTCACTATCCCATCTACATTTAGTCTCACCTTTTGAACTGATGAGAATATTTCTCCAAGATTTAGCAGAAATATCCTTTCCTTGTAGCGGAGATACTACACTTCCACAATGTGAGCCATAAAAAGAATCAGAAAAACTATTAGATCGTTCTAATACCTTTAGTAATTCGATAGCTTCTTTACTCATTCTGTTTTTCGGTAAAACTGATAGCAATCTATACTGAAAATCTCCCCAAAATGGCCAATAAACCCTATAATCATTTTGAGATTTATTTGTTTCAATTCTCCTTGCTAGTCTTTGTTTAGCCTCAGGTGATACATAATGAATAATTTGTTCTTCAAGTTTATGGTACATTTCTAATGAACATCTTTTTGAGACCTTAGAAATCAATCGTTTGGCTAAAATCAATTTTTCTTCATAACCTTGGGATTTTTCAAAGAGTGTTTTATTAAAATCAATCAATAAGTATTCGATACAATTATCAGAATAACTCTCTGGTAAATTATGCAAAGCATCTAAAATAACTTCATTATAGAGATAATCACCTTTTCCCATATAATTACTATAAGTTTTCAAAAAAATCTCAGGATGTTTCGAAATTAAATATTTATTTGCTTCATTTAATAAATGAAGGTAATATCTTTGTAAGCTATCGCGTTCTTTCAAGGCTAGATTGTATTTAGTTGAATTATTCTCGGAATACTTTCTAAGATAAGGTAATAATATTTGGACGATTTGTATACAATTTTTATCTATGTAATTATGGGAGTTTTCATCGAAATTCTTTGATTCATTATAAAATCTATTGCTATTATCAGAGTCTTGAAATTTATCAAGTAATAAGCAAATCACTTTAATTTTATAATAATTTAAATTTTTATAGTAATCATCATAGAATTCTATATTTTCAATAAAATCACTCCAATAATGTAATCTTAAATTAAAAAAGTTTTCAGAATCATTATTATAGTCACTATAAAAACAACTACGCCATTCGTGCTTATCATCAGAAATTTTTATAGCATTTCTTATAAATTGAGTAGCTTCAGTTGTATAATATGGAGAAATACTGCTTAATAAGTTAATTACTAATGCTTTATTGATATCTAAAAATTTTTGCAACACATCCTTTTTTACTAAAAAATTAACATATGCAGGATGACCACTAATTACCGTTTGGCATAAATGATTTCTATAATTTATATCTTGAATCAGATCTGCTATATAATTTAAAATCTTTTTAGATGGTTCTTGAATACTTCCTAAGATTTCAAAGAAAACATATTTGAAATTAAACCTGACATTATTACTCTTTATTAATTTAGTTCCAAAATCTAAAAAATCTTTTTCTGATTCTTCTAATAATGATTGAAGAAAAATTTGAAATTGATAACGTCTTGTTGGATTCTGTTGAGTTTTATCTCCAATAATTTCATTTATATCGTCATAATTATCGTAGTAATCAAGAATCATTTGCTCTGCAACAAAACAATCTAAGAATGACTGATGAACAAAAGAAACTTTGTTGGAACGCTCTGTTAACATCCCTTGGCTAATTAAATATCGCAGAGCTTTCTCATTACCTATTATTCTTCTCTTACTAAACACGGTTTTACCTGTATCAGCAAATAAATTGACAAGTTTTTCTTTTAATTTATTCAGATCATCTTCACTTAAATCGGCTTCCTGGCATTTTTCTGATAAATCCCTCCACCATTTATCAACTAGGTTATAAGTATTTTTTATTTGATAGTATTCTTCTTTGTAATTAATTTGTTCCCAAATATAAAGATTACTCGGGGTTCTCAACAACTGTCTTAATCTGTTTGGATAATTATGGTATTTACTCCCTAAAATTTCCTCAACCTCATTTTCAAATAATTCATTAACTTCAACTTTATGCCAAGACTCTGCATCATCTTTCGATTTATTTTCAAATAACGCCTTAATTCCGCTATCATTTTCTAAATCATAAGTTCTACAAACAAAAATAATTGAGATTTTATTCTCTCTTTCCAAATTGAGGTTCCGTATCTCTCGAATCAACTCCAAACAAGTCACAAGTGAACTTTTAGAATTTCTTGCTGTCCATCTTAACGCATCTAGTTGATCTAATATAAGAACAACATTATTCTCTTTAGAAAAAGCGTTCAAACAATAACTAATGCTAGCAGGAAATCCTAATTTCTCCCCCCATCCTTGTGCCGTACCCTCAGGAATATAACAATCTAGTTTTAAATCTAAGTGTAAAATATTACTTTTATTACACCAATCAATAATATTTTCTGTTAAACCGCTTTTACCATTCCCAGCTTTACCGTGAATGATAATTGACTTTCCTTCTTGAATATATTTCTTACATTCATCAAATTGTGTGCGAATTTTTAGACCCGAATCCAATGTTTTAAAGCTATTTTTATACTCATCATTTAAAATATGTATTCTAGGCATTATCCTATCATCACGTGCTAAATTTCTGAATTCAATTTTCTCATTTTTAATAAATTTCTCTAAATCCTGAAATGAAAGCCATCTTCCATAAATTTCACCTTGTAAAATTAAATTAATGAATTTTGACTTTATGCTAGTAGCATCACCAATAAAATATTGACTAACCTTATCTTTAATAAATTCTTCATTATCTGGATACGGTTCTTGCCTAATCACCGTTCTACTTAAAAAATCTATAACTTTTCGAATATCTTTTTCCTTAGAAAAACCTAAATATTTAATATAATCGTTCAATAAGCTACTGATTACTGAAGATGTCTGAACCTGATATTCAATGAAATACTGATCATCATCATTAGTTTTAGCCCTATAAATCAAATCAGAGAAACTTATAAACGGTAGTGGACTAACTAATGAAACCTTAACTTGTGGATCCCTTTCTAAATGTCTCCTCCAACTATTAAGAATTCCTCTTTGATTTAAATCCGCAAGAGACCAATTTTCTTTACTAGCATTTCTTCCTTTGCATTGTTGTGCCTCCTTACTCCCATTTCTATATCTTACTAAAACATCCACACGATCAGCTTCGGGACCAATTGGTTCAATTTTTATAGCATCTATTTTTTCAGCTATGATATCAATAAATTTCAAAACAATCCAATTGAACTCATATTTATTACCTAATTTATCTGCTCTTCCACCTATTTCATAAGGCATAAATCTACCTCTCTTTTAATGTATATTTAACATTATTATACAAAAAAACACGGCATTCCGCCGTGTTTCTATGTTTATTTAACCAACTTCTTCATCTCATCAATACGTGCTACGGTCGCATCGTATTTGGCTTGGTAGTCGGCTTGTTTGTCGCGTTCTTTTTGGACGACTTCTGGTTTGGCATTGGCTACGAAGCGTTCATTAGAGAGCTTCTTACCGACCATATCCAGTTCTTTTTGCCATTTAGCCAGTTCCTTATCGAGACGAGCGAGTTCTTCTTCGACATTGAGGAGGTCTGCCAGTGGCAAGTAGATTTCTGCTCCAGTGATGACGCTTGACATCGCGAGTTCAGGTGCAGGGATGTTTGATGCGATTTCCAAGTGTTCTGGATTTGTGAAGCGTTTGATATAGTTAACATTGCTGTTAAAGAAGGCTTCCAAATCGCTATCACTTGTCTTAACAAGAATCGTGATTGGCTTGCTTGGAGCAACGTTTACTTCCGCACGCGCATTACGAACAGCACGGATCAAGTCTTTAAGGCTTTCTACACCAGTGTGAGCTGCAAGGTCTTCAAAGGCTGGGTTAACAGTTGGGTATTCCGCTGTGACGATAGAGCCTTCTGAGATTTGACCAAAGATTTCCTCTGTCACGAAAGGCATGATTGGGTGAAGGAGACGAAGGATCTTGTCCAAAGTATAAAGGAGAACAGAACGTGTGATGACTTTCTCTTCTTCATTATCGCTATAAAGGACTTCCTTGGTCAACTCAACGTACCAGTCCGCAAACTCGTCCCAGATGAAGTTGTAAAGGATGTGCCCAGCGACACCAAACTCAAACTTATCAAAGTTTTCAGTGACTTTGCCGATCGTTTCGTTGAGGTTGTGGAGGATCCAGCGGTCAGTGACATTTCCAGCTTCCTTGTTAACAACTTTTTCCACATTAGCCGTTGCTTGCTCAAGGGTCAAGCCTTCATTGTTCATGAGGATGTAGCGAGAGATGTTCCAAATCTTGTTAATGAAGTTCCATGAAGCATCCATTTTCTCGTAAGAGAAGCGCACGTCTTGCCCTGGTGCAGAACCGTTTGAAAGGAACCAACGAAGGGCATCGGCACCGTATTTCTCGATGACATCCATTGGGTCAATCCCGTTACCCAGAGATTTAGACATCTTGCGTCCTTGCTCGTCACGAATGAGACCGTGGATAAGGACGTTTTGGAATGGCTGACGGCCAGTGAATTCCAATGATTGGAAGATCATACGAGACACCCAGAAGAAGATGATGTCGTAACCTGTTACCAAGGTTGAAGTTGGGAAGTAACGTTTGAAGTCTTCTGAGTCAACATCCGGCCAACCCATAGTTGAGAATGGCCAAAGGGCAGAACTGAACCAAGTATCCAAGACGTCTTCGTCCTGAGTCCATCCGTCACCTTCTGGAGCTTCTTCGCCAACGTACATTTCACCCTCAGCATTGTACCAAGCAGGGATTTGGTGACCCCACCAGAGCTGACGAGAGATTACCCAGTCATGGACATTTTCCATCCATTGGAGGAAGGTATCGTTGAAACGAGGTGGGTAGAATTCTACCTTATCATCTGTGTCTTGGTTTGCAATGGCATTATTAGCCAATTGGTCCATCTTGACAAACCACTGCGTAGACAAGCGTGGCTCAACTACAACACCTGTACGTTCTGAGTGACCAACACTGTGGACACGTTTTTCGATTTTAACGAGGGCACCGATTTCTTCCAACTTGGCAACGACTGCCTTACGAGCTTCAAAACGGTCCATGCCTGCAAATTCGAAGGCCAAGTCGTTCATAGTTCCGTCATCGTTCATGACGTTGACTTGTGGCAAGTTGTGACGTTGACCGACCAAGAAGTCGTTTGGATCGTGGGCAGGAGTGATTTTCACGACACCAGTACCAAATTCAGGATCTGCGTGTTCGTCCCCAACGATTGGAATCAATTTATTAGCGATAGGAAGGACGACGTTTTTACCAATCAAGTCCTTGTAGCGTGGGTCTTCTGGATTGACCGCAACCGCAACGTCCCCAAACATAGTCTCAGGACGAGTTGTCGCAACTTCAAGGGCGCGTGAGCCATCTTCTAGCATGTAGTTCATGTGGTAGAAGGCACCTTCGACGTCCTTGTGGATTACCTCAATATCAGAGAGGGCTGTGCGAGCCGCTGGGTCCCAGTTGATGATAAATTCACCACGGTAGATCCAGCCTTTTTTGTATAGGTCCACAAAGACCTTACGAACCGCTTTTGACAAACCTTCATCAAGTGTGAAACGCTCACGAGAGTAGTCTACAGAGAGCCCCATCTTGCCCCATTGTTCTTTGATAGTAGTGGCATATTCGTCTTTCCATTCCCAGACTTTCTCAAGGAATTTTTCACGACCGAGGTCATAACGACTAATGCCCTCGCCACGCAAGCGCTCCTCAACCTTAGCCTGAGTAGCAATCCCAGCGTGGTCCATCCCTGGAAGCCAAAGCGTATCAAAGCCTTGCATACGTTTTTGACGGATAATGATATCTTGCAAAGTTGTATCCCAAGCGTGACCAAGGTGAAGTTTACCAGTTACGTTTGGTGGTGGAATCACGATAGAGTATGGCTTAGCCTTTTTATCGCCTGAAGGCTTGAAAACATCTTCGTCAAGCCATTTTTGGTAACGACCAGCCTCAACCTCGGCTGGATTGTATTTAGGTGAAAGTTCTTTAGACATGTGTGTGTCCTTTCTCTATTGTTTTCATTTTTTCTTGAATCTGGTTTGCGACTTCTTCTGCAGACAGATTCGTATTATCAATTTTCAGGTAGTGGTGAAGACCACTCGGTTGCTTTTGAGAATTAAGTTGATCTGTTTTATCAGTCTCTAAAATTTCTCTTTCAGATACCTCAAAATTCCGTTTCAAGGGTTTGTATTTCAACCGATTCTCCGTCCGATTGCGACGTAAGCGCTCCTCAAGAGACGTTTCTAATTCAACAAAGAGAATCTCTTGATGATACTCATTTAATAAATCTTGAATATCCTTCAAATACATCAGATGGTATTGATTTGAAAAATCAGTTACACCTGTTAAAATCACCGACCGATGATGCCTGGCGCTTGTTCCAAGAAAAGAAAAGTTAACGCTACGAACAAATTCCCACATTTCTTCCGTAAAATCCTGATAGATTTCGAGTGCGAAATCAATTGGTTGATGGTTGAAAAAGAGAGTCGCACCGGTGAGTTCCGAAAGTTCCTGACCAATGGTCATTTTCCCTGCAGCTGGAGCTCCAATGATGAAAACATGCATCAATCCACCTCCCACTCACTCTTCAGCAAGCCATATCTCAAATCATCACAGCGGTTGCCTTGAGCATCTTTGCGGTCTCTTATGCGAGCTTCAAGGGTAAAGCCAAGTTTTTCCGCGACTCGTTGACTTTGAAGGTTGTAGCCAAAGCAAGACAATTCTACCTTATGAAGCCCCAGTTCTTTAAAAGCCAGATCAATCAAGGCACGCGCTGCTTCTGGCACATAGCCTCGCCCCCAATAGTCTGGGTGCAAGGTATAGCCAATCTCCAGCACATCGTCTTCGTGGCGATGATTGAAGTCGACAGAACCAATGACTTTATCGGTTCCTTTGACCACAATTCCATAGCCAGCTGGGAGATTGTCCTTTTCATTGCGCTCAGGAAGGATATGCTCTAGATAATAAATCTCATCTTCCAAGTTCTTGACGGGTGGAAAACCTGCTAGGTAGGAGACTTCTGGAAGACTAGCGTAAGCATATATGTCCTCTGCATCAGCCACTGTTCGGACTCGTAAGACTAGACGCTCCGTTTCGATTCGTTCTGGCAACTCTGCTCTTGTCATTTTCCTCCCTCGCTTTCTACAAAAAATCGTCCCTGTCATCAATCTGACAGGGACGAATATGTTTATCCGCGGTACCACCCAATTTCGGGCAACGCCCGCAACTCTCGTCTTTTAAACAAAAAGATATTTTTATTTCAATTTTTCATCCATTAGCTACCAGTTTTGACACATTTGTGGACTTCTCAGCACCGCCACTTTCTGTATAATGTGGGACTCAAAACACCTCTAACAGCTTCATTTTATCAAGTTTTCCTGGAAATAGCAAGAAATCACAAAAGTGATTATTTAAACTTGACACCAAGTTCTTGCAATTTTTTGATAGTAGCTGGGCCGATTCCTTTAAGGGCCAACAACTCTTTCTCTGTCCAGTTTGCAAAGTCCGCAACAGAGCGAATACCTTCATCATAGAATGTTTGCGCACGATCTAGTGCTACACCTTCCAAGCTTGCAGCGAATTCTTCTACTGAAGAAGCTGCTTGTTTCACTTCTTTCGCTACTGCTTTTGCTGCTTTTTCAACTTTCTTAGGTGCTTCTTTAACAGCTGCTCCTACAGTTTCGACAGCTTTTTTCAAAAGATGTCTATTTTGATGTTTGTATTGTTTCGCACGGTTAACGTTCTTCTTTGCCATTTTTCCTCCTACGTATCCAGTGATCAATCCCTAAGGCAACAAGGTTTCATCACCAATATTACTTTCGATAATTCGTTGATGTGTGTTCAACTTTTTTATTGTAACACAATCCCTCGAAAAATCAAGTCATTGCACTATTTTCAGCCCAATCCAGCCAGTAAAAGGCCTTCACAAAGAGCTTTTAATAGGTTCTCTCTCCAAACAAGCCATCTGGAAGATCGTGGAACCCTTTCCCCTCGTGGTAGTTAGCAAACTTCCCTTGAAGGAATTGATAGGCATCCAAGCGACTCTCGTAGCGGATCATAGCTTCCTTGGCCCGCTCGTCCTGATCTTCTTCATAGACCTTCTTGCTTTCTGTCAGGGCCATCTCATTGATCATGACCTGGGTCTTGATCCAGGCCTCAAATTCTTTCATAAATTCTTTTTCGTAGCTCATTCTTACTCCAATCCTCTATAAAATTCACTATCGATCTCCCGATAGGGTTGGATATCCTGGACATATTCCAAGACACCTTGAAAATCTCCTGCTTCATCACGCACTGCCGCATAGGTGACATGGACAAATTTCCCACGTGATTCGGATTTGAACCACATTTCGTACTTGTCTTTTTTCCCTTCTCGAAGCCCCTGCATGATGGCTTTGACCTTCTCCAAATATTTTGGCGGGTGACACAATTCGACATTGCGTCCTACCTGCGACGGCGTCCTTTTGAAGATCATCTCCTCAAAGGGCGCTGCATCATTGTAATACTGAAAGATATCATCCTTATTGACAAAGGTGATCTCCATCGGTAGATGGTTCAAGATCAAATTCGCCTGCTCCACCGATAAAAATCCATGGCCAAAAGCTTGTGGTTGCTGGCGGTCGGAGCTCTCTTCTTTTTTCTTAGGCGTGAAGGTTATGGTCAATTGTCCCTCAGGAGTCTCAATGACCTGACAGTGCTCATCTCCATTTGAAGAAGGAAGTGCTTCAGTTGAACCTTCTGACTCTCTTGCTCCTTCTTCCTTGAAGTCCACGCGTTTCGGCACCCATTTCTCACTCGGAATGATAATAGCATAACCATATGCATCGCTTTCTTCCGCAATGGAGAGCCAATCATCCTGGCTAAAAGCCTCCAGCAAAATCATCAAGAGGATCGATTCTTCCTTGAAGATCATAGCCTCAAACTCTTGCGCAAAGGCTTCAAAGCGCTCTTTGACTTCAGAAATACCAGAATCCTGTAGTTTCTTGGCTGCGTCCATAGCTTTCGCAAAGAGTTCTCGAATCTGGTCATCCACTCCCCACATGACTTTAGGGGGGGAATCATGCCCATAGCGCTCCATAATGGGGAACATCAACTCTTCCTTGCGACGGTAATGCCGATCAAATTGACCCACCAAGCCCAACTGACGCAAGAGGCCTTTGTGAATCTCCTGGATCATCTCAGGATCCTCCGTCGTCTCATAATTATCCAGCAAGCGACGGACCCGCATCATAGCGGCCCGAAGGGCTAGATTCTCCTGTTTAAAAATCTGAACCGGATGACCTGGATGATCGGTATCTGTTACTTCAACCCCTTGTACAGCGTTCTTAAAGAGATTAGCATGGACATCGCACAGCTCCATGACATCCTCAAAGGTGATACCTGCATCGGAATTCATCAGTTCATGTTCCATGAGGGAAATCTCAATCGCAGACACCCCGCTAAAGGTCGCATCAAAGCGTTCCTGAACCGACTCAGGAGAAGCTCCATGATGAAGGTCTAATAAGATATCTCTTAAGACATGAATTCGTTCATCACTCATTAGTCTAGCCCCACTACTTCATAGCCATTGGCCTCTAGTGTTCGTACAATCTTCTCCATAGGAGTGCCTTCTAATTTTGATCCTTGTTTCAAGGAAACCTTGCGCCCAACTGTATTGCGCATGATCGGATTGGCTAAGGGTTTAAAGCCCAACTCCACCAACAAGTCCAATACTTCCGGATGTTGATCAATGACTTGAGCAACGGGAATCGATACATCAATTTTATTGTCCATCTTTCACACTCACATTCTTCTCTCATCTAAGATCTTTGGAATCTAACGCTCCTCCTGGGAGAGCTCCTTGGCCCTCTGATTGGCCTTTTCATACATGATTTGCCAAATATCCACTGTTGATCCCTATTTGATTAAGCTTTCTTGACCAATTTCACAACAGCCTCTGTCCGAGCTGTATGGGGAAACATATCCACTGACTGGATGTAGACGACATCATACACCTTGGTCAAGTCCACGAGGTCCCGCGCCAGGGTGGAAACATTGCAAGAAACGTAAACCATCTTTTGAGGGGCATAGCGCAACAAGGTGTCAATCAATTGAACCCCCAGTCCTGTACGTGGTGGATCCACAATGACTGCATCTGCCCGATAGCCTTCCTTGTACCAACGAGGAATAATTTCCTCAGCCGTCCCAGCTTCATAGTGGGTATTAGCAAACCCCATCTGCTTAGCATTGTACTTGGCATCCTCAATCGCTTCAGGGATAATGTCCATCCCCCGGACACTCTTGACCTTATCCGCAAAGGCAAAACCAATGGTCCCAACCCCGCAGTAGGCATCAATCAAATGATCCTCTGGGGATACATCCAAGGCCTTGACAGCTTCACTATAGAGGACTTCTGTCTGCTCAGGATTTAACTGATAAAAGGCCCGAGGAGACAAGGAAAATTCATAATCCAAGACCCCTTCTCGAATGGTCTCCTGTCCCCAAATAATCTGTGTCTTCTCTCCATAGATCTCGCTGGATTTAGAGGTATTCAGATTGACTGCCACCGTCACAATTTCAGGGTGTTTTGCTACTAGATCTGCCACCAAGTCTGTTAAATTAATCTGCCGACTCGTCACCACGATCATTTGGACCTGTCCAGTCTTACGAGCCCGGCGCACCATGATGGTTCGAACTCCCAATTGCTTCCGATCATCTGAAATCGGAATCTGGTAGTAGGTCAATAACTCCGCTACATGGTTAGCGATTTCCTGAATGACCGGATCCTGGACCAGACAGTCCCTTAATTCCACCAAATAATGGGAATTTTGGGCGTACAAACCAGCCTTGACCTGCCCCTTAAATTTACGCGTCTGAAATTGAAGTTTGGCCCGATAATACTGTGGTTTTTCCATCCCAAGCGTCGGACGGATCAGATAATTTTCATACCCCTTAGGAGCATATTTTTTCAAGGCCTGCTGCAGCAAGTCCGTTTTGAACTCCAACTGCTTGCTGTACTTCAGATGCATGATCTGGCAGCCCCCACAGGTCTCATAGATATCACAGGTTGGCGTTACCCGATACTTGGAAGCCTTGTTGACAGACAAGAGCTTGGCTTCTGCAAAGTTCTTTCGAATCGCAGTAATTTGGCAAAAGACATCTTCGCCCTTTAAAGCCCCAGGCACAAAGACTAAGGTCTTCTTGTAAAAGCCAATCCCTTCTCCATTAATTCCCATTCGCTTGATTTTCAAAGGAATTCTTTGTTTAACTTTTAGATTCATATGTCTATTATACCATGTAGTTTCTCATTCGTTTAGAATATGATAGAATTGAAAAGAAAAACAAGGAATTACAGACCATTTCTCAATAATAATACGAATAATATAGAGAGAAAGATTGATCATAACCAAAAATAAAATCGAAACGAAACAGGAATCCTATGAAAATCACCAAATTAGAAAAGAAAAAACGTCTCTACCTTCTAGAGCTGGATCAAGCCGAATCCCTCTACATTACAGAAGACACCATCGTCCGCTTCATGCTCTCACGAGACAAGGAAATTAGCCAGGAAGAACTCAAGGAAATCCAAACCTTTGCCCAGCTTTCCAATGCTAAGAATTTAGCCCTTTATCACCTTTCTTTTAAAGCCCGTACAGCTCGAGAAGTTCGCGACTACTTAGCCAAGCATGAAATCGACGAATCCACTATTGAAACTGTCATTAACACCCTAAAAGAGGACAAATGGATCGATGACTTAGCCTATACTCGGGCTATCTTTCAATCCAATCACGTCTCAGGTGACAAGGGACCCTATCTCCTCAAGCAAAAGCTCATTCAAAAAGGAGTCTCTTCCCACTATATTGATCAAGTCACCTCAGAATTTGATTTTTCCGAGGTAGCTCAACGAACAGCCCAAAAATTAGCCAAACAATACGCTAAAAAACTTCCACCAAGAGCCTTAAAAGATAAAATCACACAAAATCTTATCAATAAAGGCTTCAGTTATGAAGTTGCCAAGCAAGCCTATCACCAGTTGGATATCGAGCCAGATGAAGAACAAACACTCGACCTAATTATGAAGGAACTGGAAAAACAGCACCAGAAATACTCACGAAAATATGAGGGCTACGAACTCAAACAACGCCTCACCCAAGCTCTTGCTCGCAAAGGCTATGACTACTCTGACATTTCTACAGCTCTTCGCGAATTCCTTTAAATAAAAATTCACATGAAAATCCCTTATTTTCATGAAAATATGATACAATATAGAGGATATACTTAGATTGTAGAAAGTTGGTAAGTTATGAAACTACCTAAAGAAGGCGACTTTATTACAATTCAAAGTTATAAACATGATGGAAGTCTCCACCGAACGTGGCGGGACACCATGGTACTAAAAACTACGGAAAACGCACTGATCGGCGTCAATGATCATACTCTCGTTACAGAGAGCGATGGTAGAAGATGGATTACCAGAGAGCCAGCAATCGTCTACTTTCATAAGAAGTATTGGTTCAATATCATCGCTATGATCCGAGATAATGAAGTGTCCTACTATTGTAATCTAGCCAGTCCATTTTATATGGATCAAGAGGCACTAAAGTATATTGATTATGATCTTGATGTCAAGGTGTTTCCTGGTGGTGATAAGAAACTGCTGGACGTAGAAGAATACGAACAGCATAAACGCAAAATGAACTATTCAGATGACATTGACTTTATCCTAAAAGAAAATGTCAAAATCCTTGTAGATTGGATCAACAATCAATTAGGTCCTTTCTCTGAGGAATACATCAAAATTTGGTACAACCGTTATGTTGAACTGCGAAATAAATAAAGTTGAAAAGAGCGAAAGCTCTTTTTTTCGAACTTAATACTTGCAATATCCACCTAAAACAAGTACTATGTACTTAATAAAAAGAGGAAGGGAGATACTATGGCGTTTACAAATACTCGAGGTCGCTATGCTAGTTTTGGGGTTATGACCAGTTTACCAGACGATATTATTGATAGTTTCTGGTATGTCATTGACAACTACCTCAAACATGTCTATCCCTTAAACTCAGTTCTAAAATTTGAACTTATCAATCGAAAAGGAAAAACAACATTGCGGTTCAGTCAAAAAGACTTCCCCTTAGAAGTTGCAGTTGATTTCCTAATTCCCTTCGACCCCTATTATCCAAGACAAGTCAGAATTGTCGATAATAAGGGACGAGAAACCATCATGCTGATTGACGAATATCAATTATTATAAAAAAAGGCCACACGGCCTTTTTTCGTTACAAACAAAATAAAAAAGGTCATCTGACCTTTCTACTCT